>NZ_JABTYE010000009.1 GCF_013314895.1 Cupriavidus gilardii | reverse complement strand
GGGTTGGGGACGCCTTTGCCCTCTCCCCCGGCCCCTCTCCCGCAAGCGGGAGAGGGAGAAAACCGCCGGCGCAACATTGCCTTGCTGGCAGCGACGAGACCTGAACAGCGTCACGCCGCTCCCTCTCCCGCTTGCGGGAGAGGGCTGGGGAGAGGGCAAGGGCAATTCCATTGCCTCAGTGGCCGGCAAGCACCGCCTCGTCCACCCGCACGTCGTCATGATCCGTCGATACCGCCAGCGCCCGCCATGCCGACAGTTCCGCTTCGACCTTGCGGTGCTTCTCCGCAATGCGAGCCACCGTGTCCGAGCCCAGCGGCAGCCGCAGCGGCGGCGTGTCGCTGTCGGCCAGCGCCAGCAGGGCCGCGGCCAGCTTGATCGGGTCGCCCGGCTGCTGGTGGTTGGCGGCCGCCATGTGGCCACGCATCGCGCCGACGGTGTCGGCGTAGGCGGCAATCTCCGAGCGCACGCGCACCAGCGAGCTGTCGTCGAGGAAGTCCGTGCGGAAGAAGCCCGGCTCGACCACGGTGGCGCGGACGCCCAGCGGCGCGAGTTCGGCGTCCAGCGCCTCGGTCAGGCCCTCCACCGCGAACTTGGTCGCGCCGTAGACGCCCCAGCCGGGATACGCCGCATACCCGCCGATCGAAGAAATATTGATCACGTGGCCGCTGCGCTGCCGGCGCATCTGCGGCAGCACCGCGCGGGTCACGGCCAGCACACCGAACACATTGGTGGCGAACTGCTGCTCCACTTCCTTCGCCGACGCCTCTTCCACCGCGCCGAGCAGCCCGTAGCCGGCGTTGTTGACCAGCACGTCGATGCGGCCGAAGCGCGCCACCGCGGCCTCGGCGGCGGCGATTGCCTGCGCTTCGCTGGTGACGTCCAGCGCCACGCTAAGCAGGTTTGCATGCTGGCCGACTGCGGCGGCGATGGTTTCGGGACGGCGCGCGGTGGCGACGACGCGGTCGCCGCGAGCGAGCGCGGCACGTGTCAGTTCCAGGCCGAAGCCGCGCGAGGCGCCGGTGATGAACCAGACCTTGCTGTCGTTTGTGGTGGCGGCGATCGTCGTGGTCGTGGTGGCGGACATGGTGATTCTCCTTTGAGGCATGCTCAAAAAAAGGTCTGGCAACAGGGTTGTGTGTGCGGTGGTACGTGTGTTGGCAGCGCAGCGCGCCGTTACACGAGGGACGGCATGCCGGCCAGCGCCGCACCGCGTGCGCGCGGATCGCCGTCGACGTTGCGCGCGCCTTCCGAGTACGGATTGAACGATCCCTGGCGCAGCCCTTCCGAGAACACGTCGTGGCTGCGTGCCGCGGTGCTGCCCGGGGTGCTGTCGATCGGCGCGGCGTGCGCGCCTTGCAGGGAAAGGCCGACCACCAGCGAAACGGCGGCGGGAACGAGGATGCGGCTGAATTGGGCAATCATGATGTCGCTCCTGAGAAATGATCTCGATCGGTTTCGATAAGGGACGGTGGCTGCGGCGCGTCCCCGGTGTTGCCGGGGTTTCGCAATGCAGCCGCCGTTGAGACCAATCTAGAGGGGGAGCGACCGTGGCACTAGAGCGCCCAATGCCGTCTCAGAAACAACCGCAAGTTGCCAGTTGCCTGGCTACGTCAAGCCACCAGCCCGACCAGCCTGGACAGGGACTGCTCCGCGCCGCGGCTCGCTTCGACCACGAAGTCGATGAAATGGCGGACGCGTGTCGGCATTTGCGTGCGATGGGGAAAATACATGTACAGCCCCACCTGGCTGGCGGTGTAGTCGGTCAGGATCGGCTTGAGACGGCCATCGACCAGATCGTCGTGGACCATGTAGGCGAGCAGTTGGCCGATGCCGATGCCGGCCCGCACCGCTTCGACCTCGGTGTCCAGATCGTTAAAGCTGGCGACCGCGGGCACCTCCTGGTAGACCAGATTGCCGTCTACCTGCAGTTCCCATGGCACCATGCGACCCGTCGAGGCGCGACGAAAGCCGGTGCACCGGTGCTGCAGCAGCGCTTCGGGCGTGGCCGGCTCGCCGTGCCGCGCGAGGTAGTCAGGCGACGCGCAAATGATCAGCGGGACATCGCACAGCCGCCGCGCGACGAGGTTCTGTCCCGGGCTGGTGCCGACGCGAAAGCCGATATCGATGCGGGCTTCGACCAGATCGGTGAAGAGATCGCTCAGCACCACGTCGAACACGATGCCGGGATACCGTTCCCGAAAGCCGTGCATCAGCGGCACCAGCACCCGGCTGCCAAGCGATGGCGGCGCAGTCAGGCGAATCGTGCCATCGTCCTCGCTTCTGCTGCTGCGGATCTGCTCCAGCGCCTCATCGAGTTGCCGCATGCCGGGTGCGGCCAGTTCGAACAGCCGCGCCCCTTCGGTCGTCAGGCTCAGCTTGCGCGTGGTCCGGTGCAGCAGGCGGACGCCGAGGTCGGCCTCCAGCGTGCGCACCGCCTTGCTGACCGCCTGCGGCGTGACACCGGCCTCCACCGCCGCGCGGCGGAAGCTGCCGGCGCGCACCACGCCGATAAACAGGGTGAGGACGCGGGCCTTGTCCATGATCGGCAACCGATGGTTGAGAGTGCCGCCATCATAACGCCGACCGGTTACCCAAGGCGGACAGGCCCGTTGCGCTGCGCCCTAGAATCCCAGCGGATAGCCGTCCTTCCGATGATCGGACGCCGCGGCATACCCCTGCGGCAATCGCATCGCCATCTGGGCGCCGCCGAATTCCAGGCTGTCGGCCGGTGCGACCTGAACCGCATGGCCCATCGCACGCAGTGCCTGCACCGTTTCCGCCGGGCAGTGCGCCTCCACCGCGACGCCCGCGTTGTCGTCCATCACGCGCCAGCGAGGCGCGTCGCAGGCGACCTGCGGATTCTGGTCGAAGTCCGCCAGCCGGCTCGTCATCTGCACGTGGCCCTGCGCCTGCATGGAGCCGCCCATCACGCCGAACGCGGCCAGCGGCGCGCCCCCGCGCGTCAGGAAGCCGGGAATGATCGTATGGAAGGGCCGTTTGCCGGGCGCAACCTGGTTCGGATGTCCGGGCTGCAGGGTGAAGCCCCAGCCGCGATTGTGCAGCGCGATGCCGGTGCCCGGCACCACCACGCCGGAGCCGAAGCCCTTGAAGTTGGACTGGATGAACGACACCATCATGCCGCTCTGATCGGCCACGGTCAGGTAGACGGTGCCGCCGCTGTGCGGCTTGCCGGGGCCGGGATAGCTGGCCCTGGCGGGATCCATCGCGCGGGCGCGCTCGCTCAGATAGGCGGGATCGAGCAGGTCGCGCGCGGTGATCGCCCGCATCGCGTCGGCATCGGCCACGTAGGCATGCAGATCGGCGAAGGCCAGTTTCATCGCTTCGATCTGCAGATGCATGGTGCGCGCCGAATCGACGCCGCCCGACGCGACGTCCCACTGGTCGAGCATGCCCAGCGCCATCAGCGCACCGATGCCCTGTCCGTTCGGACCGATCTCGTGCAGCGTCAGATCGCGATAGCGCATCTGGATCGGATCGACCCAGTCGGACCGATGCGCGGCGAGATCGGCTTGATCGATGCGGCCGCCGGTGGCGCGGGCATGCGCGGCAATGCGCGCGGCCAACTCGCCGTGGTAGAAGTCGTCGCCGCCGCTGCGCGCAATGCGCTCCAGCGTGTCGGCCTGGCCGGGGCAAATGAAGCGTTCGCCCGGCAGCGGCGCGCGGCCGCGCGGTGCGAACGATTCGGCGAAGCCCGGCTGGTTTTCCAGCACCGGGATCTGGGACTGCCATTGGCGGTGCACGGTAGGCGAGACCACGAAGCCGTTGTGCGCGTACTCGAGCGCGGGCTCGAACAGGTCTTCGAACGGCAACGAGCCGAACTTGTCCCAGGCGGTGCGCCAGCCCGATACCACGCCGGGCACCGTCACGCTGTCCCAGCCCTTGAACGGCATGGCGTCGTAGCGGGAGAACGACTCGGGCGTCCACGTCCGGGGCGCGCGGCCCGACGCGTTCAGGCCGTGCAGCTTGTTGCCGTCCCAGATCAGCGCAAAGGCGTCGCCGCCGATGCCGTTCATGCAGGGTTCCACCACGGTCAGCGCGATCGCGGTGGCCAGCGCAGCATCCACGGCGTTGCCGCCGCGCGCGAGCATTCGCAAACCGGCGGCCGCAGCCAGCGGCTGCGAGGTGGCCACCACGTTGTCGGCCAGCACCGGCGCGCGCTGGGAGCGGTAGGGGAAGTTCAGGAAGGAAGTCATGGGATGCGAAGGGAAGCGAGCGATGAGCGGGCGCCGGGATCTGTCCGGGCGCCCCGGATGGGCGCAGCGTTCGGGCGTCAGTCGATCCTGACTTTCGCCGCTTGCGCGACCTTGCTCCAGGTCCGCATTTCCTCGCCGATCATGCGGCCGAAGGCGTCGCTCGGCGTGAATTGCACCTGCACACCCTGCGCTTCGAGCGATTGCACCAGGTCGGGCATGGCGAGCGCCGCCTTGGTCGCGGCGGCCAGCTTCTGCACCACGGCGGGCGGCGTGCCCTTCGGCGCCACCAGGCCGAACAGGTTGTTGACGCCGAAGTCGCGGATGCCGGCCTCCGCCATGGTCGGCGCCTCCGGCAGCGAGCCGACGCGGCGCTCGGAGGCCACCGCCAGCAGCCGCAGCTTGCCCGATCTGACGTGCGGTAGCGCGGAGGGAATGCTGTCGAACATCATGGCCGAGCGGCCGGCCATCAGATCGGGCAGCGCAAACGCGCTTCCCTTGTACGGCACGTGCACCACATCGACGCCGGTGCGCAGCCGGAACAGTTCGGACTCCAGATGCGACAGCGTGCCGTTCCCCTGCGAGGCGAAGTTGTACTTGCCCGGTGCGCCTTGCAGATACTTGACGAGCTCTGGCACGGTCTTGACCGGCAGCGTCGCGGGCACCACCAGGATGTGCGGCACGTTGCCGACACCGGCGATCGGCACGAAATCCCTGGCCAGGTCGGCGGGCTGGCTCGAATAGGTGGCCGCCGCGATCGCGGCATTGCTGACGGCTGCCAGGTACAGCGTGTAGCCATCGGGCGCCGCCTTGGCGGCGTAGGCCAGGCCGATCGCGCCGCCCGCGCCCGGCCGGTTCTCGACCACCACCGGCTGCTGAAGCTGCTGGGACAGGCGCTGACCGACCGCGCGCGCGAGCACGTCGGTGGCGCCGGCCGGGGGGAACGACAGCACCAGCTGGATCGGACGGTCCGGGTATTCCGCCAGCGCGGCGGGTGCGACGATCGCGGCAGCCGTTGCCGCGGCGGCGAGCCGCAGCGCCTTGCGCCGGGCAGTGTTCAGGATGGTGCGCGCATGCGCCGTGGCGGTGCGCGCGGGGTGAAGCAGTTGCATGACCATGATCTCGACGACTCCGTGATGGCCGCCTCCGCGACGCGCCAGCATGGCGACGTTGGCGGGGATGGGCCGGGATGGCGAATCTGGCGCGGTCCGCTTGTCGCGCGGCTCCGGGCGCCTGTCATGCCGCGTCCACGGTCGGACCGCGGACTGCGCTGATGGGAATGGTCGATTCTAGGCACGGTCCGTGCGTCAGCTGATGCGGATCGGCCATGGCGCCATGCGGAAACGGAATAGGGCGCCAGCGGCCGCACCGTCGTGCCTCGCGACGAGGCCGGCAAGCATCCGACGGAAGACGACCATGCAGTTGAAGTGGATTGAGGACCTGCTCGTGCTCGAACGCACGCGCAGCTTTTCGCGCGGCGCGGAATTGCGCCATATCACCCAGTCGGCGCTGTCGCGCCGCATTCGCTCTCTCGAAGAGTGGGCCGGGGCCGAGCTGGTCGACCGCAATACCTATCCGCTGGCGCTGACGCGGGCGGGCGCGGCATTCTGCGCCACCGCGCGCGACGCCTGCGAGCGGCTGCTCGAAGCACGCGCGGCCCTGCGGCGCGAGGCCACGATGCCGGGCAAGGCCATTGAAATCGCCGCCGGCCATACCTTGTCGCTGACCTTCCTCCCTGACTGGCTCAAGCAGTGCCGGCAGCGTGCGGGCGCCTTCCATGCGCGCGTGGTGGCCGCCAATGTGCTGGACGCCGTGGTGGCGTTGTCGGAGGGCCATTGCGATCTGATGCTGGGCTACAACCATCCGCGCGTGCCGGTGTCGCTGGACAGCGAGCGCTTTCGCAGTCTGACGGTGGGCAGCGATCTGCTGATGCCGGTGTCGGTGCCGACCTCGCGCGGCGCGCCGGTGTTTTCGCTGGCCGAGCCTGACGGCAAGGCCTCGAACGCGACGCCGTTCCTCGCCTATACCGCCAACACCACGCTGGGCCGAGTGGTCGAATCGATTCTGGAACAGAAGCATGCCCATCGCCGCCTGGTTCGTTGCTACGAAGCCGATATGGCGATGCTGCTGCTGAAGATGGCCAGCGAAGGGCACGGCGTGGCATGGCTGCCGCACAGCACCGTCGCGCAGGCGCTGGCAGCGGGCACGCTGGTGCCGGCCGGTGACGACAGCTGGTGCTCGCCGCTGCAGATCTGTGCCTACCGGTCGGCGCACAGCGCCAATCCGACCTTGCACGCGCTATGGCGCATGCTGGCGGGCGAGCAGGCGGCGCAGTTCGCGTAAATACAAGCGTTCAGATGCCGATGAACTCGGCAAACTCCTCCACCGGCGCGCGCCGCGCGACCAGGCGATTGGCCGGCGCGTCCGGATCGGCATAGCCGATCGCCATGCCGGTGAACAGCATGCGTTCGGGCGGCGTCCGCAGGAAGCGGCGCATCGTCTCCGGATACATCGCCCAGCATTCCTGCGGACAGCTGTCCAGCCCGGCCTCGCGCAGCAGCAGCATCACGTTCTGCAGGTACATGCCGAGGTCCGACCATTGCGGCGGGCCCATGCGGCGATCGACCGTGCAGAACAGCGCCAGCGGCGCGCCGAAGAACTGGAAATTGCGGGCGAACTGCTGGCGCCGCGCGGTCTTGTCCTCGCGGGGGATGCCGAGATGGCCGTACAGGTCTTCGCCGACCTGGAAGCGCCGATCGCGATAGGGCGACACCAGGTCGGGCGGATAGATGTGGTATTCGGCCGGCTCGCCCTTCGGTTCGTCCACCACGCGCTGGCGCATGATGGCCTTCAGTTCGTCCAGCGGCGCGCCGCCGACCACCTGGATATGCCACGGTTGCAGATTGCCGCCGGACGGCGCCCGCGCCGCCTTCTCGACGACTTCGCGAATCAGCTGCGGCGGTACCGGCTTGTCGAGAAAGCCGCGGATCGAGCGGCGCGTGGCAATGGCTTCGCTGACGTTCATGGTCTTCTCTCGTCGTTCTCTCGTCGTTCTCTCGTCGTGCTGTCGTCGTGCTGTCGTCGTGCTGTCGTCGATGGGGCGGGCAGCCTGATCGGCGTGCTGTCGCACCGGCCGGCGTGCCGTGGTAACTTGGCGCCGACGATACCACGACAACGGGAGACAGGCATGGCGGGTCCGCTGCATGGACTGAAGGTGGTGGAGATGGTCGGGCTCGGGCCGGGACCGTTCTGCGCGATGATGCTGGCCGATATGGGCGCCGAAGTGATTCGCATCGATCGGCCCCATCGCGGCGACGGGGTGTTGCCCAGGGACGTCCGCTTCGATCTGACCGCACGGGGCCGCCGTTCGCTGGCGATCGACCTGAAGCGGCCGCGCGCCACCGAGGCGGTGCTGCGTCTGATCGAACAGGCCGACGTGCTGATCGAAGGCTTCCGTCCCGGCGTGATGGAACGGCTCGGGCTCGGTCCCGATATCTGCCTGGCCCGCAACGCGCGCCTGGTCTACGGCCGCATGACCGGATGGGGCCAGCACGGACCGCTGGCGCAGGCGGCGGGCCACGACATCAACTACATCGCGATCACCGGCGCGCTGCATGCGATCGGTCTTCCCGATGCGCCGCCCGTCGTGCCGCTGAACTATATCGGCGACTTCGGCGGCGGCGCGATGATGCTGGCCTTCGGCGTGGTCTGCGCCGTGCTGGAGAGCCAGCGCAGCGGCAAGGGGCAGGTCGTCGATGCCGCGATGACCGATGGCGCGGCGCTGCTGTCGGCGATGATGTACGGCTTCAAGGCAGCCGGCCGCTGGAGCAACCGGCGCGGCGACAACCTGCTCGACGGCGGCGCGCCGTATTACGGCACCTATGCGTGCGCCGACAGCAAGTACGTCGCGATCGGCGCGCTCGAGCCGCAGTTCTACCGCAAGCTGATCGAACTGTGCGGCATCGAGGATCCGGCTTTCGCCACGCAGGGCGACCCGCGCAACTGGCCGCTGCTGAAGCAGCGGCTCGCCGAGGTGTTCAAGACTCGCACGCGCGACGAGTGGTGCGTGTTGATGGAGGGCAGCGATGCGTGCTTTGCCCCGGTGCTGGACTGGGACGAAGCCCCGGTCCACGCCCACAACCGCGCCCGCGAGACCTTTATCGACGTCGATGGCGTGACTCACCCCGCGCCGGCGCCGCGCTTCTCCCGCACGGCGACGGCCAAACCAACGCCTGCGTCGCCGCCCGGTGCCGACACCGAGGCCGTGCTGCGCGATTGGGGTTTTGGCGCCGACGAGATTGCCGCGCTGAAGGGCGACGGCACGATCTGAGCCTGCATCGCCAGAGCGATGCGCCGCCGGGCGGCCGGCTTCACTGACCTGGCAGCGCCACCCCCAGATCGCCGGCCACCTTGGCGAGATTGCGCCAGATCGCGGGATTCACGTCCAGTTCGTCGCCGGTGCGGGCGCGATGATCGGCCTCGTACTCGCCGGGGTACTGCACGCGGTCGAATCCCGGCGCGGGCGGAGTCTGCTGCAGATAGCGGACGAACGATTCGACCTCGGCGCTCTGCCACTGCAGGCCCAGATCCAGCTGCGGATCGATCAGCACCGCGAACATGTTGTTGGTCGCCACGCCGCCGCGCGGATTGTCCGGCTGGATGGTACCGCCGCCCGACAGCACGCCGGCCAGCAGTTCGGCCACCACGCCGAGCGCGTAGCCCTTGTGACCGCCGAAGGGCAGCAGGGCGCCGGGGGGATCGGCGAAGATCGCGCCAGCGTCCGTTGTAGGCTCGCCATTGGCATCGATGACGCTGCGCTCCGGGGCGGGCTCGCCCTTCTCGGCCAGCACGCGCGCCTTGTTGATGGCGATCGCGCTGGTGGCGATGTCCATCACCAGCGGCGGACGGCCATTCGGCATCGGGCCGGCGAAACACAGCGGGTTGGTGGTCAGCCGGGCGACCCTGCCGCCGTAGGGCGCCACCGCCGGCGGCCGGTTGATGACATTGGTGAAACTGAGCAGCACCATCCGCGCCTGCGCCGCCATCTCGCCGTAATACCCCATGCGGCCGAGATGATGCGAGTGCCGCAGCGTGAAGATGCAATGGCCATGCTCGCGCGTGCGTTCGATGGCGGCCTGCATCACGCGTTTGCCGACATGCTGGCCGAAGCCGCGATTGCCGTCGAATACCATCAGCGTGCCGCGGTCCATCGCACAACTGGCGCGGCCTTGCGGATTGACGCTGCCCCCCTCCACTGAGGCGCGATACTGCGGCAGCATCGACAGGCCGTGGCTGACATAGCCGCAGCGGTCCGATTCGACCAGATGCTCGGCCACGTCGTCGGCGATGTCGTCCGGCACCTTCAGCGCGACCAGAATGTCCCGCGCCAACCGATGCGCGTCCTGCAGGGTGATCTTCATTTCGGACTCCTTGTTGTTGCGAGGCGATGGTCCTCGGAGGTCGGTCCTCAGATCCAGCCAAGCCAGCGCCAATACGTCGCCGCAAACAGCAGCATCATCGCGTAGCCGACCAGCGTGACCGGGATGCCGATGCGGGCGAACTGGCGGCCGTTGAAGGTATCGGTGCCCAGGCACACCATGTTCTGCGGCGCATTGATCGGCAGGATGAAGCCGAAGCTCATGGTGAAGCCGAGCAGCATCGTGATGCCGACCTTGTCGATGTCGCCCGGCAGCGTCTGCAGTACGGAGATCAGGATCGGCAGCATCGCGGCGGTCAGCGCCGTGGCGCTGGCAAAGCCCAGGTGGATCACGATCAGGAAGGCGGCAAGGATCGCGAACACGGCGATCGGCCCCTGCGTCGCCAGGCCGGAATTCGCCACCACGAACTTGCCGAGCCATTGGCCCGCCTGCGTGGTCAGCAGCGCGGTACCGAGACTGATGCCGACGCCGAAGACGATCAGCGTGCCCCACGGCGTACGTTGCTGCATGGTCTTCCAGTCCATCACGCCGACGCGCGGCAGCATCAGGATCACCAGGCCGACGAAGGTCACCGAGGCGGTGTCGAAGCTGTGCAGCTTGCCTTCGGTGGCCCACGCCAGCAGCAGGCCGACCGAGACCGCGGCGAGGCGCTTCTGCGGCCCGCTCATCGGCCCCTGCGCTGCCAGCTCGCGCTGCACCGCCTCCTTGCCGCCCGGGATCGCTTCGGTTTCCGGTGGCAGCAGCCAACGCACCAGCAGATACAGCACCACCGACATCGCCAGCGCCCATGGTGCGCCGGCAATCATCCACTGCAGCCAGGTAACACGTTCGCCCAGCAGCTTGTCCATGAAGCCGACCGCCAGCAGGTTCTGCGCGGCGGCGGTCTGGATGCCGACGTTCCAGATGCTGGTCGCCTGCGCCACCGTGATCATGATGCCGGCGGCGATATTGGAGCGCCTGTCGACGCCGAACGCCGCGATGATGCCCATCATGATCGGTACCACACAGGCGCTGCGCGCGGTGGCGCTCGGGACCACCAGCGACAGCGCGATGGTGACCGCGATGGTGCCGATCAGGATGCGCCGCTTGCTGGTGCCGATCGCGGACAGCGTGACCAAGGCGATGCGGCGGTCCAGTCCGGTGACCGTCATCGCCGCGGAGATGAACAGCGCGGCGGCGACCAGCGCCAGCGCCGTATTGGCGAAACCCGCGAGCGCCATGCCGAGCGCACGCGAGGTGCCATAGAGTGTGTTGGGGTCGTCGACCATGGGCGCGAGACCGATCAGCGCGGCCATCAGCGAGGTGATCATGATCGCGCTGGTCTCGTACGACACCGCCTCGCTGATCCACACCACCACCGCGAACGCGAGGATGGCCAGCATCCGGTGTCCGGCGAGCGGCAGGTCGGGGGGCGTCGGCAGCAACAGCACGCCGATCAGCACCAGTACCGCGATGAACAGTCCCCAGGGCGGGCGCTTCTTCGCCTGGCTGGCGATTGCGGGGCTCGCGGCGGGCGCCGGGCCGGCAGAGGCGCCGGAAGGAGAGGGCGGGGAAGACGCGTTGCTGCGCAAATCGGTCATTGCCGTGTCCCGTGGTGAGTGCAGCGGCGCGGCCGTGCAGGGCCGCCGGCACGATGGACACGATTATCGGCCTGCGTCGTCGCCGTTGTCGAGCGCAGCGGTCATCGCCTTTGCGCCAGATCAAGGAGAAGGCGCGCGACTGCGCCGCGGCAAGCGTACCGCATCTGCCGACGCGGGCCGATCGCCCGCGGACGTTCTATAGTGGTCCTGTGGTCCGGCGAATACCGTGCGCCGCTTCGGCGACAGGCATGCCGGCCGGACCGTGCCGCAGGAGATCGACATGCAGGTGCTGATTCGCGGCCTTCATCGCGATATCACCGAACAGCGGTTGCGCGACAAGTTCGCCCCCTATGCCCCGGTGCGCTCGGTGGAGGTGATGCGCGACGGCGACCCGGAACGGCCCTGGGCCTGGGTGGATCTCGATGTCGATCTCTTTACCGCGTTCGGACTGGTGCGCCGGTTCGACGGGAAGTACTTCGACGGCGGCGTGATGCGCCTGCATATCGTTGCGCATCAGAACGGCGGCTGACGTCCCTGCTGCCGGCTACTTGCGCCGCTCGGCGCGTCGCCATGGCGGCCTCGGCCCGAACGCCTTGCGCAACATCTCGACGAACAGGCGCGTGCGCATCGAGGCCACGCGCGATTGCGGCACCAGCGCCATCACGTCGGCGTCGGGCAGCGTGTACCCGGGCAGCAGCGCGACCAGACGACCCGATGCCACGCTGTCGGCGACATCCCATTCCGATCGCGCCATGATGCCCTTGCCGGCCAGACACCACTGATGGACGACGTCGCCGTCATTGCTCTCCATCGCCGGCTGCACGCGCACGGTGTGTTCGCGGGCGACGCCGCTGACGGCATCGGTTTCGCTGCGCTTGCCGCCGCGCCTTGCGCTGGGCTTGGCGCTGCCCTCGCGCGCCTGCTTGCCACTCTCGCGGCTGGCGAAGCGCCACAACGTCACGTCCTCGTCGTTCTCCCTGAGCACCAGGCACGCGTGCTGCGCCAGATCGGCGGGGCGCGACAGCGGCGGCGCCTTGGCCAGATAGGCGGGCGCGGCGCACAGGATGCGGCGGTTCGGTGCGATGCGATGCGCAATCCAGCGCGAGTCCGGGATCGCGCCGATCGTGACCAGCACATCGAAGGCATCGTGTCCGTGCACCGGCTGGCGCGGCAGCATCAGGTTGTCCGACAGATACAGCTGGACCTCGAGACTGGGATGCGTGCTGTGAAACTGCGCCAGCAGCGGACCCAGGTAGCGCCGGCCAAAGCCGAACGGCCCGTGCACCTTGAGCTTGCCCGCCACCGCCTGGCTGCGCTGCTGCAGCGCTTCCTCGATGGCCCGCATCTGTTCGAGCACGCCGGTGGCGTGCTGCGCCAGCAGATGTCCTTCGTGAGTCAACTGCAGCCGACGCGTGGTGCGCAACGCCAGCCGGATACCCAGGCGCGCTTCCAGCTGACTGAGGCGCTTGGTCACGGCCGGCGGCGTCACGTTTTGCTCGCGCGCGAGCGCCGCCAGGCTGCCGAGCCGGTCGAGCGCCAGGATGAAGCGCAGGTCGTCGATGTCGAGCTTCGTCATTATTAACCCTGCGGTGAATGAAGCCATTCTATTTCATTAACCCCGTATCGCGTCCATTCGCCTAGACTGGCCACGCCCGCAGCCAACCAGGTGCAACTGGAGCGAGCGATCAACGCCGATCGCGGGACACGGGACAGGGGACAGGGGACAGGCGACACGAAGACACAGGAAAGGAATCTGATGACACTGCATGAACTGGAAACGCCGGTGCTGGTGCTCGATCGGCCGAAGATGGAGCGCAATATCGCCCGGCTGCGCGAGCGGCTCGCGCCCTTTGGCGTCGCGCTGCGTCCGCATGTGAAGACCAACAAGTCGGCCGATGTCACGGCGCGCATCGGTGCGCCGGGCACGCCGATCACGGTGTCGACGCTGAAGGAGGCCGACTACTTTTTTGCGCACGGCTGGACCGACATTCTCTATGCCGTCGGCATCGTGCCGTCGAAGCTGCCGCATGTCGAAGACCTGGCGCGGCGCGGCGCGCGGATGACGCTGTTGCTTGACAACATCGAGGCTGCCCGCGCGGTCGCCGCCTACTGTCGCGAACGCACGCTCGGCGTGCCGGTGCTGATCGAGATCGATACCGACGGCCACCGCTCCGGTGTCAAGCCGGAGGATCCGATGCTGCTGGAGATCGCCGCGGAACTGCGGGACGACGAACGGAAGGGCGCCTGGCTCGCCGGTGTGCTGACCCACGCGGGGGACTCCTACAATTGCCGCTCGGTCGAAGCCATCGCGGCGCTGGCCGAACAGGAGCGTGCCGGCGCGGTACGGGCCGCGCAGCGTCTGCGCGCGGCGGGACATGCGGCGCCGGTGGTCAGCGTCGGCAGCACGCCGACCGCGCACTTCGCGCGATCCCTCGATGGCGTGACCGAGGTGCGGGCCGGAGTGTTCGTGTTCTTCGATCTGGTAATGAACGGCATCGGCGTCTGCGGGACCGCGGACATCGCGCTGTCGGTGCTGTGCACCGTGATCGGTCATCGGCGCGACAAGGGCTGGCTGATCACCGATGCGGGCTGGATGGCGATGTCGCGCGATCGCGGTACCGCGAAGCAGCCGGTGGATCAGGGCTATGGCGTGGTCTGCGATATCGACGGCAAGCCCCTGGCCGATCTGTTGATGGTCGATGCCAACCAGGAACACGGCATCGTCAGTCATCGCAACGATCCGGCCGCGACGCCGATGCTGCCGGTCGGCACGCTGTTGCGCATCCTGCCGAATCACGCGTGCGCGACTGCGGCGCAGCACGGCAGCTACACCGTGGTGGCGGGCGGCATCGATGTTGAAGCGCAGTGGACCCGTTTTGGTGGATGGTGAACGCGATGACGAACAGGCATCAAGGAAGCAGGAATCCCGCCGGCAAGGGCGTCGCCTATCCCGAGGTCCCCACGCTGGCGCCGCCACGCGGCCACTATTCGCACGTGGCCACGGGGCTGGGCCTCGTCTTCGTGTCGGGACAGCTGCCGCTGAACCCGCACGGCGAGCCGCGCGCCGATCTGCCTTTGGCGGAACAGGCCGCGCTGGCGCTGCGCAACGTCGAGGCCGCGTTGGCGGCGGGCGGCTGCGGATGGCACGACGTGCTGAAAGTCACCGTCTACCTCGCCGGGGTCGAGCATTGGCCGGCCTTCGACGCGGTCTATCGTCAGCTGCTCGGCGGCGCGCGGCCGGCCCGGGCTGTGGTGCCGGTGCCGGCGCTGCACTATGGCGTGCTGGTCGAGGTGGAGGCGGTGGCTGTCCATCCCGACGCGGTGGCTGCCGGCGCGTCGTAGCCTAGGCGGCGCCGAACGTGGGCGATAACGGCAACCGCCAGCAGCCGCCAGCAACCGCCAGCGACCGCTAGCAACCGCTAGCAACCGATCGCCATGCCGTCGCTGCGCGGATCGTGTGCGCCGGAGATGCTGCCGTCCGCGTCGATGCGGATCGCGCCGGGGTGGCCGGCGAGCGGACTCTGCGCGGGGATCGGACTCAGCTCATGGCCGCGCGCGGTCAGCGCCTGCATCACCGCGTCGCCGGCGTCGGCCTCGAGCTTCAACGTGTCGCGCGTATCCGAGAAGGTGCGGCCCAACAGGAAGCGCGGACGGGACAGCGCCGTCAGCGGGTCCATGCCGTAGTCGATCATCCGCGTCAGCACCGCCGCCAGCGTCTGCGGCTGTCCGTCGGCGCCCTGCGTGCCGTACAGCAGCCGCGGGCGGCCGTCGTGCAGATAGAGGCCGGGGTTGAGCGTGTGGAAGGGCCGCTTGCCCGGCCTCAGCACGTTGTGATGCCGCGGATCGGTGCCGAAGGCCGCGCCGCGGTTGTGCCACAGGATGCCGGTGTCGCCGGCCACCACGCCGCTGCCCCAATCGAAGTAGACGGTCTGCAGCACGCTGGCACAGCGGCCCTGGCTGTCAACTGCGCCGAGATAGACGGTATCGCCCGTGCGGAAGCGGTGCGGCCACGGCAGCGCGCGGTCTCGCCGGATCGCCGCCGCGAGCGTATCGAGATGCGGGGCCGACAGCATCGGCTCCACCGGCACGTCGACGAACTCGGGATCGGCCACGTAGCGGTCGCGCTCGATGAACGCCTGCTTTACCGCTTCGACCAGCAGATGGTAGTAGTCGGCGCTGCCTTCGGCGATCGCGGCGACATCGAAGCGGTCCAGTATCCCCATGATCTGCAGCGTGGTGACGCCCTGCGTGGGTGGGCGCAGGCTGACCAGCTTACCGCCGCGGTAGGGCACTGTCAGCGGCGATTCTTCACGGGCACGCGTCGCGGCGAGATCGGCCGCGCGCAACGGCGAGCCGGCCTCGCGCAGGCCTCTGGCGACGCGTTCGGCCAGTTCGCCTTCATAGAAGTCGCGCGCGCCATGTTCGGCGATCCGGCACAGGCTGCGCGCCAGCTCCGGCTGATGAAAGGGCTCGCCGATCTCGGGAATGCGGCCCTCGGGCAGGAACACGCGGGCGAAGCCGGGCCAGTCGCGCCACTGTCCCGCGCGGAAGTCCTGCCAGAAGCGCTGCGACGGCGTGACGGGGAACCCTGCCTCGGCATGCTCGATGGCGCGGTGGAACAGCGATTCCCACGACCGCGTGCCGCCCCACGCGTCGCGGCCGAGGCAATAGGCACGATCCCAGGTATCGACGGTGGCGGCGGTGGTCAGCGCTGCCGCAGGTCCACGCGTCGGAATCTCGCCATCGAATGCCGGCGAGGCCGCGGCCGCCTGGCCGATGCCGGACAGCGTGCGGACCTCGCCGGCCTCGTCGGCAATGACCCAGAAGGCGTCGCCGCCCAGCCCTGTGAAATGCGGGTAGGTAACGGACAGCGTCGCGCCGATCGCGATCGCCGCTTCGATCGCGTTGCCGCCGGCGCGCAGCACCTCGAGTCCGGCCTCGCTGGCCAGCGCATGCGGGCTGGTCACCATGCCCGCGCGGGAGCGGGCGAGACCGGCACGGGGAAAGAGAGCGGCTTCCATCAGGCCACCACCGCTTGCGTCGCAGCAGCGGGATTCCCGGCGGCATGGCCACCGTCGGCGCCGCCCAGATACGCCTGCACCAGCGCCGGGTCGCGTGCCAGCAGGTCGGCGCGGCCGCTGGCGACGACGCGGCCTTCCTCCAGCACATAGGCGCGGTCGGCCAGCGTCAGCGCCAGCGCGGCCATCTGATCGACGAGCAGGATCGTGATCGACGCCTCGCGCAAGCGGTCCAGCGAGGCGAACAGCTCGTCGATGACCTTCGGGGCCAGGCCAAGCGACGGCTCGTCGAGCAGCAGCATGCGCGGCTGCGACATCAGGCCGCGCGCGATGGCCAGCATCTGTTGCTCGCCGCCGGACAGCAGCCCGGCGCGCTGGTGCTGGCGTTCGCGCAGGCGCGGGAACCGCGCGAACATCGATTCGATGCGGCGCTGCATCTCGCCGCGGCGCAGACGGCCGGACGGAAACGCGCCGAGCTTCAGGTTGTCGAGCACCGACAGCTCGGCAAACACCTGCCGCCCCTCGGGCACCAGCACCATGCCCATCGCCGCGATGCGGGCCGCATCGATGGCGCCCAGATCGGTGCCGTCGAACGCGATGCCGCCTTGCACCGGGCGGTGCAGGCCGGAGAGCGCGCGCATCAGCGTGGATTTGCCGGCGCCGTTGGCGCCGAGCAGCGCCACCATTTCGCCCTCGCGCACCTGCAGCGCGATGTCATGGAGCACGGGTGCGGCACCATAGCCGGCCCGCAGCGCATTGACGCCCAGCAGTTCCGCGCCGGCGGTGTCGCGGTATTGGCGCGGCGGTCCGCCGGCGGCCGCTTCGCCAAGGTAGGCGCGGCGGACCGCGGGATCGGCCCTCACCTCGGCCGGCGTGCCGACCGCCAGCCGCTGGCCGGCGTCGATGACCACGATGCGGTCGGACACGTCCATCACCAGCGACATGTCGTGCTCGACCAGGCCGACGGCGATGCCGCTGTCCGCGATGCGGCGCAGCAGCCTGCCGAGGCTGGCCTTGTCCTCGCGCGACAGTCCTGCGGCCGGCTCGTCGAGCAGCAGCACGGCGGGCTGCGTGGCCAGCGCGCGCGCAATCTCGACCAGCCTGCGGTCGACGTGCGCCAGGTCGGCGGCGCTGGCATCGGGGTCGCCGCGATAGCCGCAGGCGCGCAGCAGCGCGCGAGCCTGCGCGCGGACATCGGCGGCGGTGAAACGCGCGGTGCCGAGCAGCGTGCCGAGACGACCGCCGCCGAGCGCGAGCGCGACATTGTCGGCCGCGCTCATGCCGCCGAACAACTGCGACGTCTGATAGGTCCGCGCGATGCCGTGGCGCGCGCTGTGGCAGGCGCCGCGCGCGGGCAGCGCCGCGTCGCCGAGCCGTCGCCCGCCCGCATGCGGCCGGTAGTAGCCCGACAGCATGTTGAGCACGGTCGATTTGCCGGCCCCGTTCGGGCCGATCAGGCTGGTCACGGCGCCGGTGGCCACCGTGAACGACAGCTGGTCCACCGCGCGCACGCCGCCGAACACCATCGACAATCCATCGGCGACCAGCGCGCGGCGCGCAGCGGCCTCGCGCACGGGCAGGGGCATGTCGGCCGGCTCGGGCGCTGGGGTCGCATCGGCCCGTTGGGGCCGCAGCCGGCGCAGCAGAGCGCTCGCCACGCCGACGATCCCTTGCGGCGCGACCCACAGCACCACCAGCAGCAGCATGCCGAAACAGAGCAGCCGCAGGTTCTCCAGGCTGGACAGCAGCTCCGGCAACATGCCGACCACCACTGCGCCGATCACCGGACCGGCGACGGTGCCGGCACCGCCGATCATCACTACCAGCACGAACAGGATCGACTGCAGGAACGAGAACATGCCGGGCGTGACCATGCCCTGCATCGGCGCAAACAGTCCGCCGGCAAGCCCTGCCAGCGCGGCCGAGAAGGCGAAGGCCACCGTGCGCACCAGCAGCGGGTCGATGCCGATCGACGCCGCCGCGGTCTCGCTGTCGCGCACGGCGCGCATCGCTGCGCCCCAGCTGCCGCGCGAGATACGCGCATAAGCCGCCAGCGACACGGCCAGCACCACGAGTGCGATCAGCGTCAGCGCCCGCTCGCCGCCTTCGACGCCGGGCAGCGAGGGCTGGGCGATGCCCATCAGCCCGTTCTGGCCGCCGGTCAGCGCGCGCCATTCCACCGCGCCGTGCTCGACGATAAAGCCGAAGGCGATGGTGATCATCGCCAGTCCGGGGCCCTTGACCCGCAGCGCCGGCAGCGCCAGCAGCGCGCCCGCCAGCGCGGCGATCGCGGTGCCGGCCAGCCAGGCCGGCCAGAAGCTCCAGCCGGCCTGGCCGGTCAGGATCGCGACACTGTAGGCGCCGATCGCATAGAAGCCGACATGGCCGAACGAAATCTGGCCGGTCAGGCCGATCAGCAGGTTCAGGCCGACGCCGCAGATCGCCAGCATGGCGACCCCGGCGATCACGAAGACGAAATAGCCGTTCAGCATCAAGGCCGCGGTCGCGGCCCCCAGCAGCGCCAATGTCAATGCGGCGATCTGCAGCGGAGTGCCGACGCCGACGACGAGAGAAGGACGTGCGCTCATACCTTGCGTACCTCCGCGCGGCCGAACAGTCCCGCCGGGCGCAGCGCCAGCAGCGCGATCACCAGTGCGAAGGTGATGATCTGCGTATAGCTCGAGCCCAGCGAGGCCGTGATCGCCGCCTCCGCCACGCCGAAGATCAGGCCTGCGATCATCACGCCCCAGGCGCTCGACAGGCCGCCGAGAATCGCCACCGCGAATGCCTTGAGCCCGAACACCGTGCCCATGTCGGACTGCACGTTGAACAGCGGGGCGATCAGCACGCCGGCGACGCCGGCCAGCAGCGTCGACACGGCGAACGCCGCGGCCACGGTGCGGCGGATCGGAATCGCCATCAGCCGCGCCGCATCGCGGTTCTGCACCACCGCCAGCATCGCGAGCCCCCAGCGCGAGTGGCGCAGCACGTAGTGCAGCACGCCCGCCAGCGCGAGGCCGACGACCGGGATCAACAGCTGCAGCGGATAGACGCCAAGCCCGTCGGCCAGCTGCATCGACGATGTTGCCAATGGCGACGGCAGGCTGCGCGGCTCGGTGCCGAAGGTCAGCGTCACGACGTTATCGAGCACGATGCCGAGCGCGACCGTGGCCATCAGCCACGCATCGGAGCCGCGGCTGGCGAACGGGCGCACCGCGACGAATTCGACCGCCAGCCCGTACAGCGCGCACAGCGCCAGCGCCAGCAGCACGGAGGGCGCCATCGGCCAGCCCAGCGTCTGCGCGAAGGTGTAGGTCAGCACCGCACCGAGCATCATCGAGCTGCCCTGGGCGAAATTGACGGTGGCGCTGACCACAAAGGTCAGATGAAAACCCAGCGCCATCAGCCCGTACATGCTTCCCAGGCCAAGACCGCTGATCAGTGCGGAGATCCATAACATCAGGCGTTCCTCGAGCGGGCGGCAGCGGCGGCTTACCTGGACGCGACCTGTTTGTCGGCGACCGGCACGATGCGGTTGTCGATGAACTGGGCCCAGACGTAGTCGTTCTCGGTCAGCGCGTCATGCACCTGCGGCGAGAACGGCTTCACATAGGTCTTGATCAGCCCTTCGTAGCGATCGATCTGGTAGAAGCCCTGCCGTACCGCGTCGCCCTTGGTCGAGCCGGCGCGCTGGATCGCCAGCGCGGCCAGATGCGTGGCGTCGTAGGCGTTGGCGACGCCGACAGCCGGCGTGATGTCGTCCGGTCCCTTGATGTCGCCGTATTTCGCCTTCAGCGCATTGACGACGCGCGTGCCGACCGGCGACGGCGCGCCGAAGAAGCTGTAGGTCTGCACGAAGTGGACGTTGCGGGCGTTCGGTCCGGCCAGCTCGGTAAAGCGCCCGCCGGCGGGGCCCCAGTGCGAGACCACCGGTACCTTCCAGCCCATGCGGTCCAGTGATTTGACGACCTGCGCGGAAGGGCCGACGTTGCCGACCATCAGCAGCACGTCGGCGCCCGCGGCCTTCAGGCGGCCCAGTTGCGGCACCACGTCGACGTCGTTGGCTTCGAATTTTTCGATGCCGGCCGGCTTCATGCCCTTGGCCGTCAGCGCCGCGACGATGCCCTTTTCGTTGGACTCGCCCCACGGGTTATTGACCAGGATCAGCCCCGGCTTGCTGGCGCCGAAGGTCTTCTGGGCGTATTGCAGCATCGCCTTGTCGACCAGCTCGTCGACCGCCGAGACGCGGAACACGAAGTTGGGATTGGCACCGTTGCGCGTGATCGGCGTGCCGGCCGCCCACGGCCCCATGAACGGCACCTTCTCCTGGTTGGCGATCGGCACGATGGCCATCGACACCGGCGTGTCGAGCCCGCCGAACAGCACCGCGACCTTCTCCTTGTAGATCAGCTCGCGTGCGGCCAGCACGCCCTTGGCGGGATTGCTCTCGTCATCGCGCCGAACCAGTTCGAGCTTGCGGCCGTTCAGCACGCCGCCTTTGGCGTTGATCTCGTCGATCGCGATGGTCATGCCGCGCGTCAGCGCTTCGCCGGCGCGTGCCGATTGTCCGGTCATCGCGGTGATCAGGCCGATCTTGACGGTGTCGGCCGCCAGCGCCGGCACGGCGGGCAGCACGCAGGCGGCGGTGATGGCGGCGACGGCGAGCATCAGCGCGCGGCGGCGTGGTTCGGGGCGGTGGCGGGACATGGCAGTTCTCCGGATCGGTGCAGGAAGAAGCGATTGGCGTCATGGAAGCGACGGACCGGCGATGCGGTCGCAAGAGCCATGCCACGCGTCGACATTCGGCACGCGATGCGTTGCAGGGAAAGGGGTGGCGGATCGCATACGATCTGGCTCGCATCTTGCGAACGATTGCGCCATCGAGATGAATGCGATCGAGGCCGGTGCGTGCCGCACGGATGCGGTGCGGAAGATGCGGAAGCGGGGCCAGGACGGTGCAGGCGCACCGATCCGCGCTCCGATGCCGCGCTCCGATGCCGCGATCGCCAAACAGGGAAACACAGGGCGATGACCCACAATCCGATTTCGCTACCGCCGCTACCGCCGCTGCCGCCGCTGACGGCAGGCGACGACCGCGGCGGCAGCCCCGCCGCAACGACGTTTGGCCCGCTGCGCACGCATGGGCGCTTTGCCTATCGGCCGATTACCGATACCGACGATTTCGTCTGGCCGGGCGGCGCGCGGCTCGCGGTCTATCTCGGCTTCAATATCGAGCACTTCGCCTTTGGCGAGGGGCTGGGCGCGAATATCGGACCTGCCTCGCCGCAGCCAGACGTGCTGAACTACAGCTGGCGCGAATACGGCAACCGTGTCGGCGTCTGGCGTTGCCTGGAGCTGTTCGATCAGTTGCGCATGCCTGCCGGCGTGCTGCTCAACACTGCCTTGTACGACCATTGCCCCGAGGTGCCGGACGCCTTTCTGGCGCGCGGCGACGAGCTGATCGGGCACGGGCATACCAATGCGGTGCGCCAGAGCGATCTGGACGAGGCCGGCGAGCGGGCGCTGCTGCGCCATTGCCGCGACCGCATCGCCGCCCATGCGGGCGAGCCGCCAAAAGGCTGGCTGTCGCCGTGGATCTCGGAGAGCGCGCTGACGCCGGACCTGCTCAGCGAGACCGGCTACCGCTACACGCTGAACTGGTGCCACGACGATCGTCCGGTGCGCATGGCGACGCGCGGCGGGCCGCTATGGTCGATTCCCTATCCGCAGGAGCTCAACGACATTCCGATGATTGTCGGACGGCAAATGGACGGTGCGGCCTTCGCCGACATGATCGTCGACCACTTCGACGAGATGCTGGCGCAGGCCAACCACGCCACGCGGCCGCAGCCGCTGGTGATGGGAATCGCGCTGCATCCCTATCTGGTCGGGCAGCCGCACCGGCTGCGTCATCTGCGCAGGGCGCTGGCGCATATCGCCCGGCGCCGCGATGACGGCGAGATCTGGATGACGACCCCCGGCGCGATCTGCGAAGCGATGGAGGCCGTGGCCGGCGGGGCTGCCGTCGCCTCGTCCGGCGTGGCGGCATCGATGGCGACATCCGTTGCGACAACCGCCGCGACAACCGCCGCGACATCCGTTGCGACATCCGCCGCGACAACCGCCAACCCGGGGCTGACAGCATGACCGTTCATTCGTTGACCAAAGGCGGTGCCAAGTCCATCGCCAACAAGGCCAAGGCAGCGGCCGTGCCCACGGAACGCCCGCCCGTCGATGCCGACACGCGCATCTACCAGGCGATCTTCGACGGCGTGCTGAACCATCGGCTGACGCCCGGGACCAAGCTGCCGGAGCCGGAGCTGTGCCAGCTGTTCGGCGTGGGCCGTGCGGTGGTGCGGCGCGTGCTGGAGAAACTGGCGCACGACGGCATCGTCGCGCTGCGGCCCAACAAGGGCGCGGTGATCGCCGAGCCGACGCCGGAGGAGACCGGCCAGATCTTCGAAGCGCGGCGGGCGCTCGAACGCGTGCTGGTCGAGATGGCGGTGGCGCGCGTCACCGCGGCCGATCTGCGCGATCTGCGCCGGCAGCTGGCCGACGAGCACGACGCGATGCACCGCTTCGATCAGCCCTCGTGGGCGCGGCTGGCGAGCGGCTTCCATCTGCGCATCGCGGCGCTGGCGCGCAATCCGGTGCTGCAGCGCTATCTGACCGAGCTCGTGTCGCGCTGCTCGCTGATCGTCGGCCTGTACGAGCCGCCGGGCCATGCGCCATGCGAGCACGACGAGCACGCGGCGATCGTCGATTGCATCGAGCAGCGCGATGCGGCCGGCGCGATCGCGCGGATGGACGCGCATCTGCGCGAGCTGGAGCAGCGCATCGAGACCTCGCGCATGCAGGGCGAGAAGAGCCTGGCGCAGCTGCTCGGCCTTTGACACGACATCAACGAGGCGATCGCGCCAATATGGAAATCGATTTCGACGCCATTACCGAATACCAGCGCTACAAGCTGATGGCCAGCCTGATCGTGCCGCGGCCGATCGCGCTGGTGACGACGCTGGGGCAGGACGGCACCGCCAATGCGGCGCCGTTCTCGATGTTCAATATGCTGGGCGAGGAGCCGCCGATCGTGATGATCAGCGTCAACCGGCTGGCCGACGGCGCGCTGAAGGACACCGCCGCCAACATCGTGCGCACCGGCGAATTCGTCGTGCATCTGTGCGACGAGGCGATGGCCGAACGGATGCACCGCTGCGGCGAGCGGCTGCCGCCCGATGTCAGCGAACTCGCGCATGTGGGCCTGACCGCGGCGCCCAGCACGCAAATCGCGCCGCCGCGGATCGCCGAGGCACCCGTCGCGTTCGAATGCCTGCTGTGGGAGACGCTGGAGACCGACAGCCGCCAGATCTTTATCGGCCGCGTGCTGCGGCTGCATGCCAGGGACGGCCTGATCGATACCGAACGCTGGCGCGTCAGGCTGCAGGACTATTTTCCGGTGGGGCGTTTCGGTGCCAGCTTCTATGTCACCACGCGTGACCGCTTCTCGCTGGAGCAGGAAGCGGGCAAACCGACCGCGTCGACCGCGATCGACGAGATCTGACCGGCGTTATCCCCGCGCCTTGCGCCGCGGCTCGGGTTGGACGGCATCCTTGTTCGGCGCCTCCTTCTTCGCCACCACCTTCTTCGCCGCCACCTTCGTCGGTGCGACCGTGCTAGGTGCCGCCAGCTTCGGTGCCGACTTCCTCGCCGCCGGCTTGCGCCTGGCCGGCGCCGCGTTTGCCAGCCGCAGCGTGGCCTCCACCGCCTCGCGCGCCCACGGTTCCATCTCGCCCGCCGATTCCAGGCACTGCGCCGGCAGGCTCAGGTAGTGGCGCATCACCACCTCCTTGTCGCGGCTGCGATAGCTGAAGGGCTCGCAGCGTTGCGCCTCGAATCGGGGCAGCGTGACCGCGTCTGCCTTCAGATAGCAGCGGCCATCGGTTACCAGGCCGAACATCAGCCCGTCGTAATACAAGCCATGCCCGCCGAACATCCGCTTCGCCGCGATCGGGCCGATCCGTGCGGCCAGCGGCGCCATCAGTTCGAGCAGGTGATCGACGAAAGGATCGGAACGGCGTGGGGACGTGGACATGGGCGAAAGCACGGCTGACGAACGATCCGGCGATGGTAGCATCGCCGGCACCGGGCCCAGGGGGGATGCGCCGGCGCGGGAATGCTGCTAGCCTGACGCGGCTGGCGGCCGATGTTCCCCGCAGCGGTCCGCCGCGAGCAGGATGCACAGAACGAGCATGGAACGAGCACAGAACAGGCACAGGAGACAGCAGCATGACGCTAGACCAGCAGGCGGCGATCCGCCGCGCGCATCAGCATGGCGTGGGAGACATCCTGCGGCGCTCGGCGCAACGCACGCCGGACAAGACCGCCATCGTTTGCGGCGACGTGCAGTGGAGCTACCGCGATTTCGACCAGATCTGCGACCGCCTGGTCGCGGCCCTGTCGCAGCAGGGCATCGCCGCCGGCGACCGCGTCGCCATCCTGTCGCGCAATTCGCATGCATTCGCGGCGATGCGCTTCGCGCTGGCCCGTATGGGCGCTGTGCTGGTGCCGATCAATTTCATGCTCAATGCCAGTGAGGTGGCCTATATCCTGCGCAGCTCCGGCGCGCGCACGCTGCTGGTGGGCGCGGGCTTCGAGGCGCTGGCCGTCGCCGCGGTCGCTGCGGCAGAGCAGGGCGCGGCGGACGGGCAACATCCCGGCGTGCTGATCGGCCTGCAGATCTGGCTGCCGTCCGAGGATCAGGCCGACGGCGCGCCCGAGGGCATGCTGCGCTTCGACGATCTCCTGATGGCGAGCGCACCGGCGCCTGACATCGCGCCGGTTGTTCCGCGCGCGCTGCTGCAGATCATCTACACCAGCGGCACCGAGTCCTTGCCCAAAGGCGCCATGTTGAGCCACGAGGCGGTGCTGTGGGAATACGTGACCTGCATCGTCGAGGGCAATATGCAGGCCGACGACGTGGTGCTGCACGCGCTGCCGCTGTATCACTGCGCGCAGCTCGATGTGTTCCTCGGGCCCGCGGTGTATCTGGGCGCGACCAATATCATCACCGGACAGCCGCGGCCCGACGTGATCCTGCCGCTGATCGCGCGCCATCGCGTCAATGCGTTTTTCGCGCCGCCATCGATCTGGATCGCGCTGCTGCGCTCGCCGCTGTTCGAGGGCGCGGACCTGGGCTCGCTGGCCAAGGGCTACTACGGGGCGTCGATCATGCCCGTCGAGGTGCTGAAGGAAATGCAGCGCCGCATGCCGCGCGTGCGGCTGTGGAACTTCTACGGCCAGACCGAGATCGCGCCGCTGGCCACGGTGCTGCATCCCGACGACCAGCTGCGCAAGGCCGGCTCGGCCGGCAAGCCGGCGCTCAATGTCGAGACCCGCATCGTCGACGACGAGATGCGCGATGTCGCGCCGGGCGAGATTGGCGAGATCGTCCATCGCTCGCCGCAACTGCTCGACGGCTACTACAACGATCCCGAGCGCACCGCGGAAGCGTTCCGCGGCGGCTGGTTCCATAGCGGCGACCTCGCCGTGCGCGACGAGCAGGGCTATATCACCATCGTCGACCGCAAGAAGGACATGATCAAGAGCGGCGGCGAGAATGTCGCCAGCCGCGAGGTCGAGGAAATGATCTTCCGCATCCCCGCGGTGTCCGAGGTCGCGGTGATCGGTCTGCCCGATCCTTACTGGGTCGAGGCGGTGACCGCGGTGATCGTGCTCAAGGAAGGGCAGTCGTTGTCGGAGCAGCAGGTGATCGACTTCTGCAAGGACAGCATGGCGCATTTCAAGGTGCCCAAGCGCGTGATCTTCGCCGACGCGCTGCCAAAAAATCCGAGCGGCAAGCTGCTCAAGCGCGAGCTGCGGCGCCGATACGAGGGCCAGGCATGAGCCCCGGCCAGCCGACGCCCGACGGCTACTTCGACGCCGTCTACGCCAACGGCGACGATCCCTGGCACTACCGCACCCGCTGGTTCGAGGCGCGCAAGCGCGCGCTGCTGCTGGCGATGCTCGATCGGCCGCGCTATCGCTCGGCCTTCGAGCCCGGCTGCGCCAACGGCGAAATGACGGCCGCGCTGGCATCGCGCTGCGAGGCGCTGCTGGCGGCCGACCGGCATCCGCGCGCGATCGAGGCCGCGGCGGCGCGCGCGAGCCCTGCCGCGCACGTGCGTGTGGAAGCGATCAAGGTGCCATGGGAATGGCCGGCGCAGCGCTTCGATCTGGTGGTGCTCAGCGAGTTCTGTTATTACCTCGCGCCGGATCAGGTCGCCTGGCTGGCGCGCAGGGTGCGCGAATCGATGGAGCCCGACGGGCTGGTGCTGGCCTGCCACTGGCGGCATCCGTTCGACGAGCAGGCGTGTCCCGCGGACGAGGTGCATCGCCTCCTCGAGCAGGAGACCGGCTTCGCGCGCACGGCAAGCTATCGCGAGGACGACTTCATGATCGACGCGTGGGCCGCCGATGGGTTGAGGCCGACTCAGCGCGAGGCCGGCTGAGGCCTTGTGCGACGCCGTGGCGTAGCGGTGGGCGCAACCGCGGCGGGGCGCTCGCGCGCGTCGTCCAGATGCATCGCCAGATAGTCGATCAGCACACGGACCTTTGGCGGCAGCACGCGCTTGGGCGGATACAGCAGCCACACCGCACCCTGGTAGGCACGGGCGCGGAAGTCCCAGTCCGGCAGCACCTGCGCCAGCTTGCCCGATTGCAGGGCGGCCTGTGCCGCGAAGTCGGGCAGCGCGGCAATGCCCAGGCCGCCCAGCGCGCCTTCGAGCCGTGCGCCGACATGGTTGGCGATATAGCGCCCGCGTACCGTTACCGTCTGCGTTTCTCCGCCACGGCGAAAGCGCCAGCGATTGTCGTCGGCAACCTCGCCGAGGAACAGGCAGTCGTGCTCGGCTAGCGCCCGGGGCTGCGCCGGCATGCCGCGCTTGCGCAGGTAGCGCGGCGACGCGCATAACACCCAACGCACGGCGCCGAGCCGGCGGCCGGCCAGCCCCGGCGGCGGATCGTCCGTCAGCCGGATCACCAGATCGACCTCGTCGGCCAGCGGATCGACGCTCTGGTCGGAAAAGCGCAGATGCACGTCGATCTGCTCGTACTGGCGCAGGAACGCCGGAATCAGCGGGTGGATCACGGTCTTGGCATAGGCCACCGGCGCGCTCAGCGTGACGCGCCCCTGCGGCCGCCCGCCCAGTTGGCCCGCCGCGTCGACCGCGCCGGCGGCGGCCCCGACCATGTCGCGGCAGAACCGCGCGACCTGCTCGCCCGCTTCCGTTACGCGGACCTTGCGGGTCGAGCGTTCCAGCAGCCGCGTGGCCAGCGCTTCCTCGAGCCGCTTGATCTGCCGGCTGACGGTCGACGGCGTGCTGCCCAGCTGGCGCGCGGCCAGCGAGAAGTTGCCGGTCTCGACGACACGGGCGAAGACGGCCAGGTCGGGGAGCAGGGCGATCAGGGTGTTCTGGTGCATCGGCGGCGCGTTGGCAATTGATGAATCTACGACATCAAAGATTTGCAGGACGGACCGATTATCGCCGCGGATGCAATGCCGGACAATGTTCGGACCGATCCATTCGCCCGCCGATGCGCTCAGTCCATGACCGCCCGACAAGCCCGCCTGCTGATGTTGTCCGACCTGATGCTGCTCGGGGTGGCCGTGGTGTGGGGCACCAGCTATGGCGTCGCCAAGCAGGCGCTGCAGCACTACCCGGTGCTGGGCCTGCTGGCGCTGCGCTTCGGGCTGACCTTTGTGCTGCTGTCGCCGACGCTGGCCGGGCTGCGCGGCATACCGACGGCATCGCTGGCGCGCATAGCGGGTGCCGGTGTCCTGTTGCTCGGCATCTTCCTGTGCGAGACCTTCGGCCTGTTGCTGACACGGGCCGCCAATGCGGCGTTCCTGATCAGCCTGTGCGTGGTGCTGACGCCGCTGATCGAATGGCTGCTGCTGTCGCGCCGGCCTTCCCGCCTGGAGTGGGCGGCGGTGCTGCTGTCGCTGTGCGGTGCGTGGGTACTGGCCGCGGACGGTACCTGGTCGCTGACTTTCCATCCCGGCGATGCGCTGATCCTGCTTGCCGCGCTGCTGCGGGCCGTCTATGTTTGCGCGATGAAGCACAGCATGGGCGGGCAGCCGCCGCCCGCGCTGGCGGTCACCGCGCTGCAGGCCGGCGTGGTGTCGATCGGCAGCGTGGCGGTCGCGTGGGCTGCCGGCACCGCGGGGGCCGCTGGAACGGCCACCTGGCCGCTGCCGCCGCTGCCAGGTGTCGGCGCGCAGGCCGCGTTCTGGTTGTGCCTGCTGTACCTGGTCGGCGCCTGCACGCTGTTCGCGTTCTTCGCGCAGAACTACGCGATCAAGCGCAGCAGCCCGACGCGTGTCGCGTTGCTGATGGGCAGCGAGCCCGCCTTCGGCGCGCTGTTCGCATGGCTGTGGCTGGGCGAACGGATCGCGCCGTCCGGCTGGGTCGGCGGCGGCCTGATCGTGCTGGCCTCGCTCCTTGCCACCGTGCGATGGCAGCGTGCGATCGCGCCGGCGCACGATGTGCCGAGGGCGGTGGAGCCGACGTAGCCGCGGGGCCGGATCGCCATCCCGTCAATGCGCGGCGGTATCGCCAGCGTAGCGGCCGAGCGCCCCCTTGATCGCCAGCAGCACGGGAATCGCCACGACGAACAGCAGCGCCAGCGACAGAAAGCCGGCATTGAAGGCCAGCGCGCCGGCCTGGCGCTCCAGCAGCGGTTCCAGCGTGGCGCCCATCGCCATGGCCCAATCGATATGCGACAGTGCCTGGCCCATCGGCGATTCGGTCGACGCCGCGGCGAGCGGCACGTCCGCGCCCACCGGCAGGGTCTCGACCAGCGCAGTACGCGCGGCGCCATGGCGATGATGCAGATATGTCTGCAGAAAGGCGATGCCGATCAGTCCGCCGAACTGGCGGCCGAAGTTGAACAGCGCGGCGCCCTGGCAGGCCAGCTCGGTCGGCAGTCCGCCCAGTGTCACCAGCGTCAGCGAGATGAACATCAGCCCGAGGCCGAAGCCGCGGATCAGCAGCGGCGGGGTCATGTCGGGCAAGCCGCTGTACGCGGTGGCATACGCCAGCATCCCCATCGCCAGCATGAACAGCACGATGCCGAGCGGGATCAGCTTGAACGGCGCCACGCGCGTGTACTGCGCCAGTGCGCCGCCGAGCAGCAGGCCCAGCGAAGCGGTGGCCGCGCTCGAGCTCAGCAGATCGCCCGCATGGGTCGGGCTCAGCCGCAGCACATTGAGCGCGAAGGCGGGCAGCAGAAAGGCGCTGCCGAACAGCGCGAAGCCGGCCACGAAGCTGACGCAGAAGCCGAAGGCAAAATGCGGATCGCGGAACAGCCGCGCCTGCAGCCAGCGCGCGCCATCGCGCCGGCGCTGGCGCCATGCCGCCAGCAACAGGGTCGTCGCCGCCAGCAGCCCGGCCTGCACGATTCGTGGCGAGTGCAGCCAGTCGTGGCGATTGCCTTCCTGCAGCACGAAGACGGTGGCGACCGACGCGACGATCAGCAGCGCGATATCGATCGGATCGAGCGCGGACGGTGCCCCCGAGGCCGCCCCATCGCCGCACGGGCGGGCGGGTTCGCGACGAAGCGTCGGCAGCACCAGTCCCATCAGTCCCATCAGTCCCATCAGCCCCATCAGCCCGAAGGGCACGCCCGCCAGAAACACCTGACGCCAGGACCCATGATCGGTGACCCAGCCCTGCGCCAGCGGCGCCAGCGTGGTCGGCGCCATCACCGTCGCCAGCGCGAACACGGCCTGGCTCAGCGGCGTCCAGCGCGGCGGCGCATCGCGAAACAGCAGCGCCTGAGCAGTGGCGAGCATCAGCGCGGCGCTCGCGCCTTGCACGACCCGGCAGGCACACAGCATCGCCAGATCGAGCGGCAGCGATGCGGCCGCCGTAGAGGCCACCAGCAACACGCCGGACCACCGCAACACCGTGGGCTCGCCGAAGCGGCGCGCGACCGCGGCCGCGACCACGAAACCGGCCAGCTTCGCGGCGAAGTACAGGATGTTGAGCCAGGCCGCCTCGTCCAGCGTCGCCTGCAGACCGCCGGCGAAATGAGCGCGATTGACCATCATCAGCGTGCTGTTGATGGCGTCGGTGAGGGCCAGCAGCGTCACCGCGGCCAGCAGGATGGCGAAGCGCCGGCCCATCATCTGGCCTGCGCGAGTCGCTGCGCCAGCGGTGCTGCGGGGGCCGCCGCGCCGGTTCGCGTATCGATCGACACCACGGCCGACAGTCCCGGCACCAGCTTGCCGTGCAGCGGGCCGCCGCGCGTCGGCACGATCTTGACCGGCACGTGCTGCACGATCTTCGTGAAGTTGCCGGTGGCGTTGTCCGGCGGCAGCAGCGCAAATTGCGCGCCGCTGCCCGGCGACACGCTGGCCACCGTGCCGTCGATCGGCACGCCGGGATAGCTGTCGAACTCGATCCGCACCGGGCTGCCGACACGGATGCGGTGCAGCTCGGTCTCCTTCAGGTTCGCGACGACCCAGGACGCCTCGACCGGCACCAGCGCCAGGGCCTGCGTGCCGGGCTCGACGTAGCGCCCGACGCGGATCTGCCGATTGCCGACGATGCCGTCGACCGGCGCCCGCACCACGGTATTGCCCAGATCGATGCGCGCCAGCTCGAGCCGTGCCAGTGCGCTCGCTTCGGCGGCCTTGCCCTCTTCGATCTGCGCGGCGATCACCTCCAGGCGTCGGCGCTCCGCATCGAGATGGGCCACCGCGCCTTGCTCGGCCGCGGCCGCCTGCTCGGCCTCCGCGCGCGCCAGTTCATAGGTCTGGCGGCTGCTGGCGTGGGCCTCCAGCAGCGAGGCGTGGCGCCGATGATCAAGCTCGGCACGGCGCGTGGCCGATTGCCGAATGCGCAGCGTCGCCAGGGCCTGCTGGATCTGCGCCTGCTGCAGTCGGTGCTGGCGCTCGAGCGTCGCAAGCGCGGCGCGGCGCGCCAGCACATCGGCCTCGGCCTGACCGACCCGCGCCAGATAGTCGGCGTCGTCGATGCGGAACAGCACGTCGCCGGCGCGGACCGGCTGGTTATCGTCGACCGCGACGGCGCGTACATAGCCGGCCACGCGCGGCGCCACCGCGGTGACGTCGGCACGCACATAGGCGTTGTCGCTGGTGACCGTGTGTTGGCGGTGCTGCCACCAGCGATACCCGCCGTAGATCGCCAGCAGCGCGCAGAGGATCGCCAGCGTGGTGCGCACCGCTCGCCGCGATGGCCAGCGGCTGGATGGGGCCGGGACATTGGCTTCGGTTGCCATGCCGTTTGCTCCGCGGCCTAGCGATCGACGAAGGGGTCGTTCTGCCGGGCGCTCGGTCGCGGCCGGGGCCCGTCATTCAGCATGGGATGCCGGTGATTGATATCGCCGAGGCTCATGCCGATCGGCGTAGGGGCCGTGCGGGCATCGCCGGCGCTGGTGACGCCGCCGGTGTTGCCGTCTCCTTGCCGGGTGGCGCAGCCGGACAGCGCTGCTGCCGCGATCGCCAGCGCGATCGAACTGGGGTAGAACCGAAATGTCATCGTGGGCCCGGCATCGTCGCATGCCGCCTCATGGTTGAAGTGGCACGACTATAGGCAGGGCCGTCGGGCAGGGGAAATCGAACGAATCGATGGCCGCCATGCGGCGTTTCGATAGGCGCCTGCTGGTGGCGGCAAGCGCCCGGATGTCAGCCTTCGGCCTGCTGCAGCATGGCGGCGAAGGCGTCGGTCAGATGCCGGCGGACATAGCGATGCACCGGATCGCCGTCGGTACCGTTGTGCCAGTGCAGCCGGATTGCCACCGTGTCCTCGGTGCCGCGCACCGGCACGCAGGCGAGCGCTCCTTGCCGCATGACGAGAGGTGCGACGAGCGCGGGCAACACCGCGACCACCGGCGCGGTCTGCAGCAACCGGCTCAGCGTCAGCAGGCTTTCGACTTCGGTCGGCATGGCGCCGGCATGCTGCAATTGGCCCAGAAAGGCGTTGTTGGCTGAGCCGAGTTCGTTCGCATGCGACAGGCCGATCGCCTGCAGCGTGCGCAATTCGTCGGCGGCGACGCTGGCGGGCAGCGCCAGTTGTGCCGGCGCGTGGGCGCAGACGAGATGGCAACGATGCAGGTCCGCGCTGCGATGCCAGTCCTTCGTCGCCAGCGGCACGCCGGTGACCGCCATATCGATCTCGCACATGTCGAGGGCGCCCGGCATGCGAGCGGCCGGCATGGTTCGCGACACCAGCTGGATCGACGGCGCCTCGCGCGCCAGTGCGGCACACAGCACCGGCAGCAGCATCGCCTCCAACGGCTCCGGCAGCGCGATGCGCAGCCGCGCCTGCGCCAGTGAAGGATCGAATTCGCCGGCGGGCCGCACGAGGCCATAGGCATCGTTCAGCAGCGCGCGTACCGGTTCGATCAATGCCCTGGCCCTGGCGGTCGGCTCCATGCCCTTGGCGCCGCGCACGAACAGCGGATCGTCGAACAGCCGCCGCAAGCGCGCCAGCATATGGCTGACCGCGGGCTGGCCGAGAAACAGCTGGCGCGCCGCGCCGCTGACCGAGCGGTGGCTGGCCAGCGCATCGAAGGCAACCAGCAGATTCAGGTCCAGGCCGCGGAATTTCCGGTAGTCCAAGGGTTCGATGCTGCCCGAAGTCTGCGCCGCGTCGTTGCGTCGCCCGTCAAGCTGGTCCATCAAGTTCTCCGGCCGGCCTCAGATGGCGTCAAGCATCGCCTGGCCGAGCGCAACGTCGCCTTGCTGCTTGAGCGCTTCGGCCGCGCCGACCTTGTCGCGCAGTTCGCGATTCTGGCTCAGCTTGAACTTGCCGGCCAGCCGCGTGATGTCGATCTCGATCCCGACGATGGCCTTCAGCATCGTATCGATGTAGTCGGCCGGCGCGTCCGTCATCTTCCACGGCTCAGGCCGGGATGCCTCGTGAGCGCGTGTGAGACGCGCGACGACGCCCCTGACGTACTTCTCTTCATCGCGGACGGCGATCCTGCCGTGAGCATGGACCACCCGGTAGTTCCACGTGGGGACTTGCTTGTGGGTCTCGTGCTTGCTTGGGTACCAGGTCGGCGAGATATACCCATCCTCGGCCCGGAACACGACCATCACGTCGTCGCCGTTCTGCACGTCCCTCCAGACCGGATTGGCGCGGGCGACATGGGCACGCAGCGTGCCGTTCTGTCCGGTCGACAGATCCAGCTCGAACGGCAGATGGTTGGCGTCCAGGCCGTTCGCGCCATGCGTGACCAGCATCCCGAACGGATGCTCACGAATCAGGCGATGCAGCGCCTCGACGTCCTGCACTTCAAAATGGGGCGGGATGTACATGGTTCCGAAGCTCGAATAGGGTTGAGGTGGCGACCGGAGAGTCCGTCGCGATGATTGACGGCTCGATGATCGGCCAGTCGGCGACCGCAGGAAAGAGCCATTTTCGAGGTATTTCAATGGACCAGTATTCGGCGCCGGGCGCCGCGCGCATTCCGCTTCAGTCCGCGCGGGCTGCGCCCCTGGCACGGGCAGAGGATGTCAGCACCTCCGCCAGCGTCTTCACCGCAGCTTCGATCTGCTCGTTGGTGTAGCCGCCCAATCCGAGCACGAGGCCCGGGCGCGCGTTGGCGGTCGAATACATCGGCGAGACCGGCCTGACGGACACGCCGGCCTGCCTCGCGAGGGCGGCAACCGCTTCGTCGTCGAATCCTGCGGCGAGCCACAGTACCAGATGCATGCCCTGATCCTGCGGCTGAAGCCAGGCGAGCTCCGTCGGTATCCAGCGGTCGATGGTGGCAATCAGATGCTGGCGCCGATCGGCGTACACGAGCCGGACCCGGCGGATATGCCGGTCGAGGTGCCCTTCTTCGATGAAGGCCGCCAGCACGTGTTGCTCGGCGCTCGGCGAATGGCGATCGATCAGGACGCGGGCCCCGCAAAAGGCCGGCACCAGCGGGGGTGGAACAATGGCATAGCCGAGCCGCAGCGAAGGAAACAGGATCTTGCTGAAGGTCCCCAGATACACGACGCGGTCCGGCGCCAGTCCCTGCAGCGAGGGGAAGGGGTGCCCAACGTAACGCAGCTCGCTGTCGTAATCGTCTTCGACGATCCAGGCGCCGTTGGCGCGCGCCCAGGCCAGCAGCGCGTTTCTTCTCGCCATGCTCAACGGCATGCCAAGCGGATATTGATGCGAGGGCGTGACAAAGGCGACGCGCGCGTGCGCGGCCATCCCGACGCCAACCTCGACGTCCAGGCCGGAATCGTCGACCGGTACACGAACCATGCGGCCCTGGTGTCCGGTGCTCTCCAGAATGCCGGTGATGCCGCGGTAGGCCGGATCTTCGACCCATGCCAGGTCATCGGCGTCGAGCAGTACCTGGCACGACAGATAGAGCCCTTGTTGCGTGCCGGTGGTGACGATCACCTGTTCCGGTGTGCAATGCACCGAGCGCGCCCGGCGCACGTAGTTCGCTATGGCCGCCCGCAGCGCGGGCACGCCTTGCGGATCGTCGTAACCGGCCGGCGCGGCCGCCCGCAGCGCTCGCGTGCGATTTCCCAGGCGGCGCCAGACGTCGTCCGGCGCCGCAGGACCGACCGGGACCGAAACCGCAAAAGGCACTGGCGGCAGGGGCGCGAATTGCTTCGAGATCTCGGCGAAGGCCTGGGCACGCGCGTTCGGCAGCATGCGCGCCGAGGGTTCGTCGGCATGACCGGCCGGCATGCTGCTCTGCCGTGCGGTCGATAACGCTGTTGCCACTCTGGTCCCGGCACCGGCCTGTGCTTCCAGATAACCCTCGGCAATGAGCTGCTCGAACGCCTCCAGCACGATCCCGCGCGACACGTCCAATGCGCTCGCCAGATGGCGCGTGGAAGGCAGCAGCTCCCCCGGTTTCAGTTCCCCCCGCTGGATCGCCTCGCGCAATAACCGCGAGAGCTGCCTGCCGAGCTGTCCGGCGGACCGGTCCAGTTTGCCGATGGACGGCAGTTCCATTGCGTGACGGTGTCGTGCCATGAGTTCGGGGCTCGCGAAGCAGGGTCAATGCTGCAGGCTTGCGGCATGGCCATCGGCGTCCGCATAGACCCGGCGTGCCGCGGCACGCAGCGCCTCCACCATCAGGGTGGCGGCCGGGGACAGCAGGCGGTCGGTACGCGTGATGATGCCGAAGTCGTCCATGTGGCAGGGCACGTCCAGCGGCAGGATCGCCACCATGTCGTGCCGCGCATAGTACTCGGCGACATCGGCGGCCAGTACCGCCAGCATGTCGCTCTGCTCGATCATCTGCGTGACGAACAGCAGCGCGGCGGTCTCGACCACATTGGTCGGCGGCAACAGGCTGGCGCGCTGGAACATCAGGTCGAAGCGGTGGCGCAGCACGCTGCCGGCCGGCGGCACGATCCACGCCGCCTGCTCGAGGTCGGCCAGTGACAGCGCCGGGCCGTCCAGCAGAGGATGGCCGCAGCGGGCCACCACGCAGACCGGCTCGCCGGCGAGCGGTTCGTAGCGCAGCTGGAGCTTGTCGTGCTCGGCGAACAGCCGGGCCACGACCAGATCGAGCTTGTCCTGTGCCAGGCGCTCCAGCAGCACGTTGCTGTTCTCGATCTCCAGCGAGATGCGCACGCCGGGGTTCTCCCGCTTCAGTGCCGCGACTGCGGGCGGCAGCAGCTTGACGGCCGGCGAGGTGATCGCCCCGATCGCCACATGGCCCAGCCGGCCGGCCCGCAGGCCCATCACTTCCTGCTGCGCCTGATCGAGGCTGCCGACCACGGCCCGGGCATGGCGGATCATCGCCTCGCCATACAGCGTGGGCCGCATGCCGCGTGGCAGCCGTTCGAACAGGGGCACGCCCAGCATCTCCTCGAGTTCGCGCAGCAGCTTCGAGGCGGCGGGCTGCGTCATATTGAGAACCGCTGCGGCGCGGTGAATATTGGCTTCCTCTGCCAATGCCACCAGCAGCAGCAATTGGCGGGTCTTCAGACGGGCACGGATATACCAGGGTGGGGAAGTCGGCATCGGGTTAACACGGATATCTGAATCGATATCGCAATGGCGCGAATTTTCATTAGAAGGATATCCGATCGGTTTGTACACTGCCGCCTGTCGAAAACAAAACCACGCGCCAAAGACGCGACGCAGCCCGGAGACACCCTCAGCTGCCCCGATCCCGATGACGCCTCGTGCCGTGCGGCAGGTGCCGCGCGCCGGCGTTCGTCCCGCCGCATTCAGGCGTCGTATTCAGGAATTTCCATGTCGGATTCAAAACCCAAGCTCCGCTCTGCCCAATGGTTCGGCACTGCCGACAAGAACGGCTTCATGTACCGCAGCTGGATGAAAAACCAGGGCATCCCCAATCATGAATTCGATGGCCGCCCGATCATCGGCATTTGCAATACCTGGTCGGAATTGACGCCGTGCAACGCGCATTTCCGCAAGCTGGCCGAGCACGTCAAGCGCGGCGTTTATGAGGCCGGCGGCTTTCCGGTCGAATTCCCGGTGTTCTCGAATGGGGAATCGAATCTGCGTCCGACCGCGATGCTGACGCGCAATCTGGCGGCGATGGATGTCGAAGAGGCGATTCGCGGCAATCCGGTCGATGCGGTCGTGCTGCTCGCAGGCTGCGACAAGACCACGCCGGCGCTGCTGATGGGCGCGGCCAGCTGCGATGTGCCGGCGATCGTCGTCAGCGGCGGGCCGATGCTCAACGGCAAGCTCGACGGCAAGGACATCGGCTCGGGCACCGCGGTCTGGCAGCTGCACGAATCGCTGAAGGCGGGCGAGATCGATCTGCACCACTTCCTGTCGGCCGAGGCCGGCATGTCGCGCTCGGCCGGTACCTGCAACACGATGGGCACCGCGTCGACGATGGCCTGCATGGCCGAGGCGCTCGGCACCACGCTGCCGCACAACGCGGCGATTCCCGCAGTCGATGCGCGCCGCTACGTGCTGGCGCACATGTCCGGCATCCGCATCGTCGAGATGGCGAAGGAAGGGCTGTGCCTGTCGAAGATCCTGACGCGCGAGGCCTTCGAGAACGCGATCCGCACCAATGCGGCGATCGGCGGTTCCACCAACGCCGTGATCCATCTGAAGGCGATCGCCGGCCGTATCGGCGTGCCGCTCGAACTGGAGGACTGGACCCGCATCGGCCGCGATACCCCGACCATCGTCGACCTGATGCCGTCGGGGCGCTTCCTGATGGAGGAGTTCTACTACGCCGGCGGGCTGCCCGCGGTGCTGCGCCGGCTCGGCGAGGGGGGCCTGCTGCCGCATCCGGGCGCGCTGACCGTCAACGGCCGGACGTTGTGGGACAACGTCAAGGACGCACCCAACTTCAACGACGAGGTGATCCGCCCGCTCGATCGTCCGCTGATCGCGGACGGCAGCATCCGCGTGCTGCGCGGCAATCTGGCGCCGCGCGGCGCGGTGCTCAAGCCCTCGGCGGCGACGCCTTCGCTGCTCAAGCACCGCGGCCGCGCGGTGGTGTTCGAGAACCTGGAGCACTACAAGGCCCGCATCGTCGACGAATCGCTCGAGGTCGATGCCAGCTCGGTGCTGGTGATGAAGAACTGCGGGCCCAAGGGCTACCCCGGCATGGCCGAGGTCGGCAACATGGGCCTGCCGCCGAAGCTGCTGCGCCAGGGCGTCAAGGACATGGTGCGGATCTCCGATGCGCGCATGAGCGGCACCGCCTACGGCACCGTGGTGCTGCATGTCGCGCCCGAGGCTGCCGCGGGCGGCCCGTTGGCGGCCGTGCGCGACGGCGACTGGATCGAGCTCGATTGCGAGGCCGGCACGCTGCATCTCGATATCTCGACCGAGGAACTGGCCGACCGCATGGAGATGTTCCGGCCGCCGAAGCCGGAGGGCCGGGCCGGCGAGGGCGGGTATCAACGGCTCTATGTCGACCACGTGCTGCAGGCCGATCAGGGTTGCGATCTCGATTTCCTGGTGGGTTGCCGCGGTGCTGATGTGCCGCGCCACTCTCACTGAGCGGACGCGGTGCGCCAACCATGAACGGCAACCAGGAGAACACGCAATGCCATTGACCGGCAATCTGCTGATCGGCGCCGCCGCGCTGCGCGGCAGCGGCGAGGCCTTCCACGCAGTCCATGCGGCCAGCGGTGAAACGATCGCCGAACCTGTTTTTTACGGCGCCTCGAACGCCGAGGTCGAGCGGGCCTGCGTATTGGCCGCCGGGGCCTTCGACCCCTACCGTGCGCTGCCGGACGAAGCCCGCGCCGCCTTTCTCGACGATATCGCCGCCCGCATCGAGGCGATCGGCGATGCACTGATCCTGCGCGCGATGGACGAGACCGGCCTGCCGCGCGCCCGGCTCGAAGGCGAGCGCGCCCGCACCACCGGCCAACTGCGGATGTTCGCGGCGCTGGTACGCAGCGGCGACGCCTGGGATGCGCGCATCGAGCCGGCGCTGCCGCAGCGGCAGCCGCCGCGCACCGATCTGCGTCTGCGACGGATCGGCATCGGTCCCGTCGCGGTGTTCGGCGCCAGCAATTTCCCGTTGGCATTCTCGGTCGCCGGCGGCGATACCGCATCGGCGCTGGCGGCGGGCTGCCCGGTGGTAGTCAAGGCCCATCCCGCGCATCCGGGCACGTCGGAGCTGGTCGGCCGCGCGGTGCAGGCCGCCGTGGCCGCGGCGGGTCTGCCCGCAGGCGTCTTCTCGCTGCTGTTCGATGCCGGCCACGAGGTCGGCGCGGCATTGGTCGCGCATCCCGCCATCCAGGCGGTCGGATTCACCGGCTCGCGGCGCGGCGGCCTGGCGCTGATGGCGATCGCCGCGGCGCGGCCCGCACCGATTCCCGTGTATGCCGAGATGAGCAGCGTCAATCCGAATATCCTGCTGCCTGCCGCACTGGCACGGCGCGGCGAAGCGCTGGCGCGCGACTTCGTCGCCTCGGTGACGCTGGGCTGCGGTCAGTTCTGCACCAATCCGGGACTGGTGCTGGCGGTTGGCGGCGAAGCGTTCGAGCGCTTCGTCGCGGCCGCGGCCAGCGCGATCGCCGCCGTGCCCGCCGGCGTGATGCTGACCGCGGGCATCGCGCGCGCCTATGCGGAAGACGTCGAACGCCTGGCCTCGCATCCGGCGGTTGCCACGGTCGCGCAAGGTACCCACACGCCGGGCCGCGCCACCGCGAGCCTGTTCCGCGTGCACGCCGCCGATCTGCTGGCCGACGCGCGCCTGGCCGAGGAGTGCTTCGGGCCCTGCAGCGTGCTGGTCGAATGCAAGGATGCCGAGCAGTTGCGAGAGGTGCTGGAGCAGGGCGAGGGGCAGCTGACGGCGACGCTGCATCTGGACGATGCCGATCACGACGCGGCCCGCACGCTGCTGCCGGTGCTCGAGCGCAAGGCCGGCCGCATTCTGGCGAACGGCTTTCCGACCGGCGTCGAGGTCTGCGACGCGATCGTGCACGGCGGTCCGTTCCCGGCGACGTCGGACGGGCGCAGCACCTCGGTCGGCACCGCGGCGATCGAGCGCTTCCTGCGTCCGGTCTGCTACCAGAATCTGCCCGATGCGCTGTTGCCCGAGGCGCTGCGCGACGGCAATCCGCTCGGCCTGCGGCGCCGTGTCGGCGGCAAGCCGGAGGCAGGGCCTGCGCAAGCCTGATGCTTCGGCCGCGAGGCCATCCCGATTTTCAGAACAATGTGAGGAGACCACCAACATGAACAGCCATACCACGGCCGGGCTGGATCAGCCTGTGCCGCAGTCCATGCCGCAGCCCGTGCCGCTGCCGCACGAGCCGGCCGATACCGCGCCGGCCGAAGAGTCGCGCATCATCGGCATGCTGACCCGCAAGCTGATCCCGTTTCTCGCGCTGATCTATGTGGTCGCCTACATCGACCGCTCGGTGGTGGGCTTCGCCAAGCTGCATATGAACGCGGCGGTCGGCATCAGCGATGCCGCCTATGGCCTTGGCGCCGGGCTGTTCTTCATCGGCTATTTCCTGTGCGAGGTGCCCAGCAATCTGGCGCTGGAGCGCTTCGGCGCCCGCCGCTGGTTCGCGCGCATCCTGCTGACCTGGGGGCTGATCACGATGGCGATGGCGCTGATTCACAACGCCGCCACCTTCTACGTGCTGCGCTTCCTGCTCGGCGCCGCCGAGGCCGGCCTTTATCCCGGGATCCTGTACTTCCTGACCAAGTGGTTTCCGATGCGGCATCGCGCGCGCATCATCGGCCTGCTGGTGCTGGCGCAGCCGATCGCGCTGATCATCACCGGGCCGATCGCCGGCTGGGTGCTGTCGACGCCGGGGTTGTTCGGCCTGTCGAACTGGCAGACCCTGTTCGTCGTCAGCGGCCTGCCGGCGGTGCTGCTGTGCCTGCCGACGCTGCGGCTGGTGCCCGAGTCGCCGGCCGATGCCAGGTGGCTGTCGGCGCGCGATCGCGCCTGGATCGAGCGCGAGCTCGCCGCCGATCAGAAGACCTTCGCGCTGGAGTCGCACGGCAATCCGCTCAAGGCGCTGAAGGACAAGCGCGTGCTGTTGCTGTCGCTGCTGTTTCTGCCGTTTCCGCTGAGCATCTACGGGCTGTCGCTGTGGCTGCCGACCATCATCAAGCAGTTCGGCGTCACCGATGCCAATACCGGGCTGCTGTCGACGGTGCCGTATCTGTTCGCGGTGGTGGGGCTCTACCTCGTGCCGCGCCATTCGGACCGCAAGGGCGAGCGCTACTGGCATATCGTGGTGGTTTCGGGCGTGGCGGCGCTGACGCTGGCGGCCAGCGCCTGGGTCCAGACTCCGGCGCTGCAGTTCCTGTTCATCTGCCTGACGGCGTTCTCGATCTATTCGATCCAGGCGGTGGTATGGGCGTTGCCGGGCCAGTTCCTGACCGGCGCCAGCGCCGCGGTCGGCATCGCCACCATCAATTCGCTGGCCAACCTGGGCGGCTATCTGGGTCCCTACGGCATCGGCCTGATCAAGGACGCGACCGGAAGCCTCGCCGCCGGCCTCTATTTCCTCGCCGCGATGCTGGTGTTCGCGGTGATCATGACCTTCGTGGTACGCGCCGCACTCGAGCCGCGCACGCCACGCTGATACGGCAGTCCCGCATATGTCTTGCACCTACACGTCGCCGCGCTACCGCGGCATCTTCCCGGTGGTGCCGACCACCTTTACCGAAACCGGCGAGCTCGATCTGCAGAGCCAGAAGCGCGCGGTCGATTTCATGATCGATGCCGGCTCCGACGGCCTTTGCATCCTGGCCAACTTCTCCGAGCAGTTCGCGCTGTCGGACGACGAGCGCGAGGTACTGACGCGGACCGTGCTGGAGCATGTGCGCGGCAGGGTGCCGGTGATCGTCACCACCACGCACTACAGTACGGACGTCTGCATCGAGCGCAGCCGGCGCGCGCAGCAGATGGGCGCCGCGATGGTGATGGTGATGCCGCCCTACCATGGCGCCACCTTCCGCGTGCCGGAGGCGCAGATCCAGGAGTTCTACGCGCGGCTGTCCGATGGGATCGGCATCCCGATCATGATCCAGGACGCGCCGGCCAGCGGCACCGTGCTGTCGGCGCCGTTTCTCGCACGCATGGCCCGCGAGATCGAGCAGGTGGCCTACTTCAAGATCGAGACACCGGGCGCGGCCAACAAGCTGCGCGAGTTGATCCGGCTCGGCGGCGACGCGGTGGAAGGGCCGTGGGATGGCGAGGAGGCGATCACGCTGCTGGCCGACCTGGAGGCCGGCGCGACCGGTGCGATGACCGGTGGCGGTTTCCCGGACGGCATCCGGCCGATCATCGAGGCGCACCGCCAGGGCGATGCCGATTTGGCCTTCACGCTGTACCAGCGCTGGCTGCCGCTGATCAACCACGAAAACCGGCAGGCGGGCATGCTGGCGGCCAAGGCGCTGATGAAGGAGGGCGGCGTGATCGCCTGCGAAGCGCCGCGCCACCCCTTGCCGCCGATGCACCCGGAAACCCGCCGGGAGCTGATTGCGATCGCGCGCCGGCTCGATCCGCTGGTGCTGCGGTGGGCGAAATAGCGGTAGCAGACGGCAACGTGGCGGCCTAGGGCCGCCACGTGATACTTCGATGGCCGAGCTTTTCTTGCAGGCTTACTCGCCGTCGGTCCACTCCACATGCACGCCAAGGCTGCGCAGATTCTCGACGAAGCGAGGATGCGCGCGCCGGATCGGCGCCGCATTGCGGATCTCCGACCGGCCGTCGATGCTGGCGGCGACCATGAACAGCGCGATGGCCACGCGGATGATGTAAGGGCTTTCCACCACGGCCGGCGCCAGCGTGTTGCCGCCGAAGGTGATCAAGCGGTGCGGGTCCGACGAGAACACATGGGCGCCGAACTTCGACAGTTCGCTGGTCCAGCCCAGCGCACTGTCGTAGACCTTGTTCCAGAACATCGCGTTGCCCTGCGCCCGTACGCCCAGCGCGATGAAGATCGGCAGCAGGTCGACAGGGAAATAGGGCCACGGCGCGGCCTCGACCTTGGTCAGCACATTGCTGGTAAAGGGGGTCTGCACCTGCAGCGGGCCCGAGCGCTCCGCGCGCGACCAGCCATCCTCGTGCACGATGCGCACGCCGAACTTCTCGAAGGTGCGATCGATCAGCGGGAAGTTTTCCGGCGCGCCATTGCGCACCACCACATCGCCATTGGTGATCGCGCCCAGCGCGAGGAACGTCGTGATCTCGTGGAAGTCCTCGTCGAAGGTGAACTCGCCCCCGCCCAGCTTCTCGCCGCCATGCACGGTCACACGCGAAGTGCCGATGCCGTCGATGCGCGCGCCCATCATCGTCATGAAGCGGCAGAATTCCTGCACATGCGGTTCGGAAGCGGCGTTGGTCAGCGTCGAGGTGCCGCCGGCCGCGGCCGCGCACATCACGAAATTCTCGGTGGTGGTGACCGAGGCGTAGTCGAGCCAATGGTCGATCGGACGCAGCGGGCCGTCGCTGTGCAGCAGCAGCGAGCCTTGCGCGCGTTCGACCTCGCCGCCGAAGCGGCGGAAGATCTCGACGTGCGGGTCGATCTCGCGCACGCCCAGCGTGCAGCCCTTGACGTTGTCCTCGAGCCGCGCGACGCCGAAGCGGCTCAGCAGCGGCGGCACCAGCATGATCGAGGAGCGCATCTCCTCGGGCAGGTGGTGGCGGGCCGGGTCGAAGACGGTATCGCGGTGATGCAGGTCCAGCGTGCCGCTGTCGTGGTCCATGCGGACATCGCTGCCGAGCGTGCGGAAGATATCGAGGATCTTGCGCACGTCGGTGATGTCGGGCACGCCGTGCAACCGCACCGGTTGGTCGGTCAGCAGGGTGGCGCACAGCACCGGCAGCACGGCGTTCTTGTTGGCGGAGGGTACGATGCGGCCACGCAGTGGCGTGCCGCCATGCACGATCAGATTTGACATGAGGGAGAGCGTCGGCGCCGCGCCGGCGGGAGGGGCCGGACGGCGGTAAGCGGTGGAAACGGACGGCATTGTACTGCCCCGGGCGCCGGCGCGGGGGATCGCTGTCGCCCGCTATAATGCCCCCGGCTGCGGGCACGCCGCTCCCATGCGGCCTTTGCTTCGCCTGGGCTTTGTCGTGCGTCTCGCCGCCATCGCGCAGCACCGCGCCATCGCGCAGCACCGCGCCATCGCCCCGATCACCACCATCACCACCATCGCCACCATCGCGCAACACCGGCCTCGATCCGCGTCGACATGAACGCCCCCTTTCCGATCCGCAAGGAGTGTCCGCCCGGGGCCTGCGTCTGCGGGCGCGAACAGCTGCTCGAAAATCCGCAGGCAGACATCCGCGTGCTGCGGCTGACCAAGGAGGAAGAAAAGCGGCTGATCGCGCGGCTGGAGGACGTGCAGACGCTCGACGACCTGCGTCGCATGCAGCAGAAAATGCACGAGCTGCTCGGCATCACGGTGACGATCGAGCCGAGCATTCATGGCGTGCGTACCGTGCGGGGCTTCAACATCGAACTGGCCGAACAGTTGGGGTTGTGCAAGAAGACCCGGCAAACCATTCCGGCCGCGATCCGGCGCTGCCTGGAGCGCCATCCCGAGATCGCCTACGCGATTCTGGATGCGCAGGGGCTGCTGGGCGAGGGCTGAGCGCGCCTCGCGCAATTCAATTCCACGGCGCCCCATCCGCCCATGCGCGATCGATCTCGTCGATCAGCCGGCGCACCTTCGGCGACAGATGGCGCCGGTTCGGATAGACCGCGCACACGGGCGCGCCCGGACCGGTGAATGCCTCCAGCACCGGCACCAGCGTACCGGCCCGCAGATCCGCGCCGACCAGGAAAGCCGCGATCTGCACCAGTCCCGCGTCGGCCAGCGCCAGGTCGCGCATCGCCTCGGTATTGTTCATGCGCCAGCGGCCCTCGATCGCCAGGTTGCACTCGCGGCCGTCGACGGTATAGCGCCACGGGGTTGCCATGCCGGCGTGGGTATAGACGATGGTGTCGTGCCGCGCGATATCGTCGAGCGTGGCAGGCGTGCCGTGCCTGGCCAGATAGCTCGGCGTGGCACAGGTCACCAGCCGGTGGGGCGCCAGCACCCGGCGGATCAGCCCGCTGTCGTGCTCGCCGCCGACGCGAATCGCCAGGTCGATGCCGTCGCGCACCAGATCGCTGTACTCGTCGGAGAAGCTGACCTCGGCCCACAGCTCGGGCCATTGGGCCAGATACCGGCGCAGGATCGGCACGATATGCAGGCGCCCGAGCGTGACCGGCAGATCGATGCGCAGCCGGCCGCGCGGCACCTCGTTGCGCCAGGCCAGCGCGGCCTGCGCTTCGTCGACCTCGGCGAGGATGCGCACCGCATGCTCGTAGAACAGCCGGCCCTCGTCGGTCAGGCTGACGCTGCGCGTGGTCCGCTGCAGCAGGCGCGCGGCCAACCCGCATTCCAGCCGGCCGATGCATTTGCCGACCGCCGAGCGGGAAATCCCCAGCCGCTGCGCCGCCAGCGTGAAGCTGTGCGCCTGCGCGACCTGCACGAAGGCGCGCACGTCGCCGAGGTGATCGAGCGCGATGCCTTCCCCATTAGGCACGATTCGTCCCCAGTGTTGCGAAAGTTGGCTACTTTATCACCGCATTGGCACCGATTACGCTTGCCGGACACGCGGGCGGCCCGGCGTATCGAGCGCAATTCGAGCATGAGTCGACCAGCCGCCGCGTCCGACGGAGCGATTGCCAATGACCCAGATCCATCCAACGAAACACGACGATTCCCATCTCGCGCAGCCACGCCCGCTTTCCGACGAGGCCGCGCATAACCGCTGGCCCGCGGTCGCCGCGGTCGGCCTCGCCACCTTCGGCGTCGTCACCACCGAAATGCTGCCGGTCGGCCTGCTGACGCCGATCGCGCAGAGCCTGCAGGTGTCGGCCGGCAGCGCCGGCCTGATGCTGTCCGCGCCCGCCTTGCTGGCGGTGCTGTTTGCCCCGCTGATCGTTGCCGGCGCGGGCTCGATCGATCGCCGGCACCTGTTGGCCGCGCTGCTGCTGATATTGGCGGGCGCGAACGTGCTGTGCGCGCTCGCGCCGACGCTGGCCTGGTTGCTGGCGGCGCGGGCGGTGGTGGGCTTCTGCATCGGCGGCATCTGGTCTGTGGCCGGCGGCCTGGCGCCGCGGCTGGTGGCCGCGCCATCGGTGGGTTGGGCCACCGCGATCATCTTCGGCGGCGTGTCGGTGGCCTCGGTCGTCGGCGTGCCGCTGGGGGCGTGGCTGGGCGAACTGGTCGGCTGGCGCGCGGCCTTTACCGCGATGGCGGTCTGCAGCGGATTGATCTTCGTGCTGAACATCGCCACGCTGCCGCCGCTGCGGGCCACCGCGCACGGCTCGCGTCAGCGGCTGGTGGCGCAATTGGGCAATCGCGGGGTTCGGCTGGGTCTGGCGGTGACCTTCTTTCTGGTGGCCGGCCACTTCATGGCGTACACCTTCGTGCGGCCCTTGCTGCAGCAGGTATCGGGCTTCGGTCCCGGCTGGATCGGCGTGCTGCTGTTCGGCTACGGCGTGGCCGGCATGACGGCCAATTTCGCCGCCGGGCCGCTCGCCGGACGGCATCCGGGACGCGCGCTGCTGGCCGTGGCGCTGGCGTTGAGCGCGACGCTGCTGCTGTACGCGGCATTCGGCGGCAGCATGACGGGCGGTGCGGTGTTGCTGCTGTGCTGGGGGCTGTCGTACGGCGCGGTGTCGGTGTCGGTCCAAAGCTGGATGCTGCGCGCCGCCGACGGCATCGCCGGCATCGAAGCCGCGACCGCGTTGCTGGTGTCGGTATTCAACCTCGGCATCGCGCTGGGCTCGTTCTTCGGCGGCATCGCGGTCGACGCGGCGGGGCTGCATGCCACGCTGCTGATCGCCGGTACGCTGACGCTGGCGGCGCTCGTCACGACCCTGCGCATGCAGCGCGCACCAGGCGCGGCTTCGGCCGGCCTGGCTCAATGCAGGCCGTAGCGCGCCAGCGTGTCCTGCAGTTCGAGCAGCTCGGCCATGGTCGCGCCATTGGCGAGCTGCTCGCGCGCCAGGGACCTGCTGTCCCGGATGCGGCGGCTCGATGAGGAGGCCCGCGCCGCGACGCACGGCCCGCGCGACGTAGCGTTGCGCCGGGGCGGCAGCCCGGCTGCGCTTCGCCTGCCATGTCGCGGTGCCATGTCCTAACATGAGGACTTGTCCCGCCTGCGATCCGGTCGCGCAGGCCTCGATGGCAGGAGGTCGCCATGGCTCGTTTCGCAAAGGCTGCGATGGCCCAGGTCCGTGCAGTTGCAACAGGCGCGGCACTGGCCGTGGGGACGCTGGCAGGCTGCGGAGGTGGCGGAGACGGCGATGGCGCGATCGCCATTCCCGAACCGGAGGTCGCGACGGCGCGGGACGGTACGCTGCGCATGACCTTGCGCCAGGCGCCCGCCAGGGTCACCGTGGCCGGCAAGACCTTCGTCTCCAATGTCTTCAACGATACCTATGTGCCGCCGGTATTGAAGCTGCGGCGCGGCGAGCAGCTCGAGCTGACGCTGCGAAATCGGATCGGCAAGGCCGATGTGCAGATCGACGGTCCCGAAGAGACCAATCTGCACTACCACGGCATGTCGATCTCGCCGAAGGCGCCGGCCGACGACATCTTCCTGCATATCGCCAACGGCGCGGACTACCAGTACAGCTGGGAGGTCCCGGCCACGCACCCGCAGGGCACCCACTGGTACCACCCGCACCCGCATGGGCTGGTCGAACCGCAGATCCTCAGCGGCATGTCGGGGATGCTGGTGATCGACGGCGTGCTCGACCATTTCCCGGCCTTTGCACGGCTGCCGGAGCGCTACTTCCTGCTCAAGGACATGCAGCTGCCGGGCGCCGACGACAGCGCGCCGCTGACCAAGACCATCAACGGCGTGCTGGGCGGCGTGCTGCGGATGCGGCCCGGCGAGATGCAGGTCTGGCATCTGGGCAATGTGGGCGCCGACGCCTATTTCCATGTCGCGATCGATGGCGTTCCGCTGTGGGAGCTGAGCCGCGACGGCAATCTGCGCGCCGCACCGGAGCGCCGCGCCGCGCTGTTTCTGCCGCCGGGGGCGCGCTCGACCGCGATCATCCAGGCTCCCGACGTGCCTGGGCGCTACGCGATCCGCACGCTGGCGGTCGATACCGGCCCGCAGGGCGATCCCAACCCGGAGGTTCAGTTGGCGACGCTGATCGTCGAAGGCCCACGGCATGACACCGCGACGCTGCGCAGCGCGCTGGCGGACCCGGCCGTCGATGTCGATACGCTGACGCCGGCGCAGGTCGCCGCGATGCCGATCACGCGCCGTCGCACGGTGGTGTTCTCCGAGTCCGCCGACGGCAATACGTTCTTCATCGACGGCAAGCAGTACGACCCCGCCCGCGACGATGTCACGGTCAATCTTGGCGACGTGGAAGAGTGGACCGTGCAGAACGTCAGCGGCGAGCGCCACGTGTTCCATATCCATCAGCTGGACTTTCTGGTGACGTCGATCAATCAGCAGGATATCGACGAGACCGGCATGCGCGACGTCATCGACCTGCCATACCAGCAGAACGGCGTGCCGGGCGAGGTCAAGATCGTGATTCCGTTCACCAACCCGCTGATGGTGGGCCGCTTCGTGTTCCACTGCCATATCGTCGGGCACGAGGACGGCGGCATGATGGCCAACGTCGTGGTGCTGGCGCCTGGGCAGACCGTCGCGGCGCCGGCCCGGATGCGCACGGTGACGCCGGCGAAATCGGCGAGTCCGAGCTTGCTGTCGCGGTGGCTGGGCACGCCGGGCCGGACGCCTACGCCCTGGGAGGACACGGTGTGCCGGTCGCCTCAAGCGCGCGCGGCAGCCGGTGGCCTGGGGGCGCAGTTGCGCTGAGACGGGCCCGCGCCGCATCGATGGTGCGGGCCTTGCCTTCGAGGCGCGCGCATCCCACATGCGCTGACCGCGTATCGAAATCCGAAACGCTTCGTTTGTCATGGCGCCCCGTCGGGCTATCGTCGGGGCTACTCCGATCACCGGTCCATCAAGCCATGACGCTTTCGATCTTCCGCCGCGGCCTGCGCGGGCTGGCGGCGCTCGCCGTTGCATGCAGTGCGGCGGCCGTTGCCGCCGGTTCCGCGCTGGCCCAGCCAGCCGCCGACACGTTGCGTATCGGCTATCAGAAGTCGGCCAGCCTGCTGGTGCTGCTCAAATCGCAGCAGTCGCTCGAACGCCGGCTGGCGCCGCTGGGTACGACAGTCAAATGGGTCGAGTTTCCGGCCGGTCCGCAATTGCTCGAGGGGTTGAACGTTGGCGCCGTCGATGTCGGCTTCGTCGGCGAAGCGCCGCCGATCTTCGCGCAGGCGGCCGGCGCCGACTTTGTCTATATCGGCTTCGACCCCGCTGCGCCCGAGGCCGAGGCCATCGTGGTGCGCCGCGATTCGCCGCTGCGCTCGGTGTCCGATCTGAAGGGCAGGAAGGTCGCGCTGAACAAGGGTTCGAACGTCCACTACCTGCTGGTCAAGGCGCTGGAGAGGGCCGGGCTGAAGGTCACCGACATCCAGCCGGTCTATCTGGCGCCCGCCGATGCGCGTGCGGCGTTCGAGCGCGGCGCCGTCGATGCGTGGGTCATCTGGGATCCCTTCCTTGCGGCCGCCGAGAAGCAGATCGGCGCGCGTGTGCTGGCCGACGGCAGCGGCCTCGTCAACAACTACGCGTATTACCTCGCCGCGCGCCGCTTCGCCACGCAGAAGCCGCAGATCGTCGAAACGCTGTTCGATGAACTCGCGCGTCAGGGCCAGCGCCTCAAGGCCGATACCCGTGCCGCCGCGGCGCTGATCGCCCCGCAGCAGGGGCTGGACGTCGACATCGTCGAGCGGACGCTGAATCGCAGCCAGTTCGGCGTCGCGCCGCTGACGCCGGCCGTTGCCGCGCAACAGCAGCAGATTGCCGATACCTTCCACGCGCTGAAGCTGATTCCCAGGCCGATCCGCATTGCCGACGCCTTGCCGTCCAAACGGGACGCCGTCGCGCAGCGCGGCGCAACCAACGCCGGAGATGCCCGATGAAAGTCCTGTGGTTCCTGCCTACGCATGGCGACTCGCGTTACCTGGGCACCGCCAGGGGCGCGCGCGCCGCGACCTTCGACTACTTCAAGCAGGTCGCCATCGCCGCCGACAGCCTTGGCTACGAGGGCGTGCTGCTGCCCACCGGCCGCTCCTGCGAGGATTCGTGGATCCTGGCCTCCAGCCTGATCGATGCGACGCGCCGGCTCAAGTTTCTGGTGGCGCTGCGCCCCGGCCTGATGCAGCCGTCGCAGACCGCGCGCATGGCGGCCACGCTGGACCGGCTGTCGGGCGGGCGTCTGCTGGTCAATCTGGTGACCGGCGGCGATCCCGAAGAACTGGAAGGCGATGGTCTGTTCCTGTCGCATCGCGACCGGTATGCGCTGTCGCGCGAATTTCTGACGATCTGGCGCGAGATTCTGGTGCGCAGCCACGATGGGGAATCGTTCGACTTTGCCGGCGAGCATCTGCGCGTCGAGGGCGCCAAGGCGCTGTATCCGCCGATCAGCCGGCCCTATCCGCCGTTGTTCTTCGGCGGCTCGTCGCCCGAGGCGCACGACCTTGCCGCCGAGCAGGTCGATACCTATCTGACCTGGGGCGAGCCGCCGCAGGGGGTGGCGCAGAAGATCGCCGACGTCCGCGCACGCGCCGCCGCGCTCGGCCGCAAGCTGCGTTTCGGCATCCGGCTGCATGTGATCGTGCGCGAGACCGAGGAAGAGGCCTGGCGCGCGGCCAGCGAACTGGTGTCGCACCTGGACGAAGACATCGTTGCCGCGGCCCAGCGCAAGTTCGCCGCGATGGATTCGGTGGGACAGCGCCGCATGGCCGAGCTGCACGGCGGCCGCTTCAACAGGCACGACGTGCGGCAGGGCCTGGAGATCGCGCCGAACCTGTGGGCTGGCGTGGGGCTGGTGCGCGGCGGCGCGGGCACTGCGCTGGTCGGCAATCCCGAGCAGGTGGCCGCACGAATCAAGGAGTACGCCGAACTCGGCCTCGAGTATTTCATCCTGTCCGGCTACCCGCATCTGGAGGAGGCGCATCGCTTTGCCGAGCTGGTGTTCCCGCTGCTGCCGCTGGCGCAGCGCGAGGCCGCGCAGCGCGTGCTGACCGGGCCGTTCGGCGAGATCGTCGCCAATACCATCGTGCCGTCCGGGGCAGGGCGGCTCGCTCCGCAGTCCGCGCCTCGGTCCGCCCAACAATCCGCGAGTTGAACGCCATGCCGAATCCCTCGAAAAGCGGTGCCGCGCTGGCGGCCGACCTCCATGCCGCCGTGCCGGTGCGCACGCCGCTGCCGCACGGCTGGACCGCATCCGTTCTACGCCGGGGCCTGCCCTGGCTGGTGCCTGCGCTGATCCTGCTGCTGTGGGAGTCGGCCTCGCGCAGCGGCTGGCTGTCGAGCCGCGTGCTGCCCGAGCCGCTGGCCGTCGTCGCGGCATTCCGCACGCTGGCGCTGTCCGGCGAGTTGTGGCAGCACACCGCCGTCAGCGCCTGGCGCGCACTGGCCGGACTGGCGATCGGCGGCGGCCTCGGGCTGTTGCTCGGCCTGCTGAACGGCACCTTCCGCACCGCCGAGACGCTGCTCGATTCGAGCCTGCAGATGGTGCGCAATATCCCGGCGCTCGCGTTGATTCCGCTGGTGATCCTGTGGTTCGGCATCGACGAGGCGGCCAAGCTGTTCCTGGTCGCGGTTGGGGTGTTCTTTCCGATCTATCTGAACACCTTCCATGGCATCCGCTCGGTCGACAAGGGCCTGATCGAGATGGCGCGCAGCTACGGGCTGTCCGGTTGGGCGCTGTACTGGCAGGTGATCCTGCCCGGCGCGCTGCCGTCGATTCTGGTCGGCCTGCGCTTCTCGCTGGGGCTGATGTGGGTGCTGCTGATCGTCGCGGAAACGATCTCCGCGCAGGCCGGCATCGGCTACCTGACGATGAACGCGCGCGAGTTCCTGCAGACCGATGTAGTGCTGGTCGGCATCCTGCTCTATGCGCTGCTGGGCAAGCTGGCCGATTTGCTGGCCAAGGGGCTGGAGCGCTGGTGGCTGCGCTGGCATCCGGGCTATCAGACCGTCGCGAAAGCCTGACCCCGATCGATTCATCCGCTCATCGGCCCTTCATCAACGGAGTTCATGCGATGCATGCCATGCAACAACATCTGCCGCTGCGGCGTGCGGGCAGGGAGGACAGCGAACCGGCCCCGCGGGCGGCGCCGCGCCATGTCGAGGACAGTACCGGCGGCGCGCGCGGTACCGAGGTCGCCATCACCGGCCTGCACAAAGCCTATGGCGGCCGCGCGGTGCTGCAGCACATCGATCTGCGCATCGCGCCCGGCGATTTCGTCGCCATCGTCGGACGCAGCGGCTGCGGCAAGAGCACGCTGCTGCGTCTGGTCGCCGGGCTCGAGCGCCCGAGCGGCGGACGCATTGCACTCGATGGCCGGCCGCGGGACGGCCATGACGCCGGCACCCGCATCATGTTCCAGGACGCGCGACTGCTGCCGTGGAAGCGCGTACTGGACAACATCGCGCTGGGCCTGCCCGGACGGGAGGGCCGCGAGCGCGCGCGCGAAGCGCTGGCCCAGGTTGGGCTGGCCGAACGCGCCAACGATTGGCCCGCGGTGCTCTCCGGCGGGCAGCGCCAGCGCGTCGCGCTCGCCCGTGCGCTGGTGCATCGCCCGCGCCTGCTGCTGCTCGACGAGCCGCTCGGCGCGCTCGATGCGCTGACCCGCATCGAGATGCAGCAATTGATCGAACGCCTGTGGCTCGCGCACGGCTTCACCGCGCTGCTGGTCACGCACGATGTGGCCGAGGCCGTCGCGCTGGCGGACCGCGTGCTGCTGATCGAAGACCACCGTATCGCCTTCGACGAACGCGTGCCGCTGCTGCGGCCGCGCAGCCACGGCGCGCCGGCCTTCGCGGCGATCGAAGAGCGCGTGCTCCGGCGGGTGTTGCGCCAGCCTGCCATCGAATCCCCTGACCACGACGCGCAGACCAGCGCATTGGCAACCCTCTGATCTCTGATGAACATCGTCGGCATTCTCGGCAGTCCTTCCACGCCTTCGCGTTCGGCCTACCTGCTGGAGCTCGCGCTCTCGCGGCTGGACGCATTCACGTCCTCCTACCGATCGATCCGGCCGCGCGATCTGCCCGCGCAGGCGCTGACCCAGGCCGATTTCGGCGACGCCCGTCTGCAGGAGGCGGTGCGCGCGGTCGGCGAGTCGCAACTTGTGATCGTCGCCACGCCCATCTACAAGGCCTCGTACAGCGGCGTGCTGAAGGCCTTCCTCGATCTGCTGCCGCAGGACGGGCTGCGCGACAAGACCGTGCTGCCGCTGGCCACCGGCGGCAGTCCCGCGCATCTGCTGGCGCTGGACTACGCGCTCAAGCCGGTGCTGTCTGCGCTCGGCGCCCGGGACATTCTCGACGGCATCTACGCCACCGACCAGCAGTTGCCCTCGCGTCCCGAAGGGGGATACACGGCGGTTGGCGACATCGTCGAGCGACTCGACCGCTCGGTGCAGCACGTTGCCGCCCGCGCGCGCGAATTGCGCGAGCGCGAAGCCGAGCTGGCGCGCGCGGCGTCCTTGTCGGCCGTGGCCGAGCCGTGGCCCGCAGAACGCGTGCGCTGGTCGGTCTGAGCCAGCCTTGTCCCATTCCATCCAACAGGAACCTGTCATGACGATTCACGCCATCAACGTACGCAACCAGTTCCGCGGCAAGATCCGGGAAATCATCGAAGGACCGGTCGTCTCCGAGATCGATGTCGAGACCGCCGGCGGGCTGGTCGTGACCTCGGTGATCACGACCCGCTCGGTCAAGGAGCTGGAGCTTGCCGTCGGCAAGGAGGTGATCGCGCTGGTCAAGTCGACCGAGGTGTCGATCGCCACGCTATGAGGACAATGAGAATGCAAGGCAAGCGTCGACAGTTGCTGCTGGCCGGGGCCGGCATCGCGGCATGGAGCCTGGCCGGCGCCGCCCGCGCTCAGCCGGCCGGCAAGCCGGAATCCGTGCGGATCGGCTATCAGAAGTCGTCGACGCTGATGATTCTGCTGAAGTCGCGCGGCACGCTGGAGAGGGCGCTGGCACCGCTTGGCGTCTCGGTGTCCTGGCACGAATTCACCTCGGGCCTGCCGCTGCTCGAGGCGCTCAATGTCGGCGGGCTCGACCTTAGCGCCGATGTCGCCGACGCGGTGCCGCCGTTCGCGCTGGCCGCCGGCGCGAAGCTGACCTACTACGCGATCGAGACGCCGTCGCCGACGGCGCAGGCAATCGTCGTCCCGCGCGACTCGTCGCTGACATCGATCGCGCAATTGAAGGGCCACAAGGTGGCCTTTGCCAAGGGGGCCGGCGCGCATTACCTGCTGCTGGAGGCGCTGACGCACAACGGCCTGTCGATGCGCGATATCGAGCCGGCGTATCTGACGCCGGCCGACGCGCGCGCCGCCTTCGAACGCGGCAACGTGTCGGCCTGGGTCATCTGGGATCCGTTCCTCGCTGCCGCGCAACGCCAGGCGCAGGCGCGCGTGCTGGCCGACGGCACGGGTCTGGCCAGCTATCGCCGCTTCTATCTGGCGGCCAGCGACTTCGCGCGCCGCCGCGCCGATGTGCTTGCCGTTGTGTTCGACGCGCTGGCGCAGGCGGGGGAATGGGTCAAGGCCAACCCGCTTGCCGCGGCCGAATGGCACGCCCCGCTGATCGGCCTCGACGCGGCCACCATCGAGATCGCGAACCGCCGCCGCAGCTATCGCCTGCAGGCGGTCGACGCAGCGGCGCTCGACGAGCAGCAGCGCATCGCGGACGCGTTTCACGCGCAGCAGATCATTCCGCGCAAGGTGGTGGTCGGGGCTTCACCGGTGTGGCGCCGACAGGCCTGAAACCCCTTGCAAACCGGCTCGATTGAAGGCTTGGCATTCGGCCAACCGGTGTACTAACCTCGTTCTACGTTGCGGCGAACCGGGTTTACCCCGCAGCCGGAGCGGCGCCGTCGAAGGCGCGCACGCGAGGGCGCATGCCCTCGCACTTTGCCATCCTCTTCGCAATCCTCATGTGGCCATGCCCGGCAGGAATGATCCGCGCTGGCCAACACAGACCCGAACGATGACGGGGACCGTTCCGGTCCCGCGTCCTCTTTCACGAGCGCGCATGGCGCAGCATGCCGATGCCGCCTTTGGCCGCGACCTGTCCTTGTGGTCGCGTGGGGACTTCCCCGGCAAGACGCTGGCTTCGGATGACCTGCAACGCAGAGGCGCGCTCGCGTCCGCATCATGCGGCGTCGCGTGTTCGCCTGACAGGCCGCCCCTTCCCGCATCTGTCCGATTCCGCCCAGCGTCGTGATCCTGTTGGCGCTTCCGTGACCGTCGTCGCGACGGCATCGGAGACGCTCGTCTCTTCGACGCCGAGGTAATCATGAGCAACGTTTCTCTTCGCATCCCGGAAGGCATCGGCAGATGCCTGCTGGCCGTCGGTACCGCGTCTGTGCCCTTGCTGCTGGCGGTCGCGCCCGCCCGCGCTCAGACCCCGCCCGCCGCGCCTGCGCCCACTCCCCATACGCAGGAAGCCAAGGACCCGACCAGCAACTTCACCGCCCGATGGACGCGCGCCGATGCGCGCCAGATCATGGCGATGTCCTCGCCCAACGTCACGCCCGGGCAGAACTCGCTGCCGCAGCATCTGACGATGCCGGACATACCCGCCAATTTCCCGCAAACCAACGACCGCGTCTGGGTCTGGGACACCTGGCCCCTGACCGATGCCAGGGCCAACCAGTACAGCTACAAGGGCTGGGAGATCATCTTCTCGCTGACCGCCGACCGCAATGCCGGCTACACATTCGACGACCGGCATATCCATGCGCGCATCGGCTATTTCTATCGGCGCGCCGGCATTCCGGCGTCGAGACGGCCGGCCAACGGCGGCTGGATCTATGGCGGCCATCTGTTCCCGGACGGATCGAGCGTGCAGATATTCGGCGGCGTGCCGATGACCCACAACGCCGAGTGGTCCGGCTCGACGCGCATCATGCCCGACGGCCGCATCGTGGTGTTCTATACCGCGACGTCGTTCAATCGATCGAGCCCTGCCGGCGGCAATATCACGCCGCCGATCGCCATCATCGCGAAGGCGGAGGGGCGGGTGGAGGCGGATCACAACGGCGTGCGGCTGACCGGCTTCAACGAGCATCTGAAGCTGCTGGAGCCAGACGGCACCTGGTATCAGACGGGGCAGCAGAACGAATTCTTCTCGTTCCGTGATCCGTTCACGTTCGAGGACCCGGCCCACCCCGGCGTGACATTCATGGTGTTCGAGGGCAACACCGCCGGTCCGCGCGGCGCGCGCACCTGCACCGAGCAGGACCTCGGCTATGCGCCGAACGACCCCCAGCGCGAGGATCTGAATGCGGTGATGGATTCCGGGGCGGTCTTCCAGAAGGCCAACGTAGGGCTCGCGGTGGCGATCAACAAGCAGCTGAGCCGCTGGGTGTTCCTGCCACCGATCCTGTCCGCCAACTGCGTCAACGACCAGACCGAACGGCCGCAGATCTATATCAAGGACGGCAAGTACTACCTGTTCACGATCAGCCATCGTTCGACCTATGCCGCCGGCGTCGACGGCCCGGACGGCGTCTACGGCTTCGTCGGCAACGGGGTACGCAGCGACTATCAGCCCTTGAACAACGGCAGCGGACTGGTGCTCGGCAATCCCACCGACATGAACCGGCCGCGCGGCGAGCCGTTCGCGCTCGATCCGACGCAGAATCCTCGGACCTTCCAGTCCTACTCGCACTACGTGATGCCCGGCGGGCTGGTCGAATCCTTCATCGACGCCATCGGCCCGCGGCGCGGCGGCTCGCTCGCGCCGACGGTGCGCATCGATATCCAGGGCGCCAACACGGCGGTCGATCGGAACTATGGCGTCAATGGCCTCGGCGGCTATGGCGACATCCCGGCCAACCGCGAGGCGCTGTTCAGCTTGCGCGGCGTGCTGATCGGCGACCTCGTGCGCCGGCTGTTCGATTGACGGAGGCGGCCATGCGTAGAATCGCTCGTTTGCCACGGATGCTGCCGGCCGCCGCGCCGCTGCTGTTGATACCGCTGGTGGTGGCGGGATGCGGAGGGGGCTCGCCGGACGAGGGTGCACGGCTGAGCGAGGCGGCGCAGCGCGCGCTGGCCGATGCTCCGCCGACAGCGCCGCCGGATACGGTATCGGCGGCAGAAAGCGTGGCCCAGGGCCCTGAGGGCGCGGCCGAAGGCGTGATCGAAGGCGAGGGTCCCGAAACGGCCGGCCCGCCGCCCGTCGCGCCCCATCCGACCCGCCTGATGATCGTGGAAGATGGGCTGTACGCCCGCGACGCCGGCGACAACTGGAAGAAGTACGAGAACGGGAGCTGGGTGTCCGTGCACGCGCCGCAGGTGCCGCCGGGCATGCAGTAGCGGGGATGTCGGCGCTTGGGGAACGGCCAGCGAACGGGGATGTCGATCAACGTATGGCGCCGCCTCGGCAACTGCCGAGATGACCGGCGATATGGAGGCCGACATGACACATCTGAACAGCGAACAGATCGCGGCGCTCGGGGAGCGCCTGGACCGGCGCGAGCGCGAACTGGATCCGCTCTATCAGCAGGGGCGTGACCGTCCCTCGACCAACCCGCTACGGGAGCCGCAGGACTTGGCAGACACCGCCGAGGGCGTCAACGAGGAGCTCGATCGCGCCGCGCTGCAGCAGCACTATCGTGGCGAGCTCGATGACATTGCACAGGCGCGCGAGCGCCTCACGTCCGGCGACTATGGCGTCTGCGAAGACTGCGGGGTCGAGATCCCGTACGAGCGCCTGCTGGCCAATCCGACAGCGACGCGCTGCGCGCCCTGTCAGGCACGACGCGAACGCACCTTCGCCACGTAGCACGTTGTTCGGCCCTCCCGCGATGCGCGGGGGGGCCGGGCTGATGCGGTCGCTCACGCCACCAGCGGCAGCGCTTCGCGCATCCTGAGCTCGGCGGGCTTGATCTCGCCGAACGGCGACAGCAGCGCGGGATCGAAGGCACGCGGTGCGATGCCTTTCGCCACGTGCATCGGCCAATCGGGATTGGCCAGCGCGCCGCGGCCCAGCGCGACGAGGTCGGCGCCATCGGCCAGCGCGTCGTGCGCCCGCGCCGGATCGTGCAGGCTGCCGTTGGCGATCACGGTCAGATGCGGCGCGGCAAGCCGTGCATGCTGGACCAGCGTGCGTTCGTCGCCGGAGAAGGCGTGCTGCCAGGCCTCGAATTCCGTCACATGGATGAAGTCGATGCCCGTTGCCGCCAGCATGCCGAATACGATCGCCGCGCCGTCGGCGGCCTCGGCCCACTTGTGCGTGAAGTCGTTGACCTTGCCCTGCGAAATCCGGATGCCGACCGGAAAGCCGTCGCCGACCGCGGCGCGCACGGCCCGCGCGGTCTGCTCGGCGAGCCGGACACGGTTGCCGATCGGGCCGCCCCAGGCATCGTCGCGCCGATTGGTGTAGTCGGTCAGGAACTGGTCCAGCAGATAGCCGTTGGCGCCGTGGATCTCGATACCATCGAAGCCGGCCACGTCCCTGGCGAGGCGGGCGGCCTGGGCAAACCCGGCAATCGCCGCGTCGATCTCGTGCGGCTCGATGGCGCGCGGCGTGCGGTATGGCCCTTCGCCACGATAGACCGCCATCTGCATGCCCTTCGGCGTGATGGCCGACGGCCCGACCGTCTCGTCGCGGAAGCGATTGGCCTGCGACAGCGCGCCCGCGTGCATCAACTGCACGAAGATGCGGCCGCCGGCATCGTGCACGGCGTCGGTGACCGTGCGCCAGGCGCGCGCCTGTTCGCTGTCGATCAGTCCGGGCTGGCCGGCATAACCTTGCGAGAAGGCCCGATCGGTGTAGGTGCCTTCGGTGATCACGAGCCCGAAGCCGCCGCGCGCGAAGCCGGCGTAGTAGTCGACCATCGTCGGCGTGGGCACGCCCTCGGGCGTGGCGCTGATCCGCGTCATCGGCGCGACCACGAGACGGTTCGGCACGGCCATGCCGCCGAGATCGCCCGGGTCGAACAGCGTGGGTCTTGCAGGCGCATTCATGCGCGGTCTCCTTCGGCCACGGCGATGGCCTCGATCTCGATCAGCGCGTCCGGCGAATACAGGCTGGAAATCTCGACGATGGTGTCGGCAGGGTAGGGTGCCGAGAACCACTTGCGGCGCAGTTCGACGATCTTGCCGAAGTTGTCCATCGACTTCAGGAAGATCGTGACCTTGGCGACGCGGTCCAGGCTCGACCCTGCGGCTTCCAGCGCGCGCTGCAGGTTGCGGAATGCCTGCTCGGCCTGCTTGTCGAAGTCGCTGCGGCCGACGATATTGCCGTCGTCGCCGATGGCGGCCTGCCCCGAGATAAAGACCAGATTGCCCACGCGGATGCCCTGCGACAGCAGAAACGGCGCGTACGGATCGGGGTTGGTGCGGACTTGTTCGAGCAGCATGGGGAACTCCAGGATAAAGTTGAGGGAATTTCATCCGTCGGGCGGCTCATCGACATGGCCGTTGCGGAGAACGTTCCCAGTATCGTGATCCAGAACAGGACCGACAAATGGTCAAATCTCAACGTATGGATGAGTTGAACTCATCCATGAGGCTGTCATGAGACGCCTGCCTCCACTGAGCGCGCTGCGCGCCTTCGAGGCCGCGGCAAGGCGCCTGAGCTTCAAGCGCGCCGCCGACGAACTGAACGTGACCGCCACCGCGATCAGCCACCAGATCCGGCTGCTCGAGGAATGGCTGGGCGTCAGGCTGTTCGAGCGCGAAACGCGCAAGGTCGACCTGACCGCCAGCGGGCGGCTGCTGTTTCCGGCGATCCGCGACGGGCTCGACGGCTTCGAGCGCGCGGTAGCGGCGGTACGGCGGCAGCGCGCGGCCAATATCGCCACGCTGTCGTCGACGGTCGCTTTCGTCGCCAAGCGGCTGGCGCCCCGCGCAGGGTCGTTCCGCGCCGCGCATCCGGACTGGACGCTGCGGCTCGATGCATCGAACGCCGTGGTGGATCTGGACAGCGATGCCGACGTGGCGATCCGCTATGGCGGCGGCCAGTACCCCGGGCTGATCGTCGAGCCGCTGTTCCAGGACCGCTTTGCGCCGGTCTGCAGCCCGCATCTGAAGCTGTCGTCGCTGGCGGACCTGCGGCACGCACCGCTGATCCATTTCGAATGGGGCGCCGGCGTGCGGCAGGACCCGCGCGCCGCGGTCTGGCCGCACTGGCTGGAACGCGCCGGCGCCGACGGGATCGACGGGTCGTCGGGGCTGTCCTTCACCGACGAGATCCACGCGATCCAGGCCACGATCGCGGGCCAGGGCGTGGGGCTGCTAAGCCTGACGCTGGTGGCCGAGGAACTGGCTTCCGGCGTGCTGGTGCAGCCGTTCGAGCTGTCGCTGGAGAGCTTCTGCTACGACCTCGTCTACAGCCCGCGCGCCGCCGAGCGGCCGGCTACGCGGTTGGTGCGGGAGTGGGTCCAGGCGGAGTTTGGTTTGGAGAATCGGCATTCATCGTTCAGCGTCACGGGCTGAACGGCGGTATTGAGAGGAGGACACGGAACGCCCTGCTATGCTTGCCCGGTTAGTCCGACAACTCGGTCCACAATCAGCCATGCGAACCATCCACTTCTCAGATGCCAGCGATAATCTCGAGGCCATCATCGACCTGGTCATCCAAGATCACGATGCCATCCTGATCACGCGCCGCGATGCACCGAACGCAGTGATCATGTCGCAAGCCCAATACGATAGCTGGGTCGAAACCGCCTACTTGCTGAACCATCCAGCAAATGCAAACCGTCTGATGCGGTCGATCGAACAGCACCGTCGCGGCAAGGCCGTGAAGCGCGATGCGATTGACGACTAGTATGTCCGGCACTGCAGCCCTCATGGAAACCCCAGCCCCGTCCTTCTGGCGCGATCCTTCGCTTCCCTTCATCGAGGCCCGTTCGATCGAGGACGGCCGCCGCATCCGTTACGGCGCGCATTCGCACGAGACTTTCTCGCTCGGCGCTGTCACCGGTGGCCGCAGTATTTACGTGAACGGCCGCATGCGCGCATCGGTGGGCGCCGGTGCCGTGGTGCTGATGAATCCCGAAGAGGTGCATGCCTGCAATCCGCTCGACGATGCGCCGTGGTCGTATCGGATGCTGTATGTCGACGTCGGTTGGCTGACCGCGCTGCAGCACGATCTCGGCTTCGATCGCAATGGCGATTTCCAGGGCTTTTCGACGCGGGTCAGCGAAGACGTCGGGCTCCATCGCGCGCTGGGGCAGTTCCATGCCTTGCTGACGGACGATCGCACGGACGCCATGCGCAAGGAAGAAGCGGCAATCGATTTTTTCTCGGTGGTGCATCGGCGTCTTTTACCGGCTTCGCTACAGCGATCCTGCAAAACGACCGAAATGCCGGCGCATCGCCAATGGCCGGAATATCGGCTGCGTCGTGCCGCCGAATATATCGACGCCAATTTCGCGCGGCCGCTGCGGCTTGGCGATATCTGCGCGGCCGCGCAGTTGTCCGAATCGCATCTGATCCGCGCGTTCAAACGGCACTATGGGCTGACGCCGCACGCCTATCTGGTCAATCGGCGGGTGCAATACAGCCGCAGCCAGCTCAAGCGGGGCCGCGCAATTTCCGATGTCGCGCTGGAAGCGGGATTTGCCGATCAGGCGCACCTGCAACGCGTGTTCAAGCGGATGGTCGCGGCCACGCCGGCTCAGTATCAACGCATGCGCTGATACCCGATGCGCCGCAAGTCAGGCGTCAATGCTCCACCAGGAACAACGCGCTGGCGGCGAGCAGCAGCGCCATCGTGCGGTTGAAGGTCCGCACGCGGCGCGCATCGCGCAGCCAGGCGCGCAGGAACGCCCCGGCATAGGCCCAGCAGGCGATCGACAGATAGCAGACCACGAAATAGATCGCCGCGAAGCGCCACACCTGCACGCCGGTGCCGTCGGCCGCGTAGACGCCGATGCCGGCCACCGACGCCAGCCACGCCTTCGGGTTGAGCCACTGCATCGCGGCGCCGTACAGGAACGACGGCCCCTTGCCGTCGCCGCTTGCCTCGATCCGCCCCTCGTCGGTGGCCAGCTTCCAGGCCATGAACAGCAGGAAGGCGATGCCGCCCCAGCGGATCGCCGTCGTCAGGGCGGGCCACTGCGTCAGCAATCGATGCATGCCGAGGCCGACCAACAGCAGCAGCACGGAGAAACCGACGGTGGCGCCGGTGACATGCCGCAGGCTGGCGCGCAAGCCATGCTGGGCGCCGGCGCCAAGCGCCACGATATTGACCGGCCCGGGCGTGATCGAGGACACCAGGGCAAAGGCGGCCATGGACAGCAGCAAAGTAAGAGAGGCCATCGTTGCGCTCCGGATTGGACGATGGCGCATGCTAGAAGCGGCCGTGGGCCGCTGTATTGAACAAAACTGCTGCGCAAAAAAAAAGCGGGCCTCCGAAGAAGCCCGCATCAGCTCCGGCGTTCGCCGGGGTGGAGATCGATCAGGCCGGTACCTGTGTGCCGGCAGCCGCGGCCTCCTTCGAGAACAGCCGTCTGGATGTCGCCACATGTCCGGCAAGCACTGGCCGCAGCACCATCAGCGCCAGGAAGGCCGCGATCAGGTCCATGGTGGCCACCGTGTAGAGCACGGTCGACCAGGTGCCGGTTGCCTCCATGATCAGGTTGCCGATCGGCACGAACAGCGCGCCAATGCCCTTGGCGGTATAGAGCACGCCGTAGATCTTGCCGATGTGCTTGGTGCCGAAGGCGTCGCCGGCCAGCGCGGAGAACAGCGAGTAGACCTCGCCCCAGGCCAGGAACACCACCCCTGACAGGATCAGGAAGGCATACGGGTTATGGCCGAAATATCCCAGCGCGATGATGCCCATCCCTTCCAGCGAGAAGGCGATCACCATGGTCTTCTCGCGGCCGATATGGTCGGAGATCCAGCCGAACAGGGGCCGCGAGATCCCGTTCATCACGCGGTCGAGCATCAGTGCCAGCGGCAGGGCGGCCATCACGAAGAAGTGCAGGTCGACCTGGAAGTCCTTGACACCGAGGTCCTTGGCGATGACGCCCAGCTGCGCCACGGCCATCATGCCGCCGGTGACCACCAGCACGAACATCACCAGCATCAGCCAGAACAGCTTGGTGCAAAGCGCTTCCTTCAACGTGTAGTCGCGCGTGGCCTGCGCCAGCTTGTTGGATGCCTTGACCTCGTGCGCCTTCGGCGAGCGCAGGAACCAGGCCGCGGCGAACGCCAGCGTGCCTTGCAGCACGCCGAAGAACAGGAAGGTGTGCTGGAAGCCCGAGGATTCGATCATGGCCGCGATGGGCAGGATCGTGGCGGCCGAACCGGCGCCGTATCCTCCTGCGGTCAGGCCCACCGCGAGGCCGCGGCGGTCGGGGAACCACTTGATCGCGTTGTTGATACAGGTGGCATAGATCGAACCGACACCCAGCCCGCCGACGGCGGCACCGATGTAGAAGCCCATCAGCGTGGTGGCCTGCGAGTTGATGACCCACGAACTACCCATCAGGATGGCGCCGAAGGCGACCATCATGCGCGGCCCGAACTTGTCAATGAAATAGCCCTCGATCGGCGCCAGCCAGGTCTGCACCAGCACGAACACCGTAAAGGCGATCTGGATATTGGCGCGCGACCAGCCGTAGGTTTCCTGGATTTCCGGGACGAACAGCGTCCAGGCATATTGGATGTTGGCGGTGGCGACCATGCAGATGACGCCAACGATAAGCTGCATCCAGCGCGTTTTTTCGGAGACCTCGGGATTGGGGCGGAATGCCGCCGTCGACGAATTATTCATGGCGCACTCCTTCAATCGTTTGGTCCTTCCTGTCCGAATGTGCGGTACCGCACCTCGGCTCGGATATCGTCGCTAGCATTTCAATGTCTCCTGTATCGTTGGCTTCTATGTCCGTTACACATCCGCTCCTGAAACAAAAAAACCCTACGCTAGTGCGCTGCCGGGGGCAGACGCATCGAAACAAGAGGATGGGGCGAAGCGGGCTTGCTTAAACTGATCTGGCTGCGATGGACGACCCGGCCGAATCGTTTTCCATGCATTCCTCCTTGCCGTTGGTGTCCCTCTGTGGGGTGCCGGTTGCCATCACGGTCATCGCCCCGCTCGCATTGGGTGTGGCGATGGGTTACAAGGTATGTGATATATCAATTAAGTCAAGTGAAAGGGATGGCAGGGTTTTCACCAGCAGGGATTCATTCCGGAAATCACTATGCTGCAGCGCTTCAGGTGGTTATTGAATGATTATGGCTAGCCGAAAAATGGTGCCGATAAAATGGCCTGCAGGAAATATCGAGTGATCACGATGATAATGCCTCGCGGTGTGCCGGACGCTTATGCAGCGGTCGAGGCCGTCAGATAATCGAGCGGGCGGGAATTTACAGGAGGATATTCGGCACGATTATGGATGGGGGCGATATCGCATTAATGAATATCGGGAATCGAGACCGGGTCGATGCGCCGATCGCAGGTTTCCCGGTATCGCGGTAGATTGACGGTCTTGACGGCGGGTCTGGGGCCCTGGTGCGAAGCGCGGGGGGCGCCCAGGTCCGTCTGCGCAAAGGAGGGCAATCATGAATCCATCGAATACCCCACGCGGCACGGTGCAACCCGCCGATGTCCAACTGGTGGCGTGGTCCTGGCAAACGCGGAGCGGCCTCGATGTTGCCGCGGTGACCCGTGCCCCGGACCGCGTATGGGTCCAAGGGCGGGTGCAAGTGCAATGGGACGACGGTCCGCTGGAGCTCGCCTATCGGCTCGAATGCGAGGCGGACTGGCGCTTTGTCCGGCTCGATGCCCGTACCGTGTACCTGGGCGACACGCGAGCCCTTGAGCTGGCGTGGGACGGCAGGCAGTGGATCGATGGGCAAGGTCCGCGCGACGACCTTGCCGACGCCGCCTACATCGACATCATGGCCACGCCGATCACCAACACGCTGCCGGTGTGCCACGCCACCTGGGAGCCGGGCATCAGCCAGGTCTTCACGATGGCCTATGTCCGCCTGCCGGAGCTGACGGTCGAGCCGGTCCGGCAGCGCTACACCTTGCTGGCCACGGAAGCGGACGGGCGCCGCCGCTTCCGCTACGAGACGCTGGGGCCGGCCGGGGAGCGTCAGGAGCGGGGCACCGGCCTCAGTGGCTACCACGGCCAGGACTCCGAATTCACCGCCGAACTGGTGCTCGACGCCGCCGGCCTGGTGATCAGCTATCCCCCATATTGGGACCGGATGCCGGCGGCACGGGCGCTGGCGGAGAACGGCGCCTGACCGTGCCGCGGCGGGCGGTTTGGTGTTCCACCGGCGCACGGCACGGCCGCGCTGTCACAAACGGCCCGCGCCAGACGTCTTGGGTTTGAACTGGCTGCTACAGTGCCACGCCGGCACCGTGGCGGCGCCACGGTTGTGCCCTGGCATTGACCCTTGACGATATCGAACGCGATGACCCGCCCACCCGTTACCCGCGATCGGCCGGACCCGGCCGCTACGGACACGACCGCTGCCACCGCGGCGCTGGCCGATGCCGCCACGCTGACGTTTGCCCGGCTGCGACCGCGCCTGCATGGCATCGCCTACCGGATGCTGGGCGCGGTAGCGGAAGCCGAAGATGTGGTGCAGGACGCCTGGCTGCGCTGGCATGAGGCCGACCGCGGCAGCATCGACAACGCCGAGGCCTGGCTGGTCACCGTGACCACGCGGCTGTCGATCGACCGGCTGCGCATGGCCAAGGTCCAGCGCGAACACTATGCCGGCATCTGGCTGCCCGAGCCGGAACTGACGGAATCGCCCGCCACTCCGGAGCAGCTGACCGAGCGGGCCGACGATCTGTCGGTGGCGTTCCTGCTGCTGCTCGAACGGCTGACCCCCGAAGCCCGCGCTGCCTTCCTGCTGCGCGAGGTGTTCGATGCCGACTACGCGGACGTCGCCCGCGCGATCGGCAAGAGCGAGGCGGCCTGTCGTCAGTTGGTCAGCCGCGCCAAGGTGCAACTGCGCGACGAGCGGCCGCGTTTTGCCGTCCCGCGCGAAACCCATCTGCGTCTGCTGCAGGGGTTTGCCCAGGCCATGGAGCGCGGCGACATGGCGGCATTGCAGTCGATGCTGGCCGAGGACGCCGAACTGATCGGCGATGGCGGCGGCAAGGTGCCCAGCTTCCCCAAGCCGCTGGTCGGCGGCTGGCGCATCGCCAAGGTATTCGCGGTGAGCGCGCAGCGCCCCGGGGCGACGGTACGCGTGGAGCTGGCGCTGCTCAATGGCGACTGGGCCTTGCTGCGCTTTGTCGACGGACAGCTCGAGTCGGCGCAGTGCTGCGAGACCGACGGCGAGCGCATCGTCCGTATCCATGCCCAGCGCAACCCCGACAAGCTGCTGCGCATCGCGCTGGCCCGCGGTGCCTGCTGAATGCACAGAGGATCGATTTTTTCGCGGCGTGCGGCCGCTGCCGCCGCCGTGATGACCACACGCGCCCAACGGTGCGCAGACATTTCGACCAGGAGAAAGCCATGACCCAACGCCTGAACTACATCCAGCAATCGCCCGAGCTGTTCAAGGCCTATCTGAACTTCAGCAACGCCATCGATGGCGGCGCGATCGAGCGCTCGCTGCTCGACCTGGTGTCGATCCGCGCCTCGCAGCTGAACGGCTGTGGCTTCTGCCTGGACATGCATGTCAAGGAAGCGAAGCTGCACGGCGAGCGCGAGCTGCGCCTCTACCATATCGCCATCTGGCGGGAATCGACGCTGTTCTCGCCGCGCGAGCGCGCGGTGCTCGAGTGGACCGAGACGCTGACGCATCTGCCGCCGCACGGCGTGCCCGACGACGTTTACGAGCGCGTGCGGGCGCAGCTGTCGGAGAAGGAACTGTCCGACCTGACTTTCGCGGTGATGGGCATCAACGGCTGGAATCGGGCCAACATCGCGTTCCGCACGGTGCCGGGTTCGGCTGACAAGGCATTCGGCCTGGACAAGGCCGGGCTGGAATAAGGCTTGCTGATTGCGGGTCGTCCCCGCGAACGCGGGGACCCGGTACTTTGCAAGACGCTGGGTTCCCCGCCTGCGCGGGAACGACGTGGTGATGTGGAAAGGGCTCAAGCCAGCCGGAACAACCCCACCGCCCCCGCCAGCTTGTTGGCCTGCGCCTGCAGCGCCGATGCGGCGGCCGACGACTGTTCCACCAGCGCGGCGTTCTGCTGCACCATCTCGTCGAGCTGTCCGACCGCCTGGTTGACCTCCTGAATCCCGCGCGTCTGCTCGACGGCGGCATTGGAGATCTCCGAGATCACCGTGCTGACCTGCGACACATTACCGACGATCGCCGTCATGGTCTCGCCGGCCTGGCGCACCTGGCCCGAGCAGGCCGCCACCTCGCCGACGGTCGATTCGATCAGCGTCCTGATTTCCTTGGCCGCCTGCGCGCTGCGCTGGGCCAGCCCTCTGACCTCGCCGGCGACGACCGCGAACCCACGGCCCTGATCGCCCGCGCGCGCCGCCTCCACCGCGGCATTGAGCGCCAGGATATTGGTCTGGAAGGCGATGCCCTCGATCACGCCGATGATGTCGGAGACCTTGGTCGAGGCGTGCTCGATCTTGTCCATCGTGCCGATCACCTCGCCGATCACCACGCCGCCTTCGCAGGCGATGCGCGAAGCCGCGACGGCGGAATCGTCGGCCTGGCGGGCGGACATGGCCGATTGCGCCACGGTCGCGGTGATCTGCTCCATCGACGCGGCCGTCTGCTGCAGGCTGGCCGCCGCCGACTCGGTGCGCTGCGACAGATCCAGATTGCCCGCGGCGATCTCGTCGGCCGCATGACGCACCGATTCGCTGGCATCGCGGATCTGGCGCATCACCGTGCACAGCTTGTCGACGAAGGTATTGAACGCGCGCGCGATCTGCGCGACCTCGTCCTTGCCGTCGGCCGGCAGGCGGCGCGTCAGGTCGCCATCGGCCGAACCGATCGCGTCCATCACGTCGCGCACCTGCGACAGGCGGCGGAACGAGGCCCCGGTCGCCAGTGCGGCCAGCGCGGCCGCGACCAGCGCAATCGCGATCAGCGTCAGCGCGGACGCCATCAGCACCGAGCGCATGCCCGCGGTCGCTTCGGCCTTGTCCAGCGCGATCACCACGATCCAGTCGGTGTTCGGAATCGCGCGGGCACGCAGCAGCCTGGCGGCGCCGCCGACCTGCACTTCGGTCGGCGCGGCAGCGGACAGCAGCGCGGCCAGTTGCGCGGCGTCGAGCCCCGGAACCAGATCGGCGACCGGCTTGAGCGTCAGCTTGTCGTCGGGGTGGGCCACGATCAGGCCGGCCTGCGTGACCAGCATGCCGAAGCTGGACGGCGTCGGTTGGATCGCCTTGACATTGGCGATCACCCGGTCCATCGCCACGTCGCCGGACACCACCGCCTTGACGCCGCCGTCGGCAACGACGGGCGCGGCGAAGGCCACCACCAGCTTGCCGCTGCCGGCATCGACATAGGGCGGTGTCACCACCGGCTTGCCGGCCGCGGCGGCCTGGCGATACCACGGACGGCCGGTCGGATCGTAGCCGGCGGGAATGCCGGTCGGATTGGAGAACATCGCGCGCTTGTCGTCATAGCCGACATAGACGTTGACGAAGCCGCCGGCGTCGGCGACCTGCTTCAACGCGGCCGAGGGGTCGGCCTGGAGCACGGCTGCGCGCAGCGAGGCGATCATCCGGCCATGGCCGTCGACCCAGTCGGCGATGGCGCCGGCATGGCCGGCCTGCAAGGCGGTCAGCGAACTGTCGATCGCCGTGTCGTTGTAGGAGTCGGCGACCACGTAATTGATGGCGGCATTGACGGCGAGCGCGGCCACGACGATGGCCACGCACAGCGCCACGATGCGCGAGCGGATGGAGGAGAACATACGAAGGGATTCCATGAAAGGGCGCCGACGCAAGGGGACGCCAATGGCGTTCCCGGGGACGCTCGCGGCGGCGCATGCGCGGCTAACGGCGCGGATCGCCGGATATTCACCCTCGGATCGACGAGGAAATGGTCTATGTGATCCCTAAGGCAGACAGGAGCGGTTCGGCGGCGGTAAATTCGGCCGGCGCCGATCCGAACCGCCTGGACCTCCTACGGGCGGGGGGAGTGAGCCGATGTGCGTTTGGTAATACAATCGAAAGCTTCGAAAATCAAAAGAACAACGGGTAAGGTCAACACAAGGGGAGCGTCATCTCGCGACCGACATCGACACGGGTTCGGTCGCCCGGCAGTCAGCGCCATCGCCATGCCCGCGTGAGCCAGGATCCGCGGCGCAAGCCGCGGCCGGCGCGCTGCCTTCGGAAGCCTCAAGGTCTGCGCAAAGCCGTCGATAACCGCTAGCAGCGGCCAATCGGCTTCCTCATCCGCATCAATCCGTTTCGGCAAACGGCAAGTCGGCCCGGACGCCTTCGCGCGCCCGTGGGCCGCTACGCGCCGTCTGCCGGCATATCCAGCACCTCGCATGGCATGTGAATTCGCAATCCGCGGCTGGGCCGCGTGCGCGCCGCAACTGCATACCGCCCACGACTGGGAGGCATGGAGCCGCGCGCCCTGGCTGCCGCTGGAAGGCGAGGTGCCGCCGGTGGCCGGCATGGCGCCGATGCTCAGGCGCCGGCTGGGCGCGCTGGGACGCGTGGCGCTGCATGCCGCCTACGCGTGCGACGCGCCGGCGGACATCCCGATGGTATTCGCTTCGCGCCATGGCGAAGTGTCGCGCTCCGCGCTGATGCTCGAGGAGCTGGCCGGCGACGCGCCGCTGTCGCCGACCAGCTTCGGCCTGTCGGTCCACAACGCGATCGGCGCGCTCTATTCGATCGACCAGCGGCGACCTGCGGTGCTGCAGGCGATCGCCGCCGGCAGCGAGACCGCCGAGGCGGCGCTGGTCGAGGCCTGCGGCTTGCTGGCCGACGGCCACGAGGAAGTGCTGGTGGTGTGCTACGACGCGCCGTTGCCGCTGTCGCATGCGATGCACGCCGACGAGCCGGACGCGCTGTATGCCTGGGCCTGGCGCATCGCCGCGCCGTGCGCCGATGCACCGCGCTGGACCCTGGCGTGCGGCGTGGAGGACCGGACCGGTGGCGTGGATGCCGTCGCTATCGAATCGCCGTGCGATGCCGGCGAGCCGCTGCCGCATGGCCTGGCCGTGCTGCGCTTCATGCTGGCGGGATCCGCGGCGCTGCGCCATCGCGGCGGCGGCCGCAGCTGGATCTGGCGTCGCCATGGTTGAGCGAATCGATCGCGGCTGGCGCATCTGTGCGACCGGTATCTGCTTTGCGTGCTTCGGAATCGGCGGACTGGCGCTGCGCGTGCTGGTGTTTCCGCTGCTTTCGGTCCTGCTGCGGCCGGCGCCGGTGTGCCAGCGCGCCTGCAAGAATCTGATCCACCATGTATTCCGGCTGTTCGTCTGGCTGATGGCCAGCGTCGGCGTGATCCGCTACGAAGTGCGCCATGCCGAGCGTCTGCGCCGCTCGGGCTTGCTGATCGTGGCCAACCATCCGTCGCTGATCGACGTGGTGTTGCTGATCTCGCTGGTGCGGCGCGCGGACTGCGTGGTCAAGGCTGCGCTGATGCGCAATCCCTTCACCCGCGGTCCGGTGCGCGCGACCGGCTATGTCTGCAACGATGCCGGTCCCGGCATGGTCGATGCATGCATTGCCTCGCTGCGCGCGGGCAACAATCTGGTGATCTTCCCCGAGGGCACGCGGACCGAGCCGCGCGGCCTGCCGCGACTGCAGCGTGGCGCCGCCAATATCGCCGTGCGCGGCGGCTTTGCGCTGACGCCGGTGACGATCCGCTGCACGCCGCCGACCCTGACCAAGGGGGAGAAGTGGTATCGCGTACCGGTGCGGCGGCCCCGTTTCGTGATCGAGGTGCACGAGGACGTGCCCCTCGACCGCTGGGTCGCGCCCGATACCGAGCCGATGCAGGCCGTGCGCGACGTGACGCGCGCGTTGGCAGAATTTTTTATCGAGGAGGTACGCCGTGAAGGCGCTTGAACAAGAAATCAAGGAATTGATCGTGGCCTCGCTGTCGCTGGAGGACATCCGTCCCGCGGACATCGACAGCGAGGCGACGCTGTTCGTCGAGGGGCTGGGCCTGGACTCGATCGACTCGCTCGAACTCGGGCTGGCGGTGCAGAAGCGCTATGGCGTCGCGATGAGCGGCGACAAGGACGAGATGCGCAAGCATTTCGCCAGCGTCGCCGCGCTGGCGCGATTCGTCGCGGCCCAGCGCGCGCCGCAGCCGGCCTGAGGCAGGCGTTGCGATCCCCGGTTCAATACCATTCCCTCCGAACACATCAAGCCAAAGATCATGACTCACGAAGAAATTTTCGCGCGCGTGGCGGCGGTCCTGGAAGAGACGTTCGAGATCGATGCCGAGCGCATCCGTCCCGACGCGCGCCTGTATGAGGACCTGGACATCGACAGCATCGACGCGGTCGATCTGCTGGTCAAACTCAAGCCGATGCTGAACAAGCCGCTCAAGCCCGAGCAATTCAAGTCGGTACGCACGGTGCAGGACGTGGTGGCGGCGCTGGCGCTGCTGATCGACGCCTCGCCGACGCCGGCCGAGGTGTGACGCTCGATGGCACGCGGCACCGGCTGGCGCGTCTCGCCACGCATGCTGCTGGCGGGGGCAGCCACGCTGCTCTATCCGCTGATCGTCTACGCGGGGCTGCGCCATGCGTCGCCGCGCGTGATGGCATTCGCGCTGGTGGGTGTGGCGCTGATGCGCGCGGGCACGCTGCGGGGCAAGCCGGCCTGGATCGCCATGGTGGCCGCCGCGCTGTTGCTGGCGGTCGCGGTGTTCCTGTCCGGCGAGACGCTGCCGCTCAAGCTGTATCCCGCGCTGGTCAATGGCGTGATGCTGGCCGTGTTCGGCTGGAGCCTGCTGCATCCGCCCACGGTGGTCGAGCGTATCGCGCGTCTGCGCGAGCCGGACCTGCCGCCCAGCGGCGTTGCCTACACGCGCCGCGTGACCATTGCCTGGTGCCTGTTCTTCGTCTTCAACGGCGTGCTGGCGCTGGCGACCGCCTGGTGGGCCAGCGACGCGGTCTGGGCGCTGTACAACGGCGGCATCGCCTATCTGCTGATCGGACTGATGTTCGCCGGCGAATGGCTGCTGCGGCGGCGCGTGCTGGCAAGGAAGCATGATGACTGACTGTGTTCGCTTGCCCGAGCTGGTGCGGCAGCTGGCGCGCACGCCCGATGCCGGCGTCGCCGACGGCCTCGGTGCGGCGGCTTTCCTGCATCGCGTCGCCGCATGGCGCGCCGCCTTCGCCGCGCGCGAGGGCGCCCGCTGGGCGCTCTATCACGATGCCACCCCGGAGTTCGCCGCGGCGCTGTTCGGCGCGTGGCACGCCGGCAAGCAGGTGGTACTGCCCGGCGATACGCGCCCCGATACGCTCGCCGCGCTGCGGCCGCTGGTCGATGGCTTTGCCGGCGAATTGCCGGATGGCCTGCTGCCCGATCCGAGCGCTGCCGGCCGGCAAGCGGACCTGCTGGACGAGCCGCGGTCGTGGCCCTCGCTGTGTCCGCGCTCGACCACGGTGACGCTGTTCACCTCCGGTTCCACCGGCGCACCGACCGGGCTGCCGAAGCGGCTGGACCAGCTCGACTGCGAAGTGCAAGCTCTGCAGACCGCCTTCGGCGCGGCGTTGTGCGCCGGCACGGAGGTGCTGACGACGGTGTCGCATCAGCATATCTACGGCCTGCTGTTCTGCGTGCTGTGGCCGCTGGCCGCGCGACGCCGCATGCCGGCGGCGCGCTTTGCCTTCCATGAAGAGATCGTCCGCGCTGCGCCCAACGTATCGCCCGGCGCGGTGTTGGTCAGCAGCCCGGCGCATCTGCGCCGCATGCCGGCCACGCTCGACTGGGCCGGCGCACGCCGGGCGCTGCGCGCCGTGTTCTCGTCGGGCGGCCCGTTGCCCGCCGACGCCGCCGCGGACGCGCATGCGCATCTCGGACTCTGGCCCATCGAGGTCTACGGCAGTTCGGAAACCGGCGGCATCGCATGGCGTACCTGCAGCGGCGGAAACATCGCCTGGATGCCGCTGCCCGGGGTCCAATGGCGCATCGACGACGGCCTGCTGGCGGTCCGCTCGCGACATCTGGCCGAGCCTGACTGGCTGGTCGGCAGCGATTGCGTCGAAGCGGCGGAGGGCGGCAGTTTCGTGCTGGTCGGGCGCGCCGATCGCATCGTCAAGATCGAGGAAAAGCGCGTCTCGCTGACCCGCATCGAGCAATTGCTGCTGGTCTCGCCGCTGATCGAAGAGGTGCGCGCGCTGACGGTCGAGCTCGATATCGGCTTGCGTACCGCGGTGGTCGCGGTGCCGAGTCCTGCTGGCGCCGCGCTGCTCGCGCAGGGCGGCCGGCCGGCGCTGATCGCGGCATTGCGCGCGCCGTTGGCACAGGCGCTGGAGCCCATCGCCTTGCCGCGCCGCTGGTGTTTCCCGGCCGCGCTGCCCTGCAACGCGCAGGGCAAGACCACCGAGGCGATGCTGCGCGAGCTGGTGCGCGGCGTGCTGCCGCGTGTGCAATGGCTGCCCGCCGAAGCGCCGGGCCGCGCCGCGGCGCTGCTCGGCATCGACGCGGATCTGGCCGTGTTCGATGGCCACTTCGAACAGGCGCCGATCGTGCCCGGCGTGGCACAGCTCGATTGGGTGATGACGCTCGCCGCGCAGGCCCTCGAGGTGCCGCCGCGCAGCGCGTTCCGCCAGCTCGATGCGCTCAAGTTCCAGCAGGTCATTCGTCCCGGCGATGTCGTTCGCCTCGACCTGGACTGGCAGCCCGAACGCAGCACGCTTGTCTTCAGGCTGGCCTCGGATGTCGGTCAGCATGCCAGCGGGCGCGTCGTCTTCGGTGCCATCCCGGGAGGCAGCGATGTTTAGGCCGGTCGTGCTGATCCCGGTGTACAACCACGAGCACGCGGTCGGCCAGGTGCTTGCCGCAGTGCTGACGCATCCGGTCCCGTGCCTGCTGGTCGACGACGGCAGCGCGCCGGCCTGTGCCGAGGTCTTGCGCGAACTGGCCGCCAGCCGTCCGGACCGCGTCGAGTTGCTGCGGCTGCCCGCCAACCAGGGCAAGGGCGGGGCCATCATCGCGGGCGCGCTGCACGCGCGCCGGCGCGGCTACAGCCATGTGCTGCAGATCGACGCGGACGGCCAGCACGACAGCGCCCGCATCGCCGATTTCCTGACGCTTGCCGAGGCCCGCCCCGAGGCGCTGATCTGCGGCTGTCCGGTGTATGACGAGTCGGTGCCGCGCGCCCGGCTGATAGGCCGCTACCTGACTCATGTCTGGGTCTGGATCAATACGCTGTCGTTCGCCGTGCGCGACGCGATGTGCGGGCTGCGGGTCTATCCGCTGGCCTCGCTGGTGCCGCTGGTGCAAAGCGTGCCGCTGGGGCGGCGCATGGAGTTCGACATCGAGGTGCTGGTGCGCCTGGTCTGGCGCGGCGTACGTATCGTCAATGTGCCGGTGCGTGTCACTTATCCCGCCGACGGCGTGTCGCACTTCCGCCTGTGGCGCGACAACGCGCTGATCTCCGGCATGCACGCGCGCCTGTTCGCCGGCATGCTGCTGCGCGCACCGTTGCTGCTCGCGCGCAAGTTCGGGGGGGCGGCATGAACACCGCCGCTGCGGGCCGCCGCTGGTCGCGGCATTGGGCCGATATCGCCGAGTCGACCTGTGTCTGGGGCATCTGGTCCCTGTACGCGGTCAACAGGATCTTCGGCCGGACGCTGTTCCGCGTGCTGCTGTATCCCGTCGTGATGTATTACTGGCTGACGAGGCCGGCCGCGCGGCGCGCCTCGGTGGACTTCCTGCGGCGCGTGCATCGGTACGGCGGCGCCGCCGGCGCGGTCCCGGGCCTGCGCCACAGCCTGCGCCATCTGCTGTCGTTCGCCGAGACGCTGCTCGACAAGATGCTCGCGATCAGCGGGCGCTACCGCTTCGACGCGGTGCGCCGCGACGGCGCCGAACTGATGGCGCGCCAGCGCGACAGCGGACGCGGCGCCGTCATCGTGACCGCGCACATGGGTTGCCTGGAACTGTGCCGCGTGGTGTCTACCCACAAGGCGGGGCTGCGCGTCAACGTGCTGGTGCACACGATGCACGCCGAGCGCTTCAACCGGATTCTGTCCCGGCTCGATCCGCAAGCGGTGGTGCAGCTGATCCAGGTGACCGAAATCACGCCGGCGACCGCGCTGTTGCTGCAGCAGAAGATCGAGGCCGGCGAGTTTGTCGCCATTGCCGGCGACCGCGTGCCGCTCGAAGGGGGGCGCAGCGTGACGGTGTCCTTCCTGGGTGCGCCTGCCCGCATGCCGATCGGGCCGTACGCGCTGGCCGCGCTGCTGCGCTGCCCGCTGCTGGCGATGAGCTGCGTGCGCGCCGGCGACGGCCATCTGCTGCGCTTTGCGCAGCTGGCCGAGGCAGTGGTGTTGCCGCGCGGCGGCCGGCTGCAGGCCCTGACGCGCCACGCACAAGCCTATGCCGACTGGCTGGCGGTGCAGGTCTGTGCCTCGCCTTACGAGTGGTTCAACTTTTACGATTTCTGGAGCGGCGCCGGCGACGGCGACGCCCGCTGAGCAACGCTTCCATGTCAATGTCGCCGTCCGCCACGCACGCACCGCTCGCGCATGAACTGTCACTGAGCCCCGCCTTCCACGACCTCGATCCGATGGACGTGGTCTGGCATGGCAACTACGCGCGCTATTTCGAACTGGCCCGTTGCGCGCTGCTGTCCCGCTTCGACTACGACTACCCGGCCATGCGCGATTCCGGCTATGCCTGGCCGGTCGTCGACATGCGCATCAAGTACATCCGGCCGCTGGTCTATGGGCAGCAAACGATCGTGCGGGCCACCATCGTCGAGTGGGAGCACCGGCTCAAGATCGACTACGAGATTCGCGACGCGGCCAGCGGCCGGCGGCTGACGCGCGGCTACACGATCCAGGTGCCGGTCGACATCGCCACCGGCGAGATGAGCTACGTCTGCCCGCCGGTGCTGGCACAACGCCTGGGAGTGGCATCGTGACCGCGCGGCTGTGGCGTATGGCGTCGCGCATGGCCCGGCAGATTGTCCTCGCCGCGATCGCACTCGGCGGCGCCCCGGCGTATGCCGCCAGCCTGCTGGACCAGGTCGCCGCGCGGCTCGACGATGCGCCAGTGATCCGCGGCGGATTCGAGCAGACGCGCAAGGTCGCCGGTTTCGCCATGCCGCTGGTCTCGCGCGGCGACTTCGTACTGGCACGGGGCCGCGGCCTGGTCTGGCATACGCGCGCGCCGATCGCGTCCAGCCTGCTGCTGACGCCGCGGGGCCTGACCATGCGCGGCGCCGACGGCAGCATCCAGCAGCAATTGCAGGCCGATGCGCAACCGGGCCTGCGCGCGGCGCTCGAAGCCATCCTGGCCGTGCTGCGTGCCGATGCGCCGGCGCTGGCCCAACGCTTTGCCGTGGCCGGCGAAGTGCAGGGCAAACAGGGCTGGAAACTCGCGCTGACGCCGACCGATGCCGATATGCGCAGGGTGTTGGCGCGTGTGGAGCTGGCAGGCGACCGCTTCGTGCGCGAGGTGCGCTTGCAGGAGGCCAGCGGCGACAGCACCGTGGTACGCCTGCTCGCGCCGATGGCGGCCGGCGCCGACGCGGCGCGGGAGATTGCCGTTGACTGACGCCGCCATCGCCGTCGCGCGCGGAACCGAGCCGACGCGCCTGGCGCGCGCGCTGGCGCTCGTCTGGCTGCTGCTCGCCATCGGCCTGGTCGTGCACCAGCTGCAGTTCTGGCGCGAAGCCCGCCTGGATACCGATGTGCTGGCGCTGCTGCCGATGACGGAGCGCACCGCAGTCGCGGACCGCGCGCTACGGCAATTGACCGACAACGCGGCGCGCGAGGTGGTGGTGCTGGTGGGGGCACCGGACTGGCCGCGCGCCCGCGCCGCGGCGCAGCGTTTTGCCGCCGCGGCGGCGGCGGCCTCCGATGGCGCGCTGCTGCAGCCGTCGACGCGGATGTCGGCGTTCGACCTCGATGCGGCGCTCGACTTCTATCGGCCGTATCGGATCGGCATGCTGACCGATGCACAGCGCACGACGCTGACGCAGGCGGATACGGACGCGCTCGCGCAGCAATCGCTGGCGCGGCTGTACCAGTTCGCGGCCGGGCCGCGGCTGGCGGACTGGCAGGCCGACCCGCTGAATCTGTGGCCGGATTGGTGGCTGGCGCGCGCTGGCGCAACCGCGGTGCGCCAGCGCGATGGCCTGGCCACGGTCAGTGGCGATGGCGCCGAATGGGTGGTGCTCGGATACCACGCCGCGCGTGCCGCCTTCGCCGCCGATGGGGCATCCGATTACCGTTCGCTGCTCGACGCCGGCGAGCGCGCCGCGCGGCATGGCGACGGCGGCGTGCGCGTGGTGGCGGCAGGTATCCCGCTGCATGCGGAGGCCGCCGCAGTCCAGGCCAACCGCGAAATGAACGTGATCGGGCTGGGCTCGCTGGCGGCGGTGCTGCTGCTGGTCTGGCTGGCCTTTCGCTCGCTGCGGCCGATCGGGCTGGTGGCGCTGTCGCTGGCGATCGGCACTGCCGCGGCGCTGTCGGTGACCGCGCTCGTCTTCGGCCGCGTGCATCTGATCACGCTGGTGTTCGGCGCGAGTCTGGTCGGCGTGGCCGAGGACTACGGTATCCATTATTTCGTGATGCGTCAGGCGAGGCCGACATGGACGCCCGCGCGCACGGTGCGGATGCTGTTCGGCGGCATGGCGCTGGCGCTGGCCACCAGCGTGGCGGCCTATCTGGTGCTGGGCGTCGCGCCGTTCCCCGGCCTGCGGCAGATGGCGCTGTTCTCGGCGACCGGCCTGGTGTGCGCGTTCCTGACGGTGGTGCTGTGGTTCCCGTGGCTGGACCGCGCGCCGGTGCGGCCGACGCGGCTGTCGCGATGGCTGGCCGCCAGCCTGGCGCGCTGGCCGCGGGTGCAAGCGCACCGCCGCACCGCGCTGGCGCTGGGACTGCTTGTCGCATTCATCGCCTTCGGCGTGGCCCGCGTGCAGGTCAGCGACGACGTGCGCCAGTTGCAGAGCTCGCCGCCGCAGCTGGTCGACGCGCAACGCCTCGCCGGCCGGCTGCTCGGCACGCCAAGTCCCGCGCAGTTCATCGTGGTGCGCGGCGCCACGCCGGAACAGGTGTTGCAACGCGAGGAAGCCGTCAAGCGTGCGCTCGCGCCGGCGTTGGCCGCGGGGCAGCTGCACGGGGTGCTGGCGCTGTCCGATTGGGTGCCGTCGGCCGCGCGGCAGCGGGCCGATGCGGCACTGGCCGGCCACGTCGAACAGCAGGTGCGGGCCCGCGTGCGCCGCGCGTTGGGCGAGCCGGCAGGTACCGGGGCCGCGCCGCCGGCCGCCGGCGCGGTGCTGACGCTGCCGGCATGGCTTGCCGATCCGGTCTCTCTGCCGTTGCGCCAGCTATGGCTCGGGCCGATCGGGCCGGACCATGCCAGCGTGATGCTGCTGCAGGGACTGGATCGACGCGATGCGATGGGGGCGGTCGCAGCGGCGGTGGCACCGGTCGAGGGCGCGCTATGGGTGGACCGCGTGGCCGACTATTCGGCGTTGCTGGCCCGCTATCGCGCGATGATGAGCTGGCTGCTGGTGGCCGGTGCGGTCGTGGTCGCCGCGCTGCTGGCCTGGCGCCATGGACGCGCGGCATGGCGCGCGCTGGTGCCGACCTTGCTGGCGGCGGCGGTGAGCGTCGCGATGCTGGGCTGGCTGGACGTGCCGCTGCAGTTGTTCTCGGTGCTGGCGCTGGCCTTGCTGCTGGGCGTCGGCGTCGATTACGGGATTTTTCTGCTGGAGCATCCGGGCGACGGCGTGTCATGGACCGCGATCGTGCTCGGTGCGGCCAGCACGCTGCTGGCGTTCGGCCTGCTGGCGCTGTCGGCCACTCCGGCGCTGCATGCGTTCGGCATGACCATGCTCAGTGGTGTGGGCGCCGTGTGGATACTGTCGCCGTGGTTCCGGCCGGCGCCAACCGATCAATACGCGGCGCGTTGAACTCGAACGCGCGCGACCAGGAGGATACGCAGATGGAACCGATGGAACAGATAGGGCAGATAGGGCAGATGGGGCAGATGGGGCAGATGGGGCAGACGGGGCAGATGGAACTTCAATACGTCGATGTGCTGATCATCGGCGCGGGACCGGCCGGCGCGGTGGCCGCCGGGCTGCTGCGCCAGCGCGGCATCGCGGTGCTGGTGCTGGAAAAGGAGACGTTCCCGCGCTTCTCGATCGGCGAGAGCCTGTTGCCGCAGAGCATGGAATACATCGAGCAGGCCGGCATGCTGCGCGCGGTGGTCGAGGCGGGCTTCCAGTACAAGAACGGTGCCGCCTTCGTCCGCGGCGACCGCTACACCGAATTCGACTTCCGCGACAAGTTCACGCCGGGCTGGGGCACGACCTACCAGGTCCAGCGTGCGCACTTCGACGATGTGCTGATCCGCGACGCGCAGCGCCAGGGAGCCGAGGTCCGCTTCCGGCATCAGGTCACGGCAGTCCATCTCGACGGCGCCCGTCCGCGCGTCACGGTGCGCGGCGACGATGGCGCGTCGTACCAGGTCGAATGCCGCCAGCTGCTGGACGCCTCGGGCTTCGGCCGCGTGCTGCCGCGCCTGCTGGATCTGGAGTCGCCCTCGAACTTTCCGGTGCGCAGCGCGATCTTCACGCATATCGAGGACCGCGTCGCGCCCGGCGCCTTCGACCGCAACAAGATCCGCATCAGCGTGCATCCCGAGCACGTCGATGTCTGGTACTGGACGATTCCGTTCTCCAATGGCCGCTGCTCGCTGGGCGTGGTCGCCGAGAAGGCGTTCCTGGACCGTTACGACGGCGACGACATGCAGCGGCTGCAAACGCTGGTCGGCGAAGAGCCCGCCCTGGCCGCGCTGCTGGCCGACGCGCACTGGGACACGCCGGCGCGGCATTTGACCGGCTATTCCGCCAATGTCCGCTCGCTGTGGGGCAAGGGCTACGCGCTGCTCGGCAACGCCGGCGAGTTTCTCGATCCGGTGTTCTCGTCCGGCGTGACCATCGCCTTCAAGTCGGCCAGCCTGGCGGTCGACTGCATCGCCCGCGAATTTGCCGGCGAGACGGTCGATTGGGAGCAGGACTACGCGCGCACGCTGAAGGCCGGAGTCGATTGCTTCCGCACGTTCGTCGAGGCGTGGTATGCGGGCTCGTTCCAGACGCTGATCTTCCACCCCGATGCCACCCCGGAAATCCGCCGCATGATTTCGTCGATCCTGGCCGGATACGCATGGGATCGCAGCAACCCGTTCGTGGTCGAGTCCAGGCGTCGGCTGACCGTGCTGGAGGAATTTTGCCGCGCCTGATCCGGACCGTGGCGGCCGCGGGACTCGCCGCCTGGCTGGCGGCCTGCGGCAATCTGCCGCCATCGCCATCGCCATCGCTGCCGCGCGCGGAAGCCGCGCCGACGCCCGTGCTGCGCCTGCCGCCAGCCGCACTACAGCGCACGCTTGCCTTGCAGCAGCACATCGAGGTGCGCTACCGCACCGCCGACGGCGTCACCGAGACGCGCGAGCTGATCGCGCTGCTGCAGGCCGACGCTGCGCATACGCGGCTCGCCGCGGTGGCTGGCGGGCAGGTGCTGGCCCGGCTGGACTGGGACGGGGCGCGGCTCGACGTCTCGCGCGCGTCCTGGGCGCCCGCGCAGCTCGATCCCGAACGCATCCTCAGCGACCTGCAGCTGTCGCTGTGGCCGCTGCGCGCGGTTGCGGACGCGCTGCCGGCGGGCTGGACCGTGCGCGAACGGGAAGGACGGCGCGTGCTGCGCCATGGCGAGGAGGTAGTCGTGGAAGTTCGGCATGCCGAGGCCGACACGCTGCACTTCACCCAATATCGCGATGGCTATGCGCTGACCATTCGCACGCTGGCCGGCGCGGAGGTGCCGCGATGATGCCTGCACGGAAAACGCGGCCGATCCATCTGAACGCCATGGGGGTGCTGTGCGCACTCGGCAACGGCGCCGACGAAGTTCGCGCCGCGCTGTGGCGCGAGGACGGCCCGCACGGTGGCGAGGTCACCGATCGTTTCACGCCGGGCAGGCCGCTGCATGTCGGCAGCCTGCCATCGGCGCCGGTATTGCGCGCCGATATGCCCCCGTCGCAACGGACCCACAACAATGCGATGCTGCTGCAGGCATTGGCGCAGATCCGGCCTGAGGCCGAGGCCGCGCTGAACCGCTTCGGCACGGCGCGCGTTGCCGTGGTGCTCGGCACCAGTACTTCCGGCATCCGCGAGGGCGGCGCGGCAGTGCGCGCGCGGCTGGCGCAGGGCCGCTGGCCGGATGCCTTCCACTATGGGCAACAGGAACTGGGCACGACCGCGGCCTTCGTCGCCGCCCAGCTCGGCGCGCGCGGTCCGGCGTACACGCTGTCGACCGCCTGCTCGTCCGGTGCGAAGACGCTGGCGGCTGCGGCACGGCTGTTGAACGCGGGCATCGCCGACGCGGTGATCGCGGGTGCCGCGGATTCGCTGTGCCCCTTCACGATCGGCGGGTTCAGCGCGCTGGAGGCGGTGTCCGCCGCGCGCGCCAATCCGTTCTCCGCCCATCGCGCCGGCATCAATCTGGGCGAGGGCGCCGCGCTGTTCGTGGTATCGCGCGAACCCGGACCGGTGCGCCTGGCCGGCTGGGGCGAGAGCTCGGATGCCTACCATATTTCCGCGCCCGACCCGGAAGGCCGGGGCGCCCAGCAGGCGATGCGGCAGGCGCTGGCGCGGGCCGGTCTCGCGCCGGCGCAGATCGACTATCTGAACCTGCACGGCACCGGCACCGAACACAACGATGCGATGGAGTCGCGCGCGGTGCATGCAGTGCTCGGCGCCGACGTGCCCGCCAGTTCGACCAAGCCGATGACCGGCCATGCGCTCGGTGCGGCCGGCGCGATCGAGGCCGCGCTGCTGTGGCTGACCCTGGTCGACAACCCGCACGGCCGACTGCCGCCGCATTGGTGGGACGGTGTGCCCGATCCCGCGCTGCCGGCATTGCGGCTGGTGGGGCCGCATGAACGGCTGGGCTGCGCGCCCCGCCATGCGCTGAGCAGCTCGTTCGCGTTTGGCGGCAGCAACTGCGCGCTGCTCCTCGGCGCGGCGTGACGACGATGACCATCAACACGACCATGACCGACACCATGGCTACCACGGCTGCCGGCGTTCCCGCGGCCCACGACGCGCCTGGCGGCATTGCCGCCATGGTGCCCCATGGCGGCGCGATGCTGTTGCTCGATGCGCTGCTCCATGCGGACGAGGATCACGCGATCGCCCGCGCCACCGTACGGCCGACACAGCTGTTCGTCGACGCGCAAGGCATGCCGGCCTGGGTCGGCGTCGAATACATGGCGCAGACCATCGCCGCGTGGTCCGGCGCGCGCGAGCGCCGCGCCGGCAATGCGCCCGCGATCGGCTTTCTGCTCGGCTCGCGCCGCTATGCCTGTGACGTGCCGGCCTTTCCCCGCGGCAGCGTGCTGACCATCACCGCCCGCGTCGAGCTGATCGGCGATAACGGGCTGGGCATGTTCTCGTGCGCCATCGACATGGACGGGCGCGAGGTCGCCCGCGCCAACGTTTCCGTCTTCCAGCCTGCCGACGCGCAGGCCTTCTTGCAAGGACACAAGCCATGAGCGACCACACCGTCCTCGTGACCGGCTCCTCGCGCGGCATCGGCCGCGCCATCGCGCTGCGGCTCGCACGCGAGGGCCATGACATCGTAGTGCACTGCCGCTCGCGGCGCGACGAGGCCGAATCGGTCGCGGACATGGTGCGCAGCCTCGGGCGCGCCGCGCGCGTGCTGGCTTTCGACGTGGCCGATCGCGAGCAGTCAGCGCAGGCCCTGCAGCAGGACATCGATGCGCACGGCGCCTATTACGGCGTGGTGTGCAATGCGGGCATCGCGCGCGACGCCGCCTTCCCGGCGATGACGGGCGCGGAGTGGGATGAAGTCATCCATACCAATCTCGATGCCTTCTACAACGTGCTGAACCCGGTCGTGATGCCGATGGTCCAGCGGCGTGCACCGGGGCGCATCGTCACGCTGTCGTCGGTGTCCGGCCTGGTCGGCAACCGCGGGCAGGCCAACTACAGCGCCGCCAAGGCCGGCATCATCGGTGCCACCAAGGCGCTGGCGATCGAGCTGGCCAAGCGCCAGATCACCGTCAATTGCGTGGCCCCGGGCCTGATCGACACCGACATGATCGACGCGACCGTCCGCGACGAGGCGCTGCGCCTGATTCCGGCGCGCCGCATGGGCACGCCCGACGAGGTGGCCGCGACGGTCGCCTTCCTGCTGTCGGCCGACGCGGGCTACATCACGCGCCAGGTGATCTCGGTCAACGGAGGGATGTTCGGATGAAGCGCGTCGTCGTCACCGGTGTCGGCGCCATCAGCGCGCTGGGCAACGACTGGGCCACGGTCGCCCCACGGCTGCGCGCCGGCCAGAGCGCCGTCGTCAGGATGGAGGACTGGAGCAAGTACAAGGGGCTGAACACGCAGCTGGCCGCGCCGGTCCCCGAATTCGAGACGCCGGCGCACTACACGCGCAAGCGCACGCGCGGCATGGGCCGCGTGGCGCTGATGGCGGTGCTGGCCAGCGAGGCGGCGCTGCGCGACGCCGGGCTGTATGGCGATCCGCTGGTCACCAGCGGCGAACTGGGCATTGCCTACGGTTCGTCCACGGGCACGCCCGAAGCCGTCGCGGACTTCGGCCGGATGCTGCTGGACTGCTCGACCGAGGGCGTCAGCGCAACCACCTACATCCGCATGATGCCGCATACGACCGCTGTCAATATCGGCGTGTTCTTCGGCATCACCGGCCGCATCCTGACGACCTCGAGCGCCTGTACCTCGGGCAGCCAGGGCATCGGCTACGCCTACGAGACCATTCGCGCGGGGCGCCAGGTCGCGATGCTCGCCGGCGGTGCGGAGGAACTCGACCCCACCGAGGCGGCGGTATTCGACACGCTGTTCGCGACCAGCACGCGCAACGACGCGCCGCAGACCACGCCGCGCCCGTTCGACGCCGAGCGCGACGGCCTGGTGCTGGGCGAGGGCGCCGGCACGCTGGTGCTGGAAGAGCTCGAGCACGCGCGCACGCGCGGCGCCCGCATCCTGGCCGAGGTGGTCGGCTTCGGCACCAACAGCGACGGCGCCCACGTGACCCAGCCCAATGCCGACACGATGGCGCAGGCGATGCGGCTGGCCCTGCGCGACGGCGGCATCGATCCGTCCCGCATTGGCTATGTGAATGCGCACGGCACCGCGACCGACCACGGCGACGTGGCGGAGTCGCACGCGACCCATGCCGTGCTGGGCGCCGGCGTACCGATCAGCTCGTTGAAGAGCTATCTCGGCCATACGCTCGGGGCGTGCGGCGCACTGGAGGCGTGGCTGACCATCGAGATGATGCGGGCGGGCTGGTTCGCGCCGACGCTGAACCTGGCCACGCCCGATCCGCGCTGCGCGCCGCTGGACTACATCGCCGGCGACGGACGCGTGCTCGACGTCGACCACGCGATGAGCAACAACTTCGCCTTTGGCGGCATCAACACCTCCCTGGTGTTCCGGCGCTGGACGGACTGAACGGTCCGTCTCGCGCCTGCTTTCTTGAACCTCGACAACGACAAGGAAAATCATGAAGTTCGCTCAGACGTGCGGTCACTATGCAGTCCTCGCCGCCATCGCGGCCGGCGCGCTGGTCAGCGCCCCGGCCAGCGCCCGCGACACCAAGTACCTGCTGCCCATCCAGGACGTACTGAACATGCCCGAGGCCAGGGAGAAGCTCGACGGTTCGGTGCGCTTCTTCTTCGCCGGCCAGCGCACGCCCAAGGTGCTGGAGACCAAGGGCAGCGACGTGTCGAACCGCAAGACCAACGGCGTGGGCAAGAGCGATGAGGAAGCCTGCCGCTGGGCCGCGCTGTCCGCGCTGCTGTCGTTCCAGGACAAGGCGAAGACGATGGACGCCAACGCCGTCGTCAACCTGGTCAGCTATTACAAGAAGAACGAGATGGCCAGCGCCGATCAGTACGAGTGCCATGCCGGCGCGGTGGTGGTCGGTGTCGCGCTCAAGGGCGACTACGCCCGCGTGGGCAACTGAGGTGAACAGCCGAGTCCCGGGCGCCGGCGCGTGACGATCTTCATCCGGCTGCAATCGGTCAGCGCCCTGATGGCAGGCGTGGGCGCGGATGCCCACGCCTGGCTGTCGCCGGCCGAGCGCGCCCGTCTGGCCAACATCCCTGCGCCGCGGCGCGCGGCCCAGTTCGTCGCCGGGCGATGGCTGGCCCGCGCGTTGCTGGCGGAACGGTTCGGCGGCGTGCCCGACGATTGGACGATCGAGGCATCGCCGGATGGTGCGCCGCGCGTGGCGGGCCATGCCGACAAGCATCTTTCGATCGCGCATGGCGGCGACAGTGTCGCGTGCGCCGTCGGCGATCGCCCGCTCGGTCTCGATCTGGAGGTGCGCCAGTCCGGACGATCCCGCGCGGCGCTGCTCGAGGCGATCACCAGCGCCACCGAACGAAACGGGATGCTTGCCGAGCGTGAAGACGACACCGAGACGCTCGCCCTGGAAGCGTGGACCTTGAAGGAAGCCGCGCTCAAGTGCCGTGGCGGTGAACTGTTCTCGACCATGCTGGGCCATCGCGCCTGCATCCGGCCCGCCGGGTCCGCGCACATCGACGTCCGGTCCAACGGATGCAGCTGGTGGCATGGCGACACCGTCGTTGCCGTGGTCGGCGACCCGTTGCCAACCGAACTGGATCACGGCAGCACCCCGCCCGATGCCATGCGCCATTGGCAGGTGGCGATGCCAGGCCCGGGCGCCGATCGCCCGCAACGATCGGCGGCGTCTGCGCCGCACTGATCGTCCCGATCTTCGATCCAATTTCCAAACGAATACCCCGATCATGCGCATCTCTTCGCAGTCCTCCTCCGACGCCGGCTCAGGCTCGGCCGGCAGCGTCCGTCCCGCAGCCGTCATCTTCGACGGCACGCCCCTGACGGTGGAGGACGTGGCCGCGCTGGCCCGCCGCGATGCGGTGGCGGGCCTGTCGACATCCCCGGCATTCCGCGCCCGCATCGAGCGCGGCATGGCGTTTCTCGACCGGCTGCTCGCGGAGGAGGGCCGCATCTACGGGGTCACGACCGGCTACGGGGATTCCTGCGGCGTCGAGGTGCCGGTGTCGATGGCGGACCAGCTGCCGCCGCGCCTGTACACCTTTCACGGCTGCGGCCTGGGCCGCCTGCTCGATGCCGACGAGACCCGTGCGGTGCTGGCGGCGCGCCTGGCCTCGCTGTGCCAGGGGTATTCCGCGGTCAGCCCGGCCTTGCTGGAACAGCTGGCCGCCTTGTTGGCCAACGATGTATTGCCGTGCATCCCGGCCGAAGGCTCGGTCGGCGCCAGCGGCGATCTGACGCCGTTGTCCTATGTCGCCGCGGTGCTGTGCGGCGAGCGCGATGTCATGGTTGAAGGGCGACGCATGGCCGCGGCCGATGCGTTGGCGCAGCTTGGGCGCGCGCCGCTGCGACTGCGCCCGAAGGAAGCGCTGGCCATCATGAACGGCACCGCGGTGATGACGGGCCTGGCCTGCCTGGCGTGGCAGCGCGCGCGCCAGCTGGCGGAGCTGGCCTGTGCGATCACCGCCGGCGCGGTCGCCGCGACCGACGGCAATCCCTATCATTTCGATCCCGCGCTGTTCGCGGCCAAGCCGCACCCGGGGCAGCTGCGCGCGGCCGCCGCCATCCGCGGCTGGCTGGGCGACGTGCAGGCGCCGCGCCACGCGCACCGGCTGCAGGACCGCTATTCGCTGCGCTGCGCGCCGCATGTGATCGGCGTTCTCGAGGATGCGCTGGACTGGTCGCGGCAATGGATCGAGACCGAGCTGAACAGCGCCAACGACAATCCGCTGGTCGATCCGGACCAGGAGCGCGTGCTGCACGGCGGCCATTTCTACGGCGGCCATATCGCCTTCGCGATGGACGGACTCAAGGCGGCGGTGGCGAGCGTCGCCGATCTGCTCGACCGCCAGTTCGCGCTGCTGGCCGACCCGCGCCACAATCACGGCCTGCCCGCCAATCTGTCGGGCGCCACCGGCGACGATGCCTGCCTGAACCACGGCCTGAAGGCACTGCAGATCGGCGTGTCGGCGTGGACCGCGGAGGCGCTGAAGGCGACCATGCCGGCGGCGTCGTTCTCGCGCTCGACCGAATGCCACAACCAGGACAAGGTCAGCATGGGCACGATTGCCGCGCGCGACTGCCTGCGCGTGCTCGAACTGAGCGAACAGGTTGCCGCCGCGATGCTGGTGGCCGTGCGACAGGGCATGGCGCTGCGCCGGCGCGCCGGCGGTACGCCCCCCGCGGCGCTCGACCCGTTCGAGCAGCGGCTGAACGCGGCCATTCCCTTTATCGAGCGGGACCGCGCACTGGATCGCGAGCTGATCGCGCTGGTCGCGCAGATTCGGGAGGGCCGCTGGTGAACGGGGCCGCCGTTTTCTTTCTGCAGGCCGCCATCGTCGTCGGCCTGCCCTACGCGCTGTGGCGGCTGTTCGGCAAGGGCCGCGTGCTGCCGCTGGTCGTGGTGCAGATCCTGGTCGGCATCGGCCTCGGACCCACCGGCCTGGGACGCTTCTTCCCCGAAACGTGGGCGACGCTGTTCGGTCCGCAGGCCCTGTCGATGCTGGGCGGTCTGCAATGGCTCGCGGTGACGCTGTTCTGTTTCCTGACCGGCCTGCACCTGCGTGAAACGGAGCTGGGCGGCCAACCGCGCGCCGCGGTTGCCGCGGGCGCGGGCGGCATCGTGCTGCCGTTTGCGCTGGGCACCGCTGCCGGGGCCTGGCTGGTGACGGACCTGCCGCAACTGGCCGGGCCGAATGCCGGCCCGACCGGTTTCGCGCTGGCGCTCGGGCTGTGCAGCGCGGTGACCGCGCTGCCGGTGCTCGCGGCGATCCTGCGCGAGATGGGGATGGCCAGTACCGGCATGGGCCATCTGGCGCTGCGCTGTGCCGCGCTGACCGACGGCGTGGTGTGGCTGGCGCTGGCGGTGGTGCTGGTCGGCCATGGCGAAGGCGCCGGGCCGGTGCGCGTGGCAGTGCTGGCACTGGGCTATCTGGCTGCCTGCCTGCTGGTCGCGCGGCCGCTGCTGGCGCGCTGGCTGTCGCGCGATGGCTGGCACGCCGAGCCGCTGCTGGCGGTGGCGCTGGTCACGGTGCTGGTGTCGGCCTTCCTGTCGGAACTGGTCGGACTGCACCATGTGATGGGAGGCTTTGTCGCCGGGCTGCTATGGCCGCGCCAACATGCGTCGCCGATCAGGAAGCTGCTCGAGCCGGCGACGGTGGTGGTGTTGCTGCCGTTCTTCTTTCTGGCGGCCGGCCTGCGCACCACGGTCGGCATGGCCGACGGCGAAGTGCTGCGGGTATTCGCGATCGCGGTGGCGGTGGCGGTGGTCGGCAAGACCGTCGGTGTGGCCGTGCCCGCGCGGCTCGCCGGGCTGGGCTGGCGCGAGGCATGGACGCTGGGAGCGCTGCTGCAGACCAAGGGCCTGGTCGAGGTCGTGGTGCTGGGAATCCTGCTGGACGCCGGCCTGATCGCCGGTCCAGCGTTCTCCGGCCTGTTGTGGATGGCGCTGGCGACCACGGTATTGGCGCGTCCGCTCGCCGCCTTGGCGATGCGGGGCCGGGGCCCAGCGTTGGGCGTCATCGCCGGGCGCACCGCCAAGGGCGGCTAGCCTTCCAGCACGACGGCGGCACCCGCCTTACTGCTCGCTGTAATTCCACAGCAGCCCGCCGTCGATCACCAGCGTGGCCCCCGTGATGTAATCCGCGTCGGTGCTGCACAGGAAGGCCGCCAATCCCGCCACGTCGCCCGGCTCGCCGAGGCGGCCCAGCGGGATGTTGGCCAGCAGCGCGCGCAGTTGATCGGGGCGTTGCTGCAACGCGTGATTGATCGGCGTCTGGATGGCCCCGGGCGCGATGTTGTTGACAGTGATGCCGAGCGGGGCCAGCTCGATCGCCAGGTTGCGCATCAGCATGCGCAGTCCGCCCTTGCTGACGCAGTAGCTGGTGAAGTTGGGAAAGGGCAGGTCTTCGTGCACCGAGCTGATATTGACGATCTTGCCGCCGCGTCCCTGCTGCCTGCAGTGGTGCACGAATTGCTGCGACAGGAAGAACGGGCCTTTCAGATTGACGTTCAGCACGCGGTCGTAGTCTTCCTCCGTGACCTCGCCGAACGGCGCCCGGATCTCGATGCCGGCGTTGTTGACCAGCGCGTCGATCGAACCGGCGGCATCGACGGCCTCGCGGAACAGCCGCTCGACCTCGGCCACGCCCGCAACGTCGCCCTGCACCAGCCATGCCTGCACGCCGGCCTCGCGGATCTCCTTGCAGACCTGCTCGGACCGTTCGTCCAGCCGATGCACCGCGACCACCACGCTGGCGCCTTCGCTGGCCAGCCGCAGCGCGATGCCGCGGCCGATGCCGGAGGCGGCGCCGGTCACCAGGACAGTCTTGCCTTGCAGTCTCATCTGGGCACCTCTTGACGGTAGGGCCGCCAGGCAAGCGGCCGATGCTGTCGGACAGCGATATCCCGGTCTGAGTCGGTGCGCCGGCGTGAAGTTCCAGCCCGGCCCGGCCAGGGCGCCGCCGCTATCCCGCCGGTGTCCCGCCTGATGCCTGGGCGCGGGTTCGCAGGAACAGCAGCAGACCGACGATCGAGGCCGCTGCAATGACCATGCCGAGCAGGCGTGCCGGCGTATCGGACGGCTGCGACGCCAGCGTGGTGCCCAGCGCCGCGCAGAACATCTGCAGGAAGCCCAGCAGCGCGGACGCGGCACCTGCTTCGCGCCCGAACGGCTGCAGCGTCATCGCGGTCGCCAGCGGATTGACCAGCCCCATGCCGAACAGGAATACCGCGATCGCGCCGACGAAGCCCGCCAGCGATGTCCCCGGTACGGCCATCAGCGCGGCGCCGCCGGCGGCGGCAATGACGAGGCCGGACATGGCCACCGGGCGCGGGCCGCGGGCCTTCGCCAGGCGCGGCGCCAGAAAGCCCGCGGCGAACACGACGAACACGGTGATCGCGAAGAACAGCCCGAGCGCCAGCGAAGACAAGCCCAGCTTGCCCATCAGCACGCGCGGCGCGGCGGCGAAGAAGGTGAAGGTATTGCCGGTCATCAGCCCCACGGCGCCGGCCGGCAGGATAAAGCGGCGATCGCCCAGCAACGCGAGATAGCCGCGCAGGACCTTGCCCATCGACACGGCCTGGCGCCGGTCCGGTGCATGCGTCTCGCCGGTGCAAACGCGGTAGTGGATCGCCAATGCCGCGGCGGCCACGGCCAGCGCGACAAAGGCCGAGCGCCAGCCGAGCCAGCTGTCCAGCGCGCTGCCGATCAGCGGCGAGAAGCCGGGCGCGGCGGCCATCGCGACCATGGTCAGGGCGAGCGCGCGCGCCAGCGCGGCGCCATCGAACAGGTCCCTTGCGATCGCCCGCGACAGTACCGAGGCCGCGCAGACGCCGAAGGCCTGCACCACGCGGCCGGCGATCAGCATGCCGAGCGTATCGGCCGCAGCACAGATCAGGCTGCCGACGATAAAGACCGCCAGGCCGCCAAGCACCAGCGGCTGGCGGCCCCAGCGGTCGGACAGCGGGCCGGCGGCCAGCTGGCCCACCGCGAAGGCCAGGAAGAAGCTGCTGAGCGCGGCGCCGAGGTCGGCCACCGGCACGCCAAGGCTGGCGCCCATGGCTGGGAAGGCCGGCAGGATGATGTTGGTTGCCAGCGCGCCCAAGGCGGCGAGGCCGCCGAGCATCGCCAGCGTGCTGCCGCGCAGCGTGTGGGTGGGGGTGGCAACGGCCGCTGCGCCGACGGAAGCGTTGGCGCGGGCGTCGACTGGCATGTCCTGCATTGGATTTCCTCCCGGCACGCTCGCCATCGGGGACTGCAAGTGGTTATGATGTCGAACGCAATCTAAAGGCTTTTTAGATTTGGATCAACATCTATTTGGGGCGGATCGTCCGGGAGGCGTTCGCGCCCTGTCACAGGAGAGCGAGATGCGGGTCAGTCGCGCACAGGCCGAAGAGAACCGCCGTCGGGTCGTCGAAACCTCGAGCCGGCTGTTCCGCGAGCACGGTTTCGATGGCATCGGCATCGCCGATCTGATGAAGGCGGCGGGTTTGACGCAGGGCGGCTTCTACAAGCAGTTCGCCTCGAAGGAGGAGCTCGCGCGCGAGGCCAGCGAGCAGGCGCTCGAGGAGAACCTGGGGTTCTGGCAGCGGATGCGCGAGGAGGGCGGCGAGCAGGCCTTCGCCGCCTTTATCGCGCGCTATCTGTCGGCGGCGCACCGCGATGCGGCGGACCGTGGCTGCTTGCTGGCCGCCTGCAGCGGCCATACGCGCCACCGCGCGCAGCCGGTGCGGGCCGTTTTCTCCAGGGCGGTCGAGGGTTATGCCGGCATGCTGATCGAGATGAAGCGGCAGGCGGGCGTGGAGATGTCGCGGCCCGAGGCGCTTGCCGCCTTGTCGCAGATCGTCGGTGCGCTGATGCTGTCGCGCGCGGTGGACGAGCCTGCGCTGTCCGACGAGATCCTGCAGGCCGCGGTGGCGAAGCTGACCGACTCCGGCCGATAGATCGATCGCCCCGGCGTCAGTCGAGGGCACCCACTGCAGTGGCCGCGACCTCGGCCATCCGCAGATAGCCGGCATCGCCCGGATGCAGATGATCGCCGCTGTCGTAGCGCGGCAGCATCGCTTCCGGCCTTTCCGGGTCGCGGACCGCGGCATCGAAATCCGCGACACCGTCGAACTCGCCGCTGCCGCGAATCCACGCATTGACGGCTTGCCGCAGCACCTCCTTTTGCGGTGGCCGGTCGTAGCCGCGGATCGGTGTGCCGGCCAGCGCGCCGGCGAACGGCGTGATGGTGGCGCCGATCACGCGAAGGCCGCGCTGCTGCGCGCGGCGGATCAGCGCGCGGTAGCCCTCGATCATGGCGGCCGCGTCGGGCAAGGGTGTGCGCGGCGCGAAGGTCGAACCCGGCCAGCCGATATCGTTGATGCCGATCGCGACGATCACCGTGCGGACGCCGTTGTGCCGCAGGACGTCGCGCTCGAAGCGCGCCAGCGCGGATTCTCCCATGCCGTCGCGCAACAACTGCCCGCCCGAGATGCCGGCATTGAGGACCGCCAGACCGTGCGGCGCCAGCCGTTCGGCCAGACGGTCCGGCCAGCGGCGATTGGCGTCGACGGTCGAGCCGTTGCCTTCGGTGATCGAATCGCCGATCGCCACCACGGCGCCAGCGTCCTGGCGCGCTTCCACCTCGATGGCCGCGAGCAGCAGCCGGCCGGTGAAGTTGCTTGCGTTCGGCAGCGTGGCAGCGCGGGTGGCATCGCCCGGCGCCAGCCACGCGGTCTGCCGGCCGTCCCAATGAAAGCCGCCGGGCCGGACCGGTTTTGGCAGATACAGGCTGACCGCGACTTCGCTCAGCGGCGGCAGTGCGAGCGCGATGGGATCGCTGGTGACGGTGCCGCCTGGCGCAATCGTGATCGATGGCCTGCCGCCGAAGGTCGCCACACGATCGGTACTGGCGTCGATGCGATCGCGCCCGGCGGCCAGGGCCAGCCGCGCCGCGCCGATCGTGATCGGCCCGCTGCCATATCGGTTGGACAGCACCAGCCGCGCGCGCCGGCCGCCGGCGCTGACGCGCGCGATCTGCCGCAGCGTCTGCCTGTCCAGCCGCGCCGGCACACCGGTGGGCAGCGGCAACTCGCCGGCCTGCCAGATCGCCTGCTCGCTTGCGGTCCAGGTGGGCAGCCAGTCGACGGCCGGCGCCTCGGCGGCGGACGCGGCGAACGTGGCCACGCCCAGCATGACGGCGGCGCTGATCTGCCGCCAGTGTTCGCGCAAGACATGGAGAGAAAAGGTCGGCATGGTTGGAATCGTCCTGTGAAAGCCCGGCCGCTAGCCGGTACAGCCGTCACGCTACGGTATGCCGATGTGTTGCAGAAGATGGCAAAATGGCATGCTGCTCATTCGATATTGGAATGAGGGCGCACGCCGCCACCTCGATATTCCCCCGAACCAGGCCGTGCCAGCCAAGGACTCCGTCATGGACACCATTCGCGCAATGCAGACCTTCGTGCGAGCCGTGGAGCTGGGCAGTCTGTCGGCCGTCGCGCGCGAACAGCAGGCATCGCAACCCACCATCAGCAAGATCGTCGCCGCGCTCGAGAAGCAGCTCGGCGTACGGCTGCTGGAGCGCAGTACCACCAGCCTGTCGCCGACCGAGGCCGGGCGGCGCTTCTACGAGCGCGCGCGCCGCGTGCTGGAGGAGTTCGGCGAGGCGGTGGGCGATGCGCAGGGCCAGGTCGAGCGCCCGTCCGGGCTGGTGCGCCTGAGCGCGCCCGTCAGCTTCGGCGTGCTGCGTCTGAATGCGCTGGTGCTGGAATTCCAGCAGCGCTATCCCGAGGTGGATGTCGAGCTGCTGTTCGACGACCGCTATGTCGACCTGGTCGGCGAGGGTGTCGATCTGGCGCTGCGCCTGGGCGCGCAGTTGCCGCCCAACGTGGTCGCGCGGCCCATCGCCGTATCGCCGCGGATGCTCGTTGCGAGCCCCGCGCTGATGGGCCAGCACAAGCGCATCCGCCGTCCCGCGGACCTGGCGTCCGTGCCGATGCTGCGTTTCACATGGCTGGCGGGCGGCGACTCGATCGTGCTGGAAGGCCCGGATGGCTCGGCCACGGTGGAGGCGCCGTGCCGCTATCGGGTCAACAACTCGCTGGCGATGCGCGAGGGCTTTATCGCCGGGACCGGCTTCGGATTGACGCCGGCCTGGCTGGTGCAGGACCTGCTGGACGACGGCACGCTGGTGCGCGTGCTGCCACGCTGGGATGGCACCGCGCAACAAGCCTTTCTGGTCTATCCGAGCCGGCGCTATCAGCCGGCCCGCGTGCGCGTGCTGATGGATTTCCTGGCCGGGCGCATTCCGTTGTTGCCGGGCATGGCGCACGCGTAGTGGTGGCGTAGTGGTGGCGTTGTAGTGGCGTTGTAGTGGCCCATGGCCGGCTGGAAATGGCCTCTAGACGCAATCGACGATGGTGTCGCGCAGCCATCGATGCGCGGGGTCGCGATGGACGCGCTCATGCCACAGCATCGACATCTCGTATCCCGGGATCTCGATCGGGGCTTCGACCGCCCGCAGGCCGGCGGCCTCGCGTACCAGGCGCGACGGCAGCATCGCAACCAGATCGGTGCTGGCCAGCACGGAAAGCACGAACAGGAAATGCGGCACCGACAGTACGACCCGGCGTGACAGCCCGCGCGCGGCCAGCGCCTCGTCGGTCGGCCCGTGAAAGCCGCCGCCATCGGGCGACACGATCACGTGTTCGAGCCGGCAGAACTGTGCCGGTGTCGGCTTGCGCTTCAGGCCCGGATGTCCGGCGCGGCCGACCAGCACATAGCGCTCGGTGAACAGGGGACGGCGATGCAGGTTCTGCGGCGCGCCGTCGGTCGTATGGAAGGCCAGATCGATCTCGCCCTGTTCCGCCTGCCTGGCCAGCAACGACGGCACCGGCTGCACGATCGCCAGCCGGGTGCCGGGCGCCATCGTGCGCAAGCCGCGCAGCAGCGGCAGCACGATGGTCGATTCGGCGTAGTCGAAGGCGGCAACGCGCCAGGTGTCGGTCGCCTGCGCCGGATCGAACGCGCGCTGTGGCGACACAGCACGCTGCAGCGCCTCGAGCGCTTCGCGCAAGGGCTCGCGCAGCGCCTCGGCGCGCGCGGTCGGCCGCATGCCGCGCGGGCCCGGCAGCAGCAGCGGGTCGCCGAGCGTTTCGCGCAGCTTGGCCAGCTGCACGCTGACCGAGGGCTGCGACAGGTTCAGCCGCTCCGCCGCACGGGTGACATTGCGCTCGGCCAGCAGCACGTCGAGCGTGATCAGCAGGTTCAGATCCAGCCGTCCGAAATTGTTCATGACAATACCTGGAATATTGGAAATTCATTTCCAATATACCGGACGCACCCCTAATCTGGCTTCCTCTCGCTATGGAGGCTTACGATGAATGTTCTTCTGGTCTATGCACATCCTAAACCGCGCTCGTTGAACGGGGCGATTCGCGACTTTACCCTTGAGCGGCTAAGGCAAGCCGGCCACACCGTGCAGCTGTCCGATCTGTACGCGATGCAGTGGAAGGCCACGCTCGACGCCGCCGACAATCTCGACCATCAGGCCGGGGCTCGCTTCGATCCGTCGCTCGACTCCAGGCACGCCTTCGAGCACGGCAGGCAAAGCGAGGACATCGCCGCCGAACAGCGCAAGCTGCTGTGGGCCGATGCGGTGATCCTGCAGTTTCCGCTGTGGTGGTTCTCGATGCCGGCGATCCTGAAGGGATGGGTGGAGCGCGTTTATGCCTATGGATTTGCCTATGGCGTGGGCGAGCACTCGGATGCGCGCTGGGGCGATCGCTATGGCGAGGGCACGCTGGCCGGCAAGCGTGCGATGCTGATCGTGACCGCAGGCGGATGGGAATCGCATTACAGTCCGCGCGGCATCAACGGGCCGATCGACGACATCCTGTTCCCGATCCATCACGGGATCCTGTACTACCCGGGCTTCGACGTGCTGCCGCCCTACGTGGTCTACCGCACCGGCCGTGTCGACGCGGCGCGGTTCGTCACCATTCAAGCCGAACTCGGGCAGCGCCTGGAGCGGCTGGGCACGACGCCGCCGATTCCATTCCGCCGGCAGAACGGCGGGGATTATGCGATTCCCCAGCTGACCTTGCGCGACGATCTCGCGCCGGGGCGCACCGGGTTCGGTGTGCATGTCGCGGGCGTGCACGAGGCACGCCCGCGGACTGCATCGGCGCTCGGGGCCGATGCGGTGGCCGCGCCTTAGCGCGGCGTCAGCTCGATCCGCTTCTCCGCGGCCCGCTCGATCGCCTTGCGCGAATACAGCAGCGGGAAGGTCTGCCCCTTGGCCCACACCGGCGCAAGGTCGCGATAGTGCGGATTGGCCGGATCGCCCGACTGTCCCGGCGTATTGACGACACGCCCCTGATCCCAGTTGCCGACGTCCAGCACCATGCGAAACGACGCGCCGGAGGTCAGGTGATAGTCGCTGTTGCGGTAGCCGGTGTTCATCGGCGTGAACGCGGACCCGCCGATGCCGCCCGCATCGACGTTGTACTGAGCGCGCGTGGCGTCGTCGACGATATTGGCCAGCGGATGGCGGAAGATCGCGCGATGCAGCGCGCCCCAGCTCGCCAGCTGCTCCGGCGACGGCGAACGGCGCTCGAGCTCGGCCATCGCGGCCTTCAGCGAGGTCAGCATGACTTCGTCGCGCCGCGCCGCCGGCATCCACGGGTCCGGCTGCTCCAGCACCGCCAGCACGCGCGCCGCATCGCCGGCGCCGACCAGCTTGGCAGCGCCCGCGGGCAGCGCCGCGCGCACCACCGCCTGCCGCAGATGGTTGCTGAACCAGATCTCGAACAACGCGGCCGGCACGCTGTCGGCGCGCACATTGCCGTCCCAGCCGCGCAGCAGCGCGACGGCGCGCTGCACCTGGGGATCCTGCAGCAGCGATGCCGCGGCGCCGGCATTGCCGACGGTGCGCATCACCGCCAGCGTGCGTTGCGCGGGCAGCGACACGGTGTCGTTCTGCCACGCGATCGAATCGCGCAGCGAGCTGACCGGCGTGGCGGCGACCAGGCTCTTGAGCCGGCGCGCCCGCGAGCTGTCGCTCCATTCGTAGCCGACGCCGAGCTTCGCGGCCGGATGATCCGGCGGAATATTGTTCTCGTTGGCGGTGACGATATGGCCGGCGGACGGGTTGTAGGCCCACGGAAGCTCGTCCATGTTGCGGTAGCCCGCCCACTCGTAGCGGCCGTCGCCGGGTACCGGGAACAGGCCGTCCCAGTTGGGGCGGATCACCGTCAGGCCGCCCGGAATCCAGCCGATATTGCCGCTGCGATCGGCATAGACCTGGTTCTCGCCGGGGGCGCCCCAGCGGTTCATCGCCGCGCGGAACTGGTCCCAGTTGGTGGCGCGCATATAGTCCATCGAGCCGAAGTACGGCGCCATGCCGGTATCGAGCCAGGCCGCGCGCAGCGCCCAGGCGCGATGGCTGGCGTCGTCGGCATGCAGCACCGGGCCGTGGCGCGTGAAGTCCACGGTGACCGTGCGCGGCTCGGCCTCGCCGCGCACTTCGATCTTCTCGGTGATGGTCTCCATCGGCTCCCAGCGTCCGCGATAGCGGTAGGACTTGGGCTGCGCGGGATCGGTCTCGTAGACGTACAGGTCCTCCTGATCCATGTAGAAGCGGGTCAGGCCGAAAGCGATCGTGCCGTTATGGCCGATCGAGATGCCGGGCAGGAAGGGCTCGCCCGCGCCGATCACCGACAGGCCGGGCGCGTTCAGGTGCGAGACATAACGCAGGCTCGGCGCGCCGTGCGCGCGGTGCGGGTCGTTGGCCAGGATGGGACGCCCGGTCGATGTGCGGCTGCCGGCGATGACCCAGTTGTTCGACCCGAGGCTGCGGCCGGTATCGCTGTTGGCATCGACGGCGGCGTAGAGCTGGTCCACCGGCACTGCGTCGGCGCTGGCCTTCTGCCAGGCCTCCTTGGGGAAATTGGCGGCCGCCGTGGCCAGCGTATAGGCTTTTTTCAGCGCGGCGGCGGGCACGGCGCAAGGGTCCAGGCCCTCGGGCAGCGTCGGCGTGATCGGCGGATCGAGTTCGCGCCGCAGCCAGTCGGCACGGGCCGCCTGCTCCCTGGCCTGGCAGTACAGCGTGGCCCGATCGACCTCGCCGGTGAAATTCAGCGTCAGGCCGTGGTGCCGGATGCGGACGATGTCCTCGGCCCGCCAGCGCGCCGGCTTGTAGCCGAGCTGCTTGAACTCGCGCGGCAGCAAGTCGGGCTGCGCCTCGGTCAGCGCCACGTAGGCGTTGACGCCGGCGACGAAGGCCTCGGCCACGCGCTTCGCGTCGGAGCCGTAGGCCAGCCATTCGCGGTACATGTCGCCGCGATACAGCACCGCCCGCGCCATGCGGTCGCCGTCGACATAGGCCGGACCGAAGTCCTTGGCCATCTCGCCGAGCCCGCGCTTGCGCCACAGGTCGATCTGCCAGAGCCGGTCGCGCGCGGCGATGAAGCCTTGCGCGTAGAAGGCGTCGTACAGCGTGCCGGCGTAGATGTGCGGCACGCCCCAGCGATCGATCAGGATGCTGGCAGGCTTCTCCAGGCCGGGCGCGGCATAACGGTCGGTGGGCGGCGCTGCCGAGGCCGTGCCGGCCAGCACGGGCAGGGCGGCGGCGACGAAGGCAATGTTGCGGAGCAGGGTGGCGGCGGGCCGCCGGCGGACGATGCGCATCGGGTCTCCTTGCTTTGTTGGTCTTGGTGGAGCGCGTGCCGGATGCTGGCTCAGCGGAATCCGGCCAACGAAGCATAGCCGAGCCGATGACGGGATGGGAAAGGTGTGCCCGGTGATCGCACGCCGCGCGGGCGGCGCGCCCCAAGGGCGAGGACCGGGCGCAGGCCAGCGCGGCCATCCCGTTGTCAAAATTGCACGGTGCCGCGGCATGGCGCACCGCAGCGAGCAGGCTTTTGCGCCCGGCATGATCCGTGCGTCAGGCCCAATACTTCAAGCCTTTCGAGTCATCGCCATGCCGAGAAAAGATGAGTACGGCACCAATGCCGAGGCCGCCCACGCCTCGACCCGCGGCCGCCACCTGATTGCACGCCCGGTGCTGTGGGTGTTTATCGCGATCCTGCTGTTGGGGCTGCTGACGCTGTCGTACTGGTAAGGAACGGGCAAGCGCGGCCGCCGGCTTCGCTTGGCCGTTCGTTCAACCGCCTACCGGCACGTATTTGTCCCGGTGGGCGTCCAGCCATTGCCTCGATGCGCCGGCGTCGTGGTCGGTCGGATGGAAGTCGCGGCGGAAGTAGTCGCGCCACGCGACGAAGGTCTGCCGGATCAGGCCCCGCTTGCCGAACAGGAATCGGGCCGCCCCCGTCCACGTTCGCCATTGCCACAGCGTGCCGTCGCGGCGCAGATTGTCGATGGTCTGGCGCAGCGCATCGCCGAGGAAGGTGATGCTGATGCGGCGGAACCAGGTGATGCGCCATTCGTGCGAGCCGCCGAGCGCCTGGTACAGATCGAAGGCGGTGTTGCGATGCTCGGTTTCCTCGGCGCTGTGCCACAGCCATAGCGTCGCCAGACGCGGATCCTGCTCGCCCAGCAGGTCGGGATTGCGCAGCATCCAGTCGGCGAAGATCGCGGTGAAGTGTTCGAACGCCGCCGTGATTGCGAGCGGGTGGCGCGGGTCCACGCCTTCGAGCTGTTTCAGGCGTTCCTTCGAACGGACCTCCCAGTGATTGACCAGACCCTGCCTGCGCAGATGCTCGTTGTAGAGCCCGTGCAGGCGGCGGTGCGTGGCCTCCTGCCCGACGAATCCCTGCACCTCGGCGCGGAACTCGTCCTGCCGCCCGGGCGGCAGTGCCTTCAGGCCATTGCGCACCGCATCGATAAAGAACTGCTCGCCGACCGGAAAGCTCATCGACAGCGCATTGAGAAAGGCGGTGCGGAACGGATCGCCCGCGCACCAGTGCCGCGGGATCGGCGCTTCCATATCGACGAGCAGGCGGCGAACGACGAGATGCGTCACGGTGGTCTCCCTGGACTGGTACTGCGTGGGCTGGTACTGCAGAGTACCGATCATGATGGCGTGGATCGGTACTGTCAAGTACCATGGCGGCGAATAACGAGCCGCCCATGACGAGCCGCCCATGCACGCATCCGCCATCCTGACCGCCGGCACTGCGCCGGACCGCAGCGAACATCGACGCCGCCTGCTCGAAGGCATGGCCGGCGCCGTGGCTCGCAAAGGCTATGCCGAGGTCACCATCGCCGATATCGTGGCCGAGGCCAACGTCTCGCGCCGGACCTTCTACGAGCATTTCGATTCCAAGGCCGATTGCCTGATGGCCCTGTACGTCAGCGCGAGCCGGCATGCGCTGCAGGTGCTGCGCGACGCGATCGATCCGCGCCAGCCGTGGATCGCCCAGGTCGAAGGCGCGATGCGTGCCTATCTCGGCTATATGGCAGGCAATCCGGCGCTGCTGCGCACGCTGTTCATCGAGATTCTCAGCCTCGGCGGTCCCGGACTGGCGGTGCGCCGGCAGGTCCATCGCGACCTGGCCGAATTCATCCAGCGCACCGTCGGCACCGATCACCGCCGCCGGCAGCGCCTTCCCTACGAAAGCGCGCTGGCCCTGGTCGGCGCCGTGCATGAACTGGTGCTGGAACGGATCGAGGGAGCCGGGCCGGCACGGCTGGAGTCATTGGTGCCGACGGTGTGCGATCTGGTGCGGCGGATCGTCGGGGAAGAGGGGCAGCCCCAAGGCTGATATTCCCGAGCGGATATCGTCAGCCTGTCATCGACGTCCGCCAATACGGAGGTTCGTTCCATGCCCGTGTTTCGCCATCTGGATCAGGAATCGCTGGACAAGCAGTACAACAACCGGGCGGCGGTGCCGCAGCACCCGGCCATCCTTGCGCGATGGGCCGCGCAGGCCGCGGCCTTTCGCCAGGCGCATGCGGTCGAGGAAAACCTCGCCTATGGCAGCGCACCGAAGCAGACGCTGGATTATTTCCCCGCCGGCGGGCCAGGCCGGCCGCTGCTGATCTTCATTCATGGGGGTTATTGGCAAGCGCTGGACAAGTCCGATTCCAGCCATCTGGCCGCACCGTATCTTGCTCGCGGCATCGATGTGGCGATGCTGAACTACCGGCTCGCACCAGACGCGACGATGGCCGAGATCGTGCGCGACAACCGCAGTGCCGTGGTGTGGTTGCATCGGAACGCGAGAGTGCTGGGCTTCGATGCCAACCGGATCTTCGTATCCGGCCATTCGGCGGGAGGCCAACTGGTCGGCATGCTGGCCGGCACGCGCTGGCAGGATTTGGGCCTGCCGTCGGACGTACTCAAGGGCGGATGCTCGATCAGCGGGCTCTACGATCTGGAGCCGATCCGGCTGTGCTATCTCAACAAGGTGGTGGGGCTGACGGAGGCGGACGTTGCCGCCTACAGCCCGATTCACCATCCGCCTGCCGCCAACGCGCTGCCGATGATCCTGACCGTCGGCGGCGACGAATCGGCGGAGTATCACAGGCAGCAGGCGGAATATGCCGCGCTGCTCCGGCAACGCGGCGTGCCTGTCAGCATCGTCGCGCAGGAGAACGGCCACCATTTCGATGCGCTCGAGCCCCTCGGCGACGCGCAAAGCGAGCTGGCGGCGGCCGTGCTGGAAATGATTGACGCGACGGCGTAACGCACGCTCAGGAGCGGGCCATCTGCGAATCCCTGGCCTTGGCGGGGAAGCAGAGGTCCGCCAGCAATGCCACCAGGAGCAGCGCCGCCGCGGTCAGAAACAGCAGCCGGTGCGATCCCCCGGTGGCATTGAACAGCGCGGAATAGGCGTAACCCGCGACTGCCATTGCCGCCGCCGACAGGATGCTGGCGCGGCTCCAGGCGATGTTCTGCCGTGGCGCATGCTCCGGCACGAGTTCGTGCACGCGGGCCAGCGCCAACGGCACCATGCCGGGCGCGAAGGTGCCAATGACAACGGTCAGGGCGCCCAGCACCAGCAGATTGTCGGTGATGTAGACCGCGGCCAGCACGATGGCGAGCACCAGCGATACCAGCCGGATGCTCGGGCTGGCGCCGAGGCGATCGGCGAGGAAGCCATACAGCGGCGGGCCCGCGATGGCGCCCAGGCCGTAGATTGCCCAGAACACCGCACCCAGATGCGTGCCCGCACCCAGACCGCGTGCGATGAAGTCCACCAGAAAGACCATCGGCACCACGGCCGCCGTGGCCATCAGCGCGTACTGCAGGTACAGCATCGAGACGGCGCCGCCGAAATGCGACTTCGCGGACGCCGCCGCTTTCACCGCTGCTGTCGGGTGGCGATCCAGTTGCCGCGGCGGCCACGCGAACCAGCTGGCGGCGGTCAGCAGCGCCGACAGAATGCCCAGGCCGATCCAGGTCTGGGCCAGGCCCAGTTGCAGCAGCAGCGGAATCAGGGTGCCCGATCCCGCAATCCCAAGCCCCAGGCCGAGGAAGATCGCGCCGCTCGCGGCGCCTTTGCGCGCCGGGGGCACGTGCGGCAGGATGGTGCCGGCCACCAGCACCATGACGACGCCGCCTGCCATGCCGGACATGAAGCGCCACGAGAAATACCAGCCGAACGACAGCGGCACGGCGCAGGCAAGGAAGGCGGCGGTGATCCACACCATCATCAGCCGCAGCGTGCGTTCGTTGCCCAGGCGCGCCCCGACCGTCCGGCCGATCAGCGCGCCGCAGACATAGCCGGCCAGGTTGGCGGCACCGAGATAGATCACGCTGGAAGCGGGGAACCAGTGCGCCTGGATCAGTTCGGGGATCAGCGGCGTGAAGGCGAAGCGCGCCAGCCCGATGCTGTCGAGGCTGGCGCACAGGCCGGCAAAGATATAGCGCCAGACCAGCGCACGGTCGAGCTGTGCGGGCGTGAAGGTGGGGGAGGGCTTGGTCATTCGTTCGGGGTTTGAGGGTGGCGGAAGCCATCGTCCAGCGATAACGCGATCGACATGCGATGTTTGACACTCATGTCATGTTTGCCAACATAGTCAAGATTGACGGGGGTGTCAATAATGGGCTTAAATGGCGGCATGTCTTCAAGGGGGTTTTGACGCCCCTGCATTCGGAGAAACAGATGGCTGGCGTTCGCCAATTCGATGAAAACCTGGCGCTGGACAAGGCATTGGCGTTGTTCTGGCAGAAGGGCTATGCCGCGACCTCGATGCAGGAACTGGCCGAAGCGACGGGGGTGCAGCGCGGCTCGTTGTACAACGCCTATGGCGACAAGCAGACGCTGTTCCTGCGCGTGTTCGACGTCTACCGCGAGCGGTTCGTCGGCCAGATGCGGGTGGCCCTGGACAAGCCGAAGTTGCGCGATGCGCTGCGCGGCTTCTTCTCCTGCGTCATCACGTCGATGACGACCGGGACGCCGACTCGCGGCTGCCTCAGCACCAAGACCGCCGTGGGCACCGAGGATCTGGACGGCCCGATGCGCGCGGCGCTGAAGGCGCTGCTCGACGATATCGAACAGGTGCTGTTCGATCGCCTGTCGCGCGAGGACCAGCAAGCGCAGCCGGCAGAACTCGCGCTGCCGCCGCGGCAGGCAGCCCGGCTGATCGTCACGTTCACGCGCGGGCTGGTGGTGGTCGAACGGGTCTATCAGGACGAGAAGCGGCTGCGCACGGTGGCCGACAGCCTGATCGCCGTGCTGCTCGGGACGCAATAGCCCGGGCGGCACCATTGTTCAAGCCCGGCTAACAGTCCTGCCAATGCCGGGGCGATGATCTTTTCGGCGCCGCCGCGCATAGTTCTCCCATGTCGCGACCTTCCTTAGCGACCCTCGAGCGGAGAACCAACATGAGCACTCAAGACCAAGTCGCCATCGTGACCGGTGCCTCGCGCGGCATCGGCGCCGCCATTGCCCAGCGTCTGGCCCGCGACGGCTTCACCGTCGTCATCAACTATGCGGGCAGCGCGCGCGATGCCGAGGCATTGGCCCGGCAGATCGAGCAGGCCGGCGGCCGCGCCATCACGGCGCAGGCGGATGTCAGCGACGGCGCAGCCGTCCGGCGCCTGTTCGATGCCGCCGAGACCGCCTTCGGTGGCGTCGACGTGCTGGTCAACAACGCCGGCATCATGCGGCTGGCGGCGCTGGCCGACAGCGACGACGCGCTGTTCGACAGCCATATCGCGATCAATCTGAAGGGCACTTTCAACACGCTGCGCGAGGCCGCGCGGCGGCTGCGGCAGGGCGGGCGGATCATCAATCTGTCGTCGAGCGTGGTGGGCCTGTATCAACCGACCTACGCGGTGTATGCGGCGACCAAGGCCGGCGTCGAAGCGATGACCCACGTGCTGACCAAGGAATTGCGCGGCCGAAATATCACCGTCAATACGGTGGCGCCCGGTCCCACGGCCACCGCGCTGTTTCTCGACGGCAAACCGCAGGAGGTCATCGAGCGCCTGGCAAAGCTCGCACCGCTGGAGCGGCTGGGGCAACCCGACGATATCGCCAACGCGGTGGCCTTCCTCGCCGGCCCGGATGGCGCCTGGATCAATGGGCAGACGCTGCGCGCCAACGGCGGCGTCATCTGAGGCAGGGGGGCTGGCCGGCGCTAGCGGAAGTTCGCGCGATACTGCGCCGGCGAGATGCCGAGCCGCTGCTGGAACAGGACCCGCATGCGATCCACCGTGACGAAGCCGCATTTGTAGGCGATCGACTTCAACGGCAGCGCACTGCCTTCCAGCAGATTGCGCGCGATATCGATGCGCGCCCGCTCGATGAACGCATGCGGCGTCATGCCGGTATCGGCCACGAACAAGCGCACCAGATTGCGTCCGCTCATGCCGACCGCGGCCGCCAGCGCGTCGAGCGTCAGCCTGGCGCCGATATTGGCCATCACATAGGCCTGCACGCGCGCCACTGGCGAATCGGCCTGGCTGGGCGCCGCGGCCAGGTACGGACTGAACTGCGACTGCCCGCCCTGGCGCTGCGCGACTACGACAAGCCGCTTGGCCACCGCCAGTGCCACCTTGGCGCCATGGTCTTCGCGCACGAGGGCCAGCGCCAGATCGATCCCCGCCGTAACACCTGCCGACGTGACCAGCTTGCCGTCGCGCAGATAAATGCGGTCGTATTCGACCGTGGCGGCGCGAAAGCGCTCGGCCAGGTGAGCGGCGTTCTGCCAATGGGTCGTCACCGTACGGCCGTCCAGCAGGCCGGCGTGGCCCAGCACGAAGGCGCCGGTGCAGACGGAGCCATGCAGCCGTGCGCGCGACGCCGCGGTGCGCAGCCACTTCGACACCGCGGCATCCGCCGGCGCATTCGGCAGCCCCGGGCCGCCCGCCACCAGCACGATATCGAAGCGCGGCGCTTCGTCGCTGAGCGACAGGTCCGGCATCAGTTGCATGCCGTTCGACGCGCGCAGCGGCTTGCGCGTCTTGCCGACCAGCACCGTTTCATAGCGGTCCTTGCGCCCGATGAAGGCGTTGGCCTCGGCGAAGACGTCGACGGGCCCGGCGACATCGAGCGCCTGCACGCCTTCGAGCATCAGGATGGCGACGGTGGTGACGCTCATCTCGTCGATTCCCTTTGGGTGTCCTGAAGCGCGGTCATGATGTCCTGATCTGACGGAATGCTGTCATTGTAGTCAAGCGCCGCGCAGACCAGAATCGAATCGCAAGACGGACTCGCCGAACCGATGGAAGTAGGCGGCGACCCGGCTGGCAGTTTTCCTTCCCACTGTAGCGATGGCGACGGCGCCGTGCATGATGCCGCTGCCCTCGCCATGGCCACCATTCAGGAGCATTAACGATGTCCGAAATCATTGCCGGCATTCGCGTACCCGACAGCGCGATGGCCCGCGCCGCGACCCAGCTGGTCCGCGACACCGAGGACGACCTGCTGTACCACCATAGCCGCCGCGTGTTTTTCTGGGGCGCGCTGACCGGCGAGCGCAAGGCGCTGGCCTACGATCCCGAGCTGCTCTATATCGGCGCGATGTTCCACGACATGGGGCTGACGCAGCGCTATGCCAGCGACGATCTGCGCTTCGAAGTGGACGGCGCCAATGCGGCGCGCGATTTCCTGAAGGGCTACGGTATTGCCGAGCGGGATATCGACGACGTCTGGGCCGCCATCGCGCTGCACACCACGCCGGGCATCCCCGAGCATATGCGGCCGACGGTCGCGCTGGTCACGGCGGGCGTCGAAATGGACGTGCTGGGGCTGTGCTATCACGACTTCACCGGCGAGCAGCGCGATCACGTCTGCCGGCATCACCCCCGCGAGCACAATTTCAAGGAAAGCATCATCGACCATTTCGCCGAGGGCACGCGTCGCAAGCCGATGACGACCTTCGGCAACGTCAAGGCCGACGTGCTGGCGCTGAAGGACCCGAGCTACAAGCGCCTGAACTTCTGCAGCATCATCCTGGGATCGGCCTGGCCGACCTGAGTCGGCAGGGCCTGGGCCAGGCGTGCCGCTGCTTCGCAGACGCCTGGCCCCGACTCCACGCTCTAGCGGCCCGGGCGCGGGCCCTTTTCCGCGAATTCCGCGACGAGCGGGCCATACTCCTCCATCAGCGGGAATTTCTCGAAGCTGTGCACCGCCCCGGTCGTTGCCCAAGGCAGCGCTTCGCTCGTATACGTCTCGACATAGGGCCGGAACCATGCGGCATCGTCCAGCATGGAGGGGCGAACGTTGACAAAGCCCATGCTCGGTTCGAGTTCGGTGAACACCCAGGTCTTGCACCAATCGCAATGCCGGTGATGAATTTGCTCCCCATGCATGCCGCCGACGACGGGCTCACCCTCGGTCACGCGAAAGCCGGCCTCGGGAATCGCCATCGACAGCGAGAAGGCGCTGGCGCTCATCTTCTGGCAGCCGGTGCAGTGGCACGCCATCGTCAGCAGCGGCGGAGCGGTAATCTCGAAGCGCAGCCGTCCACATCGGCATCCGCCGGTCCAGGGCAAGTTCCAATCGTTCATCGCGATCTCGTCGTCGGTTGGAGAAGACGAAATTCTATGATGGATCGGAATTCCCCTGCCTTGGTGTCCATGCCGTGGCGATGGCGGCCTCTATGGCGATGGCACGCCGGCGGACTTTCATTGCAGTGTCAGTCCGATCGCCTTGGTAGCGGCCTGGTAGGTGGGCCACACGCGGCCGATGAACTGACGCAGCGCGTCGCCGGTCAACGGCGTGTCCTGGCTGCCAAGTTGCTGCCTGACCGCCTTGACCTGCTCGGATTCGGTGATCGACTTCGACACCAGTTCGGCCAGACGCGCGGCGATCTCCGGCGCCAGGGCCGCCGGGCCCAGCAGCATGTTGCATTCGGTCAGGTTGCGGAACACCGGGCTGGTGAAGCCCTCATCGGCCCAGGTCGGGATGCCCGGCAGGCGATCGCTGCGCGGGCCGGAGATGATCAGGATCGGCTTCAGTCCGCCGGACTGCAGGCCACCCGACATGCCCAGCAGCGAGCCCGCGCCGACATCGATATGGCCGGCCAGCAGGTCGCCCATCATTGCGCCGGTGCCCTTGTAATTGATGATGTCGAGCTGCGCGCCGGTCTCCTTCTTCAGCTGCGCGACCATCAGCTGCCAGCCGGAGCCGACCCCGTAGTTGCCGACCGAAACAGGGCGCTTGCGCGCCAGGGCCAGCACCTCCTTGAAGTTGTTGGCCGGCAGGTTCTTGTTGGCCACCATCACGCCGACGCCGGTGCTGACCGCGGCGATCGGCAGCAGATCGCGGGACGGATCGATCGGCGGCTTGCGCAGCAGCACCGGCGCCTGGGCGAGCTGGCTGTGCAGCGTGAACAGCAGCGTGTAGCCGTCGGGCTCGCTGCGCGCCACGGTCTCGGCCGCAATCATGCCGACACCCCCGGGCTTGTTCTCCACCACCACGGGAACCTTCAGCACGCTGGTGAAGTACTCGGCGAACGCGCGCGCCGTGCTGTCGTTGGAAGAGCCGGGCGCCTGTGCGGCAATGATGCGGATCGGCCGGCTCGGCCAGTTGGCGGCGCGCGCGGATGCGAACGGCCACGGCAGCATGGCCAGCGCGGCGCCGGCGCGCAGCAGGCGGCGGCGCTGGCCGTCGGCCGGGCATTGGAGTGGGTTGTCAGCCTTCATATCGTCTCCGTATCGTTGTTATCACTGCACGGCCGCGTGTCCCGGCCTCCGTTCCCGCCGTAGCGGGCGCTACATGCCGATCAACGTGGCGCGCTCGACCAGATTGCGCAGGATGCGGATCGATGCGATGTCGATCATCTTGCCGTCGTACTGGACCGCGCCCAGGCCTTGCGCGAGCGCGGCATCGTAGGCCCGCATCATGTCGCGGGCGCGGGCCACGTCCTCGGGCGAGGGGGAGAACACCTGCTGCGCCAACTCGACCTGCGACGGGTGGATCGCCCATTTGCCGACCATGCCGAGGATCATTGCGCGCCGGGCTTCCTGCAGATAGATGTCGGGGTCGCGGAAATCGGCGAAGGGGCCATCGACCGCGTCGAGCCGGTTGGCGCGCGCGGCGATCGTCAGCCGGTGCCGCTGGTAGTGCCAGATGTCGCCCGGATACCCGCCGCTGCCCCCGATGTCGCGTACCGACACGCCCTGGCTGGCCGAGTAATCGCCCATGCCGAAGATCAGGCATTCGAGCCGGGGCGTGGAGGCCGCGATTGCCTCTACGTTCATCATCGCCTCGACCTCTTCGATCAGCACGTCGATGCCGATCCGATGCGGCAGCTTCAGCTTGATCTCCATCATCGTCAGCAGCTTGTCGACGAACTGCACGTCGGCCGCGCTCATCGCCTTGGGCAGCATGATCGCGTCGAGGTTGGCGCCGGCGCCCTCGACCACTTCGATGATGTCCTCGTAGGCGTACTCGGTGGTCAGGTCGTTGATGCGCACGCAGCGGGTGGTCCTGCCCCAGTCGAGCTGGTTCAGTGCATCGACGATCTTCGCCCGCGCGGGGCGCTTTTCCGAGGGCGCGACCGCGTCTTCGAGATCGAGGAAGACGAAATCGACGTCCATCGCGGCCGCCTTGCTCATCATCTTCTCGCTCGAGCCCGGTACGGAAAGCTGGCAGCGGCGCAGCCGTTTTGGCCGTTGTTGTGCATCCCTTTGCATCACTGTGTTTGCTCCTTGGTGTTGAGAGTGGCTGTCGCTCCGGTCGCTCCGGTCGCTCCCGAGATCGGGCGATGGCGGCTACTGCCGGCCGGCCGCGAGCGCGGCAATTTCCGTCGCGGTGAAGCCGAAGTCGGCCAGCGTGTGCGCGGTGTGCTCGCCGACCAGCGGTGCCCGCCGCCGCACCGTGCCCGGTGTCGCGCTCATCCGCACGGGCGTTCCGGCGACGGTCAATGGCCGTGCCGCGCCCGGTTGTTCCACCTCGACCAGCATGTTCCGCACGCGAAAATGCGAGTCGGCGAAGATGTCCCCGGCATCGAACACCGGACCGAACGGAATCTCGCCGCCAAGATCGTGCGCGAGCTGCTGCTTGGTGAATTGCCGGGTCCAGGCCGAGACCAGCTCGTCCACCGCTTCACGATGCGCGACGCGCGCGTCGTTGGTGGCAAAGCGGGGGTCGTGCTGCAGCTCGGGGCGCTGCATGCGCGCCACCAGCAGGGCCCAGAAGCGGTCGTTCGGCACGCCCAGGCTGACGTGGCCGTCAGCGGCCGGAAACAGTCCGAACGGGCACAGCAGCGGATGGCCGTTGCCCTCGGCCCCGGGCGCCTTGCCGGTGACGCTGTACTGGAACACCAGGCGCTCGCAGACGGCGAGCACCGCATCGACCATCGCGACGTCGACGAACTGGCCCTGACCGGTTCGCTGCGCCCGCCAGCAGGCCGCGGCGATGCCATAGGCCAGAAACATCGCGGGGACGATGTCGCCGATACCGGGCCCGACCTTGGTCGGCGCGCCGCCGCGTTGCGGCCCGGTGATGCCCATGATGCCGCCCATGGCCTGCGCCACCGGGTCATAGGCGGGCCACTCGGCGTAAGGGCTGGCGCCGCTGCGCGGATCGCCGAAGCCGCGCAGCGTGGCATAGACGAGCCGCGGATTCTCGGCGGCCAGGGTCTCGTAGCCCAGCCCGAGGCGGTCCATCACGCCGACCCGATAGTTCTCGACCAGCACGTCGGCCTGCCGCACCAGCCGCAGCAGCGCCTCCCGCCCGGCCGGATGCTTCAGGTCCAGTTCCACCGATTCCTTGCCGCGGTTGATCGAGGCGAAATAGGCGCCGTACCCCCGCTGCTCGAGCCGCAGCGCGCCATCCAGATGCGGCCCGTTGCGGCGCGTCAGGTCGCCGCCTGGCGGCTCGATCTTGATCACCCGCGCGCCCTGGTCGGCCAGCATCATCGAGGCGTACGGCCCGGCCAGCATCTGTGTCAGATCGAGCACCACCAGGCCATCGAGGGCGCCGGCAGGGCGGCCGTCCCCACTCATCGCGCGCCCCAATGGCTCTTGCGCTTGAGCAGGACCGTGCGTTCCGCCTGCACGCACAGCTTGTCGTGCTGATTGATGCCGTAATGGCGGAAACGGACGAGACCCGCATCGGCGCGGTCGGCCGCTTCCTCGACGGCCAGCACTTCCGAATAGGCGTACAGCGTGTCGCCATGGAAGACCGGATGGGACAGCCGGATCTTGTCCAGGCCCACTTCGCGCAGGCATTGCTCCGCGGTGTCCTGTGCGGCCAGGCCCAGCACCATCGACAGATTGATGCCGCCGAACACGACCCGCTGCGAGAAGATGCCGTTGGCGGCGCGGCGCATTGCGTCCTCGTTGAAATGCCCCTCGGCCGTGTTCATCACCATATTCGTCAGCAGCACGTTGTCCATCTCGGTCACCGTCTTGCCGCGCGCATGGCGGATCAGCATGCCGGGGGCGAAGTCCTCGAAATAGCCGTCGTGGCTGGTCAGCGCGTGCGTCTTCATGCCGTCGTCCTCCCGGATCGTTGCTCGAAGGCCCGGCTGGCGATCATCGCTTCGACCTCCGAACGCCCCAGCAGGCTGTTGGCGATGATGCGCTGCTGGATCTCCGAGGTGCCCTCGAAGATCTTGGTCAGCCGCGCATCGCGCCAGTAACGCTCGACGGGGAAAAGCTTGGTATAGCCGGCGCCGCCGAAGATCTGCAGCGCGGCCGAGGTGACACGCTCGGCCATTTCCGAGGCGAAGTACTTGACCATCGACGCCTCCTTGTCGCACCGGCGGCCGCTGTCGATCTCATTGCAGACGTAGTACAGCAGCTGGCGCGCCGCTTCGATCTCGGTCGCCATCGTGGCGATCTTGAAGCGGATCGCCTGGTATTCGGCGATCGGCATGCCGAACTGTCGGCGCTCCAGCGAATAGGCGATCGCGTCCTCGAGCGCACCCTGGGCAAGACCAATGGCACGTGCCGCGGTATGCGCGCGCGCGCCTTCCAGTCCCTTGGCCATCAGCAGGAAGGCCTTGCCTTCGCCGCCCATCAGATTGCGGGCGGGCACGCGGACGCCGTCGAGGGCCAGCTCGAAGGTCTTCCAGCCGAAGTAGCCGATCTTGGGGATCGGCGAGCCGGTCATGCCCGGCGGAAAGCTGCCGCGTTCCTTCTCGATCATGAAGCAGGAAATGCCTTCCCAGCGCTTGTCGGGGCTCGGCGGCGGCGAAGTCCGTGCGAACAGGATCAGGTAATCGGCGCCATCGGCGAAGGTGCACCAGTATTTGTTGCCGGTCAGCACCCACTCGTCGCCGTCGCGCTCGGCGCGGCACGAGATCGAGGCCAGATCCGAGCCGGTGTCGGGCTCCGACAGCGCACTGGCATTGAGAAACTCGCCGCGCACCACACGCGGCAGGTAGGCCTTGCGCATGTCCTCCGGCATCGCCTTCATGATCCAGCCGCCCTGCGCGCGGGCGACGATGGAGGCGACCGACATCCAGCCGCGCGACAGCTGTTCGCAGATCAGGCAGTACTCGAAGATGCCAAGGCCGAGGCCGCCGTACTGCTCGGGGATCGTGATGCCGAAATAGCCCATCTCCGCCATCTTGTCGCGCAGATCCATCGGGATCTCGGCGTCGGGACCGTCGAGGGCGTTGGCGACCGGTAGTACCTCCTTCATGGTGAACTCGCGCGCCGCTTCGCGGATCATTTCGCGCTCTTCCGTCATGTAGCCCTTGCCGTCTGCCGAGATGGTCATGCCCTGGTCCTCACAAGATTCGAACGTTTGAACTCGATCACCGCTTCGCCACGCTGGTTGGTGCCGCGCGTGTGCCAGGTGACGATGCCGTAGCCGGGACGATTGCTGGCCAGCCGGCGCGCCACCACTTCGGAGCTGGCGTACAGCGTGTCGCCGGGGTACACCGGCTGCAGGTAGCTCAGTTCGTCGACGCCGAGGAACGGGCCGCCGCCTTCCGACAGGTCTTCGACGGACAGTCCGAACACGGTGTTGAACACCAGCAGCGGATTGACCGGGATACGCGGATGGCCCGCGGCTTCGGCCACGGCGACATTGGTGTATTGCGGGTTGTAGTGCAGCGTCAGCACCGAAAACAGCGTGTTGTCGGCCTCGCTGACGGTGCGGCCCCAGTGATGGGTGAATGCACGGCCAGGCTCGAAGTCCTCGTAGCGGTTGCCGCGCGCGCGCAGCGTGGCTTCTGTCTTCAGCCGTGCCACGGTCGGGTCCAGGGAAGCGGAGTCTTGGGACGTCATCGGATTGCCTCGAACAGGGAGTCAACGGAGGGGAGACGGTCCAGCGATTGCACCGCGTCGACCAGGCGGCCGAAGCGCTCGCTGCCCAGCACCGGCGTGACGATGGCCTCCGCCTTGGCAAGCAATTGCTGCCACTGGCGCTCCAGATCGCTCGCCGGCACGGCGACGTTGGCGCTCTCGCGCACGGTCCGGCCGTCGCGAGTGCGAATCTCGACGCCCGCGGCGTTGCGGTCGCCACCCTGATCGGTGCGCAGCGTGACGCGTTCGCGAGCCCGAACCAGGCGCGGATCGGTGGCCCGCTCGTCGGTGTAGTTGCTCAGCGAGGCGGTCGAGACGCCATCCAGCGCCATCACGGCAAGATGCTGGATCGCAAACTTGATCTCGAGTCCGGTGCGCGGCCGGGCGATGTCGCAGACGCCGCGATGCGGGCCCGACACGAGGATGGCCATCGTCTCCATATCGTCCAGGCCGATGCCATGCTTGCGGCGAGCCTGGGCCACGGCCTCGAGCGTGGAGTGGGTCAGGTAGCAGGACGCGTGGTACTTGAACAGCGTCCTCTCGATTGCCATGGTGTCGCGCCGCTCGAAGTGGGCAGGCAAGGGCTCGCCATCCGGAGCCTGCGTGGCGGCAAATCCCTGCGGGCATTCCAGTGCCGCGGTGTTGGCGGTGAAGCCGCGCGCCGCCAGGCGGGCCGCCATCACGCCATTCATCGCCGCCTTGCCGGCATGCAGCGGCTTTGCCATCGTGCCGAACATGCATTTCAGACCGGCGGCCTGCGTCGCCGCCAGACCGAGCGCGTGCGCGGTCCGGTCCGCGTCTAGTCCCATCAAGCGCGCACAGGCCGCGGCGGCACCGATGGCGCCGGTGGTGCCGGTGGGATGCAGGCCGAAGCGGTACTGTGCGTCGCCCAATCGCTCGCCGATGCGAGCCTCGATCTCATGGCCGATCATCAGCGCGCGCAACAGGTCGGCCCCGCTGGCGCGATGCAGCTCGGCGACCGCCAGCGCGGCGGGTGCGACCGGCACCGTCGGGTGACCGCGCATCGCGGAAGCGACATCGTCGAAATCGAGCGCGTGACCGGCGGCGCCATTGATCAGCGCGGCGTCGGCAACTTCTGCACGGGTGCCGCCAAGCAGGGAGCAGGGCGCCAGCGCATCGCCGCCATACTCGGCGGCAAGCATCGTGACCAGCGGCTCGTCGTTGGCGGCGATCGCCACCGCCAGCCAGTCCAGCAGGGCATGACGGGCCCAGACGAAGGCCGCGGGTCCGATCGCCGTATCGTCGACCGTGCTGAGCCACTGCGCCATCGCGCCGGTAAAGCCGGGTGCCGCCTGATCGGATCGTTCCATTTCCACCTGTTCATGCGCCCGGTTTGTCGGGCGTCGGTTATTGGGGTGGAGGCAGTATCGATCAGCGCGCCGCCGACTGGCATCACATATGTGATGGATGGATGCGGCCGCGATCCATCACATATGTGATGACGGTACGCCGACCGGGACGTCAGACTCGGTGTCGCGCGGCGACATGCCGCGCGTTCGGAAAGCCAACCCTTGACTATGAAAACCATGACCGACGACAACCTTCGCCTGCGCCGCTCGGTGCTCTACGTTCCCGCCGCCAATGCCCGCGCGATCGACAAGGCCAGAACGCTGCCGTGCGACGTGATCGTCTTCGACCTCGAGGACGCGGTGTCGCCCGCGATGAAGGACGCCGCACGTGCGCAACTTGGCGAGACGCTTTCCTCGCAGCCATTTCCGCATCACGAGGTCGTGCTGCGGGTCAATGCGCTCGGCACCGCCGAGTTCGAGCAGGACCTGATGCTCGCCGCCCGCGCCGGCGTCGATGCCGTGCTGTTGCCGAAGGTCAGCGGCGACGGCGATGTGCTGCGATTCGCGCGAGCCTGTGCCGTGTTGACATGGCGAAAGCCGGCGCGGCTATGGGCGATGGTGGAGACGGCTCAGGCGATTCACGCGCTCGACGCGATCGTCGTCGCAGGCGGTGCCGCGGTGCCCACGCTCGACTGCCTGGTGGTCGGTACCAACGACCTGGCCAAGGAGACGGGCGTTCTCCCCGGGGAAGAGCGCCGGTACCTGCTGCCGTGGCTGATGCAGGCGGTGCTGACCGCAAAGCGGCACGGCGTCGATATCCTCGATGGCGTCTGGAATGACTTCGGCGATCAGGCCGGCTTCGCCGTTGAACTGACGCAGTCGGTGCGGATGGCCTTCGACGGCAAGACGCTGATCCATCCTTCCCAGATCGACGCCGCCAACACAGCATTCGCTCCGTCGGATCAGCAGGTTGCCGAGGCCGAGCGGATCGCTGCCGCGTTTGCGGCGGACGAGCACGCCGATGCGGGCGTGATCAATCTTGACGGCAGGATGGTCGAGCGCCTGCATCTGGAGCAGGCGCTGCGGGTCATCGCCCGTCGCCGGGCGATTGCCACCGCGGAGCAGCGACGCGACGCAGCGGCAGCCGCCTAGCAGTTGCGGGCGACCGCCAGCACCGCGGGCAGCAGTTGCTTGCGGCGCTCATGCAGCCGGGCCACGGGTCCGCCGGTGCCGATACCCAGCCATTGCCCGCGAATTGGCGTCGCCAGCAGTGTCGCCAACACGCCGGCACCCGGCGTGGCGAGATTGGCCGACTCGTAGTAGCCCTGCTCGCGCGCCTGCCGTACCGCGCGCAGGGTGTCGGGCAGCCGTGCCGGCGGCCATCCCGCCTTGCGCTCGGCGTTATAGCGGCGCAGCAGGCGGCCGACCTCGTCGTCGCTCATGCGGCTCATCAACATGATGCCGATCGCGGTCAGATGCATCGGGCGCATGCCGCCGGATACAGCTGTGAGCCGCAGCGCATGCGGGGATTCGATGACCGACAGGTACTGCAGCATGATGCCGCTCTGGCGGCCCAGCAGCACGGTCTCGCCCGTCTCTTCGGACAGCCGCCGCATGGCGTCATGCACGGTGGCACTGGTGCCGTGCTTGCGCGTGGTCCAGTCGCAGAGAAAGGACACGCGGACAGAGGGGCAGAACGTGCGCGCCTGCGCGTCGAATTCCATATAGCCGCGCGCCACCAGCGTGCGCACCAGCATCGATACGCTCGATTGCGGGATGCCGAGCTTCTCGACGATCTCGCTGACCCGCAACGGCCGCCGCTCGCGCTCGAACAACTCGAGCAGGTCGAACACCCGGTTCGCCGACTTGACCATGCCTGCATCCATTGCCTGTCTCCCTTGCCGGGCGGCCTGGCCCCCGGTCGGTTTTATGACGGTGCATATGGTACGCCCGTCATTTCTGCAGAGAGGGCGGACGTGGGCGAAGCAGCAGCGCAGGGTAGTCAGCGCCTGGCGGGTCGGCGGCCTGTGCGTGGGGCGGGGATGGTTGTGTCGCGCATGATGTAAGGTGCGCAGGCCTCGATGTCATGGGCCGGTACGCCGGCCTCGGAAAACACCTGTCTCCACTTCGACACACCGTCGAGCAAGGCCTCGATTTCTGTACGCGCTTCGCTCTCTGTGAGCATGAATCTCGATGCATATGACAATGCGTTCACCAGCGTCGGCTCCGATCCATCATTGCCGATGATCAACTGATGGTAGTGCAGGCCCTGCATCTGCGGCTGAAGGTCATAGGCGGGTGCGAGGCGCCATGCCTGTCCCCCTGCGTGGAGGAAGGCGTGATTCTTGGCGTGATCGTCGGTGTTTTCTAGCAGCAGGTTGAACACCATCCTTCGGAACATCTGCCGGCTGTCATCGACGGGTGTTGGTGAAAACTGCCGAGCCACCTCCGCTATGTCCGCGTAGGACATTTCCGGTTCGCCAATTCCCTGCGCAAGAAGCATGGTACGTGCGCTGGCGAAATGCGTGCGAGCCCCATCCGGTTCACGATCGAAGCGGGCCACCAGCAGTACGCTGCTGCGATCCAGCTTCACCAGCCGCGATTCCGGTACGTCGATGCCGCAGGTGGCGGCGAGTCGCAAGGAGGCATGCTCGATTGCACAGAAATCGACGTCGTCTCCTTGCGCCGGGAATTTCGCTATCCATGCACGTCCGTCATCATCGATGGTTGCTTTGGGCCGAGCTCCGCCCGCCGTCCCCCCGGGTCGAAGCAATTGCCGCAGCCGTTCGTCGATCGGCAGTTGTAGTTCCACCGCGCGTGCTGCCTCTAGCAGGCTGCCCAGATCGCCTCGACGAAAAACCGGGGACTGTTCGACGATGTAAGCCTGATCGGAAAGGCAAAAGCCGAACGCGCCAATGCGATCTTCGCCAGCCAGTGCCAGATAGTCGATGGCGGCGCGGCGGCGCGGATTGAAGGCTCGGTCGATGACGCGTTGACCCCAGCGATCCGGTCCCGCGTCTTCAAAGATCGGGGGCAACGGGAGGCCTGGTGGTGGCGCATATTGACCCGGCCGCAATGGAAGGTCTGGGGAAACCGGAAAGCTGTCCTGGCGTTCGAGATACTCGGTGGCATAGGAAAACAGGCTCTGGCGTCCACCGATCAGGTCCAGGCGTCCGCACAGCACTGGCGTTGGCCGATGCCGCAGGTATATCCATACAAAGAGATGGTCCGTCACGGCTTTCTCCATGTCACTTTGGCAGCGGTGCTTGTGCGTTGAATGCGCGACAGTTCGAGTTCCAGGGCCACTTCATCCACAGCGGGATCCGCAATCTGAGGAAGCCAGTTCAAGCGGCCCACCAGCCAGAGCGCCATTGCATAAACCGCCATCGAAACGGTGGGGTCGCCGTTTTCCATCTTCCTCAACGTAGGCACGGACACCTGCATTCGCTCCGCGAATGCCGTCATGGTTTCCTTGCGGCGCTTGCGGGCGACCCGCAGATTGGCGCCCAGGGTCTTGAGCGATCGCGAGACCGGTCCAGGTAGCGTCGTTACGGCGTTTGCTTTGCGTGGCATGGAAATAATAATAGCGCGACACCGATAAAAGAGAAAATTATTATTTGCATTTGGTGTCTGTGATCCTATGCCACGTATCACTGAAAGCGCTCCAACGGTTTCCATCCGCGCGGTGGCGAGACTTTCCGATCGGGAACCGTAATGTGCGCGAATGATCGCTGTAGATCATTTATGGAATGGCATACATTGCTCCCATCCCGCCGCACCAGATCGCCGATCTGCCGGCCGCATCCCTGCAAGAGCCATGAAAGCCAGCCATCTTCCTTCCGTTCCGAGCCGCGCGGTGATCCGCGAGGTCGGCCTGCGCGATGGGTTGCAAAGCGTGCAGACCATCGTGCCGACCGAACACAAGCGCGAATGGATCCGCGCCGCCTACGAAGCCGGCCAGCGTGAAATCGAGATCGGTTCGTTCGTGCCCGCGCGGCTGCTGCCGCAATTGGCCGATACGGCCGAGTTGCTGACCTTCGCCAGGACGCTGCCGGGGCTGTTCTGCTCGGTGCTGGTGCCGAACCTGCGCGGTGCCGAACTGGCGCTGGCCCACGGCGCCGACCTGATGCTGGTGCCGCTGTCGGCGAGCCGTGCGCACAGTCTGGCGAACCTGCGCAAGACCCCCGACGAAGTGGTGGCCGAGGTGGCCCGCATGCGCGCGGCCCGCGATGCCGCCGGTGCCCGCACGCTGATCGAAGGCGGCGTCGGCACGGCGTTCGGCTGCACGATCCAGGGCCGTGTCGATGCCGACGAGGTATTGCGCCTGATGCAAGCATTGCTCGATGCCGGTGCGGACCGCGTCAGCCTTGCCGATACGGTCGGCTATGCCGATCCCGCGCAGGTGGCCGCGCTGTTCGAACGCGCCGTTGCGATCGCCGGCGATCGCCTGTGGTGCGGCCATTTTCACGATACCCGCGGACTCGGGTTGGCCAATGTCTACGCGGCGATGCAGACCGGCGTGAGCCGCTTCGACGCCTGCCTTGGCGGCATCGGCGGCTGCCCGCATGCGCCGGGCGCGAGCGGCAATGTCGCGACCGAAGACCTGGCCTATATGCTGGGCAGCATGGGCATCGACACCGGCCTCGATATCGGCGCGCTGCTGCGCCTGCGCGGACGGGTCGCGGCCTGGCTTGTCGGCGAGACCTTGCACGGCACGTTGTGGCGCGCCGGCTTGCCGAAGACGTTCCGCGGCGTCGGCGCCGACGACGATTCCGGCCTTGATGAGCCGCGCCGCTGCGGCGCGGCAGCTTCCCCGACTTTCCACGCCTGATCGCCGCCGATTGGCTCATATCATGACGCAAAGCAACGAATCCCTCCCGCTCGCCGGCATCCGCGTGGTCGAGTTCACCCATATGGTCATGGGCCCGACCTGCGGCATGATCCTGGCCGATCTCGGTGCCGAGGTGATCAAGGTCGAACCGCCGGGCGGCGACAAGACCCGCAAACTGCCGGGCCTGGGCATCGGCTTTTTCCGCGCCTTCAACCGCAACAAGAAGAGCGTGGTGCTGGACATCACCACCGACGAAGGCCGTGCCACCGCGGCGCAATTGGCAGGGCAATGCGACGTGCTGCTGGAGAACTTCCGTCCTGGGCTGATGCGCAAGCTCGGGTTGGACTACGACACGCTGTCGAAATCCTGTCCGCAGCTGATCTATGTCTCGCACAAGGGCTTCCTGCCGGGGCCGTACGAGAACCGGCTGGCGCTTGACGAGGTGGTGCAGATGATGGGCGGCCTGTCGTACATGACCGGGCCGAAGGGACGGCCCTTGCGCGCGGGCACCTCCGTCAACGACATCATGGGCGGCATGTTCGGCGCGATCGGCGTGCTGGCCGCGCTGCGCGAGCGCGATCGAACCGGCCGCGGCCAGGAAATCCAGAGCGCGCTGTTCGAGAACTGCGTGTTCCTCGCCTCGCAGCATATGCAGCAGTACGCGATGACCGGCGAGGCCCCGCCGCCGATGCCCTCGCGCGTATCGGCCTGGAGCGTCTACGACGTCTTCACGCTGGCCGACGACGAGCAGCTGTTCATCGGCGCGGTCAGCGACAAGCAGTTCGTCACGCTGTGCAAGGTGCTGGAGCGGCCCGACCTGCTCGACGTGCCCGAGTACGCCAGCAATGCCTCGCGCGTGGAAGTGCGTCCACAGTTGCTGGAGCAGCTGGGCAACATCCTGCGGCATCACCGCGTCGCCGAGCTGGCGCCGAAGCTCGAGGCGGCCGGCATTCCCTACGCGCCGATCGTGCGCCCCGACCAGCTGCTCGACGATGTGCATCTGAAGGAGAGCGGGGGACTGGTGCCGATGCAGGCCGAAGACGGCTCGACGGCGCCGGCGGTGCTGCTGCCGCTGCTGATGGGCGGTCGCCGTCCCGGCGTCCGCAGTCCCTTGCCCAAGCCCGGCGAGCACAACGACGAAATCCTGGCGCGCCTGGGCAAGGCCGCGCGCTGACATCGCCGAGGCGGCCGGCTAGCGATGCCCGCCGTGCAAGCCGGAACAACCCAAATCGAGGCCAGGACAGGCCAGCACAAGCCCGAACAGACCGCGGCACAGCGGCCGAACACTACCCATCCGGAGACAACATCATGCATTCGCCTCGCTCGCGCGCCATCGCGCCCCCGCTCCCGACCCGTCGCAACGTGATCAAATTGACTGCGGCAGCCGTCACGCTTGGCATGCTGGGCGTGCCGGCGTTGTATCCCCATCGCGCCGCGCAGGCGCAGCCGGGCTCCGGCAAGCCGATCCGGCTGATCCTGCCGATCAGCGCGGGTTCGGGAGTCGATGCCATCGTGCGGACCGCCGCGCCGGCGCTGGGCAAGGCGCTCGGCCAACCGGTCGTGATCGAGAACATGCCCGGTGCGGGCGGCATCACCGGTACGGCGGCGGTGGTCAAGGCCGCGCCGGACGGCACCACGCTCGGCATGGTGTCGAACAACCACGCGATCAATCCCAGCGTATTCAAGTCGATGCCGTTCGATGCGATCAAGGACATCACGCCGATCAGCGTGCTGGGCGCAACCTCGCTGGTGCTGGTGGTCAACCCCAAGGTGCCGGCGCGCAACGTCAAGGAGCTGGTCGGGTTGCTGAAGGCCAGGCCGGACGACTACAACTACGCGTCGTCCGGCAACGGCACCGTGATTCATCTGGCCGGCCAGATGTTCCTGGAGGAGGCCGGCGTCAAGGCCCGTCATATTCCGTACAAGGGCACCGGTCCGATGGTTACCGATCTGCTGTCGGGACAGGTGCAGATGGGCGTGGTCGCGCTGAACGCCGCGCTGCCGCATCTGAAGGCCGGTACGCTGCGCGCGATCGGCCTGTGCGGCGCGACCCGCTCGCAGGCGGCGCCGGATATCCCGACCATCGCCGAACAGGGCTTGCCCGCTTTCGACATCGAGGGCTGGTTCGCGCTGGTCGGTCCGGCCAACATGCCGCCCGCCGAAGTGCAGCGCCTGCACGACGCCTTTGCCAAGGCCTTCACCAGCCCCGAGGTAGTGGAGGCCCTGAAGAAGCAGGCGACCGCCACGCGGCCTACCACGCCGGCGCAGGCGGCAAAGTTCTTCGCCAGCGAGGCGGCGCGCTATGCCGCGCTGGTCAAGAAGGCCAACGTGTCGATCGAATAGCCGCAAGCCTCGAGCCGCAAGCCGCAGGCCACAAGCCGCACGCAAACGCAAACGCAAACGCTTCCTTCTCCCCCAACCAACGCATTACTCGACATGGCTCTTTACCGGCTCGGCGACCTGACGCCGTCCATCTCCGACACCGCCTTCGTGGCGGATCAGGCCACCCTCATCGGCAACGCGCAGCTTGGCGAGCAGGTCACCGTATGGCCCGGCGCGGTGATCCGCGCCGACAACGAGCCGATCGCGATCGGCGATCGCACCAACGTCCAGGAGGGCGCGGTGCTGCATGCCGATCCGGGCTGCCCGCTGCGCATCGGTACCGACGTCACCATCGGGCATCAGGCGATGCTGCATGGCTGCACGATCGGCGATGGTGCGCTGATCGGCATCCAGGCGGTGATTTTGAACAACGCGACCATCGGCAGCGAATCGCTGGTCGCGGCGGGCGCGCTGGTCACCGAGGGCAAGTCCTTCCCGCCACGTTCGCTGATCGTCGGCTCGCCGGCGAAGGCCGTGCGCGAACTGAGCGAGGAGGAAGTGCGCAATCTGCGCGCCAACGCGGCCGACTACGTCGAGCGCGGCGCGGACTACAAGAGCCAACTGAAGAAGCTGGTCTGACAGGGCATTCCCGGCCCGACACACAAAAACAAGGAGGAGACATGAAATTGCCTGTGAAGGCAGGGCGGCGCTTTGCCTTTCGCCACCACCGCAAGATCAACGGCGTGCCGGCCGCGGCCGCGGCCGCCGCCGCTGCTGCGGTAATGGCCACTAACGGCGCGCACGCGCAGCAGGCGTCCGCCGTCGTGCTCTATGGCCTGCTCGATACCGGCGTCGAGTACATCAGCCACGCCGGCGCGGACGGCGGCGTGTTCCGCATGTCCAGCGGCAACCTGGCCGGATCGCGCTGGGGTTTGCGGGGCAAGGAAGACCTCGGCGGCGGGCTGAGCGCGGTGTTCGTGCTCGAGAGCGGCTACAACAGCGATAGCGGAACGTCGGGGCAGGGTGGGCGGCTGTTCGGCCGCCAGGCCCATGTCGGCCTGCAAGGCCGCTGGGGTGCGATCACGCTGGGCCGGCAGAACAATACGCTGTACGACCTGTTCGTGCCCTTCGATCCGACCCGCTATGCCAGTTATGGCGTGTTGCCGCAGGACCCGCACTTCGCCGGCCGCGCCGACAACGCGATCAAGTACACCGGCAAGTTCGGCGGTATGACCGTGACCGGGCTCTACAGCAGCGGTTACGACGCGACCATCGCCAATGGATCGGAAGTCGCGGGGTCGTTCCGGATCGGACAGGAAATGGGTGCCGGTGTCGCCTATACCGTCGGCAACCTCAGCACGGTACTGGCCTACCATCAGCGCCGCGGCGCAGCGGCTGCCACGCAGGGCAACATCGAACGTCGCTATGCCGCGGGGCTGCTGTGGTCGGCCGGGCCGCTGTCCGCCATGGCCGGCTATCGCTTCCTGCAGGGAACCATCGCTGCGCCTTCGCTGCGCGCCCATCTGTACTGGGCCGGCGCGGCGTACCAGTTCACGCCGGCGTTGGCGCTGCGCGGCGGTGTCTACCGGACCGATCGCCGCGATTCGCCGGACGATGCGATCAGCTATGCCGTGTCCGCCGTGTACAACCTGTCGAAGCGGAGCGAGCTCTACGCCAACGTTTCGTGGATGGACAACCGGGGTGCGTCGGCGCTCAGCGTGGCGAACGCCGGCCCGAGCGGCGGCGCGGGCGCGGACCAGACCGGCGTCGTGCTTGGCGTGCGGCACGTGTTCTGAGAAATTTGCCGAGGCGAGGATGCCCGCCTCGCGGCGTCAGGCGCGGCCGTCGCCCGCGGTCCCTCCCTGATGCCGCGCCAGATGCAGTTGGTGCAGCGTGATCTTGCGCACTTCGGCCTGGCTGCTGCCGATATGCGCGCGCAGCAGCATCGTGGCCTGGTCGGCACGCTTGGCGAGGATGGCGCGCAGGATCTGCGCGTGCTCTTCGTAGGTGGCTTCGATCCGGAACGACTTGGTGAAATCCAGACTGCGCACCATGCGGATGCGCTCGGTGATGTCGCGGTGCACCCTCGCCATTTCCGCATTGCCCGCCGCCTCGACCAGCGCGCAATGGAATTCCTCGTCCCATTGCCGGACCTGGGCACCGTCGGTGCTGCGCCGCGCCGGCTCGACCAGCCAGATCGCGGCCAGCCGGTCCAGGCCTGCGCGGTCGACCGCCGCTCCGCAGACCGGCGCCTCGGCGCACAGCCGCTGCGCCGCCGTGGTTTCCAGCACCATGCGCAGATCGTAGAGCTGTTCGTAGCGATCGAAGTCGAACGGCAGCACGCGCCAGCCGCTGCGGAACAGCACCTCGACATAGCCCTCCTGCTGCAGGCGCACCAGCGCCTGGCGCACCGGCGTGCGGGACACGCCCAGCCGCGCGCACAGCTCCAGTTCGGTGAAGCGGTCGCCGGGCACCAGCCGGAACTGGCCGATATCGCGTTTCAGTCCGTCATAGACCTGATCGGCGACCGAGCGCCGCGGGGCGGCGGCGACGGCGTCGGGCGTCCCTTTTTGGTGCGCCGTCCCGGTGCGCTTGAGGGCGGTCTTCGGGGCCGCCTTCGTGGGCGCCTTGATGGTTGCCGCGCGCGCCTGCTTGCTGAGAGTCTGCATGGAAAGAAGGTGTCTCCGTCTTCTGCTGGGTCGAAGCATACCGCGCGGCGGGACCGATGCGTCGCGCCGCGCGCCGCTCAGCGCCGTACCTCCCGCTGGAAGATTTCCATGCTGAGCCGCTTGGTATCGACAAAGCTCGGCTGCGACAGCGTCTCCACCGTGCGCGGACGCGCGTCGCCGTAGTGCAGGATCTCGGCCACCCGCGTCGGGCGCTTGGTCAGCAGCAGCACCTCGTCGGCCAGATACACCGCTTCCTCGAGATCGTGCGAGACCAGCATCATGGTGGTGCCGGTCTGCATGAAGACCTCCTGCAGCTTCTCGCGGATGAACAGCGTCATCTCGAAATCCAGCGCGGAGAACGGCTCGTCGAGGAACAGCACTTCGGGCTTGGGCGCCAGCGCGCGCATGATCGACGCGGTCTGCTGCTGGCCGCCTGACAGCTCATACGGATAGCGGTTCAGGTCGAATTTGACGTCGAAGGACGCCACCAGCTCGGCCATGCGGCGATCGACTTCGGCCTTCGATTGCCCGGCCAGCTTCAACGGATAGGCGATATTGTCGATGGTCCGCATCCACGGGAACAGCGCTTCTCGGTAGTTCTGGAACACGTAGCCGATCTTGGTGTCCTTGAGCGACTTGCCGTCGAACAGGATCTCGCCGGCGTCGATCGGCACCAGGCCCGCGATCATGTTGATCAGCGTGGACTTGCCGCAGCCATTGGGGCCGAAGATCGAGACGATCTTGCCCTTCGGAATATCGAGATCGAAATTCTCGTACAGCGGCCAGCCGGCGAAGTATTTGGTCAGCCCACGGATGGTGATATGCGTGCCGGCGGGGCCGGGGCGGAAAGCCGGCTTCGGCGTGTCCGCGAAAACGGGGGCGTTGATCACTGCGCTCATCTGCCGCTCCAATGCACGATCCGGCGTTCGATCACCAGAAACAGGATGTTCAATACATAGCCGAGCGCGCCCGCGGCCAGGATTGCCGCGTACATGCTCTTGACGTTCAGCACCTGCTGCGCGTCGATGATGCGATGGCCAAGGCCGTTCTCCGAGCCGATGAACATTTCGGCGACGATCACGATCACCAGCGCCATCGACACGGCCGAGCGCAGTCCGACGAAGGAGGGCTGCAGGCTTTCCCAGATCAGCACGTCCTTGAAGATCTGCCAGCGCGAGGCGCCCATCACCTGCGCCGCCGCCACGCGCTGCTTGCGCGCGTTGATCACGCCGTAGGCGCTGTTGAACACCACGATCAGCAGGGCGCCGAACGCGGCGATCGCCACCTTGTTGATATCGGACACGCCGAAGATCAGCAGGAACAGCGGGATCAGCGCCGACGAGGGCGTCGAGCGGAAGAAGTCGATCAGGAACTCGACGCTGCGATAGGCCTTCTCGTTGCTGCCGAGCAGTACGCCCAGCGGCATGCCCACGACGGCGGCGATCAGGAAGGCCTGCAGTGTGCGCGCCACCGTCACCAGGAAGTCCGTCAGCAGTGGGCCGCCGAGCAGGCCCGATACCAGCGTGGCGATGGTGTCGGACGGCGGCGGCAGCAGGATGGCCTTGATGAAGCCGCCGCGCACGGCCAGGTCCCAGATGACGAACAGCACCAGCGGCCCGACGAAAGGCAGCAGGCGGCTGCCCAGCGATGGCTTGGGCGGCGCAGGCGTGGCCGCTGCCGCGGCCGCAGCCCACGGCGGGGAGGCCGGCGAAGTCGTGGTCGTTTCGGGCATGACGATCAACCCTTGTAGAGCATCGAATCGACCAGCACGCGCTTGCTGAAGATGCCCTTCTCGGCGAACAGGTCGAAGTACTTCTGGAAATAGGCCACGTCGCTCGGCTTGAACTCGGTCGAGAACACGTAGTCGACCATCGGTACCTCGGCGGTCAGCGCGCCTTCGATCGCGGTATAGCCCTTCAGCGACGCGCGCGCCTCCGGCAGGTTCTTCTGCACCAGCTCGACGCCGCGCCGATAGGCCGCGATGTACTTGCGGGCGACGTCGGGGTGTTTGGCGATGAATTCGCTCGACAGGCTGGCCGAGCCGCCGAACCACGGCGCCATCGGATCGCCGAGCAGGTATTTGGCGATCACGCCGACTTCGAGCGTGCGGGTCGCGCCATTGAGGCGGCCGATCGTGCCGGTCGGCTCGAGCGTGTAGCAGGCCTCGATCTGGCCTGCGGCAATCGCGGCCACATGCTGACCGATCGGCAGCTCGACCACGGTGGCGCCGGTCGCACCCGCGCGCTCCAGCACGGTCTTGGCCATCAGCACGTTCTGCACGCCCGGCCCACATCCGATCTTCTTGCCCTTCAGCTGGGCAATGCTCTGGATCGGGCTGTCCTTGGCGACCAGGAATTCGTCGAGCACGTATTTGGCGTTGCTGGGATTGGCGCAGAAGATCTTGACCAGGCCCGGCTGAGCGATTTCGCCGATGGCGAGCGCGGCCGACGCAGTGCCGCTGGCGCTGCCCTCGGAGCGTCCGGCGAGGATCGCCTCGGTGACCTGCTGCGGGCTGGCGAACTTCTGCGCCTGCACGTTCAGGCCCGCTTCCTTGAAATAGCCCTTGTCGATCGCGGCGAAGAAGGGCAGGCCGGAGGCCACCGGCCAGAAGCCGACGCGGATCGGCGGCGCGCTCTGGGCACGCACGATGGCGGGCGCGCCGATGACGCCGAGCGCGGTTGCGGCGGCGGCCTTCAGTACGCGCCGGCGGCCGCTTTGCAGCGACGTGGCGGCGTCGGAAACGGGCGTTGCGTGGGCAGCCTGGGACGATTGGGTTTCGGGGGGCATGAGATCGCTCCTGGAGGTTGAGGTCGCTAGTCGGTAATCGGGTTTGGGGTGTGCGAAGTCGGGGCGGGAAACGCGTCAGGCGTTCGCCGCGAGATACGCGCGCCAGCCGCCGAAGTGGCTGATATCGCAGGCGCCGGCCAGCGCGAACGGCTCGCACAGGAAGCCCTGTACGTCGCCGCCGTCGTCGAGCCGGATGCGGCCGATTCCCAGCGGCGCGGGAATCAGCGCCACAAAGGAGCCGTAAGCCTGCACCGGCATCTCCCAGATCTCGAGTGCGATGCGGTGGCCGGTGCCGGGCGCGACGCGCAGCAGTCCCGGCTTCGCCGGTGTGCTGTCGGGCAGCGCGTACAGCCGATAGTCGGGCGCGGTCATGGCCTGCCGCACCAGGCGGGCGCGGCGCTCGGTCAGTTGAGTATTCAGCGGCATGCCACTGAGATGGGCGCCAACTACGGCCACTTGCACGGTGTCATCGCCTGCCGGTACCAGCCCTGGAATCGGCTCGGGCGCGGGCAACGGCACGCCCGTCGCGCCCTGCATCAGTCCGGTGCGGTGGTGGTAACGCTGCCCCAGTTCGGCCAATTGCAGATCGCTGCCGCACGGGCCGATCAGCGTGATGCCGAACGGCAGGCCGTCGGCGCGCAGGCTGCTCGGCACCGACAAGGCCGCGTAGTCGAGCAGATTGACGAAGTTGGTATAGGCGCCGAGATGGCGGTTCAGGGCGATCGGATCGTCGCGCATCTGCGCGATGGTGTAGTGGGTCGGTGCGGTCGGCACCAGCAGCAGGTCGATGCGCTCCCACATCGCCGCCGCGCGCTGCCCGAGGGCACGCAATCGCGTCTGGGCCTCGAACACGTCGGCCGCGCTGTACTGGCGGCCGCTGGCAACGATGCTGCGCACCGGCTCGGCGACGTCGGCTTCGTGCGCATCGAAGAAGGTGCGGATGGCCGCGTAGCGCTCGGCCACCAGCGCGCTGTCATAGAGCAGGGCGGCGGCCTCGGCCAGCGGCGCGTAGTCGATCGTCACCGCCTCGCCGCCCAGTTCGCGCAGCCGTTCGATCGCGACCGCGAATTCGCGCTCGGCAAGGGCATCGCCGCAGAATTCCAGCGTATCGGGGACGCCGAAGCGGAACTCGGCCGCAAAGGGACGGCTGCAAAGCGGCAGATCGCGGGAATATGGATCGAGCGGGTCGTAGCCCTTCGCCACGGCGAGCACGCGGCATGCGGTGGCGACCGTGCGCGCGAAGATGGATACGCAATCGACGCTCTGCGCCGCGGGCAGGACACCGCGCGCGCTGATCAGGCCCTTGCTCGGCTTCAGTCCGACGATATTGTTCAGCCCCGCCGGCACGCGGCCGGAACCGGCGGTATCGGTGCCCAGCGCGAAATCGACCTCGCCGATGGCCACCACATGGGCCGAGCCCGAGCTCGAGCCTCCCGACACATAGCTTGGATCGAAGGCGTTCGGCACGGCGCCATAGGGCGAGCGCGTGCCGTTCAACCCGCACGCGAACTGATCGAGATTGGTCTTGCCGTGCAGCGATGCACCAGCCGCGAGCAGCCTCTGCACCACCGGCGCGCTGTCGCGCGGCATCCGGTCGAACGCGGGACAGGCAGCCGTAGTCGGGTAGCCCGCCAGATCGATGTTGTCCTTGATGGCGAAGGAGAGGCCGGCCAGCTGGCCAGACGCCGCGCCGGCGAGCGCGGTGTCGAAGCGGCGGATCCAGGCGGGCGAACCCTGGGTCGGAGCGGTGGTGGTGGTCGTGGTGGTGGCGGTAGTGCCGATGATGGTCCGTAGCATTTTGGTGCATCCAATCTTGTATCCAAGATGGAATGCAACTGGCGTGCCAGGGCCGCGCAGTCTGCTGCAGCGGTCGCGAAGGCGGGCTCAACGGGGCGGCGGATTGATTTCCACGGATTGACTTCTAATGATAATGAAATATCATTATCGTCCTCCGCCCACTGGCTACCCGGACCGCTTACCTTGCCCTCGATCATGCAAACACGACCCCATACGAACCGATGGCAGCGGCGCGCGACCATGGCACTGCTCGCGGCGGTGCCCGGCATCTGCGCGGCGCAGGAGGGAGAGGCCGGCGCGGTGGCCGAACTGGAAGCGGTGACTGTCACCGGCACGCGCGAGCGGGCCTATCGCGCGGTGGTGGCGCCCACCGCCAACAAGAGCGATACCGCGCTGAAGGAAACGCCGTTCTCGATTCAGACCGTGACGCGCGAGCTGATCGAAGACCGTGGCGTGTTCACGCTGGGCGAGGCGATTCGCACCGTGCCGGGCGTGACGCCGCAAGTCGGCTGGGGCGGCAGCAACGACCGCTTCCGGCTGCGCGGCTTCGCCACCTCGGCCAATCTGAAGAACGGCTTTCGCCGCAGCGTCTTCGCACCGGTCGACGAGATGGTCAATATCGAGCAGATCGAAGTGCTGAAGGGCCCGGCGTCCGCGCTCTATGGCCGCTTCGAGCCTGGCGGCGTGGTCAATCTGGTCACCAAAAAGCCGTTGGACAAGCCGCAGCACAGTGTCGAGCTCACTGGCGGCAGCCATGATTTCCGCCGCGTGACGGTGGACAGCACCGGACCGATCAGCGATACGCTGAGCTACCGGATCACCGGTTCCTGGCAGGACAACCGCAGCTTCCGCGATTTCGTCGATGCCGAAACCGCATTCGTGTCGCCGGTACTGCAATGGAAGCTCGCGCCGCAGACGCGGCTGACCGCGGAATTCGAGTTCGGCCGCCGTCGCTCGGCCTTCGACCGCGGCTTCGGCAACAGCCCGCTGTTTCTCGGCGTGCCAATCCATTACAACTATGGCGAGCGGGACGCACGGCTGGACAACGACAGCGCGCTCGGGTCGCTGGTGCTCGATCACCGCTTCGACAACGGCTGGGAGCTGCGCGCCGGCGCCCAACGATCGTACGCGCGCACCGATGCGGTCTGGTATCCGTATGGATTCCAGCCGATCGGCGGCGCCGAAGGCCCGGACCCGCAGGTCAACCGCCGCAAGCAACGCAATATCGATCGGCAGACCGATACCACGTTGATGGCCGAAGCCTCGCGCCGCTTTCATACCGCCGGCATCGGCCATCGCGTGCTGATCGGCGCCGATTACAACTGGGACGAATGGGACTTCAGCGCTCAGGCCAACCTCGGGCCGGGCGGCTTCCCGGTGAATCTGCCCATCGACCTCTACCACCCGGTGCATGGCACCGCCGCCGGACCGCTGCTGCCGTACGATGGTTCTCGTTACACCGGCCGCAATCTCGGCCTGTATGCGCAGGACGAGCTGCAGTTCGGCCCGCATTGGCGCCTGCTGCTCGGCCTGCGCTACGACCGTTCGCGGTCCAGCGCGCGGGCGCAGTACCTGCAGGCAGCGGACACGCTGGTCCGGCATGACGATGCGCTGTCGCCGCGCGCGGGCCTGACGTGGACGCCCGTCGAGGCCGTGTCGTTCTACGCCAGCTGGGCGCGGTCCTTCCTGACGGAGCCCTCCGGCGGCATGCTACGGGCCGGCACATTGCCCGCGCCGTCGCGTGGCAAGCAGACCGAGGTCGGCGCAAAGTTCAGCCTGCTGGACGGCCGGCTCGAGCCGACCGTCGCGCTGTTCGATATCCGCCGCAGCAACGGCGTGGTATCGGACCCGGAGGACTTCAACTATGTGATTCAGGTGGGCGAGCAGCGCAGCCGCGGCTGGGAAATCGACGTACCGTTCAGCATCACGCCGCGCTGGCGGGTGCTGGCGAGCTATACGCAATACAAGGCCGAGATCGCCGCGGACAGCAATCCGGCGCTGGTCGGCAAGCTGCTGGCCAATGCGCCGCGCCGCACCGCGAGCATCTGGACCACCTATGACTTTGCCGGCGTCGCATCGGGCCTCAGCGTCGGCATTGGCGCGACCTATGTGGGCGAACGGCAGGCCAATACCGAGAACACCTTCGCCTTGCCGTCGTACACGCGATGGGATGCCAATATCGCCTATCGCTTCGGCAAGGCGCGGCGCTACAAGCTGCAGCTGACGGTGCAGAACCTCGGCGATCGCCGCTACTACGACTCGGGCGGCGCGTTCGTGCCGACCTATCCCGGTGCACCGCGCACGGTGTTCGCGAGCTTCGGAGCGACGTTGTGACGGTGCTGGTCACCACGGGCCTGTTCGCCGGGCACGGCGGAAGGCCGCTGCTGGGTCCGCTCGACCTGGCCATCCCGAGCGGGCGTTTCGTCTGTCTGCTGGGCGCGAACGGCGCCGGCAAATCGACGCTGATTCGCACGCTGTGCGCGATGCAGGCACCGGTAGCGGGACAGGTGCATCTGGACGGCGAGCCGATCCATGCGATGCCGTCGGCGCAGCGGGCGCGGCGCCTTGCGGTCGTGTTGACCGAGCGGGTCGACGGCACGCTGATGCGCGGCTACGAACTCGCCAGCATGGGGCGTTATCCCTATCTGGGCTGGGCTGGCCGCCTGAGCCCGGACGACCATCGCATCGTGCATCAGGCGCTGGTCAGTGCCGGCGCGCTGCCGCTGGCGGATCGGCTGGTCGCCGAGATGTCCGATGGCGAGCGGCAGAAGATCATGATTGCGCGCGCCCTGGCACAACAGCCGAGCCTGCTGGTGCTCGACGAAGCGACGGCGTTTCTCGATCTGCCGCGTCGCGTCGGCACCATGCAACTGCTGCTCGATCTCGCGCGCGAGCGCGGCCTGGCTGTACTGCTGTCCACGCACGACCTCGAACTGGCGTTGCGCTATGCGGACGAGCTGTGGCTGATCGACGGCAAGCGGCAGCTGCATGTCGGCGCGCCAGAGGACCTGGCGATCGCCGGCACGCTGGGTGCGAGCTTCGCCGCCGATGGGCTGGACTTCGATCTCGAGCGCGCGGAGTTGCGGGTGGGGCGGGCCGGCACGCGCGCAGTGCGGCTCGAAGGCGTGGGGCTGCGCGTCAGCTGGGCCGCGCGAGCGCTCGAGCGGGCTGGGTATGTACGCGACGCCTCGGCGACGCTGACGGTGCATGCCGATCCTTCTGGCTACACGGTGGCGCGCGACGGTGACGATGGCACGCGCTACGCGACGCTCGGCGCGCTGGTGGAGGCGCTGCGCGTGGCGTCGGAGCGGACCGGGTCTGGCTCTGCCACGGAGACGGTGCGGTGAGCCGACGTCTTGCCGCGATGGCGCTCGCTGCCGGCCTGCTGTGCGGCTGCACGCGCATCGACGCGCCTGCGCGCGCCGCATGGCCGGAGCAGGCCGTCGGACCCGGCGGGCCGATCGCGAATCTCGATGCGGCCTGCGTCGCCGACTATCGACCCGGTGTCGATTACTTTCCGCAGAAGACCACGTTCTCGCATTCGTCGCAGCTGCAGGTCGAATACGGCCCCCACTACAAGCGCGTCCGCTTTACGCCGAGCGTGGCGACCGGCGAGCGGCTCGAATATCTGCTGGTGCAATGCGGCACGCCGGTGCCGCCGCATGCCGCCGATGTACCGGTGATCCTGGTGCCGATCCAGCGTCTGGTCACCGGCAATGCCGCGATGCTGGGAGCACTGGACGAGCTCGGCCTGGTGGACCGCCTGTACGGCGCCGAGAACGTGCGCAGCGTGACGGTGCCGTCGGTGCGCGCACGGGTCGAGCAGGGCCTGGTCCACGATATGTGGGGCTATGGCCATGCCTCGATCGAACAGGCGATGTCGGTGCAGGCGGACGTCTACCTCAGCTTCTATTCGGCCTATCCGCAGGGCAATATGCATCCCCGCCTGTGGGAACTCGGTGTGCGGGCGATTCCGCAGGCCGACCATCACGAACCCCATCCGCTCGGGCGTGCCGAATGGCTCAAGCTGCTGGCGCTGCTGTCGAATCGGGAGCAGCGTGCCAACGATCGCTTTGCGTCGATCGAAGCCGCATACAACGGTCTGTCCGCGATTGGCGCGCGGGCGACGAGCCGTCCCATGGTGATGTCCGGTTTTGCCGCCGGCCGCAATCGTTTCGAGACGTTCGGCGAGCACAACCAGCGCGCCAGGCTCATCGCGGACGCTGGCGGGCGCTACGTGCTGGACGGCGGCGGCACTGGCAGCCTGGTCTATTTGCCGTTCGAGCGCGTCTACGCGACAGGGGCCAGCGCGCCGGCATGGCTCGGCACGATGGGCGGGCAGGCCAGTATCGAGGCGTGGATCGCCGCCAATCCGCTGCATGGGCGCTTTGCCGCCGCCAGCGCGCGCAATGTCCATGCGTGGGACCGTGGGTATACCGGGGCGTGGGCGTATCCGTACCAGGACCAGAGCATGACGCGGCCGCATATCCAGCTGGCCGAAGCCATCGCCGCGTTGCATCCTGAACTGGCAGGCGAAGCTGCCGGCGTCATCGAACCTGCCGGGCCCGAAACGTCTGCCCTTCGCCTGACTCCTCAATTTCTGCGCAAACTACCGTGACGACCCTGATCCACGCTCCCGCCACGGCGGCAATACCACGCAGATCGAGCCCGCGCGCCGCGCTGATCTTCGCGGGCCTGATGCTGGCCGCACTGCTGCTGCTGATTGCCGAGCTGACGCTTGGTGCTGTCGCCGTGCCGTTGCCCGCGGTGCTGCAGTCGCTGACCGGGCAGATGGTGGAAGCGCCGGTGTGGCGCGAGATCGTGCTTGGCTTCCGCTTGCCCCGGGCGGTCAACGCGATGATCAGCGGCGCCGCGCTCGGCGTGTCGGGGCTGCTGTTGCAGACGCTGTTCCGCAATCCGCTGGCCGATCCCTTCGTGCTCGGCATCGTGCATGGCGCGCGCCTCGGTACGGCGCTGCTGGTGACCATCGCCGGCGTCGCCGGCAATGCGTTCCTGCTGCGCTACGGGCTGGTCGGGGATCTTGGCATGGCGCTGGCATCGATCGCCGGCTCCACCGCCGTGCTGGCCCTGCTCGCGGTGCTGTCGCGGCGGGTGGGCACGGTGACGCTGCTGATCACGGGCCTGATGCTCGGTTACCTTGCGGTCGGGCTGATCAGCGCGTCGATGCACTTCATCGACGAGACTCAGGCCCGTGCGTTCAAGGCCTGGGACGATGCCAGCTTCGCCGGCGCCACGCGGCGACAGCTCGAGATCCTGGTGCCGGGCGTGGCGATCGGGCTGATCGGCAGCCTGCTGCTGGTCAAGCCCCTCAATGGCCTGCTGCTCGGCGAGCGCTACGCCGAATCGATGGGGATTCCGGTGGCGCGGGTCAAGCGCGCCGCGTTGCTGGCCACCGCCTGGCTGACCGGGCTGGTGACGGCCTTCTGCGGCCCGGTGGCATTCCTCGGACTGGTATCGGCGCAGCTGGCCCGCACGCTGTGGCGCTGCGCCGACCATCGCGTGCTGCTTCCCGGCGCGGCGCTGGTCGGCGCGGTGCTGGGCCTGGCCGCCGACCTGGTGGTGCATCTGCCGTGGAGCCGGCATGTGTTTCACCTGAATGCCGTGATCGGGCTGGTCGGCGCGCCGGTCGCGCTGTACATGCTGTACCGGACCAAGGCCCTGCATCGCGCCGATTGACCGTGGAAAGGGCCAGTGCCGCCCAATCTATTCGCCTGGACTGCCCGGCATGGTCGTCGGCACGAATGCAATTAACCGCCAGAAATTTCTCGAACCAGTAAACACCCGCCAGCAGAAGTGGGGGCGGACCCTGAACCGTCGAACGGCGACAACGCTAGAATGCCCACCTCTGCGCCGCCTCGCGGCCGCGCCATTTCCATTCGCATCACGGCATGATCAAAACGACCCTCGCGGTGCTGACTTTTGCGGTCTATGCATCCGCGCACGCTGCCGGCGATCCGCGCGCCGGCAAGGCGGCGTTCGACCGCAAATGCGGGTCCTGCCACCAGGTCGGGCCCGCGGCGCGCAGCGGATTCGGTCCGCAACTGAACGGCATCGTCGGCCGCAAGGCGGGGGCCGTCGGCGACTACCACTATTCGAGCGCCATGCGCGCCTCGGGCATCGTCTGGTCGGACAAGACGCTGACCGTCTTCCTGCGCGACCCGGAGCAGGTCGTGCCGGGCAACAAGATGCGCTTCTGGGGAATTGGCAGTGCGCAGCAGATCGAGGATCTGCTGGCGTATTTGCGCCAATTCCAATAGCCTGCCTGTCGTCTCGATTGCTACCGGAGGAGAGCCTCACCATGTTCAGCCATGTCACCGTCGGCGTCGCGGACCTATCCCGTGCTGGAAGGTTCTACGATGCGCTGCTCGCCCCGCTGGGTTTGCGCCAGCGTCCTGTCGTGCCGGACGGCGGCCCCGCCGCGCTGTGCTGGATCCGGCCGGGTGAGGCGCTGCCTCGCTTCTACGCCTACCACCCCTTCAACCGGCAACCGGCTAGCGCCGGCAACGGCAGCATGGTGTCGTTCCTGGCACCGTCGCCGGAGGCGGTCGAGCAGGCCTATGCGGCTGCCATGGCCGCCGGTGGAACAGACGAAGGTCCGCCGGGACCGCGCCCGCACTACGGCGAGGGGTATTACGGCGCCTATCTGCGCGATCCGGACGGCAACAAGGTCCAGGTCGTCCATCGCGGCGATTTGCCTGCGGCTGCCGGCTGACGCTGCGGTCGCCGCCGGTTTCTCCCGCGGCAGCGGCGCTTTGCGGACGCCGAGATGCAGGCGGTCAGCGGTGGCGGGCATAGGGGGTAGGCGTATGGCGCCCTGGTCCAGAGATGCCTTGCGCGAAGCGGGTGGGGGCGGCAGCGTATGACGTCGAGCTGCAGCGCGCGCCGAACGCGCGCAGTGAGGATTGGATAAGATGGCGCCGGCCGGTTTCCGCCGGCACTGCATGTGCACGACAACAACAACCAATCACCACACGAAAGGAGACTGCCCATGACGCCTCGCGTCCGCCATCTTCCCCGCCGCACCGTTCTCGCCTTTGCGCTGGCTGGCCTGGTCACCGCAACGCTGGGTCTGCCGACGCCAGCCCGCGCGGCCGATTACCCGACCAAGCCGATTCGCTTCATCGTGCCCTACGCCGCCGGCGGCACCACCGACCTGGTGGCACGCACCGTCGGCCAACGTGTCGCCGAGAAGCTGGGCCAACCGGTGGTGATCGAGAACCGCCCGGGCGCCGGCGGCAATATCGGCATGGAGGCCGTGGCAAAGGCCGCGCCCGACGGCTATACGATCGGCTTCGGCGCGATTTCGACCAATGCGCTGAACCCGCACATCTACAAGGCCATGCCGTTCGATCCGCGCCGCGATTTCACCGCGGTCAGTCTGCTGGGTACGTCGACCATCGTGCTGGAGGTCGGCAATCAGCTGCCCGTCAAGAACGTCGCCGAACTGGTTGCCTGGGCCAAGCGCAATCCGGGTCTGACCTATGCGACCGCGGGCACCGGCACCTCGATGCATCTGGCCGGTGCGATGTTTGCGCAGATGACCGGCACCAGTCTGACCCACGTACCGTACAAGGGCAGCAGCCCGGCGATCAACGACATGCTCGGGGGGCATATCCCCGTGATGTTCGACAATCTGCCTGCGTCGCTGCCGCATATCCAGGCCGGCAAGCTGCGCGCGCTCGCGGTGGCAGGCAGCACGCGCTCACCAGCATTGCCCAATGTGCCGACGCTCGCGGAGGCAGGTCTGGTGGGCTATTCGGTCGAGCCGTGGTTCGGCGTGTACGGACCGGCCGGCATGCCGGCCGATATCGTGCAGAAGCTCAATGCCGCCTTTGTCGAGGCCCTGGGCAGTGCGCCAGTGCGCGACAAGCTGGTGCAGGCCGGCTTCAATCCAAAGTCGTCGAGCGCGGCCGAATTGCAGGCGCTGACGCAGTCGGAATACGAAAAGTTCGGCAAGGTGGCGCGCAGCGCGAATATCACCGTGGATTGATTCGCGCTGACGCGTTGTGCAACGTCGTCCCCGCGTTCTCGGGGACGACGGAAAGGGACATCGACACGCCGGCCGCGCACCTGTATATTTATACAGTCCATTTCGCCCCTCGGCGAAATGAAGCGATCCCCGCCGTTACCGATGTCCGCCGCTGCTCAACCCAATTCCTCGCCGGAAGCTCCGCCGAGTTTTCCCGCCACCGTTCATGACCGGCCTTCAGCTCCGCCCTGCGAGCAAGCCGGGTCCGCCGTGGCGGTCGAAGGCGAACCGCGCTACGTCGTCGCGGTGCGCACGCTGTGCGATTTCACCGCCCGCGCCGGAGACCTGGATCTGCGGTTTACCCCCTCGCCGACCGCGCTCGAAGGCATGGCGGGACATGCCACCGTGACATCGCGCCGGCCCGCCGGCTATCAGACCGAAATTGCACTGAGCGCTGACTTCGGCCCGCTGCGCGTGCGCGGTCGTGCCGACGGCTACGACCCCGCGCTGCGGCGGCTCGAGGAAATCAAGACGGTGCGCGGCGATGCGGCCGAGGTGCCCGCCCATCATCGACATTTGCACTGGGCGCAGGCCAAGGTCTACGGCTGGTTGATGTGCCAGCGCGATGACCTCGACGACATCGAGATCGCGGTGGTCTATTTCGATATCGTCAGCGGCCGCGAGCGGGCCGACTCGCAGCGTTTCACGGCAGCGACGCTGCGCGAAGGCTTCGAGGCGCAATGTCGCGCCTTCATAGGGTGGGCCGAGCAGGAGCTGGCACATCGCATGGAGCGCAATCTGTCGCTGGACGCGCTGGCGTTTCCGCATGCGGCGTTTCGCGCCGGCCAACGCGAACTGGCCGAGTCCGTCTATCGCGCCAATCTCTCCGGCCGCTGCCTGCTCGCGCAGGCGCCCACCGGCATCGGCAAGACCGTCGGCACGATCTTCCCCGCGTTGAAGGCGATGCCGAAGCAGAAGATCGACAAGCTGTTCGTGTTGTCGGCTCGCTCCACCGGCAGGGCCCTGGCGCTGGAAGCCGCGCGCGCGTTGGCTGCCCAGCATGAAGCGATGCCGCTGCGCGTGCTCGAGATGGTGGCGCGCGACAAGGCCTGTGAATATCCTGGCCGCGCCTGTCACGGCGAAGCGTGTCCGCTGGCGCGTGGCTTCCATGACCGGCTGCCCGCAGCGCGTGCGCAGGCGGCGCAGCGGTCGATGCTCGGTCGAGCCGAGATCCGCGAGATCGCACTCGCCAACGATATCTGCCCGTACTACCTGAGCCAGGAAATGGCGCGCTGGAGCGATGTGGTGGTGGCCGACTACAACTACTACTTCGACCGCACCGCGTTGCTGCATGCCTTCGCGCTGCACGACGGCTGGCGCGTCAGCGTGCTGGTCGACGAGGCGCATCAATTGCCGGAGCGGGCGCGCGACATGTACAGCGCCACGCTCGATCAGGCGGAATTCCGCGCGCTGCGGCGTCAGGCCCCTGCGGACCTGCGCCGCGCGTTCGATCGCGTCGGCCGTCAGTGGAATGTCGCGGCGAAGGCGCTGCTCAGGGACTATCAGGCTGAGGCAAAGGTTCCGCCGCAGCTGCTCGATGCCTTCGAGGGACTGTGCGCCACCTTGCTGGAGCGGTTCACGGAGCGGCCCACCGAACAGGACCCGGCGCTGCAGCGCTTCTATTTCGATGTGCTGCAATTCTGCCGGCTGGCCGAACAGATCGGTCCGCATTCCGTTTTCGACATGACGCGGATGCCGGCGCGCGGTGCGCACGGCAATGTCCGTCTCGGGGTACGCAACCTGGTGCCGGCGCACTTTCTGCGGCCGCGGCTGGCGGCGGCGCATTCCGTGTCGCTGTTCTCGGCCACGTTGGCGCCGGCCTCCTACTATGCAGATATGCTGGGCCTGCCCGAGCGATGGGTCTGGCACGAGGTGCCGTCGCCATTCCAGCCGGACCAGTTGCGCGTTCGGGTCGCATCGCATATCTCGACCCGCTTCGCGCATCGCCGGCGCTCGCTGCCGGACATCGTCGAGCTGATCGCCGCCCAGTATCGACAGAACCCCGGCAACTATCTCGCCTTCTTCAGCAGCCACGACTACCTGGGCGAGGCGCTGGCGCTGTTCACGCAGCGGCATGCCGATATCCCGAGCTGGTCGCAGGCGCGCGGCATGGGTGAGGCCGAGCAGGCCGAGTTTCTCGCCGCCTTCCAGCCCGGCGGCCGCGGCGTGGGCTTTGCCGTACTGGGCGGCCCGTTCGCCGAGGGCGTCGATCTCCCCGGCGACCGCCTGATCGGCGCATTCGTCGCCACGCTCGGCCTGCCGCAGTTCAATCCGGTCAACGAGCAACTGCGCAGCCGGCTCGAGGACACGTTCGGCGACGGCTATGCCTACACCTATCTGTATCCGGGCCTGCGCAAGGTCGTGCAGGCGGCGGGCAGGGTGATCCGAACCACCGAAGACCGCGGCGTGATCTATCTGATCGACGACCGGTTTGCGCAGCCGTCGGTACGGGAGTTGTTGCCGGCCTGGTGGCGGGTAGAAGCCTAGCCGTCGAGTTCTGTATCAGCGAACATCTACTGTCCTTAGTCACGGAGAACGCCAATGCGCTTAGAGAGGTGGGGAACCAGTTTGGCCATACGCCTTCCGAACAGCATTGTGGAGCTGCTGGAATTGCGCGAGGGGGACCACGTTGAAATCGTTGTCGACAATTCGCGGAGTTCGCCAAGCCGCAGGAGTCGGGACGCGGATGCGTTGTTGGAGCGCCTGCGAGCATTCCGCGGGAGACTACCCGCGGATTTCAAATTCTGTCGCGGCCAGAACATGAGGTAGGCGAACTGACGAGCAATGCGAGCCTATGCGTACTTCCCCGTCAGCCCGCCATCCACCACCAGTTCCGTCCCCGTGACATACGCCGCCGCATCCGACGCCAGAAACGCGCAGGCGTAAGCCACGTCCCATGCCGTTCCCATCCGCTGCATCGGCACCTGCCGGGCCCTGGCGGAGCGCGCCTCCTCGAGATCGTTGTCGGAAAACATCTTGGCCACCGTATGCGCGATCCGAGGCGTATCGATCAGGCCCGGCACCACCGTGTTGGCGCGGATGCCGTGCGACGCGTATTGCTGGGCCAGCATGCGCGTGAACTGGATCACCGCCGCCTTGGTCACGCAGTACGACAGGTGCGGATAGCCGAGATAGCGCAGCCCCGCGACCGAGGAAATGGTCACGATGGCGCCGCGCCGGCGCGCGACCATCTCGGGCAATACCTGTTGCGACGCGAGCAGCAGACTGCGGACATTGACGTTGTGAGCCTGGTCAAAGTCCGCGAGCGCGGTGTCGAGCGGGCCGCCGGGCTTGCCGATGCCGACGTTGTGGTGCAGCACGTCGATCGCACCGAAGCGCGCACGCGCCTCGACGAACAGGCGCTCGACCTCCGGCTCGATGGCGACGTCCCCGATGAACGTCTCCGCTGTGCCGCCTTCCGCGCGGATCAGCGCCGTGGTCTCTTCGGCGGACGCTGCATCGCGATCGACCACGCAGACGCGAGCGCCGAGGCGCGCATAGGTCAGGCTGGCGGCGCGGCCGATGCTCCAGCCCGGGCCGGCCGATCCAGCGCCGGCGACGAATACGGTACGGTCGGCAAGGCTGAGGGGAAGCGCGGGCGTGGGCGTCACGATGCCTCTCCCGTCGGCGCGCTGCCGACATAGGGAATCGCGTGCTCGACGGTGTCCCAGATATAGCGGCCGGAAGGACTTTGCTGTTCCTCGACGATATGGGCGACCAGCCCGGCCGCGCGCGAGATCACGGCGAAGCCGCGCATCACCGCGGTCGGTACGCCGATCTCGCCGAGCAGCGCCGCGACCGCACCGGTGGCGTTGATCGTGATCGGCCGGCCGGCCGCTTCGTCGACCGCCGCGGACAACTGCTTCAGCGCGCGAATCCGCTCGCCGCCCAATTCCGGCTCTGCCTCGGCCAATTCGAGCAGCTTGTACGCGCGTGGATCGACCGGCTTGTGCAGATGGTGGCCGAAGCCGGGCACCGGGCTCTTCGTTTCCTTGTAGTGGCGCGCGATGGCCCGCGCTTCGGCCTCGGGATCGTCGGCCGCAAGCAATCGATCGAGCAGCTGCGAGCAGTTCTCCATGGTGCCGACGAAGGAGCTGCCGACGGCCAGCAGCCCGGCGGAAACGGCCCCCTGCAGATTCTCCGGCGCGCTCATATAGACCAACCGCGTCGCAATAGCGCTCGGCGTCAGGCCATGTTCCATCAGCACGATCAGCACGACATCGGTGATCCGCATATCGACGGGCCGCGGCGTGCGGCCGAGAATCTGCATCAGCATGACTTCGGTGAAGGTCTTCTTGCCCATCAGGTCATTGACCAGATCGGCATCGCGGTAGTGCAGGCTCGTCAGCGTATGCGTGCAAAGGCGGGTTACGGGCTTGGTGGTGGCGGTCATGGCTGCTCTCCCTCTTGTATGGGCGATATGGATGGGGTGGCCGACGCATCGGCGAGCGCCCGTTCGCGTACGGCGTTCTTCAGTACCTTGCCGACACTGGAGCGCGGCAGGCAGTCGTGGAAGTGGATGCGCTTGGGCGTGGGCACGGGTCCCAGGCGTTCGCGGACGAAGGCGATCAGTTCCGCTTCGCTCGGTGGCTGACCGCCTTCGCGCAATTGGACGGCGGCGTGCACTGCCTCGCCCCATTTGTCGTCGGGCACACCGAACACCGCGCATTCGTGGACTGCGGGATGCTGTCCCAGCGCGTTCTCGACGTCGATCGGATAGACGTTGAAGCCGCCGGTGATCACGACCTCGCGCAGCCGGTCCTTCAGATACAGGTAGCCGCGCTCGTCGAACAGGCCGCGATCGCCGGTATGCAGCCAGCCGTCGACGATCGTCGCGGCGGTCAGGTCGGGGCGCCGCCAGTAGCCGGTCATCACCAGGTCGCCACGAGCCACGACCTCGCCGATCTGTCCCGGCGGCAACAGCGTGCCGTCCGGTGCCATGATGCCGACGTCGCTGAACCAGGTGGTCCGTCCGACCGAGGCCAGATTGCGCTCGTCGTCGAAATCCTCGGGGCGCAGCACCGTCAGCAGCTGCGGCGCTTCCGTCTGTCCGTAAGTCGTGCCGACCACCGGGCCGAAGAACGCGCGCGCCTGGCGGATCTTCTCGACGGGCATCGGCGCGCCGCCATAGATCAGTCGGCGCAGCGCGGGGTAGTCGTCGCGGGACGTGCCCGGCAGCGCCATCAGCATGTAGATCAGCGTCGGCGGCATGAAGGACACCGTGCCGCGCCGGTCGCGAAACGCGGCGCGGACCGCCTCGGCACCGCTGCCGTCCAGGATCACGTGGCAGCCGCCTTGCGCGAGGATCGGCAGCACATAGGTCGAGGTGCCGTGCGTGATCGGGGCCGCCATCACGTAGCGATCGTCGGCATCGAAGCCCCACGCATGGATCTGGTTGACGATATTGGCCATCCACGCGCGGTAGGGCTGCATCACGCCCTTTGGCGCGCCGGTGGTGCCGCCGGTGAACTTGATGGCCTGGGTGGCATCGCGATCGAGGTCGGGATAAAGATCGAGACGGGGCCGCGCCGCGTCGGCATGACGAGCGATGAGCGCCGGCAATGCGTCGCAGCCGTCCTCCGCGACGTCCGTGAAGATCCGCACGCCCGGCGCGCCGTCGAGCAACGCGAGGCAGCCGCTGTCCAGCACCAGAATGCTCGGCTGGGTCGCATCGACAATGCGGCGCAGCTCCGGTCGCGTGCTCTTCGGGTTCAGCGGCACCCAGACCTTGCCGCTGGCCAGCACCGCCAGCAGCGCAACCAGATGCGCGGTGGAATTGCCGGCGCAGATGCCGACGCGGCTCTGCGGCGAGGCATCGAGCGCCAGCAGGCCGGCCGCCGCCGCGGCGACGCGCGCCGCCAATTCGCGATAGGTCAGGCAGCCGTCCGGCGCGTCGATGGCGATGTTGTCGGGCCAGCGGTCCGCGGCCCGCCAGAACAGATCGATCGGAAACATGGGGCTCCTCAGTTCACACGGGCGCCGGACTGCTTGACGACATCGTGCCAGCGCTTGATCTCGGACATCATGAAGATGCGCATCTGCTCCGGCGTGCCCGGTTGCGGATGGGCGGCGAGGTCCTGCATGCGCTGGCGCACGTCGGGCGCGGCCAGCGCCTTGTTCAGAGCGGCGTTGAGCCGGTCTACCACGGGTTTCGGCGTACCGGCGGGCGCCGCGATCGCGAACCACGACTGCACGTCGAAGCCGGGGTAGCCCGACTCGGCCACGGTCGGCACATCGGGCAGCAACGGAAGACGCTGCGGGCTGGTCACCGCGATGGCGCGCAAGCGGCCGGCCTTGACGTGCGGCATCGCGGACGGCGTGTTGTCGAACATCGATTGCACCTGCCCGCCGAGCAGGTCGGTGACCGCCGGCGCGCTGCCGCGATAGGGGACGTGCAGCATATTGATGCCGCTGCGCATGCGGAAGATCTCGCCGGACAGATGGATCGACGAGCCGCTGCCCGATGACGCGAAGGTGATCCCGGACGACGATTCCCTGGCAAACCGCAGATAGTCGGCCACGCTCTTGACCGGAAGGCTCGGGTTGACCACCAGCACGTTCGGAATCTTGGCGATCATGCCGACCGGCTCGAAGTCCTTGGCGGGGTCGTAGCCGAGCTTGTCGTATAGCGAGGCATTGATCGTGTTGGCGATCGTGTAGACGTAGAGGGTGTAGCCGTCGGGCTCGGCCTTGGCGACCACCTCGGCGCCGACATTGCTGTTGGCGCCGGCACGGTTCTCGACGACCACTGGCTTGCCGAGCTCGTCGCCGAGCTTCAGGGCGACCAGGCGCGCCAGCACGTCGGTCGCGCCGCCCGCGGCATAGCCGACGACGAGCCGCAGCGGCTTGCTGGGCCAGGGTTGCTGGGCATGGGCAGAAGGGGAAATTCCGCCTGCCAGCACGGCAAGCGAAAGGGCAAGGGCACAGCCGAACAGGCGCCGGCGCGGCGCGTTCCGTACGTTCATGATGGTTGTCTCCTGGGTCGATAGCCTTGCCGGGGCGAGCCCTCTTGTGGTGTTGGGGCATACTGCCGACTGGTATCCCGGCACGGAAATTCTTCCCGATGACCTCTCGTCTTGCGACTCAGAACGTCCGGCAGGCGGACGTTTCAACGACCGCTCCGGAAGAGGGCGCGCGTGCGCTGCGGCGCGGCCTGACGTTGCTCGACGCGATTCTGGCGGGCGGCAGGGACGGCTTGCGCGTCGTCGATCTATGCAGGGCGGCGGGGCTCGAACGCCCGACCGTCTATCGGCTGCTGGCGACGCTGATCGAATGCGGCTATGTCGCTCAGCGCGGCCGCTTTCGCTATGTCAGCGGGCCGAGGCTCGCGGCGATGCCGCAGCGCGACGGCTCGACCGAACTGGCGGAGAAACTGCGGCCGGTGCTGGCGCGGGTCAGCGGAGCGTGCGGCGATGCGGCCTTCGCGATCGTGCGCGATGGTTCGCTGTCGCGCTGCATCGCGCGCCATGTAGGCACGCATCCGGTGCAGGTGCTGGTGATCCAGGTCGGTACGCGTCAGCCGCTCGGTGTTGGCGCGGCCGGGCTGGCGCTGCTGTCGGCGCTGCCGGACGACGCGGTCGGCGAGATCATCGCCGGCAATGCCGACACGCTGAGCCAATACGGCGGCATGACGCCGGAACGCATGCGCATCCTGATTCGCGCCACGCGGGAGCGCGGATGGTCGGTGATCGGCAATCACGCGACCCGCGGCGCGCTCGCGGTCGGCATGGCGGTGCACAACCGCGACGGCGAACCGGTAGCCGGCATCAGCGTTGCCACCACGCTGGCGCGGATGCCGCGCGATCGTCAGCAGTTGATCGCACGGCTGATGCGGGAGGCGGTAGGGACGTTGTTGCCGAAGGGCCTGTAGAGGGCGATCAGGGCGTCAAGCCGCGGTATACGCCGTCTTGACCGCCGTATAGAACTCCTGCGCATACCGCCCTTGTTCGCGCGGGCCATAGCTCGAACCCTTGCGGCCGCCGAACGGCACGTGGAAATCCACGCCAGCCGTCGGCGCATTGACCATCACCATGCCCGCCTGTGCGTGGCGCTTGAAATGCGTGGCCAGCTTCAGCGAGGTGGTGCAGATCCCGGCGGACAGGCCGAATTCGGTATCGTTGGCGAGTGCCAGCGCCTCGTCGTAGTCGCGTGCCGCGATCACTGCTGCCACCGGCCCGAAGATCTCCTCGCGCGCGATCCGCATGTCGTTGCTGCAGTCGACGAACAGCGCCGGGCTCAGGTAGAAGCCGTCCTTGTCCAGCGACAGCCGCTCGCCGCCGCACACCAGCCGCGCGCCTTCTTCCTTGCCGATGGCGATATAGCGCTCGTCCTGCTCCAGCTGGCGCGCGTCGACCACCGGGCCGATCTGCGTGCCGGCGTCGCGGGCGTCGCCGACCACCAGCGCCGCGGTACGCTCAGCGAGGCGGGCGACGAAGCGGTCGTGGATGCCCTGCGTGACGATGATCCGGCTCGATGCGGTGCAACGCTGGCCCGTCGAATAGAACGAGCCCTGCAGCGCGACCTCGACTGCGAGTTCGAGATCGGCGTCGTCGGTGACCACCAGCGGGTTCTTGCCGCCCATTTCCAGCTGGAACTTCGCCATGCGCTGGCAGGCCTGCGCGGCGATGCTTCGCCCGGTTGGCACCGAACCCGTGAAGCTGATCGCATCGACCTGCGGATGTTCGACCATGCGCTGACCGACAGCGCGACCGCGGCCCATCACGAGGTTGAAGGCGCCGGCCGGCAGACCGGAGCGGCTCAGAATCTCGGCAAGCGCCCAGCTCGAGCCCGGCACCAGCTCCGCCGGCTTGAACACCACGCAATTGCCGTAGGCCAGCGCCGGCGCGATCTTCCACGCGGGAATCGCGATCGGGAAGTTCCACGGCGCAATCAGCGCGACCACGCCGATGGGCTCGCGGGTCACCTCCACTCCGATGCCGGGGCGTACGGAGGGCAACACCTCGCCTGCCGTCCGGAGTGCCTCACCCGCGAAGAACTTGAATATCTGCGCGGCACGGACTACCTCGCCGGTCGCTTCCGGCAGCGTCTTGCCTTCCTCCCGCGCCAGCAGGTCGCCGAGTTCGGCACGACGCTGCAGCAGCTCGTTGCCGACGAAATCCAGCACGTCGAAGCGCTGCTGCGGCGTCGACAGCGACCACTTGCCGAAGGCCTGCCGCGCGGCCTGCACCGCCTGATCGACGAGGGCGGCATCGCCCTGCGCGTAGTGGTCGATGATGTCCGACAGGTCGGACGGGTTGACGTTAGCGCTGCTGTCGGTGCCGGCGACCCATTCGCCGGCGATGTAGTGCGATTTCACGGTGGCTTCCTTGTTGGCGAGAGCGCGGCGCCGGTCGGCGCCGCGCACGGCTTATTCCTTCTCGATGCCGGCGGTGCGGATGATGCGGCCCCACCGATCGAGTTCCGCGAGCTGGAAGCGGCCGAGCTCCTCGGGGCTCGACAGCGCGATTTCCTGGCCGCTTTGCTCCACGACCTGCCGCACGCTCGGCGTGGCCAGCGCACGATGGACCAGCTCGGTCAGTCGCTGCACCACCGGTTGCGGCGTGTTGGCAGGGGCATACAGCGCGTTCCAGTAGCCGGCTTCATAGCCCGGCAGCGTGTCGGCGATGGTGGGCACGTTGGGCACCAGGGCCGAGCGCTTGGGGCCACTGAAGCCCAGCGCACGCAGCTTGCCGGAGCGCACCTGCGGCAGACTGGCGGGCAGGTCGACGATCATCAGATCGGTCTGGCCCGCGACCAGATCCACCACCGCCGGGGGATTCGCCTTGTAGGGAACGTGCGTCATCTCGGTGCCGCTCATCTGCTGGAACAGCTCGGCCGCGACGCGTGCCGACGAGCTGCCCGAACCGTAGGTCAGCTTGCCCGGCTCCTTTTTCGCCAGTGCGACCAGTTCGGCGACGCTGTTGGCCTTGACGTTCTGATTGACCACCAGCAGCTGGTAGCCCTTGGTCAGCATCGAAACCGGCGTGAAATCCTTGATCGGATCGTAGGGCAGCTTCTTCAGCAGGTGCGGATTGGCGGCCTGCGTGGTGTTGGTCGTCATGAACAGCGTATAGCCGTCAGGCTTCGCGCGGGCCACGGTCTGCGCGGCAATTCCGCCCATGGCGCCGGCACGGTTCTCGATCACCACGGCCTGGCCGGTCAGCCGGGTCACCTCATTGCCGAGCGCGCGGGCCAGGCCGTCGGTGGCGCTGCCGGGGCTGGAGCCGATCACGATGGTGATGGGACGGGCGGGATAGGTCTCCGCGAGGGCGCCGCCCGTCAGCGAGGCGAAGGCGCAGAAGGCGAGCAGGGTGCGACGAAATGGCATGGTTGGTCTCCAATGAAAGTTCTTGTAGTGGGGGACGCGCCGGTCCCCTTGGGTACGAAGCGGGCGAGCGCCCGCGATGGGATCGGCGCAGAGTCAGCGCAGAGTCAGCGCAGAATCGGCGCAGAATCGGCGCAGAATCAGCGCGCAAGCCCCCAGCCGGACATCAGCTCGTGCAGGCGACGCTGCTGCGCGTCGGCCAGCGGCCACGCCGAGGGCGGCCGTGCGGCGCCGCAGTCGTTGCCCATCAGCTGCAGCGCTGCCTTGACGACCGTGACGTTGGTGCCGTTGTTCTCCTGCGCGCGCAGGTCCTCGAAGGGCAGCATCTCGCCGATCAGGCGCATTGCCACCGCATGATCGCCGTCTTCCAGCGCGCGGTGGATCGCCACCGAGCGTTCGGGCATCACGTTGATCAGGCCGGAGGTAAAGCCGCGTGCGCCCACCGCATAGAAGGGCGGCGCCCAGACTTCGGCCAGTCCCCCAACCCAGGCCAGACCGCGATCCGCGGTGCGGCGGATCGCTTCGGCCAGCACCATCGGCGTCGGGGAGGCCCACTTGACGCCGACGACCTCGGGGATGCGGCACAGCGCCTCGATGGCGGCCAGGCCGATGTTGTCGTTGCGCAGATAGAGCACCAGCGGCAGCCCCTGGGCGGCCTCGGCGATCTTCTGTACGTAAGCGACCACGCCGCGCGGCGCGACGAAGGGATCGGGCGGCTGATGGATCATCAGCGCGTCGGCGCCGGCTTCGCGAGAGGCGCGGGCGAGCGCGCAGGCTTCGTGCACGCTGCGGCCGACACCCGCCAGCAGCGGCACCCGGCCGGCCACGCATTCGGCGGCGGCATGGACCATGCGCACCGCCTCCTGCTCGCGCAGGCCGTAGAACTCGCTGGTATTGCCATTGGCGACGAGCACATGCACGCCGGCGTCGACGGCCCGGTCGACCACGGCCGAAAGCGGGCCCGGCGAGACGGTATCATTCGCGTCGAACGGCGTGACCAGGATTCCGGAAATGCCATTGAGCGCCTCGCGCAGCGCGGAACCTTCGAAAGTCGCCACTTGAACTCCTGATGGAATGGACATGAGAGGCGCTACTGTAGAAAGCCACCGGTCCCGCCGTCCAATCCAAACTGGCGATTACCCAATTCAAGATTTGAATCGTGTTCCAGCTATCTCATCTGCGCAGCTTTGTGGCCGTCGCGACCGAACTGCATTTCGGCCGCGCGGCCGCCTTGCTGAACATGACACAGCCGCCCCTGACGCGGCATATCCAGCTGCTCGAACATGAGGTGGGCGTGCAATTGCTCGATCGTTCGGGCGGTGCGGTGCGCCTGACGCCGGCGGGCGCGATCTTCCTGCGCGAGGCCGAGGACATCCTGCGCCGCAGCCAGGCGGCCAAACTCGCCGCGCGCCGGGCGATGCGCGCCGATGCCGGCAGCGTGTCCATGGGATTCATTCCGGCGGCAAGCTTCGCGCTGCTGCCGCAATTGCTCGGCGCAATTCGCGCCAGCCTGCCGGAGGTCCACGTGTCGCTGCGGGAAATGCAGACCGATGCGCAGCTGGAGGCCATCGCCGCCGACCGTATCGAACTGGGCCTGGTGCGACCGTTCGCGCCGCGCAGCTTCGTCGAATCGGCGCCGCTGCTGCGCGAGCCGTTCGTCCTGGCCGCGCCGGTCGGACACCCGCTGCTGCAGGCCGACCGGCTGCCGTTGTCGGCGCTCGAAGGCCAGCCATTCATCGAGTTCTGCCGCTCGGAGTCGCGCTATCTGTACGAGATCGTGGCCGGCCGCCTGCGTGCGGAAGGCGTCGCGCCCGAGACGGTGCAGACGCTTAGCCATACGCATTCGATCCTGTCGCTGGTCGATGCCGGCATGGGCCTCGCACTGGTGCCGCAGTCGGCATGGCGGCTCGGCTATGCAGGTGTGCGATTCCGGCCGATCGACGATCAGGTGGGACTGGATGTGGAACTGCATCTTGTCTGGCGGCGGGGCAATCCGCATCGGGTGGCGGCCACGGTGCGGGAATTGCTCGAGCGGACGTCATCGACGCAGTGAACAAGGGCGCGGGCACTGCCCGCCTTTGTTCCGCATTTCAGGAACGATAGTCGCGATTCGGGCTTGGCCCGTTTAGTTCCGCAAAATTAGGAATTATGGACGCTTCTGCGCACTCTAGCTGATTGTTCATTGAAATCGCGGAATAATGTGGTACGGTTTGAGCGTTGGTGCATTATTCCGCCTATTTCGGAACTATAGAGTCGTGCCGCAGCAGGCGGCGTCGTTTCTCGATCTCGGAATGTCAACCATGGTGAGAAAACTGCCGCTGCCCGACGACTCCTTGAGTCCGGTGGTGGAAACTCTGGAATCGCTCGGCGCGCTGGTGCGCAGTCAGCGCGCCCGGGGACAGCTGCGGATCGACGATGCGGCCGATTTGCTTGGGGTGTCGAAGGATCTGCTGTCCCGTTTGGAGAACGGCAAGTCCGTCGGTCTGGACAGCCTGATGAAGGTGCTGGACGGCTTGGGCCTGAAGATGCTTGTCCTGCCCAAGGGGGACGCCTCGCTCGTCGAGGAGCAACTTGCCGAGCGCGCCGCGCATTCCACTGACAAGGGCATCGCATGACCTACTCGCTCCGTGTGGTTTCGGAGCAGGCGACCGTGGGGCGCCTGACTTACGAACCCCACCACGGCCTGGCCGGTCGTTACTCCTTCGCGTACGACCCGGCCTGGCTTCACCGCGACGATCGGTTTCCGCTTTCCCCACACCTGCCGCTGCGCGGAGAGCCGAGCGATCCAGATACTGTGGCGCGCTTTCTTGCCAATCTATTGCCTGAGGGCAGGGCGCTGGAGGTCGCCGCCGCGCATCATCACATCGCGAAGTCGAATACCTTTGCGCTGATTCGCTTGCTCGGCAAGGAGCCGGTTGGCGCGCTGAGTTTTGTGCCGGAGGATGAGTCTTCCTCGGATCCGGTACAGCAGCAGGCCGAAGCGATACCGGAAAAACGCGAGATAACGCGGGAGGAACTGAATCAGCGCATTGCAGATCGCAATCGCGATGTGCCCTTTCCTGTCTGGGATGGCAGAGTCCGGCTTTCTGTTGCAGGGTTTCAGGACAAGTTGCAGGTGTTGGTGGAAGGGGACCGCGTTGCGTTGGCGGAGGGCCGCCTCAGCTCTACCCACATCCTGAAGCCGGAGTCCATCAATGCGAAGTGGGAAAGCCTCGTCGCGAACGAACACTACTGCATGACGCTCGCTGCGGAGATTGGCCTGCCCGTTGCACCGGTCCAGATATGGCGGATTCCTGCGCCCATACTGCTGATCCAGCGTTTCGATCGCATTGTGTCGCTGCTTGCGGACAACGAAACGGTACGACGTGTGCAGCGATTGCACGTCATTGACGGATGCCAGGCGTTGGATTTGCCAGTGGGCTACAAATACGAGCGCAACTTCGGCAGCACCAGGGACGTCATGCATGTCAGAGATGGCGCAAGCTTCGAGAGGCTGTTTGCACTGACACCCTATTTTTTGGTGCCCGCCACCGCGCGTCTTTTCATGCTGCGCTGGGCGCTGCTCAACATCCTGATTGGGAACTGCGATGCGCATGGAAAGAACATCTCTTTCTTTGTCAGCGCAAACGGCATCCACCCCGCACCGCTGTACGACCTCGTTTCTGTGGGAGTCTATGGCGATGCCGTCGAGCAGGAACTGGCCATGGCTTATGGCGACGAATTTCTATTGCAGGGGTTGACCCCCTTTGCGATGGCGGATTTCGGCAGCCGTATCGGCGTCAACCTGAGTCTGTTGCAGCGTGAAATGGAACGAATGGCTGCCGCGGGAAGCAGCATTGCGCCCCGGCTGGCCGAATCGGATGTCTATGTTGGCAGGGAGCGCGATCTCGTGAAGCGGATTTGCCGATTCGTCGAGACGCAGGCGGACCGCATGGGGCAAATGGCAAAACAGGTCCGTCGAGTCAAGGCGGACATGCTCTGAATGGATCGAGGCCGCAAGATCCGTTGCCTCAGAACACCCCCAGCGCCAGACCGCTTGCCATTCCTTCCCCGAGCTCCGCGCATCTTGCGAGGTCTTCGCCGCCAATCTGCTTGGGCGCGAGGATCCGCTCCGGCGTCTGCGCATGCGTGCAGACGATCAGCCCCGGCGCCACGGATCGCAGGCGCCAGCCGGTCGCGATGCGGTCGATCTGCCGCAGCGCGTTCTGGCCATCGCTGCCGGCGCAGATCATCACGGCATACGGGCGGCCATTGATGCGGTCGAGGACCGGGTAATAGCAGCGGTCGAAGAAGTCCTTCATCAGCCCCGCCATTGCGGCGAGATTTTCCGGCGTGGCGAACAGATAGCCGTCGGCATTCAGGACATCGTCGGGCTGCGCCTCGGTGGCGCGGAGCAGCCGGACCGCGATGTCCGGCTGCGTCTGCGCGGCGTGGGCCGCGGCTTCGGCCATTTGCTGCGTGCCTCCGGTCATCGTGTGGTAGACGATCAGCAGCGTCTTCATCGGTGCGTGTGGGCGGGTGGGGTGACGAGGGCAATGTAGCACGCTGACTCGGGCGTGCCGTGCCTGCCATGGCGCATGGTCCACGGCTCCGAGGCGTTCCGGGAGCCGGTGATCGGGGCGGACTGCCTGGCGTCCGGGCAGGCCCCGGTGGTCGACTTCATTCGCTCGGTGACTGACCGCACGGCGTTCTGACCCGGGCCGGACCTGCCTCTTCGCGCCGTGCGCGATTCACGCCGCCTCGAAGACCTTCTCGCGCGTCTGCAGCCGTCCCGCACCGTCCGGCAAGGCCCGATACCCCGCGGCAAACACCAGCCGCCCCGCCACCCAGGTATGTGTGACCAACGGTTGCCCGGCAACATGGGCCACCGCAATCACGTCCGCGCGCAGTCCCGGCGCCAGCCGGCCGCGATCGTGCAACTGGCAGGCGTCCGCCGGATTGGCGGTGACCAGGGCGGCCGCCTCGTTCAGCGGCAGGTCTGCCAGGCGCGCCGCGGCAAAGGCAGCGGCGATCAGCGTCGAAGGCTGGTAGTCCGAACAGAGGATATGGCCCACGCCCGCCTGAATCGCATCGATCGCGCGCATCGAACCGCTCTGGCTGCGGCCGCGCAGCACATTCGGGGCGCCGAGGATAGTCGGCAACGCGCGTTCGGCGGCGGCCTGCGCGGTCTCGAGGTTGATCGGAAACTCGCTCATGCGCACGCCCAGGGCTTGCATCGCCGCGATCCGCTGCGCGGAGTCGTCGTCGTGGCTGGCGGTCGGAACGCCGAGCTCGTGGGCCCTCGACAGCAGCCGGCCGACGCGTTCGTGCGCGCCTTCGCGCTGTTCGACCTTCTTGGCCGCGGCATCGGCCGCTTCCTCGCGGCTCATGCCGTGATTGCCCATCATGTAGGCGAGGTACGCGTCGAGGGTCTTGAACTGACCCTGTCCCGGCGAATGGTCCATTACCGAAAGCAGATCGACGATCCCTTCCAGCATCAGCATTTCGAGCACCGGCACCGCGGCGGCATCGGTCACTTCATAGCGGCAGTGGATGCGGTTGTCGACCAGGCTATGGTCACGATAGGCCGCCACGGTGCGCACCAGCGCGGCGGCCGTGTCGTTGTTGCGCACGCCGAACTGGTTGTTGGCGAAGGACAGTGCGTGATAGGGCGTCGTGATGCCGGCCGCCGCATTGCGCCGGTCGACCTGCGCGACCGCGAAATCCATCGGGAACAGCACGCTGGCGCGCGGTTCCACTTCCTTTTCGATCGCGTCGCAATGGACGTCGATCAGGCCGGGCATTACCGTGTAGCCCGGCAGCGCCATCACGCTGGCAAGCGCCGGCACCGAAGCGGGGTCGGGCTCGATCGCGGCGATGCGGCCATCCTCGATCAGCAGCGCGCTGTCTTGCAGCACGCGATCGGGCAGCACCAGGGTAACGTGCGTCAGATAAGTGGCGGACATGTGCGGCTCCGTGTCGTTTTTCGGTCTGGATGCGGGGCTGAGATGCGGATAAGGTCGTTCGGGTTCCCGTCATGCGACGGCGGTGGCCGGCTGCAGGGGCAGCAGGCGCGTGGCGACCGCATCGCGGACCGCCTCGTCGTGGAAGATGCCGATCAGGCAGCGCCCCTCGGCCAGCGCTTCCCGGATCAGCGCGATCACCACGGCACGGTTGTCGGCATCGAGCGAGGCGGTGGGCTCGTCCAGCAGCAGGATCGAATGGCCGCCAACCAGCCCGCGGGCGATATTGACACGCTGCTGCTCGCCGCCGGAAAAGGTCGCGGGCGGCAGGTCCCACAGCCGGCGCGGCAGGTTCAGACGTTCCAGCAGTGCCGCGGCGCGCTCGCGCGCCACCTGGCGGTCGACGCCACGCTGCTGCAGCGGTTCGGCAACGATGTCGAGCGCGCCGACACGCGGAATCGCGCGCAGGAACTGGCTGACGTAGCCGATCACGTCGCGGCGCAACTTCAGCACGCGCTGCTCCGGCGCGTCGGTCAGTTCGACCCAGGGCGCGCCGTCCGCACTGGTATCGCGCAGCCGGATGCTGCCTTCGGTGGCCAGATAGTTGCCATACAGGCATCGCAGCAAGGTGCTCTTGCCGGTGCCGGAGCGGCCCGACAATACCAGGCATTCGCCCCGCGCGGCGTCGAAATCGACCGTCTGCAGCACCGGCAGGCGAATGCCGCCCTGGTTGTGCAAGGTGAACATCTTGCCGAGGCCGCGGACCTCGATCAGCGTCTGTGCGCGCTCTGCTTGCGTCATGGTTCAACCCTGCAGAATGGAAGAGACCAACAGCTGCGTATACGGATGCTGCGGATCGTCGAGAATCTGATCGGTCAGGCCTTGCTCGACCACGCGGCCGCCCTGCATTACCAGCGTGCGATGGGCCAGCAGGCGTGCCACGGCAAGATCGTGCGTGACCAGAATGGCGGCAAGCCCGAGGTCCGATACCAGCCGGCGCAGCAGATCGAGCAGCCGGGCTTGTACTGAGACGTCCAGCGATGCGGTGGGCTCGTCCATGAAGACCAGGCGCGGATGCGTGACCAGATTGCGGGCGATCTGCAGGCGCTGCTGCATGCCGCCGGAGAACGCATGCGGCGTGTCGTCCAGGCGCGCGAGGTCGATCTCCATCTTCTCCAGCCAGGTGCCGGCAATCTCGCGCAGCTCGCCGTAATGGCGCTGGCCGACCGCCATCAGCCGCTCGGCGATATTGGCGCCGGCGCTGACCTGCATCCGGAGACCGTCGCGGGCGTGCTGATGCACGAAGCCCCAGTCGGTACGAGCGAGCAGGCGCAGCCTCGCGTTCGACAGCGTGGCAAGGTCCGTCAGGCCGGACTCGCGCATGTCGTAGCTGACGGTGCCGCGCTGGGCCGGCGCCTGCATCGACAGCGCCTGCAGCAAGGTGCTTTTGCCCGAACCGGATTCGCCGACGATGCACAGCACTTCGCCGGGATACAGGTCGAAGCTGACGTCATGGCAACCGTGGGTACCGTCCCAGGTGCGGGTCAGTCCGCGCACCGACAGCAAGGGCGTCGCGTTCATTGCGCACCTCCCGCAGCCGCTTCCATGGCGCCGGCAGCCTGCCGGGCCTGGCGATCGGCGCAGTACTCGGTGTCGGAGCAGACGAACATGCGCGTACCGGCGTCGTCGGTGATGATCTCATCGAGATAGCTGTCGGCGGCGCCGCACTGCGCGCAGCAGTTCGACCACTTCTCGACCGTGAAGGGATGGTCGACGAAGTCCAGGCTCCTGACCGAGGTGTAGGGCGGCACCGCGTAGACGCGTTTTTCGCGGCCGGCGCCGAACAGCATCAGCGCCGGGTTGCGGTCGAGCTTCGGATTGTCGAACTTCGGGATCGGCGACGGCCGCATCATGTAGCGCTGGTTGACGATGACGGGGTAGTCGTACGTCGTGGCGATATGGCCGTGACGTGCGATGTCTTCGTAGAGCTTGACGTGCATGGCGCCGTATTCGGCCAGCGCATGCATCGTGCGCGTCTCCGTTTCGCTGGGCTCCAGCCAGCGCAACGGCTCGGGAATCGGTACCTGGAACACCATCGTCTGGCCTTCGCGCAGCGGCGTTTCGGGGATCCGATGGCGGGTCTGGATGATGCTCGCCTCCGCCGTGCGTTCCGTGGTCCGTACGCCGGTCACCCTGCCGAAGAAGCGGCGGATATTGATCGCATTGGTGGTGTCGTCCGAGCCCTGGTCGATGACCTTGAGCACGTCCTGGCGGCCGATGATGGCCGCGGTCACCTGGATGCCGCCGGTGCCCCAGCCATAGGGCAGCGGCATCTCGCGGCTGCCGAACGGGACCTGGTAGCCGGGAATCGCCACCGCCTTCAGCAGGGCGCGCCGCAGCATGCGCTTGGTCGATTCGTCGAGGTAGCCGAAGTTGTAGTGGCCATCCGGCGTGGTGCTTTCCACCGAAGGGGACGCGATGGCGGTCGTCATGCGACGCTCTCCTCGTGCGTTTGGCACTGCTGCGCCGCTTCGTTGCGGCCCGTTGCCGTTGTCGTAGTCGTTGCCGTCATCGCGGCAGGTCCCGTTGGCGCACTGGCAACAGGTTCGGCCGCTTGCCGCTGGGCGCGCAGCCGGCGCAGCAGTTCGAGATTGGTCTGGAAGTCTACGTAATGCGGCAGCTTCAGATGCTGGACGAAGCCCGAGGCCTCGACGTTGTCGCTGTGGTACAGCATGAACTCGATATCGTTGGCCGGATTGTCGGCGGCTTCGCCCAGTTCCGCGGCGCGCATCGCGCGATCGACCAGCGCCATCGACATCGCCTTGCGCTCGTTGTAGCCGAACACCAGGCCATAGCCGCGGGTAAAGCAGGGCGCTTCCTCGGCGTTGCCGGCGAAGTCGTTGATCATCTGGCATTCGGTCAGCTCGATCTCGCCGATCGTCACGGCAAAGCCGAGCTCTTCGACGAACAGCTCGACCTCCGCGGTGCCGTAGCGGATCTCGGCCGCGAACGGATGCGAATTGCCGTAGCCGCGCTGCGTCGAATAGCCCATCGACAACAGGAAGCCCTCGTCGGCCCGTGCCAGATTCTGCAGCCGCGCCGGACGGTCGGCCGGGAAAGTCAGCGGCTCGCGCGTCAGATCCGTCGGGGCCGGATCGCCGGGCGGAACCGGCTCGGCCTCGATCAGATCGTCGGCTTGCAGCAGGTCGGTCACACGCGGCATCCGTTGCACTTCGGCGGTGCTCGCCGCAGCTGTAGCCACTGCGGCGGCGGGCGGATGCGTGGCGCCCTCGGCTTCGAGCGAGAAGTCGAGCAGCCGCTGCGTGTAGTCGTAGGTCGGGCCGAGGATCTGCCCGCCCGGCACATCCTTGAACGTCGACGAGATTCGCCGGCGCAGCCGCATCGCGCCGGTGTCGAGCGGCACCGTATAGCCGAAGCGTGCCAGCGTGGTGCGATACGCGCGCAGCAGGAAGACCGCCTCGATCTGGTCTCCGGCGGCCTGCTTCAATGCCAGTGCGGCCAGATGCGGGTCGTACAGCGAGCCTTCGGCCATCACGCGCGACACGGCGAGCGGCATCTGTTCGCGGATCTGCGCCAGCGTCAATTCCGGCACCGAGGGATCGCCGCGGCGGTACATGTCGACCAGCCGGTACGAGTTGAGGATGGCGCGTTCTCCGCCCTTGACTGCAACGTACATATCAGTCCTCCACCAATGTGGTGCGCGGCAGCGCGCAAATGCGCTCGCCGGCGGTGAGCAGCAGGTCTACGCCGAGCGGGAAGGCGGCATGGTTGGCTTGCCATTGCCGGCGGAAGTCGTCCGGCAGGCCGCCGGCCCGCAGATTGCGCGTGGTCTCGATGCCGGGGCCGCGCAGCGTCAGCGTGTCGCCGTGGTCCAGCGAAGCGACCTCGGCGATCAGCGTGGCCGAGCGGTCCGGAAACGCCGGATCGCCTTGCGCACAGCGATTCAACGCAGGCCAGACATGGCCTGCCGGCACGCAGACGAATTGCGCCGCGGCGACATCGTCCACCAGCGGGCAGCCGCAGTGAAAGCGCAGGAACGCGCCCCCCGATGCGGCCATGTCGGCCGGCAGCCAGACCGGCGTATCGGGATCGGCCAGCGTCAGCAGCAGCGCCGTCATGGCCGGCGACAGGCCGTCGGGCACGCCGCAATCGGCGGCCAGCGTTTCGACGCGGCCAGGATGGGAGAAAGCCTGCAGCGTTGCGCGGAAGACCTGCTGCGCGTCGTCGACCGGGTTGTCGAAGCCGGGCAGCAGTGCCGCGGTGGATTGGCTCGGTATGGCATGGAGGGCCGGCATCTCAGTCTTCTCCGCGGGCCATCGTGAAAAATTCGACGCGGGTCTGCGCGGCCGTGGCCGCCTCGGTCGCGTCGCGTTCGGCGAGGGCGCGCGCCAACGGATCGAGCACGAGCTGCTGTACGCGCGAGTGCCACTCCGGCCGCTGCAGCAGCGCGTCCAGCACGGCGGCCTGTTCGACATGGCGGCGGCAGCGGCCCATCACATAAGCCACGCCTGCGATCGCCGCCGCTTCGGTCTGTGTCGTATCCGGTTCCAGCACCACCGCGCAACGCGTGACGGTGATCTCGCCGAGATTGAATTGCGCACCGGTGCCGCCGGTACGCCCGCGCACCATCGCCATGCCGGACTCGGGCTTGCGCAGCAGCCGGTAGGCCGGCAGCGGTGCCTGCTGACCCAGTCGACGGTAAGCACCGTCGAGCGCGTCGGTGTCCGCCAGCGCCAGGATCCGCAGCCATGCGGCCCGAGCCGCTTCGGCGGCATTGCCGCCGGGATTGCCGCGGGTATTGCCCGTCTCGCCTTTCATCGTCATCCCTATACGTCTATACGTGTAGATGTCATTTGCAACAGCACGGCGCTACTAGACCACGGCAGGATGACTGTTTGATGACGAACCCGAAGCGTGATCGGACACCTGGCACGAGAGCACGCCGCTCGGGCACAATCGCACGCTACGATGGCCGCTGAATGACAGCGCGTGATGACAGCGCGCGATAACAGCGCGCGATAACAGTGCGCGATGACGTGTGGAATGACCGCGCTTCAATGACGAGAGGAATCACAACGATGTCGGATCGAGAAGTCGAACGGGGCTCGGGCGTTGCGGTATGGCGCCAGATCGGGGAGGCGCTGGCCGATGACATCCGCAAGAAGCTGTATGGTCCGGGCGAGCAGCTGCCGCCAGAGTCCGAACTGGCGATGCGCTTCGCCGTCAATCGCCACACCGTGCGGCGCGCCATGAGCGAGCTCGAGCAGAGCGGCCTGGTGCGGATCGAGCAGGGGCGCGGCACCTTCGTGCAGGAGCATGCGATCGACTACGCAATCGCCAGGCGCACCCGCTTCTCGCAGAACCTGGCCGCGCAAGGGATGCGCGGCCATACCGAGGTCGTCACCAGCCAGGTTAGCCGCCTGCCCGAGGTCGCGCGGCATCTCGGGCTCGCCCGCACCGCACCGGTGCTGCATGTTCAGATGGTCGGCAAGGCAGAGGGCCGCCCCATCGACGTGGCCGAACACTATTTCGACTACCAGCGTTTCCCGCAGCTCGATGCCCAATTGCGCGAGCAGCGTTCGATCTCGCGCGCCCTCGCGCAATGCGGCATCGCCGACTACACTCGCAAGTGGTCGCGCATCACGGCGGCGCTGCCCAGCGCGCCGGTGGCGCGGCTGCTGAACCAGCCCAAGACCAGGCCGGTGCTGCAGGTCGAGGCATTGAATGTCGATATCGACGGCGCGCCGGTGCAGTACAGTGTCACGCGCTTCGCCGGCGACTGGGTTCAGCTGACGGTGTCGGACGCCGACTGAGCCACAGCGGGAGCAGGTGCTGGCGTTCGGCTGGTCGACCGGTTCGTCGATTGGTCTAGACATCTGCCTGTCACCTTGCCGGGCTAGCCTGCCGATTGGACATACCGACCTACGAGCGAGCACGACCATGCCGGCGCATCGATACGCCATCTACCTGGCTCCCAATGAGCCGTTCCGCACCTTCGGCACCCATTGGCTCGGCCGCGATGCCGACAGCGGCGTGCCGGTGTCGCTCCCGCCCGGGATGGCGGCGCGTCCGGCCGAGTGGGTCGAGGCCCCGGCCCGTTACGGTCTGCACGCCACGCTGAAGCCGCCGTTCAGGCTGGCCAAAGGCATCGAGCCCGCGATGCTGGACAGTGCGATGCGGGACTTCGCCCGCGACCGGCATCCATTCGAGGTTCCCCTGACGCTGCGCGCGCTGCGCGGCTTCGTGGCGTGGTGCCTGGCCGATCGGCCCGACGCCGTACGCCGCATGCACGAGCTTGCCGATGCAAGCGTGCGGGAACTCGATCGGTTCCGCGCGCCAGCCACGCCGGACGAGATCGCGCGGCGCCAGCCCGAGCGGCTATCCACGCTGGAGCAGCAAATGCTGCGCGACTGGGGCTATCCCTATGTGCTCGAGACCTTCACCTTTCATATCACGCTGACCGGCATGCTCGATCCGGAGCAGCAGGCAGCGGCGCTGACCCAGCTGTCGTCGGCGGCCGGCGTGCTGCTGGACACGCCGCTGTGGGTCGACAGCGTCAGCGTGTTCGTACAGCCGGAGCCCGGCCCCCCCTTTGTCGTCGCACGCCACTATGGCTTCGATGGCCGCTGCACCGATGGCGCCGGCGCGGCGTATCTGTCGGCATGAGCGCGCCGCCACGCGTGGACGGCAGCGGCCTGTTCTATCTGATGGGCCCCTCGGGCAGCGGCAAGGATTCGCTGCTGCAGGCGCTGCGTGAGCGCCTGAGCGCCGAGGATCGCCTTGTCGTGGCGCACCGCTATATCACCCGCCCGGCGGATGCGAACGAAGCGTCTGTCGCGCTGACGAGCGAGGAATTCCATCGTCGCGTCGCGCTGGGCTGCATGGCGATGCACTGGCAAAGCCACGGCCTGCACTACGGCATCGGCATCGAGATCGAGCAATGGCTAGAGCGGGGCGTGAAGGTCATTGTCAACGGCTCGCGCGAATACTTGCCGCAAGCGGCGGCACGCTATCCGAAGCTGTGCGCGCTGCATGTGCGCGTGTCGCCGGAAGCGCTGGCCGCGCGGCTGCGCCAGCGTGGCCGCGAATCGGAAGAGGCGATCGCACGGCGCCTGGCGCGCGCGGCCGCATCGTTCGATGTGCCGGCCCATTGCCCCGTCGTGGAAATCGACAACAGCGGGGCGCTGCAGTCCGCGGCCGATGCGCTGGCAAACGCCATCGGCATGGCGCAGGCCGCGAAACCAGCCGGCGCACCGACCTGACGACGAAGTGGTCTGACGATCAGAGCGCGGTACTGAAGCTCAGGCCGTGCTCTGTGAAGCCAAGTCTGCGATAGAACTCGTGCGCGCGCAGGCGCCGGGCATTCGACGAGAGCGCCAGCTTCGCCGCGCCCGCTTCGCGCGCCAGCCGCATCGCTTCGATCATCATCGCCTTGCCGATGCCCTTGCCGCGCGCGGCCGGTGCCACCACCACGGATTCGATGATGGCCTCGGGGCGGCCGTCGTGGACCATCACCGGAAACACCAGCAGCGCGAAGGTGCCCAGCGGCACCCAGGCCGCGCCGGCGCCGGCCTCGCCGATGAAGTAGCACCGATAGTTGGGATAGCGGCGCATCTCAGCATAACGCTCCCGCATGGTCGCCAGCGGCAGCGGCGGCTCGTCGTCCATCGTGGCGAGCAGGGCGGCGAGCTGCTGCAGCTCCGTGTCGGAGCCCGAGACTTCGCGCAGGATCAGGTCGGTGTCTTGCATAGGCTTGTAGTGGGGTAGCGACGGTGTGCGAGACGGGTCAACGGAGTGAAGTCTAACGCGTTGGCCTCAGACCAGCACCTTGCGGATCTGCGCCGACAGCAGATCGATCACCGTCACGAACACGATGATCAGAATCATCACGGCGCAGGTCTGCGCATACTGGAAGCTGCGGATGATCTCCCACAGCACGGTGCCGATTCCCCCGGCGCCGACGATGCCGACCACCGATGCCGAGCGGACATTCGACTCGAAGCGGTACAGCGCGAACGACAGCCACAGCGGCAGCACCTGCGGAATCACGCCATAGATGATCTCCTCCAGCCGGCCCGCACCGGTCGCACGTACGCCTTCGACGGGCCGCGGATCGATTGCCTCCACCGCCTCGGCGAACAGCTTGGCCAGCACGCCGGTGGTGTGGATCCAGATCGCCAGCACGCCGGCAAACGGCCCCAGGCCCACCGCGACGATAAACAGCATCGCGAAGACCATCTCGTTGATGGCGCGCGAGGCGTCCATCAGCCGTCGTGCCGGCTGATAGATCCAGGCAGGCACGATATTGGCGGAACACAACAGGCCGAGCGGCACGGCAACGGCGACTGCCAGTGCGGTACCCCAGACCGCGATCTGCACGGTGACCAGCATCTCGTCGAGATAATGGCGCCAGTCGCGGAAGTCCGGCGGGAAGAAGTCGGCGGCGAACTGCGCCATATTGCCGGAGTCGCGCAGCAGATCCAGCGGGCGCATGTCGGCGCCCTGCCAGGACAAGGCTAGCATCGCGAGCACGATGGCCCAGACGAGCATCGCGGACAGGGAAGCGCGCGGTGGCCGTCCGTTCGCTTGCGGCGAAGGCAGGCCGGGCTTGGCGGTGGCGGTCATGAGGGCAATCCGGTAGAGGGAAAGAGGACAGAGACGTAGGGCGCTGGCCCGCCGCGCATGGCGGGGCCAGACGGTGGGGCCAGAACAGGGCGCGATTACGGCGCGATCATTGCGTGCTGACGGCCTTGTCGAGCTCGGCCAGGCGACGCGACACGTCCGCCAGACGCTTCTCCTTGTCGGCAGCGGCCAGCGTCCCGTCCGTTTCGATCCGGGCCTTCTCCTTGGCCAGTTCGATCTGGCGGATCGGCACCAGCTGCGCGTCGCTGGACGGGCGGAAGCCCTGATAGGTGAGCGTGGCCAGCACCTGCTTTTCGCGCGCGGCGTCGGTGCCCTTGCCGTAGTTGACGAAGAAGGTCTGGATCTTCTTCTTCATGTCGGCCGGCAGGTCCTTGCGATACACCATCGGATCGGCTGGAATCAGCGGCGATTTCCACAGCACGCGCACCTGGTCGTAGGGGTTCTTGCCGGTGTTGACGCGATAACGCTCAAGGTTCTCGGTATTGTTGACCGCGACGTCGACCTGCTTGTTCAGCACGGACAGCAGGTTCGCCTCGTGGTTGCCGATGCGCACGGCCTTGAACAGCGTCTTCGGTTCGACCTTGTTGGCGGCCCACAGGTAGTAGCCGGGAACCAGCGTGCCCGAGGTCGAATTCGGATCGCCGGCGCCGTAGGACAGCTCCTTGCCGCGCTTGATCACGTCCTCGACCGACTTCAGGTCGCTGTCCTTGCTGACGATCAGCAGCGACCAGTAACCGGGGTTGCCATCCTTGTCGATCACCGAAGCAAACACCTCGCCGTTGGCGCGATCGACCGCCTCCATCGCAGACTTGTTGCCGAACCAGGCGATCTGGACCTTGTTGAAGCGCATGCCCTCGATGATGCCGGCGTAGTCGGAAGCGAAGAACGGCTTGATCGGCACGCCCAGCGCCTTGCTCAGGTCGTCGATCAGCGGCTGCCACGCGGTCTTCAGATTGGACGAGGATTCGGTCGAGATAAAGCCGATGCTGAGCGGTTTGGCGTCCTGCGCCAGGGCGGGGGCGGCGGCGATCGCCGAAGCGATCAGGGCGAAGAAGGTTCTGCGAAGCATGGATTGTCTCCGGTGCGGAATGTGGGGCAGAGCGTGAGCCTGAATGTGGTGCGGAAGCGGGAACACGCAGGGCATCAGGCGGCCGCGAGGTCCATCCTGATGGTGGCCGGTACCAGCGAGCCGTCGATCGGCATCGCGATCCGGTCTGGCACCAGGTCATGCAGCAGCTCGTCGGCCTCCGTGCCGTAGAGATCGCGCAGCATGCTCTGCGTCAACGCATGCGACGGGCCGTCGTAGACCACCTTGCCATGGCGCAACGCCACCACGCGCGGGCAGTAGCGCATCGCGATGTCGACCTGATGCAGCGACACCACCACGGCGACCTTGTGCGTGCGGTTGATCTGCGTGAGCAGCGCCATCACGCGGCGCGACGACTCGGGATCGAGCGAGGCGATCGGCTCGTCGGCCAGGATCACGCGGGCGTTCTGCACCAGCGTCCGGGCGATCGCGGCGCGTTGCTGCTGGCCGCCCGACAGCGTCGAAGCACGTTGAAAGGCATAGTCGTCTATACCAACTTGCGCAAGCGCATCGAGCCCGGCGCGCAGCTCATCGGCCTTGAAGAATCGAAGCAGGCCGCGCCACTTCGGGATCCGGCTCAGCATGCCGATCATCACGTTGGTGATCACCGGCAGCCGTCCGACCAGATTGAATTGCTGGAAGACGAAACCGATTTCGGCGCGGGCCTTGCGCACGTCGGCCGCCAGCCGGCCATTGCGCTGCACGGCGCGGCCATGGACCAGAATCTCGCCACTGTCGGCGGCGACGAAGCCGGCCACATGGCGCAGCAGCGTGGACTTGCCCGAACCCGATGCCCCTAGCAGGGCCACCATTTCGCCGGGCGCCACTTGCAGCGTGACGTCGTCCAGCGCCTTGCGATCGGCACGGAACGATTTGCTCAGGCCGCGGACTTCAATTGCGTGGGTCATGTCGGCTCCCTTGCTGGAATGACGTGGCGCATTCTGGAGGGAGGGAATGACAGTGCGATGACGGTGGCGAGGCGTTTGCGCGTTGGAGACGGTCGCCTTTTTTCAGGGAACCCTTCCACAGGCGCCTTAGCGCCGGAACAGCCAGATCGCCAGCGACACGATCAGCGAAATCACGATGCAGGTGGTGATGGGGAAATGGAAGCTGAACCCTTCCCGAACGATATGGATATCGCCGGGCAGGCGGCCGAACGGAAGACGCGACAGCCAGGGCCACAGCAGGCCCGCGACGACGAGGATCACACCGGCGATGACGAGAAGGCGCTGCATGGCGACGGCGATCACTGAGTTCGACCGATTGGTTCGACAACACGAAATGCCGTCGAGTTTCGAATCAGGGATTTCCCTCAAAAACGGACATGCGCAACAAAGTAATTTTTACTTCTCATTTTACTTTTGTCGTACTGGTCGCCGAAGTCCCCCCCTTGCGCGGATCCTGTAACAGTTATTTACAAAGTGATCCGTTGTCCGACGAAAGGTGACGCATTCGACGGCGAAAGCCTCTGACATACTTGTATCAAATTGCTTACATAACGACATGTTCGGCCGGACACTTTGACGAGCCAAAAGGTGCCCGACGCCACAAGAGGAGAATTTGATGCACAACGATGGGGCAGACAATGCGCAACCCACCACGATTAACTCGCCCGCGGCCGACGCGGCGGCCCAACGGTCGGCCTTGACGCGCTTCCTGCGCGGCGGTCGCTTGACCCGGTGGAAAGGACAACTGGTCAGCTGTCCACCGCTTTCCCTGGACTTGTTCCAGGCGCCCAGCCCCGGCGTGATGTTCGCGGTCTTTCTGTCGGCCCTCGGCGCGCTCGGCACCCCGGCCTTCGCCGAGCAGCGGTACTGGGATCCGAACGGGACCGCCGTCGGTTCGGGAGGCGCCGGCACCTGGGACACCAGCACATCGCGCTGGAGTGCGAATGACGACGGCGTCAGCGGTCCTTTCTCTGCGTGGGACAACAGCCGCAGCGATGACGCCATCTTTACTGGTGCTGGCGGCGCTGTCACCCTCGGTGCCCCGATCAGCGTGCACAACCTGCGGTTCAGCGGCAATGGCTATACGTTGACCGGCAGCAATCCGCTGACGTTGACGGGCGTTGCGCCGACGGTCACGACGGACACGGGCGGGGCCACCATCGGCGCGTCCATTGCCGGTACGGCGGGCCTCACGAAGGCGGGCGCTGGCACGCTGTTTCTCACCGGTGCCAATACATTCTCGGGAGGCGTCAACGTCAATGCCGGCACCTTGAATGTCAATAGCAATGCCGCGCTGGGCGACGCGGGCAACGTGGTGACCATGAATGCGGGCACCCTCTCCGCCAGCGGATCGCTGCAGGGCCGGACAATCAACCTGGTCGGGGCGGCGCCTTCGCTGCAAGGCGGGGGAGTCGGCGACGCGCACTACACCGGCACCGGCGGTGTCCAGATCGGCGCCGGTGTCACGATGAAAGACGACACCAACGACTTTACGGGTCAAGCCTGGTTCTGGTCGAACGGCGCCGCGGCATTCACGTCCGTGCGCGACTACGGCCAGGCGAGTTCGCTGGGGGCGGGCACCGGACCCAATGGCACGATCCGCTTCACGTCGGCGCTTCAGTACGCCGACAGCGTCAGTTACGTCGGCACCGGCGACAGCTCCAATCGCGATTGGGTGATCGACCACTTTACGACAGGGTCGTCCCCCTCGGGGACAGTATTCGCCAACAGCGGAACCGGTGCGCTCAACATCAGCGGCAATATCTCTGTCGCCAGCGGCAACCCCATTGCGATGACCTTCCGGGCATCGACGTCCGACCTTGGTCTGACGGGGACGATCAGCAGTGCCAGCGCAACCCGCCTGTTCCGCTTCGAGGGCGGCGGCAGCAATCGCACCATCACGCTCGGCGGTGCCAACACCTTTGCGGGGCCAGCGTCGATCGGCAACGTCACGGTAAAGGCCGCGACGCTTGCCAACGCCGGTGCCAACAGCTCGCTTGGTGCAGGCAGCACGGTCCTGCTGACCGACAACGGCGTTCTCAGCTATACGGGCGCCGGGGCCACCACCGATCGTACCTGGACGGTCACTGCGGCCACCACGACCGCCACGCTCAGCAATGATGGTACGGGCGCACTGTCACTGACGGGCCCGGTCAATTTCGATGCGGCGGCCGCGACCGATACGCTGACGTTGGGAGGAAGCTTTACCGGCGCCGACAACACCATCAGCGGGACGATCGCAGGCAATGGCGATCTCGTCAGCGACGGCGCCGGGACCTGGGTGCTGAGCGGCAACAATACCCGCACGGGCAAGCTGACCGTCACCAACGGCACACTGCGCGCGGGCAGCGCCACCGCCTTCGGCACCACCACGGATGTCCGCGTCGATGGCGGCACGCTGGATCTCGGTGGTCACGACCTCAGCGCCAGCTCGCTCAACGGCAACGGCGGCACCGTGGCGCTCGGTGGCGGCGACCTCTCGCTCAACGTCGTTACGGGGGCGAGCAGCAGCTATGCCGGCTCGATCCAGGGCGCCGGCAACCTGATCAAGGATGGCGGCGGCACGCTGACGCTCAGCGGCGCCAACGCCTACACCGGCACCACCCAGATCAACGGTGGCACGCTGGCGCTCGATTTCACCCCTGACAGCGCCCCGGCCAACAACATCCTGGCAAGCACCTCGACGGTGACCATGTCCGGCGGCTCGCTGCTGGTCACTGGCGACGACGGCGAAAGCAATACGCAGGAACTGGCCGGGCTGACCGTGAACGGTGGCAGCAACACGGTGGGCGCAGTGGCTGGCACCGGCGGCAGCATCACGCTGGACCTCGGCACTATCACCCACAATGGCGGCCTGGTGGACTTCCAGGTTCCCACCAGCGGCAACATCAAGACCGACAGCGCATCCGTCGGCGGCTGGGCGACGGTCAACGGCTCCGACTATGCCAAGGTCGATGCCGGCAACATCGTCGCCTTCACCGAGTCCGACTATACGGACATGGACAACGCCGCCACCTGGGGCGCCGGGCAGTACATCACCGACGTCGACGGATTCTTCGGCACGGTCGGAAGCACGGTGCAGCTGGCTGGCCTGCGCTACACCGCGCCGGTCTCGACCACGGTGACGGTCGCCGACGGCCAGACGCTTGGAGTCGACGGCACGATCATCGTGGCCCCCTCGGTGGGCGCCAACGATCAGACCATTACCGGCGGCACGATCACCGGAACCACGGGCGGCGGCATCCTCGGCGTGCAGCAGAACAGCGACGGCAATTTCACCATCGCCTCGCAGATCACCGATAACCAGGGAGCCTCGGTCGGATTCACAAAGGGTGGAACGGGTCGGGTCACGCTGGACAACGCTGCGAACAGCTACACGGGCGGGACCACCATCGCCGGCGGTACGCTGTCTGTCGATACGATCGCCAACGGCGGGGGCGCCAGTTCCATCGGCGCCTCCGGCCCGGATGCTTCGAACCTGATCATCCAGGGCGCGACGCTGGAATACACGGGCGATGGTGATGTCAGCGACCGCAGCTTCACCATCGCACGATCGGGAACCGTTACCAACGCGACCATCGCCGTCAGCGATCCAGCGGCCCGGCTCGAGTTCGGTGGCGTGGTGACAAGCGCCGATGGCGCGGGATTGACCAAGACCGGCCCCGGTACGCTGGTACTGTCGAACGGCGGCAGCGACTACACGGGACCGACTACGATCAATGGCGGCACCCTCGAGGTCGGCACGCTGGCCAATGGTGGCACCAACAGCAGCATCGGGGCCTCCTCCAACGCCTCGTCGAACCTGGTGCTGCAAGACGGCGGCAGACTGGCCTACGCAGGCGGGACGAACTCATCGAATCGCGGCTTCACGCTGACCAATGGCGGCGGCATCGGCGTGATGGACGGCGGGGCGACGTTGACCGTCAGCGGTACCGCGACAGGTAGCGGCGGCTTCACGAAGACCGGAGGCGGCACGCTGATTCTGTCGGGGACGAACGACTATACGGGCGGTACCACGGTCAGTGCCGGCACGCTGCGGGCCGGGTCCGCAAAGCCCTTTGGCACCGGGCCCGTGACGGTCAATAGTGGGGCCACGCTCGACATCGCCGATATCGCGAACGTCAGAACCGGCGGGCTCGGGGGCGACGGCACCTTGAACCTCGGTGTCCTGTCCACGACGCGCTACATCATGGACGGCACCGGCAACACGTTCAGCGGCATCATCGGCGGTGCGGGTGGAGTGACGCTTGGTTCCGGCGCGCAGACCTTCAGCGGTTGCAAGAACACCTATGCCGGCCCCACCACCATTTGGGGCACGCTCAATGTGTCGTGCCTGGCCAACGGTGGTGAAGTCAGCGATATCGGTACATCCGACTCCGCCTCCAGCAATCTCGTGCTGGCCGGTGGCACGCTGAACTACACCGGCAACAGCGTCATCACGGATCGTGGCTTCACGACCGGCGGATGGATCGGCGTCGCGAACTCCGGAACCACGCTGACCTTCCGGGGGCAGGCGATTGGCGGCGGTCAGCTCGTCAAGCTGGGAGCCGGCACCCTGGAGCTGAGCGGGAACAACACCTATAGCGGTGGCACGACGATCCAGCAGGGCATCCTGCGCGCCGGCTCGACCAGCGCCTTCGGCACGGGGGCGCTGATCGTCAACGCGGGCACGGCCGATCTTGCGAACTTCAGCAACACCGTGCTGAGCCTTGGTGGTGCCGGCAATGTGACGCTCGGCTCCGGCACGCTCGGGATCAGCCATGGCCAGTCCAGGACTTTCAGCGGTGCGATCAGCGGCAGTGGTGGCTTGGTCAAGACCGGCGCCGGTAGTACGCAAGCGCTGTCGGGTTCGGCCAGCAGCTATACCGGCGCGACTGTCATCAGCGGCGGTACGCTGGTGGTCCATTCGCTGAAGGACGGCGGCATCAACAGCTCGATCGGTGCGTCGCTGGCGGATGCCGGCAACCTGGTGCTGAACGGCGGCACGCTGTCTTATGCCGGCACCGGTGACAGCACCAATCGACAGTTCACTCTCGGCGCGGGGGGAGGGACCCTCGATGCGTCGGGCAGCGGCGCAGTGCGCTTCACCAATACGGCCGCGACCGCCCTTGATGGCGCGGGCAGCCGTACGTTGACGCTCAGTGGCACCAGCACCGCCAACAACGGCCTGGCGGCGCAGATCACCGACGATGCGGGCGGTGCCACGGCACTGACAAAGACCGGCACCGGTACCTGGGTTCTCGAAAACATCAACAGCGACTACAGCGGACCGACCACGATCAGCGGCGGCGTCCTGGCTGTGACCAAGCTCGCCGACGGCAATCAGGCAAGCAGCATCGGCGACTCTTCCAGCGCCGCGTCGAACCTGGTGATCGGCAATGGCTCGACCCTGCGCTACACCGGCGCGGGCGATACCACTGACCGCCAGTTCACGCTGGACGTCGGCACGACCTTCATCGAATCGTCGGGCACCGGCGCGCTCGTCTTCAGCAACACGGGGCCGGTGACGCTGACTGGGACCGACACTGGCCGCACCATCGCGCTCGGTGGCACCAATACCGGCAACAACACCATGGGCGGCACCATGGGCGACAACGGCACCGGCAAGACCGTGCTGGCCAAGAACGGCACCGGTACCTGGGTGCTGACCGGCAACAACACCTATTCCGGCAATACTGTCGTCAACGATGGCACGCTGGTGGTCGGCAACGGCGGCACGTCGGGCAATGTGGGCACCGGCAACGTGATCGTCCACGCCAGCACGTCGACGCTCGCGGTCAATCGCAGCGACACCTTCAATATCAACGGCACGCTCAGCGGTGCCGGGGCACTGTCGCAGATCGGCACCGGCACCACGGTGCTGGCTTCCACCGGCAACAGCATCGGCGCCACGCGTGTCGGCGCCGGCACGCTTCAGGTCGACGGCAGCCTGGCGAGCGCCACCATCGGCATGACCGGCACGTCGGCATTGACGGTGAACGGCACCATGACCGGCGCTGCCGGCGCGGCCGCGGCGCTGACAGGCGATGCCGGAGCCAACACGATCACGGTGGGCACGGCCGGTCTGCTGCGCGCCACGGGCGATCTCGGCGACGGTGCGGATACCATCAATGTCGCCGGTACGCTCGATTCCGGCGCGACCGCATTGAGCCTCGGCGCAGGCAACGACACGCTCCGGCTCAACGACGGCGCGACGCTGGCGAGCACGGGTGTGACGGGCGGCGCCGGCACCGATACGCTGGCCGTCAACAATGCGGCGGCGCTCACGCTCGACGGCGCCCGTATCAGCGCATTCGAAACGCTGAACAAGCAGAACAGCGGTGTGTTGACGCTGACCGGTAATCACGGCTATTCCGGCGGCACGACCATCGATGCCGGCACGCTGCAGATCGGCAACGGTACGACCACGGGCACGCTGACCGGCAACGTCGCCAACAACGGCGCGCTAGCCTTCAACCGGTCGGACGCGTACACCTTTGCCGGGACGATCTCGGGTAGCGGTGCCGTCAACCAGGTGGGAACGGGCACGACGACGCTGACCGGCACCAATACCTATACCGGCCCCACCAACGTGCAGTCGGGCACCTTGCTGGTCAACGGCAACCAGTCCGGCGCCACCGGCATGACCTCGGTTGCCAGCGGTGCGACGCTCGGCGGCATCGGCACCATCGGCGGCGGCGTGACCGTTGCCGATGGCGGCACCCTGAGCCCCGGCAATGCAGCGGGGGCACCGGGCACGCTCTCCATCAACGGCGGCCTGCAATTGGGCCCGAATGCCAACCTCGACGTCAATTTCGGCGAGGCCAACGTGGTCGGTGGCCAGTGGAACGATCTGGTCAACGTGGGGGGCAATCTGACGCTGGACGGCACCATCAACGTCTCGCAAAGTTCGGGTGGCAACTTCGGCCCCGGCATCTATCGCGTGATCAGCTATGCGGGCGCGCTCAACGACCAGGGCGCGACGCTGTCGCCGTCGAGCGGGCTCTCGCTGCAGACGTCTATTGCCAACCAGGTGAACCTCGTCAACGCCAACGGGCTGTCGCTGAACTTCTGGGACGGCGATGCCGGTCCCAAGAACAATGCGGCGGTCAACGGCGGCAACGGAACATGGCGTGCTACCGGCGACACCAACTGGACCGGGAAGCGGGCACGATCAACGGCGTCTACGCCAACGGCAGCTTCGCCGTCTTCGCCGGCACCGCCGGCACGGTGACGGTCGACAACGGCAACGGCGCCGTGCAAGCCTCCGGCATGCAGTTCGCCTCCGACGGCTACCGCATCCAGGGGGACGAGATTGCGCTCGCCGGCACGCAGGCGACCATGCGTGTGGGCGATGGCAGCAGCGTCGGCGCCGGCTACACGGCCACGGTGGCGTCGAACCTGAGCGGCACGAGCGAACTGGTCAAGACCGATCTGGGCAAGCTGGTGCTCGAAGGCACCAACACCTACACCGGCGGCACCCGCATCGACGGCGGCACGATCAGCATTGCGGCGGACGCCAATCTGGGCGATGCGTCCGGCGGCCTGACGCTGAACAACGGCACGCTGCAGACCACGGGGGATCTGTCCAGCGCGCGCGCGGTGACGCTGGCCGGCAACGGCACGATGCTGACCGATGCCGGTACCACGGCGACGCTGAGCGGCGGGGTCGCGGGGTTGGGCGCGCTGACCAAGGACGGCGCCGGCACGCTGGCGCTGGCCGGCGATGCCACCCACACCGGCGGCACCACCGTCACCGCCGGCACGCTGCAGGTCGGCGCGGGCGGCACCACAGGGAGCCTCGCCGGCAATGTGACCAACAACGGCACGCTGGCGTTCAACCGGACCGACACCGTAACGTTCGACGGCACGGTCTCCGGCACCGGTGCGCTCAGGCAAGCGGGCAGCGGCATCACGATCCTCACCGCCGACCACAGCTACAGCGGCGGCACCACGATCGAGGCCGGCACGCTGCAGCTGGGCAATGGCGGCGCCAGCGGCATGATCGCGGGCGACGTGACGACGAACGGCAGGCTGGCGTTCAACCGCGCCGATACGGTGACGTTTGGCGGCACCATCACCGGCACCGGCGGCCTGAGCCAGGACGGCACGGGCACGACCATCCTGACCGCGGCCAACGGCTACGGCGGCACGACCACGGTCAACAACGGCACGCTGCTGATCCAGGGCGATCAGTCGGGCGCCACCGGCGCGACCACCGTCAACGCGGGCACGCTGGGCGGCACCGGCATCATCGGCGGCGACGTGACCGTGGTCGATGGCGCCAGCGTGGCCCCGGGCGGCACCACGAACGTGCCGGGCACGCTGGCCATCCGCGGCGACCTGACGCTGGCGTCGGCGGCCAACATGAAATACGACTTCGGCCAGGCCGGCGTGGTGGGCGGCGCCTACAACGATCTGATCGAGGTCGGCGGCGACCTGACGCTGGGCGGCACGCTGAACGTCTCCGAAAGCGCCGGCGGCAACTTCGGCCCAGGTCTGTATCGCGTGATCAGCTATGGCGGCACGTTGACCGACAACCCGGTCGCGGTCAGCTCGCCCGACTACTTCCTGCAGACCTCGATCGACAAGCAGGTCAACCTGGTCAACACCGCGGGTCTGACGCTGAACTATTGGGACGGCGATGCGGGCGGCAGGAACGACGGCCAGATCGCCGGTGGCAACGGCACCTGGCAGGCCGGCCTGAGCCAGGACAACTGGACCACGGACAGCGGCAGCGCCAATGCGCCGTTCCAGGACCAGAGCTTCGCCGTCTTCGCCGGCAATGCGGGCACCGTCACGGTCGACGACAGCCAGGGCAACGTGAACGTGGCTGGCATGCAGTTCGCCGCCGACGGTTATCGGATCGAAGGCGACGCGATCGGGCTGTCCGGCACGCAGGCGACGATTCGCGTGGGCGACGGTACCGCCGATGGCGCGGGCTATACAGCGACCATCGCATCGAACCTGAGCGGCGGCAGCGAGCTGGTCAAGACCGATCTGGGCAAGCTCGTGCTCGAAGGCGCCAACACCTACGCCGGCGGCACCCGCATCGACGGCGGCACGGTCAGCATCGCGGCCGATGCCAATCTGGGCGACGCATCCGGCGGCCTGACGCTCAACGGTGGCACGCTGCAAACCACGGCGGATCTGTCGAGCACGCGCACGGTGACGCTGGCCGGCAATGGCACGATCCTCACCGATGCGGGCACCACGGCAACCTTCGGCGGTACGGTGGCCGGGCCGGGTGCGCTGACCAAGGACGGCGCGGGCACGCTGGCGCTCTCCGGCGATGCCACGCACAACGGCGGCACCACCATCGCCGCCGGCACGCTGCAGATCGGCGCGGGCGGCACCACCGGCAGCCTGGCGGGCAACGTGACCAACAACGGCACGCTGGCCTTCGATCGCAGCGATGCCTACACGTTCGACGGCACGATCTCGGGGACCGGCGCGCTCAGGCAAGCGGGCAGCGGCACCACGATCCTGACCGCCGACCACAGCTACAGCGGCGGCACGACGATCGAGGCGGGCACGCTGCAGCTCGGCAATGGCGGCACCAGCGGCACGATCGCCGGCAACGTCACCAACCACGGCACACTGGCGTTCAACCGCGCCGATACAGTGACCTTCGGCGGCACCGTCTCCGGCACCGGCGGCATCCGCCAGGACGGCGCCGGCACGACCATCCTGACCGCGGCCAACAATTACGGCGGCACGACCACGGTCAACAACGGCACGCTGCTGATCCAGGGCGATCAGTCCGCCGCTACTGGCGCGACCGCCGTCAACGCCGGCATGCTGGGCGGCACCGGCATCATCGGCGGCGATGTCACCGTGGCCGGCGGCGCGACCCTGTCGCCGGGCGCGGCGGCTGGCAACCCCGACACGCTGACGATCAACGGCGACCTCGCGCTGCAAGCTGGCGCGATGCTCGACTACGACTTCGGCCGCGCCAACACCGTTGGCGGTCCGCTGAACGACCTGGTCGAGGTGGTGGGCGACCTGAGCCTGGGCGGCACGCTGAACGTCAAGACCGCCGCGGGCGGCGCTTTCGGTCCGGGCGTGTACCGTGTGATCAGCTATGGCGGCAACCTGCTCGGCGGCACGCTGGGTCTTGGCTCGTTGCCGACCGGCTCGCGCGCGACCGTGCAGACGGCGATCGACAAGCAGGTCAACCTGGTCAACGCCTCGAACAACGCGCTGAACTTCTGGGACGGCGATGCCGGTGGCCGCGGCGATGGCCGCATCACCGGCGGCGACGGCGTCTGGCGTGCCGCGGGCGACGACAACTGGACCGAGGCTGATGGCGGCACCAATGCCGCATTCGGCAATGGCGGCTTCGCGGTCTTCGCCGGTACCGCCGGCAAGGTCACCGTCGACAACAGCCAGGGGCAGGTCGAGGCGTCCGGCATGCAGTTCGCCACCAACGGCTATACCGTCGAGGGCGATCGCCTCGTGCTGACCGGTTCCGACGCCACGATCCGCGTCGGCGACGGCACCGCCGGTGGGGCGAACTATGTCGCGACGATCAATGCGGCACTGAGCGGCACCAGCGGACTGACCAAGACCGATGCCGGCACGCTGGTGCTGGGCGGCACCAGCGACTACAGCGGCGCCACCACGGTGGCTGGCGGCACGCTGACGGTCAACGGCGCGATCGCCAGCTCGCCGGTCTCGGTGCAGCAAGGCGCGACGCTGGCCGGCACCGGCACGGTGGGAGCGACCACGGTCGCCGGCGGCGCGACGATCGCGCCGGCGGGCAACGGCAGCGGCAGCGGCACGCTGAACGTCAACGGCAACTACGTGCAGCAGGCGGACGGCGTCTACCAGGCGCATGTGGACCCGACCTCCAGCGCGTCGGATCGCATCGCGGTGTCGGGCAGCGCCACGCTGGCCGAGGGCGCGCGCCTGAACGTGACCAAGACCAGCAATGCCGCCTACGTGGCCGGCACGCGCTACACCGTGCTGACCGCGGCAGGCGGCCTGAATGGTGCCTTCACGCTGGCCGGCGATACCGCCGTGACCGCCTTCATGGGCCTGCGCGGCGACTACGATGCCAACAACGCGTATCTGGTCGTGCAGCAAGCCCGCGCGATCGACAACGCCGGCCAGACGCCCAACCAGATTGCGGCAGGCCGCGGTGTCGACAGCCTGGCCGGCAACGATCCGCTGAAGATCGCGGTGCTGAATCTGACCGACGACGCAGCGGCGCGCAACGCGCTCGACCAGCTGTCCGGCGAGATCCGCGCCTCGATCCGGACCGCTTCGATCGAGGAGAGCCGCTTCGTTCGCGACGCGGCCACCGATCGCCTGCGCGATGCGTTCTGCGCGGTTGGCTCGGAGCAGGACAAGCGCGATGCGCGCGGCACAGCCCACTGCGGACCGGAGTCGAGCCGTCCGAGCGGTTGGGTGCGGGTGTTCGGCGCCTGGGGCAGCCACGATGGCAACGGCAATGCTGGCGCCATGCATAGCTCCACCGGCGGCATTCTGCTCGGCGCGGATTCCGCGGTATCGCAGAACTGGCGCGTCGGTGTGCTGGCAGGCTACAGCCACACCAACGTCGACGTCGATTCGCGCCATTCGTCCGGCTCGATCGACAACTACCACGCCGGCATCTATGGCGGCGGGCAATGGGGCGCGCTGGGGCTGCGCACCGGCGCGGCCTATACCTGGCAGGACATCGGCACATCGCGCTCGGTCAACTTCGCTGGCTTCCGCGATCATGCGAGGGCGGACTACCGCGCCGGCATGGCGCAGGTCTTCGGCGACCTGGGTTACCGCATCGATGCCGGCCGGTACTCGTACGAGCCGTTCGTCAATGTCGCCCACGTCAATCTCGATACTCGCGGATTCGATGAGCAGGGCGGGGCAGCGGCGCTGGCCAGCCCGGGCAACACCAGCGACGTTACCTTCAGCACGCTGGGCCTGCGTACCACGGCGGACATCTCGCTGGGCCGCCTGACCGGCACGCTGCGGGGCTCGCTCGGCTGGCGCCATGCCTTCGGGGATCGCACGCCGATGTCGACGCTGGCGTTGCGCGGCGGAGACCAGTTCGGCGTGGCCGGCGTGCCGATCGCCGACGATGCGGCGGTCGTCAATGCCGGGCTCGACATCAAGGTCGGCAAGGCCACGACGATGGGGCTGAGCTATAGCGGCCAGTTTGCGGGCAATTCGAGGGCGCAGACCGTCAAGGCGTCGCTGAAGGTGTTGTTCTGACGTGCGCAAGGTCCGGCTTCGCGGCCGGCCTTGCGATACCGACGGACAAGGGAGCGCACGGATTTTCTCCGTGCGCTTTTTTATTGGCGCCACCCATGGAGCATGCAGGTCACGAAGATTCGTAGTCGCGAGGTTGTGTCAAGGAACTGACATTTGACCTATCAACAATGGAGCGGTCCTGCCCGCTGGCGGTCGTGTATCGATTCGGTGCTTGCCGTGTCGACGCCAGGCAGAAGGCACGACGCAAACGATGCTGTCCCCGTCCCCCACCTCCTGGAGACTCGACCCATGCTCCCCACATTCCCGCCGCCATCGCTGCGCCGTCCGACGCTACGGCTCGCGGCCGGTGCCCTTGTCACCGCGCTGATGCTGGCCGGCTGCGGCGGCGGCGACGATGGTGCGACCCTGTCGCCCTCGGCCGCTCCCGACACCACCAATCCGAGCGGCAAGTTGCCCGGCAAGCCCGGCAACTGCTCGAGCCGCTGCGCGCCCTGACTCTCCTCTGTCCCCAACGAAAAAGAATCCGCCATGACATTCAATCCGTCGAAGCGACAATTCCTGAAGGCTTCGCTGGGCACCGGCGCCGCGGCCGCCGTGCTGGCGAGCTTCCCGCCCAGCATCCGGCGCGCGCTCGCGATCGAGGCCCACAACGCGACCGGCACCATCAAGGACGTCAAGCACGTCGTGATGGTGATGCTCGAAAACCGTTCGTTCGACAGCTATTTCGGCACGTTCAAGGGCGTGCGCGGCTACGGCGACCGCTTCCCGATCCCGCTGCGCAACGGCCGCACCGCGCTGTACCAGACCGATGCGAACGGCAACATCATCACGCCGTACCACCTCGACGAGACGGCCGGCAATGCGCAGCGCGCCGGCGGCACGCCGCACAACTGGGGCGACTCGCAGGCGGCGTGGGACCACGGCCGCATGGATCGCTGGCCGGTGGCCAAGCAGCCGTTGTCGATGGGCTATTACGACGACGAGGAGGTGACGTTCCAGCGCGCGCTGGCCGACGCCTTCACGCTGTGCGACGCCTACCATTGCGGTATTCATACCGGCACCATCGCCAACCGTCTGTTCTACTGGACCGGCACCAATGGCCCGACCGGCGACAACGTCGCGGTGACGGTCAACGAGTTCAACGGCGGCGCCGACGTGGGGCCGTCGACCGAAGGCTGGACCTGGGAGACCTATGCGGACCGCCTGCAGGCTGCCGGCGTCAGCTGGAAGGTCTACCAGAACATCCCGGACAACTTCGGCTGCAACCAGATGATGAGTTTTCGTCATTGGCGCGCCGAGATGGAGAAGATGCCGGCCGGACGGCAGGTGTCGAACACCAACGCCCCGGGCTTCAATCCGCCGTACGATCCGGCCATCGACGATCGCTACAGCCCGTTCGCCAAGGGCTTCTGCAACACCATGGCCGATGGCGGCTTCTTGCAGTCGCTGCGCGACGACGTGCAGAACGGCCGCCTGCCGGAAGTCTCCTGGATCATCCCGCCGGCCGAGTTCAGCGAACACCCGGGGCCGTCGAGCCCGGCCAAGGGCGGCTGGTACGTGCAGGCGATTCTCGACGCGCTGACCTCGGACCCGGAGGTCTGGAGCAAGACGGCGCTGATCATCAATTACGACGAGAACGACGGTTTCTTCGACCATCTGCCGCCGCCGACCGCGCCGTCGCGCAATCCCAATGGCACGGTGGCCGGCAAATCGACGCTGACCGATGCGCAGATGGCCTTCGAATACCACGACTATCAGCCGGCCACGCCGAAGCAGCCGGCCCGCGATGGCCGGCCCTACGGCCCGGGGCCGCGGGTGCCGATGTGGATCGTCTCGCCATGGAGCCGCGGCGGCTGGGTCAATTCGGAGGTGTTCGACCATACCTCGGTGATCCGCTTCCTCGAGGCGCGCTTCGGCGTGATGGAGCCGCAGATCAGCCCGTATCGCCGTGCGGTGTGCGGCGACCTGACCAGCGCGTTCAACTTCGCGACGCCGAACGCCAACCCGCTGCCGGAGCTGGCGGGCCGCACCACGCGCGCCGAGGCCACCAGCCTGACGGCCGCGCAGCAGGCGATGCCGAAGATTCCGGTGCCGGTCACGCCCGCATTGCCGGTGCAGGACGCCGGCGTGCGTCCGTCCCGTGCGCTGCCGTACGAGCTGCACACCAGCGCCCGGGTCGACGCCCGCAACAACAGGCTGCAGCTGCTGTTCGCCAACGCCAGCGCCCGCAGCGTGGGCGCGGTGTTCCACGTCTACGATCGCCTGCATCTGGACCGCATTCCGCGGCGCATCGTGGTCGAAGCCGGCAAGATGCTGGACGACGTCTGGGATCTGAGCGGCGACGGCGGCAAGTACGACCTGTGGGTGCTCGGTCCGAACGGCTATCACCGCAGCTTTGTCGGCGACGCGGCGGAGCAGGGCGATGCGATGCCCGAAATCCAGGTCTGCTACAACCCGTGCGAGCGGCCCACCGTGCAGGTCAAGCTGCATAACAACGGTCGCCGGCCGATCCGCTTCACGGCGGAGGCGCTGGCATATCGCAACGACGGTCCATGGACGAAGATGGTTGCCCCCGGCAAGGTGGTCGAGTTCGAATGGGCCATCGGAGAGTCGGGATGCTGGTACGACTTCGTCGTGACCTGCGACGCCAGCCCGGCATTCCGCCGCCGCTTTGCGGGACGGATGGAAACCGGCAAGGACCTGGTCAGCGATCCGGCGATGGGACAGGTCTGACGCCGGTCTGACGATCGTTTGACGCAGCGCATCCCGGTTCCGGCCGGGGTGCGCTTCAGCCTGTCCGCATGAACGTGCCCAGGCCCTCGCGGTCGTAGTACTCGAGCGTCAGCCGATCGCTGCCGAACCAGACGCGAGAGATCGTACCCGGCGTCGCGTTTTCGTTGCGCAGACGGAACGTGTAGACGTCGCCGTCCCAGTGCGACAACGGTAACACCAGCGGAGCGGGTCCGATCGTCAGCACCAGTGCACCGGCGGATTCGCGTACCGTGATCGGCCCGTAGTAATCGTTGGCGTAGTCGCCGGCATAGACCGACAGCGCGCGCGGCGGCAGCGGCGAGGCCGGCGGCGTGGCGCCCACCAGCCCCCCTTCCGGCGCCAGCACGGGCGCCAGCGCCTCCTCGATGATCGTGGCCCAGTCGCGCTGGATCGCACCGAAGTCGACCAGATCGAAGAACTGGTTGTTGATCGTCTCCGGCACGCCGATTGGAAAGCCGTTGGTCAGCGTGACGATCGCCAGATTCAGCGAGGGCACCGCGAGGAAGGCCGTCGCGGCGCCGAGCGCAAACGCACCGGAGTGGTTGTACATCGCGCGGCCGGCAGGATTGGTGCCGACGTTGAAGCCATAGCCGTAGAAGCCCGCCGGACGCCCGTCGGCTGGCGGCGTGGACTGGTTGTGCGGCGCGATCGCTTCCTTCAGCGCGCCGGCATCGACCACGCGCCTGCCTTCGAACATGCCTTCGCCGAGCATCATGACGAGCCAGCGCGCCACGTCGTTGATCGACGCGCTGACGCCGCCTGCCGGCGATTGCGCATCGGCATCGCGCACAGGACCGCGTATCCACACGCCGTTCTCCCGCACGTGGCCCACCGCGCGATTGTCGCGGGCCAGATAGTCGGCGTGGCGCGAACTGGTGCGCGTCATGCCGAGCGGACGATAGAGGGTCTGCTCGGACAGCGTGGCCCAGTCCATCGCCGCCGCCGTCGCCACCGCTTCGGCGGCGGCGGTCAGGCCGAAATTGGTGTACTGGTACGAGGCGCGAAACGGATGCAGCGGCAGAAAGCGCAATCGTTCCAGTACCTGGCGACGGTCATAACCCATGTCCTCGAGACGATCGCCCGCATGGTCGGGCAGGCCCGAGCGGTGCGAGTACAGGTCCGCCACCGTCAGCACCGGATTGACCTCCGGATCGGACAAGGCGAACCACGGCAATTGCGATTGCACAGGCGTGTCCCACCGGATGCGCCCGATCCCGACTTGATGCGCGACCACCATGGCGCCGAGCGATTTCGACATCGAGGCGAGCTGGAACACGGTATCGGCGTCGACCGCCGCGGCCTCGTCGACGGCCCGCTTGCCGAATCCCCTGGCGTAAACGACCTGGTTGCCGCGGACCACCGCCGTTGCCACCCCCGGCACGCCGGTGCGGGACATCTGGTCGGTGACCAGCGTGTCGAGTCGGGCAATCGCTTGCGTGATTTGCGCCTCCGGCACCGGCGGGGCGGGTGGATCTTTTGAGGGCGGCGGATCGTCGTCGTCGCCTCCGCAGGCGGCAAGGGCGGTCCCAAGCGTTGCGACGAGAAACGAGCGGCGCGAGTGCAATGTCGTCATAGCGGGTCCCCTTCGTCTTGTTCTGGCAGACCGATGCGCTGCGACGCCGCGTTCCACTCTTGCTGGACAGTAGAAGCTGCGGCCGGGAAAGTCGAGGGCAGAAGTGGGGATGAGACTGACACGAGGTCAGATGTGCCGGACGAGATGCCGCACACTGACCGTCGTGTCGTGTCCCGACGCATCGCGTCGGCTTCAGGCGAATCCTGCTTGCCTTCAGCGCCAGGCCAATTGCGTGCGCAGAAAACTGATCTGATCCGCCACCACGATCCGGCGCACCGCGTCCTTGTAGAAGTCGAAATGCGCGCACGGATAGCGTCGCAATTCGCCACGCGGGGCCCGGTCCGCGATCCGGCGCCCCAGATGCGACGGCGTTTGCGAGTCGCGCTCGGCCAGGCAGACAAGAATCGGCGCCTTGACGCGATGCGCTCGCCGTCCGGGCCGATACCACAGCATCATGTCGAGCAGCACGCGCGGCGTGATCTCGTTGCGCCAGCTGTCGTTCTGCATCGAGCGGACCACGTCGTCGGCCTCGTCGAACGCCATGACGGCCAGTTGGCCGCGCGGCGCAACCGCGGGCACGTAGTGCGGCGGCTTGCCGGTCCGGCCATGCCACCAGTCTTTGAGGATAGCCCGCAGCAATTGGCGCGTCTCGGCAGAGGTCCTGCCTTCGACCTTGCGTGGAAAACCGTTGAACGGCACCTGTGCGACCACCGCCGCGATACGCGAATCTTCGGCGGCGACCTCGACGACATGGCCACCGCTCAGGGAGCTGCCCCACAACGCGATGCACTGCGCATCGGCGCCTGGAAGGTTCCGGGCATGCGCGATCGCGGCATGCCAGTCCGCCTTCTGTGCCGCGATCGAGATCAGTTGGCGCGGCGTGCCGCCGCTTTCGCCAAAGTAGCGGTAGTCGAAGGTCAGCACGACGAAGCCCGCTGCGGCAAAGTCCTCGGCGGTGCGGGCCAGCGAGCCCTGTTGCGTTCCGCCGAAGCCGTGCGCCATCACGATGCAGCCTGGCAGCGGTTCGCGCGGCGGACGATAGAGATACCCGACGCAGTCGATGTCATCGACACGGAAGCGCGTTACGGTCTTTTCCACCATCGTCGTTTCTCCGCTGCTTCAGGCCGCTGCTTCAGGCCGCTGCTTCAGGCCGCTGCCATCCGCTCGGCCTTCCATGCCTCGTGCCGCTTGCCCCAGGCCGACATCGCCGTTACCGCGTCATTCAGGCTCAGCCCCAACGGCGTGATCGAATATTCGACGCGAGGCGGGACTTCGCCGTAATCATGACGGTGGATCAAACCGTCCGCCTCCATTTGCCGCAATTGCTGCGCCAGGACTTTTTCGCTGACACCGGGCAATACCCGGCGCAGTTCGGCGAAGCGATGCGGACGCAGGTGCAATTCCCAAAGCACCGAAGTCTTCCATTTGCCGCCGATTGCCTGCAGCGCGGAGGCAAATCCGCAACCGTCCGGCTCCTTGTTCCTCATTGCAAGACACTCCATCGATGGATCGATACTTACCTCGAAGTGCGTTCTTCCCGGTGCCGGGGCGAATCGATATCATCGAATCGGCCCATCCCAAAAAGCTGGCGCGGTCGAAACATCGCGATTGGACCGCCGGAGAACTTCCATGACATCGTATTTTCCCCTGCGCGCTGCGCAGCGGATCGGCTCAGCCGTCGTCCGCATTCTAATGAACCCGTGCTTTCTGCCTGATTGGCATGACACGACCGAGTTGGCCAATGCAAGTTGAAGCCCGCATGCGGACCGCGGCATGTTCGTGTCGCGGCGTCGAACTGGTTCTCGCCGGCGAGCCGCGCCGCGTTTATGCCTGCAGTTGCCTCGAATGCCAGCGCTGCACGGGCTCCGCGTTCTCCTACCGCGCAATCTATGCCGATTCGGCCATCGTCAGCCAAAAAGGCGAAACCAGGACGTGGCGGCGCACCGGGACATCGGGACAATGGCTGGAACAGGAATTCTGCACCACGTGCGGGTCCGTGGTGCTGATGCGAGCCGAGGCGTTGAAGGACGCCATTTCGGTATCGGCCGGATGCCTTGAGGACAGGGATTTCCCGGCGCCGCAATTGTTGCATTGGGCGCAGCGCAAGCACCGATGGCTTTGTTTGCAGGGAATTGACGTAGCCGCCCCGGCTTGAACGGCCGCAACGTGGAAGCGTTGCGCTGACCCACGTCCTGCGAGCGAATTCACAATCGCTGAATTCACCGCCGACCCCAGTTCTGGTAATGTCTCGGCCTTGACGCCCCGGCCAGCCGCTACGGCATGCCGGGCGTCGAGCCAAGACCAGATACCAATACCAATAAATCCGGAAGGGGGGTCCCGGTTCACCGGCCGCACAGCGCGCCGGGTTCCGGCTCAGCCTGGCGCATCGCCATGCCGCTTCCGGCGCAAGCTCTGCGGGAGGCCGGCGCAATGACGCTCTACGAACTCAAGCCCAGATTCCAGGCGTGGCTGCGCCCGCTGGTCCAGGATCTGGCCGAGCGCGGGGCCACCGCCAATCAGGTGACGCTGGTCGCCGCGGCCGGCTCGCTGGCCATCGGTGCGCTGGCGGCGATCGGCGCGCTGGTGGCCGAGACGTCCGTGCTGTTCCTGCTGTTCCCGCTGTGGCTGTTTGCGCGGATGGCGCTCAATGCGATCGACGGCATGCTGGCGCGCGAGCACGGCCAGAAGAGCGCGCTGGGTGCCTATCTGAACGAACTCGGCGACATCGTCTCCGATATCGCGCTGATCCTGCCGCTGGCCGCGCTGCCGGACTTCAATCTCGTCCAGGTCGGACCATTTGCCCTGCTGGCGGTGATCGTCGAGGCCGCGGGGCTGATCGGTCCGCTGGCCGGTGCAAGCCGCCGCTACGACGGCCCCTTCGGCAAGAGCGACCGCGCGCTGGTGGTGGGCGCGATCGCGCTGTGGGCCGGCGTCGGCCTCGGCTTCGGCACAGTCGGGCCGTGGCTGTGGCTGCTGCTGTCTTTGCTGTCGGTACTCACCATCGTCAACCGGGTCCGCCGCGGCGTCGCCGAAGCGCAGGCCCAGGTGCGGGCTCGAGCGCCGAGCCAGACCGCGGAGTAAGGCATGGACGGACTGCCGATGCGCCAGCCGCTGGAGCTGCAGTTCCAGACTCACGACGGGCAGACGCTGTTCTATCGGCACTGGCCGGCGGTCGAGGGACAACCGCGCGGCGCGGTGGTGCTGTTCCATCGCGGGCACGAGCATTCCGGCCGTGTCGCCCACCTTGCCGACGAATTGAATCTGCCCGGCTACGACATCTTTGCCTGGGACGCGCGGGGCCATGGCCGCTCGCCGGGAGAGCGTGGCTACAGCCCCAGCCTGGCCGATTCCGTACGCGACATCCAGACCTTTACCGAGCATATCGCCGCCAGCCACGGCATCGCGCTGGAGCGCATCGCAGTGGTCGCGCAAAGCGTCGGCGCGGTGCTGGCCGCGACGTGGGTGCACGACTACGCGCCGTCGATCCGCGCGCTGGTCCTGGCCTCGCCCGCGTTCAAGGTCAAGCTGTACGTGCCGTTCGCGCGCCCAGGCCTGAAGCTGATGCACCGGCTGCGCGGCAAGTTCTTCGTCAACAGCTATGTCAAGGCGAAGTTCCTGACGCACGATCCCGAGCGCATCGCCAGCTATGAACGCGATCCGCTGATCGCGCGGCCGATCGCGGTCAATATCCTGCTCGATCTGTACGAGACCGCCGAACGGGTCGTCGCCGACGCGGCCGCGATCACCGTGCCGACGCAACTGCTGATCTCCGGCGCCGACTGGGTGGTCCATCGCGGACCGCAGGACCGTTTCTACGAACGGCTGGGCAGCCGGACCAAGGAGCGCATCGTGCTCGATGGCTTCTATCACGACACGCTGGGCGAACGCGACCGCCAGCGCGCAGTCGACGCGGCGCGGCGCTTCATCGTGCGCGAGTTCGACTCGCCGTCGGCGCCGCGCTCGCTGCTCGATGCCGACCAGATCGGGCCGTTCCGCGAGGAATCGGACCGGCTCGCCTCGCCGCCGACCGGCCTTGCCGCCTGGTACTGGCGCGCCGCACGCGCCAATCTCAAGCTCGGCGGCCTGCTGTCCGATGGCGTGCGCCTCGGTCATGAAACCGGCTTCGATTCGGGCTCGACGCTCGACTACGTCTATCGCAACACGCCGTCGGGGCGCGGCGCGCTGGGGCGGATGGCCGACCGCCAATACCTCGATGCGATCGGCTGGCGCGGCATCCGCCAGCGCAAGGTCCACGCCGAGGAACTGATTGCCGAGGCCGTGCGCCGGCTGCATGCGGCCGGCATGCCGGTGCGGATGGTCGATATCGCCGCCGGCCACGGGCGCTACGTGCTCGAGGCGCTGGAGAAGCTCGACCGGGACGCGGTCGAATCGATCCTGCTGCGCGACTACAGCGCGCTGAACGTCGAGCAGGGCAGGGCATTGATCGCAGCCAAGGGTCTGGGCGGCATCGCCCGCTTCGAACAGGGTGACGCCTTCGATGGCGAGGATCTGGCCGCGCTGTCGCCGGCGCCGACCCTGGCGGTCGTCTCCGGCCTGTACGAACTGTTCCCCGACAACGCGATGATCCGCCGCTCGCTCGGCGGCCTGGCGTGCGCGGTGCCGCCGGGCGGCTATCTGGTCTACACGGGCCAGCCGTGGCATCCGCAACTGGAGTTCATTGCCCGCGCGCTGACCAGCCACCGGGCCGGCGCGGCGTGGGTGATGCGGCGCCGCTCGCAGGCCGAGATGGACGAACTGGTGCGCACTGCCGGCTTCGACAAGGTGACGCAGCGGATCGACCGCTGGGGTATCTTCACTGTCAGCCTGGCGCGCAGGCGCGAGGCATGAGCGCCTTGCCAGCCCCCACGCAGTCCGGTACGCGGCCCGGAATGCGGCCCGGCATGCGGCCCGGTTTGCAACCCGGTTCGCAACCCGATGCGCCGCAACCGGCTACCGAGGAGCCCCGTCCCTGGACCCTGGCCTGCGTGCTGCTCGCGCTGGCCGGCGCGCTGTTCTTCTCGAGCTACGGCTTTGCCAACTGGCTGGCCAGCCAGCGCGCGGACGTGCCGTCGTTCTACTTCAGCTGGGAGCGTGGCATTCCATTCGTGCCGTGGACCATCGTGCCGTACTGGTCGATCGACCTGCTGTACGGCATCTCGTTCTTCCTGTGGCGCACGCGCGCCGCGCTGCTGACGCACGTCAAGCGCCTCGTTGCGGCGCAATTGATCTCGGTCGCCTGCTTCATCGCGTTCCCGTTGCGCTTCGCCTTCACGCGCCCCGAGGCGGACGGGCTGCCAGGGCAGCTGTTCACGCTGCTCGGCGGCTTCGACCTGCCGTTCAACCAGGCGCCGTCGCTGCATATCAGCCTGCTGATCATCCTGTGGGTCGCGTTCGCCGCGCATCTGCCCAACCGCTGGCGTTGGCTGATGCATGGCTGGTTCGCGCTGATCGGCGTATCGGTGCTGACTACCTGGCAGCACCATCTGGTCGACGTGCCGACCGGCGCGCTGGTCGGCTGGCTGTGCGTCTATCTGTTTCCGCTGCGCCTGCCCGCGATCGCGGCCAGTGCGCCGGATGCGGCCACGCGCCGGCTCGCGCGCCGCTACGCCATGGGTGCGGTGGCGACGCTGCTGTGCGCGGTGCTGGCGTTGACTGCCTCTGTCACGCTCGCGCTGTTGCTGCTGTGGGGCGCGCTGGCGCTGGCCTGTGTCGCGCGGATCTATGTGTTGGCCGCGCCGGCCTGGTTCCAGAAGGACAGCGACGGCACCATGGCGATTGCCGCGCGCTGGGTGCTGGCGCCGTATCTGCTCGGCGCCTTCCTCAATTCGCGCTGGTGGACGCGGCGCGCCCCGCAGGCGAGCGCGGTCGCGGACGGTGTCTGGGTCGGGCGCTTTCCCACGCATGCCGATCTGCGCGCATCCGGCGTCGATGCCGTGCTGGACCTGAGCGCCGAACTGCCGCGGGCGGTGGGCGGCGATTCGCTTGCCTATCGTTGCGTGCCGATGCTGGACCTGACCGTGCCCACCGCCGCGCAGCTCGATCAGGCGGTGGTCCAGCTCGGTGGCTGGCACGCGGCCGGAAGGCGCGTGCTGGTCAGTTGCGCGCTTGGTTATTCGCGCAGCGCGATGGTGGTCGCCGCCTGGCTGGCGCGGCATCGGACCGAGGCCGACGCCGCGGCCGCGGTCGACGCGGCGCTGGCCCAATTGCGTACGCACCGTTCCGCGGTCGTGCTGGGCGACGCCCATGCCGATGCGTTGCGGCGCTGGCTCGTGCAGGCCCGGGCCACGGAGATCGACCATGCAAGCTGATCCGATGCAGAAAGGGCCCCGCACCAACATCGAGGCCGACGCCAACATCGACGCCTGGACCGCGCATGCCGTTGCCGGCGCGCTGTCGGGCGCCATCTGGATGGCGGGCGGGGGGCTGGTATTCAGCCTTGCCACCGTCTGGCTCCTCATCGCCGCCGACCTGCCGGGCTGGCTCACGGCCGTGCCGGTGCTGCTGGCACTGGCCGAACTCTGGCTGCTGCTGCGCGTGGCGATCGACCGCCGCCTGTTCGAGGCGCTGGCAGCGTACGCGAGTCGCCACGGCGCCGCCGATCTGGCGGGCCTGGACGCGGCGCTGATGCAGCTGGGCTGGATTGCGCCGAACCGCCAGGGCCGCACGATGGCCGACCGCGCCCGCGGTGCGCTGCGCCTGGTACGGATCTGCGGCGCGCTGGCCGTGATCCAGCTTGTCCTGACCTTTCTCACATCGATCCTGGGATAGCACCATGTGGGTTGCCCGCGTCACTGCGCGCGCCATCATCGTCTTCGCCCGCCTGCTGACCGGCATGCGGGCCAACTGGCAGGGCTGCGTGCCGGCGGCGGTGCAGCGCGTTTACTTTGCCAATCACAGCAGCCACGGCGACTTCGTGCTGATCTGGGGCTGTCTGCCGCCGGAGCTGCGGCCGCGCACGCGTCCGGTGGCCGGCGCCGACTACTGGGACCGCTCGCCGCTGCGGCGCTTCATCGGGCGCGATGTCTTTCGCGCGCTGCTGATCGACCGCACCCGCAGCGATCCGGGCAGCGATCCGGTCGCGCTGATGCGCGGCGCGCTCGAAGGCGGCGATTCGCTGATCCTGTTCCCCGAGGGCACGCGCAACACCACCGACGCGCGGCTGCTGCCGTTCAAGAGCGGCATCTTCCATCTGGCGCGCGCCTGCCCGTCGGTGGAGTTCGTGCCGGTCTGGATCGACAACCTGAACCGCGTGATGCCCAAGGGCGAATTCGTGCCGGTGCCGCTGCTGTGCACGGTGACGTTCGGCCAGCCTGTGCTGCTGGCCCCGGACGACGACAAGGATTGCTTCCTCGCCCGATGCCGCGACGGCCTGCTCGCGCTCGCCCCCGTACTGGATTGACCCGCCATGCCGACCCTGCATTGGAACCACGAAACCTGGCTGCTGTTTGGCGGCCTGTTCGCCGTGCTGCTGCTCGCCTCGACCGTGACGCTGCTGCTGCGCTGGCGGCTCGCCGGCGGCGGCGCGCACCCGGTGATCGACAACCTGGCGCAGCGGGTCTGGGCCTGGTGGTGGATGATCGGCGCGATGGGCGTGGCCTTCGCGCTGGGCCGCACCGCGGTGATCGTGCTGTTTTATCTGCTGTCGTTCTTCGCGCTGCGCGAGTTCGTCACCATCACGACCACCCGGCGCGGCGACCATCGCGCGATCGTCGCCGCCTTCTTCCTGTTCCTGCCGCTGCAGTACGTGCTGGTCTATGTGGACTGGTACGGCATGTTCTCGATCCTGATTCCGGTCTACGCCTTCCTGCTGCTGCCGATCCTGGCTGCGCTGTCGGCCGAGACCACGCGCTTTCTGGAACGCTGCGCGGGCGTGCAATGGGCGGTGATGATCTGCGTGTTCTGCATCTCGCATGTGCCTGCGCTGCTGACGCTGCCGATCCCGGGCTTCGAGGGCCGCAATCTGCTGCTGATCGCCTTCCTGGTGATCGTCGTGCAGGGCAGCGACGTGCTGCAGTACGTCTGGGGCAAGCTGTGCGGCAAGCGCAAGATCGCGCCGCTGCTGTCGCCGTCGAAGACGGTCGAGGGCTTCGTCGGCGGCGTCGCCAGCGCGACGGCGCTCGGTGCCGCGCTGTGGTGGATCACGCCGTTCGCGCCGTGGCAGGCCGGCGCGATCGCGCTGGTGATCGCGCTGATGGGCTTTCTCGGCGGGCTGGTGATGTCGGCGATCAAGCGCGACCGCGGCATCAAGGACTGGGGCCATATGATCCAGGGCCACGGCGGCATGCTGGACCGGCTCGACTCGGTGGTGTTCGCTGCCCCGGTGTTCTTTCATATCACGCGGTATTGGTGGGTGCCGTGATGGCCGTTGCTGCGCGCGGTTGGCCATTCCCCCGGTTGCCGTCAGCGCTAGAGCAGCCCGGCACCGCGCAGCGCCAGCCATGCGCCCGCGCCGATGCCGAGGGTGCCGATGGCCCTGGCTACCCGCTCGCCGGCCGGCGCCAGCCGTTCGGCGCTGATTGCCACGGTAGCGACCGCCATGGCGTCAAGGTCCATGACGCCCACCGCTGCCAGGCTTGCGGTCACGCCTGCGCAGCACTGGATGCAATGCAGGCCGAGGCGAGCGCCATGCCGCCATGCGGCAGCCACGTTTTGCAGTGACGCTGCGGGGGACGAGTGCCGGCAGCCCGTCAGCAAGCGGGTCTTCCACGCGGTGAATTGCAGGCCGCCGGCGGCGAGCACCACGAGGCCGGCAAGGGTCGGCATGGCGCGTGCCAGCGTCGGCCACTGCATCGCGAGCGCGACCAGCGTGGCACCGAGGATGAACACCGCCAATCCCAGCGCGGCCCACACCAGGAAATAGGCCGCCGCTGCCATGGTCGTAAGCCATGTCGCGCGCCCGGTTGCTTCGACCGCCACGCGATAGCGCCACAGCGCGGGCGCCATCGACGGCAGCATCATCGCCACCATCATCACGGCCCACATGCCGACGAAGGCCGCGGCGGCACCGGCCCAGTTCTGCCCGCACGTCGGCGCCCAGGCCATCGACAGCGTCCAGCCGCCGGGCATCGGCGTGGCCGCCATCGACGACATCGACCCATGCAGCGCGCCATGCAGTGACACCATGGCCGCGGCGCTGAGGCCGAACAGCACGGCGCTGACGCCGAAGAAGGCTCGCCGGCTCCCGTCCCTGCACGCAGGCTCGCCGGCGCAGCAGTGCGCGGTTTCAGCGCTCGCCGTACTCGTCATGGCGGCGCCACCAGACACCCGTCTCGTTGCGGCCCTTCGGCGCGCGGTCCAGCCATTGGTACATGCCCCAGAGCCCGTCCAGCCCGCGCGAATACGCCGAGTAGGTGTGATAGACCACGCCGTCCTCCATCACGAAGGCGCTCAGGCCGGGCCGATCGCGGTGAAAGGTTGCGGTATCGGTGCCACACATCGCGGCGATCCGGTCTTCCGCGGCCTGGCCGCCGCCTTCCATGTTGCGGCGCCATCCCCGCACCGCAGGTTCGCGGCGGTAGTTGTATTCGATATCGCCGTCGCGCTGCTGCGCGGTCGTGAAGGAGACATTGAAGTCCGCATTGAAGTCGCTGTCGTGCGACGACGCCCACGGAAAGGTCCATCCCATGCGCTGCTTGTAGGCCTGCAGCTTGGCCAGTGGCGCGCGCGATACGGCGGTCAGCGCGACGTCGTGGTTGGCAAGGTGGACCGCAAAGCCGTTGAAGCCGTCGGCGATCGCCGAGCACGACGGGCAGCCGGCCTTGTAGTCGGGGCCGAACATGAAGTGGTAGACCAGCAGTTGGGAGCGGCCACCGAACAGGTCCGCAAGCGTCGCGGGGCCTTCGTCGGTGTCGAAGCGGTAGGTCTTGTCGATCCGCAGCCACGGCAGCGCCTGGCGCTGGCGCGCGATTTCGTCGCTGCGCCGCGTCAGGGCCTTCTCGGCCTCCAGCAGTTCCAGGCGGGCGGCCAGCCACTGTTCCCGGTTGGCGGTGGGGTGGGTTGTCATCGTGCTTCCTCCATGTGGACGTGGCGTCGGCGGCCGTGCGGTGTCATGCGGTCTTGTGCGATGCACAGCGGCGCGCCGGGTCGGTTGATCGTCGTGCTAGATTAGGCGCCGGCCCCGACAGGGAGGGAGTGACAAGTGTGGCGTGATTCGAATGGACCCGACGATCTCGGCAGCGGCCCGCGCGCTCGCGGTCGGTGACCCGCTCGGGGCGCTCAATTGCGTTGCCCTGCGCGAGGACGCCCCGGCGTTGGCGCTGCGCGGCATCGCGATGGCGCAGCTCGGCGAGTTTGCACGCGCCAGGGTCCTGGTGCGCAGCGCCGCACGGGCCTTCGGCAACCGGGCCCCGGTCGCGTGTGCCCGATGCGTGGTGGCCGAGGCGGAGATCGCACTGGCCGCACGGGACCTCGGCTGGCCCGCCAAGGCGCTCGATGCCGCGCGCCTGACGCTGGAGCAGCACGGCGACCGCACCAATGCCGCGCATGCGCTGTATCTGGCCAGCCGTCGTCTGTTGCTGATCGGGCAGCTGGAAGAAGCCGAGGCAATGCTGACCGGCATCGCGCCGGCGCAACTGCCGCCCGCGCTGCGGACCGTGCACGAGTTGGTCATTGCCGGCATTGCCATGCGCCGCGTGCACGCGCGCAGCGCCGCCGCTGCGCTGGCTCGTGCGCGCCACGCCGCCCGCCTCGCTGCCATCCCGGCCCTGGCCGCGGAAGTCGATCGGACCGCCGCGATGCTCGAAGGTCCCGCCGCTCGCCTGATCGATCGCGGCGAAACGCGACAGCTGCGGCTGGACGAAGTGGAGACCCTGCTGGCGTCGAACAGGCTGGTCATCGACGCCTGCCGCCATGCCGTGCGCTACGCCGGCACGGTGGTCCCGCTCGCCACGCGGCCGATCCTGTTTGTGCTCGCGCGCGCCCTCGGTGAGGCCTGGCCCCACGATGTGCCGCGCGACAGGCTGATCGCGCATGCCTTCCGGATGAAGCATGCCGACGATTCCCATCGCGCCCGTCTGCGCGTCGAAATGGGTCGGTTGCGTGCCGCCCTTCGGCCAATGGCGGAGATTCGCGCGACACCGCGCGGCTATGCCCTGGTGCCGCGCGCCACGCGTCCGGTCGTGGTGCTGGCGCGGCCGGTAGAAGAACGGCACGCCGCGGTGCTGGCCCTGCTGGCCGATGGCGAATCGTGGTCCAGCTCCGGACTGGCACTGGCGCTCGGGGCCAGCCAGCGCACCGTGCAACGCGCGCTCGACGTGCTGGCGGACGCGGGCAAGGTGCAGGCGGTCGGCCACGGCCGCGCGCGCCGATGGATGACGACGCCATTGCCCGAAATCACGACGACCTTGTTACTCCCGGCAATCTCCGGCCTGGACTAGGATGCCAGCATGAAGACGTCATCGCGCAGCGTGCCTGCCCATCGGTGACGTGCCATGTCGTTTGACCAACATCCACCAGGAAGCCAGCATGAAATCGATTCCCGCAGAAGTCCTCCACGAATACGGCCCGTTCCCCGGCATCGATGCCGTCCACGGCGTATCGTATGACGGCAAGCATGTCTGGGTCGCGTCCGGAGACGGGCTCCACGCGATGGATCCGGCCAGCGGCCAGATGCTTCGCTCCATCGATGTCACCGCCAATGCCGGCACCGCCTTCGACGGCCGCTACCTGTACCAGATCGCCGGCGACCGTATCCAGAAGATCGACCCGCAGACCGGCGAAGTCGTCTCGACCATCCCGGCGCCCACCGACGGCGGCAACTCGGGATTGGCCTGGGCCGAAGGCAAGCTATGGGTGGGCGTGTGGCGCGATCGCAAGATCCATCAGCTCGATCCGCAAACCGGCGCGATCCTGCGCACGCTGACGTCCGACCGCTTCGTCACCGGCGTCACCTGGGTCGATGGCGAACTGTGGCACGGCACGTGGGAGGGCGAGGCCAGCGATCTGCGCCATGTCGATCCCGCTACCGGCGAAGTGATCGAGCGCATCGAGATGCCGGCGGGCATGGGCGTGTCGGGGCTCGAATCCGATGGCGCGGATCGGTTCTTCTGCGGCGGCGGCCCCAGCGGGAAGGTCAGGGCGGTACGGCGCAAGGGGCGTGGATCGAACGAAACGTCAACGTCGCGCGCGTAGGCGGCGTCCGGGCAGCTTCTCATCGAGATAGTCCACCAGCGCCTGCTGCGCGGGCGTCAGCAGGCGCGCGCTGCCGACCAGCGCCAGCTCGGTCGGCGGCGGGGCCGGCAATCCGGCCCTGGCACCCAGCACGACATGATCGTCCTGCACCGCGGTGGCCGGCAGCAGGCTCAGGCCGAGATTCGCCGCGACCGCCGCCTGGATGCTGACCAGGCTCTGGCTCGTGAAGGCGATGCGCCAGCTGCGGCCCGACGATTCGAGCGCGTGGATCGCACGATCCCGATACAGGCAGCCATGGCCGAACACCACCAGCGGCAGCGGGTCGGTGTCCATCGCAAAGTCCCGGCCCACGACCCATTTCAGCGTTTCCGGGCGGCGCAGCAGTACGGATGCGCCATCGGCGTCGCGCTTGAGCAGCGCCAGGTCGAGCTCCTGTCGGGCGATCCGGCTGTGCAGGTCCACGCTGAGGCCATTGACGGTATCGAGCCGGATGGCCGGATGGCGCGCGGCAAAGCCGGACAGCAGCGGAATCAGCCGTTTCACATCGAAATCGTCCGGCACGCCGAGCCGGATCACGCCGGCATTGCCACCGCTCTGCATCACGGTCTCCGCCTCGCGCGCCTGATCGACCAGCCGGCGCGCGTAGCCGAGCAGCCGCTCGCCAGCCTCCGTCAGCGCAACCGACTTGCCGGCGCGCTGGCGCAGCAGCAGCGGCTGATCCAGTTGCGCCTCGAGCTTGCGGATCTGCTGGCTCACCGTCGATTGGGTGCGATGGACCCGCTCCCCGGCGCGCGTGAAGCCACCCGCGTCGACGACGCTGATAAAGGTCTTGAGCAGTTCCAGGTCCAGCATGATTCGATCGGCAAATGAAGTTCGGCTAAAAATCGAATTTTCGAATTCACGACGACCAGCTTAGCATGCCTGCATTGCGCACACGAACGCTGGAGCCCGATCATGCAACCTTCCCATCGCCCCGAGTGGCTGACCTTCGACTGCTACGGCACGCTGATCCAATGGGACGAAGGTCTGTTGGCCTATGTCGACCGCCTGCTGGCCCGCAAGGGATTGCAAGGCGTCGATCCGCACGACTTCATCAGGGTCTATGACGATCACGAGCATCGGCTGGAACAGACGCCGCCGCATCTCTCGTTCGCCGAGGTGTCCGCGCGCTCGCTGCGCGCCGCGCTGGAAGCGTTCGGGCTGCCGTTCGAACCCGGCGACGCCGATGCACTGACGCGCCATATCTCTGCGATGCCGCCGTTTCCGGAGGTCGTGCCGACGCTGGGCTGGCTGAAGGGGCAGGGATTCAAGCTATGCATCGTGTCGAACACCGACGACGCCATCATCGCGGGCAACGTGGCGCAGCTCGGCGGCCATATCGACCGGGTCGTTACCGCGCAGCAGGCGGGGGCGTACAAGCCGTCGCCGAGGCTGTTCGAGCAGGCACATCAGGCGATCGGGGTATCGAAAGACCGGCTGGTGCATATCTGCGCCAGTCCGCACCTCGATCTGGCGGCGGCGCGCGACATGGGCTTTCGCTGCATCTGGATCGACCGAGGCACGGCACGCAAGCCCTTGCCTGACTATCGGCCGGACGCCGTGCTGTCCGATCTCGCCGCGCTGCGCCAGACATTTGCTACGCTGCGGTGGGTGCAACCGTGAAGGAGCGATAGATGGCGCATCAACTTTCCAGCCGGGCCGCGGGCGACGCCGAGATGGCCGCAGCGCTGCGCGGCGACCCCGCAGTGCGGCAGGCCCGCATCGATCTGGCGGCGTGCTTGCGCATGGCGGCGCGGCTCGGGATGGCGGAGGGGATCTGCAACCATTTCTCGGCGACCCTGCCGGGACACCCGGGGCTGTTCCTGGTCAATCCGCTGGGGCTGGCCTTCTGCGAGGTTACAGCCTCGCGCCTGCTGGTCTGCCATTTCGACGGCCGCGTGGTCGATGGCGACGGTGAGCCCGAGGCCACGGCCTTCTTTATCCATGCCCGCCTGCATATGCGCAAACCCGCGGCGGTGGCGGCCTTTCATACGCACATGCCGAACGCCACCGCACTGGCGATGGTCGATGGCGAACCGTTGGTGTGGGCCGGGCAGACTGCGCTCAAGTTCTACGGCCGTGTTGCCACGGTTCCCTTCAACGGATTGGCGCTGGATGAACTGGAGGGCGATCGCATCGCGGACGCGATGGGGGAGGCGGACATCGCCTTCCTGCGCAACCACGGCGTGATGGTGACCGCGCCGAACATCGCGCAGGCGTGGGACGATCTCTACTACCTGGAGCGCGCGGCCGAAGTCCAGGTGCGCGCGCACGGCACCGGTCGCAAGTTGGTACCCGTGCCGGCTGACGTCGCCACCCTGTGCGCGCGGCAGATGCGCGAGGGCGATCCCGACAGCGCGCGCCTGCATCTGGCCAGTATCCATCGGCAACTGGCGCGCCTGGAGCCGGACTATCTCGATTGAGGCAGCCGGTTGCCGCTCAACTTGCGGTCAGAAGATCGATCATTGCCCGTGCCGCCGCGGACTGACGGCGGTGCGGCGCGTAGATCAGCGAAAACGGCCGCGAGCGTCCACGCAGATGCGGCAGCAGTTCGACGAGCTGCCCGCGTTCGATCCGGTCGCGCACGATGAAATCGTAGCTCTGGCAGATGCCGGCGCCATGCTCGGCCAGCGAGACCACGCCCAGCACATCGTCGGAGATCGCGATGGGCGAGGCGGTGGTCCAGTCGATATCCCGATCGCCGTCCCGAAACACCCAGGGCGCGATGCGGCCAGTCCTCGGCAGCACGAACGGCAGGCAGACGTGGCGATGCAGATCGTCCAGCGTGCGCGGCGTGCCCGCGCGGCGCAAATAGTCCGGCGCTGCGACCAGGCATAGCGCCGCGTCCTCCAGCTTGCGCGCGACCAGCCCGCTGTCGGGCAGGTCGCCGAGACGGATGGCGAGGTCGAAGCCTTCTGCCACCAGATCCACGTTGCGGTTGGTGATGTTCAGCTCCACCTGCACGCGCGGGTATTGCCGCGTAAAGCGCGCCAGCAGCGGCGGCAGCCGGTAGTGCCCATAGGTGGTCGGCACGCTGAGCCGGACCCTTCCCGACAGTTCCCCTTCCTGACCCTGGATCTCGCGCTCAGCCTCGTCGAGCAGGGTGAAGGCCGCCCGCGCCTGTTCGACGTACTGCCGTCCCGCGTCGGTCAGCCCGATGCGCCGCGTGGTCCGGCGCAGCAACTGGCTGCCGAGCCGGGCCTCCAGCCGGGCGATGGCGCGGCTCAGCACCGACGGCGTGGTCGACAACGCCACCGCGCCCGCCGTGAACGACCCGTGCTCGACCACCGCCAGAAAGGCTTCCACGTCCCCAAGATGGTCGAAGCGGCGCGCCATTATGTCCTCCGAAGAACAGATGAATTCCCGGTGGGCGAGTTTATCTCCGTTGGTGCGGGTAATAAAGTCCAGCTTCACCACCCGACAACGAGGAATCCCATGGACCGACCCGCCCTCGACACGGACGGCAGCCCCATTGGAAGCCTTTGATTGCCGATCGCTGATTGCTCACCGCTGATTGCTGATTGCTGATCGCTCATAGCTCATAGCTCATCACTGACCTATAGCCGACCACGGACCTCCGACCACGACCGCTACCGACCGCCGACAGGCACGGCCACACACCGTCGCTGCCTGTCGGCCCAACCTTCCGGACATCATCATGCTGCTTACCCGACCCCGTCTCGCCGCGCTGACGTTCACCGCCTTTGCCGCGTTCACCGCCATCGCCGCCGTCCCGGCATTCGCCGATACCGCCCAAGTCCCCCTCGAACGCTGGCGCAGCTATGCGGGCGTCAGCTGGGAGCCGTCCCGGCAGGGCGCGGACCCGGCGCCCTTCGCCGGCTCGGTCAACGCGCCGATCGCCGGCATTCATTTCGATGCAAGGGGCCGCGCCTTCGTCAGTACGCCCCGTCTGGTATCCGTCGACGCGCCGGCGACGCTGAGCGTTCTCGATACCAGCGCGCAGAGCGGGCCGGCTCGTCTGTCGGCTTTCCCGTCGGTGGACGGCAATGCGGTCGATGCCGCCCCGGAGACGCATCTGCGCAACGTGCTCGGCTTTCATATCGACCGCCGCAACGGCTGGCTGTGGGCGCTCGACATGGGTTTCGTCGCCGGCCAGGCCGAGGCGCCGATCGGCGCGCAGAAGGTGATGGTCTACGACCTGCGTACCGGCCGCATGGTCCGGCGCATCGCGCTCGATGGCGTGGCGGACCGCAAGGGCAGCTTCCTGAACGATATCGTCGTCGACGAGCGGCGCCGAATCGCCTACATCTCCGACAGCGGCCTGCGCAGCGCGCCGGACAATCAGGCGGGGCTGATCGTGGTGGACTTTGCCGCGGGCAAGGCGCGGCGCGTGCTGGACCGCCACGCGAGCCTGTTGCCGGAGCCTGGCGCAAAGGTGGTTTCGCATGGCGCCGAAGTGTGGCCGGGCAACCCGTTGAAGCTCGGCATCAACGGCATCGCACTGTCGCCCGATGCCGGCACGCTGTACTGGGCCGTGACCACGGGCACGCACGCCTATGCCATTCCGACGCGGCTGCTGCGCGACAAGGGTGCCAGCGCGCAGACGTTGTCCGCCGCGGTGCGGGATCTGGGCGACGTCGGCGGCAATACCGATGGGATCGTTACCGACGCGAAGGGCAATCTGTACATCACGGACGTCACGCGCAATGGCATCGTCAAGTACGACCCGGCCACTGGCGCGATGTCGCTGCTCGCGGCCGACGAGGGCGTGCTCTGGCCCGATACGCCTGCGCTGCTGCCCAACGGCGACCTGGTGTTCACCGCCAGCCATCTGAACGGGCATTTCGCGGGGGCGGTCAAGGCCGGCGAAGAGCGCTATGACCTGTGGCGCCTGCCGCTGCAACCGCTGCAACAATCCCGGGGCAGGCGCAACTGAGCCCGGCGCGGCCGATTCGACGCGATGGGGGTTGGCAAGCGGGGCGTGGACAAACGATGATAGGCGCCATCCCCGTCAACCGACCCCTGGAGTGAAAACGATGAGACTGATCGGCATGCTCGATTCCCCCTATGTGCGCCGCGCCGCGATCACGATGCGCCTGCTGGGGTTGTCCTTCCACCATGAACCGGTCTCGGTGTTCCGTACCTTCGAGCAGTTCCGCGCCATCAATCCGGTGGTCAAGGCGCCGTCGCTGGTCTGCGACAACGGCGTGGTGCTGATGGACTCGACGCTGATCATCGACTACGTCGAGGCGCTGGCCGGACGTAGCCTGATGCCGGCGGACCTCGCGGCGCGGCAGCGCGATTTGCGCGTGATCGGCCTGGCGCTGGCCGCGTGCGAGAAGGCGGTGCAGCACGTCTACGAGCACCAGCTGCGGCCGGCCGAGAAACAGCACCGGCCGTGGGTGGAGCGCGTCGACGGCCAGCGCACCAGCGCCTTTGCCTTGCTGGAGGAAGAGGTCGCGCGCCTGGCGGTGCCGGTACAGGAGAGCGCGCTGTCGCAGGCGCAACTGACTACTGCGGTGGTATGGACCTTCACGCAGGCCATGCTGCCGGGCGCGGTCGATCCGGCAAAGCACCCGGCCATCGCGTCGCTGACCGCGGCTGCGGAGCGCTTCGCGGTGTTCGAAGCGTATCCGCCTGTTTGAGCCTTTGAGCTTGTTTGAGCCAGCCTTGGGGGCGTCGCCTGCCGCCTGGCCCGCTAGCGCGGCTGTCTGCCAGTACGGTCCAGCGGTGCAAAGGCGGTGGCCTTGATTTCCACCAGGCCACCATCGGGGTTCAGGTCCGCGACGCCCAGTTCCACCGCGACCGGATACGGCGCGGCAAAGAACTCGTCCCGAACGCGGCCGATTGCCGCCAGCTGGCCTGCCTTGTCCAGGGCGAGGCGTTCGCTGCCGAAGACATGGAACATCTGCAGTTCGACGACATCGTCCAGCCGTGCGTCGCAGGCGAGCAGCAGGCGCTCGATCTGCCGGAAGACCCCACGCAATTCGTCGCAGAACGCCGGCTCGTCCATCGGCTCGGTGCGCCTGTTGCAGGCGACCACGCCGGAGAGATAGACGAAATCGCCGACGCGGCGGGCAGGGGCATAGTGAAACTGCGCGACATCGGGCTCAAGTTCGGCCGGGATGGCCACCATGCCGGTGGCGGTCGGAATCTGGCGAATGTCGTTGCTGACGGGATGGCTCATCGGTATTCTTGGCGGCTAAAAATTATCGATCGGTACAGAAATTGGCAAAAAACAACGGGTGCGTGAGACCCGTTGCATCGTTGCTCGAGCAGCAACAGCGCTCAGGCGATTGAGCACGTGCCGATCAGCATAATTTGTTTTGTACCGATCAGTCAAATAATGCCGGGGCGACGCTGCTGGTCCCCGCGGTTGGGCGTGCGGGCATGCAGCGGCGATGCCTTACTCCGCCCGAATATTTGCGCGCGCTGCAACGGCCCGCATCTCCGGCAGCTCCTTCTCGACCCTGGCCTTGACCGCGGCGGCATTGCCATAGGCCGGCGTCAGCGCCAGTTCGACCAGCCGGGCGCGCGTGGCCGGGGCATTGACGACGTCCGCCAGAGCCTTCTCCAGCTTCTGCTGGACCGGGGCGGGCAGCTCGGCCGGTGCGATCAGCGCGAACCACGTTCCCATCTGGAAGCCCGGGTACCCGCTCTCCGCCACCGTCGGGACCTGCGGCAATGCCGGCAGCCGCTGCGGCGACAGCGCCGCGAGCGGACGAATCCTGCCGGCCTTGATCAGCGGCAGGCTCGCTGGCACGGTGTCGACCGCTACCTGGACCTGGCCGCCGGCCAGCGCCGTCAGATTGGGTGCGCTGCCGTTGAAGGGCACATGCACCATGCGGATGCCGGCGACCGACTTCAGCATCTCGCCGCCGAAATGCACCGACGAACCGGTGCCGAACGACCCGTAGGAGAACTTGTCTGGATCGGCCTTTGCCTGCGCCACCAGATCCTTGAGCGAATGCAGCGACGTGTCGGGATTGGCGACCAGCACCAGGCTCATATCGGCGACCAGGCCGAGCGGCGTGAAGCTCTTGATCGGGTCATAGGCGAGGTTGGGCCGGATTGCAGGGTTCAGCGTCAGCGTGGTGCTGGCCGCGAGCAACAGGGTGTAGCCATCGGGCGCGGCCTTTGCGACCTGGGTGGCACCGATCACCGTGCTGGCGCCCGGCTTGTTTTCGACCACCACGGTTTGACCGAGCTTCTCGCCCAGTCCCACTGCCAGCAGACGCCCGAGCACGTCGGTCGCGCCGCCAGCGGCAAAGGGCACCACCAGACGGATCGGGCGATCCGGATACGTCTGCGCCGCGGCTGGCGCGGTGGCCATGGCGAATACGGCGACCAGGCCGGTGCATGCAAGGAAGAATCGCTTCGGGGGCATTGCGGTCATCAAGGGCACTCCTGCCAGCAGTGGTGAGGTACGAAATCGATCAACGGGCGGCGTTGTTGCGTAAGGGGATGGCGTTCAGCCGAGCCAGGGACTGCGGACCCGCGAGAATCCGCCCGCCTGGTCGTAGGCGTGGCCAAGCTGCAGTACCGCGGCATCGGTCTGCGCGGGCCCGATGATCTGAATGCCGGCGGGCAGGCCCTGCGGACCGAAGCCGGCCGGCGCGGCAAGAGCCGGCAGGCCCGCCATCGTCGCCGGCACCACGGTCTGCATCCAGCGGTGATAGGTGTCCATGTCGCGGCCGTCGATGGCGTGCGGCCAGTCCCAATCGGCGTCGAACGGAAATACCTGCGCGGCGGGCAGCACCAGATAGTCGTGCCGCTCGAACAGCTGCACTAGCGCCTGATACCAGGCGCTGCGCACGCACATCGCTTCGTAGACGCGCGCACTGGGCAGCGCCATGCCGCGCTCGATCTCCCATGCGGCCTCGGGCTTGAGCAGCGCGCGCTTGGCAGGGTCGTGCCATAGCGCGGCATTGGCGCCGGCCACCGAGAAGCTGCGCAGATCGATCCATGCCTGCCACAGCTTCTCCAGATCGAAGGCGGGCAGCGCGGGTTCGACGTTGCAGCCCAGCGTACGGAAGTGGTCCAGCGCGCGGGCACAGGTATCGAGCAGGCCCGGATCGGTAGGCAATTGGCCTTTCATATCGCCCAGCCAGCCGACGCGTACGCCGGTCCAGTCGCGCTCCGGCGGCAGCGCGAAACTGCCCGGCGGCTCGCTGCGGCGCGTCAGCGGCAGGCGCACATCGAAACCTGCCTGCACCGACAGCAGCATGGCGAGGTCCGGCACGTTGCGCGCCATCGGGCCGGCCACGCTGAACTGCTGGAAGAAGACCTCGTCAGTCGGACCATGCGGCACCAGCCCGAACGACGTGCGCAGCCCGTATACGTGATTGAACGCCGCCGGCGTGCGCAGCGATCCCATCATGTCGGACCCATCCGCCACCGGCAGCATGCGCAGCGCGACGGCGACCGCCGCACCGCCGCTGCTGCCGCCCGCGGAGCGCGAAGGGTCGAAGGCGTTGCGCGTGGTGCCATAGACCGGGTTGTAGGTATGACCGCCCAGGCCGAATTCGGGCGAATTGGTGCGTCCGACAAACAGCGCGCCGGCCTTGCGCATGCGCTCGAAGATCGCAGCATCGGTCTGCGTGACCTGTCCGGCGAAGATCGGCGAGCCCTTGGTGGTAACCATGCCAGCGGCCGGGCTGATGTCCTTTGGGGCTTGCGGGAAGCCATGCAGGGGTCCGCGGCTTTGTCCGCGTGCAAGCTCGGCATCGCGCTCGGCCGCCTGCGCGCGCAGCGTGTCACGATCCATCGGGGCAACGATGGCGTTGACGCGGGGGTTGTGGCGGTCGATCTGGTCAAAGAAGGCGTCGAGCACCTCGACGCACGAGAGCTCGCGCGCGTGGATGGCGCGGGACAGCGCGACGGCGTCGAGTTCGACGATCGGATTGGTGGGCTGATTGGCGGGCGGGTTGGTGGGCTGGCCGGAAGCGGTCTGGTCGGGCGCCATGGTCGTGGTGTCTCCTTCGTTGATGCGAGAAAGCATACGGGTCGGGCTGGGTTTCGCACAATCGACGATTATTTCAAATATCCTTGCGTAAAACGCAAACCAGAACAGGCCTTCACGCCAGGGAGCTGAACCCATGCTGTCGCACCGCCTGCAGGACACAGCCCTGCGCTATTTCCTCGAAGTGGTACGCAGCGGCTCGCTGACCGAGGCGGCCCAACGGCTCAATGTCACCGTATCGGCAGTCAGCCGCCAGGTGGCCGCGCTGGAAACCCTGCTGGGCGTGCCGCTGTTCGACCGCCACCCGCGCGGCATGGTCGCCAGCGCGGCCGGGGAAGTGCTGGCGGCTTATGCGCTGCGGGGCGCCCTGGAGGCGGACCGCGTCGTCTCGGAAATCGCCGCCCTGCAGGGGCTGCGGCGCGGCCGAGTGCGCATCGCAAGCTCCGCCGGCTTCGCCATCGAATTCCTGCCGCGGTGCATCGCCGAATTCCGCGAGCGCTATCCCGGGCTGCATTTCCATGTCCGCGTGGCATCGCCCGCCGATGTCACCGGCATCGTGCTGCACGGCGACGCCGACATCGGCATCACCTATAGCCGCGCCGGGGAGCAGGGGATTCGCGTCGAACACCGCCAGCCCGCGCCCGTGATCGCCATCATGCGACCCGACCATCCGCTGGCGCGCTTTCGCACCGTGACGCTGGCGCAGATGCAGCCGTATCCGCTGGCATTGCCGGAAGCTGACAACACGGTGCGCCAGCTGTTCGATATCGCCGCCGGCGAACGCGGCATCGTGTTCGAGCCGGTGCTGGTCACCAATCATTTCGAGACGCTGACCAGCTTTGTGCTGCATGGCGGCGGGTTGTCGATTTCGGGTGCGGTGACGGTGGGAGACCGGCTGCGTCGCGGGGAGCTGCACGCTGCGGTGATACGGGAGCGGGGGATGAAGGGCAGGGCGATTGAACTGCAGACGTTGGCGGGGCGGACGTTGCCGGAGGGTGTTAGGGGGTTTTTGGGG
>NZ_JABTYE010000008.1 GCF_013314895.1 Cupriavidus gilardii | reverse complement strand
GGCGTTGGGGCCGGCGCAGGCCCTCAGGCGCGCTGCGGCGGGGGCGGCGGTACGTCGCCCGGCGGCGGGTCGATCACCGGCTCATGCGGATCGATCGGCGGCACCTCGGGTTCGGGCGTGGTGGGCGGCTGGTCCGGGTTCTGGTCCGGTTCTGGTGTGGTATGCATCCTTTTCTCCATCGAAGCATTCGAACTGGCCGAGTTCGCATTGGCGGGATGCCCCAACGGCGAATGCAGGGGCGGCGGCGAGCCGGCGCTGGCATGGCCATCGGCGCGGCACTCGTCGAGCAGGCGCGACAGCACCTCCAGATCGACCGGCTTGGTCAGATGGTCGTCGAAGCCGGCCGCCTGCGTGCGCTGCTTGTCGCCCGGCTGGCCATAACCGGTCAGCGCCACGACCTTCATCGCCTGCAGCTCCGGTATCGCGCGCAGACGCTGCGCGATCTCGAAGCCGTCCATGCCGGGCATGCCCAGATCGAGCAGCACCAGTTCGGGTTTGTACTTGACCGCCCGTACGATCGCGGCGGCGCCGTCCAGCGCGGTGATCACGGTATGACCCAGCGCTTCCAGCGTCATCGCCATCGCCTCGAGCGCGTCGACGTTGTCGTCGACCACCATCACGGTGCGCGGCTTGCCGGCCGGCGCCTGCCGTCCGCCCAGCGTCGGCTGCCAGCTGCGCCACGGCTGCATCGGCAATTGCACGATAAAGCTGCTGCCATGGCCCGGGCCGTTGCTCTGCACCGACAGCCGGCCGCCATGCATGCTGACCAGCCGATGCACCAGCGACAGCCCGATGCCGGGGCCATTGCCGCCGGCCACGGCGATATTGCCGTTGGCGCCGTCGTGCTCGAAGGTCTCGCGCAGGCCCTGCAGCCGTTCGGGCGACAGTCCGGTGCCGTTGTCGGTGATGCGGATGGTCACCGTGCCCTGGTCGGCCTGCGCCTCGACCGACAGCAGTCCATCGGGCGGCGTGTACTTGGCCGCGTTGTTCAGCAGGTTGCCGAAGATCTGCGTCAGGCGTACCAGGTCGCCGCGCACCGGCATCGGCCCCTCGGGCACCGACAGCCGCAGCTGATGGTTGCGCGACTCGATCAGCGGGCGGACGGTTTCCACCGCGGTGTTCAGCGCCGAACGCAGCTCGACCAGGTCGTCGCGCAGCGTGATGGTGCCGCGCGTGAAGCGCGAGATATCGAGCAGATCGTCGACCAGCCGGGTCAGGTGGTAAAGCTGGCGGGCAATGATGTCGCGCGCCTTGAAGCTGTCCTCGCGCGAAGGCGCGCAGTGCATCAGCAGATCGGCCGCGCTGCGCATCGGCGCCAGCGGGTTGCGCAGCTCGTGCACCAGCATCGCCAGGAAATCGTCCTTGCGGCGTTCTTCCTCGCGCAGCATCTTCTCGGCGCGCTTCTGCTGCGTGATGTCCTCGCAGACGCCGACCACGCGGTAGAACTCGCCGCTGGCATTGTTGACCGGGAAAGCGCGTGCACGCACATCGCGTGTCTGGCCGTCGGCGTGGATCAGCGCGAATTCGAGATCCATATGGCCGTCGCGCAGCATTGCATCGCAGGCGGCCCGCACCCGTTCGCGATCGGACTCGGCGACCCAGCCGAAGCAGGTGTCGCCGTGCTGGTGCAGCGCTTCCACCGGGCGTCCGGTCAGCGTGACGAAGGCCGGGCCGACGAACAGGAACTTGCGCTCCTTCGGGTCGAAGATCCACAGCACGTCGGACAGGTTGTCGGCCAGCTGCCGGAACAGGAATTCGTTGTCGCGCAGCGCCTGCGAGGTCCGGTGGTAAGCCTCCTCGGCCCGCCGCAGGCGCAGCAGCGCCTTGACGCTGGAGACCAGTTCTTCCGGCTCGACCGGCTCCACCAGATAGCTGTCGGCGCCGTGGTCGAGGGCCTCGACCCGGTAGCGCGGATCGCTGGCCGACCCGGATGTATGCAGGATCAGCGTGCGGCAGCTTTGCGGGTCGTCCTTGATGATGCGGCAGACGTCGAGCCCGTCGATGTCCGGCAGCTTCATGTCCAGCAGCACCAGGTCCGGCGCATAGCGGCGCACCAGCGACAGCGCCGACTCCCCGGTCGACGCCTCCAGCACGGCATAGCCCGCGCGGCGCAGGATGCGGCCCTTGATGTAGCGCGAGCCCTCGTTGTCGTCGACCACCAGCACCAGCGGCCGGTTGTCGCGGGAATCGGACGATGTTCTTGTTTCGATCGGACTCATGCTGTCCTCGCCATGGGCAGGCACGCGATGCGGACAGGGGGCGGCAGGTCGGTTTTTGCGTTCGGCGCGACCCCGCTGCCGACGCGGTTTGTAATAATTACCAATCTAGCTCTCCAACGCTTGTAGTTGATGCAAAGCCACTTTTGGGCGGCAAATGACCGAATAAAGTGGCTTCAGCGGCGCTGCACTTCGCCGGAGTGGGCCTCCGCGCTCGGCGCCGTGCCACCGTGCGGGCCGCTGGGCCGGACCTCGGCGGCCTTCTGCGAGACGTCGCCGGGCTGCGTGGTGCCGGACGGCTGCGCGCCCTTGCCAAAGCGGGCGGCGATCTGGTCCTGCACACGCGTCAACGCTTCGGCCTGTTGTTTGGCCGCTTCGGCCTCCTTGGCCTTGCGTTCGTCGGCGGCGCGCTGCTGTTCGGCGGTGGGGGCCGGCAGGCGGGCCTGAGCGGGCGCCCAGGCAAGCGCAGTCATCAGCGCCAGGGCGGCATAGTGGGCAATGCGGATCGTGGTCCGAGGGGTTGTCATGGTGGCTCCCGGTTCGTGCTTGCGTCGTCATTCGTCACGCGTCCGTCGCCGGAAGGCGCGGACGCATGTGTCCGAAGTGGCAAGAACCATGCCCTCGTTTGTCCGACACGGAGTCGCCGCATGATGCACTGCGGGGGCAGCACGGCGGTGGGCGGGCCGGTCCGGCGCGTTCAGCCGTCCCCGAGGCGCCGGATCGCCGCGGTCAGTGTCTGCCGGGTGCTGCCGTAATCGGCCCAGGGGTCGGCGTGCTCGGTCTCTTCGATGCGCGCCAGCGCATTGGCGATGGTCCACTGCGCGCCAGAGCGCAGCGACGGCAGTTCGTCCCAGCTGCAGGGAATCGACACGCCCAGGCCCGGCCGCGCCCGCGCGGAGAAGGCGGCCACGGTGGTGGCGCCGCGCCCGTTGCGCAGGTAGTCGATGAAAATTTTGCCGACGCGGTTGCGTGGACCGCTCTTGGAGACGAAGCGTTGCGGGATGGTCTTCGCCATATGGACGACCAGCGCCTGCGCAAAGTCCTTGACCTCGTCCCAGCCGAGCCGGCGCGCGATCGGCACCACCACATGCAGGCCCTTGCCGCCGCTGGTCTTCAGAAAGGCCGTCAGCCCGAGTTCGTCGAGCATGCCCTTGGTCAGCGCGGCGGCCTCGACCACATGCTTCCACGGCACGCCTTCGCCGGGGTCCAGATCGAAGATCACGCGATCGGGCTTTTCGATCTGGCGCTTGTCGGCGTTCCAGGTGTGGAACTCGATCACGTTGAGCTGCGCCGCGGCGACGATGCCGGTTTCGCTGGCGACCTCGATCATCGGCGGATGGCCCGGCCACAGCGACGGATCGAGCCGATTGACGCCGGCGATATTGAAGGTCTCCGCATGCTTCTGGAAAAACAGTTCGCCGCCGACGCCCGAGGGGCCGCGCAGCACCGCCAGCGGGCGCCCGCGCAGTTCGGGCAGCATGCGCGGCGCGACCGCCTCGTAGTAGCGCACCAGATCGCCCTTGGTCGCGCCCGTCGAGGGATCGATGACGCGGTCGGCATGGCTGACGCGGACGTTGCCGATCTGCTGGCGGCCGGACGAGGCCTTCGTCCTGGCGGCGGGTTTGGCCGGTGGCGAGGTATCCGCTGCCTCGGCTGTCTCGGCCTGGACGGCCTCGCCGGTCTTCCTGCCCGCCTTCGCCGGCTTGCCTTCCGCCTTGTCCCTGGCCCCCGCCGATTTCGTCCGGCCCACGCTCTTCCCCGGTGCGGGCATCGCCTTCTCCTTGCCGATCGCGCTCGCGCTCTTGTCGGAGCGCAGGCCATGGAACACCGCATGGCGGATCAAACCATCGCGGGTCCACGAGCCGAACGAGACCTCGGCGACCGCCTTGGGCCGGACCCAGATGCCCTTCACCCCCTTGGCGATCGCCGGCATCTTGTCGAACGGCGAGGCATCGGTGCGCAAGGCATCGAGCTTGGCCCGGATCGTATCGAGCGTCTGCACATCGAAGCCGGTGCCGACCTTGCCGGCATAGACCAGCCGGCCGGACTCGTCGTGAATGCCCAGCAGCAGGGCGCCCAGGCCGTTGCGCGTGCCTTTGGGCTCGGTAAAGCCGCCGATCACGAACTCCTGCCGCTCGCTGCATTTGAGCTTGATCCAGTTTGGCGAGCGGGCCGAGACATACGGTGCATCGACGCGCTTGCCGATCAGCCCCTCGAGCCGCAACCGGCAGGCCGCGCTGAGGATTTCCTCGGGGCCCGCTTCGAAGCTCTCGCTGAAGCGCAGATGCGCCGAGACGTTGTGTTCCTCGAACACCCGGCGCAGCAGGTCGCGGCGCTCGACCAGCGCCACCTGCCGCAGATCGTGGCCGGCATAGTAGGGGACGTCGAACACGAAGAACTGGATCGCCTCGGTGCGGTCGCTGTCGAACGCGTTCTGCAGCGCCTGGAAGTCGGTGCTGCCGTCCTTGTCGACGATGACGATCTCGCCGTCGAGCCAGGCCGATGGCAGATTCAGCGTGCCCAGTTCGCGCGCCAGCGTCTTCAGCCTGGAGGTCCAGTCGTGGCCGTTGCGCGTGAACAGCTTGACGTCGCCGTCCTCGATGCGTGCCAGTACGCGATAGCCGTCGAACTTGACCTCGTAGACCCAGTTCTGCGCGTCGGCGGGCGGTCCTTGCACCAGCGTTGCCAGTTGCGGCGCCAGCGTCAGCGGCAGCGCGGCGCGGCGCGCGCCGGGCGGAAGCTGGATGGGGCTGGGGGCGGACCGCTTCTTGCCGATGGTCTTGCCGCTGGCCGCCGATTTGTCCGTGGCTGACTTCTTCGCGGCTTTCGTTGCCGCGGTCCTGGTTGCGGTCCTGGTTGCGGTCTTTGCCGCGGTCTTCGACGACGCCTTGCGCGCGCTCTTGCCGTCCGGCTCCAGCGCGCCGCCGCCCAGCACGCTGTCCGGCATCGCCTCGGTGATATCGAACTCCGCCGCCGGCCGCGCCGCGTCGTCGCGTTCCTTGATCAGCAGCCACGGCTCCTGCCGCTCGTCACGGCCGCGCATGCGCACCAGCGTCCAGGCGCCATGCAGCTTCTCGCCGTGCAGTTCGAACTTGAGCTTGCCGTCGCGATAGCCCTGATGCGGATCGCCGATCGGTATCCAGGTGCCGCGGTCCCAGACGATCACCGTGCCGGCGCCGTACTGCTTTTCGGGGATCACGCCTTCGAAGCTCGCATACTCCAGCGGGTGGTCCTCGACATGGACGCTCATCCGTTTGTCGGCCGGGTCCAGGCTCGGGCCCTTCGGAATGGCCCAGCTCTTCAACGTGCCGTCGAGCTCGAGACGGAAGTCGTAATGCAGGCGGCGCGCCGCGTGTTTCTGCACGACGAAGGACAGGCCCTCGCCGGCTGCCGCGGCAGCGCGCTTGCGTGCTGTTCTGCCGGCCGGTTCCGCCGTCGTGCCGAAGTCGCGCATGGTGCGATAGCGCTGCAGCGGGTCGGGGTTCGCGCCGCGGGCCGCGCTAGGTGCGCCGGGACGCGCCGCCGTCGAACGTGTGGTCGCACGCGTTGCCGACCCTGTGGCCGCCGCCGGGTTGTCTTTGCCGGTCCGCCTGGTCGCGGCCTTCGCCGGCTGCTTCGCTGCTCGCTTTGTCGCCATTGCGGCCGCTCCTCGATCGGGACACGCGGAATTGCGTGGCCGTGGTCCTGCGCCGGAGCGCGGCACCTTCATTCGCTGTCATGACGCGCGGAGATGTCGCACTGTCACTTGGCGTTGTCACTTCGCTTATAGGCAATCGTAATGCGGCGATCCATCGGCCACCGTCCTACATCCGACAACGGCGCCGAACGATCGGGCGATATGTCGCGATCGTGGTGGGCAATCGCTGTCGTCTTTCGATGCCGCGGCACACGCCGCCGGCTATGCGCGGTGCCGCACAGACAACGCCGTGCACATCCTGCATGGCCGAGTAAAAAGTACGAGGCCGGCGCATGGCGCGGCCATGCCGGACGGTGTGCCCACGTTTCGCCACGGCGGCAGCGTTGGCGGAAGCCGCGAGCCCTTGCGTCACCGTGGCCCGCGGTCGAGCACGCACACCGGGCCGGCAAGGCGTCGTGTTTCTGGCATGCGTTTCGCGTGATCGGCGGCGTAGGCCGGGCCCTGCGCGGGGGCATCGTCGTGCCGGCGCTTAACGGGCCGCAGCGATGCGGTGACCGGCAGGGCCTGTTCACGAACCCGGCCTTGCATCGCCGCTGGCGTGCCGCAATCGCGGGCGCCATCGCGGCATGCATGGGCCAGTCTCAGGAGTGAATAACATGGCGAAACACCACCTCGTACGTACCGCCCTCGCCGCGCTGGCGTTGACGGGTTCCTGTGTGGCACTGGCACAGGTGCCGGGCGACCGGGGCGCCGCCACGGGCACCGCGCCGGGCACTGCGCCCCCGGGACAATACGATCCGGCCAACCCGGCCGCCGCTGGCACGCGCGATCCGTACAGCAGCGGCGCACGCGTCGGCGACAAGTTCGATCCGTACACGCAGGGCACCAATCAGCCGACGCAGCAGTATCTGGCGCCGACGGGCACGCAGCCGATGCCGATGGGCGGCAGCTACGACGCCCGCATGGAGAACCACGACACGCACTATCACGATCTGTCGACGCTCGGATCGCGCGTCGGCAAGCGCAGCCAGTTCCTCGATGGAGGCTGATCGCAGGCTGCATTGAATCCTATACCGGGGACAACAAGGAGCGCGGCGGGGCAGACCCGTCGCGCTCTTGTCGTATCAGCCAGGTGGCGGCACCGAAGTTATCGAATCGATGTTGCTATCGCAGCGGCGGGAACACGTACCACGAGCCGTCGCGATGACGGAAGAACACGATCGACAACCGTTTGCCCGCGCGTTCGAAGCCGATGCACGCATAGGGCACGCGCCGGCTGCCGGTATGGCCGAAACGCGTGACCCGGCATGGGTGGCTGGCCGACAGCGGCAGCCATTTCTGCGCGGCCTCGCGCAGGGATGTCGTCTTGGCTTGCATCGCACGCTCCCCTGATGTTGGAAACGCGATCGCGCCGATGGGTGCGGCCAGGCAGGATCTCGCGTTCCTGCTTACCAGCGTAGGAGCGACGTCGCGTCCGATGCGTCGGCTTGACCCGCAGCGCGGCCTCGGCGTTCGACGGATTGCGTTGTCAGCGAATGACGACAGCGACGCCGTGACGATTTTTCACGCGTCGTAAGAAGGGAAGGGGAAAGAAAAAAGGGGCGCCTGCGCGCCCCTCAGCTTGTTTGGCCGATTCCATCATTCACGCGCACGCGGGAATGACGGGTCGCGTGTCAGCCGATGGACGGCATTTACCGCTCGCGATTCTGGCCGGACTGGCCGCCCTGCGACGATTGCTGGCCAGGCTGGCCGCTGGTGCCGGACTGCTGTTGCTGCTGGCCGCTCTGGCCGCCCATGCCGCTCTGCTGGCCGCTCTGCCTGCCGCCTTGCTGCTGCTGGCCGCTCTGGCCGCCCTGGCCGCTCTGGCCACCCATGCCGCCCTGCTGGCCGCCCTGGCCGCCGCTTTGCTGCTGCTGACCGCCCATGCCACCCATGCCGCCTTCGCTCTGGCCTTGCTGACCGCCCTGGCGACCGCCTTGCTGCTGCTGGCCACCCTGGCCGGCCTGACCGCTCTGGTTGCCCATGCCGCCCTGCTGACCGGTCTGGCCGCCGCTCTGTTGATGCTGCTGAGAGGATTGGCCGCCCTGACCCATGCCGCCCTTTTCGGTGCCGCCTTGCTGCGCCTGCGGTTGCTGTTGCTGTTTCATTGCTGGTCTCCATCAGCGGCGAAATGCCGCGCCTTGGTACCGTGCAATGGGCGTGCCACCGCGCTGCAACATGAATTCGTAACGGGTGGGTCGGGCAGGGCCGGTGCGGGTATGACGTTTGCGTGTCTTCACAGGTCCGCATTCGCGCGCCGCATGGCGCGCCATCATCATCGGAGGACCGCATGACGAAGCAACCCACGCATCCGGAACGCGAACCCCAGCAAGGCCAGGCAGCAGGGCGGCCGCAAGGCGAAACGATTCGCGACAGTACCGCCCAGGGGACCAGCGAAGGTCCGGGACCGCTGGCCGACGAGTCGCGGCCGGACCCCGGCACGCTGCCGCAGAAGGGCGGCGGCGAACCGATGCCGCGCCTGCCGCACGAGCGCGACGAATCGCATCAGAGCCAGCACACCGGCAGCCGGCCGGTGGGTCGCCAGGCCGCGCGGGATATCGAGCGCGGACTCGAGGAAACCGATCTGTATGGCTCGCGCGGACGTCGCGGCGGCGCCGCCTCGGAGGACAACGACTGAGCGCCCGGCCGCGCCTTCGGTCGCCGCCGCGGTCGTCAGCTTCGTCGGCGGCCTCGTTGGCCGCCTCGCTGGCCGCTCAGTACGGCAGCGACAGCCGATGCCGGCTCTGCCAGTTGTCGACGTAACGCTTGACCAGGCGCGCATCGCCGCGAATCAGGATGCCGTTCTCGGTGTTGCGCTCTTCGGCCGATTTGGTGAAGTTGAACGAGCCGGTGAAGACGGCCTCGCCGTCGAAGATCATTACCTTGTTGTGCGCGATGGCGGGGCGCGAGTCGATCACCACCTCGATGCCCTGGTGCTTCAGGAAGGTGGCGCTGGTATAGCGCTCCGACACCTGGCTCTTGTCGAGAATCACGCGCACATCGACACCACGCTTGCGCGCCTGCATCAGCGCCTCGGCGATCGGCTTGCTGGTGAACGAGTAGGCCTGCACCAGCACGCTGCGCCGCGCGCTGCGGATCGCGTCGACCAGCATGGCCTGACAGCTCTCGCCATCGGGCGTGAAACACAAGGCGTAGCTGGCGCCGTCGGCGAAGCTGCGCGCGCCGTCGGCAAGCGCCATCGGCGCTTCGCCGCTGCGGGGAAGACTGCGCGCCGAGGCCGCTGGCGCGAGGAACGAAGAGGACAGCAGAGCGGACAACAGAGCGCCGGCGACGATGGCGGGCGCGCGAAATACAAATGACATGAGACAGCGTGAATGCGTTGCCGCGGAGCGCGCCGCTCGCGGCAAACGGTAGCCAATCGGAAAACGATTCGAAATAGAAACGTTGCGAAGGCGGGGAAGTTAGCAGCGGGAGGATGCAAAGGCAAGGCGGCTGGAACGGGGCACGACCGCTGCCTATGATGAAACTCGCGTCGGCGCACACCGCCGGCCGTCTATCCGATCTCCGGTGCCAGGACCCTGGTGCCCAACCCTGGAGGCAAGCGATGTCCAATCACACCTACAAGCTCGTTGAAATCGTGGGCACCTCGCCCGACGGCACCGACGCCGCGATCCGCAGCGCGCTGACCAAGGCGTCGGAGACCATCAAGAACATGGACTGGTTCGAGGTGGTCGAGATGCGCGGTCATATCGTCAATGGCCAGATCGCGCATTACCAGGTCACGTTGAAGGTCGGTTTCCGCGTCGAATAGGCGCGAAACACGAAGCCGCCGGTCCCCGCATCTGCGGGGACGACACCAACCGCGTTCCCAGCCGATTCCACCTGCCGCCCCCTGCCTTGACCCCGCAACAACACCGGTGTAACCTCTGCGTTCAGTGTTCATTCTGCGAATTGAAGTTCGTACAGCGAACACGAGCAAGAACAAGAGTCCGCGCGACGGACCACGGTTTGACTGCTAGGGCCTTTATGGGCGCGCCGGCACGGCGCACCCAGAACCAACGCCAGGCAGACCCCTCCGGAGACGACGCTTCCAGCGGCCGCCCGACACCATCGGGCGGCGGGCTCCGGCCGGTCCGGCCAGGCCATTTCGACTGGAACGCAATTGATCAACAAGCTCTTCGACTCGGTGGAATCGGCGGTGGCCGACATCCATGACGGCGCGACCATCATGATCGGCGGCTTCGGCCTGGCCGGCATGCCGGCGCAACTGATCGATGCGCTGATCGCCCAGGGGGCGCGCAATCTGACCATCGTGAACAACAACGCAGGCAACGGCGAAACCGGCCTGGCCGCGCTGCTCAAGGCCAAGCGCGTGCGCAAGATCATCTGCTCGTTCCCGCGCCAGGTCGATTCCTACGTGTTCGATTCGCTGTACCACGCCGGCCAGATCGAGCTGGAGCTGGTGCCGCAGGGCAACCTCGCCGAGCGCATCCGCGCCGCCGGCGCCGGCATCGGCGGTTTCTTCACCCGCACCGCCTACGGCACGCCGCTGGCCGAGGGCAAGGAGACCCGCATCATCGACGGCCAGGGCTATGTGTTCGAAACGCCGATCCATGCCGACTTCGCGCTGATCAAGGCCGATACCGCCGACCGCTGGGGCAACCTGACCTATCGCAAGACCGCGCGCAACTTCGGCCCGATCATGGCGATGGCGGCCAAATGCGCGATCGTGCAGGTCAGCCGCGTGGTCGAACTGGGCGAACTCGACCCCGAGCACATCGTGACGCCGAGCCTGTTCGTCAAGCGCGTCGTCAAGGTCGACGCCGACACCGCCAACGCTGCCAATGCCGCTGCCAACGGCGCGGCAAACGCGGCCTGAAGCGCGGACACGCCCCACCAGCATCGAAGAGAGAATCGATATGCAACGCCTGACCCGCGATCAGATGGCCGCCCGCGTGGCCCGAGACATTCCCGACGGTGCCGTCGTCAACCTCGGCATCGGCCTGCCCACCCTGGTCGGCAACCACCTGCCGGCCGACCGTGAAATCCTGCTGCACAGCGAGAACGGCCTGCTCGGCATGGGCCCCGCGCCCGCGCCCGGCGAGGAAGACGGCGATCTGATCAACGCCGGCAAGCAGCCGGTCACCATCAAGCCCGGCGCCTCGTATTTCCATCACGCCGATTCGTTCGCGATGATGCGCGGCGGCCATCTGGACTACTGCGTGCTCGGTGCCTTCCAGGTGTCGGCGACCGGCGATCTGGCCAACTGGCACACCGGCGCGCCGGGCGCGATTCCGGCCGTTGGCGGCGCGATGGATCTGGCGATCGGCGCCAAGCAGGTGTTCGTCATGATGGAGCACCTGACCAAGCAGGGCGAGAGCAAGATCGTGCCCGAATGCACGTATCCTCTGACCGGCATCGGCTGCGTGACGCGCATCTACACCGATCTGGCCACCATCGACGTGACCCCCGACGGTCTGGTCGCGCGCGACCTGGTCGAAGGCCTGTCGTTCGACGAACTGCAGCGCCTGACCGGCGTGCCGCTCAAGCAGGCGCAGCCCGCTTGATGCCCAACCCGATGGCGGCGGATCGCGTTTGGCGATACCGCTGCCGCCACCACTGAAACCAAGGACGAGACAACCATGACCGAAGCCTTTATCTGCGACGCGATCCGCACCCCCATCGGCCGCTACGGCGGCAGCCTGTCCGCGGTGCGCGCGGACGACCTGGGCGCGGTACCGCTGAAGGCGCTGATGGCGCGCCATCCGAATCTGGACTGGAGCGCCATCGACGACGTGATCTACGGCAACGCCAATCAGGCGGGCGAAGACAACCGCAATGTCGCGCGCATGTCGCTGCTGCTGGCCGGCCTGCCGCAGAGCGTGCCGGGTGCCACCATCAACCGCCTGTGCGGCTCGGGCATGGATGCGACCGGTACCGCCGCGCGCGCGATCCGCGCCGGCGAAGCCGGGCTGATGATCGCCGGCGGCGTCGAGAGCATGAGCCGCGCGCCGTTCGTGATGGGCAAGGCCACCACCGCGTTCTCGCGCGATGCGCAGATCTTCGACACCACCATCGGCTGGCGCTTCATCAATCCGGCAATGCGCGCGGCCTACGGCGTGGACTCGATGCCCGAGACCGCGGAGAACGTCGCCACCGACTACAAGATCAGCCGCGAAGATCAGGACCTGATGGCGCTGCGCAGCCAGGAAAAGGCCTCGCGCGCGCAGGCCGACGGCACGCTGGCGCAGGAAATCACGCCGGTGACGATTCCGCAGAAGAAGGGCGATCCGATCGTCGTCGAGCGCGATGAGCATCCGCGCGCGACCAGCATGGAAGCGCTGGCAAAGCTCAAGGGCGTGGTGCGCCCGGACGGCACCGTGACCGCCGGCAACGCGTCGGGCGTCAATGACGGCGCCTGCGCGCTGCTGCTCGCCAGCGAAGCTGCCGCGCGCCAGCACGGTCTGACGCCGAAGGCCCGCATCGTCGGCATGGCCACTGCCGGCGTGGCGCCGCGCGTGATGGGCATCGGCCCGGCGCCGGCCACGCAGAAGCTGCTCAAGCAGCTGGGCATGACGATGGACCAGATCGACGTGATCGAGCTGAACGAAGCGTTTGCCGCGCAGGGCCTGGCGGTGCTGCGTGAGCTCGGCGTTGCGGACGACGATGCGCGCGTCAACCCGAACGGCGGCGCGATCGCACTGGGCCACCCGCTCGGCATGAGCGGCGCGCGCCTGGTCACCACCGCGATGTACCAGCTGCATCGCACCGGCGGCCGCTTCGCGCTGTGCACGATGTGCATCGGCGTCGGCCAGGGTATCGCGATGGTGATCGAGCGCGTCTGAGCGCGCGCGCACCCCGCTCCGTCCTCAAGTTTGCGACGCGCCTGCCGTTGATGATGGCGGGCGCCGACGCTCAGCGCTGCTTTTGAATGATCCCAACGCAGTTGGTGCGGCAGGGGCCGACTGGCTCGCCGGTCCCGCCGCACGTTTTCTCTGCGCCCGCGCATTCGATGCGGTCGTCGCCAGGTTGGCGGCAAGTTGTTGCCCGCGTTGTTGCCTGCGTTGTTCCCTGAGCTGTCGCCTGAATTTTTGCCAGTACCGGTTCCGCACCGGCATGGAGTAATCGGATGTCCCTTCCCGTTGCCACGCTTGTCACCGGTGCCAGTTCCGGCATCGGCCGCGCCATCAGCGAAATGCTGCTGGCCGATGGCGTGACCCGCGTCGTCAATGTCGACTATGCCGCTCCGAGCTGGTCGCATCCCAACATGAGCTTCTTCCAGGCGGACCTGACCGACGCCGCGGCAACGCGTGCGGCGGCTGCCGAGGTGACGTCGCGTTTCGCCATCACGCGCCTGGTCAACAATGCCGGCGCGACGCGCCCCGGCACGGCGGATACCGCGACCGTCGAGGATCTCGATTACGTGGTCGGCCTGCATCTGCAGGCCAGCCTGCTGCTGACGCAGGCCTGCCTGCCGGCGATGCGCGCCGCAGGCTTCGGCCGCATCGTCAACATGGCTTCGCGCGCGGCGCTCGGCAAGCCCGAGCGCGTGGTGTACTCCGCCACCAAGGCCGGCATGGTCGGCATGACGCGCACGCTGGCGATGGAACTCGGCGGCGACGGCATCACCGTCAATGCGGTCGCGCCCGGCCCGATCGCCACCGAACTGTTCCGCCGCAGCAATCCCGAAGGCAGCGAACAAACGAAGCGCATCCTGGCCAGCATCGCGGTCAAGCGCATGGGTACCCCCGAGGATGTGGCCCGCGCCACGCTGTTCTTTCTCTCTCCCGAAAACGGTTTCGTCACCGGACAGGTGCTGTACGTCTGTGGCGGTACCACGCTGGGCGTCGCACCGGTCTAGGCGCGGCCCCTATTACAAGTCGTGGCCCGCATGGACGGCCACCGAGGAAACTCCCTGGAGCATACGATGAAGTTCAACTCGCAACCGTCGCAGGCGCGCCGCCGCCTGCTGGCCGCCGGCGTCGCGCTGGCTGGCACGTTCGCCGGCGTGTCCGGTGCTGCGTTCGCGCAGGACGCCTATCCGACCAAGCCGATCACGATGATCGTGCCGTTCTCGGCCGGCGGCACCACCGACATCCTGGCCCGCATCGTCGGCCTGCAGCTGGGCAAGGCGCTCGGCCAGCCGGTGGTGATCGAAAACCGTCCGGGCGCGGGCGGCAATATCGGGGCCTCGCTTGCCGCCAAGGCGCAGGGCGACGGCTATACGCTGTTCATGGGCACCATCGGTACCCATGCCATCAACCAGTCGCTGTACTCGAAGCTGCCGTACGACCCGGTCAAGGACTTCGCGCCGATTACCCGTGTCGCGATGGTGCCGAACCTGGTGGTGGTCAACCCCAACGTGCCCGCCAAGAGCGTCAAGGAACTGATCGCCTACGTGAAGGCGAACCCGAACAAGATCAGCTATGGCTCGTCGGGCAACGGCTCGTCGATGCACCTGTCGGGCGAACTGTTCAATTCGATGACCGGCCTGAACATCCAGCACGTGCCGTACAAGGGCAGCGCCCCGGCGGTCAACGATCTGCTGGGCAACCAGATCGGCCTGATGTTCGACAACCTGCCGTCGTCGTACCAGCACGTGAAGGCCGGCAAGCTGCGCCCGCTGGCCGTCACCTCCGCCAAGCGCTCGCCGGCGCTGCCGGACGTGCCGACCGTCGCCGAAGCCGGCGTGCCGGGCTATGAAGCGACCTCGTGGTTTGCGCTGTACGCCACCGGCGGCACGCCCAAGCCCATCGTCGATCGCCTGAACGCCGAAGTGGTCAAGATCCTGGCCATGCCGGACGTGCAGAAGCAGATGGCGGGTCAGGGCGCCGAGCCTCATCCCGAAAAGCCGGAGCAACTGGCTGCGTTCATGAAGACCGAAGCGGCCAAGTGGGCCAAGGTCGTCAAGGCTTCGGGCGCGACCGTGGACTGATAGCACCCCGACGACCACCATCTCGTGCTCGCGCATGCGGGAACCCAGGGTCCTGGAAAGCCACTGGGCCCCGCATGCGCCGGGACGACGAGGTTCAGGTTTCTCGGCGCAATGAGCCGGCCTTCGGGCCGGTTTTTTCTTTTGACGGCCAGCAAAAAAAAGCTCGCGACTGGCAGCGAGCTCGAGTTCCGGCCCACCCGGGCTGGAGGAGACATCGTTGGACGCCGGCAGCGCGGCTGCCTGGCGCGGGCATCGGGCGGGCCTGGCGGCGGTCTGCGCCTCAGTTGAGGCTGACCTTGACCACCTGCTCCTCGACGCCGACAAAGCGGACCAGCTGGCGCAGCCCGCTGGGATACTCCTTGATGTGGTGCCCCACCGGGGTATCCGGCAGGCGGTAATAAATGGCGCTGGACTGGGCGCCGGCGGCGGTCCGGCCTTCCGCGTCGGAGGGGCCGTCGGCTTCCCAGGGGATATCGCGCTCCTCGGCGAAATCGTGCGGTCCGGGCATGGCGGCTGTTCCTGATCGATGCAACTTTGTCTCCAATGTATTGCAGCGCCCGCCGATTTGCCATTTCGCCTTTTTTAATTCTGGCCTAGCTACCGGCTCGATTTGTCATATTGCAAGCAATAGGGTGCAAGGCCCAGCCGATGGCTTCGGCGCCGCTCCCATGCGCTACCATTGGCGCTTTGCGCGCATTCCCGCCGCGCGCTTTTCCGCTTCCCTCACCGCCGCATGTCGATCCAGCACGCCCTTCTGACCTCGTTGATGGAGAAGCCCTCGTCAGGCTACGAACTGGCGCGGCGCTTCGACAAGTCGATCGGCTATTTCTGGCACGCCACGCACCAGCAGATCTATCGGGAGCTGGGCCGCATGGCCGAGCGCGGCTGGATCGCCGCGCAGGACGACGAAGGCGATGCCCGCAGCCGCAAGAAGGTCTATCGCGTGCTGCCGGCGGGGCGGGAGGAACTGGTGCGCTGGGTGTTGTCGCCGACGGCCGGGCTGGACCAGCGCGACGAGATCCTGGTCAAGCTGCGCGCCGACGCGGTGGCCGGCCCGCTCGGACTGGGCAACGAGATGCGCCGCATGATCGCGCTGCACGAGGAGCGGCTGGCAACCTATCGCGCGATCGAACAGCGCGACTTCGCCGGCCCGCAACCGGACCGCGCGCAACAGCTGCGGCATGCGCTGCTGCGGCGCGGCATCCGTTACGAAGAGGATTGGGTGGCGTGGGGCACGGCGGTGTTGCCGCTGCTGGAGCCGGAAGGCGGGCGGTAGTCCGCGCGTACCTCGATTGCTCGCTTCCTCGTTACACCAGGTCCCGCACGCTCGCCGCGGCGCCGGCCTCCGCCAGCCCAAGCCGGCGGCGCGCCAGCGCGTATTCCTCGGCAAAGCGGTCCACCAGGTCGGCGGCGGGGACCACGCGCTTGATCGCGCCGACGCCCTGGCCGGCCCCCCAGATGTCCTTCCATGGCTTGACGCGGTTGGAGCCGAAATTCATCGCGGTCGGGTCGGAGGCGGGCAGGGCTTCCGGATCGAGGCCGGCGTTGACGATGCTCTGGCGCAGGTAGTTGCCGTGCACGCCGGTGAACAGATTCGAATAGACGATATCGCCGGCGGTGCTGTCCACGATCATCTGCTTGTAGGCCGGCTGCGCGTTGGCTTCCTCGGTGGCGATGAAGGCCGAGCCGATATACGCGAGGTCGGCGCCCGCGGCCTGCGCCGCCAGGATGCCGTTGCCGCTGGCGATGGCGCCCGACAGCAGCAGCGGGCCATCGAACCACTCGCGGATTTCATGCAGCAGCGCGAAGGGCGATTGCGTGCCGGCATGGCCGCCGGCACCCGCGGCGACCGCGATCAGGCCATCCGCGCCCTTGTCGATCGCCTTGTGGGCGAACGTGTTGTTGATGATGTCGTGCAGCACGATGCCGCCGTATGAGTGCACCGCCTGGTTGACCTCGACGCGCGCCCCCAGCGAGGTGATCACGATCGGCACCTTGTAACGGACGCACAGTTCCAGGTCATGTTCGAGCCGGTCGTTCGACTTGTGCACGATCTGATTGACGGCGAACGGCGCCGAGGGGCGGTCCGGGTGTTTGGCATCGTGCTCGGCCAGCTCCGTGGTGATGCGGTCCAGCCATTCCTCCAGCAGCGAGGCGGGCCGTGCGTTCAGCGCCGGGAAGGAGCCGACCACGCCGGCCTTGCACTGCGCGATCACCAGATCGGGATTGGAGATGATGAACAGCGGCGAGCACACCACCGGCAGGCGCAGGCGTTGCAGGAGCGGGGGAAGGGACATGGCGGCCTCGGTTCGAAAGAATGGGTTGGGAGGGCGGACCTGAAGGTTGGCTTGAAGGTTGGCCGCAATGGCCGACTTCAATGTCTGACTTCAAGGTCTGACTTCAAGGTCTGACTTCAAGGTCTGACTGTGTATGCAACCAGTTGCATAGTGAGACGAAAGTTAGCACGGCCTCCGCAGCCTTTCAATAGCCGTTCCCGATGCGACTGCGCGCTGTGACGCTTCCGCCGGGCGATTACCGTACGGTGTCCCGCATCCGCGCCAGCAGCCTGCGGTGGCGCCTTGTCTACAATGTGCCCAACGAATCAGCAGGAGTGCAGGTGAGCAAGGATTCTCGACCGGCAGCCGCCGCGGGCCGCGATCTGTTCGAAGGCAATTTGGCCGATTGGCACGCCGATCCCGAACGAGCCTTCGACAGCTGGCTGGCCGTGCATGGCTTCGGTCACGGCACCGCCGTGGTCTACCGCGCGATGTGGGGCAAGCTGCTGCGCTGGTCGCGCGAGCATGGCGTCGCGCCGCTGTCGTGGTCGGCGGCGCAGATCGGCGACTTTCTGGATGCCGAGGGCTTGCACAAGCGCCATCGCTATCGCTATACGCGGCTGATCGAACGCGTCTTTCATTACCTGTCGCTGCAGCAGGCCGGCCTGCACAACCCCGGCAGCCAGGCGGTGCGCGCGCATCTGGCTGAGGGCGATAACGATCCGACGCCCTTTCTGCTGCCCGCCGAGCGCGAGGCCGTGGTGGCACGGGTGCTGGAGCCGGTCACGCTGCCGGACCCGGATATCGCGCCGAGCCCGACCGCGTGGAAGCGTTCGCGCGATATCGCCGTGGTCGCGGCGATGCTGGGCGCCGGCCTCAAGGTGGGCGAGGTGCGCGCGCTGCGGCTCGACAGCGTCGCGGCCGACGCCAGCGAACTGCGGCTGACCCGGACCGACAACGGTCGCAGCTACCGCGCACCGGTATTCGACTTCGCGCGACGCCCGCTGCTGGCCTGGCTCGCGGTACGCGCGGCGGGCGGCACGTTGGGCACGCTGATGTTCCCGGCGCAGCCGGCGGGACGGCCGCTGCACGCCGCCTCGCTCTATCGCCGGGTCGAGCAGTTGCTGGACGAGGCCGGCGTGCTGGCCGGGCGCACGGAGCGCGCCTCGCCGCAGACGCTGCGCAATACCTATGGTGCGCTGCACTTCGAAGCCGGCGCCGAGCCGGCGGCCGTGGCGCAGTATCTGGGCATGCGCGATCTGGAATCCGGCTGGCGGCTGCATGCCGCCTATACGGCCTGGCAGGCCCGCAGCGGGCAGCTAGCCGCCGCCGGGGTCGATGCCGCGGCCGGGTTACCATAACGCCCCTGACGGCGGCGGCTCGGCGCCGTCCACCTTCTCAATCGACAAAGTTCACGATGCCAGAATCTCTGCTGCTGACCGGTGCCACCGGCTATATCGCCTCGCATACCTGGGTCGCGCTGCTCGCGGCCGGCTACGACGTGGTCGGTCTGGACAACCTGTCCAATAGCAATCGCGTGGTGGTCGACCGGATCGCCACCATCTCCGGCAAGACGCCGGAGTTCGTCGAGGGCGACGTGCGCGATCGTGCCCTGCTGGACCGGCTGTTCGCCGAGCGCAAGATCGGCGGTGCGATCCATTTCGCCGCGCTGAAGGCGGTCGGCGAATCGGTGACGCAGCCGCTCGCCTACTACGACAACAATCTGAACGGCCTGCTGACGCTGTGCGCCGCGATGCAGGGGGCCGGCGTCAAGACGCTGGTGTTCAGCTCCTCGGCCACGGTCTACGGCAATCCGCACACGGTGCCGATCCGGGAGGAGTTTCCGCTGTCGGCCACCAATCCGTACGGCCAGACCAAGCTGATGGGCGAGCAGATCCTGCGCGACCTCGAGCGGGCCGATCCGCACTGGCGTATCGCTTATCTGCGCTATTTCAATCCGGTCGGTGCCCACGAAAGCGGCCTGATCGGCGAGGATCCGGGCGGCGTGCCGAACAATCTGATGCCCTATGTGGCCCAGGTCGCGGCGGGGCGCCGCGAGCGCCTGATGGTGTTCGGCGGCGATTATCCGACCCCCGACGGCACTGGCGTGCGCGACTACATCCATGTCTGCGATCTGGCCGACGGCCACCTGGCGGCGCTGCGCTATCTGAACGAGCGCGGCGAGGGGATGACGGTCAATCTGGGAACCGGCCGCGGTTATAGCGTGCTGGAAGTGGTGGAGGCGTACCGGCGCGCCAGCGGCAAACCGATTCCGTATGAAATCGTCGCGCGGCGCCCCGGCGATATTGCCTCGTGCTTTGCCGATCCGGCATTGGCACAGCGTCTGCTCGGCTGGCAGGCGCGGCACGACCTGGACCGCATGTGCGCCGATTCCTGGCGCTGGCAGTCGATGAATCCGCTGGGGTTTGCGTCCTGAGTTTGCGTCCTGCCTGACGCTCCCCGCCGAGCGCCTCGGCGCGCCGCGATGCAGGGGCTGACGGGAGCATGAAAACCGGACCGCGAGCGGTCCGGTTTTTTATTGCGTCGCGGCGGCCGGAGAAATCCGCCGACCTGCGATGCCCGGGCGCGGAGACGCCGTCCGGCGTCTCCGCGGGCACGGGTTTATCGCACCAGGAAGTCTTCGATCGATTTACCGGAGGCCAGCGCCTGGGTCAGCCAGCCCGGGCGCTTGCCGCGGCCGGTCCAGGTATTGCCGGCGCTGTCGCGGTAGCGCACCGGGACCTTGCGGGCGGTTTTCTTGCTGGGCACCGCCTTGCTGCCAAAACCCAGATCTTCCGCGGTCAAGCCATATTCTTCGATTTTCTTGCGGATATCGTCGATTACCGCGGCTTGCTCTCGTGCCTTGATCTCTTCGGCTTGCTTCTGCAATTCGTTGATTTTCTGAACGATTTCCTGATAGGTTGCCATTTTGAGACCTCAGATTACGGGTGGGCGAGATGAACGGCATGAATTATAACGGCCTGGGTTAGCGATGCAAATGCTGGCGCAGGTTGAAACCGATTTTTGACAAAATCGATCACGAAACCTTTCAACGTGAACTTTTTTGCCGCCGCTCTGTCGCTCCCGCGCGGCTCCGCCCCGTTTCAGCCGATTGCCGCCTCGCCACGTGCTTTTGTTGATGCATTCGCTTTGGGACTTTCGTTTGTCGGTTTCGTTTTGCGCAATATGGCGCGGTAAAACGGATGCGATCTTGCCGCCGTCGCGTTTCCATCGCTCGGACGTCGGCTTCGGCCATTCCCGCCGGTGCGCCAGCGCCATCCCCCGATTCAAGTAATCCCCTTCAGCGGTCGATATCCCATCAGCATGGGCTGTCGCCCGGCATGTTGGCGGCGTGTCCGCCGCTACTGATCGATCCGAGTCGTCCCATGTCCTTGTGTCGCGTTGTGCTGCCCCCGTCGTCGAATGCTTCCGTCCGGCCTGCCGCCGGCGCGGGCGAAGCCGGGTGCGGCACGATTCCGGAGCGCGGCATTCGTTGCAATAAGGTGACGCCACATGCACTACGCGCGGTGGCTATGCTAACGTCCCGGGCTGTGCCGCGCGGGCGGCCGACTGCCTCCTGCGCGTGCGACGCCGGCCCCGGCGGAGATCGTTCGCCTGCCGGTCCCGCACCACGATCTGCCGCGCTCGACGCGGTTCCGCAATACCACGGGTGTTCCGTCACCGGCCTGCGGGCCGGAGCCTGACGGCGCCACACACACGCATTCCGCAGCGCCCCCTTCGATATGAGTTTTAGCGTTCTGCTGCTCGCCATCCTGCTCGGCATCGTCGTTGGCCTTGGCCTTCGTGCTGCCGGCCGCAGCCGCGAGGGAGCGGGATGGCCCGGCCGCATGATGGCCCTGACCGCAGGGCTGATGTCGCAGGCGTCGGTCGGCTTGCCGGTCTGGGTCGTGCTGCTGTCCGGCTCGGTGCGGGGCTCGGCGGAATGGTCGCAGGCCGTGGCCGCGCTGGCGGGCGGCATGGCCGCCACCGTGCTGACGCAATGGCTGCGCCGCGCGCTGGCGTACTGGCGTGGTGCCGCGATGCTCGCCACGCTCGCCGGCGCGGGCGTCATCGCCGCAGCCGGCATCGGACTCGGCCATCAATGCGGCGGTTCCACCTCGCGCGCCGCCTGCATCGAGGCGGTCAACCTGCTGCATCCGGCCTGGTTCGGCCTCGGACTTGCCGTGCTGGGCACGGCGGCCTTCGCGTTGTTGTCGCTGTCGAATCGGCGGCGCGTGCCGCTGCGCGAGCGCGATGCGCTGCTGCACGATGCGGGCGAGCCCGACGGGGAGCGCGGCGGCGAGCGCAGCGCGGGCGCCTCGCCGGGTTTGCCCGCGCGGCTCGCGCGCCGGCTCAATGGCCGCATGCCGGGCCGGCTGACGGTGCGCCCGGTGGGTCGCGGTCAGGCGACGGTGGGCGAATACAGCGTGGCGACCGATGTGCCGGATCGCGCCGCGTTCGCGCGCTGGCTCGATCAGTCGATCGCGCACGCGCGGCTGGCCGAAACCAGCTGCGCGGTGCTGCTGATCCATATCGCCGACTTCCGCGAGGTCGATGAAGTGTTCGAGGTGCGTGCCGATGACATCCTCGCCCAGGACGCCAGCGTGCTGGCCCAGGCTGCGCTCGAACCGCACGATTTCCTCGCCCGCCTGGCCCGCGACGAGTTCGCGGTGGGCGTGCCGGCGCTGCTCAATTCCAATCGCGCGCACGAGCTGGGCTCGCGCGTGCTGGCGTCGATCTCCGAGTTCGTCACCGCGCGCGGCCTGCAGATGCAGATCGGCGTCAATATCGGCATCGCGGTCTATCCGCGCGACGCGCAGAGCTCGGAGGCCCTGATTCAGGCGGCGCGGGTCAGCTTGTCGGAGGCGCGCGAATCCGGTTCGAACCAGGTGCGCACCTTCAATTCCGCGGCGGGCGAACGCGCGCGGCGCATGCGCGTGATCCGCCGCGATCTGTGGCTGGCGATCCAGGACGACGGCCTGTCGCTGGAATACCAGCCCAAGTTCGATGTCGACGCGCACACCGTGGTGGGCGCCGAGGCGCTGTGCCGCTGGCGCCATCCGACGCTCGGCGCGGTCAATCCCGCGGAATTCATCATGGTGGCCGAGCAGTCCGGCCAGATCGACAAGCTCGACGACTGGGTCATCGCCAACGTCTGCAGGCAGGTGCGCGATTGGCAGGACGCCGGTCTGCCGGTGGTGCCGGTTGCGATCAACGTGTCGGGGCTGCGTTTTGCCAGCCGCGATTTCCCGCAGTATCTGCTCGAGCAGATCCACCAGCACGACATTCCCCCGTCGGCGATCACGCTGGAAATCACCGAGACCGCGGCAATGAAGGACATCGCGCAGTCGCTGGAGACGCTGGCCGAACTGCAGGCGCTGGGCATTCACGTCGCGCTGGACGACTTCGGCAGCGGCTATTCGAGCCTGGGTTATCTGAAGCGGCTGCGGGTCGGCACGCTGAAGATCGACCGCACGCTGATCGGTGGTCTGGAGTCGGACCCGCAGGGACGCGCCATCGTCGGCTCGATGGTGGCGCTGGCCCACGAACTGCGCATGCGCGTGGTGGCCGAAGGCGTCGAATCGCAGGCCCAGCTCGACATCCTGGCGCGCATGGGCTGCGACGAAGTGCAGGGCTATCTGCTCGCCCGCCCGATGGAAGCGAGCGGCTTCGCCGGTCTGCTGTCCAGCCCGCGCCGCTGAACGCTGCGCGCTGCGCTAAAGGAAGCGCGCACTCCCGCCGATAAGTCTGGCTGGCGCACAGCGTCGCCGTATGGGGCCGAATCCGGCCCGATATGGCGGCCCGCGCCCTTAGCGATGCGCCGGCAGGGGCCGGCGCCGACCAGCACAGAACGCGGATCGCGCCACGCCACCGCCCGGCCGATCCGCCGCCGTTTCGAGGTAGCCGCCATGCCAGCTCAACGCATTCTCGTCGTCGACGATTCGCCTTCCCTGCGTCGCATGATCGCCGCCTGCCTGCGCGCCGGCGGCTACGACGTCGCCGAGGCAGCGGACGGCGACGAAGCGCACGCGGCGGCCCAGGCCGCGCCGGACCCGCAGCCGTTCGACATGCTGGTCACCGACCAGGTGATGCCCGGCATGGACGGCCTGACGCTGATCCGCCGTCTGCGCGCCATGCCGCGGTATGCCGCGCTGCCGATCCTGATGCTGACGACGGAGGCCGATAGCCACATTCGTGCCCAGGCGCGGGAGGCCGGCGCCAGCGGCTTCCTGCCCAAGCCTTTCGATCCCGACCAGCTGATGCAGTCGGTCGCCGCGCTGCTATCCCCCTCCGAAGAGGGGTGATGCCGGCCGTTTCCGACCCTTCAGTCCCGCCCCGGGACTGCCGATAACCAGCAAGGGGCGAGGCGCGCCGTTCGCGGGGCGCCAACGGTGCCGCGCCGTCGCGGCGCCACCGCATGCAGTTGCCATGCAGCTGCCATGCAGTCGCCAAGCAGTCGCCAAGCAGTTGTCACGCAGTTGCCAAAAAAGGCGGTCGGGCCGGTTGGGGTGCACTCCGCCAGCGTGCAACGACGGCCACCACAGGGGAGCGGGAGCGCAAGATGAATCTCAGCAGCAAGTCCGAAGGAAGCGGCGAGGAGTTCCTCGCCTTCACGCTGGGCCGCGAGGAATACGGCGTCGACATCCTCAAGGTGCAGGAGATCCGCGGCTACGAGGCGGTCACGCAGATCGCCAACGCGCCCGCCTATCTGAAGGGCGTGATCAACCTGCGCGGCATCATCGTGCCGATCGTCGACCTGCGCATCAAGTTCCAGCAGCAGAAGGTCAGCTACGACCAGTACACGGTCGTCATCATCGTCGACCTGAACCATCGCACCACCGGCATCGTCGTCGACGGCGTCTCCGACGTGCTGACGCTGACCCCCGCCCAGATCAAGCCCACGCCGCAGTTCTCCGGCAATCTCGACACCGAATACATCCGCGGCCTTGGCTCGGTCGAGGACCGCATGCTGATCCTGGTGGATATCGAGAAATTGCTGGCGACCGAGGAACTGGCCGCGATCGAAGCCGCCGCCGCGGGCTGAGGCGCCGCTTTCCGAACGAATCCAGCAGCACTACGTCATGAGAAACAACCAGCCTGTCACCGCGCGCGAGTACAAGCTCGCGCCGAACGATTACCTGATTTCGCGTACGGACCTGAAGGGCCGCATCACGTTCGCCAACCGCGCGTTCATCGAGGTCAGCGGCTTTACCGCCGAAGAACTGCTCGGCGCCCCGCACAATCTGGTGCGCCATCCCGACATGCCGCCCGAGGCCTTCGAGGACCTGTGGCGCACGCTGCAGGCCGGCCGCTCCTGGGTCGGGCTGGTCAAGAACCGCCGCAAGAACGGCGACTACTACTGGGTCAGTGCGACGGTGACGCCGACCCGCGTCGACGGACAGACGGTCGGTTATACCTCGGTGCGTTCGATGGCAAGCGCCGAGCAGATCGAGGCGGCGCAGGCCGCGTACGCACGCATTCGCTCAGGCAACGGCGCGGGCATCCGTATCCGCGAAGGTGTGGTGGTCCGCCGCGGGCCGCTGGGCTGGATCGACCGGCTGCGCCGGGTCGGCCTGCGCGGCCGCATCATGCTGTCGCAGGGCGTGGGCCTGGCCTGGTTCCTGGCCGCGCTGGTCGCGTTCGAGCTGCTGGCCGAGCCGCAGTCGCGCGCGGCGCTGCGGCCCTGGCTGTGGGGCGGCTTCGTGCTGGCCGGCCTGTCCGCGATGGCCACCGGTGCGGCGCTGCTGGCGATGGTGCATCGGCCGATGCGCGAGATGCTGGACTTCGCACTGCGTCTGGGCGCCGGCGACCTGACCACGCGCTGCGAGTTCTCCAGCAATGACGAGATCGGCGCGCTGGCCAAGGCGATGCAGACCATGCAGCGCAGCCTGCTGTCGGTCGTCCATGAAATCCAGGAAGGCATGAGTGCGATCGCCACGGCGACGCGCCAGGTGGCCGCCGGCAACAACGATCTGTCGCAGCGCACCGAGCAGCAGGCGGCTTCGCTGGAAGAGACCGCGTCGAGCATGGAAGAGCTGACCGGCACGGTACGTCAGAACGCCGACAACGCCCGTCAGGCCAGCGGCCTGGCCGCCAACGCGTCCGAGACCGCGGTCAAGGGCGGCGAGGTGGTGGGCCGTGTGGTGCAGACCATGGACGAGATCAACGGCGCCTCGAAGAAGATCGTCGACATCATCGGCGTGATCGAAGGCATCGCGTTCCAGACCAACATCCTGGCGCTGAACGCGGCGGTGGAAGCGGCGCGTGCGGGCGAGCAGGGCCGCGGCTTCGCGGTGGTGGCCGGCGAGGTGCGCAGCCTGGCGCAGCGCAGCGCGAACGCGGCCAAGGAAATCAAGGGCCTGATCGGCGATACGGTGGCGCGGGTGGACAACGGCTCGGCGCTGGTGGGCCAGGCCGGGCAGACCATGGGCGAGATCGTGCAGGCGGTCAAGCGCGTGACGGACATCATGGGCGAGATCAGCGCGGCCTCGGCCGAGCAGAGCTCGGGCATCGAGCAGGTCAATCAGGCGGTGGCGCAGATGGACGAGGTCACGCAGCAGAACGCGGCGCTGGTCGAGCAGGCTGCTGCAGCGGCCGGCTCGCTGGAAGACCAGGCCGCGCGGCTGCGCGACGCCGTCTCCGTGTTCCGCGTCAGCCTGAATGCCGAGCCGCGCCCGTTGCGCCCGCGTGGGGCGTCGGCGCAGGAGCCGGCGGCAGCGCGGCTGGCGCGCGCCTGAGCGGCATCGATGCGCAACCCGCAAGGGGATGGGCGATTGATGGGCGGTTGAGGGGCGGTTGAGGGGCGATTGAGGGGCGATCGACAGGCATTTGATGGACGGCGGCGGAAGGGGCATCGGCAACGCCCGCCGCCGACCGAAGTACCAACAGCAGCATCCACGGGCATTACAACGAAGCCGGCAAGCGTGGCAACCGATCACCGACGATCTGCCGCGCCATCCGGCCGCACGGTCATCCATAGGAAGAGGTAGTTCTCATGCAATGGTTCAAGCAACTGCGAGTCGCGACGAAGCTGGTCGTCGGCTTTCTGATCGTTTCCGTCATCGGCATGGCGATGGGCCTGCTGGGGGTGGTCAATATGGGCCGGATGACCGAGTGGACCAGCCGGATCTATAACAACGACCTGCAGGCACTGAAGGCCGTGCAGGACGCCAACATCAATCTGCTGTACGCCAGCCGCGCGCAGATCGCGCTGCTGTCCGCCTCGACGATGGGCGAGCGCACGACCGAGAAGACGCTGATCGAGAAGTCGTTCGGCACCGCCGAAGAGCGCATCAAGGAGGCGCGCGGCTCCTTCCAGACCGAGCAGGGCAAGGCGCTGATCAAGCAGTTCGACACGATGCTGCCGGCCTATCGCGACCGCATGACGAAGTACATCGAGCTGGTCTCCCGCCAGCCGCTCGATACCTCGCAGTTCGAGAGCCAGGTCTTCGAGGAAAGCACCGCGCTGCTGAAGGACGGCCATGCGATCGAAGAGCTGATGTTCAACATGGTCAAGCGCCGCGACGCCGGTGCCCGCGCGAACATGGAAGAAGCCCAGGGCGTCTACGAAAGCTCGCGGCTGTGGATGCTGGCGCTGGTGCTTGGCGGTCTGGCGGTGTCGCTGCTGCTCGGCGTGCTGCTAGCCCGCGCGCTGTCCCGCCAGCTTGGCGGCGAGCCGGCCTACGCGGCGTCGATCGCCTCGCGCATCGCCGACGGCGACTTCTCGACCGAGATCAAGCTGCGCGCCGGCGACCGCGGCAGCATGCTGTACGCGATGAAGCAGATGCAGCTGCAACTCTCGGGCATGGTGCAGGAATTCAAGGCCGCGGCCGAGTCGATCGCCTCCGCCTCGCGTCAGATCGCCGCCGGCAACAACGATCTGTCGCAGCGCACCGAGCAGCAGGCGGCTTCGCTGGAAGAGACCGCGTCGAGCATGGAGGAGCTGACCGGCACGGTGCGGCAGAACGCCGACAACGCCCGTCAGGCCAGCGGCCTGGCCGCCAACGCGTCCGAGACCGCGGTCAGGGGCGGCGAGGTGGTCGGCCGTGTGGTGCAGACCATGGACGAGATCAACGGCGCCTCGAAGAAGATCGTCGACATCATCGGCGTGATCGAGGGCATCGCCTTCCAGACCAACATCCTGGCGCTGAACGCGGCGGTGGAAGCGGCGCGTGCGGGCGAGCAGGGCCGCGGCTTCGCGGTGGTGGCGGGCGAGGTGCGCAGCCTGGCGCAGCGCAGCGCGAACGCGGCCAAGGAAATCAAGGGCCTGATCGGCGATACGGTGGCGCGGGTGGACAACGGCTCGGCGCTGGTGGGCCAGGCCGGGCAGACCATGGGCGAGATCGTGCAGGCGGTCAAGCGCGTGACGGACATCATGGGCGAGATCAGCGCGGCCTCGGCCGAGCAGAGCTCGGGCATCGAGCAGGTCAATCAGGCGGTGGCGCAGATGGACGAGGTCACGCAGCAGAACGCGGCGCTGGTCGAGCAAGCTGCTGCAGCGGCCGGCTCGCTGGAAGACCAGGCCGCGCGGCTGCAGGCGTCGCTGGCCCGCTTCCGTCTGGCCGCAGACGAGCTGTTCGCGCCGTCGCTGCAAGCCCCATCGGTTGCCAAGCCGATCGCCGCGGCAACGGCGACCGCGCCTGCACAGGCCGCCAGCCGCCACGATGAGCCCGCTACGGCCGAGCGTGCCGACCGCGCCGACCGTGCCGACCGTGCCGAGCGCGCCGAACGCGCCGAGCCCGCTTCCGCCAAGTCCGCGCCACGCCTGCCGGGCCGTCCGGCGCCCCGCGCCGCTGCAGCCGCTGCCGCCACCGCTGGCGCCGACAGCGACTGGAGCGCCTTCTGACCACCCGCCGCGGCGGGACGGGCGCGGCCGTCATGGCGCGCCCCCACCATGACAGACGATGAACAGCGAAATCACCCTGTCCCTGCCGCTTGAGGCCGCGGACAAGCTGCGCGGCGAGTTCGATCATTTCGTCCGGCTCTCGACAGGGCTGGACCGGCAATTCGTGCCGCCCTCGTTCGAGGACTTCCTGCGTGCGCGGGTGATGCACCAGGACGGTCCGCTGACCGAGCGCGCGGTCACGCGGCTGCTGACCGGCGGCGAGTACGCCTGGGCCAAGCGCGTGTTCGACAAGCAGCTGCCGCACGCGATGGCCAATCTGATGCGCGATGCCGAGCGCTTTGGCTTCGGGCTCGCGGTCCGTTCGGCGTGGTCGCAGTCCGAGCGGCTGGCGCAGGCCCGCAAGTGGGCGGTCGAGATCCTCGACCAGGCCGGCGCCGATCCGGCGCTGGCCGATACGCTGGCCGAACACATTGCCAATGCCGCGGTCGACGTGCGCACCATCGAAGAACAGATGCAGACGCCGGCATGGCGTCTGGCGGACAGCCTGCGCCGCCGCGTCTACGACCTGCTCTATCTCGTGCAGACCGAGCGCGGCACCGGCGCTGCGCTGACGCGCCTTGGCGAACTGCGGGCGATGGTCGGCCTGGCGCTCGACTACGGCACCATCGACGCGCAGGAAGCCGGGCGCGTGATGGAGCAGGTCGAACACGCGCGGCCACACCTGTTTCGCGACGAGCCCGACGACGTCTTCGCGCGGCTCGCAGCGTGGCTGCGGCGACTGTTCAAGCCGATGCCAGCCGCGCCGTCAATGGTGGAAAGCGACAGGCGATCGCAGTGAAATGCGAAACGTTTTCAGTCAGACGAAAAACGCGTCCGCCGACGGCTCGAATCGCTGAATAAGTGATTTTCGCGGCATGTCCGTTGTTACAGATTTGATCCAGATCACGTTACAAGGTTGTTACATCCGGACCTGCCGTGTTCGCCATGTATCATCCGTACGACAATGGCGATCCCCAACGTAAGTAGGGATTGGCAGCGGCAGGCGATTGCCGATATAAAGCGGACAGTCCATTTACATTCCGTAACATTTGTTACCAGATGTGAAAGATGTAACTGGGCGGGTGTAGTTCCGATCAGATGTAGTACCCGTCGCACATGCACTGAAACGATCTGGACGCCGGAGGTCTGCCACCGGTAAGCGCTGGACAAGCGGGCGAGGGTTCCTTGGTAGCGGGGATAAATTGGAAAGCAGTGAACTTCTGCAGGAGATCAGGGAGGTCAACCTCGCCTATCTGCTGCTCGCGCAACGCCTGGTGCGCGAAAACCAACTCGAAGCCATGTTCCGCCTGGGCGTCAGCAAGGAAATCGCTGACATCCTGGTCAAGCTGACGCCTGCTCAGCTGGTCAAGCTGGCGGCCTCCAACATGGTCCTGTGCCGATTCCGGTTCGACGACCATGCGTTGCTCTCCACGCTGACGCATACCGCCAAGAGCCACGATATGCAGCAGATCCATGCTGCGATCCTGCTCGCGCGCCAGCCGGTGGAGTCGCTCAATTGAGCGCGCTGCTGCAGGCCCAACCGGCCCGGAGCTACACGGCCGCTCCGGCTGCCCCGCGCAAGAGCGTACTGCAGGATGCCAATCAGACCCAGCTCGCCATCGAGCTGATCGGCCTGGGCGCGCGCCTGCAGGTGCTCGAAGCCGAGACCACGCTGTCGCGCGACCGGCTGATCCGTCTGTACAAGGAGCTGCGAGGCGTGTCCCCGCCCAAGGGCATGCTGCCGTTCTCGACGGACTGGTTCACGACCTGGCTGCCGAACATCCACTCGTCGCTGTTCTTCTCGGCCTACCAGTTCATGGTCGAGCAGGGCGAGGCGAGCGGCATTCGTGCAGTGGTCGCCGCATACCGGCTCTACCTCGAGCACGTGTCCCTGCTCGGCGGCGAAATTGTCTTAAGTTTTACGCGTGCCTGGACGTTAGTACGGTTCTTCGAGAGCAATATGCTGCAGCTTTCCAGTTGCACATGCTGCGGAGGACAGTTCGTTACGCACGCCTACGAGCCGAACGCGAACTTCGTCTGCAGCCTGTGCCGGCCGCCATCGCGCGCGGGCAAGGCAAAGAAGCCCTCGAAGGACGCCACGCCAGCGCAACCCGCCTGATTCACGCCGGGCTTGCGCGGCGAGCCAGACCGGGCGGTACGGCGCGAAGTTTCAGCCGTGCCCGTCCCGGGCCGGTTCGCGCGTGTCCGACGCGTGTTTTTCTGACGGGGAATCGATCGTGCTAGTTGTTCTTGGCTATGTCGTCGTAGTGGCGGCGGTGCTTGGTGGTTACGCCATGACTGGCGGCCACATGGGCGCGCTATATCAACCGGCAGAACTGGTGATCATTGGCGGCGCCGCGCTCGGCGCCTTCATCAGCGCCAACAGCGGCAAGGCGATCAAGGCGACCTTGCGCGCGCTGCCGCAGCTGCTTCGCAGCAGCAAATACAACAAGGCGCTGTACATGGAAGTGATGGCGCTGCTGTACGTGCTGCTGTCCAAGGCGCGCCGCGAGGGCATCCTGTTCCTCGAGAAGGAAATCGCCGATCCCGCGGCCAGCAGCGTCTTCAGCCAGTATCCGCGCATCCTCGCCGACCCGGCGATGATGGAATTCCTGACCGACTATCTGCGCATGATGGTCAACGGCAACATGAATGCCTTCGAGATCGAGGCCCTGATGGACCACGAGATCGAGACCTTCAAGCACGAGGCCGAAGTGCCCGCCCACGCGCTGGCGCGGGTCGGCGATGCGCTGCCCGCCTTCGGCATCGTCGCCGCGGTGATGGGGGTGGTGCACGCGCTGGCCTCGGCCGACCTGCCGCCGTCGGTGCTGGGCGCGCTGATCGCGCATGCGATGGTCGGCACCTTCCTCGGCATCCTGCTGGCTTACGGCTTTGTCTCGCCGCTGGCCTCGCGCGTCGAGCACCAGGTCGCCGAGACGGTCAAGATGTACCAGTGCATCAAGGTCACGCTGCTGGCTTCGCTCAACGGCTATGCGCCGCTGGTCGCGGTCGAGTTCGGCCGCAAGGTGCTGTACTCGAGCGAGCGTCCGTCGTTCCTGGAACTGGACGATCACGTGCGCGAAGTCAAGAGCCTGACGTAAGCGCGCCGTCGAGCCAGTCCTCGAGCCAGTCCATCCGTCCGTCCACCGCAGGCCAAGCATGACCGAACAAGCGCGCCCCATCGTCGTCCGCCGCGCTGCCGCCCACGGCAAGCCGCACGGCAACCACAGCTGGAAGATCGCCTACGCCGATTTCATGACGGCGATGATGGCGTTCTTCCTGGTGCTGTGGCTGCTGAGCACCTCGACGCCGAAGGATCTGGTGCAGGTGGCCGAGTATTTCCGTACGCCGCTGAAGGTGGCGATCGCCGGCGGCCAGAAGACCAGCGAGTCGCCGAGCGTGATTCCCGGCGGCGGCATCGACCCGGCCAGCAAGGACGGCGAAACGCGACGCATGCGCGAGGACGATCCGCAATCGCTGCAGAAGCGCCGCGACCAGCTCGAGACCGAACGGCTGCGCGCGTTGAAGCAACGGCTCGAGCAGCTGATCGAGAACAACCCGGTGCTGCGCCAGTTCCGTCCGCAGCTGCTGCTGGACATCACCAGCGAAGGGCTGCGCATCCAGATCCTCGATACGCAGAACCGGCCGATGTTCCGCACCGGCAAGGCGGTGGTCGAGCCGTACATGCGCGACATCCTGCGCGAGATCGGGCCGGTGCTCAACGAGATGCCGAACAAGGTCAGCCTGTCGGGCCATACCGATTCGGCCACCTACATGAACGGCGAGCGCACTTACTCGAACTGGGAGCTGTCGGCCGATCGCGCCAATGCCTCCCGCCAGGAGCTGATCGCCGGCGGCATGCAGGAAGGCAAGGTGCTGCGCGTGCTCGGCCTGGCCGCCACCATGCCGCTGGACAAGCAGGATTCGCTGGCCCCCGTCAACCGCCGCATCAGCATCGTGGTGCTGAACCAGCGCGCCCAGGCCCGCTTCGAGGCGGAGAACGCCAGCGCGGCGGAGGTCGCGGTGCGTGCCAAGGCGGGCGAATCGGCCGAGGCGCTGCAGCAGGGGATGGTCGAGGCGACCGGCGCGTCGGCGGCGCGGGCGCAGTAGAAAGGCTTGGCGCTTAAATCAGTAACAAAATTTAATAAGACCGTCGCCGAGGTCGATAACCAGCTGGTAACGGCGCAATGCTAAGCAATCAGTGATTCAGGACGGTCATGTCTGTCGATATCGATATCACGCAGTTCTATCAGACCTTCTTCGAGGAAGCGGAAGAGCTGCTCGTTGAAATGGAGCAGTTGCTGCTCGGCCTCGACATCGAGGCGCCCGACGCGGAAGACCTCAATGCGATCTTCCGCGCGGCGCATTCGATCAAGGGCGGAGCGGCGACCTTCGGCTTCAGCGCGCTGACCGAGACCACCCACCTGCTCGAGAATCTGCTGGACCGCACGCGCCGCCGTGAACTGGCGTTGTCCAGGGCCATCATCGATACCTTTCTGGAAACCAAGGACGTGTTGCAAGACCAGCTCAACGCCTACCGCAACGGCACCGAACCCGATCCGCAGACCCTTGCGCGCATCTGTGCGGTGCTGCAGCAGCTGGCCTACGAGACCGGCGGCGAGGCGCCCGCGCCCGCGCCCGCGCCGGTAGCGGCTGCCGCGGCCGCCGTGCCGGCGCCGGCCAGCGCGTCCGCACCGGCCGCCGGTGCCGTCACGGCATCGGCCGGCGGCGCGCTGAAGGTGCGCCTGCTCAAGGTGTCGAAGGACGACCAGGCACTGCTGCGCGAGGAGCTCGGCAATCTGGGCGAGATCCTCGGCGAGACGCAGACGGACGGCGAGCTGGCGATCGAGCTGGCGACGCAATGCAGCCCCGACGATATCGTCGCGGTCTGCTGCTTCGTGATCGACGCCGAGCAGATCGCGATCGAACCTGCAGGCGGCGCAGCCCCGGCTGCCGCAAGCGCCGCGCCTGCCGCCGCCGAGACGGAGGCCGCGCCGGCCCCTGCCGCAGCAGCAGCCGCAGCCGCACCCGCGGCAGCCCCCGCCAAGGACAAGGAGCGCGCCAAGGCCGGCGCCGCCGCCGCTCATCATCAGGAGTCGGGCTCGATCCGCGTGCCGACCGAGAAGGTCGACCAGATCATCAACCTGGTCGGCGAACTGGTGATCACGCAATCGATGCTGGCGCAGACCGCGTCGTCGCTCGACCCGGTGCTGTTCGACCGCCTGTTCTCCGGCATGGGCCAGCTCGAGCGCAACGCGCGCGATCTGCAGGAAGCGGTGATGTCGATCCGCATGATGCCGATGGACTATGTGTTCTCGCGCTTCCCGCGCCTGGTCCGCGACCTGGCCGCGAAGCTCGGCAAGCAGATCGACCTGGTGACCTTCGGCAAGGCCACCGAACTGGACAAGAGTCTGATCGAACGGATCATCGATCCGCTGACTCATCTGGTGCGCAACAGCCTGGACCACGGCATCGAGACGCCGGACAAGCGCGTCGCCGCGGGCAAGGATCCGACCGGCCAGCTGATCCTGTCGGCGCAGCACCACGGCGGCAATATCGTGATCGAGGTCAGCGACGACGGCGGCGGCCTGCGCCGCGACAAGATCCTGGCCAAGGCGATGCAGAACGGCCTGCCGGTGTCCGAGAGCATGAGCGACGAGGAGGTGTGGCAGCTGATCTTCGCCCCGGGCTTCTCGACCGCCGAGGCGGTCACCGATCTGTCCGGCCGCGGCGTCGGCATGGACGTGGTCAAGCGCAACATCCAGGAGATGGGCGGCCACGTCGAAATCAGCTCGCGCCCCGGCAACGGCACCACCACCCGCATCGTGCTGCCGCTGACGCTGGCGATCCTCGACGGCATGTCGGTCAAGGTCGGCGAGGAAACCTTCATCCTGCCGCTGAACTGCGTGATGGAGTCGCTGCAGCCCAAGGCCGACGATGTGCGCACCGCCGCCAATACCGAGCGGGTGATGCACGTGCGCGGCGAATACCTGCCGCTGCTGGAACTGCACCGCGTCTTCAACGTCGAGAACGCGGTGCAGGAGCCGACCCAGGGCATCGCCATCATCCTGCAGGCCGAAGGCAAGCGTTTCGCGCTGCTGGTCGACCAGCTGATCGGCCAGCACCAGGTCGTGCTGAAGAACCTGGAGACCAACTACCGCAAGGTGCCCGGCATTTCGGCGGCAACCATCCTCGGCGACGGCAGCGTGGCGCTGATCGTCGACGTGGCCGCGCTGCAGCGCACCGGCGTGCGGCGCCACGAGCCGGCGCTGGCGTAAGGGCAACGCGTACCACTGCCGTCGTCTCCGCGAAGGCGGGGACGACAAGGAATCAACAAGGAGCAACACATCATGGCCGGCATCGGACATAGCGATACCCCCGGAAGCGAGGCGGCGGGCCAGGAATTCCTGGTGTTCACGCTCGGCTCCGAGGAATACGGCATCGACATCCTGAAGGTGCAGGAGATCCGCAGCTACGACGGCGTGACGCGGATCGCCAATGCGCCGGACTTCATCAAGGGCGTGACCAACCTGCGCGGCGTGATCGTGCCGATCGTCGACCTGCGCATGAAGTTCCGCCTCGGCAACGTCAAGTACGACCACCAGACGGTCGTCATCATCCTGAACATCGCCGGCCGTGTGGTCGGCATCGTGGTCGACGGCGTGTCGGACGTGCTGACGCTGACCGGCGAGGCGATCAAGCCGGCGCCGGAGTTCGGCGTGTCGGTGTCGACCGAACATCTGACGGGTCTTGCGACCGTCGAAGGCCGCATGCTGATCCTGCTCGACATCGAACGGATGATGACCAGCCCCGAGATGGAACTGATCGAAGGCGAGACCGCCTGAGCGTGGGCGAGCGCCACCCACGCGCCGCTCGCCTTCGCCACCGCTTCGCCGCATCGCGACCCCCGTCGCCACCCACGTCGCCACCCACGTCGACCCACCCGCAGACATGACGCCGCATCGAACCCCAGCTCCCCGCGCCGCGGCCCCCGCCATGCCGCCCGCCGCCCTGCGGGACGACGCGCGCGACTTCCTGCTGACCGACCGCGATTTCGACAAGGTGCGCGCGCTGATCCACCGCCGCGCCGGCATTTCGCTGGGCGCGCAGAAGCGCGAGATGGTCTACAGCCGGCTGGCGCGGCGCCTGCGCGCGCTGCAGCTGAACGACTTCGCCAGCTATCTGGCGCTGCTCGAAGCCGACGAGTACTCGGGCGAGTGGGAGTTCTTCACCAACGCGCTGACCACCAATCTGACCTCGTTCTTCCGCGAGGCACATCACTTCCCGCTGCTGGCCGAGCACGCCAAGCGGATCGGCCGGCCGTATTCGGTCTGGTGCGCGGCGGCGTCGACCGGCGAGGAGCCCTATTCGATTGCGATCACGCTGGCCGAGGCGCTCGGCGAGCGGGCGGCCACCGTGCTGGCCACCGACATCGACACGCAGGTCCTGGCCAAGGCGCGGACCGGCGTCTATTCGGCCGACCAGGTCGCGCGGCTGTCGCAGGAACGGCTCAAGCGGTTCTTCCTGAAAGGCACCGGGCAGCGTGCCGGTCAGGTCAAGGTCAAGCCCGAGCTCGCCTCGACGATCACGTTCGAACCGCTGAACCTGCTGGCGCCCGACTGGGGCATCCGCGAGCGCTTCGATGCGATCTTCTGCCGCAACGTGATGATCTATTTCGACAAGCCGACCCAGGGCCGCATCCTGGAGCGCTTCGTCCCGCTGCTCAAGCCGCATGGCCTGCTGTTCGCCGGCCATTCGGAAAATTTCTCCTACGTGACGCGCGCCTTCCAGCTGCGCGGGCAGACCGTCTACGAGCTGGCGCCCGGCGCTGCCAGGACCGGAGCCGCCTGATGCAGACGCCGCAGCTGCCGGAGGCGATCGCCACCCGCACCTACTTCGACCGCGAGTTCGGCAAGCAGGCCATCAAGCTGCTGCCCAACGAGTATTACGTCACGCGCGACGACGTGGTGCTGACTACGGTGCTCGGCTCCTGCGTCGCCGCCTGCATCCGCGACGAGAAGGCAGGCATTGGCGGCATGAACCACTTCATGCTGCCGGACGACGAGAACGCCGGGCCCGATCGCGTGCTGTCCGCGTCCATGCGCTACGGCTGCTATGCGCTCGAGGTGCTGATCAACGAGCTGCTGAAGATGGGCGCGCGGCGGGAGCGGCTCGAGGCCAAGGTCTTCGGCGGCGGCGCGGTACTGGCCAACATGACGACGCTGAACATCGGCGACCGCAACGCCGAGTTCGTGCTGCGCTATCTGAAGACCGAAGAGATCCGCGTCGCGGCGCAGGACCTGCGCGGACCGCACGCGCGCCGGGTCAGCTATTTCCCGCAGACGGGCCTCGCGCTGGTGCGCCGGCTGACGCGCCAGGACGACCAGGCGGTCGTCGAACGCAGCGAACGCGCGCTGGCGCGTGCCATTTCGTCGACGCCGGTACGCGGCGGCGTCGAGCTGTTCGGGCGGCGCGGCGCCGCTTCCACCGTTTCCTGAATTCGAAGGACCTGTTTCGACATGACCGCCGCCGCCAAGATCAAGGTGCTTTGCGTGGACGACTCCGCGCTGATCCGCAGCCTGATGACGGAGATCATCAACAGCCAGCCGGACATGGAGGTGGTCGGCACCGCGCCGGACCCGCTGGTCGCGCGCGAGATGATCAAGCGCCTGAACCCCGATGTGCTGACGCTGGACGTCGAAATGCCGCGCATGGACGGGCTCGATTTCCTCGAGCGTCTGATGCGGCTGCGGCCGATGCCGGTACTGATGGTGTCGTCGCTGACCGAGCGCGGGTCCGAGATCACGATGCGCGCGCTGGAACTGGGCGCGGTCGACTTCATCACCAAGCCCAAGCTCGGTATCCGTGACGGCCTGCTCGAGTACACCGACACCATCGCCGACAAGCTGCGCGCCGCCTCGCGGGCGCGCCTGCGGCCTGCCGCTGCGCCGGGCGCCCAGCCGGTCGCGCCGGCGCCGATGCTGCGCACGCCGCTGCTGTCGACCGAAAAGCTGATCATCGTCGGCGCTTCGACCGGCGGCACCGAGGCCATCAAGGAATTTCTGATGCCGCTGCCGCCGGACGCGCCCGCAGTGCTGATCGTCCAGCATATGCCTGCCGGCTTTACGCGCTCGTTCGCGCAGCGGCTCGACGGCCTGTGCCGCATCACGGTCAAGGAGGCCGAACACGGCGAGCGGGTGCTGCCCGGCTACGCCTATATCGCACCGGGCGACCAGCACCTGCTGCTGGCGCGCAGCGGCGCCAACTATGTCGCCCACCTGTCGCAGGACCCGCCGGTCAACCGGCATCGGCCGTCGGTCGATGTGCTGTTCGACTCGGCCGCCGTGCATGCGGGCAAGAACGCCATCGGCGTGATCCTGACCGGCATGGGCCGCGACGGCGCGCGCGGCATGCTGCGGATGCACGAGGCCGGCGCCTACAACCTGGCGCAGGACGAGCAGAGCTGCATCGTGTTCGGCATGCCGAAGGAAGCCATCGCCGCGGGCGGGGTGCACGAGGTGGTGCCGCTGCCGGCCATCAGCCAGCGCGTGATGGCGCGGCTGGCCACCTTCGGTGCGCGCGCGCAGCGAGTTTGACAGAACGCGGACGCGCCGCGGCATGCCTGCGCGGCGCGTCCGGATAGACGCAATCATCCACAACCGTATTGGAGCCGTAGAGTGGACAAGAACATGAAGATCCTGGTGGTCGACGACTTTCCGACCATGCGCCGCATCATCCGCAACCTGCTCAAGGAGCTGGGTTTCTCCAACGTCGAGGAAGCCGAGGACGGCGCCGCGGGCCTGGAGAAGGTCAAGGACGGCAGCTTCCAGTTCGTGGTCTCGGACTGGAACATGCCCAATATGGATGGCCTGACCATGCTGCAGGGCATTCGCGCCGATCCGGCGATCGCCAAGACGCCGGTGCTGATGGTGACGGCCGAGGCCAAGAAGGAAAACATCATCGCGGCCGCGCAGGCGGGCGCCAACGGCTATGTGGTCAAGCCGTTCACGGCGGCGACGCTGGACGAGAAGATCACCAAGATCTTCGAGAAGATCGCCAAGGAAGGGGCTTGAGGCAGCCGTTATGTCCACCACGTCGAATATCAATATCGAGTCCGCCGAGCAGATCATCCAGCGTATCGGCAGCCTGACTCGCATGCTGCGCGACAGCATGCGCGAGCTGGGCTTGGACAAGGAGATCGAGCGCGCGGCCCAGGCCATTCCCGATGCCCGCGACCGGCTCAGCTACATTGCCAACATGACCGAGAAGGCGGCCGAACGCACGCTGAATGCGGTCGAGCTGGCGCAGCCGATTCAGGCAGGGCTCGAGAAGCAGGCCGAGGCGCTCGACAAGCGCTGGGAGGACTGGTTTGCGCGACCGGTCGGGCTGGCCGATGCGCGCGAGCTGGTGCTGGACACCCGGGCGTTCCTGACCGACGTGCCGGCACAGGCCCGCGCCACCGGCAGCCACCTGCTGGACATCATGATGGCGCAGGACTTCCAGGATCTGACCGGTCAGGTCATCAAGAAGATGATGGACATGATCCAGACGCTGGAGCAGGAACTGCTGCAGATGCTGATCGACAATGTCCCGGCCGAGCGCCGCGTGGAAAGCGGCCCGGCGACGCTGATGAACGGACCGCAGGTCAATCCGGAAGGCAAGCACGACGTGGTGTCGGACCAGTCGCAGGTCGACGACCTGCTGGCGAGCCTGGGCTTCTGAAGCCTGTCGCGCGCCGGGGCACCAACGCAACGGCCGTCGCACTCAGCCGTCGATGTCCGGCACCGGCGCCTTCCGTTTGAGAGCGCCGCGCGCCAGCGGGCCCGGCCGACTGTCCTCGCTCGGCAGCACGCGGTCAAAGCGGTCGCGCACCGGGTCGAACAAGCCCCTCAGGTTGTGCTTTGCGCAGGCATCGGCGAGCCAGTACACCGCCGAGGCGCACTGATCGGGCGGCAAGGTGCAGATGGCGCGCGCCAACGCCGGCAGGATCCGGACGGCGTCGTTGATGTCGGTCAGCCGGTTGGCCCGCTCGGCCAGCGTCGTCAACAGCCTGACTTCGTGCCGCCCGCTGCGGGGAAGCTGCATGCCTTCCTCGATCAGCCAGATCATCCTGTCGAAGTGGGCGCAAGGTGCCAGCGACAGCAATAGGGCGCCGCGGTCGGCCCAGGTCAGCATGCCAAGCAGCTCGGTGAACTGGCGCCGCGCCTGCGGCTCGGCCGTCGGCCAGGTGGCAAACGACACCTCGTAGGGGCGCGCCGCCAGCGGGGTGCCCACCTCGGGCAGCGCACAACCGGTGGCCAGATTCTGTGCGATAGCGAGAAATGGCCCGAGCCGCTGGCGCAACGGCAGTTGAACTGCGGCATGGACCATGGCGCGCCACGAGGGCAGGTCGTCGTTGTACACGTGCATCATGGCCGCCAGCATCGTGGGACGGTCGTCGTCGTCGAAACCGTCGAGCAGCGTCATCAGACGCGGCACCGTGATCGCGGCCGGCAACTCCGGATTCATTTCGCTGTGGAGCACGTCCAGCAGGGGCCGGAACCGCAGCGCCGTGGGCAGCGCGGCCACGCGCTCGGTCAGCGCGAGCCAGCGGTCGACCATGCCGTCCGCGTAGCCGAGGCGCTGGCCCAGCGCGCCCAACACCTTCTGCTGCAGCACGGGCTCCAGAGCATGGGAAGCATCGAATACGGCAATCCATATTGACCGGAACACTTCGCTGGAGGCGTTGCGATGCGCCTGCTCGATCACGCGGGTCAGCACCGGCACGGCCAGCGGGTCGGGCAGCCGGCTCGCCGCTGCCATCAGCGCGATCAACGGCCCCACGTCGTCGGCAAGTTCGGCATGCCCATCCACCGCCTCCACCATGGCGACCATCGCCTCGCTGGCTTGCGCCGGGGTCATCTGACGCGCGATGACCTCGATGATGCTGTGCCAGCAGGTATCGGCGGGCTGCGCCGCTACGTCGCCGTCGGCGGCCGCGGAGAGTTCGTGCGCGGCGCCTTTGGCCAGTTCGACCCAGATCGGCAGCCGCATCGCGGATGGCAGCGAGCCGCACTGGTGCAGCGCCTCGTGCCACAGCGCGGCGCGCCACGGCATGCCGCCGATATCGACGAACGGCCGCGCCAGCGCCCGTGCCAGCGCGGTCAGCAGCGCGGCGCGCTGGTCGGGGCCGCGCATGGTGCGGGCGCGGGCCAGCATGGCATCGAGCAAGTCTCTCCACTGGCCGACGTTCTCGCGCGAGAGCCGGATGGCGAGCGCATCGAGCATCGCCGTGCACCCGCACGCGGGCAGCGTCAGTGCGAGCTCGACCCATTCGGCCGTACCCCGCAGGCGAAACTCGCCGCCGGGTGCCGACCGGATCCAGTCCGTCAACGGGCCCACACGATTCGCGCGCGCCAGCGCGAGCACTGTGTCGAAGCTGTCCGCACGCTGCGCCGGTGGCGTGGTGGACAGCGTCGACAGCATCGCACCGAGCGCCCGCTGGCGGAGGTCCGGATGGAGGTGCTGCAGCTGCGCCATCACCGGCAACCGGTGAAGCTGCGCGGGCGCGATCTGCTGGGCGTCGCGCAGCCAGCGCTGAAAGGCGCCATTGGCAACGATCCACGGCAGACGCTCGGCAAGCCGGATCGGCGCGGCGAAGTCGCGTTCCAGCGCGGCATGCAGGCGCTTCGAGGCGCGGCACAGCGCGACCGTCGCCCCGGCGTCGAGCCGCCCGGCCACCTGCGCGAGCACGCACTTTGGCAGTGTGTCGAGCCTGATCCGGCCCGCTTCCGGCGGCATGGCAATGCCGTCTGAAGCGGGTGGGGCGGGATGTCGCGACGCGGCGGCGATCGCTGCGCCGGACGACGAGATGACGAACTCGAGCGGCATGGTGTTCTCCAGGATCGAGGGGCAGGGAACCGGTGAGGACGAAGCCGAAAGAATTTGGCAAGCGCGGACGAGCCGCTTGCGCAAATCGGCTGGCTCCTGCAGATCCGATTGGAAGGTTGCCCAATGGGGCCGGACCCGGCCGGTCGGGCTCGCCTGGCCGGTCCGGGGGGCGATCCGCGTTGGCGGCAGGCCCCTGCCATCGCCCAAATAGCGCCGCAATCCCCCGCCTATTCGCCCTAATACTCCGGCACCCCCGCTCCGATAATCGACCCGGTCGAAGGGCAGCATGCCGCTTCGCCACGGAGCGGCCATGTCCGAAGAAAGCGATCTCGAAAAAACCGAACCCGCCTCACCCCGGCGCCTGGAAAAGGCGCGCGAGGAGGGGCAGGTGGTGCGTTCGCGCGAGCTCGGCACCTTCGTGATGCTGATGGCCGGCGTCGCCGGGCTGTGGGGTCTGGGCGGCATGCTGGGGCGCAAGCTCGATACCGTGATGCGGGCGGCGCTGTCGTTCGAGCCCGCGGTGGCCCACGATCCGGCCCGCATGCTGGCTGGCTTCGCGCAACTGGTGTGGGAATCGCTGCTGGGCGTGCTGCCTCTGCTGCTGCTGTTTGCCGTCGCGGCACTGCTGGCGCCGTTGGCGCTGGGCGGGTGGCTGTTCTCCACCAAGTCGCTGATGCCCGATTTCTCGCGGCTGTCCCCGTTCAAGGGACTGGGACGGCTGTTCTCGATGCAGTCGCTGGTCGAGCTGACCAAGGCCGTCGCCAAGTCGCTGCTGGTGGGCGGCGTGGGTTTCTGGGTGCTGTGGCGCCATCTGCCCGATGCGGTGGCGCTGATGAACGCCCCGATCCACGAGGCGCTGCTGCGCCTGCTCGAACTGGTGCTGCTGTGCTGTGCGCTGGCCGCCGGCTCGCTGCTGCTGGTCGCGGCGATCGACGTGCCCTGGCAGTTCTTCGATTACTTCAAGAAGCTGCGCATGACCAAGGAAGAGGTCAAGCAGGAGCACAAGGAAAGCGAGGGCAACCCGCACGTCAAGGGCCGCATCCGTCAGCTGCAACGCCAGATGGCGCGGCGCCGGATGATGGCCGAAGTGCCCAAGGCCGACGTGGTGGTCACCAACCCGACCCACTTCGCCGTGGCGCTGCGCTACGAAGAGGGCCGCATGGGCGCCCCTCGCGTAGTCGCCAAGGGCACCGAAGAGGTGGCCGCCCGCATCCGCGAACTGGCCGCCGAGCATCGCGTGCCCATCCTGTCCGCGCCGCCGCTGGCGCGCGCGCTGCACCGGCATGTCGAACTGGGCCACGAGATCCCGTCCGGGCTGTACACCGCCGTCGCGGAGGTGCTGGCCTGGGTCTATCAACTGAAACACTGGCACCACGCCAACGGGCCGCTGCCCGAGGCCCCGACCGGCCTGCCGGTGCCCGATGAACTCGCCGTACCGGAAAGCCGCGCATGAATGCACTGAATTCGCTGTTCCGACTGCCTGCCGGGCAGTCCGCCGGTCAGCTGAAGGCACTGGCCGGGCCGCTGCTGATCGTGATGATCCTCGGCATGATGGTGCTGCCGCTGCCGCCGTTCCTGCTCGATCTGCTGTTCACCTTCAATATCGCGCTGTCGATCATGGTGCTGCTGGTCGGCATGTACACGCAGCGGCCGCTGGACTTCGCGGCGTTTCCGGCCGTGCTGCTGTTCTCCACGCTGCTGCGGCTGTCGCTGAATGTCGCGTCGACCCGCGTGGTGCTGCTCGAGGGCCACAAGGGTCCGGACGCCGCCGGCAAGGTGATCGAGGCCTTCGGCCACTTCCTGGTCGGCGGCAACTTCGCGGTCGGCATCGTGGTGTTCGCGATCCTGGTGGTGATCAACTTCATGGTGATCACCAAGGGCGCGGGCCGGATCGCCGAGGTCGGCGCGCGCTTCATGCTGGACGCGATGCCGGGCAAGCAGATGGCGATCGACGCCGACCTGAACGCCGGCCTGATCAACGAGGAGGGCGCGCGCAAGCGCCGTGCCGAAGTCGCGCAGGAATCGGACTTCTACGGCGCGATGGACGGCGCCAGCAAGTTTGTGCGCGGCGACGCGATCGCCGGCCTGCTGATCATGTTCATCAACGTCTTTGCCGGCATGGTGGTCGGCATGATCCAGCACGACCTGGACTTTTCGACGGCGGTGCGCAACTACACGCTGCTGACCATCGGCGATGGTTTGGTCGCGCAGATTCCGGCGCTGGTGATCTCGACCGCGGCCGGTGTCATCGTCTCGCGCGTGTCGAACGAGCAGGACGTCGGCGAGCAGCTGACCGGCCAGCTGTTCTCCGATCCGCGCGTGCTGTATCTGACGGGCGGCATCATCGGCCTGCTCGGCATCATTCCCGGCATGCCGCACGTCGCCTTCCTGCTGCTGGCCGGGGGCCTGATCTGGTTCGGCACCTATGTCGGCAAGCGCAAGCTGGCGGCCAGGCAGACCGCCAAGCGGGAAGAGCGGGCGCCGGCGCTGGCGAACGAGAACACCGAGGCCACCTGGGACGACGTCACGCTGGTCGATCCGCTTGGCATGGAGGTCGGCTACCGGCTGATTCCGCTGGTCGACCGCGCGCAGAACGGCGAGCTGCTGGGCCGAATCAAGAGCATCCGCAAGAAGGTGGCGCAGGAGGTCGGCTTCCTGGTGCCGGTGGTCCATATCCGCGACAACCTGGAACTGAAGCCCAACGCCTACCGCATCACGCTCAAGGGCGTCGAGATCGGCTACGGCGAGGCCGTGCCGGGCCAATGGATGGCGATCGATCCGGGCCAGGTCAGCGGCACGCTGCCCGGCACGCCGACGCGCGACCCGGCCTTCGGCCTGCCGGCGGTCTGGATCGACAGCGGCATCAAGGAACAGGCGCAGGCGCTCGGCTATACCGTGGTCGATGCCAGCACCGTGGTCGCCACGCATTTGAACCATCTGATTCATCAGCATGCGGCGGAGCTGCTGGGCCGCCAGGAAGTGCAGCAACTGCTGGACCGCATCGCCAAGGAGTCGCCGAAGCTGACCGAGGATCTGGTGCCCAAGACCATCACGCTGACGGCACTGCAGAAGGTGCTGCAGAACCTGCTGGACGAAAGCGTGCCGATCCGCGACATGCGCACCATCCTCGAAGTGATCGCCGAACATGCGCCGAAGATCAGCGACCCGAACGAGCTGACCGCGCTGGTGCGCATGGCACTGGGCCGCGCGATCACGCAGCAGTGGTTCCCGAACGGCGCCGACCTGCAGGTGATCGGTCTCGACGCCGGCCTGGAGCGCGTGCTGTCGCAGGCGTTGAACTCGGGCGGCAGCATCGAACCTGGCCTGGCCGATGCGCTGCTGCAGCAGGCGCAGGGTGCGGTGGCACGCCAGGAACAACTGGGTCTGGACCCGGTGCTGCTGGTCCCGCATGCGCTGCGGCCGCTGCTGTCCCGCTTCCTGCGACGGACCATGCCGCAACTGCGGGTGTTGTCGCACTCCGAGGTGCCGGACAACCGCAACATCCGTATCACCGCGATGATCGGCGGCGCGGGCTGAGTTGATTTCGACCGGGCCGGCGTCGCATACGCGGCGCGAACAGGCGACGGGGGCACTCTCCGTCGCCTGTTTTTCATCACGGGCCGAAAGAAATGCCGCGCGCTGCCGTTAACCCTGAGACGAGGCCATGCGGTGTCGTCATCGCCCAAATAGCGCCGCAATCCCCCGCCTATTCAGCCCAATAGCACAAGACTCCCGCTCGCATAATCGATACGTCGAGGAGGCCGGCTGCCGCTTCGCAACGTGGTATCGATGGCCGAATGCGGCGATCCCCGCAACGTCCCGCTTCTCTTCCCTGCGCGAGACGCCCGCTGCCACCGCGCGACAACAGACCGGCCGGCGCCCGTCGGCCGTACGCCGACACCATCGCGGCACCGCCATGCCATGCCGCGGTGCCGGACAACCGAACACCGATTCATTGCCATGACCGGCGGTGCCGCTGGATCCCGCTGAAACAAGGGTCGCGAAACATGAGCGTAGCCAAATTTGTGGCGGCCACCGGCCGCGAAGCCCTGCGTCGGGTGCGCGAGGCGATGGGTCCCGACGCCGTGGTGCTGTCGAACCGTACCGTCGAGGGCGGCGTGGAGATCGTCGCGATGAGCGACACCGAGCTCGACACGCTGTCGAGCAGCGCGCCGGCCTATCAGCCGGCGATGCCGGCACCGATTTCCGCACCGGCTTTCGAGGCCGAGGCCCGCGAGCAGGACGCGCTGGGCGACCTGCGCGGCGAACTGCAATCGATGCGCGCGCTGATCGAGCGGCAGCTGTCGGGCATCGCGGTCCCTGCCGTGCCGGCCGCCGCCGCCGATCCGCTGCGCGAGTCGCTGTTCGAATGGCTGGTGGGCGCGGGCTTTTCCGCGCAACTGGCGCGCACGCTGCTGGCGCGGCTGCCGGCCGGCTACGATCGCCCCGCGGCGATGGGCTGGATCCGCCAGGAGATCGCCAGCAAGGTGCCGGTGCTGGCCGACGAAGACGCCCTGTTCGGTCAGGGCGGCGTGCTCGCGCTGGTCGGCCCGACCGGCGTCGGCAAGACCACCACCACCGCCAAGTTGGCCGCCCGCTTCGTGCTGAAGCACGGCGCCGACAAGCTGGCGCTGCTGACCACCGACACCTTCCGTATCGGCGCGCACGAACAACTGCGCATCTACGGCGACATCCTCGGCGTGCCCGTGCATGCGGTCAAGGACGCCGCCGACCTGCGCTTCGCGCTCGGCGCACTGTCGCAGAAGCATCTGGTCATCATCGATACCGTCGGCATGAGCCAGCGCGACCGCAATCTGTCCGAGCAGATCGCGATGCTGGCCGGCGTGCCCGCGCCGGTGCAGCGCGTGCTGCTGCTCAACGGCGCCAGCCACGGCGATACGCTCAACGAGGTGGTGCACGCCTACCGCCACGACGCCGCGCCGGGCGCCGGCATCGACGGCTGCATCATCAGCAAGCTCGACGAAGCCACCCACCTCGGTTCGGTGCTCGACGTGGTGATCCGGCACCGGCTGCCGGTCTTCTACGCCTCGACCGGCCAGCGCGTGCCCGAGCATCTGGAACTGGCACGCGGCGACGCACTGGTCGAGCGCGCCTTCCTGATGCCGCGCCGCGGCTCGGTGTTCGCCGATGCGCAGGCCGCGCGTCGCGCGCTGGCCGCACAAGGCAGCGACGATGCCGGCGACACCGGCCACGGCGCCCGCAACGAAGCGCACGACGTGCTTCGAACGATCGCCGACAGCGGCCATGCCGTGGGCGCCTGCGTCAACGCGCTGCGCGAGGGCCCCTATGGTTTTGCGCTGCTGCGCGAGCTGTGGTCTGGCCGTGGCGCCCGCACCGAACTGCGACCGCTGGTCCGCCAGGTCCGCGATGCCGTCTGCCAGGACGCCAGCCGCCATTGCGAACACTTCGTGCTGTCCGCCTCCGTGACGCTGCCGTGCGCGGTGCCGGGCCGCCGCGCGCCGCAGCCCTGGCAGCACACGCTGTGGCTCGGCGATCGCGACGGCATACCGTTGATGGCCACCGTCACGCCGCTGGTGCGCACGGCGCAGGCCAGCGGCTGGGATGAAGAGATGGCCGACTGGCGTGCCGCGCTGGCCGCGCGCCGGACCGTCGTGCATCTGCTCGACACGATGCCGGCCGGCGCCGCGCTGCAACGCTGGCAGTCGAGCGGCGAACGCTGGCTGGCTTGCGCGCGCAAGAGCGCCCGCGTGCTGTGCGATGGCACGGCATGGAAGCTCGATGCGCTGGCCGACACGCTGACCTTCCACGCGCAGGCCGAACTGCGCTGGCGCGACCGCGACGCGGTGCAATGGATCGCACAGACCCGGGTGCGCGTGATCGAAGGACAGGCGCGCGCGGCGCGCAGCGCCGCCACCGAGGGCGGCATCGACGCCGTGCTGCTGGTGGTGCGCACCATCGAGCGAGTCAGCGGCCAGACGCTGGCCGTCGACTATCTGCTGGCAGATCCGGCGCTCGCCGGTGCCGGCGCACAGCTCGCCCAGTGGGCGCGCTGGGGCGAGGCCGCGGCGCTGCAATGCCGCACGCTGCGTCATGCGCTGGACCATCTCGGCCGTCCGGCCGGCACGTCGCCGCAAGCCTTTGACGTCGATGCGCTGGTCGCGCTGCAAGCCGGCATGACCGCATTGCGGCTGGCCCATGCGCCGGACGCGGCGGCGATCGATTGCCTCGCCGGCCTGGCAGGCCGTGCCGCCGCCAGGGATGCGGTGCCGGGCGCGGCCGCGCTGCTCGAGGGGCTGGGCCGCCTGCTGGCCCTGCTCGACGTGCTGGAAAACTTCCCCGGCCGTCCCGCCGCCGAGGCTACGGCCGTGCGGAACCAAAACGACGCAGCGGCCGAAGCAATGCCCGCCGCGAAGGTCGCGGCCGAGCCTGTGCTGGCGACGTCGGCCCTGCCCGAATCCGCACAGCATCTCGCGCAGCGAATGACGCAGACGGCCGCCGGCTCGCCTGCGAACGCGTCCGCGAAGTTCGATCTGGCCGCGCTCGGAGACTGAGTTGAACATGCTTGCCGTCGATCAGGCCGAAAGCCTGCGCCGCATGCTGGCGCCGCGCGCCACCCGCCGTATTGCCGTGCTCGGTTGCGAGCCGGGTGCCGGTGCGACCACGGTTGCGCTGGGCCTGGCGCATGCGCTGGCGATGCAGGGCGAGCATGTGCTGCTGGTCGATGAAGACCTGTCGCACGCGCGCGCAACGCGCCTGGCCGGGGCCTCGCCTGCCGGCACGCTGGCCCAGGTGCTGGGCGGCGCCATCGCGGTCGACGCCGCGCTGGGACGCCGCGAACCCGGCATGCCCGCGCTGCTGCCAGGCGACCCTTTGGCCTGGGGCCCGCTGCAGGCGCTGCAGGGCTTTCGCACCGTCGTCAGCGATGCGCGTGTCGGCGCCGATGGGGCGCTGTCGCGCTTCTCCGGCGCGGCGCACAACCTGGTGGTGGTGATGCGGCCCGAGCGCCAATCGCTGACCGCGGCCTACGCCTGCATCAAGCGGCTGCATCACCGCTACGCCTGCCGGCAGTTCGAGCTGGTCGTCAACGGCGCCGCCAGCGAAGCGTCGGCGATCGCGATCGCCGGCAATCTGGCGCGCACGGCCGGCCAATACCTGGGCGTGCAGGCGCGCTGCGCCGGCGTGCTGCCGGCCGACCCGCTGGTCGCGCGCAGCACGGCGCTGGCGCGCGGCGTGGTCGATGCGTTCCCCGGTGCGCCAGCCACCGCGATGCTGCGCCGACTTGCCGCCAGCATCGCTGGCTGGCCCCTTCCATCCGATCCCGAACCGATGCCCGCCACCGGCGCAGCGACCGCTGCCAGACACGCTTCCGCAAGCGCTGTGCCGCCCGCATCGGCGATGGCCTGCTAGCCCTCACGAGAATTCCACCATGTACACGATCCAGGGAAAGCTCGAACAGACCGACACCGTCCAGACCCATGCGCCGCTGGTACGGCGCATCGCGCTGCAACTGGCGGCCAAGCTGCCGGCCAGCGTGCAACTGGACGACCTGATCCAGGCCGGCATGATCGGCCTGCTCGACGCCGCGCGCCGCTACGAAGACACGCATGGCGCGCGCTTCGAGACCTATGCGAGCCAGCGTATCCGCGGCGCGATGCTCGACGAGGTACGCGCCAATGACTGGCAGTCGCGCAGTCTGCGCCAATCGACGCGACGGATCGAACGGACCGTGCGCGCGCTGGAGCAGAAGCTCGGCCGCGCACCGCTGGACTCGGAGGTCGCCGACGAGCTGGAGATGCCGCTGGACGAATACCAGAGCATGCTCAACGAGGTCTATGGCTGCCAGCTGCTGCACTACGAGGACTTCGAGCGCTCCGGCGAGGAGGATTTCCTCGATCGCCATCTGACCGTCAGCGAGGACGGCAATCCGCTGACGCTGCTGATGGAGAGCGGCATGCGCGGCGCGCTGATCCGCGCGATCGAGCGCTTGCCCGAGCGCGAGAAGCTGGTGCTGTCGCTGTGCTACGACCAGGAGCTGAACCTGCGCGAGATCGGCGCGGTGCTCGAGGTCACCGAGTCGCGCGTGTGCCAGATCCGCAGCCAGGCGATCAACCGGCTGCGCAGCCAGTTGCGCGGGCTGCTGTGATGTCTGGCCGCGTCTCCCGCGCGGTCGCCGTGCTGCTGTCGATGACGGCGACCGTGACGGCGACCGGCGTAGCGGCCTCGCCGTTGATCCACACCAACTTCGGCGGCGACTCGCGCCATGCCTGGACCGCGTCGGTGCCGGCGCCGGCGTTGCATGGCCGCGGCGTGCGGGCTTTGTCGGCGCCTATCCTACCCAGCGGCTATCTGACGCAGTCGGAGGGAGTGATCACCGCGGTGCGCTGGCGTTACCGTTTTGCCCGGGTGCCACCGCCAAATCTGCAAGCCTATCTCTGTAATGCCAATCGCTGCGTGCTGCTGCCGGGGCCCGAAGGCAAGACGGATGCCTTCCGCGGCGACGATGCCGACAAGGGCTTCGTGTTCGCCTTCCGGATACCTGGACAAGGCCCGCTGACGCCCGTGCTGCAAGGCCAGACCAGCCAGGTCACGGTCAACTACCGCTGAATCGCATTCGCCACGATGCGCCGCAAGGTGACCTGAAAGTCGCCGTTGTAACGATGTGATTTGTGGTGGTCTTGCCGGCCCGGGGCGGGTGGCATTGAATGTGCTTGTTGCCTAGCGAGAATATGGCAGCGAGACATCGAAATGAGCCCCAACCGAACCAGCGGTAATCGCATCCGCCTGCTGGAAAACGGCGACGAGTATTTCCCGCGTGTATTCGCCGCAATTGCCGCCGCGCAGACCAGCGTGCTGCTGGAAACCTTCATCCTGTTCGACGACCGCGTCGGCGTGGCGCTGCGCGAGGCGTTGATCGCGGCGGCCCGGCGCGGCGTGCACGTGGCGATCACCGTCGACGGCTACGGGTCGCCCGACCTGCCGCCGGAGTTCGTCTCCGGCATGGTCGCGGCCGGCGTGCGCTTCCATATCTTCGCGCCGCGCCGGCGGCTGCTGGGCGTGCGGACCAATCTGTTTCGCCGGCTGCATCGCAAGCTGGTCGCGATCGACGGACGCATCGCCTTCATCGGCGGCATCAACTTCTCCGCGCAGCATCTGACCGACCACGGCCCGCAGGCCAAGCAGGACTACGCGGTCGAGGTGGAAGGACCGGCCGCCCACGAGGTGCATCGCTTCCTCGTGCAGACGCTGCCGCCGGGCGATGTCGAGGTGCCCGCGGTACCGCCCGCGCCGCCGGCCGGCACCATGGCAGCCTGGCTGGTCACGCGCGACAACGACGCGCATCCGACCGATATCGAATGGGAGTACCTGCAGGCGATCCGCGCCGCACGGCATCAGATCGTGATCGCCAACGCCTACTTCCTGCCGGGCTACCGTCTGTTGCATGCGATCTGCGAGGCGGCGCAGCGCGGCGTCGACGTGCGGCTGATTCTGCAGGGCAACCCGGACATGCTGTGGGTCAAGCGGATGGCGGACATGCTGTACGCCCACCTGCAGGACGCCGGCGTGCGCATCTTCGAATATTGCGAGCGCCCGCTGCACGGCAAGGTCGCGGTGATCGACCGCGACTGGTCGACGGTGGGTTCGAGCAACCTCGACCCGCTGAGCCTGTCGCTGAATCTGGAAGCCAACCTGGTGATCCGCGACGCCGGCTTTGCCCGCGAGCTGCGCGCCAATCTCGACACGCTGATGGTCAATGCCTGCCGCGAGATCCCGCCCGATCGCGAGACGCCGCGCGCGCCGCTGCAGCTGGCGGCGACCACGCTGATGTTCCACTTCCTGCGCCGCTTCCCCGCCTGGGCGGGCTGGCTGCCGGCCCACACGCCGAAGCTGGTGGTCGCCACGGCCGAGCCGCCGCGCCGGCCCTGGCGATTTCCGGTGTTGAAGCGGGGCGCCAGCGGCGCGGAATAGATGACGGCAAGTTCGACGATGGCGATTGGATGACCGCAATTGGATGACGGCAGATAGATGACGGCGACCCCACGACGGCAAATCGATGACGGCAACCGGATGACGGCAAGACAGGCGACGCATTCCGCGGGAACACGGCGGCGCAGCCGCTGGGCGCAGGTGCGCCGCGTACTGGGCATCGTCTTCGTCGCGCTGGTGGTGGTGCTGGTGGTCAGGAAGCTGGCCAAGGTCGAGTGGGCCGAGGTCTGGGTCACGCTGCAGGAATACGACTTCCGCACGCTCACCCCGGCCGCGCTGCTGGTGATACTCAGCTACTTCTGGCATTCCGCGTTCGATCTGCTGGGCCGCTGGTATGCGCGGCATCGGCTGTCGTCGCCACGCGTGCTGGTGATCGCGTTCGTCAGCTACGCCTTCAATCTGAACCTGGGCGCGCTGGTCGGCGGGCTCGGCATTCGTTATCGCCTGTATTCAGGAGCCGGACTGTCGGGCGCGCAGATCGCCTCGGTCTATACCATCGGCGTGGTCAGCAACTGGATCGGCTATCTGGCCCTGCTCGGCGCGGTGCTGGCCGCACGGACGGTGGTGCTGCCGGTCGAATGGGGGCTGAATGCGACGCTGCTGCAGATCGCGGGCTTTGCGTTGCTCGCCGTGGTTGCCGCCTATTTGCTTGCGTGTGCAAAGGCCCGGCGCCGCCGCTGGACCGTCCGCGGCCATGCCTTCCATCTGCCGCCGCTGCGCTTCGCGGTGATGCAGTGCGCGCTGTCGATCACCAACTGGCTGACCATCTCGGCCATCATCCAGACGCTGCTGCCGTCGTCGGTGCCGCTGCTGGTGGTGCTGGGCGTGGTGCTGATCGGCAGCATCGCCGGCGCGGTCGCGCATATCCCGGCCGGCCTGGGCGTGCTCGAAACCGTGTTCGTGGTGCTGCTGGGCGATCGCGTCCCACACCATGCGCTGCTGGCGGCGCTGCTGGCCTATCGGGCGATGTACTACCTGCTGCCGATGCTGCCGGCGACGATCGGCTATTTCCTGCTGGAGGCGCGCGGCCGGCGCGCCAGCACGGTCGAGCCGACCGCGTGAGGATGATACAGACGCTCAGCCGCTGGCCAGGCTGACGCCGCGGGGGCCAGCCTGCGCGAGGCCATTGCGGCCGTAGACGGTGGCCGTGTCGCCGCGCTGGCGCAGCGTCTGCAGTGCTTCCTGGGTGTATTCCAGATGCGCCGACACCACGGCGCCGTTCAGCGTATTGGCTTCGGCCGCGGCGCGCGCGGTCAGCATCAGCGTGCGCCAGGCGGTGGCGACGCCTTCGTCGATATGCAATCCCACCAGTTGCCGGCCGTTGCCGACGCGGATGCCGAGCGCAGCCATCTGTGCCTGGCGCGCGGTGCCCAGCTGGGCGATCTGCTGCGCCAGCTGATGCTTGCTCTGTACCAGCTCGCCCAGCGACTGGAAGTCGCCGGTGCGAATCGCGGTCCGTTCCTGCTGCAGGGCGTCGACGAATGCCGCGATGGCTTGCGTTTCCTGCTGCATGCTGGCGATCAGGGCTTGGCTCATGGGCACGAAGTCGAAGGAAGTCGGTAGGGAAATCGGTTGCCCGGCCCGATCAGCGGCCGTTGCCCTGCGTCAGTTCGCGCAGCGTGGCCAGCAGACCGTCTGCGATCTTGCTCGGGTCCATCTTCAGGCGCCCTTCGGCGATGGCCTGGCGGATTTCCTCCACCTTGGCGTGATCGATATCGCCGTCGGCCTCATGGGCCAGACGAGAGCCGATATCGCGGACCTGGCTGCCCAGGGGGCTCATGGTCAGGCCGCCAGCGGCCGGCGCGGCGCCCGACACGGGGCTCGACGCGGTGCGTCCAGTGCTTTCAGCGGCACCTTCGCCGGTGCGCGGCAGAGTCGATTGGTGGATCTTCACGGGATGTCCTTGCTGGGTTTGCTCAGCTTAACGGTGCGGCGTCGCCAAACTTTAGGACGCGAATTGTGACACGCTGTAACGACGTTGTGGCGACGGCCGGGGCTACTGCTGCAGTACCACCGTATCGGCGTCGCGGACCAGCCCGTTGACCACCTGCCCGCTCTTGAGCCGGACCTGTACGGTGTTGCCCGGCGCGGCGTCGGCCAGGATCTTGCCCTCGCTGCGGATCTGGAAGGCCTCGCCTTCGATGGTCACGGCCACCATCTGACCCTGCTTGACCGCGATAGCCTTCCTGACCATGTCCATCCGCAGCGGCGAGCCGGCGGCGATCCGGTTGGCCGTGACGGCGCCTTCGAGCTGAGCCGGGTCGGTGACGACCGCGCGCGGCAGGCCGGCCAGATCGCCCTGACGCAGTTCCAGATCGGCCGGGCCGATCGGCTGGCCTGGGGCCAGCGCATGCGCGGCCACGTAGTAATCGGCTACCACCGAAACGCGCGCCTGGACATAACGGGTCCACGGCCGCTCGCCGCCGCAGCGCACGCCGACCGAGACGCGGCCCCAGGCGGCCGCGCCGCCCGGCAGGAACGGCTGCGGCGACACGCATTCGCGCGCGCGTCCGCCGGACGGGGGCACCACCTGGATGCTGGCCTTGCCCGGCAGCCCGGCGGTCTCGCGCAGCAGGAATTGCTCGACCGCGACCCGTACCGGATCGTCGGTAAACGGCGAGGGCTGCGCAGCCTGTGGCGGCGCGGGCGGCGAGGGCGGCGCGGGCGTCGTCGTGGCGGTCGCCGCGAGCGCGGCGGTCCATGGCAGCGCGGCGCACAGCGCCAGCACGGCGAGGCGGGCCGGTGCCGATCGGCGCGAGCGACGGGGCGAGCAACGGTGCGAGCAACGGTGCGAGCAACGAAGCGAGCGAGACATGGCGTGATCCCAGCAGGCGGAGCGAAAAGCAAATGGGCAAGCCGGGCGCGGGCGCGCGCGCGGAGGCGATGAGCCCGGCAACGAGACCTCATTGTAGGCAGCCGCCTGCGCGGCCTGCGCCCGAAATGCGCAGATTTCCCCGTCCTATTCATCCGATTGCACTGGCCACCCGGCACCTAAGATGGCACCCGTAAAGAAGGCCGGGTCCATGCCCGGCCGCCCTCACGCCCTTGCCGACGCAGGGGCGCGTGGTTTCGTCACACGTTCCTCGATAGCGAGAGATAGCGAGATACGGACATGATCGACAGACTCGATGCGGCGTTCCGTTTCCAGCAGGAAGCGTTGAACCTGCGCAATCAGCGGCAATCGGTGATCGCCGCCAATATCGCCAATGCCGATACGCCGGGCTTCAAGGCCCGCGACTTCGACTTTGCCAGCCAGCTGTCCGAATCGGTCGAGCGCGGGCGGCAGGCCAACGGCGTGTCGCTGTCGACCACCTCGACGCGCCATCTGCCGGGCCAGGCCTCGGTCGCCAGCGAGTTCGAGCTGGCGTACCGCATTCCGATGCAATCGAGCATCGACGGCAACACCGTCGAAATGGACACCGAGCGCGTCGCGTTCGCCGACAACTCGGTCAAGTACGAGTTCGGCCTGACGGTGATGAACGCCAAGATCAAGGGCATGTTGTCCGCCATCCAGTCGTGAGGAAACCATGCCGGCAATGAATATCTTCGACGTGACGGGCTCGGCGATGGCCGCGCAGTCGCAGCGCATGAACGTCACGGCCTCGAACCTGGCCAATGCGGACAGCGCGGTGGCGCCCAACGGCCAGCCGTATCGCGCCAAGCAGGTGGTGTTCGGTCTCGCGCCGACGCCCGGCCAGGCCGACATCGGCGGCGTGCAGGTGCGCGGCGTGATGGAAGACCCCTCGCCGCCCCGCATGGTGCACAACCCCACCCATCCGCTGGCCAATGCCGACGGCTACGTGGTGATGCCCAACGTCAATCCGGTGGAGGAGATGGTCAACATGATCTCGGCGTCGCGGTCCTACCAGGCCAACGTCGAGGTGTTGAACTCCGCCAAGAACATGATGCTCAAGACGCTGACCATCGGTCAGTGATTCCGCCATATCGACCGGACCAACCGGACCAACGGGACCAACGATGACCACCACGCCACCCGTCAGCAACAACAACAGCGCTGCCAACCAGCTGGCCAACAGCGCGTCCAGCGCCGCGGACCTGCAGAACAACTTCCTGAAGATGCTCGTCACGCAGATGAACAACCAGGACCCGCTCAAGCCGATGGACAACGCGCAGCTGACCTCGCAGCTCGCGCAGATCAGCACGGTCAGCGGCATGCAGACGATGAACGCGACGCTGGCCCAGCTGCTGAACCAGGTCAGCGCCAGCCGCGCGATGGATTCGGCCGCGCTGATCGGCCGCACGGTGATGGTGCCCGGCAAGGAAGTGGACGTCGCCGGCGGCAAGCCAAGCCAGTTCGGCATCGATCTGCCCGCCACCGCCGACGCGGTCACCGTCGACGTGCTGGACAAGGACGGCAACGTGGTGCGCACCATCGACATGAAGGGGCAGACCGCCGGCGTGCACGACGTCAGCTGGGACGGCAAGAACAACGCCGGCGCCGCCGTGCCGGACGGCGAATACACGTTCAAGGTCAGCGCGACCGCGGACGGCAAGAGCGTGCAGCCCGTGGCACTGGTCTACGGCAAGGTGCAGGCCATCAGCGGCGACGCCAATGGCGTGCTGGTCGATATCGGCGGCGGCCATACCGCGCTGGTCGACGACGTCCGCAAGATCCTTTAATCGGTATTCGGTAATCGGTATTCAACAGAACGCCAGCGCGGCGGTGCCACGGGCGCCGACGCGGGCAACTTCGTACGACGCGTAACAAGGGGAAATCATGGGTTTCGGTCAAGGAGTCAGCGGCATCAACGCCGCGGCACAGAATCTGGACGTGATCGGCAACAACATCGCCAACGCGAACACCGTCGGCTTCAAGCAGTCGACCGCGCAGTTCGCCGACGTGTACGCCGGCTCGAAGGTCGGCCTGGGCACGCGCGTGAACTCGGTGGTGCAGTCGTTCACGCAGGGCAATATCGAGGCGAGCGGCCGCTCGCTGGACGTGGCGATCACCGGCGGCAACGGCTTCTTCCGCATGGTGGGCGCCGACGGCTCGGTGTTCTTCTCGCGCAATGGCCAGTTCCTGCGCACCGACGACGGCCGCATCACCAACGCGCAGGGCCTGCAGCTGACCGGCTATCCGGCCGGCGTGCAGCCGGGCGGCGGCGTGCAGCCGCAACCGCTGGTGGTGTCGAGCGCCCAGATGGCGCCGAAGGCCACCGACCGCATCACCGCGCAATACAACCTGGACTCGCGCGGCACCGCGCCGACCGTGCCGTTCGCGACATCGGCCGGCAACCCGCCCGCCGCCGCGATGTTCAACTACAGCAGCACCATCGAGGTGTTCGACTCGCTGGGCAATGCGCAGCAGGTCACGGCCTACTTCCGCAAGGGCGCGACCGACGCCACCGGCACCGACTGGCAGGTCTACGTGACCGACGCCACCGGCGCGCAACTGTCGGGTCCGAACGCGATGCGCTTCGACCTGAACGGCGCGCTGGTCACGCCGGCGCCGGGCGCGACGATTCCGGTGACCGTGCCGGCCGCGAACGGCGCCGCCGCGATGAACATCCAGCTGGATCTGGCCGGCACCACGCAGTTCGGCGACGACAACGATCCGAAGTCGATCGTGCAGAACGGCTATACCTCGGGCTCGCTGCTGGGCTTCTCGATCGAAGCCGACGGCACCATCCTCGGCAGCTACTCGAACGAGCAGACGCAGTCGCTGGGCCAGGTCGTGATGGCCACGTTCGGCAACGTGGAAGGGCTCAAGCCCGAGGGCGACAACGTCTGGAGCGCCACCGGCGCCTCGGGCCAGCCGCTGCTCGGCTCGCCGGGCGGCAGCATGGGTCAGCTGCAATCGAACGCGGTGGAAGCGTCGAACGTCGACCTGTCGGGCCAGCTGGTCAACCTGATCATTGCGCAGCGCAACTACCAGGCCAACGCACAGACCATCCAGGCGCAGGACCAGGTGCTGCAGACGCTGGTCAACATCTGATCGGCACGGCGACGGTAGCGGCAAGCATTGGATAGGAATCGCAGATGGATCGCCTGATCTACACCGCCCTGTCGGGCGCCAAACAGACGCTGGACCAGCAGGCCGCGGTGGCCAACAACCTGGCCAACGTGTCGACCACGGGCTTTCGCGCGCAGGTCAACATGTTCCGCGCGGTGCCGGTGGTCGGCCAGGAGACGCCCACCCGCGCCTTCACGCTGGCCAGCACGCCCGGCGCCGACATGAAGGCCGGGCCCCTGACCTATACCGAGCGTCCGCTCGATATCGCGATCAAGGGCAACGGCTGGCTGGCGGTGCAGGGGCGCGACGGCGCGGAAGGCTATACCCGCGCCGGCTCGCTGCAGGTGGGCCCGGACGGCCAGCTGCTGACCTCGAACGGCCTGCAGGTGCTCGGCGACGGCGGCCCGATCGCGGTGCCGCCCGGCTCGACGGTGACGATCGGCAACGACGGCACCATCACCGCGCGCGGCCCCGGCGAGACCGCCAATGGCCTCGCGCAGGTGGGCCGGCTGCGGCTGGTCAATCCGCCGCCCGATGCGATCGCCCGCGGCGACGACGGCCTGTTCCGGCTGCGGCCCGGCGCCGCGCCGCTGGAGACCGACCAGACCGTGCGCGTGATTGCCGGCGCGCTGGAAGGCAGCAATGTCAATCCGGTCGAGGCGATGGTCGACATGATCGCCAACGCGCGCCGCTTCGAGATGCAGATCAAGATGATCCAGGGCGCGGACGCCAACGAGCAGCGCGCCAATGCGCTGCTGTCGAACCGTTAAGCGCCGCCCACTCGCCCAGCCACGCGCCCACCAATGAATCGACAGGGCACGCCGCCGCGCGTGCCCGCCACCCAAGGAACACCATGAACCGCTCTCTCTGGATTGCGAAGACCGGCCTCGATGCGCAGCAGACGCAGATGGACGTGATCTCGAACAACCTGGCCAACGTGTCGACCACGGGCTTCAAGCGCAGCCGCGCGGTGTTCGAGGAACTGATGTACCAGACCATCCGCCAGCCGGGCGCGCTGTCGTCGGATCAGACCACGCTGCCGTCGGGCCTGCAGCTCGGTACCGGTGTGCGCCCGGTCGCCACCGAGCGCATCCACACGCAGGGCAATCCCCAGCAGACCGGCAATGCCAAGGACGTGGCCATCATCGGCCAGGGCTTCTTCCAGGTCACGCTGCCGGACGGCACCACGGCGTACACCCGCGACGGCTCGTTCCAGGTCGATCAGAACGGCCAGCTGGTGACCGCCAGCGGCTTCGTGATCGAGCCGGCCATCGCCATCCCGGCCAACTCGACCTCGCTGACCATCGCGCGCGACGGCACGGTGTCGGTCACGCAGCCGGGCAATGCCAATAACGTGCAGGTCGGCCAGCTGCAATTGGCGACCTTCATGAACCCGACCGGTCTGGAAAGCCTGGGCGAGAACCTGTACGTGCAGACCGACGCCTCGGGCGCACCGAACCCGACCGTGCCAGGTCTGAACGGCGCCGGCATTCTGCAGCAGAACTACGTCGAAGCGTCGAACGTCAACGTGGTCGAGGAGCTGGTCAGCATGATCCAGACCCAGCGCGCCTACGAAATCAACAGCAAGGCCGTACAGACGTCCGACCAGATGCTGCAACGCCTGACTCAGCTGGGTTGAACATGAACGCCATGCTGTTCCGTCTGGGCCGGTCGGCCTGCCGTCTGGCCTGCATTCTCGGGCCGCTGCTGGCCACCGGCTGCGCGCTGATGCCGCGCGAGCCGCTGGTGCAGATGCCGACCACGGCCCGGGCCGAGCAGCGGCCGATGATCGCGCCGACCGGCTCGATCTATCAGAACTCCTACGCCGGCAACCCGCTGTTCGAGGACCGTCGCCCGCGCAACGTCGGCGACATCCTGACCATCGTGATCAGCGAGAACATCAACGCGTCGAAGAACTCGGGCACCAACGCCTCGCGCACCGGCAATGCCGCGCTGGCCTTCGACGCGGTGCCGCGCGCGCTCGGCGGCCTGTTCGGCGCCAGCCAGAACGCCAACATCAGCGGCGAGAACGGAATTCGCGCCAGCGGCGGCTCCAGCGCGGCCAATACCTTCAACGGCACCATCACGGTCACCGTGATCGAGGTGCTGGCCAACGGCAACCTGGTGGTGTCCGGCGAGAAGCAGATGGCGATCAATCAGGGCGCGGAATTCATCCGCTTCTCGGGCGTGGTCAATCCGCGCACGATCACCGGCGACAACGCGGTGCCGTCCACCCAGGTGGCCGACGCGCGCATCGAATACACCGCCAAGGGCTATATCGACGAAGCGCAGAACATGGGTTGGCTGCAGCGCTTCTTCCTCAACGTTTCACCGTTCTGAATCGCGTCATGTCTTTGCGCCTGGCTGATTGCCTCTGCGGTCGTTTCCGCCCTAGCCGTTCCGGCATCTGCACGCCGGGCTTCCTGCCGCTGTTCGCGCTGGCCCTTGCACTCGCCGTTGGCCTGCTTATGCCGGCAGGGGCAGCTCATGCCGAGCGCCTGAAGAATCTAGCGACCATCCAGGGCGTGCGCGACAACCCGCTGGTCGGCTACGGCCTGGTGGTCGGTCTGGACAACACCGGCGACCAGACCATGCAGACGCCGTTCACCACGCAGAGTCTGACCAATATGCTGTCGCAGCTGGGCATCACCTTGCCGGCCGGCCGCAACATGCAGCTCAAGAACGTGGCCGCGGTGATGGTCACCGCGACGCTGCCGCCGTTCGCGCAGCCGGGCAGCCAGCTCGACGTGGTGGTGTCGTCGATGGGCAATGCCAAGAGCCTGCGCGGCGGCACGCTGCTGATGACGCCGCTCAAGGGTGCCGACGGCCAGGTCTATGCGATCGCGCAGGGCAACCTGCTGGTCGGCGGCGCGGGCGCGTCCGCCAATGGCAGCAAGGTGCAGATCAACCAGCTGGCAGTCGGCCGCATCGCCAACGGAGCGATCGTCGAACGCGCGGTGCCCGCCTTCCAGGCCGACAACGGCGTGCTGACGCTGGAGCTCAAGAGCTCCGACTACGGCACCGCCGAGCGCGTGGTCGACGCGATCAATCGAAATCTGGGCGGCGGCGTGGCCAGCGCGCTCGACGCGCGCGTGGTGCAGGTGCGCGTGCCGCAGGGGTCGTCGCAGCGCGTGTCGATGCTGGCGCGCATCGAGAACATCGACGTCACGCCGGCCCGTGCCGCTGCCAAGGTCATCCTGAACGCCCGCACCGGCTCGATCGTGATGAACCAGGACGTCACCGTGCAGGACTGCGCGATCGCGCACGGCAACCTGTCGGTGGTCATCAACACGCAGCCGGTGATCAGCCAGCCCGCGCCGTTCAGCGGCGGCGAAACGGTGGTCGCGCCGGTGTCCCAGATCGATCTGAAGCGCGACGGCGGTTCGCTGCAGCTGGTGCGCGCCGGCGCCTCGCTGTCGGCGGTGGTGCGCGGCCTGAACTCGCTGGGCGCGACGCCGGCCGATCTGCAGACCATCCTGGAAGCGATGCGGGCGGCGGGCGCGCTGCGCGCCGAGCTCGAAATCATCTGATCGCCACGGGTCATCGCATGAGCCAACCGATCCACGCTCAAGCCGATCTGTCGCAGCGCTTCGCGCTCGACACGCAGGGATTCGAAGCGCTGAAACAGCGCGCGCGCGACGGCAGCGCCGACACGCTGAAGGCCGCCGCCAGGCAGTTCGAGGCCGTCTTCACGCAGATGGTGCTCAAGAGCATGCGCGAGGCCACGCCGCAGGACGGGCTGTTCGACAACGAGCAGACCAAACTCTATATGTCGATGCTGGACCAGCAACTGGCCCAGCATCTGTCGTCCAGGGGCATTGGCCTCGCCGAGGTGATGGCGCGCCAGCTTGCCCGTGCCAGCGGCCAGCCGCTGCCGCCGCAGGCCGCCGCTGCCAGCCGCATGGACGAGGTGGCCGGCACGCTCGGCCCGCTGCTGGACGGGCGCAGCACTGCCGCGGCGGGCGGCGGCGAGGAACAGGTGCCGCGCGCCGGCACCGTGGTGCCCGGCGGCGACTGGAACCCGACCGCGGGCCTGCGCCAGTATCAGGCGCAGCAGACCGACTCATGGCAGGGCGGCGCTGCGATGCCCGAGGACACGCCGTCCCATATCAGCGCCTTCGTCAGCCGCATGGCCGGGCCCGCGGTGGCCGCCTCGCGCGCCAGCGGCGTGCCGGCACGGCTGATCCTGGGCCAGGCCGCGCTCGAATCGGGCTGGGGCCGCCGCGAGATCGCGCATGCGGACGGCAGCACCACCCACAATGTGTTCGGCATCAAGGCCGGCGCCAACTGGAAAGGCCCGGTCGCCGAGATCACCACCACCGAATACGTGGACGGCCAGCCGCAGAAGATCAAGGCAAAGTTCCGAGCCTACGGCTCGTACGAGGAGGCGTTCTCCGACTACGCCCGGCTGCTGGCCAACAACCCGCGCTATGCCGGCGTGGTATCGGCGGGCTCGGCCGAGGAAGCCGCCCACGGCCTGCAGCGCGCCGGCTATGCCACCGATCCGGAATACGGGGCCAAGCTGGTCAGGATCATGCGGAAGGTGCCGGTCTAAGGACCGGTACGCGACCGGTTTTCTCCCCTCTCCCGCTTGCGGGAGAGGGGCGGGGGAGAGGGCAAACGGCGCTTCGCATGCCCCAGCACCCAAAACTAGCCCCAACCCTAAAGTCCGCCGCCCAATCTGCCGTTACCACCCTCATCCACCGCCACGGTCGCGACTGCATCGCGCGGCCATGGCGACCAACAGAATCCGGGGCTAGTGCATGTCTCTTTTCCATATCGGCCTGTCCGGCCTGAACACGGCACAGAACGCGCTGACGACCATCGGCCATAACGTCAGCAACGCGGCGACCGCCGGCTATACGCGCCAGAACACGATCATCGCCTCGTCGGGCGGCCAGTACACCAGTCAGGGTTTCTTCGGTCAGGGCTCGACCACCACCACGGTGATGCGGGTCTACGACGAATTCCTGACCAGCCAGCTGCGCAGCGCCGAAACGTCGAGCGCGCACCTGTCGACGTACTCGGAACAGATCAAGCAGATCGATAGCCTGCTGGCCGACCAGAAGGGCGGCATCGCGCCGCTGATGCAGAAATTCTTCGCCGCGGTGCAGGGCGTGGCCGACAAGCCGGGCGACACCGCGGTGCGCCAGAACATGCTGAACGCGGCCCAGTCGCTGGCGGGCCAGCTGCGTTCCGCGGCCTCGTACTTCCAGAACCAGCAGGAAGGCATCAACAGCGAGATCCAGAGCTCGGTCACGCAGGTGAACGCCTATGCCAGGCAGCTTGCCTCGCTGAACAGCGAGATCGCCAAGGCCACCGCCGCCAGCGGCGGCCAGTCGCCCAACGATCTGCTGGACCAGCGCGACGAACTGGTCGCGCAGATGAACAAGGTCGTCGGCGTCAAGGTGGTCGCGCAGGACGGCGGCAGCTACAACGTGTTCGTCGGCAACGGCCAGCCGCTGGTGGTCGGCGCCAACTCGTACGACCTGAAGGCGGTGCGTTCCGCCGCCGACCCGTCGCGGATGGGCATCGCCTATACGCTGCCGGATGGCACCGCGATCGAGATGGATGGCGCGCTGTTCAGCGGCGGCAGCATCGGCGGCCTGATGGAGTTCCGCCGCGAGACGCTCGACGCCGCGCAGAACGCGATCGGCCGCATCTCGCTGTCGATCGGCCAGACCTTCAACGCGCAGCACCGCCTCGGCATGGACCTGAAGGGCCAGATCGGCGGCGACATGTTCGCGCTGGGCTCGCCGACGGTGATCGGCAACGCGCGCAACAACGGCACCGGCACGGTGGCGGCCACCGTAGCCGATGCGACCGCGCTGACGACCAGCGACTACACCGTCAGCTTCGACGGCACCAGCTACAGCCTGGTGCGGATGTCGGACAACGAGGTGGTGGCTACTGGTACCGGCCCGACCTTCACCGCGGACGGGCTCAGCATCACGGTCGGCGGCACCATGAGCGCCGGCGACAGCTTCCAGATCCAGCCGACCCGTAATGTCGCTGGTTCGTTCGAACTGACGATCAGCGACCCGGCCAAGGTCGCCGCCGCCTCGCCGGTGCTGGCCGAAACCAGCGCATCGAACATCGGCACCGGCACCGTCAAGGTCAGCAACGTCGCGCAGGGCTTCAACGTGCCCGCCTCGAAGATCGTCGCGACGTTCGACGGCGCCGCCTACACCTTTGCCGACGCCGCCGGCAATCCGGTGACGCCGGACGCCGGCCCGGTCACCAATGGCAGCGCGGTCGAATATACGTTCGACGGTGTGACCGTCAGCTTCGACGGCGCGCCCAAGGTCGGCGACAGCTTCACCATCGGCGCCAACGTCGGCGGCTCGTCCGACAACGGCAACGCGCTGGTGCTGGCCAAGCTGCAGACCAAGAAGACGATCGGCGGCGTGTCGAGCTTCAACGACGCCTACGCGCAACTGGTCAACGATATCGGCAGCCGTACCAAGTCGATCGATATCGCCTCGACCTCGCAGAACAGCATCACGACGCAGGTGCGTACCGCCCAGCAGTCGGTGTCCGGCGTCAACATGGACGAAGAGACCGTCAATCTGCTGCGCTTCCAGCAGCTCTATCAGGCCAGCGCCCAGATGATCCAGACCGCCTCGTCGCTGTTCGACGCCATCATCAATATCCGCTGACGGGCCGCCAGCCTACCGAGACCAGGAATCCATCATGCGTGTCGCCACTTCCACGTTCTATCAGCTCGGCCTGTCCGCGATGAACGGCCAGCAGTCCTCGCTGCTGCACGTGCAGCAGCAGCTCGGCACCGGCCGCCGCGTGCTGACGCCGTCCGACGATCCGATCGCCGCCACCCGCGCGCTCGGCGTCTCGCAATCGCTCGCGGTCAACGAGCAATACGCCGCCTCGCGCAACCAGGCCAATATCAACCTGGCGCTTGAGGAAAAGACGCTGCAAAGCGTGATCACCACGATCCAGAACGTGCAGACGCTGATCGTTTCCGGCGGCAATGGCACCATCAGCAACGCCGACCGCGCCTCGATCGCCGCCGAACTGCAGAGCAACTACGATCAGCTGCTGGGTCTGGCCAATGCCGACGACGGCAACGGACAATACCTCTTTGCCGGCTTCAAGTCGGGCACGCCCCCGTTCGCGGCCAATGGCGGCACGGTGCAATACGTCGGTGACACCGGCAATCAACTGCTGCAGGTCGACGTCGCCCGCCAGATGGCCGCCGGCGACAACGGACGCGATGTGTTCCTCAGCGTCACCGGCTCGGCCGACTACGTGATGACCGCGGACGGCGGCAATACCGGCACGGCAATGTACGGCGCGCTGTCCGTCACCGATCCGACCGATCCGCTGTACGGCCACGCGTTCTCGATCGACTTCGCCGTCGACGGCGCCGGCAATACCAGCTACACCGTCACCGACAACAGCGTCGTGCCGCCCACGGCCATCGGGCCGGCGACGCCGTACGTCGCCGGCGACGCGATCCAGTTCGGCGGCGTGTCGTTCACCGTCAAGGGTGCGCCGGCCAATGGCGACTCGATGACGCTGGCCCCGGCCAAGCAGGCCGGCACCGACATCTTCGCGAACATCCAGGCCGCCATCGACGCCCTGAAGCAGCCGGTGACCACCGAATCCGATCGCGCGCGCCTGGACAACGCGCTGGCGACCGCCAACCGCAAGATGAGCAACTCGCTGGACAACGTGCTGACGGTGCGCGCCTCGGTCGGCTCGCGGATGCAGGAGCTCGATGCGCTCGATACCATCGGCGCCAACCGCGATCTGAACTACGAGCAGACGCTGTCGGGGCTGCAGGATCTGGACTATGCGTCAGCGATCGCCGAGTACTACCAGCGCCAGACCGCGCTGCAGGCGGCGCAGCAATCGTTCATGCAGGTTCAGGGGATGAATCTGTTCAACTATCTGCGGTAAGGGTGGACAGGGCGGACAGGGCGGACAGGGCCGATAGAGCGGAGAGGGCAACGACCTGCAGACAACGTCGTCGCCATCATCGCGTCGAACGCCTCATCCGCGTTGTCACCGAAAACGTTTCCGCGGGACCATTGCGAATCCGGCGTGCCACCCAAAGCAGCAGCGACCTCAGCAGGCGCGGTCGCCGTCTCCATGCCTGTACGACGTGCTGATGCTGCTCGCCGAACTGCATCAGATGTTCGACCGACGCCAGCGTCGGCTTGAACACCGTCTGCGGCTCGGCGGCCTCCACACGCGTGCCGACCATTTATCCAGAAGGCAAGTCAGCTTCGCCGTTTGCCGTGCCATGGGTCCAAAGCGATCAAGGGTGACGCGGCGGATTCGGATCGCTTCCTGTGGGGCTTCGCGTCTCCTGGACCGTTTGCTGGCCCACCGGCGCATTGCTGACCGGGGAGACCAGCGTGGAGGGATCCACCGCGCCAGAGCCTGTCGGGGGCGTACTTCCCTGCGTCTGAGTCGACGGGGCTTCCGACACACCGACCCTGCGGTCATCGTCGCCTCCGCACGCTGACATCGCAAAGGCTGCCAGCGCTGCGGCGCACGCTACGCCGGCGCAGCGGGTCATCGAATCCTGTTTCACCTTGCACCTCCTGATTCTCTGCAATCGCTGCACGGTGCGGCACGCTTGGCAGTGCGGCCCGGCTCTGCCTTCGTAGGGGCAGTCTTGTCGTAAATCGACGCGACGGAGAAGACGAAAGCTGTAACAGATCGTTACGCGTCTTCTCATTTGGATCGCCCGAACTACCGTCTCCAATATGCGGCCCGCATGTCGATGTTCAGCCTTTGGTGATCACGCCAAGGAGGCAACAGATGGGTGCTCGAATTGCAGTGATATCGCTCGTCGGTGCGACTTTGCTGGCCGCACATCCCGCTCCGGCGCAAGCGCCTTCCACCGATGCACAGATCAATGCGATCGTGCAATCGATCCTCAACCAGATGACGCAAGCCGAGAAGCTCGACTACGTCAGCGGCACCGGCGCATGGGACGTCAAACCGCTGCCGCGGCTGGGCGTGCCGCAGATCCGCGCGACGGACGGCGGCCTTGGTGTGCGACTGAGCGATCCGCAAGGTGTCGCCTATCCGGCCGGTCCCGCACTGGCATCGACATTCAGCGTCGATCGCGCCAAACAAATGGGCGTCGGCCTTGGCCTGGACACGCGCAACCACGGCTTCCAGCAGGTGACCGGTCCCGGCCTGAACATGTATCGCACGCCTTTCGCCGGCCGCGCATTCGAGTACCTGTCCGGGGAGGATCCATTTCTTGGCGCGGTGCTGGGCGCCGCTCAGGTCAATGCGATTCAGTCGCAGGGCGTGTGGGCCGACGCGAAGCACTATCTCGCCAATGAGCAGGAGGTCAATCGCTTCAATCTGATGGAAACCATCAGCGAGCGGGCATTGCGCGAGATTTACATGGTGCCGTTCGAATCCGCTGTAAAGAATGCCAATGTCGCGGTAATCATGTGCGGATTCAATGGGCTCAATGGCGCCGATCCCGTTTGCGAGAGCCAGCATGCAATTCAGCAAGTCCTGAAGAATGAATGGGGATTCAAGGGCATCGTCGAAACGGACTATGCGGCGCTCAAGCACGGCCAGGCCGCGGCCGTGGCCGGCGTGGATATCGAACGTCCGTCGGCTCTGCATTTCACGCCCGGGGCGCTGAGCGCAATGCTGGCAAACGGCTCGCTGACGCAGGCGCAACTCGATGACAAGGTACGGCGCATTCTTGGCCGCGTGGTGGCCTACGGGTTTATCGGCAGCGTGCCCCCCGCTACCGGCGAATCGCATCCGCCGTTTTCCGAGCGCGCCGCGCTGGACGTGGCGCGCGAAGGCATCGTGCTGCTGAAGAACGGCGGGCAACTGCTGCCGTTGCAACGCGGCTCGGTGCGCAATATCGCGGTCGTTGGACGGCTGGCCACCGACGTGCCGCCGACCGGGTTCGGCAGCGCCTATGTCCGGGCCTCGCGCTTCATCAGCGAGATCGACGGCTTGCGGCAGATCGCCGGGCCGGGCACGAACATCGTGCTGCTCGATGCGCTGACGCTGGACCCCGCCCGCTCCGCGTGGACCACGCCGACTGGCCAACCGGGCGCGCAGGCGCAGTACTTTGCCAATGCCACCTGGAGCGGTGCGCCGGTGCTGTCGCGCGTGGAGCCGGTCATCAATCTCGATACCTCGGGCAATGCGCCGCCGGGAAGCGCCTATACCACGCGCTATGGCGGCGACGGCTCGGCGCCGCCGTCTTCGGTACGCTGGACCACGACGATCCGGCCGACGATCACCGGTCCCCATGTGTTCAAGGCACGGGCCGATGGCGCCGTCCGTCTCTACGTCAACGGCCAGTTGATCATGGACAACGGCGAGGGGACGCCCCTTCCCGGCAACGTGATTCCGCCGACCGTGCCGCTGAGTGCGCGCATCCAGCTGCAGGCGGGACAGACGTACACGGTGCAGTTCGATTACTCGCGCCGCCCGGGCTATATCCCTGTGTTCGGCGGCTTCCTTGGCGCGCAATTGAGCTGGGCTTCGCTGCAGGCGCCGGTAGATCTGCGCAACTACGACGCGGTGGTGGTTGCTGCCGGCAACAGCGCGGAGTACGAAGGCGAGGGATTCGATCATCCCTTCACGCTGCCGGAATTTCAGGACGAGCTGATTGCCAATCTTTCGCGCGCCAATCCGCGCACGATCGCCGTGCTGCACGGTGGCACCGGACTGGATATGCGCAACTGGATCGACCAGGTCGGCGCCGTCCTGCACGCGTGGTATCCCGGCTCGAATGGCGGGCAAGCGCTGGCCGAGATTCTGTTCGGCGACGTCAATCCTTCCGGCAAGCTGCCCATCACGATCGAACGGAACATCGCGGACAACCCGACCTATCCAAACTATCCGCAGTTCTCCAACGATCTCAATGTCCGCGCGATGACCTATACCGAGGACATCTTTGTCGGCTATCGGGGATTCGAACGCAGCAATGTGGCACCGCTGTTCCCGTTCGGGTTCGGGCTCTCCTATACGACCTTTACCTACTCGTCGTTGAGCGTGTCGCCGGGGTTTGCCGCGGGGCAGGGTCGCATTGCCGTGTCGTTCGACATCACCAATGCGGGCCAGATGGCCGGTGCCGAAGCGGCGCAGGTCTATGTGAGCCAGCGCGGCTCCGCTGTGCCAAGGCCGGTCAAGGAGCTCAAGGGCTTTACCAAGGTATTCCTGCAGCCCGGGCAGACGCAGCGGGTCACGGTGTACCTCGACCAACGCTCGCTGTCGTACTTCGATCCGGCTCGCAATGCGTGGGTATCGGAGGCCGGCGCGGTGGATGTCCTCGTCGGCGCCTCGTCGCAGGATATCCGGTTGCGCGGCCAGCTGTTCAATATCCTGCCGTCGGTGGTGACGCCGCGCGCCAGCAATCCGTTGCCGGACCCGACGCTGGTGCAATTGGGGCCGGTGCATCCCTGATGCCGGCCGGCAGCCCACCGGTCGATGTGAGGCCGGTGGGCATTTCAACGGCCCGGTAGAGCGCGAAATCGCGTCTCCAATCGGCCGGCCGCTTTCTCCTTGCGATGAGCCCTGGCCTTGTGCGCGGCGTCGTGCGAGCGCTTGTGCTTCGCCTTCGCCTTCCTGGTCTTGGCCGTATTGTCTTTTGGCACCGGCCAATCGGTTACAGTCTCGGGACGGTCAAACGAGGGTGAAGATGACGGTCGCGAGGCGTTCGGCAGGGCTGGTCGTGTTGCGTCAATTTGGCGGCCAGTGGCGCTGCCTGGTCCTGCGTGCATACCGCAATTGGGACCTTCCGAAGGGGATGCCCGAGCCCGCAGAGGAGCCGTTACAGGCGGCACTGCGCGAGACCGCCGAGGAGACCGGTTTATCGGCCCTGACACTGCCTTGGGGCGATGACTATCGGGAGACCGAGCCGTACTCCAGGGGGAAGATCGCGCGCTTCTACATTGCCTTGTCGGCCGAAGGGGAGGTCAGCCTTCCGGCCAGCGCCGAACTGGGCCGGCCGGAACATCATGAGTTTCGCTGGGTGCCCTTTGCAGCGGCGCTGGAACTGCTGCCGCCGCGCTTCGGGCCGATTTTGCGATGGGCGCAGAGCGTGGTAGAGGCAAGCGCCTCCGCCTGCGGACGATAGGGGACCCCTCGATCAAAGCACCGTGTTCACGTGATGCACGGCCGGCGGTGCGGCAAAGCAGTCGCTGACCAGCTTGCGCCATTCCTGGAATTCCGGCGATTCGCGGAAATGGACCATATGGTCTTCCACGGTCTCCCAGGCCACCACCAGCGCGTATTGCGAAGGCTCCTCGATCGAGCGCTGCAGGTTCAAGCCGTGGCAGCCTTTGGAACGCAGGAACAGCGGCTTTGCCTTCGCCACGTTGGCTTCGAATTGGGCTTCCATGCCGGGCTTGATGGTGATCTGTGCAATTTCGTGGATCATGGTCGGTCGTTTGCCGTTGGATTGATAGGGCTGCCTTTGCGGCAGCATGCCGCGCAAGTCTACCCCTGCAGATCGAGGCTTCGCAAATCGGCGCAGGTGGCCGATGACGGCCGATGATTGCCGATGTCGCCGCATGCCCGGAACCTCGCGCACCCCGGTGTCGTCCAAGCTGGATTCGAACCGATACGGGGCAATGTCATGAGAAAAGGATTTTTCAGTGCAGTGAGTCTGGTTTTCCTGCTGGGAGCGATGGCCGGTTGCACCAGCACCGGCACCGGCACCGGCACCTCCGGCGACCGGCAATCCGGCATCACGATGTACGGCACCGTGGACGCCGGTGTCAGTGTGACGCGATAAGGCAGTGTTACGCGATAAGGCGGCAATCCGCTGCGCCGAAGGCCGGCGTGGTGTCCGTCACGTCGTCCTGCGGCACGCTGGCAAGCGGTGCCGAACCCCGGTAAGCCCTGCATTTCTCAATTGCCTTACCATTCGCTCATTGCGGAGCGGACGCGCCCCGCCGAAAGAACGGATCGAAGGCAACACCATGGCAATGACCATCACCCCAGGAACGACGACCCGCACGCTGATTTCCGGCGAGGCTGGCGATATCGAATTGCTGATCGATGCCCCGAAAGAAGCCGTGCAGGGTATTGCGGTCGTCGGCCATCCTCATCCCATGCAAGGCGGCACGGCCGACCACAAGGTGCCGCACCAGTTGGCCCGGGAACTGAACGCTCACGGATTTCTGGCGGTAAGGCCCAATTTCCGCAGCGTTGGCGCGACGCAGGGCGAGCACGATGGCGGTGTCGGTGAAACGAGCGACATACTGGCGGTGGTCGACCACCTTCGCGAACAATACCCCGATCTGCCACTGGCGCTGGCGGGTTTCTCGTTCGGGGCGTTCGTTGCCGCGCTGGCATCGGTCCAGCTCGCCGAGCGCGGCACCAACCTCGATCATTTGATTCTGACCGGCATGCCGTCAGGCCCCGTCGCGAATCACCGCACTTATGACACGCCGCCGGTGCAACCGAATGCGCTGGTGATCCATGGCGAGAACGACGAGCGGGTCCCGCTTGCCGCGATCTTCGATTGGGCCCGCCCGCAGCAGTTGCCGGTGGTCGTGGTGCCCGGCGCCGATCATTTCTTTACCGGCAAGCTGCCCGTGCTCAGGCGCCAGGTCGCCAGCTATCTGGAACGACCGGCTCCGTCCGCACAGGCGTGATCGGTCGCAGCGCTGTGTCACCCACGCGTCGAGCCTTCCTTCAACCGCTGCAGAAACCATCTCGCGGCAGGTCCGGGCGGCGTGTCCTTGCGATAGACCGCGAACATGGCGATCTGCGGCGTACGCGGTTGAAAGCTCTGCAGCCGTAGCGCAACCAGACGCCCCTGCGCCAGATCGTCCTGCACCATGCCTGCCGGCATATGGCCCCAGCCGAAGCCGGCGCGCAGGAAGGCATGTTTGGCGCCAAGATCCGCCAGGCGCCAGGTCAGCGGCGAAAACACACCGAACGTTGCGCCATCGGTCAGCGTTGTGCGATCGGTCAGTACCAGCTGCACATGGTCGGCCAGCTCGCTGGTACGAATCAGGCGTTTTCGCGAGGCCAACGGATGGTCTGGCGATACGACCGTGACCATCGGCACATCGAGCAGCTTTTCTCCCTCCAGCGTTTCCGGTACCGATGGCATCGAACCGCTGATGCCGAGCCGGCAAACGCGCTCGATCACCGGCCGCATTACCGCGCCCAAGGCTTCGACATACAGGCGTAGTGGCGTATGCGGGAAGGCCTCGCGGAATGCGCCGACCGCCAAGGTCAGCGACGCCATCGGGTACATCACGTCGACCACCACTGACAGTTCGGGTTCAAGACCGTCGGCCATCGCTCTTGCCCTGGACTTGAACCCGTCCATGCCGCTGACGACGACTCGCGCCTGTGCCAGCAGCGCGGCGCCCTGTTCGGTCAGGCGCGGATAGCGGCCGGACCGGTCGAACAACTGCACATTGATCTGCCCTTCGAGATTCGCCAGCGTGTGGCTGACGACGGATTGCGCGCGTCGCAGCTTGCGACCCGCGGCGGAGAAGCTCCCTTCATCGGCGGCCGCGATAAAGGTACGCAATTGATCGAGCGAGACGCCGTCGAGCATATATCTAATCCGTAGATGGATAGCATCCAGAAATATAGTCTTCCTGAATGGGTGTCAAGTCCCTAATCTTGGGGTCAGGCCATCGTGATTCCCGCGATGCACACTCAAGACACCGCTAAAAGACACAGCTAATAGACACAGCTAATAGACACAGCAAATAGACAAAGGAATCCATTGATCATGAACTCGAACCAATTTGCTTCGCAGCCCTTCCTTCCCCTTATCGGCCGCGTAGCGATGGCCGCCATTTTCCTGATCAGCGGCATCGGGAAGTTGATGGCCCCGGCGGCGACCATTGGCTATATCGGATCGCTGGGGCTGCCCGCGCCCGCGTTGGGGTACGCCGGTGCGCTCGGACTCGAGCTATTGGCCGGCGCGATGCTGATCGTCGGTTTTCGCACCAGGGCGGTGGCGGCATTGCTGGCGCTTTATGCGCTAGCCACGGCCGTGCTTTTCCACCATGCGCTGGCCGATCAAAACCAGATGTTCCATTTCCTGAAGAACCTCGCGATGGCCGGCGGCCTTCTGCAAGTCGTGGCATTCGGGGCAGGGGCATACAGCATCGACGCTCGCCGCGATAGCGCGACCCGCAAGGCCGGCATTGCCGCCGCCACGAATTGAACGACAGACCTGCCGCCATCCGGAGCACATCATGAAGAACGCCACAGAACTGCTGCAGCAACATATCGAGACCCTGGTCGGCAATCCGGCGCAATGGCGCGAGCTGCTTGCCGAAGACATCGTCTGGGAACTGCCGTACGCGCCGAGTCTGGGTCACCCCGCGAAGCTGGAAGGCCGCGAGGCGGTCATGCGTCATGCCGACTGGTTCGCAGGCGCCGTTTCCGGGTTCCGCTTCTTCGATCTCGAGATCCTGTCAGCCGCAAGCCCGCAGCACGCCGTGGCCCGCGTCCGTGCCGAAGGACACATCGACGCTACCGGCCGGACTTACGAACAGGAATACGTGGTGTTTCTCACGGCCCGCGATGGCGCGATTGCGCATCTGCGCGAGTATTTCGATCCCGTGCGCGCGGCACTGGCGCTCGACGCACCGATCGTCGGTGTCGCTGCCCGGAGCATCTGATGAAAGCGATTCGTGTTGCGGTCTATGGCGGTCCTGAGGTCATGGCGCTGCAGGAAGTCGCTACGCCTTCCCCCGGCGATGATGAGGTGCCGATCCACGTCAGCGCTTCGGCAGTCAATCCGATCGATTGATGCAGCACGTGCGCGGCAAGGTCGTGATCCAAACCGCCAGCCAGTCCTGAGCTACGCCGGCTGGATCAGCCTGACGCCCTTCCACCGCCCGCTCGCGACCATCGCCGCGACGATGGTCTGCAGCGCGGCCTCGACGCTGCGGCACGCAAGGCTCAGGCTGGCAGACGACGACAGGCACAGGCTGACGCGGCGCTCCAGCGTCGCGTCGGCAATCGACATCGCCGCCAGCTGGTCGTCCTGGTCGCCGGCCAGCGCGGACCAAGGCAGGATGGTCCAGCCCAATCCCTCACGCACTGCCGACAGCAGCACCGATACCGCGCTGGTCTCCGCGACCAGGCGGCATTGCAATCCCGCGCTGACCAGCGCGCGATCCCATAGCACGCGGACCGAATTGGGAAAGCTCGATAGCAGCAGCGGCAGCGCCGCGGCCTGCGCCAGCGTGATGGCGTGCGGATGCCCGGGAATCGGCCGACCGACCAGCATCAGTTGCTCGTCGAGCAGCGGGGTCGACTGCATGTTGGGGCGTTGCTGCACGTCCATCGCCACGGCGAGGTCGAGCTTCTGCAGCGCCAGCGATTCGGCCAGATCGGCGCTGGAGCCTTCGACGATTTCCAGCGTGATATCGGGGAAGTGCTCGGTCACATGCCGCAGCAGCGGCAGTGCGAGCACGCGTGAGGTGCTGGTCGGCAAGCCCACGGTGACATGGCCGCACGGCACGTCGCGGCCGTGCTGTACCGCGGCCTTGGCCTCTTCCATCTGCCGCAGCACCATCTTGGCGTGGCGGTAGAGGATATGGCCGGTCTCCGTGGGCCTCGTGCCCGAGGGGCCGCGCACCAGCAATCTGGCATCGAGCTCGGCTTCGAGGTTGGCGACGTGCTGGCTCAGCGAAGGCTGAGCGATGTGGAGCGCATCGGCCGCGGCGGTGATGCTCTCCAGTTCGACGATGCGCGCGAAATAGCGCAGCTGCTTCAGGTCCATATTCGGCGAGGCGGTGGCATGAGAGCCCACGCCCTGCGGTCGCGCATGCGGCCGGAGCGGTGGCGGGCAAGCCGGCAATGTAGCATCCCGACCCCGGCCCGCCGCTCGCTCCGGCCGCCGGACTAGCCGCGAACCGGCAGATCGAGATACGAAGCCAGTTCGCCGCCGAGCCGGATCGACAGCCGCGGCGGGCGGCCGTGTGGCACCTGCGGAAAGTGGCCGCGGTCCGCGCCGGCGATCGACAGGCGCAGCCGGCTTCCGGCGGCCAGCGTCCAGGCAACGGGCAGCATCGCGAAGTGCATGCGCTCGGTCTGTCCCGGCACCAGACGCACGGCATCGGCCGCCGCGAACGTGCGGTAGGGCCACGTCGTGCGGTATTCCGGCGGGCACGGCGCGGTCTTGCGATGCAGCGCCCGCAGCATGCCTTCGGTCATGTAACGCACCTGGCCGCAAGCCTCGACCTCGGACAGAAAGACATGCAGCGCGGCATCGGGCTCCGAGCTGGCGAGACCGATATTGAGCACGACATGGCCGGCAATCGACAGCGGCGCCGTCAGCACCTGGCCATCGAAGGCAAGCAGGTCCTGTTGCCGCTCGCTCCAGTCCGGGTAGTAGTCCTCGATATTGGCCGCGCCCAGCCGCTCATAGCGCGTTTGACGGCCGGTGGACCAGTTGAAGCTGACCTGCGTATCGCGGTCCGATTCCGTCGGCGGGCAGGTCGTCGACAGACCGGCCGCATCGGCCAGATACAACCGCTGCGTTTGCTGCACCGGCGGCCACGTCGTGGCGGCATGCCATTGCTCGTCGTGCACGCTGTAGTAGTGGACCCGCGCTTCATGCTCGAGGCCGGTAGGCAATTGCATCAGATGATGATCGAAAAACCGCAATACCTCAGCCAGCAGCGGGAAATCCGACGCGGCGCGGCTGCGCCACGGCGAGATATTGGTGCGCGCGCCGTGGTCCCAGGGTCCGAGCAGCAGTCGGCTGTCGTGCCTCGGCAGCGACAGGAAGCGGGTGATCGCGCCATTCGCGTAGCCTCCGCCGTCGTACCAGCCCGAGACCGAATACACCGCGACGTCCTGCGCAATGCCGTCGAGATAGCGGTAAGGGCTGCAGCTGCCCGAATCGAGCGCCGGATCGTGCTGCGTGGCGCCATCGCGGAAGGCAAACTCCGGCGCCAGATCCGCCAGCGCGAAGTTGCTGCGATGCTGCTCGATGGCGGCCCGCACCAGGCTGCCGTCCTGATCGGCGTCGACACGCTCCGGCCCATCGAAGCGCGGATCGTTGAAGTAGGGATAGCGGGCCAGCAGCGCGCGGTCGTCCTGATCGAGCGCGACCATCAGTTCGTCATAGGCTTGTACCCAGACCTTCGACAGCAGCCCGCCGGGGTACAGCTGTTCGCTGTAGATGTCGGACACCGCGAACAGCGGGGCGATGGCCTTGACGGCGGGGTGTCCGGTGCTGGCCAGGAAGCAGGCGGCCGCGCCGAGATAGGAGATGCCGGTCGAACCGATGCGGCCATTGGACCACGGCTGCGCCACGATCCATTCGGCGATTTCGAAGTAATCGTCGCGCTCGGTCGGCGAGCGCAGCGCATCGCGCGTGCCGAAGCTCGCGCCGGTGCCGCGTACGTCGACCACCACCACGGCATAGCCCTTGGGTACGAAGGCGTCGCGGTATTTGGCGGTATTCGGGCTCGGCTCCACGCCCGGCTCGCGCAGCCGAAAGCGGCGGAAATAGGGCGTGAAGATGACGATGGTCGGATAGCGGGCCGGCGCGTCGTTGCCGAGCGTCGAGTGTTCGGCCTCCAGCGGCTGCGGCACGAACACATCGACGGCGAGCTTGCACCCGTCGCGCATCGCCACATAACAGGACAGCGGGGCGTCCGGAACGGCAAAGCGCGAGGGGCGCGTTTCGAGATAGGCGCTGGCCGGTGTTGTCCAGGCATTGCCGCGGTGATCGATATCGGACATGAATCTTGCGTTGGGGTCAGTTGGCTTGCGGCAATGGTAAGCAGCCGCCCGCACGCCGCGGAAAGACGAAATGCCGATGCGGACATAGGGCTGGCCTATGGCATGCCGCGCCGCTGCACACCAAAGCGGGCGTCGGCACAACGCGATGCGCCAAAGCAGGGCCGATACCGATTCCAAAACGCACGGCCTGCACCGTGCCGATCCGCCGTGCCCCTGAACGGGGCGTCCGGTATGTCGCCATAGGCACGACCTATGGCGACATCGAGATTCCGTATTGGTTGCGACCCGCGTGAATTCTTACCATCGCTCTACGAGCCGGATCGATGGCGGCGCGTTGCGCTCATCCAAAGCAGCGGCGCAACGGTGCAATCCAGCCATCGACACCATTTCAATTCGCATGATTGGGGAGAACTGCAGATGTACCGTTCCTTGATGGGCGCCGCGATGGCGGCCCTGATGACGCTGTCCGGCGCCGCGATTGCCCAGGACGCCTATCCCAGCCGACCGATCCGCCTGGTCGTGCCGCAGTCCGCGGGGTCGGGCAGCGACGTGGTGGCGCGGATGCTCGGCGAAAAGCTGAGCCAGGATCTGGGCCAGTCCGTGGTGGTGGACAATCGCGCCGGCGCCAACGGCATCATCGGCACGTCCTTCGTGGCCAAGCAGCCGGCGGACGGCTACACGCTGCTGCTGACCGGTGTGTCGCAGGTCAGCTTCAATCAGCATCTATACAAATCGCTCCCGTACGATCCGCAGAAGGACTTCACCTTTATTGCGCCCGTGGTCGACACGCCGTTCGTGCTGGTAACCAGCAAGGCCAGCGGCATCACGTCGATCGCGCAGTTCATCGAGAAGGCGAAAGCCAAGCCGGGCGGCCTGACCTTCAGCAGCGCCGGGGTCGGCAATTCCACGCATCTGGCGATGGAGATGCTGGCAGACAAGGCCGGCATCAAGCTGACGCACGCTGCTTACAAGGGCTCCGGCCCGGCGCTGACCGGCGTGATCGCCGGCGAAGTCGATGCCATGGTCAGCGTGGTCGGTTCGGCGCTGCCGCAGATCACCGGCGGCAATGTGGTGCCGGTTGCGATCGTCGGTCAGAAGCGCGCCAAGGAACTGCCCAATGTGCCGACTGTGAAGGAGGCGGGCCTGGACGTGCCCGTGATGCCGGGCTGGTTTGCCTTGTTGGGACCGGCCAATATGGACGCCAAGGTCGTGGCTCGCCTGAATGCCTCGGTGCAGGCGTTCCTGTCCGACCCGCAGATCAAAAGCAAGCTGGCCTCGCTCTATCTAGAGCCGCTGGCGGGCTCGGCCGAGGCGATCAAGCAGCGCGCCGCCACCGACGCCAAGGTCTGGGGCGAGTTCATCAAGCGGCGCGGCATTCAGAACTCGTGACCCGCAAACGCGTGAAGGGTGACTCGGCAGTGCAGTCCCGCATGCCCCGATAACACAACTGTGGTCGCCCCCGCAGAAGCGGGGGCCCAGTGACATCGCATACCACCGAACTCGCGCATGGCCGGGAACGCGAGGCCCGCCCGGCGGCGGGCCATACCGCTAGCTCTGCAGCTCCGGCACGTTGCCGGCTTCCTCGTGCACGGTCAGGCGATCGTCGACATCCTGTACCCCCGCGATGCCGCGCACCGCGGCGATCAGTGCCTCGTGCTCGGCCGCCAGGATGTGTCCGCTCAACCATACTCGTCCGCCGACCACGGCCACCTCGATCGCGCCGGGATGGCCCACGAGACGGCCCATTTCTGCGCGAACGCGCTCGGCGATGGTGTCGTCATCGGCCGCGTGCCTGCCCAGGCCAGTGGCGCTGCGTACCTTCGCCGCGATGCCCTGCATCCGGTCGGTGATCCGCTTTGCCTGCTTCTCCGCGAGATCCTGCATGTCGTGGCGGCTTGCCTCGGCCTTGTCTCGCAGCTCCGCGCGGCGCCGGCGGCCCGACTGCGGATCGAACAGATACATGATCGCCGCGCCAACCGCCGCCGCGACCGCAAATGGCAACAGGCCTGGCTTGTTGCCGTGCGTTTCGCGCTGCATGCTGTCCCGCCGATCCTCGTGCATTCCGTCGTTCATTTGCGCCTCCTTGGGAACAATGGCTTCACGCCCCGCCCGGCGGCGGGGACGCGCTTAAAGCGGGGAGCATCAGGTGTGCCAGTTCGACGGGGCAGAAGGAGAGCCGGTGTGGTGGGGGAAAGCGGGCTTCGAGGCCCAAGATAACGCGATCTGTCGGCGCGACGCAGAGGTGAAATTTACCGATGGGGAAATCCGTGTTGCAGAGGGGCGTGCGGAGGGTTTGCAGAAGGGTTTGCACAGGGGCTCGCCCGGAGGTCTTATGGACGGGACTTCGCCGGAATTCGCCGTGGCGCTGCCCTCTGCGCCTCTTTGCCGGCGTCCTTCTCCAGCACCCCGGCCACCCTTGCCTTCAACATCGGCACCACCTCTTCGCCGAACCACGCGTTCCGCTTGAACCACGCCACATTGCGCGGCGAAGGATGCGGCAGCGGCACGTATCGCGGCCCATATTCCGCCCACGCCATCACGGTATCGGTCAGCGACGGCTTGTTCGCGCCGCCGAGAAAATACCGTTGCGCATAGAGGCCGACGAGCAGGGTCAGCTCGATGTTCCTCAGCCTGGCGAGAATCTGGTCCATCCACATCGGCGCGCACTCCGGCCGCGGCGGCTTGTCGCCACTCGCCGCGCGGCCGGGATAGCAGAAGCCCATCGGCACGATCGCGAATTGCGTCGGATCGTAGAACGTCTCGGCATCGACGCCCAGCCACTCACGCAGCCGCGTGCCGCTGGCGTCGTTCCACGGGATGCCGGTCTGGTGGACCTTTGTTCCGGGCGCCTGGCCGACGATCAGGATGCGCGATTGCGGCGACGCCTGCAGGACGGGGCGGGCGCCGAGCGGCAGCTCCGGTTCGCAGGCCCTGCAGGCGCGGACTTCGGAGAGCAGCGTGTCGAGATTGGTGATGCGTTGTGCCTTCATATCAAGGAAGCTGCAGGGCGGCTGTTGTCGCGGCAGATAAGGTGGCGCCGGCCATCCAGCTCGGTTGCGCGACACTTCCGGTGTCGCGATAATCGGTTTCGCGACATTACGCCGCCCTTTAATGTCACGATATTCCCGAATCACGACATCAAGTGATGCCAAGACCCATCCCATCCCGGCAATACGAAGTCGTCCTCGACCTGGTGGCGCGCCACCCGGAAGGCGTCGGCATTGAGCAGATCGATGCGAGCCTGCACGAGGTTGCGACCAGGCGGACCCTGCAGCGGTGGTTGAACGACCTGATCTCGCAAGGATACCTGCGCCGCGAGCGGGCCGGCCGCGCGACCCGGTATCGGCTCGCGACGCTGGTCACCGCTGCGGGCAGCATCAAGCTGGAGGTGAGGACCACCGGGCGGGGCGGTCTTCGGGTGCCCCTGACGGCCGAGGCGGAATCGGTCCAGGCCCATGTACTGCAACCGCTGTCGCAACGGAACCCGGTCGGCTACAACCCGGCGTTCCTCGACGTCTACCGTCCCAATCGAACTTTCTACCTTCCCGAGTCGGTACGCGCGGAGTTGAAGGCGCAGGGAAGCGTGATCGATGCCCATGAGCCTGCCGGCACTTACGCACGCCAGATCGCGAGCCGCCTGCTGATCGACCTGTCGTGGAACTCCAGCCGCCTGGAAGGCAACACCTATTCGTTGCTGGAGACCGAGCATCTGCTGTCCGTCGGCGAAGCCGCGGAAGGCAAGGACGCGCTCGAAGCGCAGATGATTCTGAACCACAAGGAGGCTATCGAGTTCCTGCTGGCAGGTGCCGAAGACATCCAGTTCAACCGCTATACGATCCAGAATCTGCACGCGCTGCTTTCCGAGAACCTGCTGCCGGACCCCGGTGCCAGCGGGCGGCTGCGCACCATTGCCGTCGGCATCGGGCAAACGTCCTTCACGCCGTTGGATGGTCCGCAGCGGATAGCAGAGTGCTTCGACCGCGTGCTCGAGACGGCGGCTGCCATCGAAGACCCGTTCGAGCAGGCTTTTTTCGCAATGGTCCATTTGCCCTATCTGCAGCCGTTCGAGGACGTCAATAAACGCGTTTCGCGGTTGGCCGCCAATATTCCGCTGATTCGACAGAATCTCTGTCCGCTCTCCTTCGTCGACGTTCCGCAGCAGGTCTATATCAGCGCCATGCTGGCCGTCTATGAATTGAACCGGGTCGAGTTGCTGCGCGACGTGTTCGTATGGGCTTACCAGCGCTCGTGCGCGCGCTACTCCGCTGTCCGGCAGTCGGTCGGGGAGCCGGACCCATTCCGGATGCGATATCGAATCCAGATCGGCGAGACCGTGGCCGAGGTGGTGCGCATGCGGATGAACAAGGTCCAGGCCGTGGCCTTTATCCGAAGCCGGGCCGAGCAACTGGCAGAGGAGGAGCGCTCCCGTTTTGTCGAGGTCGTCGAAACGCAATTGATGACCTTGCATCTCGGCAGCATTGCGCGGTTCCGATTGCGTCCTGGCGAATTCGCGCAGTGGGCTGAGGTATGGAAGTGAAATAACGCGTGGTTCGGCAGTTCCGGTACGCGGATATTGCAGCTTTTACAAACGCGTTGCCCCCATTCGGTCAGATGGTGCGCGGCGCAAAACGCTTCCAGCCACGGCATGGTTCTTGCCCCGCCCCGGTCATCAGCGAACCACCAAAGGCACGCATGAAGCCACGGCAAGACGGTCGCAAGGGAGGCAAGGCAATGAAACGCATCGGCGAGCCCGCCCGGTTGCGCGAATCTCTGGATCCGGCCGACGACAAGACGGCAACGGGCGGTGCCATGTCGGCGGCGCCGGCCGAAGCGCTCACCGGCGAAACCTGGCGCAAAGGCGCCCGTGTCACGCTGCCGGTCAGGCAATTGCGACCCACGCAGATGACGGTCGGCCTGTATCACGTGCAAAGCAAGATGGACGTGACACTGCGTCATCAGGGCCGCAAGCAGATCGAACTGCTGGAGCGGCATCGCATCCATGTTGTGATCGGCCCTGGTCCCGCGTTCTACGTCATTGACCATCATCACTGGGCTCGGGCCTGGTACGAACTGGGCATCGAATCCGTGCCTGCGGTGATCAAGCACAACTGGAGCAGCCTGCCGCCGGATCGCTTCTGGCTCGAGATGGAGGCCCGGCATCTGGTCCATCCCTACGATCAATACGGCGAGCGGCAGGGGCTCGCCGCCTTGCCCCATTCGCTGGCCGAGATGCGCGACGACCCGTACCGCAGTCTGGAAGCATTCGCGCAGCTGGCCGGCGGCTACGACAAGGTCAAGCAGGCGTATCCGGATTTCCGCTGGGCAGATTTCTTTCGCCGCCATATCGATGGGCGGCTCGACACGGTGCCCGGTTTCGCGCTGGCGCTTGCGCATGCGGTCAAGCTGGCGCGCAGCAGCAAGGCGCGCGGGCTGCCCGGCCATCTCGATGACAGGGAGGGTGACAGGCCGCGCGGCAAGGCGAGCTCAAGGACCGCCCGCAAGGGCAAGGGCGCGAAGTCGGGCAAATCCGGCAAGGCCGGCCAGTCCGACGGAAAGGCATGATGACGGCGCACGCGCAGGCGAGCACCATCGCGCCGGCAGCCGGCTTGCCCGAGCGCCTGGATGGATTGCCCTGGTCGCGCTGGCATTGGCGCGTGGTCATTGCGCTAGGCGTCGCATGGGTGCTGGACGGACTGGAGGTGACGCTGGTCGGCTCGCTGGGCGGCGTGTTGCAGCGGCCCGATACGCTGGGGCTGTCCGCCTCGCAATTCGGCTGGTCGGGCTCCGTCTATATCGCTGGCGCGGTGCTCGGTGCGCTGATCTTCGGCCGCCTGACCGATCGCCTTGGGCGCAAGCGGCTATTTCTGCTGACCCTGGCGGTCTATATGGGCGCGACGCTGGCGACCGCCTTCTCGCCGAATTTCGCGGTCTTCGCGCTATGCCGCTTCGTCACCGGTCTTGGCATCGGCGGCGAATACGCGGCCATCAATTCGGCGATCGACGAGCTGGTGCCGGCGCGCGTGCGCGGCCGGGTGAGCTTGGCAATCAACGGCAGCTTCTGGCTGGGCGCGGCGCTCGGCGCGGGCCTGAGCCTGGTCTTGCTCGATCCTCGCGTGCTGGGCCCCGAGCTTGGCTGGCGCGCGGGCTTCGCACTGGGCGCGATTCTGGCCGTGGCGATTCTGCTGGTGCGGCGCGATGTGCCGGAGAGCCCGCGCTGGCTGCTGACGCACGGCCGTCCCGAAGAAGCGCTGCGCATCGTCGAGCGGATCGAGGCCGAGGTCTATGGCCATTCCCCACACACCGTTCGGGACGACACCGTGCTCAGGGCAATGCCGCGCACGAAGGCAGAGGCGACGCCGTGGCGAGAGGTCGCACACGTGATGCTGCATCGCTATCGCAGACGCACGGTGGTCGCGCTGGCACTGATGATCTCGCAGGCGTTCTTCTATAACGCGATCTTTTTCACCTACGCGCTGGTGCTGACCCGCTTCTACGCCGTGCCGGACGGCCGCGTGGCGCTCTATCTGTTCCCGTTCGCGCTTGGCAACGTGCTCGGTCCATTGATCCTGGGCCCGCTGTTCGACCAGGTCGGTCGGCGCCGGATGATCGGCCTGACCTATTGCCTGTCGGGCGTGGGGCTGGCGCTGACCGGCTGGGCCTTCGTGCAGGGCTGGGTCGAGGCCCGGGGATTGGCGCTGTGCTGGTCGGCGGTGTTCTTTCTCGCCTCGGCCGCGGCCAGCTCGGCCTATCTGACCGTCAGCGAGGTCTTTCCGCTGGAAATCCGGGCGCTGGCCATTTCGATCTTTTTCGCGATCGGCACCGGCGCCGGCGGGTTTGCCGCGCCGGCGCTGTTCGGCGCGCTGGTCGAGAGCGGCAGCCGCGGGGCCGTGGCGATCGGCTATGCGATCGGCGCGGCGTTGGTCATCGTCGCTGGGCTGCTGGCTTGGCGATACGCGATCGATGCCGAACGCAAGCCGCTGGAAGCGGTGGCCGAGCCGCTGCGGCCGTATCGCGACTGAGCGCGATGGAGCGCGTCGTTGCGCAGACCGCTACCACCCGTTGTGCGATTCGCCGCTGTCGGCCCGCCGGTGGGCGGCAAAGCGCTGCAGCAGGAAATCGACCAGCGCACGGGTCTTCGCCGACAGATGGCTGCGCGTCGGGAACACGATATAGATATCGGCGTTCGGCAGGCTCCATTCCTTCAGCACCGGTTGCAGCTCTCCGCTGCGCAATAGCCCGGCCACATCCCACTCCGAACGCACCAGGATGCCATGTCCTTCGCGCGCCCAGCCGAGCGCCGATTCGCCGTCGTTGGTGCTGAGCGGACCGCGCACCTTGACCGTCTCCTGGCGCGTGCCGCTGCGCAGATGCCAGGTCCCGAAGGTCTCGTCGCTTTCGCGAATGAAGATGCATTGATGGCGCGTGAGGTCCTGCGGCGTGGCCGGTGTGCCGGCGGCCTTCAGATACGCGGGGGTCGCGCACAGCAGCCGGCGATTGTTGGCCAGCAGCCGCGCGGTCAGCCGGGCATCGGGCAACTCGCCAAAGCGGATCGACGCATCGAAGCCTTGTTCGACCAGATTGACCGGTCGGTCGCTCAGGTGCAACTGCACCTCGACGCGCGGATGCAGCCGCGCAAACGCCGATAGCGCCGGGGCGATATGCCGGCGGCCGAAGCCGAGCGTCGCGCTGATCCGCAGCAGGCCGTGCGGCGTTGCACCGCTGCCGGCCACGGTCCGCTCCAGCGCCTCGAGCTCGGCCAGTACGCGCGCGCCTTCAACCAGATAGGTCTCGCCCTCGGGCGTCAGGCTGAGCCGCCGCGTGGTCCGTTGCAGCAGCCGCACGCCAAGGCGGCGCTCGAGCGCCGCCAGCCGCTTGCTGACGGCCGGGGGGGTCACACCCAGTTGCTGCGCGGCCGCAGCCAGGCTGCCGTGCTTGTTGACGGTGGCAAAAAACGCCAGATCGGAAAAGCCGTCCATGGAAGGTCTACCTGCCGCAAGGAGCGCTGATTCGTGAATCATGGTTAATCAAGCATGATCCAAGCGGAAATTATGGTGGTTTTCATCAATGATACGATGCCTTCCACAAGGAAACCAACAAGACGTCGATCACGACGCCAATCACTACCGACCCCTCAGTGGATGGAGACAACGATGAAACTGCAACGCATTTGCGCCGGCCTTGTGCTGGCTTTCGGTAGCACCGTCGGCGCATCCGGCGCGTACGCCCAGGGCTATCCCGAGCGGCCCATCAAGCTGGTGGTGCCCTACGCGCCGGGCGGCAGCGCCGATATCGCAGCGCGTCTGGTCGCGGACGAATGGGCCAAGGCGCTTGCCGGCACCATCGTGATCGAAAACAAGGGCGGCGCGGGCGGCAATATCGGCGTGGACGCGGTCGCCAAGGCGGCCGCGGACGGCTACACGATCGGCCTGCAAACCGTGTCGCTGGCGATCAACCCGTCGCTGTTCGCCAGGATGCCGTACGACACGCAGAAGGACCTCGCGCCGATCGGCATGGTGGCGAGCTCGCAGCATGTGCTGGTGGTCAACAACCAGTTGCCGGCCAAGGATCTGAAGGGACTGCTGTCGATGCTGAAGGCCCAGCCCGGCAAGTACACCTATGGATCGGCGGGTCCGGGCAGCACCTTCCATATGGCGGCCGAGCTGTTCAAGAGCGTGGCCAACGTGCCGATCGACCATATCCCGTATCGCGGCGGCGGTCCGGCGCTGATGGACACCATCGCGGGCCAGGTCAACATGAGCTTCCCGGTGTTGTCGGCCGCGCAGCAGCAGGTGCAGGCCGGCAAGCTGCGCGCGATCGGCGTGACCGGCCCCAAGCGCTCGCCGCTGATGCCGGATGTGCCGACCATCGCCGAAGCGGGACTGCCGGACTATGCCTTCGAGACCTGGTTCATGGTGTTCGCGCCGGCCGGCACGCCGCAGCCGGTGATCGCCAAGCTGAACGCCGCGCTCAATACCGCGTTGAACGCGCCGACGCTGAAGGCCCGCATGGTGCGCGAAGGCTTCGATCCGATGCCGACTACGCCGGAGCAGGCGCGCATGCGCCTGGCCAAGGAAATGCCGCTGTGGGCCAAGCTGATCAAGGAGCGCGGCATCTCCGCGGAATGACGCCGCGATTTTTCTCCACGTCACGCCGCGGGAACGTCGCGGCATGACAAATCGCCTCAATCGGAACCCTGCATGATTCCCCGCACGCTATATCGCAAGCTGGTCGATTCGCATACGGTCGCCAGGCTGGACGACGACAACGTCCTGCTGTTCTGCGATCTGCATCTGATGAACGAGTACACCAGCCCGCAGGCCTTCGCCGGCCTGCACGAGCAGAGCCGCCCGGTGCTGATGCCCGGGCAGAACGTCGCCGTCGTCAGCCATATCATCCCGACGCATCCGGCCACGCAACCGGGTGCGATCCGCGTGATCGCCGATCCGGCGTCGGCCTTGCAGGCCAGCAATCTGAAAGCCAACTGCGACCGGCACGGGATTGCGCTGTTCGACACCAACGACCGGCTGCAGGGCATCGAGCATGTGGTTGCGCCCGAGCACGGCATGATCCGGCCCGGCATGGTCGTGATATGCGGCGACAGCCATACCACGACCTATGGCGCGCTCGGTGCGCTCGGCTTCGGCATAGGCACCTCGGAGGTCGAGCACGTGCTGGCCACGCAGACGCTGGTCTACCGGCTGGCCAAGGACATGCGGATCTGCGTCGACGGCAAGCTGCCGGCCGGCACCACTGCCAAGGATCTGGTGCTGATGATCATCGGCCGGATCGGCGCGCAGGGCGCGCGGGGCTATGTGGTCGAGTTCTGCGGCAGCGCGATCGAATCGCTGAGCGTCGAGGCGCGCTTCACGCTGTGCAATATGGCGGTCGAGGCCGGCGCGCGCGGGGCGTTGATCGCGCCCGACAAGACGGCAATCGACTACGTGCTCGAGCGTGCGCCGGACATTGCCGGCGACATGCGATCGCAGGCGCTGGCCGCCTGGGCCACGCTGCGCAGCGATGCCGAAGCCGCGTTCGACGTCGAACATCGCTTCGATGCCAGCGACGTGGCGCCGCATGTCACCTGGGGCACCAGCCCGGATCAGGTGGTGCCGGTCGGCGGTTGCATCCCCGATCCGTTGGCGCAGCCGGAAGGTCCTGCACGACGCAGCACCGAACAGGCGCTAGCTTATACGCGCCTGGAGCCGCGTGTGCCGATCGAAGGCACGCCGATCCAGCACGTCTTCATCGGCTCCTGCACCAATGCCCGCATCGAGGATTTGCGCGCGGTGGCGCAGGTGGTGCGCGGCCGCCGCGTGGCCGCGGGGGTGCGTGCGATGGTGGTGCCCGGCTCCGGCGCGGTCAAGGCGCAGGCCGAGGCCGAGGGCATCGCCGCACTGCTGATCGACGCCGGCTTCGAATGGCGGCAGCCCGGATGCTCGATGTGCCTGGCAATGAATGACGACGTGCTGGAGGCCGGTGTGCGCTGCGCCTCGACCACCAACCGCAATTTCGAAGGCCGGCAGGGCAGGGGGGCGATCACGCATCTGATGAGCCCCGCGATGGCCGCCGCCGCCGCCGTCACCGGCCGGATCACCGATGTCCGCGCACTGGAGCATCGCCATGACTGAACCGCTTCGCATCGACGGCAAGGCCGCGGCGATCCGCATCGAGAACCTGGACACCGACCAGATCATGCCGAAGCAGTTTTTGCGCGGCATCGACAAATCCGGGCTGGCGCAGGGCCTGCTGTACGACCTGCGCTTCGATGCGCAGGGGAAGCCGCGTACGCAGTTCGTGCTGAACCGCCCCGAATACGCCGGCACGTCGATCCTGATCGGCGGCTCCAACTTCGGTTGCGGCTCCAGCCGCGAGCATGCGGTCTGGGGTTTGCAGCAATACGGCGTGCGCGCGATCATCGCGCCGAGCTTCGGCGAGATCTTCTATTCGAACGCGATGAACAACCGGCTGCTGCTGGTGATGCTGCCGCCCGAGCAGGTCGCTGCACTGATGGAGATCGTCGAGCGCTCCGACGGTGGCCCGGTGCGTATCGATATCGAATCGATGCGCGTGCGCGCCGACGGATTCGGTGCCGGCTTTACGCTGTCGGCCCGCCATCGCGAGATGTTCCTGCAGGGGCTGGACATCATCGGCCTGTCGCTGGCGTATCGGCAGGACATCGAAGCCTTCGCCGAACGGCGCTGGGCCGCCGAGCCATGGACGCGCGACGTCGCCGCGGCGACGCGCAGAAGGCTAAGCGGTAGCGCCGGGTAAGCATCGATTGCCTGCCGCCTGCCTATACTCAATGCAGCCCGCCGGCCCCGACCGGTGTCGCGCCGGCGGCGCCTGGGCGGACCTTGTTCCGCCATTTCATGCAGGCAGCGTCAGGAGGCAGCAATGGGACGCAAATATATCGATTGCCGGAAATTCCCAGCGACACCAGGTGCACCGTGGCGATCAGCGCCGACAGCGAAGATGAATTGCTCGAGGCCGCTGTGCAGCATGCGGTAACGGTTCACCAGCATCAGGATTCGCCGCAATTGCGCGAGCAGATCAGGGCGGCCTTCAAGGAGGGCTCGCCGCCGCAGTAATGCCGGGACGGCGCCCGCTGAGGGCGCCTGTGCGAGCAGCGCTGGGGGCGATACCGCCCGCAATTCCCCCCGCAATTCCCCCCGCAATACCGCCCGCAATACCGCCCGCAATACCGCGAACAATACTGCGCCACGACATTCCGCCGGCTCCTGGGCCGGCGGTGTCGTTTCACACGGTGGCGGCGAGCGCGGCGTTCTCGCGCTTGAGCGTCTCGCGGGCGCTGGCGACGGCGCCGCGCCGGGCTTTCAGATCGGCGCCGGCCGCCTCGAGTTCTGCCTGCATCGCAACGAGCCGGGTACGCAGCAGCGCGGGCGACGGCCCGCCGGACGCCATGCGCGCGCTCACGCCCTGCACCGGGTCCAGGCAGCGCCGCACCGCCTCGTCGCTCAGGCCGATCGGGCGGCCGATCTGCTCGCGCGCGGCGATATCGACCATCTCGCTGGTGATGCAGTGGGCGGGGAGCTGCGCGTCCAGCGCCTGGCGCACCACGGCCCCGACGATATGGTGCGCCTCGCGGAACGACAGATCGGCCTCGCGCACCAGCGCATCGGCAAGATCGGTGGCCGCCGAGAAATCGCGGCGCGCGCGCAGCAGCATGTTGTCGCGCAGCGGAGAGGCCGAGCCGATCACCAGCGTCAGCAGTTTGGCGCTGCGCACGCATTCGTCGGCGCATTCCCAGAAGCCGCGCATGCTCTCGCGGTTGCCGTCGCCGGTGTGCGAGAAGTTGGTGCCCTTGACGGTTGATAGCGCGGCCGTCAGCAGGCCGGTCAGGTGTGCCGCCTTGCCCTTCAGGTACTCGAGCACGACCGGGTTTTTCTTCTGCGGCATGATGCTCGATGTGCCGGCCACGCTGTCGGGGAAGTCGATCAGCCCGAACTCCGGCGTGCACCAGACAAAGTAGTCCTGGGCCACGCGGCTCCAGCCCACCGCCGCGATCGTCATCGCCGACATCATTTCCCAGGCGAAATCGCGCGACGCCACTGCGTCGAGCCCGTTGGAGACGCAGCGGGAGAAGCCCAGCAGCCGCGCAGTTTCTTCGCGCTGGATCGGGAAGGCGGTACCGGCCAGTGCACCGGCACCGAGCGGACAGGCGTCAAGCGTATCGAGCGCGCGCAGCAGCCGTTCGGCATCGCGGGCACACGCATCGGCCAGGCCCACCAGGTAGTAACCGTAGGTGATCGGCTGCGCCGCCTGCAGATGCGTGTAGCCGGGCATCACGGTGTCGACGTGCTGCTGCGCCATGGCCAACGTGGTCGTGCGCAGGTCGTGGATTGCCTCCAGCAGCGCCAGCCCCGCATCGCGTGCGCGCAGCCGGTCGAGCGTGGCCAGGATGTCGTTGCGGCTGCGTGCGACATGCAGGCGCCCGCCGGCGTCGGCGCCAGCGGTCTGCATCAGCTGCGCCTCGTAGTTGAAGTAGGCGTCCTCGCGCGCGGGGTCGAGCGGCACCGCATCCGGGCCTGCGCGCTCCATCTCGTCCAGTGCCCGCGCAATCCGCGCTGCCATCGCGCGCGGCACCAGGCCGGCGGCATGCAGCATCAGCAGATGGGCCTGATTGATATCGGTGAGATAAGGGAAGCCGCTGCCGAAATCGCGATTCAGCCGCGGCAGGTAGATCAGTTCGCAGACTTCCGGAGCGGTGGCCTGCTGCAGGCGGCGGCTGACTTTGGATGCGGCCGGGTTGGCGGCATCGATTGCATTGGTGTCCATATGGCCGGGAATCTCTGGCGTCGCTGTTTCGTTGCAGGCCAGTATGGAAATCGGCGGTGCATATCGTCAAATCACAATATGCGTTCCGCCAATACGTTTTTGATATACCGTCGCCGCCGGCTTTTCCGCCGAGCACACGTGGTCGTGGCTACAATTGGCCCGCATTTCCGCCAGTCACCCCACCATCGCAAGGAAAATCGAGCCATGCCAAAACATATCGGCATCGTCGGCTGCTCCGCCGAGGGCGCTGCGCTGTGCTACCGGACCATTTGCGCCGAAGGTGCGCAGTTTCTCGGGCCTCACGGCCACCCCGAAATTTCGATGCATACGCCGTCGCTGGCCGACTATGTCGCTTGCCTCGATCGCGGCGATTTGCGCGGTGTGGGCGACCTGATGCTGAATTCCGCCAACAAGTTGGCGCGGGCCGGTGCGGATTTCCTGATCTGCCCGGACAACACGATCCATCAGGCGTTCGGCCATGTCGCGGCCGCTTCGCCGCTGCCCTGGCTGCATATCGCCGAGGTGGTTGCCGATGAGGCGGTGCAGAAGGGCTATCGCAGGGTGGGGGTGACCGGTACGCGTTGGCTTGTCGACAGCGAGGTCTATCCGGAGAAGCTCGCGGCGCGCGGTATCGAGGCGGTGCGCCCAGGTCTGGAGGAGCGAGCGGAAATCGGCCGCCTGATCATGGAGGAACTGGTGCGCGGCATCTTCCGACCGGAAACCGTCTCGTACTTCCAGGACGTGATCGCGGGCCTGAAGGCGCAGGGCTGCGATGCGGTGGTGCTCGGCTGCACCGAGATTCCGCTGATCATCAGCGATGCCAATTCCCCGCTGCCGACGCTGGACTCGACGCGGTTGCTGGCCCGCGCCGCCTTGCGGCGGGCGGTGGGGGCGGATTGATGGAGGACGATGCTGTGGCGCCCATGCCACAAATCCCGTATCGCGGCGCGGGGTAATGACGGCGAACTTGTTGCGTCGCAGCAGATGGTATATAGTCACGTCTGTCTCCTCCACCACCTCGGTGGATTCCAGCCGCGCGAAACTTCGCGCGGTTTTTTTTTCGCCCGTCGAGATCGCGACGTGACTCGGCGTCCCAGGCGGATTCTCCGGCGTTTTCTGCATATCGAAGGAAGCGCAGCGAGGAAGGGCGCCTTCCACACGCGTTTGTGCACCACGCCGGCGAACCGCCCGCACCATGGGACTGCAATCACGCACCAGCCCGGCGAAAACGCCATCTATAACCGCAATATATTGCGTTGCAACATCGCATCCCATAGAGTGACCGAAACGTCGACTCCCACCCACCGATGCGCGCCGTATCTGCTCCGATTCGTTTTCTTTCCGCCGTGTTCGCGTCGACCTTGGCCAGTGTCAGCGCCACCGCGGCCAAAGCGCGCGACGCTGGCCTGTGCCGTCGCGGCGCGGTCTATGGCGCTTCCTTTCTGGCCCTGGCGACGATGGGCTGGCTGGGAGGCAATCAGGGCCTGCTATGGTCGGCGACCGCTTCGATCTGGACCTGCCTTGCCGATCCGGGCGGCACCGCGCGAGACCGGTTGGCTCCTCTTGCTGCGGTTGGTGTCGGTGGCGCGCTTGCCAGCGCGGTGGGCGGTCTCCTGGTGGGTAACCCAATCGTTGCGGTGCTCGTGGTGCTGTCGGCTGGCCTCGCCGCCGGCATGGCGGAACTGCGGGGCGCCTCGGTTGCGTTGTCGGCGAAGTTGCTCTACGTGGTCCTGATCGCTGCCTGCCTGCAACCGGTTGGCGAAGTCAACGCCGCAGTATGGGCCTTGGAACTGGGCCGGAACTATCTGTTTGGCGGTGTGTTCGCGTGCGTGGTCTCGCTGGCGCTGTTGCCGTCGGTACGCGACACGAGGCCGCGGCCACAGATGGTGGCGATCTTCCTCGCGCTGGAAACGCTGGCCCGCATGCTCGCGGATGCGGCTGCGCTTGCCGGCGACTGCGACGCGAATGCGCCCGCGGACGGGCAGACCGATGTCGGCAAGCGGCGCGTTCGCGAGCGGATCGAGCAGGCACGCGAGGTGGTGGCAACGCAGCGCGCCTGGTTCGATCCCGCCACGCTGCTGCACTACCGCTATCTGATCGCGATGGCCGAGGCGGTGTTCGCGCTGCTGATCGTCGCATCCGATCTGCGCGGCAGGCGCGGTCACGAGCGCTTGCCGCTTCGCCATCTGCAACGCTGCCTCGGCGATCTGCGCGAGCAGGTAGAGCAGGGGCTGGCGCGCCATGCGGCCGATCTGCCAGCGCTGACGCGTTCGATGTATCTGCAGCTCAAGCGCCTGCATGGGCAGGTGGCCAACGCCAGCGCGCCGCCGCTGTATCACGCCGCGCTGGCGTCGCTGGCGCGCTTCCCGGACTTTGCCGCCTGGCGCGCGTCCTTCCATTGGTCGCGCCGTTCGTTATGGATCGGCCTGCGGGAATGGCAGGCGACGCTGGCAGAGCTGGGCGCGCGCGATGCCCGTGTCACGCGCCACGCGGCACGGCTGGCATTCGCCGGTGGCCTCAGCCTGCTGCCCGGTTTGATCTGGCAGCTCGATCATGGCTACTGGGTCGCGGTCACCGTGATCATGGTGCTGAGCCCGCAGTTGCAGACCACGCGCCGCATCTCGCTGCAGCGCTTCGCCGGCTCGCTCGGCGGCGCGCTGCTGGCCTGTCTGGTGGGGCTGCTGCATCCTGCGGCTCCGGTTGCCCTGGCGATCAGCGCGGTGTCGCTGTCCGCGGCCTACGTGGCCCGCCTTGCCGGCAGCCCGGGATTGTTCGCGTTGATGCTGACGCCCCCGGTGATCCTGTTCTCGTGGGTCGGCGAACCCGCGTCCGACAGCAGCCATGTCGCGATGCTGCGCGGTGCCGATACGGCGTTCGGCTGTCTGATCGCGCTGGCGAGCTACCTGGTCCTGGCTCCGCGTGCCGAACTGTCGAGGGCACGCCGACGGGCGCGGGAAGCGGTCTCCATCCATGCGATCTATCTGCGTGCCGCCTTTGCGCAGGCATTGTCCGGTGCCGAACTCGAACGATCGGAGCCCCGGCTGGAAGCGCTGCGCATTGCCGCTGGCCGTGCCTCCGCGCGTGCCGAACAGGCGCTCGAGCAAGCCGGCGCCGAACTTGGTCCGGCCATCGTCGGCGAACTCGCGCGGCTGCATGTGACCGTGCGCCGAATGGCCGCATTGGCCGGTGTGATTCGCGCGGAGGCGGTCGGCAGCGAAGCGCCGGTGCCCGCGAGCGCCGACACGCGGCGACGGCTTGCCGATCTGCAGGACGAACTGGCGACGCTGGCGGCGCGGCCGGGCGAGGGTGCAATGAGCGATGCCGTCAAGAAGGGCGAGGCCACGCCTCTCGACACCACGCACACCGCGCCGCAGTGGCGCGACCGCTTCCTGCTGGAACAGGCGATGCTGGCCCGTCGCTATGCGGAGGAGGCGCATGCCGGCGTGCTGAGGATGGCGACGATGGTGCCCGCGCACACGGGTCGCTGGCGCCGCGTTCTGGCAGCAGGCTGACGGACTTTCCCACAAGAAAAAAGCCCGACGGCGAGGTGCCGTCGGGCTTTGCAGATTGCCGGCGCGGGTCCGGCATCGGGCGCTTGAGCTTGCGCTTACGCGCCGATCGGCTTGCCGTCCTTGTGGCGAACCACGATGGTCGACGAGCGTGCCGGCAGGCTGGCGCTAGGCCATGCGCCGTTCGGGTGCTGGATGTTGATGAAGAACGTCGTCAGGTCCGGCGTGTAGGCGATGCCGGTGATTTCGCAGCCGTGCGGGCCCACCAGGAAGCGCTTGCACTCGCGGGTCTGCTGGTCGACGTAGTGCATCGAGTTGGCACCGAAGATGTCGGTCGTGCTGCTGCCGGTGCCGGCATCGGTCTGCACCCACAGGCGGCCCTTCGGATCGACGCGGATGCCGTCCGGGCTCGAGAAGGTGTCGCCAACGATGTTGCCCTTCAGGTTGTCCGCAGCCAGCGACGGGTCGCCGGCCAGCAGGAAGATCTCCCAGGTGAAAGTGGTGGCCAGCGGCGAGTCGCCCTGTTCCTTCCAGCGGATGATGTGGCCGTGCGGGTTGGTGGCGCGCGGGTTGGCCGGATCGGTGACGCGGCGGCTGCCGTTGTTGGTCAGCGTGCAGTACACGGTCTTGTCCAGCGCGACCGTGATCCACTCCGGGCGGTCCATCAGCGTGCCGCCGGCAACGCGGGCAGCGGCCTTGGTCTTGATCAGCACGTCGGCCTGCGAGTTGAAGTCGACCAGGGTCGGGGCCGGCGGGGTGGTCGATTGCGTGTAGTTGCCCGGATCGCTGGCACCGGTGACCAGGCCGTTCTTGCCGTGCGTCAACTCGACCCACTGGCCCGAGCCGTCGCCGTTGAACTTGGCGACGTACAGCGTGCCCTGGTCCAGCAGGTTGGCGTTGGCGGCGCGGTTGTTCGGATCGAAGGCATTGCTCGGGATGAACTTGTAGATGCAGCCCGGGGTGCCATCGTCGCCCATGTAGAACGCGACGCGGTTGTTGGCGTCGGTCATGTAGGCGGTGTTTTCGTGGTCGAAGCGGCCCATCGCGGTGCGCTTGGTCGGCGCGCCCAGCTCGTTCAGCGGGTCGATCTCGACCACCCAGCCGTAACCCTCTTCGGGGTTGGTCGGGTCCAGGTAGTTGTCGGTGGTTTCTTCGCAGGTCAGATAGGTGCCCCACGGCGTCTCGCCGCTCGAGCAGTTGTTCAGCGTGCCGACCACGCTGCCGCCCAGCGCGCCGGCTGCGGGACCGCTGACCCGGTAGATGGTGTTGCCGGTATAGCGCTTGTTGTAGCGCGAGTCGCGCTTGACGCGCCACTTGCCGTCGACGAACTCGACCTCGATGATCGACACGCCGACCGACGACAGCGCCAGGCGCTTTTGTTCGGGCGTGGCGGTGGCGGCGTTGTAGCTGCCCGGGAACAGGATGGCCGAATCCATCGCTTCGTGATTGATCGCCAGCAGGCCGCCCTTCTGCGGGTCGACACCGGGGATCGCGAAGAAGTGCATGCCGTCGTGGTTGCCGCCGGCCTGACGCTCGGTTTCCGCCGAGCTCTGGAACGAGCCGCTATAGCCAACCGAGCCGATTTCGACCGGATCGCCGGCGGAGAACAGCACCTCGTACGAGTAGTTGTCCGGCAGCGTCACCGTATCGGCGGTGATCTTGTCCGCCACCGGGTTGAAGCCGATGCTGTAGTCCAGCGGCTGGCTCGGGGTCGGGCCAGGGGCCGGTGCCGGCGCGGGAGCCGGTGCGGGATCGTCGTCGCCACCGCAGGCGGCCAGCAGGCTGGTCGAACCGAAGACCGACAGCAGCGACAGGCTCAGGCCGCCGCGCAGCACCTTGCGACGGGCCGGATTGGCGGCGACGATCTCTTCGAGCGTCTGGCCGGGAACGGTGATGTAGCCTTCAGCCGCGCGACGCGGTTCGCGCGCCTTATCGGTGATGTAAGACATGACGGGGGACCTCCCTTTGTTGGATTGAATTGCCGGGCATCGCATCGCGGCCAGATCGAACGCCAATTGCAGGTCATTCAGCGGCCGCATCGTGCCAATGCGATGAATGCAGCGGCAAATGCAGATTGACGGCGAGGTGGATGCTAGGGGCGGTCCGTGACGTCGCGATGAAAAGATGTCTGATGCAATGGCATCAAGTGCACGCCAAGGCGCGGCGTATCGACGGTCGGTGAAATCTTCATCGACGCTTCATCGAAGCGTCATCACGATGTCATGTCGATGCGATTCAACCGGCTTTGCGGAAGGTCAGATTCAGGCGAAGCGCGCCGATCAGCGGGTGGCTGCCGTCGGCCAGTGGTGCGATGCCGTGATAGTAGAGCCGGCTCGGTCCGCCCCAGACGGCAATATCACCGTGGGCCATGCGCACGCGCGCGGGACGATCGGCGCGTTGCGCGCCGCCGAACAGGAACACCGCAGGCAGGCCCAGCGAGACGGAAACGATCGGCGCGCGCAGATCGCGCTCGTTGCGGTCCTGATGCAGCGACAGCCGGGTACCTGGCGTATAGCGGTTGATCAGGCAGGCGTCGGGTGCGAAGTCCGGGTAGCCGGCTGCCGCGGCGGCCTCGCGCGCGATCTCGGCGAAGTCCGTCGGCATCGCGGGCCACGGCCGGCCGCTGTCCGGGTCGATCCGGTCATAGCGATAGCCGCGCGCATCCGATACCCAGCCGAGCGTGCCGCAATTGGTCATCGCCACCGACATGCGAAAGCCGCCGGGTGTGACCAGATGACGGAAGGGGGCTTCGGCCTGGATCTGCGCGATCGCGTCGTGAAGCGCCGCCGCGCGAGACAGCGCGAAGCCGCGCAGCACCACGGCGCCCGGACCGATCGCTTCGTTGTGTTCGCCGCCGCGGCTGTGGGACTCGGGCAGGTTGTCGAACAGGTCGAAGGTCATGGGGGTGCCGCGCGTATCGATTCACTGGGATGGGAATGATACGCCGGTGAGCGCAGTCGCCCGAAGGTTTGCTTCCCTCTCCCGCATGCGGGAGAGGGAGAACACCAAGAGGTGACTATTCGCGGACTCAGGCGAACGTATCGACCTCACCCAGCGCCACGCGGCGCGGCGCGGCTGGTGCCGTGGCGGTCTGCGTCGCGCCAGGCTGCTGGAATTCCGGCATGCCCTGCGCGAAGCCCTGGCCGCGGTGTTGCGGGGCCTGCTGCTGGCCCTGTCCCGGCTGGCCGGCGAACTGTTCGGCGCCGACCGAGGTGTGGCCGAGCTGGATGCCGCTGTCGGCCATCGCATGGCGCAGTTGCGGCAGGGCGGCTTCGACCGCCGCGCGCACGCTGGCGTGCGGCGAGACAAACTGGGCCTGGGCCTGGTCGTTGACCACATTGAGCACAACCTTCAGCGGACCGAGGTCGGGCGGGTTCAGTTGCAGCTCGGCGGTGTGGTTGCCTTGCGTGGTCAGACGGACCATCTGCTGGCCGAGGGCCTGCGGCCACTGCGGATCGCCGACGCGCGGGGCCAGCGGCAGTGTGGCCGGAGCCTGCGAGCCCGACTGCGCCCCCAGCGTGGTGGTGGTGCCATGCGCAAGCGGCGTGGTGCCTTCGATGGGCGCGGCAACCGCGCCGTTGTCTTCGCCCGGCGCCTTGGCGGCGGCCGAAGCGGCCTGCAGGGCGGCCTGCAACGCGGCCGTCGGCGATGCCGTGGTGCTGCTCGCCGCAGCAGCCGGCTGCTGCGCAGGCGCGGCGAACTGGCTGGCGGCGCCGTCGCGGCCGCCGCCGGTGCCGTCATGCTTGCCGCCTGTGTCGGTGGATGCCTGCCCTTGCGCGACGCTCAGCGCGGACTTGGCAGCCGCGTCGAACGACACGGCGGGCTTGCCGGCATCCGCATCGGCCGGCGTGGCGGGCTTGGCCGCGGCCGCGTCCGGCGCGGCGGTGGTCGTTGCCAGCGCTGCGCGTTGCGACGCGATGGTGTTCAGGGTGTCCTCGGCCAGCGACGATGCAGCTTCCGGTGCGGTCGCCGCAGCCGGCAACTGGCCGGCGATGGCGGCGTTCGCCGCGGCAGGCATTGCCGTGCCAACCGCCGGGCCCGTGCCGGCAGCGGCGGCCGCGGCAGCAGCGGCAGCAGCGGGCGCGGCCGGCAGCATCGCCGCCAGCAGCGCCGCCGCAGCCGCGGCTGCGGCGCCGTCGTTGGTGCCGGTCTCGTCGTCGGCCAGATCGGTGCTGTCCTTGCGGCCTTCCGTGGCGCCCTCGGCCTTGCCGGTGCTCGCCTGCGTCTTGCCGGCATCGGCGTCGGCACCGGCGGGGTCCGCCTTCTTGCCCGTGTCCGCGGCCTGCTTGCCGGCGCCGTCGGCCGCCTTGCCGCTCTTGGCGGCCGACGGCTGCTGACTGGCTGCGCTCGCTTCTCCGGCCTGCGTCTGGCGCGCGCGCGCCAGTGCATCGCCGAACTCGCTGGCGCCCGAGGCGGGCTGCGGATTGCGCGGGGCGTTGGCGGGCGCGGTGCCGCCGCTGACGATTTGGCTGATGTCGATCATCTGGGGCTTATTGGTTGTGTCCGCTGCGGATCTGCTGGCTGGCCACGCGGGCGGCGTATTCGTCGGTGGTGCGCTGTTCGCGGCGGGCGGCAATCTGCTGTTCGCGCGACTCCGCGCGGGCGATCAGCGTGTCGAAGGAGTTCAGGCGCTGCTTCTGCTTTTGCCAGTTGGCGCGGCCGGCCAGCAATTGCGATTCGGCCTTGGCGAGCGTCTCGGTCTGCTGGCGGATCGCCGCGTCGAGCGAATCGAGGAACTGCGAGAAGTCGTGCCAGCGCGCCGACGGCATGCCGTTCTGCATCAAGGCCTGCATGCGCGCGCGATATTCCTGGCGGTATTGGGTCAGCGCGGCGAGCTGCTGCTCGGCCTGGGTGCGCTGGCCTTGCAGCCGTCCGAGCTCGCGTGCGGCGGTGTCGGTGTCGTTCTGGGCCAGATCGGCCAGCGTGTTCAACGGAGAGGTCTTAGCCATTCGCGCTCCTGTCGAAGAGCAGATGCAGTTGATCGATCGATTCGCCGTAGCCGGCGCGCTCGTGAATGTCCTGCTGCAGGAAGGCTTCCATGCGCGGGTGCAGACGGATCGCAAGATCGAGTTCGGGATCGGCGCCCGGCACGTAGGCGCCCACGCTGATCAGATCGCGGTTGCGCTGGTAGCGCGACATCAATTGCTTGAAGCGGCGCACCGAGCCGAATTGCTCCGGCGAGATCAATGCGGTCATTGCGCGGCTGATCGAGGCTTCGACGTCGATCGCCGGATAATGGCCGGCCTCGGCCAGGCTGCGCGAGAGCACGATATGGCCGTCGAGGATCGCGCGCGCCGAATCGGCGATCGGATCCTGCTGGTCGTCGCCCTCGGCCAGCACGGTATAGAAAGCGGTGATCGAGCCGCCGCCCTCGGCGCCGTTACCGGCGCGCTCGACCAACGTCGGCAGCTTGGCGAACACCGAAGGGGGGTAGCCCTTGGTTGCCGGCGGCTCGCCGATGGCCAGCGCAATCTCGCGCTGGGCCATCGCATAGCGCGTCAGCGAATCCATGATCAGCAGCACATGGCGGCCCTGATCGCGGAAATATTCGGCAAGGCGCGTCGCATAGGCGGCGCCCTGCATGCGCAGCAGCGGCGAGGTGTCGGCGGGCGCGGCAACCACCACCGAGCGTGCACGACCTTCCTCGCCGAGGATGTTCTCGATGAAGTCCTTGACCTCGCGGCCGCGTTCGCCGATCAGGCCGACCACGATCACTTCGGCGCTGGTATAGCGGGCCATCATGCCGAGCAGCACGCTCTTGCCGACGCCCGAGCCGGCGAACAGGCCCATGCGCTGGCCGCGGCCGACCGTCAGCATGCCGTTGATCGCACGCACGCCGACGTCGAGCACGGTATCGATCGGGGCCCGCGACAGCGGATTGATCTGCGATCCGGCCAGCGGCACTTCGCGCGCGGCCTGCAAGGGCCCAAGGCCATCCAGCGGCCGGCCTGCGGCGTCGAGCACGCGGCCGAGCAGGCCTTCGCCGACCGGCAGCCGCTTCGAGCCGGGCTCGCGTGGCGCGCTGTCGCCGCTGGGCAGAGGCGACGGCTCGAGCGGATAGACGCGTGCGCCGGGGACCAGGCCCACCACATCCGACTGCGGCATCAGATAGAGGCGGTCGGCGCCGAAGCCGACCACTTCGGCTTCCGCCATGCGCGGGCCATGGCCGGGCGCGCCGGCATGGCCGGGAATTTCGATCAGGCAGTCGCTGCCGACCGGCATGCGCAGGCCCACTGCTTCCAGCACCAGCCCGGCGGCGCGGGTCAGCCGGCCGCAGCTGCGCTTGCTGTCGAGCGCCGCGACATTGGCAGCGGCGCCGGCCAGCGCATCGCGCCAGCGCTGCCCATGCAGCTGCGGGGCACCGGCGGGGTCGGTCGCGGCGGGATTCATCGCCGGCGCGGCATCGGGCTCACGCATCGGGCGCTTCCCACGGATCGTTGCGGCCGAGCGCCTTGACGACACGGCTCCAGCGCGTGGCCAGCTTCGCGTCCAGTTCGCCGCTGGCGGCGCTGGCAATGCAGCCGCCGCGTGCCACCGTCGCATCGGGGCGCACCGACCAGCCTGCCGCTTCGAGCTCGCCAGCCAGATGCGTCTGCACCAGCTCGACATCGTCGGGATTGAGCAGCAGGCAGGGTGCGCCGGACAGCGCCGGTTCGTTGGCCAGCAGCTCGCGGACGGCAGGCAACAGCACGGCCGGGTTGTGCGCGACGGTGTCCTGCACCAGCTTGCGGGCGACGTCGAGCGCCAGGGCGATCAGCGTCTGGCCAACCTCGTCGTCGATGCGGCGCAGCGCGCCGGCGAAGGTGGTGGCCAGCTCCTGCAGACGGGCGGCCTCCTGACGCGCGGTTTCGAGGCCGCGCGCATAGCCTTCGCGATGGCCGTCACCATAGCCCTGGGTCTGGCCCTGCGTGTAGCCCTGGGCATAGCCTTCCTTGCGGGCGCCTTCGCGCATCGCGTCGAGCGCGGCGAAGTCGATCGGCGGCGGCGCCGGCTCGTCCGGTTCGGCTTCGAACGCGGGCGGCGGAGGCGGCGGCGCGTCGAAAGCCGACATCTTCCAGCGGCGCCAGCCGTTGCTGTCGTTGCTCCGGCCGGCATGCTTGCCGCCAGGCTGCGGCGCATCGGCGCCGAATGCATCGAAGGACTCGAAGCCGGCGCTGTCGCGGCTGCCGCGCATGTTCAAGCCCACGGAGGGGGCGGAGGGGCCGGAGGGGCCCGACGAAACGGTGGACGCCGAGGGCACGGCGGCGCGGGCCTGGGCGCGCGGCTCGTAGCGCGCGCCGAAACCGTCGTCGCGTTCGTCGTCGCGTTCGTTGCCGACCGGGCCGCCGAGATGGTGGCCCAGCGCCTGCCGCGCGTAAGGGTTAGACATAGGCATCGTCGCCGGCTCCGATCTGGATCTCGCCGGCGTCGGCCAGGCGTCTTACCACCTGCAGGATGCTCTTCTGCTCGGCCTCGACCTGCGACACGCGCACCGGGCCCAGCGCTTCGAGGTCCTCGCGCAGCATCTCGCCCGCACGGGTCGACATGTTGCGGATGAACTTGTCGCGCAGTTCCTGCGGCGCGCCCTTGAGCGCGACGATCAGCGACTCGGTGGCGATTTCCTTGAGCACGCGCTGGATGCCGCGATCGTCCACTTCCAGCAGATTCTCGAACAGGAACATCTCGTCGATGATCTTCTGCGCGAGGTCGCTGTCGTGCTGGCGCACGCCGGCGATCACCGCCTCCTCGTGCGTGGTGTTCATCAGGTTGATGATCTCGGCCGCGGTGCGGATGCCGCCCATGCGGCTGCGCTTCAGGCTCTGGCCCGCCAGCAGCTTGGTCAGCACGTCGGTCAGTTCCTGCAGCGCGCCCGGCTGCACGCCGCCGAAGGTGGCGATCCGCAGCACCACGTCGTTGCGCAGACGGTCGGTGAACAGCGCCAGCACCTCGGAGGCCTTCTGCCGGTCCAGATGGATCAGGATGGTGGCGATGATCTGCGGATGCTCGTCGCGGATCAGCTCGGCCACCGAGGTCGCGTCCATCCAGTTCAGCGAGTCGATGCCGCTGCCCGGATCGCGCGATTCCAGGATGTCCTCGATCACCGACAGCGCGCGTTCCTCGCCCAGCGCCTTGTTCAGGACGCTCTTGATGAAGGTGCTCGAGTCGACCGACAGCGCCAGGAACTGCTCGGTCTCGCTGCGGAACTCGGCCAGCACGGCCGCCATTTCTTCTCGCGTGACGGCGTTCAGCGACGCCATGGCCGAGCCCAGCGTCTGCACTTCGCGCGGCGACAGGTGCTTGAACACCTCGGCCGCCGCATCCTCACCGAGCGACATCATCAGGATGGCGCTCTTCTGCAAGCCCTCACCGTTCATCGCTAGACATCCAGTTCTTGATCACACTGGCGACCAGACGCGGGTCGCGTTGCGCGGCGTCGCGCACCAGGGCGAGATCGCTTTCGTATTTGGCGGTCAGGCGCAGCACTTCCGGATCCGGCTGCTGCTCCTCGACCGGCAGCAGCACCGACTCGGCCGCATTGGCCTCGGCTGGCGGCGGCAACGGCGGCGCGGTGTACTTGCGCAGGATCGGCCGTGCCACCTTGAACCACACGAACAGGGCCAGCAGTGCCAGCAGCAGGTATTGCGCGGCGGTCTTGGCCAGCTCGATCATTTCGGGTTGCTTCCACAGCGGCAGTTCGGGTTTGATCTCGTCGCCGGAGGTGAACGGGCTGTTGACCACATTGAGCGAGTCGCCGCGCGCCGGCGAGAAGCCCATCGCCTCCTTGGCGAGGTTCTCGATCTGCGCCAGTTGCGCGGCCGTCAGCGGCTCGCTGGTGATCTTGCCGTTCGGGCCCGCCACCTGGCGATGGTTGACCACCACCGCCACCGACAGTCGGCGGATGCCGCCCGGTGCCTGCTGCACGTGGCGCACGGTGCGGTCGAGCTCGTAGTTCGTGGTCGAGTCGCGGCGGTTGCTGCTCGGGCCGGACTGGGCGCCGGCGAGGGCGGCCTGCGTATTGGCGGTGCCGGCCTGTTGGCCCTGCGCCTGCTGACCGGCCTGGCCTTGCTGGCCCGGCTGTCCTTGTTGACCCTGTTGTCCTTGCTGTCCCGGCTGCTGCGTGACCACCGGCGCGGCGGCCTGCAGCGGCGGCTGGTTCGACAGCGCGCCCGGCACGCCGCCGACCGGCGAGCCGCCTTGCTGGCTCGATTCGCTGGTCTGCTGGCTGCGGATCGCCGCGCGGGTCGGGTCCTGGTTCGGCTTGAACGATTCGTCGGTGTGCTCGACGATATTGAAGTCGACGTCGGCGGTAACCTGCGCCTTCACATTGCCCTGGCCGACGATGGGCGCGAGGATCGATTCGACGCGCTGCACATAGGTGCGCTCGAGCGTCTGCACGTACTTGAGCTGCGTGGCATCAAGCATGCGCTCGTTGCTGCCGTTGCCGGACAGCAGATTGCCATGCTGGTCGACGATCGAGATCGACTTCGGCGTCAGCTCGGGCACGCTCGACGACACCAGATGGCTGATCGCCGCGACCTGGCCCTCGTCGATGGCACGGCCGGGATGCAACGTCAGCACGATCGAGGCGGTCGGCTTCTGGCGCTCGCGCACGAACAGCGTCGGCTTCGGAATGGCCAGATGCACGCGCGCGGACTGCACCGCGGCGATCGATTCGATCGAGCGCGCGAGCTCGCCTTCGAGCCCGCGCTGGTAATTGACCTGTTCGGCGAACTGGCTGATGCCGAACTTCTGGTTGTCCATCAGCTCCATGCCGGCGTTGCCGCTCTTGGGCAGGCCTTGCGAGGCCAGCCGCAGCCGCATCTCATGGACCTTGTCGGCCGGCACCATCACCGCACCGCCGCCCTCGGCGAACTTGTACGGCACGTTCATCTGCTGCAGCGACGCGATCACCGCGCCGCCGTCGCGTTCGGACAGGTTGCTGTACAGCACCTTGTAGTCGGGGCTGCGCGACCACAGCACGCCGACGGCAATCGCGGCGGCCAGGGCGGCGCCGCCGAGCATCAGCGGCAGGCGCGGATTGCCCTTGAAGCGCTCGATCAATTCCGAGCGGTTGCCCAGCACGGCTGCGGCATTCATGCGCGGACCTCCGTGTTGGCCGACCCGCCGAGCCGGCCGGGCAGGGGCGAACCTTGCCGGGGGCGCAGTGCGCCGCCCTGGCGGTGGCCGGTGTCGGCATGGCTCAGATCACGCAGCAGACAAAACACGCGTACTCTCCGCGATAGTTAAACAAAGGGGCGCCGGTGTCGTTAATGCATTCGCTGGCAGCAAACCAGGGATGCGGGTGGGAAGCGGCAAGACGACAGCCCGCCAGACCCGGCACGGTAGCGATGATCGGTTACCGGGCGCACAGACAATCGGGGGAATAGGGCGGCTTTTCGGTCCGATTTCCCCCTATTCCGGGCGGGACGCGGCGGGTACGCTTCGGCTGCTGGATGGGAAAGGGCGCCCGTATTGCGCGCATGCCCGCCCGGCCGGTCAACAGGGCCGATCAACAGGCCGACCAACTGGCTGACCAACCGTTCGACCAATTCAGGGGCGCCGACCTCGTTTCGGCAACCCGCCAATCACGGAAAAGACAGACCGATGAGTTCGATTGCTTCCATCGAAGGCATGCTGCAGCAGCTGCGCGGCCTGGCGCAGAGCGCGTCGGGCACGACTTCCCAGGCCGCTCCGGCCGCCGCCTCCGGCTTCGCCGGCGAACTGCAGCGCTCGCTGCAAAAGATCAGCGGCGCCCAGGAACGCGCCTACGGCCTGGCCGAGGCGTTCGAGCTGGGCAAGCCGGGAATCGCCCTGAACGACGTGATGATCGAAATGCAGAAGGCCAGCATTTCGTTCCAGACGGGCGTGCAGGTGCGCAACCGGCTGGCGATGGCGTATCAGGAAGTGATGAATATGGCGGTGTAAGCGTCGCGACCCAAATCCTAGGCCGCACCTTTACAACGTGATCATTGAGTTTTCGGACTCGAACAATCGGCGTCCAATAGCAGGCTGCCGCCACAAGTCTGGCGGCGCGTAGGGTTCGTTGTAGGGCAAATTATTCGCTAACCCTATGATCGGTATAGGGATTCGAACCATGCTGTAGGGTTCCGTGCACGGTTCGCAGACGAATCGTGGCCCTGTTCAGCATGTCTTAGGGGTGTTACCGCCCCCTCATTCGATTCGCACGATCCCCGTATCGGCCTCCAGCCGATGCAGCCACGCCAGAAGCTCGGCCACCGCCGTATAGAGCTGCGGCGGGATCTGGCTGTCGAGGTCGACCTGCATCAGCAGGTTGACCAGCGTCGGGGAGTCGTGAACATAGACGCCGGCCTCGCGCGCCTGCGCGATGATCGAGTCGGCGATCAGGCCGTAGCCCTTGGCCACCACGCGCGGGGCCGCGTCGTTTTTCTGGTACGACAGCGCGACGGCGGCGCCGCGGGGCGGGTCCTGCTGGCTCATGCCGCGCCCTCCGCGTCGGTGTCCCGGCGGATCGAGAAATGCAGCAGATCGATGCCGCGCGCGCCGAGGTTATTGCGCAGGCGGTCCTGCGCGTCGTCCAGCATCCGCGCGATGCGGTCTTCCTGCACTGCGAGCCGGGTCTCCAGGCCGTTCGGCGTCAGAGTCAGGCGCGCTTCCACCGTTCCCAACTGAGGCAGTTCCAGCACCAGGCGGCTGGACCATGTGCGCTCGTCCGCGCCGTCGCCGTGCTCGCCGGATGACCCCTGCTCCTGCTGGCGTTCGGCAATGTCCCATTGCATCGGCGTGCCGGGCCACGCTTCGCCGGCCCAGCGGAATTGCTGGGTGGCCAACAGTTCGAGCTGCTGGCGCACGATGCCTTCGGTATCCGGATGGATGGCAGGGGCGGCTTCGGCTTTCGGCATGCTTCCGGTGGCATCGGGCCGGGCCTGTGCGTCGCCGTCGGTGGCCGTGTTCAGGAGCGTCTGCGTCCCGGCCTGGCGGGCGGCATCGTTGGCTGCTGCCTGGTAGGCCTGCGCGGCGGCCTGCAGCGAACGCGGCGTTTCGCTGCCGCGCGGCGCTTCACCGGATCGGGCGCCCGTATCCCGCGGCGTCGCGGCTGGCTCTTCGGTGCCTGCATCGGGGCCCGCGCCCGCCGCGGAGCGGGCCGCATTCAACGCCGCGTCGAGCACCGCCTGCGAGGGCTCGGCGGCGGCCAGCGCCTGGATCGCGCTGCTCAGGGCCTGGGCGTCAGAGGGCGAGGCAGAGGGCAGCGTGGGTAGTGGCGCGGTGGTCGAGGGGCGCATTGCGGCGCCCGGTTCCGCGCCGTAGGTGCCGGCCGCCGATCCCTGACCAGAAGCGGTGCCGCCATGCGGTGCACCGCTGCCCGGATAGGGGTGCCGGCCGATTCCGGCCTGCGGCTCGCGGGCCAGGCTGGCGAGCCCGCGTTCGCCGGCAATCCACTGCGCCAGATGCGACTCGTAGAAGAGCCCGCTGTCCTGCACGAGATGCATCAGCGCCTGCCGCACCTGCATGGAGCCCTCGGGCAGGCGCGAGGGCGGCACGGCCAGCAGCGGACCGGCGCTGCGCAGCGGCGCGGCCGAGCCCTGGGCCAGCAGCGTGAGGATGGTGCGAGCGGCGAAACTCAGGGTTTCGCGCGTGGAGCCGATCGGCGGCGTCGCTGGGGTCTGGCCTTGCGGACCTGTCCGCACCGGCTGTTCGACCGCGCCGGTGGAGGTGCCGTCGGACTGCCGCACCGTGGCGCCGCCGGGGCTGGCCGTGGGAATCAGCGCGGCAAGCTTGTTGGCCGAGACCTGCGCGCGCAGGGTGTTGGCATCGAGGCTTTGCCCTGACGGCGAACCGGGCGGCAAATGGATCGCGGTCATGGGGATGGTTCCGGATGGTCTGCTGGGTCACCGGCTTGCCGGCGACGGCCAGCGGGACCCGGCATGGGCTCAGGCAAGCGTGCGATAGGCGTGCGAAAGGTTCTGACGGCGGCGCGAATCGCCCAGCAATTGGCCCAGGCGCGCCAGGTGCGGCAGCATCAGATCGCGGATGCGGGCGTCGTACGCCAGGATCCGGTCGAGCAGCGCGTGGCGCCGCATCCGTTCTTCGGCCGAGACCGGCACGTTGTGCTCGAGCTCGCGCAGGCGGTCCACCACGGCGAGGTAGACCGTCTGCACGTCGTTGAAGGCGGTCCAGTTTTCCGCCTCGGCGGCCTCGAGCATCTGCTCGGACAGCACCAGCAGTTCCTCGTAATTCAGCACGGTAGGAGACACGGTACGCATCATCAGTTCTCCTGTGCTTCGGCAACGGCCGCCGACTGAGCCGGGGCCGCCGATTGCGCGGCGTGGTCGCCGGCTTCCGGTTCGCCGATCTGCGCCCATGCGGTGGCGAGGTTTTCCAGCAGCGCGTCGACCTCGTTGAGCAGTGTGACATCGCTGCGCACATTGGCCAGCAGCAGCCGGCGGGTCATGTAGTCGTACAGCGCTTCAAGATTGGCGGCGATCTCGCCGCCGGTGTCGTGGTCCAGCACCGCGCGCAGGCCGTTGTCGACAATGTCGATCGCCTTGGAAATGGCCAGGCCGCGCGCCTGCACGTCGCCGGCATCGAGGTGGAACTTGGCCTGCGCAATGGCCGAACGCGCGCCGTCGTACAGCATGGCGATGAGCTTGTGCGGGCTGGCGCTCATGGCCCCGGTCTGCACACCGACCCGGGCATAAGCGTTGATTGCTTGGCGCGCATACATGATGGCGATCCTTGCCGTTGGTTACTTCTTGGTCTGGTTGGCCAGCGCGGCGAACTGCTCGGTCAGATAGCTGCGGGTCTGATTGAGCTTGCTGACCAGCAGGTCCAGTTCCGTGAACTGCGCGCGGTAGCGTTCGATGGTCGTGTTGACGCGGTCCTCGACCTGCGCGTAGCGATCTTCGAGGTCCTTCAGGCTCTCGGTCAGGCCATCGGTGGCAACCTTGATCGCCCCGTTGGTTTCGTTCAGGTCGTCGATGGCGTCGGTGATCTGCTTGCCGTAGCCGCCGGCGCCGGTGGTGTGCGAGAACATCGAGGTCACGCCGCCGAGGTTCTCGCTGATCGCCTTGGTCAGCTTCTTGTCGTCGACCTGCAGCGTGCCGTCCTTGGTGAACGAAACGCCGATCTCCGACAGCGTGATCGTGCCGCCCTTGCCGTCCGGCTGCGGCACGTTCAGCATGCTGCGCAGACTGGTCTGGATCGAGCGCAGCGTGCTGTCGCCGTTCAGTGCGGCGCTGCTGCCGGTGGTCGTGTCGAACGCGGTCAGCGACTTGGCCGTGCTCTGGATGTTGTTGTACGCGGTGACGAAGCCCTGGATCGCGGCCTTGATCGCCTCGGTGTCGCGCGTGACGGTCAGGCTGCTGGTGCCGGTCTTGTTCAGCGTCAGCGTGACGCCCTGGGCCGCATCGGTGACGGTATTGCTCTGGCTGACGACGTCGATGCCATTGATCTTGAGCTTGGCGTTGGTCGCGCGCACCGTCTCCTGCATGCCGCTGGGCTGCACCGCCTGGGTCGGATCGAAGCCGACCAGATTGCTCAGTTCGGGGCTGTCCGCGGTAATGCGCATGCTGGACTGTTCGCCGGTGGTGTTCGAGGTCAGCACCAGGCGATAGGGCGTGCCGCTGCCGTCGTTGACGATGCTGGCGGTCACGCCCACGTTGGCCTGATTGATCGCGTCGCGAATGCCCTGCAGCGAGTTCTGGCCGGGCTTGATCTCGACGGTCTTGGTGCGCGCGGCATCGGCGGTGAAGTCAAGCGGATCGGTGTAGCCGCCGGTGCCTTCGTTGTAGCCCTGGCGGGTGCCGAATTCGAAGGTGATCTTGCCGGTGCCGATCGCGGTGGTCTGGCTGGCGACGTTGGTGCCGACCAGCGATTGTGCCTGCGCGAGGCTGGTGACGTTGACCGAGTAGGTGCCCGGCACGGCGTTGGAGCCTGCCGCGGCGGTCATGATGTCGGTGGAACCGGCCACCGCCTTGGCGGCGCCGAAGGTAGCAGCATCGGCCAGCTTCTTGGCGGCGCTCTGGTAGGCGGACAGCACGCTGCTGAGCGTGCCGTAGGCGGAAAGCTTGGCTTGGTAGCTGGACGCCTGGGTCTCGAGCAGCTTCAGCGGCGCCTTTTCCGCGGCCTCGAGTTTCTCGAGCAGCGCGCCAAGTTCGAGTCCGGAGCCGACACCGATGTTGGAGATGGTAGCCATAGTCTTTTGCCTTTGTTGTTCAGCTTGTCTACGATGCGCGCGTCGTCATGCCGCCTGGCGGACGAACACGCCCTGCAGCCTGTCCAGCGCGCGGGCGAACCGCAGCACTTCCTCGGTCGGCATCTGACGGATCAGTTCGCCGGTTTCCTTGTCGATGACCTTGGTCACCACGCGGTTCGTTGCCTCATCGATCTCGAAGCGCAGGCCGATCGACGTGGTGCGCAGCACCTCTGTCAGCTCGCCGATCGCGCGGCGGATGTCCGCTGCTGCCTCCACGGCCTCGCCTGGAACGGCTGGCGGGATGGCCGGGTCCGCGCCGCCGGCGACCGGCGGCAATGCGGCCGCCGTGCTCTGCGGCACGGCTGGCAGCGCCACGCCGGAGGGCGTGGCGACGGGCGAGACGGAGGGAGGTGCCATGGTCGATTCCGCTTCGGTTCGGTTCGATCGGGGCGCTTCCGAAGAAACGCTTTGCAGGCAGCGAACTGCCTGCAAAGCATTCCCAGCGGAAAACCGGGCCTTGCGGCCCGGCCTTCCGCGCCGTTGCGAATTAACGCAGCAGCGACAGCACGTTTTGCGTGGTCTGGTTGGCTTGAGCCAGCACCGAGGTACCAGCTTGCTGCAGGATCTGCGCGCGGGTCATGTTCGACACTTCCGTTGCGTAGTCAGCGTCCTGGATGCGCGAACGCGAAGCCGACAGGTTCGTCACGGTGGTGCCCAGGTTCGAGATCACCGAGTCGAAACGGTTTTGCACCGCACCCAGCGAGCTGCGCAGCGTGTCGACGTCCGCCAGGGCTGCGTCCAGCTTGGCCAGCGGGTTCGAGCTCGCGCCCGAGGTGATGCTGGACAGTTGGATGTTGGCGGTGTCGATCGCGAAAGCAGCCGAGGTCGGGGTCGACAGGTCGGCCGATTGCGGGTCCAGAGCGATGTAGAACTCCTTCGCAACGGTCGCTTCGACTTCGAAGCCCTTGGCCTTCAGCGTGCTCACTTCGGTTGCGTCGGCAGCCGTGATCGTCACGGTGGCGAACCAGTTGCCGTTGTCGTCCTTCTCGGCCGTGGCGGCCAGGGCAACGCTACCGGCAGCGACGCCCAGGCGCGAGGCCAGGTCGCCAGCGTTGGCTTCGCTCACGGCCGTACCGGTGACTTGCGTCGTGGCGCCGTAGGCGGCCTGGTAGTCAGCGGCGACCAGAGCGGCCGGCGTGCCCTTCGGGCCCGACACGTTGAAGCCGTCCAGACCCAGGGTCTTGGCGGTGATTTCCTTCAGGTCGATGGCGATGATTTCGCCGTCGTTCGCGCCGACCTGGATGTTCATCTTGGTGTCCTTGGCCAGAACCTTGACGCCGTTGAACTGGGTCTGTTCCGAGACACGGTTGATTTCTTCCAGACGCTGCTTGATTTCGTCCTGGATCGACTGCAGGTCCGAAGCCGAGTTCGAGCCGGTCGCGGCTTGCACCGACAGTTCACGGATACGCTGCAGGTTGTTGTTGACTTCCGTCAGCGCGCCTTCGGTCGTCTGCGCCAGCGAGATGCCGTCGTTGGCGTTGCGCTGAGCCTGGGTCAGGCCCTTGATGTTGGCGGTGAAGCGGTTGGCAATTGCCTGACCAGCCGCGTCGTCCTTGGCGCTGTTGATACGCAGGCCCGAGGACAGGCGCTGGATCGCGGTGTTCAGCGCCGATTGCGACGTGTTCAGGTTGTTCTGAGTCATCAGAGACAACGAGTTGGTATTAATGACTTGCGCCATGGTACGACTCCTATTTGCAATGTTTTACGCATTCCGGCGGGTGCCGTAACGTTGGCTGCCTGCACTGCAGGGCGTGAAGTGCCTCCGTTGCCAAGGTTATCGACCGGGCTGCCGAAAGGTTTAGAGTGATCTTCAGGCGGCGGTGCGGAAAGCTGTCATTGCAAGGCTGCGGGCGGGCTGGTGGCGAGCGGGTGGCGGGCTGGCGGCGGCTGCCTGCGGAGCTCAGGCGCGCCGCCGGGTCCGCGTGCGGGGGGTAAAGAGGCGGACAAACTCGGGCGGCACCTCGTCGCGGGGTAATTCGATCGGCTGTCCGTCGGCACTATCCGGGGTGATCGCGGCAATCGCATGCTTGTAGACGATCTGGGGCGCCGGGTCGCCCGGGGCCACGGCGAGCAACACCATATAGGCGTCCGCGCCGACCACAATCCCGTGCAGGCGCACGCCGCTGGTCAAATGGAGGACCACCGGATGGCGGCTGGCGCGGTGAAATGCCAGTTGTCGGTCCTGCAGCTGACGGCCCGGGCGAATGCTTCTGATTTCCTGATACTTCACGACTTCTCCGGTCGAGCCCGATTGGGTTCTGTCGGCAGGCAACGGTACGGGGATCGAGCACGAACCAGCCCGGATGCGGCGTGACGGTATCCGTGTTGGCGAGAGCCTGATCATGGCGAGGGATGAAACATTCGCTCTCGGTACCGGCGCGGGGGAAGTCATCGCGTGTCCTTGCGGCCGTGGCGCTTGTTGTTCGCGGATGTTGTGCCTCGACGGTCGGACTGGCGGTGCTGCCAGGAGAGAAGGGGAATACTTCGGCCCGGAGAGTAACAAATTTTTACAACTCGGGGTTCGAAGGGGCCTCGGCAAGTGCCTAGAAGTAAACCTCTAATTAAGCGCTTGCCTACAAATGCCGATATAGCTTGCGGTTCGACGGGGAAAGTGGCTTCCGATGCGCCGTCGATGCACAGAGCCGCATGGAAAGCCGGTTTCTATCCGAGTACGTACTCACCTCCGCACATTTGGCCGCGCACCGCAACGTCTATTTCTTGTTTTATTCATAAAACAAAGTAGGCGTCACTATCGGCATTTACCCTGATGGAAACTGTATTTACACCTCATCTAAGCACCGCTATAGTCGGCCACGAGCCAATCGGCTCTAGCAGTCCTGGAAAGCCTACGAGCACCCCGCGCGTGGGCTTCTTTTTTTGTGCCCGCGTCCTGTGCAATGCCGGACGTCTCGCCGCCTCAGGCGGAATACCGGATGCTCGGCGTCAATTGGACACCTGTCCTGCCCGCGGCGATCGGTGGAGTTGACGGCGTTTTTGCCTCTTGTTTTCCGTTTGGGCGTGGCGCCAATGCCCGCCATCTCGTCCTCTGGACGTTTCTGGCCGCAACGCGGCACCCGGCCGATCTGCTGCCCATCAAGAAGGCATCCCATTCTGCCGTTAGCGATGCACCGCCGCGCATGCGCGCGGAGTCGACTACGAGAGGAAAGGGGGCGGTATGGGAGGATGGAAGCATTTCGGCATTGGCGCGCGCCTGGCGGGGGCCTTTGCCGCGATGGTTGCGCTGCTGGCCGTGGTGGCAGGCTTCGGCCTGCTCGCGCTTGGCGATATGAACGCGTCGATGCGGGCGACCGTCGAGCAGCGCCTGCTCAAGGTGATGGAACTGGACGGCGTCAAGGAGGGCGCGCAGGCCATTGGCATCATGGTCCGGGATGCGGTGTTGACCGAAGATCCCGCCGTGGTCCAGCAGAATGTCGGCCGCGTCAACGAGCGCCGCAAGCAGATGAGCGCCACGCTCGACGACCTGTCGAAGCTGATCGCCGCTTCGGACAATGCTGCGCTCAAGCAGGTCTTCGACGAACTCGGCAAGCATCGCGCCACCTATAACACCCAGCTCGACCAATTGCTGACGCAACTGCAGGCGGGCGAGTTCGTTGCCGCGCGTGCCGGGCTGATCGTCACGCTGCCGGCCGCGCAGGCGGCGTATTTCGAGCGCCTCGACACGCTGATCGCCTCGGGCCGCAAGATGGCTACCGAAGCGGTACAGCAGGCGGAGGCCGACTATCTGTTCACGCGCAATCTGCTGCTCGCGCTGGGCGCGGTGTCCGCGCTGCTGGCGGTCGGACTGGCCGTGGCGATCACGCGATCCATTACCGGGCCGGCGCGGCAGGCGTTGGCCGCGGCGGAGGCGCTGACACAGGGCGACCTGGCCTTTGCCATCCGCGCCAACGGCAATGACGAGATGGGCCGGATGCTCAAGGCGATGCAGCGCGCCTTCGCGGAACTGTCCGTACTGGTGCGCGGCATCCAGAGCGCCTCCGGCGCGATCGACGGCGCCACGCGCGAGATCGCCAAGGGCAACACCGATCTGTCGCAACGTACCGAGGAACAGGCGGCCTCGCTCGAGCAGACCGCGGCATCGATGGAGCAGCTGACTTCGACCGTGCGCCAGAATGCCGACAACGCCCGCCAGGCCAACCAGCTCGCCGTCAACGCCTCGGCGGTGGCCGCCGAGGGTGGTCGTACGGTGCGCAGCGTGGTCGAGACGATGCAGGGCATCTCGCAGTCGTCGGCGAAGGTCGCGGAGATCATCGGCGTGATCGAGGGCATCGCCTTCCAGACCAATATCCTGGCGCTGAACGCGGCGGTCGAGGCCGCTCGTGCCGGCGAGCAGGGCCGCGGCTTCAGCGTGGTCGCGGCCGAGGTGCGCAGCCTGGCCCAACGCAGCGCCGCGGCGGCCAAGGAGATCGGCGAACTGATCAGCCGCTCGGTGGAGCAGGTCGAAGTCGGCGCCCGCCAGGTCGAGCAGGCCGGCGGCACCATGGACGGCATCGTGGAAGCCGTTCGCCGCGTCACCGACATCATGGGCGAGATCTCGGCCGCCAGCGCCGAGCAGTCGACCGGCATCGAGCAGGTCAACCGCGCGATCGCGCAGATGGAAAGCGTGACCCAGCAGAACGCCGCGCTGGTCGAACAGGCGGCAGCCGCCGCCGAAAGCCTGCAGCAGCAGGCGGCGGGGCTGGTGCAGGACGCGGCGAAGTTCCGTGTCGAGGCGGCGCCGGCCGCATTGCCTCGCGCCCCGCAACCGGCCCGGGAGCCCGTGCCTGCCATGCCGGCGCCGACTGCCAAGGCTGCGGCGCGGGCAGCCTCGGCCTCGCCGCGTGCGACGGCCCCGACTGGCAAGGCTGCGGGTTCTGGTGCCGAGAATCGTGCCGCAACGGGCGCGAAGTCCGGTGGCGTGCCGATGCGGCCTGCCGCGCTGGCCGCCGCGGGAGTGCCGGGCGCTGGCGGGGATGACTGGCAGAGCTTCTAAAACCACGTTGGGGCGCCAGGCAGGCGCCTCAGCGGTGCGCGGCCCTCCGCCGGTGCGATGAATGCAAGATTTGGCGCTCAAGTTTGTCGTCTATATTTGACACAAACTGGAGGCGCCAAATGAATTTCGCTTTATTCGGCAATGCCATTCGCCGCAAGCGGATAGCGCTAGGTCTTACCCAGCAGCAATTGGCCGATATGGCGGGGCTGTCGCGACAGACGTTGAACGGCATCGAGCACGGCCATGTCAACGTCACCCTGGACACGCTCGGCCGCCTCGTGGACGTCATCGGACTGACGTTGGAACTCACGGATCCGGAACAGAAGCGCGGTCGGCCCGTGCGGGCGGTATGGATGGCGGCGAATAGTGCCAATACCAGCTATTCGGGTGTGCTGACGCCAACGGCCTTGGAGCAGGCATTGATCACGGGGCAGGTCCCTGACGGGCTGGAGCCTCAAGTCGCGCAAATACTCGATGAGGCCCCGCTGCAACTGGTGGCCAAGATGGTGGCGGAGGTGGCCTCGCGCCACGATCGAAAGCCAACCGAGATCTGGAAGAACCTGCGCCAGATGGCCCGCGCCGTGATGGCAACGCGGGGCGGCCTATGGGCATGACCGTGACACTCCGTGGTGATTCGAGCGGCGGCAATTCGCCCGGAGCTATGACGACTGTGTGGCCCTGGCAAAAGACTTGTTTGCCACGTTGGACAGCACCAAAGGCCGCAGGGGCGAGTAAGAGCGCGCCGAAAGGCACACTTTTAAGCAAGCGCCTACAATAGCCGTCTGTCCTTCATTAGAAAAGCCGGTCCGGCCAGCGCGGTCGTGCACCGGCTATGTTGTTTCTCCTTGCCCGCCCGATGATCGCTCCCCTTCGTTCTGGCCTGCGCCTTGCCGGCGCGGCTGCTTCCATTGCCGCCGCCACCGGATCGCCGGGGGCGCCCGCCGCGTCAACCTTTCCACCAAAGCCCATTCCTACCGGCGAGCCGACCGGGTCGCCGCCGGTGCCGGTGATGCAGGTCATCTTCGGCCTGATGCTGGCGATCCTGCTCGGTGCGCTGGAGCAGTCGATCGTGGCGGTGGTGCTGCCCGAGATCGCCTTGCGCCTGAACGGCTTCGATGTGATGGCCTGGGTCGTGTCGGCCTACCTGATCGCGTCGACGGTCGCCACGCCGATCTACGGCAAGCTGTCCGACGTGCTCGGCCGTCGCTCGGTGCTGTCGTTCGCGATCGTGCTGTTCCTGCTGGCGTCGATTGCCTGTGCGCTGGCGCAGACCATGCCGCAGCTGATCGTCGCGCGCATCCTGCAGGGACTCGGCGGCGGCGGCCTGATTTCGGTGTCGCAGGCGGCGATCGCCGACGTGGTGCCGCTGCGCGAGCGCGGACGCTATCAGGGTTATGTCAGCGGCGTGTGGGCGGTGGCCAGCATGGCGGGACCGGTGATTGGCGGTTATCTGGCGCACTACCTGTCATGGCGCTGGATCTTCTGGATCAATCTGCCGCTGGCGCTGTTGGCGCTGGTGACCGTGCGTCGGGCGCTGCGTCACCTGCCGGCCAGCGGCGGCCGCAAGCATCCGATCGACTATCTCGGTGCGCTGCTGTTTGGCGGCGGCCTGACCGGCGTGCTGGTGTTCCTGACGCGGCTGGGTCAGGGGCACGATGTCTGGCGCGCCGATTCGCTCGGCCTGCTGGCGGCCGGGGCGGTCGCGTTGCTGCTGTTCTTCTGGCAGGAGCGTCGCGCGGCCGATCCGGTGATTCCGTTGGCAATGCTGCGCGTGCCGACGGTGGCGATCTGCTGCATCACGCTGTTCCTGTGCTTCTTCCAGTTGATCGCGATGTCGGTGCTGTTGCCGCTGCGCTTTCAGGTGGTGGGCGGCGCGCAGGCGGACAGCGCGGCGTTGCGGCTGGTGCCGCTGACGCTGGCGATTCCGTTCGGTGCCTTTATCGCTGGCCGGCTGATGACCTGGAGCGGTCGCTACAAGCCTTTGCAGCTGATCGGCGCGGCGGCCGCGCCGCTGGCGATCGCGGCGCTGGCCTTCGTCGATCCGCGCGCGGTGGTCCTGACCGGGGTCGTGATGGTCGCGCTGGGTCTGGCCATCGGCCTGCAATTGCCGAGCGCGCTGGTGGCGACGCAGAACGCGGTGCCGCCGCAGCAGGTCGGCGTTGCCACCGCGCTGACGGCGTTCTCGCGGATGCTGGGCGGCGCGGTCGGTGTCGCGGTGCTGACCACGGTGCTGATCGCGCTGCTGCGCCATAGCGGCATGGCGGTCAGCCCGCTGCCTGGTGGCGAGGACGTGCTGATGCATCTGTTCCGCGAGGTGCTGTCGCTGGGCGATGGCGCCGAAGCGGCGGCGGTGCGGCAGACCGCGGAACGCTCGTTCCGCGCGCTGTTCCTCGCCAGCGCCGCGGTCTCGCTGCTCGCGCCGCTGCTGGTCGTGCGGCTGCGCGAGGCGACGCTGCGCGGCAGCCCCGTCAAGGCCGCGGCGAGCGTCGAATAGCGATTGCACGATCGGGCAGCGCCATGTCGTTTCACATGGCGCGCCCCCGGGTCATTCACTCGAGATCGACGACCCGGCCCGGGCACAGGATATGGTGCGGGTCGAGCGTCCGCTTCAGCAGACGCATGACCGCCAGTTCCTCGGGCGTACGCGAACATCCGAGGAACGGCTTCTTGTGCGTGCCGATGCCATGTTCGGCAGAAATGCTGCCGCCGAATTCCTGCACGACGCGATAGACCACTTCGCTGATCTCGTGCTCCGGAAAGTCCGGCAGCGCAACGTTGGGCAGATAGACGCTGACATGCAGATTGCTGTCGCCGACGTGGCCGAAGTTCACCAGCTCGGCCCCGGACCATCGGTCCAGCACGGCGGCGCGCAAGGCCTGCGCGAACTCGCCGATGTGGCCGATCGGCAGGCTGACGTCGAACGCGGCGTTGGGCGCCCACATCACCGGAAACTCGGCGACGGCGTCGCGCAACTGCCAGAAGCTTTGCGCCTCCTTGTCGCTGGTCGCGACCGCGGCGTCCTGGATCAGCCCCGCGTCCATCGCGGTCTCCAGCATCGACTCGAAGGCGGGCGCGTCCTGGCCGGCGTCGTCGCCCTGCAGGTCGAGTAGCACGTAGAACGGGTGGCCCGCCGGCAGCGGCGCACGGACGCCCGACACGCGCGTCGTCACCAGTTCGTAGAAGTCGGCCCACATCACCTCGAACGCCGACAACCTGCCGGCCAGCTTGCGCTGGGCATGGCGCAGCAGCTGCACCACGTCTTCGTAGCGCGATAGCGCGCACAACGCGGTCTGCGTGCTGGCGGGCAGCGGCGCCAGCTTCAGCACCGCGCGCGTGATCACGCCGAGCGTCCCTTCGCTGCCGATGAACAGCTGACGCAGGTCGTAGCCGGCGTTGTTCTTCAGCATCTTGTTCAGCGACGTCAGCACGGTGCCGTCCGCCAGCACCGCTTCCAGCCCGAGCACCTGGTCGCGCATCATGCCGTAACGGATCACGCGATTGCCGCCGGCGTTGGTCGCGATATTGCCGCCGATCTGGCAGCTGCCGCGCGCGCCCAGGTCCACGGGCAGCAGCCAGTCCGCCGCGCGCGCCGCTTCCTGCGCGGCCTGCAGCGTGGTGCCGGCCATCACGGTCATGGTGCCGGCCTGCTCATCGATCTCCTCGACGCCGCGCATCCGTTCCAGCGACAGCACCAGTTCGCCGCCCCCAGGCGTCGCGGCGCCGGCCAGTCCGGTCAATCCGCCCTGTGGCACCACCGGCTGACGATGGCGATGGCAGATCGCCAGCACCGCGGACACCTCGGCGGTATTGCGCGGCCGCGCCACCGCGATCGGCGGATTCGGATCGAGCGGGGCGTACCAGTCCTTGCGAAAGCGCGTCTCGATGGCGTCGCCGGTTTGCAGGCCGGCGGGGTCGAGCACCGCGGCCAGTTCGGACAGCAGGGCATCGCGGCTCGCGGCCGCGGATCGGTTTTGCGTCATTGGGCTCGCCATCGAGGGGTCTCGCAATGGATCGGGTGGATAGGAATGAAGGGTACAGGCAGGGCGCAGGCAGGGCGCAAGCATTCGGCAGCGCGATCAGGCGCCGCTCCACGCCTCGCGATTGATCTTCATCGTCGCCTCGCGTCGCGGCTCCTGCGTGCGGGCCAGATGCTCCATCGCCGGTTCGATGACCTCGGCCAGCTTGCGAAACGCCGGCCCGATCTCTTCCTCGGGCACGCAGGCATAACCCATCAGCAAGCCTTGGCGCGCTTGCGTCTCGTCGCTGTAGTAGCGCGACAGGGGCCGCGCGCTCAGGCCCTGCGTGCGTGCCGCCATGCTGATGCCCAGATCGTCGGCGCCGGGCGGAAGATGCATGACCAGATGCAGTCCGGCTTCGTGCGTGGAGGTGGGCCAGTCCGCGCCGAAGCGTTCTGCAATCGCCTCGCGCAGCAGGCTCTGCCGCTGCGCATAACGCAGCCGCACGCGCCGGATATGCGTAGCGTAGTGGCCTTCCTCGATGAAGTCCGCCAGCACCGCCTGCTGGATCAGCTGTCCCTCGCGGAACAGCTCCGACAGCCCGGTGGCGAAATGCGGGGCCAGCGGTTTGGGCAACACCATGAAGCCCATGCGGATGCCGGGAAACAGGGTCTTGGAGAAGGTGCCCATGTAGATCACGCGATCGTGCTCGTCGAGTCCTTGCAGCGAAGCGAGCGGGCGGCCCTCGAAGCGGAATTCGCTGTCGTAGTCGTCCTCGACGATCCAGACGCCGCGCTGGCGCGCGTACTCGAGCAGCATGCGCCGGCGCGACAGGCTCATCACGGTGCCGAGCGGGTACTGGTGCGACGGCGTGGCGAAGATGAAGCGCGGCGGGTTCTGCAGCGTGGCGGCATCGGGCGCGATGCCCTCGCCGTCGACCGGCACCGGAATCGGCTCCACGCCCGAGTTGGCCAACAGGCTGCGCGTGCCCCAGTAACCCGGATCCTCCATCCATGCCTTGTCGCCGGGGTCGGCCAGCAGGCGGGCGATCAGGTCGATGGCCTGATGGATGCCGGTCGTCATGATGATCTGTTCGGGATCGCACCGTACGCCGCGCGCCAGGCGCAGATGCTCGGCCAGGACGCGGCGCAGCGGCATATGGCCGCCGTTGTGCGCGTACGTCAGCAGCTCGGGACGCGGTTCGCGCCAATGCTTGTTCAGCAGGCGGGTCCAGACCGCGCGCGGAAACAGCGAGACGTCGGGCACGCCGGCCATGAATGCACCCCATTGGCGATCGGACGCACCGGCATGCGACACCAGATGCTGGCCGCGCCGCGAAAGCGCGAAGCGGTTCGGGTTTTGCTGCGCCGCAGGCACGGTGATGGTGCCATTTGCCGAGCCAACCTTGTGCAATGCACTATGGTCGGGAAAGGTGTGCGACACAAAGGTGCCACTTCCCGTCGACGCCGTGACATAGCCCTCGGCCAGAAGCTGCTCGTAGGCATAGAGCACGGTGTTGCGCGACACCCCGACTTCCTTGGCCAGCATCCGCGACGCCGGCAGCTTGCAGCCCGCGGGGATAGTCCCGGCAAGGATTTCCTGGCGAATGATCTGATAGACCTGCCGGTTCATATGCGTACCGGCCTTGTCGGCGAGGCCGTCGGTCGGCCGTTCCAGGCGTTGCAGCAGCAGCTCGGAAAGAATGGACGCTTTCAAAATGGCTCCAGCGAAAACGGCAAATATGGACCTATCTATGGTGCCAACTGTGCGCTAATTTCCCACCCATCGCGTGCCGGTGCAAGCAGTTTTCTCATCGGCGAGCCCGCAGCCCGGCGTTCCAAAGGAGCCCCCATGCAAGATTCGGCAAGCCAACTCAGTACCACTGACATCGCCGGCGCCGTCCGCTCGCTGTTGCCCTATATGGTCCAGACGCTGTCCGGTTTCGTCGCGGCGGCAAGCCCTTCGGGACAGGAGCAACCGGCGGCCGACTTCATCGAAGGGGCCTTGCGCGATCTGGGACTTGCATCGGAACGCATCGAACTGCGCGCCGACGCGATCAGGCATCTGCCGCTGTTCTCGCCGCCGTGCTGCCCGGACGGTGGCCGCTACAACCTGCTGGCCACGCATCGGCCGGCATCGAAGGGCGGACGCTCGGTGCTGTTCAACGGCCATCTCGACGTGGTACCGACCGGCCCCGAATCGATGTGGCGCAATCCACCGTACACGCCGGTGGTCGAGGACGGGTGGCTCTATGGCCGGGGCTCCGGCGACATGAAGGCCGGCATCGTCTGCGCGCTGGCCGCGTTCAAGGCGCTGCGCGCGCTGGGCGTGCAGCCGGCCGGCGCGGTCGGCTTCAACGCGGTGCTGGAAGAAGAGAACACCGGCAACGGCGCGCTGGCCACCGTGGCGGCGCTGCGCAGCGCGGTGGGCGCCGGCAAGCTGGCCGCCTTCGATACCGTGATCATTCCCGAGCCGCTCGGCGAGGGGCTGATGAGCGCGCAGGTCGGCGTCTACTGGATGTTCATCGAACTGACCGGAAAGCCGGCCCACGCCGCCTACATGACGTCGGGCGTCAATCCGGTCGAGGCGGGCGTCGCCGTGATGGAAGACCTGCGCGAGCTCGAGGCCGAATGGAACCGGCCGGAGAACCGCCCGCCCGTGTATCGCGACCATGCGCACCCAATCAACTTCAACCTTGGGCAGATCCACGGCGGCGAATGGAATTCGTCGGTGCCGTGCACCTGCACGTTGGGTGTGCGCATCGGCTTCTATCCGCATATGGACATCGACGAGACCAAGGCCATCGTCGAGGCACGCATCCGTGCCACCGTCGCGCGGCTGGCCAGCAATCTCGAACTGGCCATCCGCTACGAGGGCTTCCATGCGCCGGGCTGCGAGTTCGATCTCGACGTGCCGAGCATGCAGGCCCTGGCCGAGGCCCATCGCAAGGTGCATGGCGAGCCGGTCAAGCGCGAGGCGACCACCGCCACCACCGATGCGCGCCATTTCCGCCTGATGCTCGATACCCCGGTGACGTGCTACGGGCCGGTCGCCCGCAATATCCACGGCATCGACGAGTCGGTGTCGCTCGACAGCATGGTGCGTGTGGCCACCACGCTCGCGCAATTCATGCACGACTGGTGCGGCGTCGAGCCGATCGGTCGGACATGAATCGAGCATGGCGACCGGTCACGGCGTGACGGGTCGCACCCGCAGGGACGCAGCGCCCGCAGCAAGCCGTCATTAGGGCTGCCGTAGTGTTTCCGCAGTGCCTCCGCAGTGCCTTCCCAGTGCCATCAGTACCCGCTGTTCACAACGACAAGGAAACGAGCCGATGAAACGAGTTACGACGCGCTTTCAACAGCGCCTGGCTTCGCTGGCGATCGCGGCGGCAGGCCTGACCCTGTTGCCGCTCGCCCTGCCGGCGGGCAACGCCGCCGCCCAGACCACCGGCGGCACGCTGTCCGGCATCGTGCAGCCCGAACCGCCGATCCTGGTCAGCGCCCTCAATTCGCAGGCGCCGACGCAGTACATCGCGGGCAAGATCTATCAGGGCCTGCTGACCTACACGCCGGACCTGAAGCCGCAGCCGGAGCTGGCCAAGTCCTGGAAGATCTCGCCCGACGGCCTGACCTACACCTTCGAGCTGCAAAGCGGCGTCAAGTGGCACGATGGCAAGCCGTTCACCTCGGCCGACGTGGTGTTCTCGATCGACAAGCTGCTGCGCGAGGTCCATGTGCGCACGCGCGCCGTGCTGAACAAGTACATGGCGTCGATCCGCGCGGTCAACGACACCACCGTCGAGATCAAGCTGAAGGAGCCGTTCCCGCCGTTCATCTCGATGTTCGAGACCGGCACCATGCCGATGATGCCCAAGCATCTGTACGAGGGCACCGACTACCGCAACAACCCGGCCAACCAGAAGCCGGTCGGCACCGGGCCCTTCATGTTCAAGGAGTGGAAGAAGGGCGCGTACATCAAGCTGGCCAGGAATCCGAACTACTGGAAGAAGGGCAAGCCGTATCTGGATGAACTGGTCTTCTACGTGATCCCCGATTCGGCCTCGCGCGCGGTGGCGTTCGAGAAGGGCGACGTGCAGGTGCTGCGCGGCGGCGATGTCGACAACGTCGACGTCAAGCGACTGCGCGCGCTGCCCAACGTGGAATACACCACCAAGGGATGGGAGCTGTTCTCGCCGATGGCCAGCATGCTGATGAACCAGCGCAAGCCGCCGTTCGACAACGTCAAGGTGCGCCAGGCGGTCATGCATGCGCTGAACCGCAAGATGATCGTCAACAACATCTTCTTCGGCATGGGCAAGCCGGCGGTCAGCCCGTTCGCGTCCACCACGCTGTTCTTCGACAAGAACATGCCCAACATGGACTTCAACCTGAAGAAGGCGCGCGACCTGATCAAGGAATCGGGCGTCAATGTCGGCCAGTACCCGGTCAAGATCCTGGCCACCTCGTACGGCGCGAACTGGGATCGGCTGGACGAGTACACCAAGCAGATGCTGGAGCAACTCGGCTTCAAGGTCAGCATCGAGTCAGCCGATGCCGGCACCTGGGCGGCGCGCGTCAGCAACTGGGATTTCGACCTGACCACGACCTACACCTACCAGTACGGCGATCCGGCGCTGGGCGTCGAGCGGCTCTACGTGGCCCGCAATATCGTCAAGGGCACGCCGTTCGCCAACGTGCAGGGCTACAACAACCCGAAGGCGGACGAACTGTGGGCCAAGGCGGGCGCCACCATGGATCCGGCCGAGCGCCAGAAGCTCTATAGCGAGGTGCAGCGCATTCTCGTCAACGACGTCGCCAACGCCAATCTGTTCGAACTGGAGTTCCCCACGCTCTATCGCAAGAACGTGAAGAACCTGGTGACCACGGCGATCGGCCTGAACGAGTCGTTCGACAACGTCTCGATCGAGAAGAACTGAGCCGCCATGGCGCCGTAGTGCGCCGTAGCGGGAGTGGTACCCGCCCTGTCTTTTCTCCTCTCTCCCGCCCGCGGGAGAGGGGCGGGGGAGAGGGTGACCGCCACCACGAAGTCAGTGGAGCCTGCCGTGAATTTCCTTTCCTTCCTGATATCGCGTCTTGGCAAGGCCATCGTGGTCGTGCTGGGCGTCGTCATCATCAATTTCTTCCTGATCCGTCTGGCGCCGGGCGATCCCGCCACCGTGATGGCGGGCGAGGCCGGCGCCGGCGACGCCGCCTTCGTCGGCCAGCTGCGCGAGCAGTTCGGCCTCGACAAGCCGCTGCTGACGCAGCTGGGCATCTATCTGAAAGGCGTGGCGCAGCTCGATCTGGGCTACTCCTACCGCAACCATCTACCGGTGCTGGACCTGATCCTGGATCGCTTGCCGGCCACCTTCCTGCTGATGAGCGGGGCCTTCGTCTTCTCGATCGTGCTGGGCGTGCTGCTCGGCGTGATCGCCGCGCGTACCCGCTACGAGAACCGCCGCCGCTGGATCGACAGTGCCGTGATGTCGGGCGCGCTGCTGCTGTACGCGACGCCGCTGTTCTGGCTGTCGCTGATGGCGATCATCCTGTTCTCGGTGGTGCTGGGCTGGCTGCCGGCCTTCGGCATGGAAACCATCGGCGCGGGCTACACCGGCATGGCGCGCGTCAAGGACGTGGCGCTGCACATGATCCTGCCGACGATGTCGCTGGGCTGCTTCTTCATGGCCGTCTATGTGCGGCTGACCCGCGCCTCGATGCTCGAAGTGATGGGCATGGACTACGTGAAGACCGCGCGCGCCAAGGGCGTGCCGGCCAACCGCGTGATCCGCGTGCACGTGCTGCGCAACGCGCTGCTGCCGGTGATCACCTTCGCCGGCATCCAGCTCGGCCAGATGGCCGGCGGCGCGGTGCTGACCGAGACGGTGTTTTCGTGGCCCGGCATCGGCCGGTTGATGTTCGACGCGCTGCTGCAGCGTGATTACCAGCTGCTGCTCGGCATCTTCTTCGTGACCTCGGCCCTGGTCGTCTTCTTCAATCTGCTGACCGACGTGCTGTATCGCTTCATCGACCCGCGCATCTCGGTCGGCGGCAAGGGAGCCACCGCATGAAAGCCTTCCTGCAACGCTATTGCCGCAACTACGGCGCGGTGGTCGGCGCCCTGGTGCTGCTCGCCGTGATCGCCTTCGCGCTGTTCGCGCCGGTGCTGTACGAGGAATCGCCGTGGCTGATGGTGGCCGATCCGCTGATGCAGCCGTTCGCCGATCCGGCCTATCCGTTCGGCACCGACATGCTCGGCCGCGATATCACCGCGGGCATGCTGTACGGCGCGCGCGTGTCACTGCTGGTCGGCGTGATCTCCACCGCGGTGGCGCTGCTGTTCGGCATCCTGATCGGCGCGGTGGCGGGCTACTGCGGCGGCCGCATCGACGACGCGCTGATGCGCTTCACCGAGTTCTTCCAGACCATTCCCCAGCTGGCGATGGCGGTGGTGATCGTGGCGATCTTCAATCCATCGATCTATTCGATCGTTGGTGCGATCTCGGTGGTGTCCTGGCCGCCGGTCGCGCGCCTGGTGCGCAGCGAATTCCTGTCGCTGAAGCAGCGCGAGTTCGTGCAGGCGGCGGTGGTGATCGGCCAGAAGCCGCTGCGCATCATCGCCACGCAGATCCTGCCCAATGCGATGTCGCCGATCATCGTGTCGGCCTCGTTCATGGTCGCCACCGCGATCCTGACCGAATCCGCGCTGTCCTTTCTCGGCCTGGGCGACCGCAACATGATGAGCTGGGGCTTCATGATCGGCGCGGCCCGCACGATGATCCGCGAGGCATGGTGGATGAGCGTGTGGCCCGGCGTGGCGATCCTGCTGACGGTGCTGTCCATCAACCTGATCGGAGAAGGCTTGAACGACGCCATGAATCCGCAGCTGCGCCGCCGCGGCGAATGAGGGAGCGCACCATGCCTGTTCAATCCATGCAGCATCCTCAACACGATCCGGCCGCCGCGCCGCTGCTGTCGATCCGCGATCTGACCATCGCGTTGCCCGCCGGCGGCGACCGGCCCTATGCGGTGCGCGATATCTCCTACGACCTGCATGCCGGCGAGATCCTGTGCATCGTCGGCGAGTCGGGCTCGGGCAAGTCGATGAGCGCCAACGCGATCATGGGTTTGCTGCCGCCCTACCTGAAGCCGCAGGGCGGCCGCATCCTGTTTCGGGGCAAGGACCTGCTGACGCAGGACGAAACCACCTTGCTGTCGATGCGCGGCAAGGACATGGCGATGGTGTTCCAGGAGCCGCTGTCCGCGTTGAACCCGGTAATGACCGTGGGCGACCAGATTGCCGAGGTCATGCGCGTGCATCACGCCTATCCGGGCGAGGCGCGCATGCGCCGCGTGCTGGAACTGCTCGATTTCGTCGGCCTGCCCGACCCGGCCACGCTGGTGCACAGCTATCCGTTCCGCCTGTCGGGCGGCCAGCGCCAGCGCGTGGTGATCGCGATGGCGCTGGCGCTGGAGCCCGCGCTGCTGATCGCCGACGAGCCGACCACCGCGCTCGATGTCACCACGCAGGCCCAGATCCTGGCGCTGATCAAGCGAATCCAGGCCGAGAAGGGCATGGGCGTGATGTTCGTCACCCACGATTTCGGTGTGGTGGCAGAGATCGCCGACCGCGTCGCGGTGATGGAGAAGGGCGTGCTGGTCGAGATGGGCACCTCGCAGCAGGTGCTGAACCACCCGCAGCATCCCTATACGCGCCGGCTGATCGGCGCGGTGCCGCACGGCCGCTGCGGCGAATCGGAGGGCCAGGCCGCCGAGACGGTGCTGGAGGTGCGCAACCTGCGCAAGACCTATGTGTCCGGCGGCGGGCTGTTCTCGCGCAAGCGTGTGGTGCACGCGGTCGACGGCGTCAGCTTCACCGTGCGGCGCGGCGAGACGCTGGGCATCGTCGGCGAGTCGGGCTCAGGCAAGTCGACCATCGGCAAATGCCTGCTGCGGCTGACCGACATCGATGGCGGCGAGCTGGTGTTCCGGGGCCAGGACATTGCCAGGCTGCCGGAACGGTGTTTCCGGCCGCTGCGCAAGGACGTGCAGATGATCTTCCAGGATCCGTTCGCCTCGCTCAATCCGCGCCATACCGTGGGCCGGATCATCAGCGACGGGCCGGTTGCCAGCGGCGTGCCCCGCCAGCAGGCGCAGGCCCGGGCGCGTGAGCTGTTGCAGCTAGTGGGGCTGGAGGACTCGGCCTTCGACCGCTATCCGAACCAGTTTTCCGGCGGGCAGCGTCAGCGCATCGGCATCGCCCGCGCGCTGGCGCTCGAGCCGAAGCTGCTGGTGGCCGACGAGTCGGTGTCCGCGCTCGATGTCTCGGTGCAGGCGCAGGTGCTGGAGCTGCTCGCCACGCTGCAGAAGCGGCTCGATATCGGCCTCATCTTCATCACGCACGACCTGCGCGTGGCGGCGCAGATCTGCCACCACGTGATCGTGATGCACAAGGGCAAGGTGGTCGAGTCCGGGCCGCCGGCCCAGATCTTCGATGCGCCGCGCCACGACTACACGCAGCGACTGATCGCGGCGATCCCCGGCAAGGAGTGGGATCCGAAGGCGATCCGCGCGGCCGCATGACCACGCATTGGCCAGGCCGGCCAGCAACAGCGGCAGCAACCGCGAAACCGACGCCGTCCGCGCGCCCAACCCGAAGCCCCATGGAGAACATGATGAAGAATGCCGAACTGGTCCGCCGCAAGGATGCCGCCACGCCCCGTGGCGTGGGCGTGATGTGCAATTTCTACGCCGAACGGGCCGAGAATTCGGAAATCTGGGATGTCGAAGGCCGCCGCTATATCGACTTTGCCGCCGGCATCGCGGTGCTGAACACCGGCCACCGGCATCCGCGTCTGGTGGCGGCGGTGCAGAAGCAGCTGGAACGCTTCACGCATACGGCCTACCAGATCGTGCCGTACGCCAGCTATATCGAACTGGCCGAGAAGATCAACCAGCGCGCGCCGGGCCAGTGGGCCAAGAAGACCGCGTTTTTCACCACCGGCGCCGAGGCGGTCGAGAACGCCATCAAGATCGCCCGCGCCGCCACCGGCCGGCCGGCGGTCATCGCATTCTCCGGCGGCTTTCACGGCCGCACGATGATGGGCATGGCGCTGACCGGCAAGGTCGTGCCGTACAAGGTCGGCTTCGGTCCCTTCCCCGGCGAGGTCTATCACGCGCCGTATCCGTGCGAGCTGCACGGCGTGTCGGTCGACGACTCGCTGAAGGCGCTGCAGGTTTTGTTCAAGGCCGACGTCGATCCGAAGCGCGTCGCCGCCATCATTTTCGAGCCGGTGCAGGGCGAGGGCGGCTTCAATGTCGCGCCCGACGCCTTCGTCAAGGCGCTGCGCACGCTCTGCGACGAGCACGGCATCCTGCTGATCGCCGACGAAGTGCAGACCGGCTTCGGCCGCACCGGCAAGCTGTTCGCGATGGACCACTACGGCGTCGCGCCGGACATGACCACGATGGCCAAGAGTCTGGCCGGCGGCATGCCGCTGTCGGCGGTGTGCGGCCGCGCCGAGATCATGGACGCGCCGGCGCCCGGCGGGCTCGGTGGCACCTATGCCGGCAATCCGCTGGCGGTGGCCTCGGCCCTCGCGGTGCTCGAGGTGCTGGAGGAAGAAAAGCTGATCGCCCGCGGCGCCGCCCTTGGCGAACGGCTGATGGACCGCCTGCACAGCCTGCGCCCGCGCGTGCCGCAGATTGCCGAGGTGCGCGGGCTGGGCGCGATGGTCGCCGTGGAATTCCAGAAAGCCGATGGCAGTCCGGACGCCGATTTCACCCGCGAGGTACAGAACCGCGCGCTGGAAAAGGGTTTGCTGCTGCTGTCCTGCGGCGTGCACGGCAACGTGATCCGCTTCCTGTTCCCGCTGACCATTCCCGATGCGGTAATGGACGAGGGGCTGGACATCCTCGCAGATGTGCTGGTCCGCTGACCCGCTGAGCGATACCGACGCCCTCATTCCCCGGAGCTGATGATGCAACTGAACGATACCGGCCTGCTGCGTGCGCAGGCCCTGGTTGGCGGCGCATGGGCCGACGCCGATCGCGGCGAATCCTTCGTCGTCACCAATCCCGCCACCGGTGCGCCGATCGGCAAGGTGCCGATGATGGGCGCGGCCGAGACGCGGCGCGCCATTGACGCGGCGAGCGTTGCGCAGATCGAATGGCGCCGCCGCACGGCCCGCGAACGCAGCCAGATCCTGCGCAAATGGCACGAGCTGATGCTGGCACATGCCGACGATCTGGCCTTGCTGATGACCACCGAGCAGGGCAAGCCGCTGGCCGAGGCCAGGGGCGAAGTGGTCTACGCCGCCTCGTTCCTCGAGTGGTTTGCCGAGGAAGGCAAGCGCGTCTGCGGCGATGTGCTGGCCTCCCCGATGGCCGACCGCCGGCTGGTAGTGGTCAAGGAGCCGGTCGGCGTCTGCGCGGCCATCACGCCGTGGAATTTCCCGCTGGCGATGATCACGCGCAAGGTCGCGCCCGCGCTGGCGGCCGGCTGCACGATGGTGCTCAAGCCGGCCGAGGACACGCCGCTGTCGGCGCTGGCACTCGCGGTACTGGCCGAGCGCGCCGGCGTGCCGGCGGGCGTGTTCAGCGTGGTGACCGGCGACGCGGTGGCGATCGGCGGCGAGCTGACGGCCAATCCGATCGTGCGCAAGCTGACCTTCACCGGTTCCACTGAGGTCGGCCGCTTCCTGATGCGCCAGTGCGCCGATACCATCAAGAAGCTGTCGCTGGAGCTCGGCGGCAACGCCCCGTTCATCGTGTTCGACGATGCCGACCTCGATGCGGCGGTGGAGGGCGCTATCGCGTCGAAGTATCGCAATGCCGGCCAGACCTGCGTTTGCGCGAACCGGCTGTACGTCCACGACAAGGTCTATGACGCCTTCGCCAGCAAGCTGGTCGCCGCGGTGGCGCAGCTCAAGGTCGGCCATGGTGTCGAACCGGGCGTGCTGCAGGGTCCGCTGATCAACGAGGACGCGGTGGTCAAGGTGGAATCGCATATCGCCGATGCGCTGGACAAGGGCGCCCGCGTGCTGGCCGGCGGCAAGCGGCATCCAATGGGTGGCACCTTCTTCGAGCCGACCGTGCTGGCCGACGTGACACCGGCGATGCGGGTGGCGAAGGAGGAGACCTTCGGCCCGCTGGCGCCGCTGTTCCGCTTCCACAGCGACGACGAGGTGGTCGGCATGGCCAACGACACCGAATTCGGGCTGGCCTCGTACTTCTACAGCCGCGATTTCGGCCGCATCTGGCGCGTCGCCGAAGCGCTCGAATACGGCATGGTCGGCATCAACACCGGCCTGATCTCGAACGAGGTGGCGCCGTTCGGCGGGGTCAAGCAATCGGGCCTGGGCAGGGAAGGTTCGCGATACGGCATCGAGGACTACCTCGAGATCAAGTACCTGTGCATGGGCGGCATCGACCGCTGACACCGCATGCGCCACGCTCCGCGCCCGGCATCGCGCAGGGCGCGGCACCACTGATTCCAACGCGAGCCCGAGCATGAGCAGACCCCAGGCAGTACCGACCGTGCAGGTCGACAACGAGCGTGTGATCGTCACCGAATGGCGCTTCGCGCCCGGCGCGGAGACCGGTTTTCACCGCCACGGCTACGACTACGTGGTAGTGCCGATGACCACCGGCGCGCTGCTGCTGCAGACGCCGGACGGGGAGGTCACCAGTCAGCTGGTGGCGGGACGCGCCTATTCGCGGCCGGCTGGCGTCGAACACAACGTGATCAACGCGCACGAAGGCGAATGCGTGTTCGTCGAGATCGAGATCAAGACGGCGGCCGGCGCGGCATCGGCCTTATGCACGGCCGCGCACGGAGCCAGATCATGACCGATGCATCCAGTCACGACCGGACCGGCGCCAGCCGATCGCTGCGCGAGCGCAATGGCGGCCAGATTCTGGTCCAGCAACTGCGTATCCACGGCGTCAAACGTGTGTTTCTGGTCCCAGGCGAAAGCTATCTGCCGTGTATCGACGCGCTGTACGACCATCAGGACGCGATTCAGCCGGTGGTCTGCCGCCAGGAAAGCGGGGCGGGCTATATGGCCGAGGCCTACGGCAAGCTGACCGGCGAGCCCGGCATCTGCTTCGTGACGCGGGGCCCCGGGGCGACCAACGCCAGCATCGCCGTGCATACCGCCTATCAGGACTCGACGCCGATGATCCTGTTCGTCGGCCAGGTCGGTAACGACTTCATCGAGCGCGAGGCGTTCCAGGAAATCGACTATCGCCGCATGTTCGGCGAGATGGCGAAGTGGGTCGCGCAAATCGACCGCACCGATCGCATCCCGGAGTTCATCGCGCGCGCCTTCGCGGTGGCAACCAGCGGCCGGCCCGGGCCAGTCGTGCTGGCGCTGCCGGAGGACACGCTGTGGGGCAAGGCCACGGTGCCCGATCTGCCGCGTTACCAGCGTGCGTATGCGGCGCCGGCCCCGGCGGCATTGGCGTCGCTGGGCACGCTGCTGGCGCAGGCGCAGCGGCCGTCCCTGCTGATCGGCGGTTCCGGCTGGACGCCGCAGTCGATGCGCCAGATCGAAGGCTTCGCCGAGCGCTTTGCCTTGCCGGTCGGCGCGGCCTGGCGCCGGCTGGAATGCTTCGACAACCATCATCCGAATTTTGTCGGCCATGTCGGCTGGGGCATGGGCGACGCGCTTCGCGCACGCATCCGTGAGGCGGACCTGCTGATCGCCGTCGGCACGCGCATGGGCGAGGCGACCACCGAAGGCTACACGCTGGTGGAAAGCCCGCTGCCGCGCCAGCGGCTGGTGCATGTCTATCCCGACGCCAATGAGCTTGGCCGCGTGTTTCGACCCACGCTGCCGATTGTCGCCGACGTGGTGTCGTTCGCGCAGGCGGTCGACACGCTGCGTCCGCGGGCCGCATCGGCGTGGGCGAGCGCGACCCGTGCCGCGCGCAGCGAATACCTGGCGCAGCAGGAGCCGGCGCCCGCACCGGGTGCGCTGAATCCGAATGCCGTCGCCTGCCATGTGCGGGACCACGTGCCGGCCGATGCCTGCATCACCGTGGGCGCCGGCAACTACGCGCTGTTCGCGCACGCCTATCACCGCTTCCAGGGCGTCGGCACCAGCCTCGCGCCGACCGTGGGATCGATGGGTTACGGCTTGCCGGCAGCGATCTCGGCCAAGCTCGAATACCCCGATCGCACCGTGGTCTGCTATGCCGGCGATGGCTGCTTCCAGATGAACCTGCAGGAGCTCGGGGTGGCGATGCAATACCGGCTCGGCATCGTGGTGCTGGTCTTCAACAACGGCATGTGGGGCACCATCCGTGCCCATCAGGAGCGAGAGTTTCCCGGCCGCACCATCGCGCTGAGCTTCGACAACCCGGACTTCGCCGAGCTGGTGCGCGCCTATCGCGGCCACGGCGAAGTGGTGCAGAGCGACGCCGAATTCGGCCCGGCATTCGCGCGTGCGCTGGAATTTGCCAACACGCAGCGGCTGCCCGCGCTGCTCGAATTGCGCTACGACCCCGACGGCATCGCGCCCGGCATGACGCTGTCGCAGATTCGCGCCGCGGCGCTGGCGCGCCAGACGGAGCCCGCCTCCTGAGCCCGCGGCGCCGGCAGGCGCAAACCATGACGGCCGACCGCCGCCAACACCTACTCACTACGATATGCGTGCCTTTTTCTCGGATGACCAGTTGCTCCATCAGCCGCGCCAGTTCATGCGCGCGGGCCGGCTATGCGAGCCGACCGACGTGCCTGCACGCGCCGCCGCGCTGCAGTCGGCGCTCGCCGCGCGCGGCATCGATCTCTCGGTCGCGCCCGACTATGGCCGCGCGCCGCTCGAGACGGTGCACAGCGCCGCCTATCTCGACTTCCTGGCGCAGGCCTACGACAAATGGCAGGCTCTTGCGCGCCCCGGCTTCGAGCCCGGCATCGAAGTGCTGCCCAATCTTTCGCCGTACCACAACGGCAAGCTCGACCAGCATCGCCGACCCGATTGCCCCACCGACTCGGTGATCGCGCAGGCCGGCTATTACCTCGGCGATCTGAGCTGCCCGCTCGGCCCGCACAGCTGGCAGTCGATCCTGCGCTCGGCGCACAGCGCGGTGGCGGCGGCCGACCATGTCTGCGGGCAGCACCAGGGCAATGCCATGGCCTACGCGCTGTGCCGGCCCTCCGGCCATCACGCCCACAGCGACCGGGCCGCCGGCTTCTGCTACGTCAACAACGCCGCGATCGCCGCGCAGGGGCTGCTCAAGCGCTTCGGCAAGGTGGCGGTGCTCGACGTCGACGCGCATCACGGCGACGGCACGCAGCAGATCTTCTATCAGCGCTCGGACGTGATGACGATCTCGCTGCATGCCGATCCCGCCGGCTACTACCCGTTCTACACCGGCTATGCCAACGAACGCGGCTACGGCGCCGGCTACGGCTACAACCTGAACTTTCCGCTGCCGCACGGCACCGGGGATGCCGGCTTTCTGGCGGCGCTCGACAGCGCGCTGGACGCGCTGCGCGACTATCGGCCGCAAGCGCTGGTGCTGTCGCTCGGCTTCGATACCTATGTGGACGACCCGATCAGCGTGCTCGCCGTCGGCATGGACGGCTACCGCGGCATCGGCGAACGCATCCACGCGCTGGGCCTGCCGACGGTCGTCGTGCAGGAGGGCGGCTACGAAGTCGAGGCCATCGGCCTCGCGCTGGACGCCTTCCTGTCCGGCTTTGCGCCCGCGATGGCCTGAGCAACGCTTCCCGAGGAGATCACGATGACGACACTGAAGATCGACGGCGAACGCCTGTGGCAATCGCTGATGGAACTGGCGCGCATCGGCGCGACCCCAAAGGGCGGCAATGCGCGGCTGGCGCTGACCGCGCTGGACGGGCAGGGACGCGACCTGGTGACCGGCTGGATGCGGGAGGCGGGCCTGACCGTGACGGTCGACAAGGTCGGCAACATCTTTGGCCGTCGCGCCGGCCGCGACGACGCACTGCCGCCGGTGATGACCGGCAGCCATATCGACACGCAGCCCACCGGCGGCAAATTCGACGGCTGCTTCGGCGTGCTGGCCGGGCTGGAAGTGGTGCGCACGCTGAACGATCTCGGCATCGAGACCGAGGCGCCGATCGAGGTCGCGATCTGGACCAACGAGGAAGGCACGCGCTTCGTGCCGGTGATGATGGGCTCGGGCGTGTTCGCCGGCATCTTCCCGTTGAAGACCGCGCTGGATGCGACCGACCGCGACGGCAAACGCGTCGAGGACGAACTGCGGGCGATCGGCTATGCAGGTACCGCCGAGGTCGGCGGGCGCCAGGTCGGAGCCTATTTCGAGGCCCATATCGAACAGGGCCCGATCCTCGAAGCCGCCGACAACGTGATCGGCGTGGTGACCGGCTCGCTTGGCCTGCGCTGGTACGACGTGACGGTGACCGGCATGGAAGCCCATGCCGGCCCTACGCCGATGCCGCTGCGGCGCGACGCACTGTATGGGGCGACCTTCCTGATGCAGGAGGTCGTGCGCATCGCCAACGATTTCGCGCCGCATGGACGCGGCACCGTCGGCGTGGTCCATGCCCATCCGGCCTCGCGCAACGTGATTCCGGGCGCGGTGACGTTCACGGTGGATCTGCGTCACGAGGACGCGGCCCGCCTCGCCGAGATGGACGCGCGCTTTCGCGCGGCCTGCGCCGCGCTCGCTGCGGGCTCCACCACCGGCGCGCCGCTGGAGGTCGATGTGCGTGACGTCCAGTATTTCCCGCCGACGCCGTTCGCTGCGGAGCTGATCGCAGATGTCCGCAACGAAGCCGAGGCGCGCGGCTACCGGCATCAGGACATTGTCACCGGCGCCGGCCACGACGCGGTCTACATGGCCAGCGTCGCGCCCACCGCGATGATCTTCGTGCCTTGCAAGGACGGCATCAGCCACAACGAGATCGAGGACGCCAGGCCGGAGCATCTGGAAGCGGGCGCCAACGTGCTGCTCGGCGCCATGGTGGCACGGGCGGGCACGTGAGCGCCGCCGCGCCGGTCTCCGGCAACGGCGCCGGCTGGTGGCGCGGGGGCTTGCTGTTCCTCTGCGTGGTGATGTTGTCCGCCACGGTCGATGCCACCGCCAAGCATCTGGTGGGGCGTTATCCGGCGCCCTTCCTCAATGCGGTGCGTTATGCGGCCACCTGCACCGTTGCCATCGCGATGCTGGCGAACGCGGGCCGCCTGCGCTTCTGGCGCACGCCGCATCGCGGCTTGCTGATGTTGCGCGGCCTGATGCTGGCGGTCATGGGCACCTGCTTCATGACCGCGCTGTTGTGGATGCCGCTGGCCGAGGCCACCGCGATCTATTTCATGGCGCCGCTGGTCGTGGTGGCGCTGTCGCCGTGGCTGCTCGCCGAGCGGGTCGGCGCGCGCCAGTGGCTGGCGGTGGCGACCGGGTTCGCCGGCATGCTGCTGATCGTGCGGCCGGGCGGGCAGCTATCGTGGATCGGCACGGCGCTGATGGTGGCCGCCATGCTCGGGTACGCGCTGCTGCAATTGCTGACGCGCCGCATGGCCGGAAAGGTCGATGCGACGGTGCAGTACGGCTTCGCGGCCGTCATCTGCATGATCGCCACCGGCCTGCCGGCGCCGTTCTTCCTGCCCGCGGTGTGGCCGGATCTGGTCGACTGGCTGACGATCCTGGCGATGGGCTTCATGAGCGCGCTGGCCCAGGTGCTGTTGATCCTGGCGCTGCAGCGGGCGCCGGCTTCCACGCTGGCGCCGCTGAACTACTTTCATCTGCTGCTGGCGCTGGTCTACAGCGCCTGGTGGTTCGGCCGCTGGCCGGACGGCATGGCCATGGCCGGCATCGCGTTGATCGTCGGCGCGGGGCTGTCGCTGACGCTGCCGCGGCGTAGCGCCACGGCGCCGGCTTCTCCTTCCTCTTTCCCTGATTCGGAGCGTTGCGCCATGCCACGTCGCTGAGCATGAAGCGGCAATACGGTGAACTACGTCGATCAGGATGGTGCACCGTGATGCAACAGAGGAGCTGGCGTCATGCCGATGGCGCCGGCGGGAGACCTGCGTCCGCATCGCGGTGCTTTTCAGCGTATTTCGCCGGTGGTTCGCATGGCACGGCGGTTGCGGTGTGTTGCCCATGCGCGTGACGGCGATCGTCGTTGTCACGCATCCATCTGTCCGTCTTTCGCTCAAAGAGGTCTGTCGATGCCAGTACGTTCCCGTCTTCTCCGCGCCTGCCTTGGCGCGGCCGCGCTTGCCGTCTTCGCCGCATCGTCGCCGGGTCATGCCGAGTCCGCATGGCCGCGGCAGCCGGTGAAAATCGTGGTCCCATTCAATCCCGGCGCCGCCACCGACCTGATCACGCGCCAGCTTGGGCAGGCCCTGGCCAGGGAGTACGGCCAGAGCTTCGTGATCGAGAACAAGCCCGGTGCCGCCGCGATGATCGGCAGCGAGGCCGTGGCGCGGGCGCCGGGCGATGGCTATACGCTGCTGATGTCCGGGCCCGCGTCGATGGTGACCAACCGCTTTCTCTACAAGAAGCTGAGCTATGACCCGGACGCCTTCGAGAAGGTCGCGGTAGTGGCCTACACGCCCAATATCCTGCTGTCGCATCCGTCGCTGCCGTTCAGGACGCTGCCGGAAATGGTGGCCTACGCCAAGGCCAACCCCGGCAAGCTGACCTATGCGTCTTTCGGTGCCGGCACCACCTCGCACATGGCCGGCGAAATGCTCAAGGCGATGGCTGGCATCGACATCGTGCACGTGCCGTACAAGGGCGCCGGGGAAGCGATTCCGGCCCTGCTGTCGGGCCAGGTGTCGATGTACTTCGACACCATCATGACGGGGCTGCCTTACGTCAAGGCCGGCAAGCTGCGGGCGTTGGGCGTGTCCAACGCCAAGCGCTCTGCGATGGCACCCGATGTGCCGACCATCGCCGAGCAGGGCTATCCCGGCTACGACATCGCGCCCTGGTACGGCATCGTCGCGCCCAAGGGCACGCCGGCCGAGATCGTGGACAAGCTCAACGCATCGATCAACCGGCAACTGCAGGACCCGGTCTTCCGCGACAAGTTGGCCGCGACGGGTGCCGAGCCGCGCGGCGGCAGCGTGGCCGATTTCCGCGCGATGGTCGATGCGGAGATTCCGCGTACCGAGAAGCTGGTCAGGCAGTCGGGGCTGACGCTGCAGTAGGGCGTTTCCGGTGCTGTGGGAGTCAGGTGCGCCGCCGCTTCAGCGCGGCGCCGCAGTGGCCCGCCGGCGGGCGCGCGCCGCCAGCCCGCCGCCCAGCGACCAGCGCAGCGTGGGCGCCAGCACGCGCATGCCGGCCAGCGACAGCGGGCGCCGCAGCGCGCTGACGCTCGCCCCGGCCAATCCGAGTTCGCGCCGCACCCACTCCGGCAGCAGCGCGATGCCGGCATCGGCCATGATCCGTACCGCGGGCACCAGCAGCGGATTGGCCACCGGCATCTGCATCACCAGCCGCACGACCTCATGGGTGCGCTCGGTCACCAGCAATTGCGGGCGCATCCTGTCCAGATACGCCGCGATCTGGTCGCGCGAGCGCGGGACATCGGTGGCGCCCAGCAGTTCGGCGACCAGGGCCACCTCGTCGTAATAGCGATCCTGCTCGGCGGCGGACAGCGGCCGGACATAGCGCAGATAGGCGGCAAGGAAGCTCGAGACCTCGGCCACGTGGACCCAGGTCAGCAGTTCGCGATCGCTGGCCGCATAGGGCCGGCCGTCGGGCGCGGTGCCGTTGACGCCGGTGTGGATGCGGCGCACCCGTTCGATCAGGCGCATTGCGTCGGCGCGGTTGCCATAGGTGGTGCCGGCGATGAACTGGGCGGTGCGTCCCAGCCGCCCCTGCATGTCGGTACGGAAGCTGGAGTGATCCCAGACCCCGGCGAGCGCCAGCGGGTGCATGGTTTGCATCAGCAGCGCGCTGACGCCGCCAGCCAGCATCGCGGGGAAGTCGCCATGCACGCGCCAGCAGACCGCGTCGGGCCCGAACAGGCCCGGATCGCCCGGGGGATTGTCGTAGTCCAGCGTCAGGCCGGAGTTGCTGCGGGTCAGCGCGCGAACGTGTGCGCCGGCCTGCTCGCGCACGCGGCGGACCACGCTGCCGGGGCGCGCCCCGGCGTTCAGCCCCTGTCTGCTTCCTTCACTGCCCTTCATGCCTGCCCGATCTCGTGCCGCTTTCAGTCGATTGGCGCTTTGCGGAGCGCCGTGTCGGCGTTTGAGCGTGCGTTCAACTGCCTGCTCAACAGCCTAATAGTAACGAAGGTCGGTCGCCTTGCCCCAGAACACGCGGTAGGCGTAGATCGTGTAGCCGAGGATGGTGGGCAGCACGATCACCGCGCCGATCAGGATCACCGCCAGCGATTCGGGTGCGCTGGCGGCCTGCCAGATGTCGAGCCGGTCGACCACCAGGTAGGGGAACAGGCTGTAGGCCAGGCCGTTGAAGGCCATCAGGAAGATCACCGCGGTGCCGACGAAGGGCACCCAGCCCCAGCGATCGTTGCCGGCCTTCTGCATCGGTCCCATGCGGCGCAGCATCCGGTCGATGATCACGAACAGCGCGACGGTGATCAGCGGAATCGGCGCCAGCAGGATGATGTTCGGCAGCGAGAACCACTTGTCGAAGATCCGTTCGCTGACCAGCGGCGTCACCACCGAGATGGCGGCAATGCCCACCCCGGTCAGCCACAGGCTGCGCCGCGCCCAGTAGATCGCCCGCGCCTGCAGGCTGCCGGTGGTCTTCATGATCAGCCAGCTGGCGCCGAGCAGGCAGTAGCCCGCGACCAGGCACAGGCCCACCACCACCGCGAACAGCAGGTCGAGCCAGCCGTATTCGAAGCCGGTGATATAGAGGCCCAGCATCAGCCCCTGCGAGAACGAGGCCAGCAGCGAGCCGCCGTAGAAGGCCCAGTTCCACCATGGCTTGTGGTGCGCGCGCGCCTTGACGCGGAAGTCGAATGCCACGCCGCGCAGGATCAGCCCGGCCAGCATCAGCGCGACCGGCAGGTAGAGATTGGTCAGGATCACGCCGTGCGCCATCGGGAAGGCCGTCAGCAGCAGGCCGACGCCCAGCACCAGCCACGTTTCGTTGGCATCCCAGAAGGGCCCGATCGAGGCGATCATTGTGTCCTTGTCGGCGTCGTCGGCGCGCCGCAGCAGCACGCCGACGCCGAGGTCGTAGCCGTCCAGGATCACGTAGATCAGCATCGACAGCCCCATCAGGGCCAGGAAGACCAGCGGCATCCAGCCGGCGGGTTGGGACAGATCGGTCATTGCGCGCTCCGCGGCTTGCCGCCGATGACGGGTTGAGGGGTTTCGATTTCCGGTTCGTCGATCGCCGGATCGGCGCCCGCCCGGCGGGCCAGATAGAAGACCACCGAGATATAGGCGGCGATCAGCAGCAGATACAGCGACAGGTACATCACCAGCGTGGACCCAACCATCGTCGCCGGCACGTCCGAGGCGGCCTCGGCCGTGGTCAGCACGCCGTAGACCAGGTACGGCTGACGGCCGATCTCGGTGACATACCAGCCCGCCACCAGCGCGATCCAGCCCGAGAACGTCATCGCCAGCAGCATGCGGGCCACGCCCCGGGACGGCTCGCCGCGGCGCTTGAACTGCCAGGCCGCCAGCCACGAGACGAGCAGCATCAGCATGCCGATGCCCACCATGATGCGGAAGGCGAAGAACACCGGCGCCACCGGCGGATGCTTGCCCGGGAAGGCATCGATGCCCTTGACCTCGCCGTCGAACGTATGGGTCAGGTAGAACGAGGCCAGCTTCGGGATCGAGATCTCCCAGTCGGTGCTCTGCGTCAGGGCATTGGGCCAGCCGAACAGCACCGCCGGCACGCTCTTGCCGGTGGTCCAGATGCCTTCCATCGCCGCGATCTTGGCCGGCTGATGTTCGAGCGTATTGAGGCCATGCAGATCGCCGACGACGATCTGCAGCGGGATCAGCACCGCCGCCACCATCACGCCGGTGCGCATGGTCGAGCGGACCTCGGGCGAGCGGTCGTTGCGCAGCCAGCGGTAGGCCGAGATGCCGGCCAGCAGGAACGATACCGTGAGCCCCGAGGCGATCAGCATATGGGTCAGGCGGAACGGAAACGACGGATTGAAGATCACCTGCAGCCAGCTGACCACGTGCGCCTTGCCGTCGATCATCTCGAAGCCCGCCGGTGTCTGCATCCACGAGTTCAGCGCCAGGATCCAGAATGCCGACAGCGTGGTGCCGCCCGCCACCAGCAGCGTGGCGATGGTGTGCGTGCGATTGCTGACCCGCCGCATGCCGAACAGCATGATCCCGAGGAAGGTCGCCTCCAGGAAGAACGCCGTCAGCACCTCGTAGGCCAGCAGCGGCCCGGCGATATTGCCGACCGTCTCCATGTAGCCGGGCCAGTTGGTGCCGAACTGGAAGCTCATCGTGATGCCGCTGACCACGCCTAGCGCGAAGGTCAGCGCGAACACCTTGACCCAGAAGCGGTAGGCGGCCATCCAGCGTTCGTCGCCGGTCTTGCCGTAGCGCAGCTTGAAGAACAGCAGCACCCAGCCCAGCGCAATGCTGATGGTGGGGAACAGGATGTGGAAGGTGATATTGGCGGCGAACTGGATCCGCGCCAGCAGGATCGGGTCGAGCGACGACAACATGGGGCACTACTCCTTCTGGGTGCGAGCCGGCTTGCGCTTGCCTTCGGCGGGTTTGCCGCCAAGGGCCCCGGATAGCTTGTCCTTCACTTCCAGCAGCTTAGTCACGCGGGAGCCGAGTCGCATCAATTTTTCCAGCGTGGCGACATCGAGCTTCTGGATATCGCTGAACCAGCCGGTCACCAGCAGGATCAGCTCGTACATTTCCTGCATGCGCCGCTGGGCGTGCTTGTCGTCGGGATTGCTCGGCCTTTCGAGCTGAACTTCCCGCAACATCGACAAAGTGGGGTCGATCTCGCGCCGGCGGCGTTCCTCGGCCAGCGTCCTGAAGATCGCCCAGACATCGTCCGGTGCCGAGAAATATTCGCGGCGGTCGCCCGGCTGATGCGAAAGCCGTACCAGGTTCCACGACTCCAGCTCCTTCAGACCGATGCTGACATTGGAGCGCGAGAACCCGAGGGACTCGGCGATCTCGTCGGCATTGAGCGGGCGCGGCGCGGTAAACAGCAGCGCGTAGATCTGGCCGACGGTGCGGTTGATGCCCCAGCGGCTGCCCATTTCACCGAAATGGAGGACGAAGCGCTGGACCAGGGGCGAGAGTTGCATGTTTGTCTGTTTTGGATTTTCATTAATTTGTGAAAGTTTAGAACGAAATGCCCGGACCGGGCAAGCGTGGCGGCCGGTGTGCGACCGCTTGCCGCATGCCACTCGCACGTCAGCCGCACGTCGGTCGGCGCGCTGTCTCCGGCGCGGTGCCGCTATAGTGCGGGCTTTGCCACGACGCCGACCCTGGAAGGCCGCTCTCTCGCATGCCGCACCGTGTACACCCCCTCCCCAACGACGACCGCACCAATGGCTGGAGCGCCTTGCTGCCGCCGCGCCAACCGACGCCGTCATTGGCGGGGGAGTGGGATGCCGACTGGGTAATCATCGGCGCGGGTTATGCCGGCCTGGCCGCCGCGCGGCGGCTGGCAGAGCAACAGCCCCATGCTTCGATCGCCGTGGTCGAAGCCGGCATCGTCGGCGAGAACGCCTCGGGCCGGAATTCCGGCTTTGCCATCGATCTGCCTCATGCCCCCGAGAGTTCGCCGGCATCGATCGGCAGGGGGCGCGATGCGATTCGCGTCAACCGGTTCGCAATCGCGGAACTGGATCGGCTGATCGGCGTGCATCGGATCGAATGCGGCTGGCGCCAGGATGGCCGCTATCACGCGGCCGTCACCAGCGACGGCGCCGATCGTTCGCTGAGGGCCTATGCCGCCAATCTCGATGCATGGGGTGAGCCCTATCAATGGTTGCCGCGCCCGGCCCTGCGGGAACGCCTGGGCACCGGCTATTACGCCGCCGCGATCCATACGCCGGGCACCTGGCTGATGAATCCGGCCGCGCTCGTGCGCGGGCTGGCGGACAGCCTGCCGCCGCAGGTCCGCTTGTTCGAACGCTCGCCGGTGGTCGAGGTGCAGTTCGACGGGCCGGCGCGGTGGGTCCGCACCGAACACGGCCGAATCCGCTTCGGCAAAGCGATCCTCGCCGTCAATGCCTTCTCGCAGGCGTTCGGCATCTACCGCGAGCGCCAGGTGCCGATGCTGCTGTTCGCCAGCCTGAGCGAGCCGCTGAGCGACGCGCAACTGGCCATGCTCGGTTCGGACCGCAGTTGGGGCATCACGCCGGCGCACGGTGTCGCCGGTTCGACGCTTCGCCTGACGCCAGACCGGCGCCTGATGATCCGGCAGGGCTTCGAATATTCGCCGACGCTCAGGACCACCGAGCACAGACGCGCAGCCGCCAGGGCGATGCATCGGCAACTGCTGCTGCCGCGCTTTCCCCAGCTGGGCGATATCGAACTGGCGCATTTCTGGATGGGCTGGCTCGCCATCTCGCAGAATCATGCGCCCGCGTTCGGCAAGGTGGCCGAGCATGTCCATGCGGTCTCGTGCTGCAACGGCTCGGGCGTGGTGCGCCACACCGCGGCCGGCATGCTGATCGCCGATCTTGCGCTTGGCCAGCACCATTCATTGATCGACGATTTCCTGGTCCAGGGCACCGCCAACCATCTGCCGCCGCGCCCGCTGCGCGACCTTGGCGTCGGACTGACGCTGAAGTGGGAGACCTGGAGGGGCAGAGCGGAGCGCTAGCCGCCCTCACTGTAGAATACGATAACGATTCTCGTTTATTGGTAGCAGTGTGAGCACAATGGAGCCCCGTCCCAGCATCCTGATCGTCGACGATCACAAGGACATACGTGATCCGTTGTCGACCTACATCAGGCGCTTCGATTTCGACGTAGAGGCCGTGGCCGACGGCAAGGCGATGCGTCAGCGCCTGGAAGAGCGGCGGTTCAGCCTGATCATTCTGGACATCATGCTCCCCGGGGAAGATGGTCTGTCGCTGTGCCGTTACGTGTCGGAGCATGTGGGAACACCGGTCATCCTGTTGACCGCCATGACCGAGCAGGCCGACCGCATCGCCGGTCTGGAGATCGGCGCCGCCGACTATGTGGTCAAGCCCTTCGATCCGCGCGAGCTGGTGGCCCGCATTCGCAGCGTGCTGCGCCGCAACCGTCTGCCGGAGCCGCGCGAGCCCAGTGAGGTGCCGGCGCCCCGGGAATACCGCTTCACCTTCTGCGGCTGGACCTTCGATACGAGGACACGGGCGCTGCGCAACCCGCGCGACGAGGAGGTGCCGCTGAGCACCGCCGAGTTTCATCTGCTGCGGGCGCTGGTAGAGAACGCCAACCGCGTCCTGAGCCGCAGCCAGCTGCTCGACATGACGCAGCGCTCGGGCACGATGACGTTCGACCGCAGTATCGACAGCCAGGTCAGCCGCCTGCGCAAGAAGCTGGAGCCGGATCCGCGCCGGCCCGGCATGCTCAAGACCGTTCGCGGCGACGGCTACCTGCTCGCGACCAAGGTGTCGGTCCTCCCCTCATGAAATGGTTTCCGCGCAGCCTGTCGGGCCAGCTCGTGGCCCTGTGGCTGCTGGCGATGCTGGTCGCCCATGTCTTCGCCGTGGTCGCGCTGTCATGGTGGCGCGCGGACAATGTCACGCTCCATCCCTTGTCGGTGCGGACCATCGAGACGCGCATCCTGTCGGCCTATCGGCTGGCCAGCCGGGCGCCCGATGCCGACGCCTTGCTCGAAGACATCAGCCTGCCGGATTCGACGTTCCGGGTCGCTGCGCATGCCATGCCGGATCCGTTCGGCATGGGCGACCAGGAGCGCGCGATCGCGCAGCGCCTGCGCAGCCTGCTCGATGTGGCTCCGAATGTGCCGCTTCACGTCCGCCTGCAGCAGGCTGAGCCCGAGCGGGGCGGTCCACGCGGCGGCAACTGGCTGGAGCAGGCGTTCAACGGCTCGCATGCGCTGGCACTGGATGTGGAAGTCAAGCTCCCCAACGGGCGCTGGCTGCGCAGCCGGCACTGGCCGACGATGGTCCCGGCGCACTGGTCCCGTGTGCTGAGCTTCTCGCTGCTGGTCGGCATGCTGCCGACGGCGCTGATCGCCCTGCTGTTCGGACGCCGGATCATGCGTCCGCTGAGGCTGCTGACCGAGGCTTCGAAGCGCGTCAGCCGCGGCGAGCGGGTCATCCTTCCTTCGCCCGACGGGCTCAGCGGCGTGCGCGAAATCACGCAGGCGTTCAACGACATGCAGGAGAGCCTGACCCGCTTCGTCAACGGGCGCACGCAGATGTTCGCCGCCATCGGGCATGACCTGCGCACCCCGCTGACCTCGCTGCGCATCCGCGCCGAGCTGATCGACGATGACGAGCTGCGCGACGCCATGGTCAAGACGCTGGACGACATGAGCGTCATGGTGGAAGGCGCGCTGCAGTTCGCCCGCGACGATGCGCTGCAGGAGCCCACGCAGGATGTCCGGCTCGACGAGCTGATCCAGGAAATCGTCGACCAGCAGACGATCCAGGGGCGCGTGGTGCGCTGCGCATCGCGGCCGGATCCCGAGATGTTCTATCGCTGCCGCCCCGTTCATCTGAAGCGCGGGCTCGGCAACATCATCGACAACGCCGCGCGCTACGGGCAGGTAGGCATTCGTGTGGTAACCGACAAGGTCCGCAACACCTTGCGCATCGAAGTCGAAGACGAGGGGCCCGGGATCGATCCCGACCATCTGGAACGGGTATTCGAACCCTTCACACGGCTGGATTCCGCGCGCAGTTCGGATACCGGCGGCCTCGGTCTTGGCCTGGCGATCGCCCGTTCCTGCATCCGTGCCCACGGAGGCGACGTCACACTGGAGAATCGGTCCGAAGGGGGCCTGCGGGCCGTCATCGAGCTGCCGAACTAGGCGGCGCCGCGGGGCGCGGGCTGCGCCGCACAGGTGTGCTGGAGATTGTGGCGAATTGTGTCATCCGAATCGAGGCTGCAATAGTTCGCCACAAATCAACAAACGCCGGCAACATCAAATAGTAATCATTCGCATTTTGACGGGCGCCGATGCCTGCCGTTCCCTGGCGAGCGTCGAAATGCGGTGTTCACCTCTTTGACGGGGAGGGTGCTTCTAGTTTCCAGCGAAGGCTCGGCAGCACGTCATGTCCGTTGTCCTTCTCTGGAGTCCTCCGTGCAACAAAGAAAAATAGCGAACGCCATCCGCCTGCTGGTGTCAGGCGCTTCCGCGGGTCTGGTCATTTCTGTCTCGACGATTCCGCTCGCCGCGCACGCGCAAGCCACGGCGGACGGGGACAAGGCTGCGGGCACGGCCAGGACCGGAGGCAACGTGCTGCCGCAGGTAACGGTCTCGGGCGACGCCATCCAGAACACCAATGACGCGCCGCTGGGCATCTCGCGCCTGCCGGAGACGGTGAGGGAAACGCCGAAGACGATCAATGTCGTGCCGCAGGAGATCATCGAGCAGCAGCACGCCACCTCGCTCGAGCAGATCCTGAAGAACGTGCCTGGCATCACGATCTCGACCGGCGAAGGCAATGGCGGTCAGAGCGGCGACCAGTTCCGTATTCGCGGCCTGTCCGCCAAGGGCGACATCTACGTCGACGGCCTGCGCGATTTCGGCGCCTACAAGCGCGATGCGTTCAATACGGAAAGCGTCGAGGTCATCAAGGGACCTTCGGGCGAGAGCTTCGGCGTGGGCAATGTCGGCGGTCTGATCAACCAGACCACCAAGAAGGCGAACCTGCATACCAGCACCAGCATCGATCAGGGCTTCGCCACCGAAGACACCTATCGCACCACCGTCGACAGCAACTTCCGCCTGAACGACACCTCGGCGCTGCGCATCAACGGCATGTTCCAGAACGGCCGCGTTGCCGATCGCGCCCACGTCGGCGACGACCGCCGCGGTCTTGCCATCGATTTCGGCACAGGGCTGGGCACCAGCACCGAATGGCACCTGAACTATTCGTACCTGCGCCGCACCGGCGCGCCGGACTTCGGCGTGCCCGTCGCGCAGGGGGCCGACGGCATCTACCGTCCGCTGACCGAGTACGGCGTGCCGGGAATTTCCTCGTCGACCTCGTACGTGCGCAATACCGATCGCGACAGGACCGATGCGCACGTGGTGTCGTCGAACTTCAAGACGAAGCTCGACAACGGCATCACCGTCAGCAATGACACGCGCTTCAGCTATTACGAGCGCGACTTCTCGGCGACCAATCCTGCCGCAGTCAGTTACGCCAACCTCCAGAGGCTGCTGGCCGGGGGCAACGTCGCCCTGTCGTACGGCGCCGGCGGCGGCATGACGTATCTGCAGCGCGGCTGGGGCGTCCAGAACGTGCTGAGCGCCCGGGGCGAGTTCATGACCGGCAGCCTGCGCCACAAGGCGATGTTGGGCCTCGATACGATCTACCAGCGCGACCATCGCAGCATGGGCACCTGGACCGGCCGCAACAACAACCAGACCGTCGTCAATCCGGTCTTCGGCAACAGCCCGAACGCGACGGTGGCCTACGCCAACACGCGCGACGCCAATGCGACCAACGTTGGCGTGTTCGTCAACGATCGGGTCTGGCTCAACGACAAGTTCTCGCTGCTGGGCAGCCTGCGCTGGGACTACTTCCAGAGCGAATTCTCGACCAGCGCGTCGACGCTGGGCGGCAAGGCCGATTCGAAGAAGCTGAGCCCGGCCATCAGCGCGATCTGGGAGCCGACCAGGGACGCGATGTTCTACACGTCGTTCTCGCGCACCTACCGGCCGGTGGGCACCGATATCGCGGTGGCGGTCGGGGGCGTGGCGTCGGAAGTGCCGCAGAACGGCGTCGGCAACGAGCCCGAGCGTTCGGACACCATCGAGGTGGGCGCCAAGGTCGATTTCCTCGACAAGCGGCTGGGCCTGACCGGCGCGATCTTCCAGACGAAGAAGGCCAACGCCTACACGGTCGATCCGGTGACCGGCGATATCACCAACGGCTTCTCCGATTCCGGCGAAGGCCGCAAGATCCGCGGCGTGGAAGTGGGCTTGAGCGGCCGCATCGTCGGCGGCTGGACCGCCAATGTCGCCTATGCCTACCTGAGCGGCGAGGTGACCTCGGCCAGCAACGGCGCCATCGTCGGCAACGCGGCGCCGGGCGTGTCGCGCCACAACGTCACGCTGTGGACCGCCTATGACATCCCGCATACGCTGCTGCCGGTACCGGGCAAGCTGACCATCGGCGGCGGCCTGCAGTACGCCACCGGCTACTGGGCGGATTCGGCGAACACCGCCAAGATGCCGGACAACTTCTCGCTGGACGCGATGATCGCGTACAAGGTCGGCAAGTACCGGATCTCGCTGAACGGCTACAACCTGACGGACCATCTGAACTATCAGTCCTCGTTCGGTGCGGTGCGCGCGGTGCCGACCTCGCGCAGGACGTTCCTGCTGAACGTCGGCATGACGTTCTAAATGGAAACGAAGGCGCCGGCAGTCTGCGGCGCCTTCGGCTTTTGGGGAAGCCGCTAGAATCGGGACTTCCGCTGCCTCGCCGCCCTTTTCTTGCACCGACGCTGCCATGCTGGTCCAGATCCCCGATGTCCTGACCCCCGAAGAGATCCGGTATTGCCGGGAACGGCTCGAGCGCTCGCAATGGGTCGACGGACGCGTGACTGCTGGCGATCTGGCCGCGAAGTCCAAGCACAACCTGCAGATTCCGGTCGACAGCGCCGAGGCCCGCGAGCTTGGCGAGCTTGTGCTGACGGCATTGGGGCGCCACCCCACCTATCATTCGGCCGCGCTGCCCTTGCGCGTGATGCCGCCGATGTTCAATCGCTACGACAGCGAGATGACCTTCGGCACCCATGTCGACAATGCGATTCGCACGGTGCCGGGAACCGGCGGCATGCGGATTCGCGCAGATGTGTCCAGCACGCTGTTCCTGTCCGATCCCGACGAGTACGACGGCGGCGAGCTGGTGATCGAGGACCTCTACGGCTCCCACACGGTCAAGCTGCCCGCCGGGCATCTGGTGCTCTATCCCGCCTCGTCGCTGCACAGGGTGACGCCGGTCACGCGGGGGACGCGCTGGGCCTCGTTCTTCTGGGCGCAGTCGATGGTCAAGGACGACGGCCAGCGCCGCATGCTGTACGAACTCGATCTCGCCATCATCGAGATCCGCAAGCAACTGGGCGATGACAAGGACGCCGTGCTGGCCCTGGTCAATCACTATCACAACCTGCTGCGTCGCTGGGCGGAACTGTGACGCGCTGGCAAATCCCTGCCGATACCGTCTCGCTGCGCGACTATGAGCGGCGATTCCATGAACGGACGGAGCCCGCCATTCGCGCCTATATCGCCGGCGCCGCCGCGGATGGCATCACCCAGCACGAGAACGGTGCCGCCTTCGAGCGTCTTCGGCTGATGCCCCGGGCGCTGGCCGACATGTCGCAGGCATCGGCACGACGGACGCTGTTCGGCGAGGTGCTGGACCATCCGATCCTGATCGCACCGACGGCCTTTCATCGGCTGGTGCATCCGGACGGCGAGCTGGCGACCGTGCAGGCGGCGTCGCTGACGCGCACGTGGATGACGGTCAGTACGCAGTCGAGCGTCACGCTCGAGGACATCGCGCGGGCATCGACGGTGCCGCTGTGGTTCCAGCTGTATTTCCAACCCCGAACGCAGGACACGCTCGATCTGGTGCGCCGCGCGGAGCAGGCCGGCTACCGGGCCATCGTCGTGACGATCGACGCGGCGGTCAGCGGCGTGCGCAATATCGAGCAGCGGGCGGGATTCCGCTTGCCGGACGACATCAGCGCCGTGAATCTCGCCGGCTATCCGCTGGTCGCGCCGGTCAGCGCAAGCAACGGCAGCCCCGTCTTCCGCGGCATGCTGAAGAATGCGCCGACGTGGCGCGATATCGAAGCCCTGTGTCGGCAGACTTCGCTGCCGGTGCTGGTCAAGGGGCTGCTCAACCCGCAGGATGTCGAGCCTGCACTGCGCGCCGGGGTTGCAGGCATCGTGGTATCGAACCATGGCGGACGTACGCTGGACACCGTACCGGCAACGATCGATTGCCTGCCCGCCATCGCGGCGCTAGTCCGCGGCAGGGTGCCCGTATTGCTCGATGGCGGGATCCGACGCGGAACGGACATCGTCAAGGCGATCGCTTCGGGCGCGACGGCGGTGCTGCTCGGACAACCGGTCCTCCACGCGCTGGCGGTGGGCGGCATGCCGGGCGTGGCGCATATGCTGACGTTGCTGCAGACCGAGCTGGAGATCGCGATGGCGCTGACGGGCTGCCCCACGTTGGACGCGATCGATGCGTCCGTTCTGGCGCCGTCGCGATAGCGGTGTTGGCGGGCGCCGAGCGCCGGGAGCGGGCTCGCTACTGATAATAAGTTATCATTTTCCGATCCATGCGCGCCGCCGGGCGTGCTGTCTTTCATCCTGTCCGGGGAACCGGCAGCATCGCAGAAGGACGATCGACACATGTATTCGCTACTCTCGCGCCCTCTGTTTGCCATCGCCTTCGCCGCGATATCGATTGGCGGTCAAGCGCGGGCCGCCGAACCCCATGTTCATGGGCAGGCCACGCTCGATGTCGCCGTCGAGGACCAGGTGCTGTCGATCGCGCTGGCATCGCCGCTCGACAATGTGTTCGGTTTCGAGCGCCTGCCGCGCACCGACGCCGAGCGGCAGAAGGTCCGTCAGGCGGTCGCCAGCCTGCGCGATGGCGCGGCGCTGTTCTTTCCTTCTCCCGAGGCGGATTGCCGCTTCGAAGCCGCGCAGGTCCATCTCGGCGCGCTGCACCACGGCTTGACCGGCGAGGGCGAGGCCCCGCGGGGCAAGGTGCACGCCGAGCACCAGCAGCATGCGGATCTCGATGCGGACTACCGCTTCCGCTGCACGCGTCCCGAGGCACTGCGTTCCGTCGAGGTGCGCGTGTTCCGTCTGTTCCCTGGCGTGAACCGGATTGCCGCGCAGCTTGCCACCGACAAGCGCCAGTCGGGCACGACGCTGACGCCGGCACAGTCGCGCCTGCGTTGGTGAGGGTGATGGCTGCTGCAACACCACAAGCGGATCGAGGCGAGCCGCTTGTGGCCGCCGAGAACGTCGTCTTTCGCTGGCCTGGACGCGATGGCGGTGCGCTGACGCTGCCGTCGTTCGAACTGGCGCGCGGCGAGCATTTGTTCGTGTCCGGCCCAAGCGGTAGCGGCAAAACGACATTGCTGTCGCTGTTGGCCGGCGTGGTGGCGCCTCGCCAGGGCACCGTCCGGGTCGCCGGCACCGACCTGACAACGCTGCCGGCCGCGCGCCGCGACCGCTTCCGCGCCGACCACATCGGCATCATCTTTCAGCAGCTGAATCTGCTCCCTTATCTGTCCGTGCTCGAGAACGTGCTGCTGCCGTGCCGCTTTTCCGCGAGCCGCAAGGCCCGCGCATGCGAGCAAGCCGGCGGAACCGGGGAGGCCGCCGGCATGCTGCTCGAGCGGCTCGATATGCCGGCCAGCCTGTGGCGGCGCCCCGCAGCGCAGCTGTCGGTCGGACAACAGCAGCGGGTGGCGGCGGCACGAGCGCTATTGGGGCGGCCGGCGCTGATCCTGGCCGACGAGCCCACATCCGCGCTCGATGCCGCCCGGCAAGCTGCGTTCATGGCGCTGCTGCAACGAGAGTGCCGAGCATCGGGCGCCGGGTTGGTGATGGTCAGCCACGACGAACGCCTCGCCTCGGGCTTCGACCGGCGCTTTACGATGCCCGTCGCCGACGAAGGGGAATCGACATGACGGCGCTGATGGCGATCGCCGCGCGCAGCGCCTGGAACCGGCGCGCCAACCTGGTGTGGATGGTGCTGGCCATCGCGTTGTCGACAGCGTTGCTGCTCGGCATCGAGCGGGTCCGGCATCAGGTGCGCGCCAGCTTCGCGCAGTCGGTGTCGGGCACGGACCTGATCGTCGGCGCCCGTACCAGCCCGATCCAGCTGGTGCTGTACGCGGTATTCCGGCTCGGCGGCGCGACCAGCAACATCAGCTGGGACAGCGTGCAACGCCTCGCCAGCCACCCGCAGGTCGCGTGGACGATCCCGCTCTCGCTCGGCGATTCGCATCGCGGCTTTCCGGTGCTGGCGACCACGGCCGCCTATTTCGAGCATTTCCGGCATGGCGACGGCCGTGCATTGCGGCTCGCGCAGGGCAGGCCCTTCGGCGTCATGCATGACGGCATGGATGACCGCATGTTCGATGCGGTGCTCGGCGCCGAAGTCGCGCGCCGCCTCGGCTATCGCATCGGGCAGCAGATCGTGCTGACCCATGGCGATGGCGCGGCACCGGGCGCGCTGCGCCTCGAGCACGACGACAAGCCCTTTACCGTGGTCGGCATCCTGGCGCCGACCGGTACGCCAGTCGATCGAACCATCCATATCGGCCTGGAGGCGATGCAGGCCATCCATCTCGATTTTCAGGGCGGCACACGCGTGCCCGGCGCCACGATTGCCCGCGAGCATCTGCGCCGATTCGATCTGACGCCCGATAGCGTTACCGCGGTGCTGGTCGGCCTCAAGCTGCGCTCGCGAGTCTTCGCCCTGCAGCGCGAGATCGCTCAGGACAAGCGTGAGCCGTTGATGGCGGTGTTGCCCGGCGTGGCCCTCGACGCGCTGTGGGACGTGGTCGATATCGCGGAGAACGCGCTGCGTGCCGTATCGGCGATGGTCGCGGTGATCGGGCTGGCCGGTCTGGCATCGTCGATTCTCGCTGCGCTCGGCGAGCGTCGCCGCGAACTGGCGATCCTCAGAGCGGCCGGGGCGCGGCCGCGCGACATCCTGGCGTTGCTGGCCATCGAGGGCATGATCCTGATGCTGACCGGCGTGGTCGCGGGCGTCGCGCTGCTTTCGCTGACCTCCGCGCTGCTGGCGGGCTGGCTGGAAGCGCGTCTGGGTGTGGCCCTGCCGGTATCCTTGCCGAGCGTGGCGGAACTGCCGATGCTGGCGGCGCTGGTGCTGGCCGGGTTTGCAGCGAGCCTGCTGCCGGCATGGCGCGCCTACCGCCTGAGCCTGGCAGACGGGCTCAATCCAAGGACATAAGGCATGACAAGGCAAACGGGAACCGAAACGCGAACCAACCCGCAGCGCCGCAAGTGGCTGCGCGCGGCGGGCGGCGTGGCGGCGGTGGCTGGTCTGAGCGCCGCGGGCCTCTGGTGGATCCGCCGCGGCGGCGATTCGGCTGGGTCGGCTGCGGCGGCGCGGCCCAAATACGCGATCGGCGAAACGCTGGAACGCCAGGCGCCTGCTGCCGCTGCTGCGCCCACCAGCTATCGCGAGATCGAATGGGACGCCTTGCTGCCGAAGGGATGGGATCCGCTGGCGCCGCTGAAGGGCCTCGATCTGGCGCAGATGGAAGATGGCGATCCACGAGCCCAGGCAGCGCTGGAGAAGGCAAAACAATACTGGCAGCAAGCACCCGTCGAACCGTCGCTCGACGGCTCGCCGGTGCGGCTGCCGGGCTTCGTGGTGTCGCTCGGCGGCGAAGGCGAGGCCATCAGGGAATTCCTGCTGGTGCCGTACTTCGGCGCCTGCATCCACGTGCCGCCGCCGCCCGCCAATCAGGTCGTTCACGTTCAGGCCAGGGCACCACTGCAGGGTATCCGTACGATGGACACCGTATGGATCGAGGGCGTGCTGCGCGTCGAACGCGCGGAAACGGCGATGGGCGACAGCGGCTACGCGATGCGCGAGGCACGGGTCGAACCGTATCTGGAGCCGAGGCGCGAACGGCCCTGAGCCGATGGCAATGGAACGGCGTGCTGTGCGCGCAGCGGCTCCCGCGCATTGCGCGGCGCCCCGGAAACACCGGATGGCGTGGGGCGGCAAGATGTGGCCCAATGCGCAACGAACCCTTCGGTTCCGATAACCACATCCCAGGAGACTTCGAATGAAGCCAGGCCGCGCCCTGCTCAGCATGCTGCTGTTCGCATCCGCTACCACCGCCTTCGCGCAGAACAAGCCGGTGGTGCAGTTCATCGCCACGGGCGGCACCATCGCCATGAAGATCGACCCGGTCAAGAACGCACCAGTGCCGGCGATATCGGGCGACGACCTGCTCGCGACGGTGCCCGATATCGGCAAATACGCGACCATCCAGGTCAACAATCTGTCCAACGTGCCGTCGGACTACATGGACCCGCCGCGCTGGATCCAGCTGACCAGAGCGGTGCAGGCGTCCCTGGATCGGCCGGACGTGGCGGGGGTGATCGTGTCGCACGGCACCGATACGCTGGAGGAAACCGCGTACTGGCTCGATCTGACGGTGCGGTCGGACAAGCCGGTCGTGCTGATCGGCGCGCAGCGCAACGCGTCGTCGCCCGACTTCGATGGCCCGCGCAATCTGCTCAATGCCGCGCGCATCGCCGTCGACGAACAGTCGAAAGGCAAGGGTGTGATGCTGGCCATGAACAACCAGATCAATGCCGCCCGCTACGTCACCAAGACCCACACGGCGAATGTCGAAACGTTCAATTCGGGCGACTTCGGTTTTATCGGCGAGGTATATCCGGACCGCGTGATCTACGTCAGCACGCCAGCGCGGCGCCAGCATGTTCCGATTCGCACGGACAAGATGCCCGACGTGGAAATCGTGGCGATGTACGGCGGGGCGGACGGCGCGGCCTTGCGCAGTGCGGTCGACCGCGGCGTCAAGGGCATCGTGGTGCAGGCGCTCGGCATGGGCAACATGAATCAGCCGATGTTCGAGGCGGTCAAATATGCGTTGTCGAAGAACGTACCGGTCGTGATCTCGACACGCGTGCATAACGGACGCGTGCTGCCGAACTACGGCTTCGTCGGCGGCGGCAAGACGACGTTCGACGCCGGCGCCGTCATGGCCGACGATCTGAAGCCGGCGAAGGCCCGCATCCTGCTGATGCTGCTGCTGCAAAGCGGGCTGAGCAGCCAGGCAGACCTGCAGGCCGCGTTCAACCGCTGACTTTGCCGAGGTCGCCCGGCACTTCCCGCATCGACACCTGGCCGAGCTGACCGCGACGATCGCGGCTTACGACATGGTGTCGCGCTGCGCGGCTCCCTCTCCCGCTTGCGGGAGAGGGTTGGGGAGAGGGAAGGAGGGCATCAAAGCGTCCGGGCGCTCAGCGCACCGACGTGCCGCCCGAAGGCGATGCCCGATCGGCCTCGAAGTCCATCGTATCCATATCGACATCGGTCGCCACCGGCTTGCCGAACAGCTTCAACCAGACGAAGCCGAGCACGCCCGCGGTCAGCGACGCCAGCAGGATCGCCATCTTCGACGCATTGATGATGCCCGGCTCGCCGGTAAAGGCGAGGTTGGTGATGAAGATCGACATGGTGAAGCCGATACCGCCCAGAAGGCCCGCGCCGACGACATGGCGCCAGCGCAGATCCAAAGGCAGCTTGCACAGGCCGATGGCGACCGCAAGGAAGCTCAGGATCGCGATGCCCAGCGGTTTGCCGACCACCAGCCCGGCCAGGATGCCGAGGCTGTTCGACGAGCCCAGCTCCTGCGCCCAATCGCTGCCAACCACGATGCCGGTATTGGCCAGCGCAAAGATTGGCAGGATCACGAATGCCACCGGCCGGTGCAGCACATGTTCGAGGCGGTGCGACGGCGATGCCTCGTCGTCCTGCCTGGCGGAGAACGGAATCGCGAACGCCAGCAGCACGCCGGCGATGGTCGCATGGACGCCGGACTTCAGCATCAGGAACCACATCAGTACGCCGCCCACTAGATACGGGACCAGCGACATCACGCGCAGCACGCGGTTCATGACGAGCAGCACGCCGAATACCGCCAGCGCGCCGGCCAGATAAACGACCGACAGCTCGGCCGTGTAGAACAGCGCGATCACGATGATGGCACCGAGGTCATCCATCACGGCAAGCGCGGTCAGGAAGATCTTCAGCGAGGCGGGCACGCGGCTGCCGAGCAGCGCCAGCACGCCCAGCGCAAACGCGATGTCCGTTGCCATCGGAATGCCGATGCCGGCCTGCGTCGGCGTGCCGCCATTGAATCCGAAGTGAATCAGTGCTGGTACGGCAATGCCGCCGGCCGCCGCAACGATGGGCAGCAAGGCGTTCTTGAAGCTGGACAGTTCGCCGTTGTACAGCTCCCGTTCGAGTTCGAGGCCGATCAGCAGGAAGAAGATCGCCATCAGCGCGTCATTGATCCAGTGCTCGACGCTGAGACCGGCGACTTTCACATGCCAGATATGGAGGTACTGATCGCCGAGCGCCGAATTGGCCAATATCAGCGAGAGGATCGTGCAGACGATCAGCAGGATGCCGCCGGCCTTTTCCGACTCGAAAAAGCGCTTGAACGTATTGGAGAGTCTTCTTTGTACGATTGCCATGTGGCCCCTCTTGCGGGAGATATACCGGGATGGAAGCGAATGGAATTCCCCGCGCGCAGGCGCGCTGGCGGTTCGCAGGGCCGGAAGGCGCGAACGGCAGCGCCGCGTGACAACGCGGTGAAACGGGGAATCGACCAGGGGAGTGGTCTGGAGAAGGGTGGTGCATGCATCGGTCGCGGAAAAGCCGCGTGGCGGCCCGACCGACGCAAATCCTGCCACCCCGTGAGGGTGAGCACCCAGGCGCGAGTATACCGGAGCGGGATGGCAGGAGGGCTGGACGTCGCTGTGTGGGGTCAGCTTTTGGCCGTGGCAGCGCCGTGCCGGCGCCCGAACGGCAGCCGCCATCCCAGCGTCATGCCCGCCGCGGCAATCAGGATCGCCGCGGCGCCGGCCCACTGCGCCCAATCGAGCCGCAGCCCGAAGGCCACCATATCGACGACGATCGCCACGACCGGATAGATGAAGGAGAGCGCCGCGGTCATCGCCGTCGACAGCTTCTGGATCGCGCCGTACAGCAGGATATAGACCAGCCCGGTATGGACCACGCCGATCGTCATCAGCATCGTCCATGAGCCGTCATAGGCCGCGAAGTCCGACAGATTCGCAAACGGCGTCAGCATCGCCATGCCGACGCAGGCCTGGATCAGTGCGATCAAATGCGGGGGCACGCCCGCCAGGCGCTTGGTGATGATCGCCGCGACCGCATAGAAGAATGCCGCACCGAGGGCCAGCGCGATGCCGCCGAGATAGTCGGTCGCGCCATGCCCGTGATCCGGCTTGGCCTGCACGATCATCAGCACGCCCGCGAACGCGATCAGCAGCCAGGCCAGCTTGGTCAGCGTGATGCGTTCGGAAAACAGCAGCGCGCCCAACGCAACGAGCATGAAAGGCTGCGTGTTGTAGACCGCCGTCGCGATCGAAATCGACGCGCGCGGATAGGCGGCGAACAGCAGCAGCCAGTTCATCACGATGGCGACACCGCCCAGCGCGGCCAGGCCCAGCGTGCGCCAGGTCAGCTGCCGCAGCATGCCAAGGGCCGCGCAGACCGCGAACAACGTCAAGGCGCCGAACAGGCAGCGCCAGAACACCACGTCGTGGATTGGCTGTCCGGACTTGACCACGAACCAGCCGATGGTGCCGGACAACACCATCGAGGCCGTCATTTCGGCTGTGCCGCGTAGGGAATTCACCGTCTTTCTCCTGAAGGCTGAATGGTGTTTAGAATCGCACGACGCAGGGGCGGATTCTATAGCCTCCGTTAGGACGGAGCGGCGCTGTGCCTGTATTTGGAAGGCAGATTGCCTTCTTTACCGAGGAATCGAAAAAATGCTGGACGATGTCGATCGACGCATCCTGGCCGTGCTCGCCGAGGACGCCCGAATTTCACTGAAAGAGTTGGCCGCTCGCGTCGGGCTGTCGCCGCCGAGCACGTCGGAACGGCTCAAACGTCTGGAAGAGCGGAAGGTCATCCGTGCCTTCACCGTCGATATCGATCCGGCCGCGCTGGGTTACCCGCTGCAGGCCATCGTTCGCATACGGCCGATGCCCGGCAAGCTCCATATCGTGCAAAAGCTGATTGCCGAAATTCCGGAGATCGGCGAATGCGACAAGGTGACCGGCGAGGATTGCTTTGTCGCGCGGCTGTATGTGCGTTCGATCGAGGAGCTGGACGGGTTGCTGGATCGCGTCGCGCAGCTCGCGGAGACCAATACCTCGGTGGTCAAGGCCAAGGTCGTGCCGAAACGCGGCGCGCCGATCGGGGAGACCCGCGAATAGGGCAGCGCGTCGCCCGCCGATCGTCGCAAAGTGTCGTTCCGATCTGCATGGTGGAACGACCGCGGAAAATCTTGCCAAAAACCGGCGCGACGGTACATTGTTGCGGAGAACCGGAGGGCGAGATCGTCCGGCCATATCACCATCGGAGGTGGAGACAAGCGATGCGTACCGTCAGCGTGCAGTTCCTGTTCGATTTCGGCAGTCCCAACGCCTATCTCGCGCACAAGGTCATTCCCGGCATCGAAGCGCGGACCGGGGTCAAATTCGAATACGTGCCGATTCTGCTCGGCGGCCTGTTTCGGCTGACCGGCAATCGTTCGCCGATGGAGGCCTTTGCCGGCATCAAGAACAAGCCGGAATACGGGCGGCTGGAAATGCAGCGCTTCATCAGGCGGCATGGCCTGACCGCGTTCCGAATGAATCCCCACTTTCCGGTCAACACCCTGCAGATCATGCGGGGCGCGGTCGCGGCCAGTCACGATGGCAGCTTCGAGCGTTATGTCGATGCGGTCTTCAGCGCGATGTGGGAACGCGGGACGAAGATGGACGATCCGGCCGTCATCGAGGCTGCCCTGAATGAAGCCGGCCTCGACGGTGCCCGTCTGCTGGAGGCGATCAACCAGCCGGCCGTCAAGGAGACGCTGCTGGCCAATACGCAGCTGGCCTTCGAGCGCGGCGCCTTCGGCGCGCCGACCTTCTTCGTCAATGACGAGATCTTCTTCGGCAAGGACAGCCTGCGCGACGTCGAAGAGGAAATCGTGCGGGCGCGCGCCGCCTGACCGCAGATCGCCCTTCCACCCATTCGGAGCCTTCTTGCCCATGAAAACACGCATCACGGAACTGTTCTCGATTCGCTACCCGATCATCCAGGGCGGCATGCATTTCGTCGGTCTTGCCGATCTGGCGGCGGCCGTTTCCAATGCCGGCGGGCTGGGCATCATCACGGCGCTGACCCAGCGCACGCCCGAACTGCTGGCCAGGGAAATTGCGCGTTGCAAAGAGATGACCGACCAGCCGTTCGGCGTCAATCTGACCTTTCTGCCGACGTTCTCGGAGCCGCCCTATGCGGAGTACATCGCCGCCATCGCCGAAGGGGGCGTACGCATCGTCGAGACTGCCGGCCGCAGTCCCGAACAGTACATGCCGGCCCTGAAGGCGGCCGGCATCAAGGTGATTCACAAATGCACGTCGGTGCGCCACGCGCTGAAGGCGGAGAAGATCGGCTGCGATGCGGCCAGCGTCGACGGTTTCGAGTGCGGCGGCCATCCCGGCGAGGACGACGTGCCGAACATGATCCTGCTGCCGCGGGCCGCGGAGACGCTGAAAATTCCGTTCGTTGCTTCGGGTGGTATGGCGGATGGCCGCAGCCTGGTGGCCGCGCTGGCGCTGGGCGCCGACGGCATCAATATGGGCACGCGCTTCCTGGCCACCGAAGAAGCGCCGGTTCACATCAACGTCAAGCAGGCGATCGTCGAAGCGAGCGAGCTCGATACGCGGCTGATCATGCGGGCGCTGCGCAATACGGAGCGCGTACTGAACAATGGCGGCGTCGAGCGGCTGCTCGAGATCGAGCGCGAGAAGGGCGCCGATCTGAAGATTTCGGATATCTACGACCAGGTCGCCGGCATCTATCCGAAGGTGATGGTCGAGGGCGATGTCGAGGCCGGCGCATGGAGCTGCGGCATGGTCGCCGGCCTCATCCACGATATCCCGAGCGTCAAGACGCTGGTCGACCGCATCGTCAGGGAGGCCGAACAGCTGACGTTCGAGCGCCTGGCGGGGATGTTCGACGCGGGGCGCTGAGCGGTGCCTGGCTGCGCTAGTCGCCGGTCCCTGCCTCTGCGGGGACGACGTAGCTCGGCTCGTGCAGGAGTTGCTGTCGTTCCCGGGAACGCGGGGACCGAGTGACTCAGCCAGTCACCACGCTTCGATCCACGGCCGCAGATCGAGCTCGTGCGTCCACGCGTCGCGCGGCTGCTGGTGCAGCATCCAGTAGGCGTCGGCGATATGCTCGGGATTCAGGATGCCGTCGCGATCCTTCAGCGCATAGCGTTCGGGGAAGTTCTCGCGGATGAAGGCCGTGTCGATGGCGCCGTCGATGATCGGATGGGCGACATGGATGCCCTGCGGCCCCAGCTCCTTCGCCATTGCCTGCGCCAACGCGCGCAGGCCGTGCTTGGCGCCGGCGAACGCCGCGAAGCCGGCGCGTCCGCGCAGGCTGGCCGTGGCACCGGTGAAGAAGATCGAGCCCCGGCCGCGCGGCACCATCACGCGGGCCATCTCGCGGCCCATCAGGAAGCCCGCGAAGCAGGCCATCTCCCACACCTTGAAGTAGACCCGGGCCGTCGTGTCCAGAACGTCGAAGCGGACATTCGCGCCGATATTGAAGACCGCCACCTCGATCGGCGCGATCTCCGATTCGATTCGCTGGACCAGGCTCGTCATCTCCTCTTCCTTGCGCGCGTCCGAACCAAAGGCATGCGCGATGCCGCCCTCGGCCTCGATCTGCTGAACCAGCGGCGCCAGCTTGTCGGCATTGCGCCGGGTCACGCAGGCGATATAGACCTCGCGCGCAAAGCGTCGGGCGATCGCACCGCCGGTTGCGTCGCCGGCGCCGATGACGAGGATGGCCTTCTTTTGGGTCATGGTGTCTCCTTCGGGGCGGCCTTGCGCCGCCGGTCATCCCGGCAGCGAGCCGATTGAGTTGTGTTTGCAACGCCGGATAGTGTCTGCGATTTTGCCGAAGGCTGCTGGCGGCCAGAACGGCCACGGCGCGTCGGTCGTTCAGACGATTCTCAATGTCGAGCGACGCCGACATGAAACCCAAAATGCGTGACCTTCTGTGAAGCACCGAGAGCCCATGCGCAGGATGCTGTCGGCTTCGACACTGCTCGATGCCAACCATGATTCAACTCGACGACGCCAGCTACAAACAGTTGTATTCATCGCCCGCGATGGTCCGCAATCTTGTCTCGGGCTTTATCCCCGACGAATGGCTGCATGGGCTGGATTTCAGCACGCTGGAATGCATCCATGGCCACTATGTCTCCGACGATCTGCGGCAGCGGGCCAACGACATGGTGTGGCGGGTTCGCGCCGATGACGAATGGCTCTATCTCTATTTGATGATGGAGTTTCAGAGCACGGTCGATCACGGCATGCCGGTACGGATCATGTCCTATCTCGGGCTGCTCTATCAAAGCTTGATCCGCAAGGAGTACGTCAAGCCTCGACGAGGCATCCCGCCGGTGCTGCCCATCGTCCTTTACAACGGCGAAGGGCCATGGGATGCGCCCACCGATATCGCAGCGATGCTGCCGGACGTGCCCGGACTTGTCGGTGAGTACCTGCCCAAGCTTAAATATCTGTTGTTGGACAGCGGACGCATCGGCAAGGAACAGCTGCGCGCGATGCGCAATCCGGTTGCGGTGCTGATGCAGCTGGAAGAGGCGGAAACCCAGCAGGAGGTCGGCGAGTTGATCGACAAGCTCGCGGACATCGTCAAAGGCGATGAGGAACTGAAGCGAATCTTCCTCAATGTGTTGCCGGGACTGATCGGCAGGCGCAGCGGCAACACCTTGGACGTACCGGTGGCCAATGATCTTGTGGAGATGAAGATGAAGCTAAGTCAGAGTTTCAAGGTGTGGGAGCACGAATATAGGGCGGCCGGACGGCTGGAAGGCGAGGCCCGAATACTGCAGCGGCAGCTTACGACTCGCTTCGGACCGTTGCCGGAACATGCGTTAGCCAGGATTCAGGGCGCAACGGAAGAGCAGCTCGATCACTGGTCAACGCGATTGCTTCGCGCCGAAACGCTGGCCGAGGTATTCGAAGACAACCCGGCATGAGCGCCCGGCTTTTTCACACAGGCCAACATCCAAAACGGCGCCGCCCTCCGCTTTCCGCGAACGACGGCGCCAATACCTCACCGCATATCAATCCGCCTGAATCCCGAACTCCTTGACGATCCGCGCGTAGCGGTTCGCATCGGCCGCGATCAGCTTGCCAAGGCTGGCCGCATCGCCGCCGACCGGGCTGATGCCGAAGGTCGCCATCTTTTCGACGATGTCCGGCATCTTCAGGATCTCGTTGATATGCCCGTTCAGCGTGCGCACCACGTCCGCCGGCATGCCCTTCGGACCGAGGATCGCCTGCCACGCGCCGACTTCGACGTCCTTGTAGCCCAGCTCGGCCAGCGTCGGCACGTTGGGCGCGAACGGCGAGCGCTTGGGATCGGCCACGGCGATCGGCAGCAGGCGGCCGTTGGTCACGTACTGGAACACGGCGCCATAGGTGGAATAGGTCATCGGCACCTGGCCGCCGAGCACGTCGACCACCGCCGGCGCGGTGCCGCGATACGGGACCTGCGCGATCCGCACGCCGGCCGCCTTGTTGAACAGCTCGCCCAGGATATGCATCGGCGAGCCGTTGCCCGGCGAGGCATAGGTCTGCACCGTGCCGGCCTTGGCGCGCGCGACCAGGTCGCTCATCTTGCTGATGCCGGTCGACTTGTTGACGACCACGAACAGCGACTGGCTGCCGGTCTGGATCACCGGCGTGAAATCGCGCTGCACGTCATAAGCCGCGCCGGAGCCGGGTTTGAGAACGAGCGGGGCGAGCGCCACGGTGTTCGGCGCGGCCAGCAGCGTGTAGCCGTCCGGCGCCGCCTTGGCGACGTAGGCGCTGCCGATCGTGCCGGCGGCGCCGGTCCGGTTCTCGACGACGACCGACTGGTTCAGCCGGATCGCCAGCTTCTCCGCGATCATGCGGGCCAGCACGTCGGTGTCCCCGCCGGCCGGATAGGCGACCACGATCGTGATCGGCTTGCTCGGATAGCCTTGCGCCTGCGCGGCGCCCGCGCCGAGCAGCGCGCCGGCCGCGGCAACGGCCGCGATCAGTTTGCGGGTGGTGGACTGCTTCATGGTTCCTCCAGTTGTCTGCGCTCGGGAGCGATGGATGGCGATCAGAACACGTGCTTGATGCCCAGCATCGCGCCGAGCTGCGAGCCGCCGGGACGCGTGTTCGAGCCCGGCGATCCGCCGCTGACCGAGGTGGCCAGCGTGCCGTCGTTATCGATGAAGCCCGCCGTCGCATAGACCATGGTCCGCTTCGAGAAGGCATACGAGCCGCGCAGCGCGTACAGCATCTGGTCGTTGTCGCTGTGGCGGTACTTCAGGTAGTAGACCTGCCCGGCGAGCTGGAAGGCGGGCGTGATGTCATAGGCCAGGCCGGCGTACCACATGTCGCTGCGCGGGGTGGGGCTGGCCTCGTTGTCGCGGCGGATCAGGCCGGCACCGGCCTTGACGCGGTCGAGCAGCACATAGCCGCCGAGCGACAGGCGATCGTCGGTCAGGCTGCTGCTGGTCAGCCCGGCGAACGCGCCGGGGCCGCCGCGCAGCGAATCGTAGGCGGCATGCACACCCCAGGTCCTGGTCGCGTACTGGACCAGCGCGGACCAGGCGCGGCAGGCGCGCGCGTCGGCCGGGTTCTCGCCCGCGCAGTTGGTGCCCGACGGGCTGGGGCCGGCGTTGACCGCATCGCGGCCGAAGCTGTACGAGGCGCCGACGGTCAGGCCGCCGAACGTCCCCTTGTAGACCACCGAATTGTCGTGGCGGGTGTTGGGGATATAGCTGTCGAGGGAACCCGATCCGTAGACGTTCGGACCGAGGATGTCCGAGTCGAGGATCGCCCAGAACAGCATGGTGTACTGGCGGCCCAGCGAGATCTGGCCCCACGGGCCCGACACGCCGACCCAGGCCTGTCGCCCGAACAGCCGGCCGCCCTGATTGGCGTTGCCGGTATCCGGCCCGAAGCCCGACTCCAGCACGAACAGGCCCTTGAGCCCGCCGCCAAGATCCTCGGTGCCGCGAATGCCCCAGCGCGACGGCACCGTCGCGGTCAGGTTGGGCATGCGGACAACGCTGTCCTTGTCCGGGCCGACGTTGTTCACGTATTCGATCCCGGTATCGACCACGCCGTACAGCGTGACCGATTGTGCGGCCGCCATCATCGGCGCGGCGGCAAGCACAGCCAGTGCGATCCGTCCAAATTTCATTGCGATTCCTTCCCGATTCCGTCTCGTGGTGGTTCCTGGCAGCCGCGTCGTCTCTGTGGCCGATCGCGTCCGTCCCGTTGTTGTGGTGGCAGTCCTGATATTCGGTTTCGTTTCATATATAAAACGACGAATTACATAGGAAACGACAAGCGCAATATAGCGGGGGTTTTCGCTTCGGGCGGGCAGGGAATTCCCTAGCGCGGCGCTAGGTGTTTACGCGGATCTTCACGAGGATTTCCGGGGGATATAGTCGGGAAGTTTTTACCTAAGGACGTGAGTTTCATATATGGAACATAACTCCCAACCCGCGGCGCCCCCGATGCTGGCCCAACTCGCGGATACGTTTGTGCAAGCGGTGGCGACGGTCGATGCCGACGGGGCGCAGGTGGCCTACCGCAGCGGCGGCAGCCAAGGGCCTGTGGTGTTGCTGTTGCACGGCATCAGCTCGGGCGCAGCGTCATGGCTGCCCTGCGCGAGCCTGCTCGCCGCCCATGCGCGGGTAATCGCGTGGGACGCGCCCGGCTATGGCGCGTCGAGCCCCCTTGCCGAGAAGGCGAGGCGCGCCGCCGACTACGCCGTCCGATTGCAGGGCCTGGTGCGGGCACTCGACCTGCGGCCGGCCGTGATCGTCGGTCATTCGCTCGGCGCATTGATGGCGGCTGCCTACCTGGCACAGGCCGAGCCGGACCGGCGGCCGGCCCGTGTGCTGCTGGCCAGTCCGGCACAAGGCTATGGCGCCGCAGGCAAGGAACAGAAGGCGGCGGACGTTGCGCGGCAGCGCCTCGACGCGCTGGCAACGCTCGGCGTCACCGGCTTGGCCGAACGCGGCCCCTCGCGGCTATTGAGTCCGAACGCGGATGCCGGTGCGCGTGAATGGGTGCGCTGGAACATGAGCCGCCTGAACCCGGACGGCTACCGCCAGGCGGTGGCGATGCTGTGCGGCGACGACATCGACGCCTACCTGGCGCGCCGGCCTGAGGGCGTCGCGGTCGAGATCGGCTGCGGCACGCTGGACGTGGTGACGCCGCCGATCGGTGCCGAAGCGCTGGCGCAGCGGTTCGGTCTGCCATTCACGCCGATCGCCGATGCCGGCCATGCCTGCTACATCGAGCAGGCGGCCGCGGTGGCGGGGTGGATTCGCGCGGCGTTGGACCAGCGTCCCGCACGCTAGCCGGACGTCGTCGTCGTCCCCGCAAGCGCTGGGACGACAGCATCACCTCTTTCCTCTCCAACGCCCGATTCCCGGGTAAACCCCAGTCCAATCCCGCAGCGCCGAGGTCTATAGTTCAACCGTGTTCAATACATGGATCGCTGTTCCATATATAAAACATACAGCGAGACACCGGCCGATCGGAAAAAGGAGCAAGCGCAATGGAAATCGTCGACTACAACCCGCAGCTCGCGCCCTGGGACAAGCCCGCGCCGAACAACGTGGCGGGCAAGGGCTATATCGAGCGGCCGGGCAAGGTGCCCAACATCGTCTGGCAGACGCGTTCGGCGTTGCCGACGGCCTACGAGAACGCGCTCGGCGACGCGCTCGAAGCCGCCTTCGAGGCAGGCGCGACGACGCCCGAAGACGTGGTGCGCGCCTTCAACCGCGCCGGCTTCCTGACCGCCGACGGCCAGCCCTGGACAGAGGCGCGCTTTCTGGCCGAGATGCAGCGCCTCGGCGCCTGACCCAGACGACCCCCGACGACACCCAGCGGTCCCGCAAGAGAGAACAACGATGGAATCGAACAAGCAAGCCCGCATCGAAGAACGGCTCAATACCGGCCTGCGCAACTACTGGTATCCGGTGGCCGCGTCGTGGTCGGTCACCCATTCGCCGATCGGCATCACTCGCCTGAGCCAGAACATCGTGCTGTGGCGCGACGGCGCCGGCCAGGTCCACGCGCTGGAAGACCGCTGCCCGCACCGCGGCGCGCGTCTGTCGATGGGCTGGAACCTCGGCGATCGCGTCGCCTGCTGGTATCACGGCGTCGAGGTCGGCGGCGACGGCCAGGTCAAGAGCGTGCCGGCGGTCGAGAGCTGCCCGCTCGAAGGCAAGACCTGCGTGCGCAGCTATCCGGTCCAGGAGAAGGCCGGCGCGATCTTCCTGTGGTTCGGCGACCGCGCTCCGGTCGAGGGCCCCGACAGCGCCGACACGCTCCGCCTGCCCGAAGAGCTGGAGAACCCCGAGCACAGCCACTTCCTGTGCGTCGCTCACTGGGACTGCAACTACCGCTACGCCATCGACAACGTCATGGACCCGATGCACGGCGCCTATCTGCATGCGGTCTCGCATTCGATGGCCAGCGGCGAGAAGCAGGCGGTCATGGCGGTGCGCGAAACCGAGCACGGCCTGATGTTCGAGAAGACCGGCCAGCGCGGCGTCAATTTCGACTGGGTCGAGTTCGGCGAGACCGGCACGATGTGGCTGCGCCTGGCGATTCCGTATCGCCCGAAGGTCGGCCCCGGCGGTCCGTTCGGCATCGTCGGCGTCGCCACGCCGGTCGATGAGGAGCACTGCATGGTGTTCTTCTGGCGCACCCGACATGTCCAGGGCTGGGAGCGCGATGTCTGGCGCTTCCTCTACCGCAACCGGCTGGAAAAGCTGCACTGGGACGTGCTGGAGCAGGACCGCGTGGTGCTCGAGTCGATGGCGCCCAACGCCCGCGACCATGAAATGCTGTACCAGCACGATGTCGGCATCACGCGCGTGCGCCGCCTGCTGCGCCGCCGCGCCGAGCAGGAGCTGGCCGATGCGCCGGTGGCGATGCTGCAGCCGGCCCCGGGAGTTGCCAGCCATGCCTGAGTTCCAGCATCCCGGCGACACGTCGTCGATGCTCGCCGGTCGCAAGGTGCTGGTCACCGGCGCCGCGCGCGGCCTGGGCCTGGCCTTTGCCACCGCGATCGCCGAAGCCGGCGCTTCGGTCGCGATGGCCGACGTCCTCGCCGAGCGCCTGCACCAGGAGGCCGACGCGCTGACCTCGCGCGGCCTGCACGCGGTGGCGCTGCCGTTGGACCTGGCCGATCCCGCCTCGGTACAGGCCTGCGCTGCCGAGGCGGTGCGGGAACTGGGCGGCCTCGACGGCCTGGTCAATAACGCCGCAGTGACCGACTCCGGCGGGCGCGATGCCAGCGCCATCGATATCGCCACCTGGGACCGCGTGATGAACGTGAACGTGCGCGGCACCTGGCTGATGACCACGGCCTGCCTGCCGGCGCTGCGCGACAGCGGCCGCGGCGCCATCATCAACCTGGCCTCCGACACGCCGCTGTGGGGCGCGCCGAACCTGCTGGCCTACGTGGCGAGCAAGAGCGCCATCATCGGCATGACCCGATCGCTGGCGCGCGAGCTCGGTCCCGACAACATCACGGTCAATGCCGTGGCGCCGGGCCTGACGCTGGTCGAGGCGACCGAGTACGTCCCGCAGAAGCGGCACGAGCTCTATCGCGAGCAGCGCGCGATCTCGCGCGAGCAGCTGCCCGCCGATGTCTGCGGCGCTGTGCTGTTCGCGCTGTCCGATCTTTCCCGCTTCGTGACCGGCCAGACTCTGGCGGTGAACGGCGGTTTTGTCATGCATTGACGCATCGATGTACCGACGTACCGACGTACCGACGTACCGAAGACCCTCAAGACCCTGAAGACACCGAAAGACCCGAAAGACCGAAGGAAATCCAAATGAGCGATCTCTCCGAACAACAAGACCTCAAGCGCAGCTGGGACCGTCCCGAGGGCGCCTCGTTCGAACAGTGGATGGAGGGCCGGGTCGCGCGCTTCGCCACGCGCCGCTACGACTGGAACGCGCTGAAGTTCCAGGCCGACTACGACCCGAAGTACCGCCGCGCGCAGATGCGCTATCTGGGCACCGGCGGCACCGGCGTGGCCGCGGACAGCAATACCGTGCCGTCGGAGCACTTCACCTTCTCGACGATGATCATTCCGGCCGGTCATGAAGGCCCGTCGCACCTGCACACCGACGTCGAGGAAGTGTTCTTCATCCTGCGCGGCAAGATCAAGCTGGTGCTGGAGAAGGACGGCGAGCGCTACGAGACCATCCTGACCGATCGCGACCTGGTGTCGGTGCCGCCGGGCGTCTATCGCGAGGAAATCAATATCGGCGAGGAAGACGCGCTGATGTGCGTGATGCTCGGTGCGAAGAAGCCGATCACGCCGACCTATCCGCCCGATCACCCGCTGTCGAAGATCAAGCGCTGACATCCCGCGGCGGCCGCCGACCGAAGCATCACGACGCGATGCGACCACACGACGCAAGCGGCCGCCCCGCCCGACCCCGGATTCCCATGACCCAACCTCTGCCGCCGGACACCGTCCAGGACAAGTACATCGTGCCCGGCCTCGAACGCGGCCTGCGGCTGCTCGGCGAATTCAGCCGCGCGGAACGCACGCTGAGCGCGGCCGAACTGGCCCGGCGCCTGCAGGCGCCGCGCTCGACGGTGTTCCGCCTGCTCGCCACGCTGGAGATGCTGGGCTTCGTCGAACGCACCGACAACGGACGCGAATACCGCCTTGGCATGGCGGTGCTGCGGCTGGGCTTCGAGTACCTGGCCTCGCTGGAGCTGACCGAGCTCGGCGCGCCGCTGCTCGATCGCCTGCGCGACGAGACTGGCTATCCGTGCAACCTGGTCGTGCGCGACGGCCGCTCGATCGTCTATGTCGCCAAGTCGGTGGCCCCGCGGCCGTTCGCCAGCAGCGTCAACGTCGGCACGCGGCTGCCCGCGCATGCCACGGTGCTGGGGCGCGTGCTGCTGGAGGACCTGACGCTGGCCGAGCTGCGCGAGCTCTATCCCGAGCCGCATCTGGAAGCCTTCTCCGAAGGCACGCCGCGCACGGTCGACGCGCTGTTCGAGATGGTGCAGACCGACCGCGAGCGCGGCTACGTGCTGCAGGAGGGCTTCTACGAAGCGAGCATCTCGACGATTGCGGCGCCGGTGCGCGACCGCAGCGCGCGCGTGGTGGCGGCGATGGGCGTGACGATCCCGGCCTCGCATATCGATCCCGACGAACTGGGCGGCATGGTCGAGAAAGTCAGAAACACCGCGGGCGAGCTGTCGCGCCTGCTCGACTACCGGCCGCAGCTCGGCCGCAAGGTGGTCAACCTGTGAACGGAGCAAGCAAGATGTCCATGATTGAACTCGGCGGCAAGGTTGCCGTCGTGACCGGCGGCTCCTCCGGCATCGGCCTGGCCACGGTCGAGCTGCTGCTGGAGGCCGGCGCCGCGGTGGCGCTGTGCGGCCGCGACGCCGACCGGCTGGCCACCGCCGAGGCGCAGCTGCGCGACGCGCATCCGGGCTGCCGCCTGCACGCGGCGACCTGCGACGTGCTGCAGCCCCAGCAGGTGCGTGCCTTCGCCGCCGAGGTCGAAGCGAACCTCGGCCCCGCCGACATGCTGATCAACAACGCGGGGCAGGGCAGGGTCTCGACCTTCGCCGATACCGAGGACCAGGCCTGGCTGGAGGAACTGCAGCTGAAGTTCTTCTCGGTGATCCACGCCACCCGCGCCTTCCTGCCGCAGCTCGAACGATCGCCGAGCGCGTCGATCGTTTGCGTCAACTCGCTGCTCGCGGTCCAGCCCGAGCCGCATATGGTCGCCACCTCGGCGGCCCGCGCCGGCGTGCACAACCTGGTGCGCTCGCTCGCCACCGAGTTTGCGCCGAAGGGCATCCGCGTCAACGGCATCCTGCTGGGCCTGGTCGAATCGGGCCAATGGCGCCGCCGTTTCGAGGCGCGTCCCGAAGCCGACCGCCATCTGGACTGGGCCGCGTGGACCGCGCGCCTGGCACAGCAAAAACATATTCAACTCGGCCGTCTCGGCCTGCCGCAGGAGGCCGCGCGCGCCATCCTGTTCCTTGCCTCGCCGTTGTCTTCGTACACCACGGGCAGCCACATCGATGTTTCCGGAGGACTCTCCCGTCATGCGTAACGAACAACCCCAACAAGATCAACAAGCCGCGCGCGAGCAGCAGGTCACCGTCGGCTGGGCCATTGCGGCCTTCCTCGAGCAGTGCGGCGTCAAGGCGGCGTTCGGCGTGATCTCGATCCACAACATGCCGATCCTCGACGCGATCGGCGAACGCGGCAAGATCCGCTTCGTGCCGGCGCGCGGCGAGGCCGGCGGCGCCAATATGGCCGATGCGTGCGCGCGCACCACCGGCGGGCTGGGTGTTTGCCTGACCAGCACCGGCACCGCCGCCGGCAATGCGGCCGGCGCGATGGTCGAGGCGCTGACCGCGGGCACGCCGCTGCTGCATATCACCGGGCAGATCGAGACGCCGTATCTGGACCAGAGCCTGGCCTACATCCACGAGGCGCCGGACCAGCTGACGATGCTGAAGGCCGTGTCCAAGGCCGCCTTCCGCGTGCGCAGCGCCGATACCGCGATCAGCACCATCAAGCTGGCGGTGCAGACTGCGCTGACGGCGCCGACGGGCCCCGTCAGCGTCGAGATTCCGATCGACATCCAGGCCGCGCTGATTCCGCTGCCAACCGACCTGCGCCCGCTGCCGGTGCCGACCCACGTGCCGTCGGCACACGCGCTGGACGCGCTGGCCGAGCGCCTGATCCATGCACGGCGCCCGCTGCTGTGGCTGGGCGGAGGCGCCCGCCATGCCGGCGCGCAGGTCAAGCGGCTGCTGGACCTGGGATTTGGCGTGGTGACCAGCACGCAGGGCCGCGGCATCGTGCCCGAGGACGACCCGCGCTCGCTGGGCGCGTTCAATCTGCACAAGCCGGTCGAGCAGTTCTATCAGACCTGCGATGCGATGGTGGTGGTCGGCTCGCGGCTGCGCGGCAACGAGACGCTGAAGTACGAGCTGAAGCTGCCGCGTCCGCTGTTCCGCGTCGACGCCGATCCGGCCGCCGAGGGCCGCTGCTATCAGAGCGACTACTTCGTCAGCGGCGACGCCGCGTTGGTGCTCGACGGCCTGGCCGATCGACTGGAAGCGCGCATGCAGATCGACCCGGCGTTCGCCGGCGACCTGCGCCGCGCCCACGAGATCGCGGTCAAGGGGCTGGTCGACGGCCTCGGTCCGTACTCGGCGCTGGTCGAGGCGCTGCAGGGCGCGGTGGGCCGCCACTTCAACTGGGTGCGCGACGTCACCGTGTCGAACAGCACCTGGGGCAACCGCCAGCTGCGCATCTTCGATTCGCGCGCCGGCGTGCATGCGCTCGGCGGCGGCATCGGCCAGGGCCTGGCGATGGGCATCGGCGCCGCGGTCGGCGCGGCGGCCACAGGCTCCGGCAAGAAGACCTTCTGCCTGGCCGGCGACGGCGGCTTCATCCTGAACCTGGGCGAACTGGCCACCGCGGTGCAGGAGCGTGCCGATCTGGTCATCGTGCTGATGAACGACAAGGGCTACGGCGTCATCAAGAACATCCAGGACGCGCAGTACGGCGGGCGCCGCCACTACGTCGACCTGCATACGCCGGACTACGCGGCGTTGTCGAAGGCGCTGGCGCTGCGCCATCGCCGCGTCAGCCGTCTCGACGAGATCGGTGCCGCGCTCGATCAGGCCACCGCGGAGCCGGGCCCGTTCCTGCTGGAGATCGACATGCTGTCGATCGGCAGCTTCAAGACCGCGTTTGCCGGCCCGCCGGTTAACGTCGCAGAGTCCGCCGCCGAGTCCGGGGAAGAACCGGCGCAGGGTGCGGCCGAACGCGCCGCCGAACGCGCCACGCTGACGGCCTGAAGGAGAACGGCGATGCTGCATGTGTCGATGGTGGGCTGCGGCGCGATCGGGCGCGGCGTGCTGGAGTTGCTCAAGTCCGATCCCGACGTGGTGTTCGACCTGGTGATCGTGCCGGAAGGCACGATGGACGAGGCGCGCAGCGCGGTGTCCGCGCTGGCGCCCCATGCCCGCGTCGCCACCCATCTGAGCGAGGCCGACGGCCGTCCCGACCTGCTGGTCGAATGCGCCGGCCATCGCGCGCTGGAGGAGCACATCGTGCCGGCGCTCGAACGCGGCATTCCGTGCATGGTGGTGTCCGTCGGCGCGCTGTGCGAGCCGGGCCTGGCCGATCGGCTGGAAGCGGCGGCACGGCGCGGCGGCACCCAGGTGCAGCTGCTGTCGGGCGCGATCGGCGCGATCGACGCGCTGGCGGCGGCGCGTGTGGGCGGCCTCGATGAAGTCATCTATACCGGCCGCAAGCCGCCGCGCGCCTGGAAGGACACGCCGGCCGAGCAGCGGGTCGACCTCGATGCGCTGGACGGCCCGACCGTGATCTTCGAGGGCAGCGCGCGCGATGCCGCGCGCCTCTATCCGAAGAATGCCAACGTCGCCGCGACGCTGTCGCTGGCCGGCCTGGGCCTGGACCGCACCGCTGTCAAGCTGCTGGCCGACCCGGGCGTCGAAGAGAACGTCCATCACGTGGAAGCGCGCGGCGCCTTCGGCGGCTTCGAGCTGACCATGCGCGGCAAGCCGCTTGCCGCCAACCCCAAGACCTCGGCGCTGACCGTGTTCAGCGTGGTGCGCGCGCTGGGCAACCGCGCGCATGCGGTGTCGATCTGAACAGCCGAATCAAGACGCGAACATGAAGACGCAAGACCTTCTCCCCATCTGCATCGCCGGCCAATGGCGCCTGGGCGGCGGCGACCGCTATGCCACGCGCTATCCCGCCACCGGCGAGGTGGTCGCGGAGCTTCACGCGGCGAGTCTCGCCGACGTCGAGGAAGCGGTGCAGGGCGCGCAGCGCGCCTTCGAGACCAGCGGCTGGGCCCAGCGCAAGCCGCACGAGCGCGCCGCGGTGCTGTATCGCGTCGCCGAGTTGATCCGCGCTCGCGCCGAGCCCTTGGCCCAACGCCAGCGGCTGGACAACGGCAAGCCGATCAGCGAGACGCGCGCGTTGGTCGCCAGCGCCGCCGGCACCTTCCAGTTCTTCGCCGCCGCCTGCGAGACACTGGAGGAAACGCTGACGCCGCCGCGCGGCGACTTCCTGACCATGAGCGTGCACGAGCCGATGGGCGTGGTCGCGGCGATCACGCCGTGGAACTCGCCGATCGCCAGCGAGGCGCAGAAGCTGGCGCCGGCGCTCGCCGCCGGCAATGCGGTGGTGGTCAAGCCGGCCGAGGTCACGCCGCTGATGGCGCTGGAACTGGCCGCGATCTGCGAGGAAGCCGGCGTGCCCAGGGGCCTGATCAGCGTGCTGCCGGGCAAGGGCTCGGTGATTGGCGACGCGATCACGCAGCATCCGCTGGTGCGGCGCGTGTCGTTTACCGGCGGCACCACCACCGGCAAGCACATCGCGCATATCGCCGCCGACAAGATGATGCCGGTGTCGCTGGAACTGGGCGGCAAGTCGCCGACCATGGTGTTTGACGACGCTGACCTCGACCACGCGGTCAACGGCGTGCTGTACGGCATTTTCAGCTCGTCGGGCGAATCGTGCATCGCGGGTTCGCGGCTGTTCGTCGCGCGCTCGCTGTACGAGCCGTTCATGGACCGCCTGGCCGCCGGCGCCGCACGGCTGCGCGTCGGCGACCCGGCCGACGAGCGCACCCAGATGGGGCCGCTGATCACGGACCGCCATCGCGATTCGATCGAATCCTTCGTCGCGATGGGCGTCGAGGAGGGCGGGCAGCTGCGCACCGGCGGCGTGCGGCCGAGCGTGCCGGGGCTGGAGAACGGCTACTTCTATACGCCGACCATCATCGAGGGGCTGGATAACCGCGCCCGCATCTGCCAGGAAGAAATCTTCGGGCCGGTGCTGGTGGCGATGCCGTTCGACGACGAGGACGACCTGATCGCGCAGGCCAACGACAGCGTCTATGCGCTGGCGGCCGGCGTCTGGACGCGCGACTACAAGCGCGCCTGGCGCGTGGCGCGCGCGGTGCAGGCGGGCAACGTCTGGATCAACACCTACAAGCAGTTCTCGATCTCGACGCCGTTCGGCGGCTGGCGCGACAGCGGCCTGGGGCGCGAGAAGGGACGACTGGGAATCCTGCAGTACATGGAGCAGAAGAGCGTGTACTGGGGCCTGCATCAACAACCGCTGCCGTGGGCCAACTGAAATTGAGCCGGCGGCGGCCGCTGGAGACCGATATGAATCAAGTACTGGGCATCGACGAGATCGTCTACGGCGCCGACGATTTCGACGCCTGCCGCGGCTTCTTCAACGATTGGGGTTTGATCCTGAAGCGCGACGATACGCAAGGGCTGGATTTCGAGACGCTGAACGGCTGCCGCGTGCTGGTGCGCCGCATCGACGATCCCGCGCTGCCGCCGGCGATCGAGGCCGGCCCCACGCTGCGCGAGGTGGTCTGGGGCGTCGATACGCCTGCCGCGCTGGAGCGCATCGCCGCGGCGATTGCCGGCGAAGACGGCTTCGTCCGCCAGGGCAGCGGCGACGAGACGCGCATCGGCTGCACCGACCCGAACGGTCTGGCCGTGCGTTTCCAGCTGACCCGCAAGCGCGATGTCGAGGTCGAATGCGCGGCGATGAACACCTGGAGCGCGAAGCCGCGCGTGAACCAGCGCGGGCCGATCTACGAGCGCGCGACGCCGATCGAGGTTGGCCACGTGGTGTTCTTCGTCAAGGACGTCGATGCCACCGAGCGCTTCTACACCGAGAAATTCGGCTTCGTCGCGTCGGACCGCTATCCGGGCCGCGGCGCCTTCCTGCGCTGCGCCGACGAGGGCGGTCATCACGACCTGTTCCTGCTGCAACTGCCGCAGCCCAAGAGCGGGCTGAACCATGTGGCGTTCACCGTGCGCGATATCCACGAAGTGTTCGGCGGCGGCATGCACATGTCCCGCACCGGCTGGGAGACGCAGCTCGGCCCGGGCCGCCATCCGATCTCGTCGGCCTACTTCTGGTACTTCAGGAACCCGGCCGGCGGCCTGATCGAGTACTACGCGGACGAGGATCACTGCGATGCCCACTGGGAGCCGCGCGAATTCGAGCCGGGCCCGACGATGTTTGCCGAATGGGCCATCGAAGGCGGCATCGACGGCAATACCCGCCGCCAGAAGAATGCCGGCGGCCCGGAAGGGAAGTTCCTGACCGAGAAACGTTGAAGACGGCGCCTCCCGGCGCGAATGGATTCAGAAGGAAGTGTGATGAGTGCCAGCCCCACCCTGACGATGCGCGTGCAGGCCATGCGCTACGAAGCCCGCGGCGTCGTCAGCATCGAACTGCAGGACCCCACGGGGGCCGCCTTGCCGGAATTCAGCCCCGGCGCCCATATCGACCTGCATCTGGGCAACGGCCTGGTGCGCAGCTATTCGCTGTGCGGCGCGCCGGAAGCACGGCACAGCTATACCGTCGGCGTGCTGCTCGATCGCGGCAGCCGGGGCGGCTCGCGCTATATCCATGAGCAGCTGCGCGTCGGCGCCACGCTGCCGGTCGGCGCGCCGCGCAACAACTTCGAACTCGACGAGAGCGCCTCGCATACGGTGCTGGTAGCCGGCGGCATCGGCGTGACGCCGATCGTCTGCATGGCCCGCCGCCTGCACCAGCTCGGCCGCCCCTTTACGCTGCTCTACTGCGCGCGTTCCCGCGAGGAGGCGGCCTTCGTCGCAGAACTGCAGGCCTATGGCGATGCGGTGCGCCTGCATTTCGACGCCGAGGCTGGCGGCCCGCCCGACCTGGCCGGCATGCTGGCCGGACAGGACCCGGGCACGCACTTCTACTGCTGCGGACCCGGCCCGATGCTGCAGGCCTTCGAGTCCGCCTGCGAGGCGCACGGCTATCCGAACGTCCATATCGAGCGCTTCGCCGCCGACCCGTCGGTGGAGGCGGTGCAGGAAGGCGAATACGCGGTGTCGCTCGCGCAGTCCGGCATGGAGGTCAAGGTGCCGGCCGGCAAGTCGCTGCTCGACGCGCTGCTCGAAGCGGGCATCGCGGTCGACTACAGCTGCCGCGAAGGCGTCTGCGGTTCCTGCGAGACGCGCGTGCTGGAGGGCGAGCCAGACCATCGCGACGGCGTGCTCAGCAAGGCCGAACGCGCCGCCAACCAGTCGATGATGGTCTGCGTGTCGGGCTGCAAGGGCAAGCGGCTGGTGCTGGATCTGTAGCCGGGCAGCCCGATAGGCGGGTTCACACCGCATCGCTCCGTGGCGCGCCGTGTCCCGCGGCGCCGCCGGTTTCGTCCCCTCACCGTCCGTTCCCACAACAGGTCCGCGCCACGGCCGCGGACCGGCCATGGCAAATTCAGGAAGCAAGCATCGTGTTGACAGAAAGACAAGAGCTGGCCCCCGCCAGTGTTCCAGGGCCGGCCACGGCCATGTTTCGCGGCGGCGCGGACGGTGAGGCCACCGGCGCTGGCGCTGGCGCGTCCGCCACGAACGCCACGGCCGCCGAAGCTGCGGGTGGCGTGACCCGCGGCCAGATCGTCGCCCGCATCGAGCGTCTGCCGAACAACCTGATGCACGTGAAGGCGCGGCTGCTGATCGGGCTGGCGACCTTCTTCGACGGCTTCGACGTGATCGCGATCGCGGCCACGCTGCCGCTGCTGATCGCGCAGTGGTCGCTGACGCCGGGCCAGATCGGCTTCCTGATCGCCGCGCCCTCGGTCGGGCAACTGGTCGGCGCGCTGTTCTTCCCGTGGCTGGCCGAGCGCTATGGCCGGCTGCACTCGATCGCCTGGAGCGCCGGCATCATCGGCCTGATGAGCATCGCCTGCGGCTTTGCGCCGTCGTTCGAGCTCTTCGCGCTGCTGCGGATCGTGCAGGGCCTGGGCCTCGGCGGCGAGCTCCCGGTCGCGGCGACTTATATCAACGAGGTCACGCGCGCGCATGGCCGCGGGCGTTTCGTGCTGCTGTACGAGGTGGTGTTCCCGATCGGCCTGCTGGTATCGAACGGCGCCGGTGCCTGGCTGGTGCCGCGCTACGGCTGGGAGGTGATGTACTTCATCGGCGGCGTGCCGATCGTGCTGTTCTTCGTGCTGCGCAAGATCATTCCCGAGTCGCCGCGCTGGCTGGCCGAGAAGAACCGCATGGCCGAGGCGGACCGCGCGGTGCGCGCCTTCGAATCGCATGCGCGCACGCCGCTGCCGCCGGTCGGCGATGTCGCCGCGTTCGATGCGATGGCCGCCCGGCACCCGAAGCGGCGCGTGCGTGATCTGCTCAGCGGTCCCTACCGGGGCCGCACGCTGGCGGTGTGGATGCTGTGGGCGACCTGCGGCTTCATCCAGTACGGCCTGTCGACCTGGCTGCCGACGATCTACAAGACGGTCTATCATGCGCCGCTGCAGCTGGCGCTGAACCTGGCGGCCGGGGCCTCGGTGCTGGGCGTGGTCGGCTCGCTGGTCTGCGCGATGGTGGTCGACAAGGTCGGCCGCAAGCCGGTGATCAACGTGTCGTTCGTGCTGTGCGCGCTGTCGCTGGCGCTGGCCGGGCTGCTGCATGCGCAGTCGGTCTATGTGGTGGCGACCCTGTGCGCGTTCGCGATGGGTTTCCTCGCCAGCGGCTTCATCACCGCCTATGTCTATACGCCGGAGCTGTATCCGACCAGCGTGCGGGCGATGGGCTGCGGATTCGGCGGCGCCTGGCTGAAGATCGCGGCGATCTTCGCGCCGACGCTGATCGCCGGCACCATCGGCAGCGGCGATCTGAGCAGCGCCTTCTATGCGCTCGCGCTGGTGCCGTTCGCGGCGGCGCTGACGGTGCACTGGCTCGGCATCGAGACCAAGGGCAAGGTGCTGGAGCAGCTCGAGGCGTGAAAGTGTTGTCCCGTCTCGTCGTTCCCGCGCAGGCGGAAATCCGGCGACTTGCTCGGCGGCCAGGTGCCAATGCCGCTGGGCCCTCGCATGCACGGTGGCGACGCCGTGTCCTACCTTGCGATCGCGCTACTCGGGTCCACCCCCGGGCCCATCACGCATTGCGCGTGCAATTTCCGCAGCGCCCGATAAAGCGCCTCGCGCTCCCCGGTGTCCAGCAAGCGGAGTACCGCGGCCTGATGGCGCCGCGCCAGCGGAATGACCTGGTCGTGCAGGGCCATGCCGGCGCGCGTGATGCTGCAGAACAGCTTCTTGCGGGGCGTATTGCCTGCGCTGGTCAGCTTCACCAGCCCGCGCTGTTCGAGCAGGCGCAGCGTGCGGCTGACCAGGGCCTTGTCCGAGGTCGACTGCACCACCAGTTCGGCGAACGGCAGTTCCCCCGCATGCGCCAGCAGCGCCAGCAGGCGCCATTCCGGCACGGTCAGGTCGAACTGTTCGGCATAGGGCTGGGTCACGGTCCGCCGCAACGCGTTGACCAGTTGACTCAGCATCGTGGTCAGGAAATCGTCGACCGTCAGGCCGGTTCCCTGTTCATCGAGCCCGGTCCAGGGCGTGCGCGCCTCGCGTGTTCCGGCGGCGCCCTGGCGGCTGACCTCTGCAGATGTCTTCATCGTATCGGCCTGGATCGAAGGGGAGATGGGCGGCGATTGTCGCACAGGGATCGGCGGCTACAGATCGGATGCGGCGCGGCGAAGGCAGCGATTCTGAAGTCGCGCGCCATTCCACAAAGGAGACGGGGCCGCTCGGTGCTTTCCGTTCCCCGCGTCGGCGTGTTATATGAGTGTCGATTATCTGGATGGAACGCACCCGAGAATTCGAGAACCGATCATGAACAACGCTTCCCTGCCCGACGATTCCCAGGAACGGTACATCGTGCCCGGCCTGGAGCGCGGCCTGCGGCTGCTCGGCGAGTTCAGCCGTACCGACCGCACGCTGTCGGCGGCCGAACTGGCGCGGCGCCTGCAGATTCCGCGCTCGACCGTGTTCCGCCTGCTGGCCACGCTGGAGATGATGGGCTTCGTCGAGCGCACCGACGGCGGGCGTGAATTCAGGCTCGGCATGGCCGTGTTGCGGCTGGGCTTCGAATACCTGGCCTCGCTGGAGCTGACCGAACTGGGCCGGCCGCTGCTGGAGCGGCTGCGCGACGACATCCAGCTGCCTTGCAATCTGGTGGTGCGCGACGGCCGCTCGATCGTCTATGTGGCCAAGTCGGTGGCGCCGACGCCGTTCGCCAGCACCGTCAACGTCGGCACACGGCTGCCGGCGCACGCCACCGTGCTGGGACGCGTGCTGCTCGAGGACCTGACCATGGCCGAGCTGCGGCAGCTCTATCCGGAGCCGCAGCTCGAAGTGTTCTCCGACAGCACGCCGAGGACGGTCGAGGAATTGTTCGACATGGTGCAGCGCGACCGCGAGCGCGGCTATGTGCTGCAGGAAGGTTTCTTCGAGGCCAGCATTTCGAGCATCGCCGCGCCGGTGCGCGATCGCAGCGGCAAGGTGGTGGCGGCGATGGGCGTGACCATTCCGGCGGCGAAGATCGATCCGACCAGGCTCGATACGCTGGTCGAGAAGGTACGGGGAGCGGCGCTCGAGCTGTCGCGCCTGCTCGACTATCGGCCGCAGGACGAGGGCAAGGTGGTGCCGCTGCATCGCGGCTAGCCGCCAATCGGAAAGAGCGGCCGGCTGGCCGCGGACGCAGGAGAGCACGATGAAGCGGGGCATGCCCCAGGCGGGGACGGTGGCTGCGACAGTCGAGGCAACAGGCGCGGCAATAGTCGCGGCAACAGTGGCGGCGACAGTGGCGGCAAACCATCGGCCGACGCAGCCGCGCCGCACCTTCGCCCCGGCCTTTGCCGCGACCGTTGTCGCAGCCTCTGTCCTGACGGCCGCCATCGCGGCCGGCATGCCGCCGGCCAATGCCGCCACGGCCTGCGCGACGACCCGCATCGTGGTGCCGTTCCCCGCTGGCGGCCCGGCCGATCTGCTGGCCCGCACGCTGGCCCACGGCATGCAGCGCGGCCAGGGCCGCACCGTGATCGTCGACAACAAGCCGGGCGCGAACGGCAATATCGGCATCGACGCGGTGCGGCGCGCGGCCGGCGACGGTTGTACGGTGTTGATCGCGCCCGCCGGCAATCTGACGATCTATCCGACGCTGATGCCGCAGCTGCCCTACCGCGTCGAGCGCGACTTCCGCCCGGTGTCGCTGCTGGCCAGTTCGCCGAATGTGCTGGCGGTCCATCCGTCGGTCAAGGCGAACTCGGTTGCCGAACTGGTTGCGCTGGCGAGGACCGCCCAGCGCGACGGCACGCCGCTTGGCTATGCCAGCCCTGGTGTCGGCAGCGGACTGCACCTGGCCGGCGAGCTGTTTCGCCAGAAGGCCGGCGTGGCGCTGCTGCATGTTCCTTACAAGGGCACGACGCAAGCGCTGAACGATGTGGTCGGCGGCCAGGTGCCGATCCTGCTCGGCACGCTGCCGACGCTGGCGCCGTTCATCCAGTCGGGCGCGCTGCGCGCGCTCGCCGTGACGCAGGCCAGGCGCTCGCCTGCCGCGCCGAACATCCCATCGATGGCGGAGCAGGGCATGGCCGGTATCGAGGTCAGTTCGTGGTACGCGATGCTGGCTCCGCGGGCGACGCCGGCCGAGACGGTCGCGCAGTTGCACGAGGCGGTGCGCACCGTTCTCGCGACGCCGGCGGTGCGGGCGGACTTGCAGCGCCAGGGCATGGAGCCGCAGGCGAGCACGCCGGAAGCGCTGGCGACACGAATCCGGGAAGAAACCGCGAGCTGGGCCGAGCTGATCCGCGCGAACGGCATCAAGGCCGAATAGAGAGGAGACACCGCGCGCCCGACGCGCGTTCTCAACCCGCCTGCTCGGGCTCGCGGTCGCGCGGGCGCACTACCAGCGACCGGCGCGGCAATTCCGAATCGAGCACCAGGCGCCCGTGCACGCGCCCGTTCATCCGCGTGATATGGCGCGTGCAGTCCTGCATATGCGCGGCCATCAGCTTGCGGACCTGCTCGGCATCGCGCGCGCGGGCCGCCGCCACGATCTTCTTGTGGAAGCGGACATTGGACGCGCCGAACTTCTCGTGCTCGCAGGCCGGCGTGTCGTTGCCGAACACCACCAGCTGCCGCAGCATCTCGTTGATCAGCTCGCAGCAGAAACGCAGCATCGGATTGGGATTGGCGGCGGCCAGGATGTCGTGAAAACTCAGGTCCTCCTGGCGCTGGTCCAGCGGCGCCGCCGCCGAGGCCGAGGTGGGGTCGCACAGGTCGATCGTGTGTTCGAGCGCGCGGAAGTCGTCCTCGGTCAGATGCGGCACCGCGCCGGCGGCCAGCTCCGGCTCGAGCAGACGGCGTACGGTATAGACGTCCGCGATGCCGACGTCCTTGAAGAACAGATAGTTCTGCATCAGCTGGAAGGTGCGATCGAGCGGCACCTCGACGATGGTGCCGCCGCCGGCCGGGCCGGTGCTGACGCTGATCAGCCCCTGCACCTCGAGCGACTTCAGCGCTTCCCGAATCGTGCTCTTGCTGACGCCGAAGGTCTGCTGCAGCTTGATCTCCTGGGGCAGCTTGTCGCCCGGCTTCAGATCGCGCTCGGTGATCAGGCGCTTCAGTTCCTCCGCGACCAGATCGGCGCGCTTCTGTTTGCGAATCGCCAGAGCCGGCGCCTTCGCGCCGCGAAACGTCACCATGGATTGTCCTTCCTTTCGTTTGAGCGCCATGCCTGTGCGGCATGCGCTGCGCCGGCGCAGTGCAACTCGCGCGGCGGTCCATCGCGGTGCGCGCGGCACCGCCATCGCGCATCCGGTTCGCGTCCGCGGGCGCAGGTAAACCCTGACCGGCGCTTCATTGACAGTCGCGCAAACCGGCTCCTATGATGCCTTCAACCAGTTTATACGTATAAATAGAATAAACGGGTTCGATTCTTGCTGTAGCGCTGTTGCGATCCTGTCGCGTGCCGGACCTTCCCTTTCGATGGACCCCACAGATCCAAGGAGTGAGCTTTGAATCGTCGTGACGTGCTCAAACTCGGCGCGCTGGCCGCCGTTCCCGCTTCCCTGCTGCGTGCCGGCGCCGTGCTGGCCGCCGACGACGCGATCGAACTCGGTTGCCCGGTGCCGATGTCCGGCCCGTTCGCGGCCAACGGCAAGTTCGCCGACCTCGGCATGAAGCTGATCGTCGAGCAGTACGGCAAGGTGCTCGGCAAACCATTGCGCTACAGCGTGCTCGATACCGAGGGCAAGCCCGCCACCGCGGTGCGCAAGGTGCAGGAGCTGGCGCAGCAGAAGAACGCGCGCTACTTCGCTGGCGGCATCCTGTCGTCGGAGTCGCTGGCAATGGGCAAGGAGGCCGAGAAGTTCGGCGGGGTCTTCGTCACCACCGCCGGCGCCGACGAGATCACCGGCAAGGACTGCAACCGCGCGACCTTCCGCTGGTCGGTGCCGACCTACGGCGCGATCGAGCGCACCGTGCGGCCGCTGATCGAGTCGATGCCCAAGGCGAAGCGCTGGTACACGATCACGCCGCAATACGTGTTCGGCGAGGGCTTGTTGTCGGCGGCAAAGAATATCTTCAAGGAGAAGGGCATCGAGCACGTGGGCAACAGCTACCACGCGCTCAACGAGAAGGAATTCAGCGGCTATCTGACCAACGCGATCGCGGCCAAGCCCGACGTGCTGCTGATCCTGAACTTCGGCTCGCAATCGGCCGACACGCTGCGCCAGGCCGTCAGCTTCGGCATGAAGAAGAACACCACGATCCTGCTGGCCTGGGCGTCCGGGCTGGAGCAGTTCGAATCGCTCGGTGCGGACCTGTGCGACGGCGTCTATTTTGGCGCGCAATACTGGCACGGCGTCGATACGCCGCTGAACCGCGATCTGGTGCAGCGCTGCAAGGCAACGTTCAAATCCAATCCCAACTACAGCCTGGCCGGCTCGTACATCTGCACCAAGCTGATGCTCGACGCGATGGTCAAGGCCGGCAGCGCCGATCCGAAGGCCGTGATCGCAGCGATGGAAGGGCTCAAGTACGAGGGGCTGACCGGCCCCGAGGAAATCCGCGCGGCCGACCACCAGGTGCTGAAGAACTACTACCTGCTCAAGGGCAAGGCCAAGGCCAGGATGAAGGACAAGGACGACTACGCCGACGTGATCAGCGTCGGCAAGGCGTTCCTGCCGCCCGAGCAGACCCAGTGCAAGATGGCGTAAACGACCCTGCCGGTCTTCTCCCCTCTCCCGCTTGCGGGAGAGGGGCGGGGGAGAGGGCAAGGGGCGATTGCAGGACTACCGCGCTTCGCAACCCCCTCTCCCCAACCCTCTCCCCCTGATGGGGAGAGGGAGAACGTTGCGCCTTTCAGTGGTCAGAGGGCGCTATCCAACGCGACAGCAAAAGCGAAAAGCGCTTCATGAACGTCTACCTGTTGCAGGTCATCAACGGCATCGGCATCGGCATGCTGTATTTCCTGCTGGCTGTCGGCCTGTCGATCGTCTTCGGCCTGCTGCGCTTCGTCAATTTCGCGCACGGAGCCTTCTATGCGCTCGGCGCCTATCTGTGCTTCCAGGCGCTGCAGCTGGGCATGAACTTCTGGGCCGCGCTGGTGCTCGCCCCGCTGATGATCGGTGCACTCGCCTGGCTGATCGAGCGCGTGATGCTGCGCCACGTCTACGCCCAGCCCCATGAGTTCCACATTCTGGTGACGGTGGGCCTCGCGCTCGCGGTGCAGGAGCTGATCATCGTCGGCTGGGGCCCGCTCGGCGTCGACGTGCCGCCGCCCGACGCGCTGCAGGGCGTGGTGATGTGGGGCGACTTCATCTATCCGAAGTACCGGCTGTTCGTGATCGCCTTCACCGCGCTGCTGGCGGTGGCACTGTGGTGGCTGCTGGAGGGCACGCGGCTGGGCAGCGCGGTGCGTGCCGGCAGCGAGTCGACCGAGATGGTGTCGCTGCTCGGCATCAACGTGTTCCGGCTGTTCAGCCTGATGTTCGCGCTCGGCGCGGCCACGGCCGCGATCGCCGGCGTGCTGGCCGCACCAATCCGCGGCGCCGAACCGTTCATGGGCGTCGAGGCGCTGGGCGTCGCCTTCATCGTGGTGGTGGTCGGCGGCATGGGCAGCTTCACCGGCGCGCTGATCGGCGGGCTGCTGGTCGGCGTGGTGCAAAGCCTGATGAGCACGCTGTGGCCCGAGGGCGCGCGGCTGATGATCTATGTCGCGATGGCCGCGGTGCTGCTGCTGCGTCCGCACGGCCTGCTGGGGAGAGGATGATGGCGTATCGATTCTGGTGGCTGGCGCTGGCCGTCACGCTGCTGCTGCCGCTGACCCTGCGCTCCGGCACGCTGGCGACCGAGGTGCTGATCTACGCGATGGCGGTGATGGCCTGCAATCTGCTGCTCGGCTATACGGGCCTGCTGTCGTTCGGCCAGGGCATCTTCTTCGGTCTGGGCAGCTATTCGCTGGGGCTCGCCCTGACCCGCATCGCCTTGCCCGTGCCGCTGTCGCTGGCCCTGGCGATCGCCATCGGCGCGGTTGCGGCGGCGCTGGTCGGCTGGTTCTCGATCCGGCAGCGCGGCACCTACTTCGTGATGCTGACGCTGGCGTTCTCGCAGATGTTCTATTTCCTGGCCTATTCGGTGCCGTCGCTGACGGGCGGCGACAACGGCCTGCTGGACATTCCCCGGCCCGCGCTGTCGATTGCCGGCCGCGAGCTGCTGTCGCTCGCCTCGCCGTGGCAGTTCTACGGCTTCGTCGCGGTGCTGTTCCTGTTGGTGTTTTTCCTGGTGCTGCGCGTCACCGATTCGGTGTTCGGCCGCACGCTGCTGGCGATCCGCGACAACGAGGAGCGTGCGCTCGCGGTCGGCTACAACGTCAAGGCATTCAAGCTGCTGGCCTTCGTGATCTCGGGCGCGGTGACGGGCCTTGCCGGCGGCCTGCACGCGATGCTGACCGGCATCGCGCCGCTGGCCAATATCGACTACCACGTCAGCGAGATGATCCTGATCATGACGGTGATCGGCGGTACCGCCAACGTGTTCGCCTCGGTGCTGGGCGCCGCCTTTTATGTGCTGCTGGCCGACTGGCTGTCGACGCTGTGGCCGCGCTGGCTGATGCTGCTCGGCTTCCTGCTGATCGCGGTCAGCCTGTTCATGCAGCGCGGCCTGTGGGGCCTGGGCACGACGATCTGGCTGCGGCTGCGCGGCATCCGCCGCGAGCCGGCCGCGATCGGCCCCGACACGGAAGCCGCCGCGGGAGTCGCCACGGAAGCAGTCACCGCAAGGGAGGAACGCGCATGACCGCCCCGATCCTCGAGGCCACCGGCGTGGTCAAGCAGTACGGCAAGTTCATGGCCCTTGGCGGCGTGGATCTGCGCGTGATGCCGGGCACCGTGCATTCGGTGATCGGGCCGAACGGCGCCGGCAAGACCACGCTGTTCCATATGCTGACCGGCACGCGCAGCGTCACCAGCGGGCGTATCGTCTTCGATGGACACGACGTCACCGGCGAGACCGACTATCAGCGCGTGCAGCGGGGCATCGCGCGCTCGTTCCAGGTCACCAGTCTGTTCCCCAGCCTGTCGGTGCGCGAGAACCTGCGGCTGGCGGCGCTCGGCACGCAGCCGCGGCGCGCGATGAACTGCTGGCGCCGGCCGGTGGGCGAGCTCGCTTGCGCCGATACCGTCGAGCGCGTGCTGCAGCGGCTGGAGCTGGCCCGCGTCGCCGATGCGGTGGCCGGTGCGCTGTCGCACGGCCAGCAACGCCGGCTCGAAGTCGGCATGGCGCTCGCCGCGCGGCCGCGCGCGATCTTCCTCGACGAGCCGACCTCGGGCATGGGCGTCGACGATCTTGGTGCGATGAAGCGGCTGATCCGCGGGCTGGCAGAGGACCATACCGTCGTGCTGATCGAACACAATATGGACATCGTGATGGACATCTCCGACACCATCACCGTGATGCAGCAGGGCAAGGTGCTGATGGAAGGCCCGCCCGACAGCGTGCGCGGCGACCCACGCGTGCGCGCCGCTTATCTGGGCAACATGATCACCGGAGGGCAGCGATGACGATGCTCGATGTGCAAGGCATCCACGGCTACTACGGCAAGAGCCACGTGCTGCAGGGCGTGTCGCTCGCGGTGGGCGAGGGCGAGCTGGTCACGCTGCTGGGACGCAACGGCGCAGGCAAGTCCACTACGCTGAAGGCGATCGCCGGCGTGGTGCCGCCGCGCGGTGGCCGCGTGCTGTTTCGCGGCAACGATATCACCGGACTGCCGCCCCATCGCATTGCCGCGCAGGGGCTTTGCTTCGTGCCGGAGCATCGCGGCATCTTCAAGCTGCTGACCGTCGAGGAGAACCTGAAGCTCGGTGCCCGGCGCGATTCTCCGTGGCAACTACACGACGTGTACCAGATATTTCCGCGCCTGCGCGAGCGCCGCCGCAACAGCGGCGCGAATCTCTCGGGCGGGGAGCAGCAGATGCTGGCCATTGCCCGCGCGCTGATGAATCATCCCCGTCTGCTGATGCTGGACGAACCCGTGGAAGGGCTGGCACCGGTGATCGTCGAGGAGATCGTCGCGCAGTTGAAGGCGATCCGCGCGGCCGGCGTGCCGATTCTTCTGGTCGAACAGAACCTGGAGGTCTGCACGCAGCTGGCCGATCGGCACGTGATCATCGAACAGGGCGCGGTGGTCTACACCGGCAGCAATGCCGAGTTCATCGCCGACGAGGCGGTCAAGGACCGCTACCTCGGCGTCGGCCTGGCGGCCTGAATGGAACGACGTAGCGGACGAGAGTCGACGGACATGGCAGAAGACACCACCAACAACACCCGGGCCGGGACCGCACAGGGCGGCAACGCACAGGCCGGCACCGCGGCGCTGCGTATCGACGGCGCCCGCCTGTGGGACGCGTTGATGCGGCTGGCGCAGATCGGCGCGACGCCCAAAGGCGGCGTCTGCCGGCTCGCGCTGACTGACCTTGATCGCCAGGGGCGCGACTTCTTCGTTGCCGAGGCGAAGGCGATCGGCTGCACGGTACGCGTCGATGCGATCGGCAACATCTTTGCACGCCGGCCCGGCCGCGACGACACGCTGCCTCCGGTGATGACCGGCAGCCATATCGATACGCAACCGACCGGCGGCAAGTTCGACGGCAACTATGGCGTGCTGGCCGGGCTCGAGGTGTTGCGCACACTCGCCGACGCCGGCATCGTCACCGATGCGCCGCTCGAGGTCGCGGTATGGACCAACGAAGAGGGCTCGCGCTTCGTGCCGGTGATGATGGGCTCGGGCGCCTTCATCGGCGAATTCGCGCTGGATCATGTGCTGGCGCAAACGGACCGCGATGGGGTGCGCGTCGGCGACGCGCTGCGCGAGATCGGCTATGCGGGAGAGGAACCGGTCGGCGGCCGCGCAGTGGGCGCGTATTTCGAAGCCCATATCGAACAGGGACCGGTGCTCGAAGCGAACGACACGGTGATCGGCGTGGTCACGGGCGCCCTCGGGCAACGCTGGTATGACGTGGTGCTGACCGGCATGGAGGCGCATGCCGGCCCGACGCCGATGGCGCTGCGGCGCGACGCACTGCTGGCGGCGTCGGAACTGGTCGGCATCGTCAATCGCATCGCGCTGGACCATCCTCCGCACGGACGCGGCACGGTCGGCTGCCTGTCGGTCCATCCCGATTCGCGCAACGTGATCCCCGGACGCGTGTCGATGACAGTGGACCTGCGCGCGGCCGACGACACCGTGCTGTCGGCGATGGACGCCGCATTGCATCACGCCTGCCACGCGCTGTCCGCGCGCTCGGGCATCGATATCGACGTCAGGCAGGTGGTCTACTTCCCGCCGCAGCCCTTCGAGCCGCGGCTGGTGCAGGCTGTGCGCGACGGCGCCGCGCAACTGGGGCTGTCGGCAATGGAAGTGGTCAGCGGCGCCGGCCACGATGCCGTCTATCTGGCCCGAGTCGCGCCGACCGCGATGATCTTTGTGCCCTGCAAGGATGGCATCAGCCATAACGAGATCGAAGACGCGCGCCCCGAGCATCTGGAAGCGGGCGCCAATGTGCTGCTGCACGCGATGCTCGACGCCGCGCGTCGGGGCTGACGCCTCTGCCTGGCACGGCCTCCGATCCACCGCCGTATCAACCGGACCCCGCGATGAAAATCCTGATCGCCCGCCTGAACCACGAGACCAATACCTTCTCGCCGGTGCCCACGCCGCTGGCGTCGTTCGATCCGCGTTATGGCGAGGACGGCTACCGCGCCGCGCGCGGCACGCGCACTGCGGCCGGCGCCTTTATCGATCTTGCCGAGGCCACCGGCGCGCAGATCGTCGTTCCGGTCATCGCCGGCGCCAATCCGAGCGGCCGCGTCGCGGCGCAGGCCTATACCGCGCTGTGCGACGCGATCGTCGAGGCCGCGCCGGGCTGCGACGCGGTGATGCTGGACCTGCACGGCGCGATGGTGGCCGAGAACAGCGACGACGGCGAGGGCGACTTGCTCGAACGGCTGCGGGCCGTGCTGCCCGACGCGCCGATCGCGGTCGCGCTGGACCTGCACGGCAACATTACGCAGAAGCTGATCGACCATGTCGACGTGGCGGTCAGCTTCAAGACCTATCCGCACGTGGACATGTACGAGACCGGCGAGCACGCGGGCCGGCTGCTGCTGGACCATATCGCGGGCCGTACCAGGCCGGTGGTCGCCTGGCGCCGCTTGCCGCTGCTGACGCATACGTTGTGCAGCCGCACCGATCAGGGCGCGATGCAGCGCGCCCTGGCGCTGGCCAAGCAGGCGGAGGCGGAAGGCATGCTGGGGGTGTCGGTGCTGGCCGGCTTCGGCCTGGCCGATATCGCTGCGCCTTGCCTGAGCGTGATCGTGGTCGGCGACGGCGATGCAGCGGCTGCCGACGCGGTCGCGCAACGCATTGCGCAGCAGATCTGGGACGATCGCCCCGGCTTCGTCTACGACAGCGAGCCGCTGGCCAAGTCCATCGCACGTGCTGGCGAACTCGCCAACGCGCCGGGGGAGGGCCCGGTGCTATTGCTCGATCACGGCGACAACTGCATGTCCGGCGGCACTTGCGACAACATGGCCGTGCTGCACGAAGCGTTGGCGCAGGGCCTGACAGGCATTGCGGTCGGGCCGGTGTGCGATCCGGAAGCGGTGGCGGCATTGGTCGCTGCCGGCGTGGGCGCCACGGTGACGCTGCCGGTCGGCGACAAAGTCGCCTTGACCCAGCTCGGCGTCTATCCGCAATCGAAACCGTTGACCGGCAAGGTCGCCGCGCTCGGCGACGGCGAATACGTGATCAGCGGTCCCACCTATACCGGCCAGCGCATCCGCATGGGGCGCAGCGCCCTGCTCGATATCGGCGCGGCGCAGATCGTGATCGTCGAAACGCCGCAGGAGCATTGGGACCTCGGCATCTTCACGCATATCGGCGTAGACCCGCATCGCGCCCGTTTCCTGCTGCTGAAATCGCGCATGTACTGCCGGCCAGTGTTCGTGCCGATCGCACGCGCCGTGGTCGAATGCGACGGCGAGGGGGTGACCAGCTCGCGCTACGAGCGCTTCCCGTTCCAGCGCGTAGCGCGGCCGGTCTATCCGCTCGATCCCGACACGCGCTGGCCGTAAAACGCCCGCGATAAAGGAGGGCGGGCCGATCCATCGGCCCGCATCTCTCGCTCGGTCCGCCGCGGAGAGCATCAATCGCGCAATTCCGGCGGCAGTTTGCCGCCGTTCCGGGCCAGTTCCTGCATCACGCGCTTGTGCAGCCACGTGTTCATGGCGGCCGAGTCGTTCATGTCGCCGTTGTATTGCAGTTCGCGGGCGAGCTCCTTGCGGTGCTCCAGGCTGCTGTCGAGCCCGAGCGCCTTCATCGTGTCGACGATCGACGTGCGCCAGTTCAGCTTCTGGCCGCTCTGCTGGGCCAGGTCATCGAGGATCTTCTCGACGTCGACCTCCGACAGCGGCGCGCTTGCTGCTCCGGTCGCGGTTCCGGCCGCGGTACCGCCGGCCGTGGTGTTCCCGCCGCCGGTGCCCGCCGTCACTGGTGCCGTGGCCGGGGGCGCGGCCCCCTGCGTCTGACCGGTCGCGCCGGTCTGCGGCTGGCCCGCAGTGCCGGTCTGCGGCTGCTGCGCCTGCGTGGACGCCTGCGTGGAAGGCTCGGGCCGCGCCTTGCCGCGCAGCCTGTTCAGGATTTCGCCAAAGATGCTCATTGCAGATCCTCCGGTTGCGATGTGCTGCCAAGTGCTGCGATGTACTCGGCTGTGCAGGGGGCAGCCCAAAGTTCGGGCTGCGCCACGCCACCACGCAGGATCCGCGCCACGGCGCCACAGCCGATGCCGTCGTGAGGCGGTCTCGGCTAGGCGGGTACTTTTGACAAGGATTGCCGCTTTTATTGAGCGCGCCAAAGCAGACGGGCCGCATCGCGGCCCGTCCGGCTTGTCACTGCGTCGATCAGGCGATCGTCATCTGCGCCGTACCGAGCCGGAACGTCGACACCGCCTGCTTCAGCCGCTGGGCCTGCTCCTCCAGCGAGCCCGCCGCTGCCGCCGCCTGCTCCACCAGCGCGGCGTTCTGCTGCGTCACGGTGTCCATCTGCGTGACCGCCTGGTTCACCTGCTCGATGCCGGCGCTCTGCTCGGCCGAGGCCGCGCTGATCTCTCCCATGATGTCGGTGACGCGTTTGACCGCGCCCACGATCTCGTCCATGGTTTGGCCCGCTTCGGAGACCAGCTGCGACCCCTTCTCGACGCGCTCGGCGGAGGCGTCGATCAGCGACTTGATCTCCTTGGCTGCGGTGGCGCTGCGCTGCGCGAGGCTGCGCACCTCGCCGGCAACCACCGCGAAGCCGCGGCCCTGTTCGCCGGCGCGCGCGGCTTCGACCGCGGCGTTCAGCGCCAGGATATTGGTCTGGAAGGCGATGCTCTCGATCACCGCGATGATGTCGGTGACCTTCTTCGACGCGCCGTGGATTTCGTCCATGGTGTCGACCACCTGGCCGACCACATTGCCGCCCTTGACCGCGATGTCGGAGGCGTCGACCGCCAGCCGGCTGGCCTGCTTGGCGTTGTCGGCGTTCTGGCGAACGATGCTGGTCAGCTGCTCCATGCTCGATGCCGTCTCCTGCAGCGAGGCGGCCTGCTCCTCGGTACGTTGCGACAGGTCGGTGTTGCCGCTGGCGATCTGGCTGGTGCCCGTCGCGATGGCTTCGGTGCCGACGCGCACCTCGTTGACGATGCGCAGCAGGTTGCCGTTCATCTCGGCGAGAGCCTGCAGCAGCTGGCCGGTCTCATCCTTGCTGTCGACGTCGATGCGGGCGCTGAGGTCGCCGGCGGCAACGGTGCGCGCGATGTTCACCGCGCGATGCAGCGGACGCGTGATGCCGCGGGTCAGCCAGATCGAGAACGCGATGCCGATGCCCAGCACCAGCACGCCAAGCGCGATCAGCCGGCTGCGCGCGGTCTGGTAGACAGCCTGGATGTCGCGCGCGGTGGCGTCGATGCTGGCGCGCTGGATGTCGAGCAGCTTCTGGATTTCGCCGAGGTAGGCGTCGCCGGCCGGCACGAATTCCTTTTCCAGCACGGCATTCGCTTCGTCCGTCAGGCCTTCCTGCTTGAGCGTGGTGATCTTGTCGCGCGAGTTGTTGTACGGGTCGCGCACGCGCAGGATGGTCTGGAAGGCCTGCTTTTCCGCATCGGTGGTCAGCATCGGCTCGATCTTGTCGCGCAGATCGGCAATCGCCTTGACCGAGGCCTTGGTTTCGTTCGCGAAGAACGCGCCGAGCGTCGGATCCGAGCTCTTGGCCACCGCGGTGGTGCGGCGCACGCTGGTATGCATGTAGCGATACCAGTCGCTGACCAGCCGTTCCTTCGCCAGCGGCTGCTGCATCATGTCATGCGTGCGTTCCGCAACCTGCTGCAGCCGCAGGACACCTAGTCCGGTCATCAGCGTGGACAGCAGCAATACCACGCCAAAGCCGATGCCAAGGCGCGCCCCTATTCCCAAGTTTTTCATTTCTTCTACCTGATGGACATTGAATCGCGGCGAAACGAAAAGCGCGCGGACATGCCGCGCGCAGATGCGGTTTCGCTCTGTTCGCTTTTGTGTTGCCGCCCGTTCGCTGACGATTGCTTCGGGGGTCGATGTCAGACAACGGCAATTGACGGGAAAACTTGAGCGGAGACGGGGCAGTCGGGAGAAGAAAGACGAGGAGAAAAGAGACGGGAAACCGATCGGTTCAGCTCACTCGTCGGCGAAGCATTCGACCAGAAATTCGACCACTGCCCGTACCCCCGGCAGCTGCCCGCGCCGATGCGGCATCACGATCGAGGTCATCACGCGGCCCGCAGTCCAATCGGGCAGTACGCGCACCACCTCGCCGCGCTGCAGGGCCGCCCGGCAGACCGACAAGGGCAGGCAAGCCACGCCCAGACCGGCCACGGCCGCGCTCAGCAGCGCGGTCGATTCGTTGGCGGTCATGCGCCGGCGCGGACTGACCGCAACCGTCTCGCCATCGCGGTCCAGTCGCCAGCTTGTCGCCATCGGACCCGTCAGCAGCGCGTCGTGGCCGGCCAGCGCCTCGGGCGTCTGCAAGGGGCCGGCAGCGTCGAGATAGCGTGGTGCGGCGACGAGGACGATCGGCTCGGACGACAGCAGCCGCTGCACCAGCTCGGAGTCGGGCAGCGGCGTGAAATGGCTGCGGATCGCGAGGTCGTAGCCCTCCTCCGCGACATCGACGAAGCGGTCGGACACGTCCAGCTGGATATGCAGCCTGGGGTAAGCGATCGCCAGTTCGGGCAGCCGCGGTGCCAACGTCTGCTGCGCGACCGGCACCGAGGTAGTCAGCCGCACCGTGCCGCTCGGCTCGGCGGCGCGCTGGCGCACCACGTCATGCGCGGCCTCGGCCTCGATCAGCGCGGCGCGCGCGTGCTCGTGGAAGGCACGGCCGACATCGGTCAGCGTAAAGCTGCGGGAACTCCGGTGGATCAGCCGCGCCTCCAGCCGCTGCTCGAGTTCGGCCACACGCTTGCTCAGCGTCGACTTCGGAATGCCGAGCTGCCGGGAGGCCGCCGCAAAGCCGCCATGTTCCACGGCGGCGACAAACAGGGAAAGGTCGTTCAGATTGAGCATCGAAGTCGGGGGCAACTCATATCAAAGTCCATGAATATGGACGTTGCGTTGAATTTTTACCGACTACCGCTCCAATGTCTACAAATCTATAGTCTCTCCGTCGGCCCGGCGTTCGGGCCCTTTGATCGGAGAAAACAATGACCCCCATCCTGTTCTATGGCGTCCCGTCGGGCTGCTCGTTCGGTTCCATCGTGGCGCTCGAATGGCTCGGCCAGCCGTATCGGCTGAGCCGGATCGAGATGCCCGAGGTTGTCACCAGCGAAGCCTTCCGTCGCATCAACCCGGTGGGCGAAACCCCGGCGTTGGCCACCGATACCGGCGCGATCGTGACGGAAAGCATGGCCATCATGAACTGGATCGGCGCACGCGGCATCGAGGCGTCGATCGGCTTTGCCCAGGGTACGCCGGAATTCGACCGGCTCAACCAGATGCTGGCTTACCTGAACACGACGTTCTTCAACGCCTTCGTGCCGCTGTGGCATCTGTATGAACACGCCAGCGACGACACCACCAAGGCGGTGCTGCGTGAATACGGCACGGCCAAGGTGAAGAAGGCGCATGCGCAGCTGGACGCGATGCTGGGCGATCGTCCGTGGCTGCTGGGCGATCGGCGCACGGTGGCCGATGCCTACTTCGCCGGCATTGCGCGCTGGACCGACTATCACGGGGTGGTGAACCGTGCCGACTATCCGAACCTGGACCGGCTCTATCGGCAACTGCAGGACGATCCGGCGGTGCGCTTCGCGCATGGGATCGAGGCGGAAGGGGAAGTGAAGTCGGCCGGCGGCTTCGTCGGTCACGTCGACCTGGAGCAGGCCTGGGCGGAAATCGTCGCCAAGCGCGAGCAGCGCCTGGCAGCCTGAAGCGGTGAAGGGCCCGGCGGCATATGGCGCCGGGCCATCGCTGTTGCTGTCTCTGTCGCTATCTCAGTCGCTATCTCTGTCGTTACCCCTGTCGCTTATTCGTCGTCGCTGTACAGCACGCGGCCGACCACGCCGGCGGCGATCGCCCCGACGATCGGCGCCACCCAGAACAGCCACAGCTGATGCATGGCCATGCCGCCCACCATCAGCGCGGGGCCGGTCGAGCGGGCCGGGTTGACCGAGGTGTTCGACACCGGGATCGTCACCAGGTGGATCAGCGTCAGGCACAGGCCGATGGCAAGCGGGGCCAGCGCGCCGTGCGCGCGTTGCGACGTCGCGCCCAGGATGATCAGCACGAAGAAGAAGGTGGCCAGCACCTCGGTGGCGAACACCGGCATCATGCCGAAGCCCGACGGCGAGCCGGCGTCGAAGCCGTTGGCGGCCAGGCCGCTGACGGTGACGTCAAAGCCGGGCTTGGCGTCCATCAGCTGCAGCAGCACCAGCGCGGCGAGCGCGCCGCCGATCACCTGCGCCACGATATAGACCGGCGCTTCCTTCCACGGGAAGCGGCCCGCGGTCGCCAGGCCGACCGTCACGGCCGGATTCAGGTGGCAGCCCGACACCGGACCCACCGCATAGGCCATGGTCAGCACGGTCAGGCCGAAGGCCAGCGAGACGCCGGCAAAGCCGATGCCCAGGTGCGGAAAGGCGGCCGCCAGAACGGCCGAGCCGCAGCCGCCGAATACGAGCCAGAACGTGCCGAAGGCCTCGGCAAGGGGGCGCTTGAAGTGCATGGATCCTTCTCCCGATTTGAATGTGGCGCGCCGCACGGACACGCGGGGGCGACGTCCGATAGGTCGCAGCGTGCGGGTGGATTCTAGGTGCCGCTTACGGCAATGTCATGACTCAAAGCGCACTCTTTGCAGTCGTTCACAATTGACGAGGTTAATGGACCGGGCCTCGAGCCGCGCGATCGCGAATGCTGTCGTGCCAGCCGATGTACTCGAACGCTAGCTGTCAGAAAGAAGCACTGGTGGGAGGAAGGCATTCGATCGGCAATGTCAGGCTGTCTTCGGCTCGAAGCCGAAACCGAACGCGCGCCGTGCGTTGTCTCGATGGGACGGTCGCCGCCATTGGACCGCGCCGCGTCGCAGCATGACAACGCACCCACCGGCGCCGAAGATTTTGGATGTGTGTCGGCTGGCGAGCCGGCAGGGTGCCGCGACGATGCCATTGCGAGAGCCGTATGTACAAAGTCTATTGGACCACCTACGACCCCGACGGCGCGCCTACCGCGCATGCCGAGGACTACGGCTCCGATCAGCTGGCCGCCGTGCTGGCGCGTTGCGAGGCGCTGCGGGCGCGGCAGCGCGCCGGGGAGCCGGTCGGGTTCGTGACGATGGTGTCGGAGAATCCGTATAGCGTCGGGCATCCAGGGGCGGCCGATGTCGAGCCAGGCTATGCCTGGTACAAGCGGCGGCCGCCGCCGCGCTAGGTCGCGGCAGGATGCCGGCGGCTGCGCCGGCTTACTGCACCGCTTCGATATCGCCCATCCACGGACCGAGTTCGCGCCGCAGCGTCGACAAATCGATCGGCTTGCCCAGCACGCGGGCGCCGGCGATCGGCTCCTGCAGGTCGGCACCGGCGCCATAGCCGGTCATCAGCACCACGTCGATATGCGGTTGCTGGGCGCGCAGCGCCACCGCCAGCGCGTCGCCGGCCATGCCGGGCAGCGTGATATCGGTCAGCAGCACATCGAAGCGCCGCGCGCCCGCCAGCTGCAGCGCTTCTTCCGCCGAGCCCGCCGCGGCGCAATCGAGACCGAAACCTTGCAGGACTTCCTGCATCGCCTCGCGCGACGGCACGTCGTCCTCGACCAGCAGGACGGCAGCGGCCACGCCATCCCGCGCGGACGGGGAGAGCTGGACCGGCGACGGACCGCTGTTGCGGCGATGCGCGTCCAGCACGGCCCGCACCGCCCGGGCCAGATCGTCGCGCCGATAGGGTTTGTTCAGCAGCGTCACGCCGTGGTCGAGCTTGCCGAGGTGGAAGATCTCGTCGCGCGTATAACCGGAGGCGAACAGCACCGGAATCGGCGGCCGGCGCTGCGCGGCGCGGCGCGCCAGTTCGCCGCCCTTGATCGTGCCGGGCATGATCACGTCGGTAAACAGCAGGTCGATGCCGATGCCGCTGTCGATCAGCGACCAGGCGGCGTCGCCATTGGGGGCGATGCGCACGCGATAGCCCAGCTGGGCCAGCATCTCGACGGCGGTGATGCGCACATCGGGATCGTCCTCGACCACCAGGATCGTCTCTCCACCGCCCACCGGCGCGGGTTCCTGTTCGGCGGCCTCGGGCGTCTCGGCTTCGAGGCAGCGCGGAAAGAACATCTGCACGGTGGTGCCGCGGCCGACCGTGCTCTGGATCGCGATATGGCCGCCGCTCTGCTTGACGAAGCCGAACACCATGCTCAGGCCCAGGCCGGTGCCGTGGCCGTCCGCCTTGGTGGTGAAGAACGGTTCGAAGGCGTGTTCCAGCACGTCGGCCGTCATGCCGGTGCCGGTGTCGGACACGCGGAAGACCACGTAGTCGCCGTCCGGCCGTTCCGGCGCGTTGGCGGTCCAGGTGTCGGCGCCGGCGTCGGGTGAGGGCACGCCATCGAGCACGATATTGGCGGCCGAGATGGTCAGCGTGCCGCCGCCGCGCATCGCGTCGCGGCCGTTGATGGCGAGGTTCAGCAGCGCGTTCTCGAGCTGGTTGCGGTCGGCCTTGACGTTCCACAGGTCGTCGGGCGTCCGGGTTTCGACCTTGATCGCCTCGCCCAGCGCGCGATGCAGGATCTCCGCCATGCCGCCGATCAGTCGGCCGGGGTTGATCACTGCCGGCGACAACGGCTGGCGGCGCGCAAAGGCCAGCAGATGGGAGGCCAGCTTGGCGCCGCGGCGCACCGCGTTGGCGGCGGTCGCGATGCGGCCCTGCGCGATCGGGTTGTCGCCGGCTTCGGCGGCGAGCATCTGCAGATTGCCGCTGATGACCTGCAGCACGTTGTTGAAGTCGTGGGCGATGCCGCCGGTCAGGTTGCCGATCGCCTCCATCTTTTGCGCCTGGCGCAACTGGCCCTCGGCCAGCGCGCGCGCCGCGATCGCGTCGGCGATGCGTTTTTCCAGCGTCTCGGTCAGCTGTCGCAGCGCCTGCTCGGCCAGCTTGCGCTCGTCGATGTCGATCAGCACGCCCGGGAAGCGGTAAGGCTCGCCATGCGAGTCGAACTCGCACTGGCCGTTGGCCTGGACCCACAGATAGCTGTCGTGCGCGCGCCGGATCCGGTATTCGGCGCGGAACGGCGCGCCGGTGCGGATCGCCTCGTCGGTCAGGCGGGCGAGCTCCGCGATGTCGTCGGGGTGGATCACGGCGTTGATGATTTCGCGGGGCACGCCCTGCACCGCCTGCGCCAGCCCGACCGAGAAGGTCCGTGCGAAGCGTTCGTCACCGGTCAAGGTGTCCGAGGCGATGTCCCAGACCCAGGTGCCCAGCACCGCGCCGGTGTTGAGCGCCAGTTGCAGCCGTTCGTTGGCCTGCTGCAACGCGCTCTCGGCTTCCTGCCGCCAGCGCTCGGTCAGCACGCGCTCGGTGGTTTCGACCACCACCGCGAGCACGCCGGCCGGGACGCCGTCGTCATTGGCCACCGGGCTGTAATAGAGATCCATCCAGACGTCCTCGGGACGTCCGTTGCGCAGCAGCACCAGTTCCTTGTCGCGGAAGGACAGCGTGCCGCCGGCCAGGCATGTCTGCATCACGTGTCGGTTGAAGTCGGCCACCTCGGGCCAGCCCAGCTCGACCGGGCAGCCGAGCAGATACGGATGCCGGCCGCCCGCGAACACGGCGTAGGCATCGTTGTAGATCATGTAGCCCTGTTGGCCCCACAACATCACCATCGGCACCGGCGAGGCAAGCAGAAGCCGGACCGCGGCGCACAGGCTGGGCTTCCAGCTGTCGATCGGACCAAGCTCGGTGGTGGACCAGTCGAACGCGCCGATGCGCTGGGCCATTTCGCCGTGCCAGCCGGAACAGTCGTGATGTTCTGCCAGGAGTGGCATGGTGTGAAGCGAGAGTGGCGACAGGGAGATTGTGCTGGCGGACAAGGCGTTTGCCAATGCCGGCGCCCCGGAAGGGCGGCTCAGCAGCCCCACCGCTATATATATAGAGCCAGAGGCGAGCGCCGGGGCAGGGGACTGTGGCGCCCCGACACGGCGGGCAGGCCGCAAAGGGGCTGGGAAGGTGAGCGCGGCGGCGGGGAGCCGCCGCGCCGGCCTCAGTGGCGAGTCGTCAGTGGCGAGTCGTCAGTCGCGCGTTTCCAGCGCGCGGTTGATGCGCAGCGCCAGCATCGTGCACGCGACACCCGACAGCAGATAGATGCTGACCGCGACCAGGCCGAACTTGACCGACAGGCCGAGGGCGACCAGCGGCGCGAAGGCGGCGCCGAACAGCCAGGCGAAGTCCGAGGTCAGCGCCGCGCCGGTATAGCGGAAGCGCCGTTCGAAGTTCGAGGTCACGGTGCCGGAGGCCTGGCCATACGACAGGCCCAGCAGCAGGAAGCCGATCAGGATGAACAGGTCCTGCCCTGCCTCCTCGCCGCCGAGCAGCATCGGCGTGAACAGGCTGAACACGCCGATCAGCGTCGCCAGCAGGCCCAGCGTGGTGCGCCGGCCGATGCGGTCGGCGATCCAGCCGGACAGGATGGTGCCGACGATGCCGACCAGCGCGCCGGCGATCTGCACCTTCAGCACGCTGTTGACGCTTTGGGTCGCCTGCAGCGCCAGCCAGGACAGCGGGAACACCGTCACCAGGTGGAACAGCGCGTAGCTGGCCAGCGAGGCGAAGGCGCCGATGAAAATGTTGTAGCCCTGGCCGCCCACCATTTCGCGGGTGCTGATCGGCTCCAGCTCGCCTTCCTCCAGCAGCCGGGTGTATTCCTCGGTCACCACCAGGCGCAGCCGGGCGAACAGCGCGACCACGTTGATGGCGAAGGCCACGTAGAACGGATAGCGCCAGCCCCAATTGAGGAAGTCGTCCGCCGCCAGGTTGGCGTGCAGGTACAGGAACAGGCCGCTGGCCACCAGGAAGCCGATCGGCGCACCGAGCTGCCCCAGCATCGCGTACCAGCCGCGCCGGTCGGGCGGCGCGTTCAGCGCCAGCAGGGAGGGCAGGCCGTCCCAGGAGCCGCCGAAGGCCACCCCTTGCAGGAAGCGGAACACCGCCAGCATCACGATGGCGTTCTGGCCCAGCGAGGCATAGCCGGGCAGGAAGGCGATGCCGACCGTCGAACAACCGAGCAGGAACAGCGCGGCGGTCAGCTTGACGCCGCGGCCCCAGCGCCGCTGGATCGCCATGAACAGCGCGGTGCCCAGCGGGCGCCCGATAAAGGCGAACGCAAAGATGGTGAAGGCGTAGAGCGTCCCTTCCAGCCGCCCGGCGAACGGGAAGAACACCGCCGGGAAGACCAGCACCGACGCGATGCCGTAGACGAAGAAGTCGAAGTACTCGGAGGCCCGGCCGATGACGACGCCGGTGGCGATCTCGCTCGGCGCGACGGGCGAATGCGGTCGGTCGTCGCTGGCGGCGAGTGAAGGGAAAGGCGCTTGCGAATCGTGCGTGATACTCGACATGCTTCCTCGCTAAATCAGGATAGCGCTACGCCGGACGGACGCGCCCGCCAGGCGCCGCGACCATTGGGACAAAATGTCCAATTCTCCGCGCTTGCCGAATAGAGTACATTTCGCCTCGGTTGTAAAAGCTGCGTCCGTCGCACCCGAAGCATTCGTAGTACCAGTCTCCCCCAAGACGGCTACGCTATTTCCTCTGCCGGCAATGCCCCTCATTAATACCATTCGCGGGTTGATTTTGCTGCCCGCCATTACCCTATTGACAGGTTGTAATGCTGTGTTGTTGTCTCCTTCGGGTGACATCGCGGTACAGCAACGTAACCTAATATACATCTCCACGGCGCTGATGCTGCTGATCATCGTCCCGGTGATCGCGCTGACGCTGTTCTTCGCCTGGCGGTATCGGGCGTCGAACAAGAACGCCACCTACTCGCCCGACTGGGACCATTCCACGACGCTGGAACTGGTGATCTGGTCGGCGCCGCTGCTGATCATCATCGCGCTGGGCGCAATTACCTGGGTCAGCACCCATGCGCTGGACCCGTACCGGCCGCTGGAGCGGATCGACGCCAAGCGTTCTCTGCCGACCAACGTCAAGCCGTTGACGGTGGAAGTGGTGGCGCTCGACTGGAAGTGGCTGTTCTTCTATCCGGAGCACGGTATCGCCACGGTCAATGAGATGGCGGCGCCGGTCGACCGTCCGATCCAGTTCAAGATCACCGCGTCGACGGTCATGAACTCGTTCTTCGTGCCGGCGCTGGCAGGGCAGATCTACGCCATGCCGGGCATGGAGACCAAGCTGCACGCCGTGATCAACAAGCCGGGCGAGTACGAGGGCCTGTCGGCCAACTACAGCGGCGCCGGCTTCTCGGGCATGCGCTTCAAGTTCCACGGCCTGGACGAGCAGGGCTTCGATGCCTGGATCGCCAAGGCGAAGGCCAGCGGCCAGACCCTGACGCGCGAGGATTATCTGAAGCTGGAACAGCCGAGCGAACGCGAACCGGTGCGCTACTACGCCAGCGTCGACAAGGGTCTGTACGACAAGATCCTGAACCGCTGCGTCGAGGCGAACCGCATGTGCATGAACGAAATGATGGCGATCGACGAGCAGGGTGGCCAGGGCAAGCCCGGCGCCTTCAACGTCGCCACGCTCGACCCGGCCACCCGCGCCCGCCTGGGCCTGCAGGATGCGCCGGTGCGCAGCTATGTCGGCGGCATGTGCACGGTCGCCGATCCGGACGGTTCCGGTGCCTTCGGCCCGGCGGCCTCCACTTTTGCGCCGGCCGGCGAATCCGCCGCCGTGACGCTTCCCCAGCTTCCTCTTACACAACGCGCTGTAGCCGGCGTTGACCAGCATGCTTGACAGTTTCGACCTCACCAAGCTCATTTTCGGCCGTCTCTCCTGGGAGGCGATCCCGCTTCACGAGCCCATCCTGATCGCCACCTTCGCGGCGGTCGTGCTCGGCGGCCTGACGCTCCTGGGCGCGCTGACGTACTTCCGCGCCTGGGGCTACCTGTGGCACGAGTGGTTCACCAGCATCGACCACAAGAAGATCGGCATCATGTACATCGTGCTCGGTCTGGTGATGCTGCTGCGCGGCTTCGCCGACGCGATCATGATGCGTCTGCAGCAGGCGATCGCCTTCGGCGACAACATGGGGTATCTGCCGCCGCATCACTACGACCAGATCTTCACCGCCCACGGCGTGATCATGATCTTCTTCGTGGCGATGCCGCTGGTAACGGGCCTGATGAACTACGTGGTGCCGCTGCAGATCGGCGCGCGCGACGTCGCCTTCCCGTTCCTGAACAACTTCAGCTTCTGGATGACCACCGCCGGCGCCGTGCTGGTGATGGTGTCGCTGTTCGTCGGCGAATTCGCCAAGACGGGCTGGCTGGCCTATCCGCCGCTGTCGGGCATCCTGCAGAGTCCGGACGTGGGGGTGGATTACTACATCTGGGCCTTGCAGATAGCGGGGATCGGCACACTGCTCTCCGGCGTCAACCTGCTGGTGACCATCGTCAAGATGCGCGCCCCGGGCATGACGATGATGAAGATGCCGGTCTTCACCTGGACCTCGCTGTGCACCAACGTGCTGATCGTCGCCGCCTTCCCGGTGCTGACGGCCGTGCTCGCGCTGCTGTCGCTGGACCGCTACGTCGGCACCAACTTCTTCACGAACGACTTCGGCGGCAACCCGATGATGTACGTGAACCTGATCTGGATCTGGGGCCACCCTGAGGTGTACATCCTGATCCTGCCGGCGTTCGGCATCTTCTCGGAAGTGGTGTCGACCTTCTGCCGCAAGCGCCTGTTCGGCTATGCGTCGATGGTCTACGCGACGGTCGTGATCACGGTGCTGTCGTACCTGGTCTGGCTGCACCACTTCTTCACGATGGGTTCGGGTGCCAGCGTCAACTCGTTCTTCGGCATCACGACGATGATCATCTCGATCCCGACCGGGGCGAAGATCTTCAACTGGCTGTTCACGATGTACCGCGGCCGCATCCGCTTCGAAGTGCCGATGCTGTGGACGGTTGGCTTCATGGTGACCTTCGTGATCGGCGGCATGACCGGCGTGCTGCTCGCCGTGCCGCCCGCCGACTTCGTGCTGCATAACAGCCTGTTCCTGATCGCCCACTTCCACAACGTGATCATCGGTGGCGTGCTGTTCGGCCTGTTCGCCGGCATCAACTACTGGTTCCCGAAGGCGTTCGGCTTCAAGCTCGACGAGTTCTGGGGCAAGGTCTCGTTCTGGTTCTGGCTGGTCGGTTTCTATGCCGCGTTCATGCCGCTGTACGTGCTGGGCCTGATGGGCGTGACCCGCCGCGTCAGCCACTTCACCGATCCGTCGCTGCAGATCTGGTTCCAGGTCGCCGCCGTCGGTGCGTTCCTGATCGCGATCGGCATCGCCGCCTTCCTGATCCAGCTGGTGGTCAGCTTCAAGCGCCGCGCGCAGCTGCGCGACGTGACCGGCGATCCGTGGGATGGCCGCACGCTGGAATGGTCGACCTCGTCGCCGCCGCCCGCGTACAACTTCGCGTTCACGCCGGTGGTGCATGACAACGACGCCTGGTGGCAGATGAAGGACCGCGGCTACCAGCGTCCGCAGAAGGGCTTCCTGCCGATCCACATGCCGAAGAACACCGGTGCGGGCATCATCCTCGCCGGCCTGTCGACGGTGCTGGGCTTTGCGCTGATCTGGCACATGTGGCTGCCGGCCGCCGTCTCGTTCGTCGCCTTGCTGGCGGTGGCGATCGGCCACACCTTCAACTACCAGCGTGACTACTACATCCCGGCGGAGCACGTCGTCCGCACCGAGGAAGAACGCACCCGCCTGCTTGCACAACATGCTTGACACCATCGCAACCCAACCGGCCGGCGCCAGCGGCGCGCCGGTCCGCGGCGGCTCCAACGAGCTGCGCTTCTACCTGCCGACCGAGCATCATCCGCAGAACGGTACGATGCTGGGCTTCTGGCTGTACCTGATGAGCGACTGCCTCATCTTCGCCTGCCTGTTCGCCGTGCACGGCGTGCTCGGCCGCAGCTATGCGGCGGGCCCGTCGGGCGCCGACCTGTTCGACCTGCCGCTGGTGGCGCTGAACACGTCGATGCTGCTGCTGTCGTCGATCACCTACGGCTTCGCGATGCTGGAGATGCAGCGCAACAAGCTCAAGGGCACGATGGTGTGGCTGGCCATCACCGGCCTGCTGGGCGCGGCCTTCGTCGGCCTCGAACTGTACGAGTTCTCGCACCTGATCCACGAAGGTGCGGTGCCGCAGCGCAGCGCGTTCCTGTCGTCGTTCTTCACGCTGGTCGGCACCCACGGGCTGCACGTGACCTTCGGCATCATCTGGCTGATCACGCTGATGTTCCAGCTGAACAAGCACGGCCTGATCGCGGCCAACAAGCGCCGCCTGATGTGCCTGTCGCTGTTCTGGCACTTTCTGGATGTGGTCTGGATCGGCGTGTTCACCTTCGTCTATCTGATGGGAGTCATGGTATGAGCGCCCACGACTATTCGTTCTCGAACCTGGCCGACCAGGGCAAGGCCGGCCATCACGGCGATCACGGCCATGGCCACGACGATCACCACGATCACGACGATGGCGCCGCGCATGGCACCCTCAAGAGCTATGTGATCGGCTTCGTGCTGTCGGTGATCCTGACGGCGATCCCGTTCTGGCTGGTGATGGGCAAGGTCATCGACAACCAGAACACCACCGCACTGGTGATTCTGGGCTTTGCCGCCGTGCAGATCGTGGTCCACATGATCTACTTCCTGCACATGAACACCAAGTCGGAAGGTGGCTGGAACATGCTGGCGCTGATCTTCACGATCGTGCTGGTGGTCATCACGTTGGCAGGCTCGCTCTGGGTCATGTATCACATGAATACGAACATGATGCCGACGATGACGCACGACATGAAATCGATGCCTTGACCTCGCCTCGACTCGCAAAACACAGCCCGGATCGCAAGCCCGTTCCCCGCAGCCCGGCCACCCTCGCGGTGCTGGCGCTGCTGGCGGTACTGGCTTTCGCCGGGCTGTTTGCTTTGGGCACCTGGCAGGTCGAACGCCGCGCCTGGAAGCTCGATCTGATCGAACGTGTCGAGGCGCGGGTGCATGCGCCGCCGGTCGACGCACCCGCGCCGGAGCGCTGGCCGCTCGTCAACGCCGCAGCCGACGAATACCGGCATGTCCGCGTGACCGGGACCTTCCTGCACGATCGCGAGACGCTGGTGCAGGCCGCCACCGCGCTCGGCGGCGGCTTCTGGGTGATGACGCCGATGCGGATGCGCGACGGCACCGTGGTGCTGATCAACCGCGGCTTCGTGCCGCAGGAGTACCGCGGGCGCGAGACCCGTGCGGACAACGAGCCCACGGGGGAGACCACGGTCACCGGGCTGCTGCGCATCAGCCAGCCCGGCGGCGGCTTCCTGCGCAGCAACGACCCCGCAGCCGAGCGCTGGTATTCGCGCGATGTGCAGGCCATCGCCGCGGCGCGCGGGCTCGAGCGGGTCGCGCCTTACTTCATCGATGCCGATGCCGATGCCGATGCCGATGCCGGTCCGCAGGCCGCGCCTGGCGCGAACGCCGCGCCGCGCCGCTGGCCGGTCGGCGGGCTGACCGTGGTGACTTTCCACAACAGCCATCTGGTCTATGCGCTGACCTGGTACGGGCTGGCGCTGATGGTGCTGGGCGCCGCCTGGTACGTCGGCCGCGAGGAACTTCGGCTGCGCCGCGGCCGATGAGGGACAATGCGGGACATGCTGGCCCGCCCCGCCTGCCGTGCATGACCCGTATGCCCGCCATGCCGGGCATGCCTTGGCCCGCGGCGCCCCGGTGGCTCGCTTCGATCGCCGGCGCCATCCTGCTTCGACCCTGACGATGCCTCTTTCCACCGATTCCCCCCTGAAGCCCGCCGGCCCGGCGCTGGGGGCTGCCAATGGCGCCCCTGCTCCCGAGCGGCGGGGCGAGCGGGCGCGCGATGCCACCGCCCGCAAGAACATGGAGCAGCTGATCGAGCTGCGCTGGATCGCGGTGCTCGGCCAGGTCGCCACCATCAGCGTGGTGCATTTCGGCCTGGACGTGCCGCTGCCGGTCAACCAGATGCTGGCGGTGCTGCTCGGTCTGATCGCCTTCAACGCGCTGAGCCTGCTGCGGCTGCGCTTTGTCGCCGAGGTCTCGCAGACCCAGCTGTTCGTTTCGCTGCTGGTCGATATCGGCATGCTGACCGCGCTGCTGTATCTGAGCGGTGGCGCCTCCAACCCCTTCGTCTTTCTCTATCTGCTGCAGGTGATCCTCGGCGCGGTGCTGCTGCAGGCGTGGTCGATCTGGGTCATCGTGGTGGTCACCGCTTCGTGCTTCGCCGGGCTGGCGCTGGTCGGCAAGCCGCTGGCGCTGCCGCCGGACCACGAGCAGGGCCTGGGCAGTCTCTATATCCAGGGCATGCTGATCTGCTTCGTGCTGAACGCGGCCCTGCTGGTGGTCTTCATCACGCGGATCATGCGCAATCTGCGCGCCCGCGACGAGCATCTGGCCGACCTGCGCCAGCGCGCCGCCGAGGAGGAGCACATCGTCCGCATGGGCCTGCTGGCCTCGGGCGCCGCGCACGAACTGGGCACGCCGCTCGCCACGCTGGCGGTGATCCTGTCCGACTGGCGCCGCATGGAGCCGTTCTCGAAGGACCCCGAACTGCTGCAGGAGCTCGGCGAGATGCAGACGCAGGTGCAGCGCTGCAAGTCGATCGTCAGCGGCATCCTGCTGTCGGCGGGCGAGGCGCGCGGCGAGGCGCTGACCGAAACCACGGTGCGCCGCTTCGTCGACGATCTGGTCGCCGAATGGCGCGCGACGCGGCCGGTCGGCGAGTTCTCCTACGAATACCGCTTCGGCCAGGACCTGCCGATCCTGTCGGACTCGGCCATCAAGCAGATGGTCTGCAACGTGCTGGACAACGCGCTGGAGGCCTCGCCGCGCTGGGTCGGGCTCGACGTGCGGCGCGAGGATGATACGCTGGTGCTGTCGGTGCTAGACGAAGGCCCCGGTTTTGCGCCGCAGATGCTGGAGCGGCTGGGCAAGCCCTATCAGTCGAGCAAGGGCCGGCCGGGCGGCGGACTGGGTTTGTTCCTGGTCGTCAACGTCGCCCGCACGCTGGGCGGCAGCGTGTCCGCGCTCAACCGTCCGCAGGGCGGCGCCGTGGTGACGATGAAGCTGCCGCTGGCGGCAATCACGCTGGAAGAGGAGGCCGAAGATGCAGCCCAATGACCCCGAGCACAACACCGCGGCGGTCGGCGAACCCACCACGGAGGGCCGCGTGCTGATGATCGTCGAGGACGATGCGGCCTTCGCCCGCACGCTGCGCCGCTCGTTCGAACGGCGCGGCTATCAGGTCCTGCATGCGACCAGCCTCGAAGGCATGAACGAACTGCTGAAGGAGCATTCGCCCGGCTATGCGGTGGTGGACCTGAAGCTCAAGGGCGAGGCCTCGGGCCTGGCTTGCGTGCAGGCGCTGCACGCGCACGATGCCGACATGCTGATCGTGGTGCTGACCGGCTATGCCAGCATCGCCACCGCGGTCGAGGCCGTCAAGCTCGGCGCCTGCCACTATCTGGCGAAGCCCTCGACCACCGACGACATCGAGGCCGCCTTCGAGCGCGCTACCGGCGATGTGGACGTCGAGGTCACCGGTCGTCCCACTTCGATCAAGACGCTCGAGTGGGAGCACATCCACGAGACGCTGGCTGCGACCGGCTTCAATATCTCCGAGGCGGCGCGCCGGCTCGGCATGCATCGCCGCACGCTGGCGCGCAAGCTGGAGAAGCAGCGGATCAAGTAGTCCGACGGCCGCGCCCGGGCGCTCCCGCCGCGCCCGCCGTCGTGCTTGCCGTGGCCCCCGCGATGGCGTCCGCCTTGCCGCTGCCCAGTGGCTGGAATTCCGGCAACGGCCGGGACGCCACTTCACGGGCCTCGCCGATCTCCATCCCCAACCCGCACAGCACGGTCGCTGCCACGGCCCGATCGTGACCGGCCGGCGTGAGCCCATGCGCCACGCTGCGCATTGCCTGCGAGATCGTCCCGCTGATCATGTCCATTGCCGCCGCCTCGCTGGCGATGCGGAAGCTGCCCTGCTTGACGCCTAGACGCAGATCCGCCAGCGCGTCGCTGCTGATCTGCCGGATCAGCGACGGGGAGACCGACACCACGTCGAGCAGGACCAGCGCCCACTGTGGGCTTTGGTGCGCCAGCCACAAGTACCGGCGATTGCCGATGGCCATGCGTTCCGCGCCCGCAGGGATATGCGCGTAGCTATCTGATATCCGCTGACATAGCGTCTGACCGACCCACAAGGCGATCGCCTCGATGATCTGGCTGCGCGATTCGAAGTGGTTATAGACGGTGGCCGGCGTCATGCCGGCAACGCCGGCGATCTCCTGGATCGTCGCCGCGCCGATACCCCGCGTCGAGATCACCTGAATTGCGGCGGCGAGCAACTGCCGCCGCGTACGTTCGCGCTTGGGAAGGGGCGTGGCCGATACCGTCAGCGTGTCGTGCAACTCGGGCGGCAACGGCGGCATTGACAACGCCATGCCGGCTGCTATATTTTGCATGCCATCCATTTTTAGATGGTCCATATAAATTTGGATTACCAATGTGATTTTACCGCGATTGGAGCGAGACGACGATGCAGGCCGCAATCAAGCTGGGATATCTGGTGTTCGAGGTGCGCAAGCCCCACCGGTGGGCGCAGTTCTGTGAAGGCATGCTGGGTTTGCCGGCGCCGCTGAGCAATACCGACGGCAGCCTCGGCTTTCAGCTGGACGAGGCGGCGCAGCGGCTGGTGGTGCGGCCCGGCGGCGCGGACGATGTCGCCGCGCTGGGACTCGAGTGCGCCAGCGATGCGGTGCTCGACGCGCTGCTGCGCCGCCTCGAACAAGCCGGCCATACGGTCGAGCGGGACCTGGCCGCGTTGGCGCGGGCGCGGCGCGTCCAGCGGCTGTGTCGCGTAATCGACCCGGCCGGCAATGCGGTGGAACTGCATACCGGCCCGCAGTCCGCGGGCAGGCCTTTCGCTTCGAAGCTGGTATCCGGCGGCTTTTGCACAGGCGAGCTGGGTCTTGGCCACGCCGTGCTGGTGAGCCGCGATCCGGTGGCGATGGTGCGCTTCTATGTCGACGGGCTCGGGTTCGGCATCAGCGAACGGCTGGCGACGCAGATCGGGCCCGTCACGTTGGGTGGGGTGTTCCTGCATTGCAATCGTCGGCACCATTCCGTGGCGATCTTCGATCTGCCGTGGAAGAAGCGTCTGCACCATTTCATGTTGCAGACACGGGAACTGGCCGATGTCGGCGCCGCCTTCGAACGCGCCGGGAGGCTGAAGGTCCCGCTGAGCCTCGGGCTGGGGCAGCATCCCGATCCCGACGGCACCTTTTCCTTCTATGGCCGCACGCCGTCCGGCTTCGATTTCGAGATCGGCGCCGGCAGCAAGGAGATCGAGCCACGCGGCTGGCGGCCGGTGTCGGCGACGATGACCAGCAGCTGGGGGCACAAGCCGCGCCTGCAATTGCGGTTGCGGATGGCAGCCGCCATGATCGGCCGACGTCGGCATGCGGCCTGAAGCGCGGCGCAGAGGCACGGATCTCCGATTGAGGCTTACGGTATGACGAAGGCAGGGCTTCATCGGTACGTAAACGCCGATGGGGCATCGCGAATACAATGGCAGCGGTGATTTTAGAAAAATAAGTCGGTCCGCGCGCACTGGTACGCGCCGCCGCACCAATCGCTAGGAGACATCCCGTCATGCAGATCGCGTCCCTGCTGGACCAGCCGCTCGGCAATCTCGCCGACTGCGTGCGTGCCCACGCCAACGCCCGCCCCGAGCATCCCGCTGTCATCGACGATCGGGCCAGCCTGTCGTATCGCGAGTTCGACGGGCTGATCGACCGCGTGGCCGCCGCCCTGCAGCGCGATGGGCTGCAGCCGGGCGATGCGCTGGCGATCTGCGCCGCCGCGTCGATCGAGTATGCGGCGGTATTCCTCGGCGGGCTGCGCGCCCGCGTCGCCATCGCGCCGCTGGCACCGTCGTCGACGCCGCAGGCGCTGGCCGGCATGATCGCCGACTCGGATGCGAAGCTGCTGTTCGTCGACGCACCGGTGCTCGATGCCCTGCAGGGCGCCGGCATCGAAGCCACGGTGCCGCGCATCGGTCTGCGCGGCGCGCCGACCGGCAACCTATTCGAGCAATGGCTGGCGCCCGCCGGCAGCCGGCCGCGCGAGACGCCGCTGCGAGACGGGCAGGTCTTCAACATCATCTATTCGTCCGGCACCACGGGCGCGCCCAAGGGCATCGTGCACGACCACGCGCTGCGCTGGAACCAGATCCGCCGCGTCAACGAGACCGGCGGCTACGGAGCCGACGCAGTGACGCTGATTGCCACGCCGCTGTATTCGAACACCACGCTGGTCAGCTTTATCCCGACGCTGGCGCTTGGCGGCACCGTGGTGCTGATGCCGAAGTTCGACGCACAGCGCTATCTCGAGCTGGCCGAGCGGCATCGCGTCACCCACGCGATGCTGGTGCCGGTGCAATACCAGCGGCTGCTGGCCCGCGAGGATTTCGATCGCTACGACCTGTCGTCGTTCCGGATGAAGTTCTCGACCAGCGCGCCGCTGTCCGCCGCGTTGAAGGCGGACATCCTGCGCCGCTGGCCGGGCGGGCTGGTCGAGTACTACGGCATGACCGAAGGCGGCGGCAGCTGCGTGCTGGCCGCGCACGAATTCCCGGACAAGCTGCATACGGTCGGCAAGCCGATGGAAGGGCACGACATCCGGCTGATCGACGACGACGGCAACGAGGTGCCGGTGGGCCAGATCGGCGAGGTGGTCGGGCATTCGAACACCATCATGACGGGCTATCACAAGCAGCCCGACAAGACCGCCGCCGCGGAGTGGTACGACGCCACCGGCAAGCGTTTCATCCGCACGGGCGACGTGGGCCGCTTCGACGAGGACGGCTTCCTGACGCTGATGGACCGCAAGAAGGACATGATCATCAGCGGCGGCTTCAATATCTATCCGAGCGACCTCGAAGCGGTGCTGCAGCAGCATGCGGACGTGGTCGAATGCGCGGTGGTCGGCGTGCCGTCGCAAAGCTGGGGCGAGACGCCGGTCGCCTTCGTGGTGTTGCGCGAGGGCGCTGCCGTCGACGCCGAAGCGCTGCGCGAATGGGTCAACGCGCAGGTCGGCAAGACCCAGCGGCTCGCCGCGCTGGAACTGTGCCCGCAGCTGCCGCGCAGCGCGATCGGCAAGGTGCTCAAGCGCGAGCTGCGGGATGGGTTTCGTGGGGGCAGGGGGCTCGACTGAGCGTTGTCGCGAGGCAGGCGCCGTTGCCCTCTCCCCCGCCCCTCTCCCGCGAGCGGGAGAGGGGAGCAAACCGGCGAGGCGCCAGACTCTTGCCAACTGTGTTCTCCCTCTCCCCCTCAGG
>NZ_JABTYE010000007.1 GCF_013314895.1 Cupriavidus gilardii | reverse complement strand
TCCCTGCGCCGCTGGCACCAATGCGGGCTCGGCCCCAAATATGCAAGCCTGTGGAGCAATTTCTGCAAGCGGTGCCGAGCGGCGCAGGGACGGCATGTCGCCGGTGGCCGCCCAACGCCGGCATGCGGCTTGCGTGAAGAGGGCGTAGATCACCGCACCACCGCATCACCACATCACTGCATCGACAGTCAGGAGGGACAGCATGAAACCACGAGATCTGCTGGTGGTGGCCGCGTCGTGCCTCGCGCTGGCCAGCCAGCTCGCGATGGCACAGGGCCGTTCGACCGGCGGCAGCGGCAAGGCCGGTTCGACCGGCATGAGCGATAACGCCGGCGCGCAAGGCACGACCGGGACGGGCGCGACCTCGTCGGGAACCGCTGCCGGTGCGGGTGATGCAAGCGGTCCGGTCAGCGGCGGCGCGCGCGGCGCGGTGGGCCCGGGCCAGGGCGCGCAGTCGAGCGTCCAAGGCGCCGCGCAAGGTGGCGGCGGCGCGCAGGGTGGTGCGCAGGCGGGGGCCGGCGGCTCTCGTCAATCCCGTGCCGGCGATGTCGAGCATGGCGGCAGTCCGACCACCGGCTCGCCGTCGGGCGGGCGGCAGCCGCCCGGCAGCGCGAAGGCGGCGCCCGGCGGCGGTGCGGGCAATACCGGGGGCGGCACCGCGGCCAACCGCGGCGGCGACGCGACCAGCGGCAAGCCGGCAACGGACTCGCGCCGTGCCGGCGGCGTATCGGATTCCACTCAGGGCAGCAGCCGCGCCAGCGCGGGCGGCGGCAAGGCGAGTACGCCGTCCGGTGCGACCAAGGGCAGCGGCACGTCCGATCGCGGCACGGGCGGCGGCGGCGTGACCAGCGGCAGCGACCGGTAAGAATCTCGGACCGCGCGTCAAAGCTCCCAACGTTCGCCAGCGTTAGCCAACGTTCCCCGCGGGTCCGCCCGATCGGCTAATCGGTGCCGACACTGGCGGCCGGCACGCTGACCGCCGTGGCCTCGCCGCACAGCGCCTGCATCGCGGCCTCCCAGCGGCCCAGCACCGCGTCGCGGTCCAGATGCCGCTCGGCCCACGCCCGGCCGGCCTTGCCGAGCGCATCGCGCGCGGCAGGGTCGGCGGCCAGCCCGTCGATTGCTGCGGCCAGCGCGAGGCCGTCGCCGGGCGCCACCACGCGGCCACAGCGCGCCGCCAGCCGGGCCAGCTCGGTGCCGGGATGCGCGGTCGCGATGACAGGCCGCCCGCTGGCCAGCATGCCGGCCAGCTTCGACGGCAGCACCAGATCGGCGGCATCGGCCCGCTGCGGCAGCAGATGCAGATCGGCGGCCGCCAGCAGCGCCGGAAAGCGCGACGCCGGCTGCAGCGGCAGAAAGCGGACCTGGGCCAGCCCGGCACAGGCCTGCTCGAGCGCAGGCCGTCCCGCGCCGTCGCCGCATAGCACGAACCAGATGTCGGGCCGGTCGCGCAGTTGCCGTGCCGCCTCGGCCAACACTTCCAGCCCCTGCTTGTTGCCCATGTTGCCGGAGTACAAGGCCACCGTCGCGTCGGGCGGAATGCCGAGCCGACGGCGATAGAGACTGCCGCGGCCGGGCTGGATCGCGCGCAGGTCGACCCAGTTCGGGATCAGCTGGGTGCGTTCCGCCGGCGCGCCCTTGTCACGCGCGAGCCGCAGCATCGCTTCGGAGATCGTCGAGACGCAGTCGAAGCCCGCCATCGCATGGCGTTCGAGCGCATACGCGAGCCTGCGCAACAGCGGCTGCTTCAGCAGGCCCAGCGCGAACGCCGCATCGACTTCGTAGTCCTGCACATGCAGCCAGGTCTTCGCGCCGGTCCAGCGGCCGAGCAGCAGCGCGGCAGGGCTGCACAGCAGCGGCGGCTCGACCACCATCACCACATCCGGACGCCAGCGCCATTGCGCCAGCAGGCAGGGCAGGCTGCTCAGCGCGAAGCTGGCCAGATGCAGCACACGCTTGAGTCCCGACGGCTGGCGCGGCACCCAGATGGGCGCGCGCCATATCTGCACGCCGTCGTGCTGCTCGCGCCGGTATTGCCACGCGCGATAGCCGGTGCCGACGCGCCAGGCAGGATAGTAGGGCGGCGCCGTGACGACGCGCACCTGGTGGCCGCGCGCCGCGAACCACCGCGCCTGTTCGCCGGTGTACTTGCCGATGCCGGTCAGCTCGGGGGAGTAATTGAGGCAGTACAGGAGGATCTTCATCGGCGCGCGTTCCGGAGCCGCGGGCTCAGCGCAGCGCGACCAGCCGCGGCTGGCGTCGCCCCGGGCTTTCCAGGCGGCCGCTTTGCAGCGCGTCCTGATAGGCCAGCCGCAGGCCGTCGACCAGCGACACGGTCGGCTTCCAGCCGGTCCCCTCGATGCGGCGCGAGTTCAGCCGCTTGCGCGGCGTGCCGTCGGGTTTGCTGGTGTCGAAGCGGATGGCGCCGCGGAAGCCCACCGTGTCGGCGATCAGCTCGGCCAGCACGCGGATGCTGACCTCGTCCGGGCTGCCGACATTGAAGAAGCCCGGCGCGCCGGCGTGGTCGCGGTACTGCTGCTGTGGCAGCGACATCAGATGCACGCAGGCCTGGCCGAGGTCGTCGGCGTAGAGGAACTCGCGCAGCGGCGTGCCGGTGCCCCACACCACCACCTCGCTGGCGCCGCTCTGCCTGGCTTCGTGAAAGCGCCGCAGCAGGCCCGGGATCACGTGGCTGTTCTCGGGGTGGTAGTTGTCGCCGGGACCGTAAAGATTGGTCGGCATCGCGCAGCGGAAGTCGGTGCCGTATTGCCGGTTGTAGCTCTCGCACAGCTTGATGCCGGCGATCTTGGCAATGGCGTACGGCGCATTGGTCGGTTCCAGCGCGCCGGTCAGCAACGCCGCCTCGTCGATGGGCTGCGTGGCGAAGGCCGGATAGATGCAGCTCGAGCCCAGGAACAGCAGGCGCTTGACGCCGGAGCGCCACGACTCGTGGACGACGTTGGCCGCGATCAGCAGGTTTTGCTGAATGAATTCGGCCGGATAGGTGTTGTTCGCATGGATGCCGCCGACGCGCGCCGCGGCGAGATAGACCTCGTCGATGCGCTGCTCGGCGAAGAAGGCGCGTACCTTGGCCTGGTCGCACAGGTCCAGTTCGGCATGCGTGCGGGTGATGACAGTGATGTCCGGACGCGCGCCGAGCGCGCGCACGATGGCGCCGCCGACCATGCCGCGATGGCCGGCAACGAAGATGCGGGTTGGAGGCTGATTCATGGCTGTGACACTGACTGTGGATCGGCGGAGTGGGACACCGGCGTGGCGATCGGGCGATGATCGGGCACACCGGACTGCACCCGGAAGGGCGTGCACTGGACGGACTCTAGCGCGCGCTTGTGCAGCCGACTGTGGGCTGGCGCACATTGGCGGAAGGTGGCGTGCCGCGGTGTGCGCCATCGAACGGAAAACATGCTTACCCCCCGGCATCGTGCGGCCATGCGGGTCCGTGGCTTCGCGGTTGCGGCCTCCCGGTCCGGCGACCGGCCCGCACGGCATACCCGCTCACCGACTCAGAAGGCGGCCACACCATGCAAACCACCTCGACCCTGCCGATCGGCGCCCGCACCAGCCATTCGGCGATGCTGCTGTACCTCGGGCTGGGCGCACTGTGCGCGATCAAGGTCAATGTGATCGGCGAAGTGTATATCGGCGAGTTCATCGCGGCGGCCTACGGCCTGGCCGCGCTGTCGACGCTGCGGATCGAGCGCGGCTATGCGTCGTTCCTTGGGCTGACGCTGATGTGGGCCTTCGCGCAGGCGCTGTCGGACCTGTCCAATGCTACGCCGCTGACGTCGTCGATCAAGGGCGTGCTGGCGCCGGGCGTGTTCTTCCTGACGGTGTTTGCGATCGGCACGCACTTCAGCCAGGGCAGCCCGAAGCGGATCTGGTATTTCCTGATCGGCGCCGCGCTCAGCGAGATCGTCAACCTCAGCCGCGCCCCCACCGAGGAGATGCTGTACAACCCCTGGAAATGGGGCTACGCGATGCCGGTGCTGATGCTGCTGCTGTGCTATCTGTCGATGGTGCGCGCCGGGGCGCTGCGCATCGCGCTGTGCATCCTGGCCTATTGCGCGGTGTCCGTGGTGTTCGACTTCCGCAGCGCGGCCGGTCTGCCGCTGCTGGCGCTGGCGATCTACCTGATGCGCCGCAGCTCGGTGGTGGCGTGGGTGCGCAGCCTCACCCATACGCGCGGCGGCATTCCGCTGCTGTTCGGCGTGCTGGTGCTGGTGATCGCCGCGCTCAACGCGCTGTTCTCGATGATCTTCGCGCACGCGTCGGACTTCAGCTTCCTGACTCCGGAGGCGGCGCACAAGTACACCGTGCAGGCCACCAGCGAGCTGGGCATCCTGTTCGGCGGCCGCTCGGAAATCCTGATCTCGGTGCGCGCCTTCCTCGATGCGCCGCTGCTCGGTCATGGCTCGTGGGCGGTGGACCGCAACGGCTACCAGGACGCCTACAGCGTGCTGGTGTACCAGATGGGCGCTGCGCTCGACGACAAGATCGTCGTCACCGACGACACGCTGATTCCCGCCCACTCCTTCCTGATGGGCGCGCTGATCTGGAGCGGCATCGTCGGCGGCCTCTACTGGATCTGCATGCTGGCGCGCACCCTCTGGCTGTTCGTGCGCAACATGCCGACGATGCCGATCTTCTTCTACGTAGGCACCGCGCAGTTCGTCTGGGACGTGTTCTTCTCGCCGTTCTCGGCCGATCACCGCTGGGAGTCGGCGATGTTCCTCGGCATGCTGTTCGCCTGGCACCATGCCAACGGCTATCGTCAGCCGCTGCGGAGCGTGCGATGAGGTTCAGCGTCGTCACGGTCTCGTTCAACCAGGCGCGGTATCTGGAGCAGGCGATTCGCTCCGTCACGGGCCAGCACGGTTGCGAGCTCGAATACATCGTGGTCGACCCCGGATCGACCGATGGCAGCCGCGACATCATCGCGCGCCATGCGGGATCGATCGATCGCTGCATCCTCGAACCCGACAACGGTCCGGCAGACGGCTTGAACAAGGGCTTCGCGGCGGCCACCGGCGAAATCTTCTGCTATCTGAACTCCGACGATCTGTTCCTGCCCGAGGCGTTCGCCAAGGTCGCAGCGTACTTTCGCCGCTATCCGTCGTGCGACGTGATCTGCGGCAATGGCTACGTGATCGATGGCGAGGGCGCGCTGGTGCGGCGCGTGTATTCCGACCGCTTCGGCCTGCGCCGCGCCGCCTATGGCGCCAGCATCGCGATCCAGCCGTCGACCTTCTTCCGCGCCGAAACCTATCGCGCGGTCGGCGGATTCAATGTCGAGAACCGCTCGAACTGGGATGGCGAACTGGTGATCGACATGGCGCTGGCCGGGGCGACCTTCCGCAATGTGCCGGACTTCCTCAGCTGCTACCGCGTCTACGCCGAATCGATCACCGGTTCGGCGAGGCTGGTGGAGGCGCATCGCCAGTTCGAGCAGCGCATGTTCCGCAAGATTCTGGGGCGCGAGCGGCGCCCGTACGACGATCTGGCATCGGCGTACTACCGCGTCACCAAGCATCTGACCAATCCGCGCGCGACTTATGAACGCGTGGTACGCGGCCCCGTGTTCGGGAGGCAGTCATGATCAGGAAAGTGCTGGCGGCCGTCTCCATCGGCCTGCCGTGGCCGCTGCGGCGGCGGCTGTTGAACCGCTTCTGCGGCGCGCGCATCGACCCCACCGCGCGCATCGGCTGGTCGCTGGTGCTGTGCGACGAGCTCGAGATGGGACCGCACTCGCGCGTGGCGCATCTGACGCTGGTCAAGGGAATCCGCCGGCTCAGCCTGGGCGAGCATGCCATTCTCGGCAGCCTGAACTGGGTGTCGGGATTTCCGCAGGGACTCACCGATTCGCCGCATTTCCGCGATGCCGCCGACCGCGATCCCGCGCTGGTGATCGGGCGGCATGCCGCGATCACCTCGCGCCATATCCTGGACTGCACCGATACCATCACGGTCGGCGCCTATTCAACGGTGGCCGGCTATCGCAGCCAGTTCCTGACGCACAGCGTGTCGATCCGCGAGTCGCGCCAGCGCTGCGCGCCCGTGACGATCGGCGCCTATTGCTTCGTCGGCACCGGCTCGATCCTGCTGCCTGGCGCGGCCCTGCCGGACTACAGCGTGCTGGCCGCCGGCGCGGTGCTCAATCGCAGCATGGCGGCGCCGCACATGCTGTACGGCGGCTGCCCGGCCAAGGCGGTGCAGGAACTGCCCGAGGATCTGGCGTATTTCCAGCGTGAGGAAGGGTATATCGTCTGACCGGTCGTGCCGGGTCGACCGACAGCGCGGATGACGGCGCGGATGACGGCGCGGCCAGCGAAGCCGCGCCGTTTTGCATTCGGCCGTTTTGCATTCGGCCGATCAGCCGACCGGCATGGCGAGCGGTCGCCTCGATGCCGTCACGGCTTGACCAGGGCGCCGGCCAGTCCGTGCCGCGCAAAGCCGTGGATCTGCGGCAGCAGCACCAGCAGGATCAGCAGCTCGGTGGCCAGCACGCCGAACGAGACCGCCGGCTGCCCGAACAGCTTGCCGCCCACCACCGCAATCAGCAGGCCCGCGATATTGGCGCCCAGATAGACCAGCGACAGCCGCGCATGGTTGTTGGTCGAGGTCACCATCACCGAGGCCGTGTGCCACAGCGAGTTGACCACCGCGGCCGCCAGCAGCCAGCTGTAGTCCGGATGGATCGGCGCGATCTTGCCGTGCGTCCACAGCTGGCAGATCCATTCGCCGGCGATGTACAGGAAGACGCCGCAGGCGCTGGCCAGTCCGACGGAGGCCGTCAGCGCGTGGCGAAACAAGGCGCGCAGCGCGGTGGCGTTGCGCTGGCCGTAGAGCCGGCCGATCTCGGGCGACAGCGCCTGGCTGATCAACTGGCCCAGCTGGTAGGGAATGCGCGACAAGGTGCGCATCGCGCTGAAGTAGGCGACGAACGCGGGCCCGAAGATAAAGCCCGCGCACAGCACCATGCCCTGCATATTGAGGGCGTTGCCGATCGGGAAGGCGTTGAGCGCCAGCGCGGGCAGCAGCATCTCGCGCAGTTCGGCGCGCGAGAACGCCGAGACGCCGACGCGGGCCCATTGCGCGAAGGTCATCATGCGCCGGTACATCACGATCACCAGCAGCACGCGAACGATCGCCAGCAGCGTCAGCAGCAGCAGGAAGCCGCCGTCGAACAACAGCACGCCGGCCGCCAGCGCGCCGAACTCGACCAGGCGGAACAGGTTGAACCACATGGTGGCCTCGGCGTAGCGGCCTGCGCTCCAGAACACGCCGTGCGACAGCAGCGCCAGCATATAGGTGGAGACCTGGATCGCGATCATCAGCATCGCCAGCACCGCGGCGCCGCCCGCCAGTCCGGTCCAGCCCTGGATCGCGCTGCCGAAGGCCGCGCCCAGCAGCATCGCGACGGCTGCCAGCACCGCGCCGATCAACAGCAGCAGCACCAGCGCCGACTGGTAGCACACCACTGCCGCGCGCTGATTGCCCGCGGCGATGCTCATATTGATGCGGTTGACCGCCACGCCGGTGAAGCCCAGGTCGGCCAGCCCCAGATAGACCGGCACCGCGATCACCATCAGCCAGGTGCCATAGCGCTCCGGACCCCATGCCGCCAGGAACATCGGCACGCTGAGCAGCTGCGTCACGATGGTGACCGCCTGGCCCAGCGCATTGGCGCCGATTCCGCGCAATATCCGCTCCACGCTCGCCTCTTGTGTTTGCGGCCCCGCTGCCGCAGCAGGCCGGGGCCGTCATGTCATGCGTTCATGCGTTCGGTACATCCCATGCATCCAATGCCTGCATGCGCTCGCCTTCCCCCAATCATTCGTGATGATCGTAGGCCCGAAAGCCCGCCAGCTTGCACAGGGCATCGCGCCGCGCCGCCGCGTAGTCGGCGGCGATCATCTCGCGCACCAGTTCGTCGAAGCTGGTGGTCGGCGACCAGCCCAGCCGCTCGCGCGCCCGGGTGGGATCGCCCAGCAGCGTGTCGACCTCGGTGGGACGGAAGTAGCGCGGATCGACCCGCACGATCACGTCGCCGACCTTGCGGCCTGGCGCCAGTTGCTGTCGGCCGTTGTCGATCGCCGCGATCACGCCGATTTCGTCGACGCCGCTGCCTTCGAAGCGCACCGTGATGCCGAGCTCGGCGGCGGCGCGCTGCACGAACTCGCGCACGCTGTGCTGCTCGCCGGTGGCGATGACGAAGTCCTCGGGCGCCTCCTGCTGCAGCATCATCCACTGCATCTGCACATAGTCGCGCGCATGGCCCCAGTCCCGCAGCGACGACAGGTTGCCCAGATGCAGCGTGTCCTGCAGGCCGAGCGCGATCCGCGCGATGGCGCGCGTGATCTTGCGTGTCACGAAGGTCTCGCCGCGCAGCGGGCTCTCGTGATTGAACAGGATGCCGTTGCAGGCGTACATGCCGTACGCCTCACGGTAGTTCACCGTGATCCAGTAGGCGTAGAGCTTGGCGGCCGCGTACGGGCTGCGCGGATAGAACGGCGTGGTTTCCTTCTGCGGAATCTCCTGCACCAGGCCGTACAGCTCGGAGGTCGAGGCCTGGTAAAAGCGCGTGGTCTTCTCCAGGCCGAGGATCCGGATCGCCTCGAGCAGCCGCAGCGTACCGAGCGCGTCGGTATTCGCGGTGTATTCCGGCTCTTCGAACGACACCTGCACGTGGCTTTGCGCGGCCAGGTTGTAGATCTCGTCCGGCTGCGATTGCTGCACCACGCGCACCATGCTCGCAGTGTCCGTCATGTCGCCATGGTGCAGGATCAGCCGGCGGTCGGGGGCCTGCGGATCCTGGTACAGATGATCGATGCGCTCGGTATTGAACAGCGAGCTGCGCCGCTTGATGCCATGGACCTCGTAGCCCTTGGCAAGCAGCAGTTCGCACAGATAGGCGCCGTCCTGGCCGGTGATCCCGGTGATCAGCGCACGCTTGCGGCGTGCGCCGCTGCCGGCCGCCGCATCGTCGTGCTGCTGCGGCTGGAGTTCGAGATCGCCGGCCGCCAGCGGGCCGAGCGGTTGCAGGTCAAGTGCGCCCATAAATATCTGCCATCCTGATGATGTCGTCTTCGCCAAGGTACGAGCCGGACTGGATCTCGATCAGTTCGAGCGGGATCCGGCCGGGATTTTCCAGACTGTGGGTTTCGCCGATCGGGATATAGGTGGACTGATCCTCGGTCAGCAGGAATTCGACGTCGCCGCGGCGCACGCGCGCGGTGCCGGACACCACCACCCAATGCTCGGCGCGGTGGTGGTGCTTCTGCAGCGACAGCTTGGCGCCGGGTTTGACGCTGATCCGTTTGACCTGATAGCGCTGGCCGTGGTCGACGCTGTCGTACGAGCCCCAGGGCCGGTAGACCTGTCGATGCTGCGTGGCCTCCGGGCGCCCTTGCGCGCGCAGCGTTTCGACCAGTTGCTTGACGTCCTGCGCATGGTTCTTGTGGACGACCAGCACGACGTCGGGCGTCTCCACCACGATCACGTTTTCCAGTCCCGCCACCGCCACCATCCGGTGCGAGGCATGGACGAGGCAATCGCGCGCGCCATGCGTGACCACATTGCCGACCGCCGCGTTGTTGCCTTCGGTCTTGTCGGCCGCCTTCCATACCGCGTCCCACGAGCCGATATCGCTCCAGTCGGCGGCCAGCGGCGCCATGCGTCCGTCGCGCAGATGCTCCATCACCGCATAGTCGATCGAGTCGGACGGGCACGCGCCGAAGGCATCGGCGTCGAGCCGGCAGAAATCCAGATCGGATTTGCCGCGCGCCACCGCCTGTTCGGCGGCGCGCAAGATGTCGGGGGCGAACTGGCGCAGGGCGTCGAGATAGACCGACGCGCGGAACAGGAACATGCCGCTGTTCCAATAGCAATTGCCTTCGCCCAGGAAGTCGGTGGCCTGCTCCAGCGACGGCTTCTCGACGAAGCGTTTGACCGTCATCAGCGCGCCGTCGTTGGTCGGCACCGCCTTGATATAGCCGTAGCCCGTTGCCGGGAAGGTCGGCACCACGCCGAGCGTGGCGACTGCGCCGGCGGCGGCGGCCGCGCTGGCTGCGGCGACCGAGCGCGCGAAGGCGTCATGGTCGCGTACCAGATGGTCCGACGGCAGCACCAGCAGGATCGGATCGTCGCCGCCGGCCTGCGCCTTCAGCGCGGCGACCGCGGCCGCCGGCGCCGTGTTGCGCGCATGCGGTTCGAGCAGGATCGCCGCCGGCTCGCAGCCGATTTCGCGCGCCTGTTCGGCGACGACGAAGCGGTGCGCTTCATTGCTGACCAGGATCGGGGCGCCGACACCCTCGATGCCGCGCACGCGAAGCAGCGTGTCCTGCAGCAAGGTATGTTCGCCCAGCAGACGCAGGAACTGCTTCGGATGGCCGTCCCGCGACAGGGGCCATAACCTCGACCCCGTGCCGCCGCACAGCACGACCGGTACGATTCGATTCTCGCTTGCCATGACGCCTCCAATCGGCCGCTGCGTGCGTACCGATGCGATAGGGTGAAACCGTGAGGGCAAGTGTATCGACCGCTGTGCCGCAGCAATGTTTGATAGGCAACACAGGTTCGCGGCATCGCACCGCAGGTGCTGCCGCAATGACAAAGGGCCGGCGCAGTTGGCCGGCCCTGTGGGGTGAAGGAAGGTTGAAACGGGGGGCGGCTTTGCGTCGCCCAGCGACTCGAAACCCCTGGGTCCCCGCTGGCGCGGGGACGACAGGAGACCCGCTGCGGCTTACCGGAATCGAACCCAATGACCCGGCCGCATCACCCAGCCACGCGGTCCTTGCACCCAGCGCTCGGGCACATACCGGTAGCCGGGGCGTGCGCGTTCCCAATGGCCCGGTTGCCACACATAGCGCGGACCGGCGGCACGCCAGTAGCCCGGCACCCACACCTGTCCCCGGCGTGCGGCCCGTGGCGCTTCGTAGCGCGGCGGCGGGGGCGCAACGTGGCGGTAGCCATGGTCGCGATCGTAGCGAGGGCCGTCATGCGCCTGGGCCGGCGACACGAAGCCGAAGACCGAGCCGGCGGCGAGGGTGGCGAGCGCGAGAATCAGAGGGCGGTTCATCAGGTACTCCTGCTGCGGATAACAAGCTTGGCGTTGCGGTGATGCACTGCGATGCGAATCGCGGCCCTTGGCGCGGCCGCATTTCCATCAATAGCGGTGATGGCGATGGTGATGCCCGTGTCCATGCCCATGCGGGACGACGATGCAGGCCGACAACATGGCGGCGGTGGCGGACAGCAGCACGAGGATGGACAGCGTTCGTTTGGTGCGTTTCATCTCTGAGCTCCTTGGCGGGGCGCGTTGAACATGGCTGCAATGTAGCGGCGCGCTCGCTGCTGCGGCCGTTGCACTTGTAAGGCACTCTCACAACGCCATGGCGTTGCCGCGGCGGCGTCGATCGACGGCCCTTGCCGACGCATCTCCTTGCGTGGCAAGGCTTTTTCGTCGGGATCAGGGCGTGCAGGGGCGACGCGGCGCGTTGCGCGTGCGTAATGCGGCGTTACATCGGAAATGAATGCGGCAGCGCGGCGGCATGCCGATCGGCACGCCGTGCCTGGGATCAAGACTGGATTGAAAGGCGGGGCCGGCTTACGCAGAAACGGGTACGGTCGTGTCCGGCATCACCTCGGTTGTACGCAGAAACGGGTACGCGGGGCGTAGCTGCTTGGTGATCCGTGGCGGATAGTCTGGAATGGCGACTTCAGGTTACGGCCGGTTCCAGGGATTGATGACAGTGAGTCCGGCTGCTTCAAAGGGGCTGGTATCGCGGGTCGCCACGATAAATCCCCTCGACGCGGCAATGGCCGCAATATATCCGTCGGGTGTCGGAAAGCCTTTGCCCGCTGCTCTTGCCTTGACCGCCGATTCCGCATAGTGCCGGGCGGCATCGGTGTCGAACGTTAATATCCGCTCACCGAACAGCGCGATCACGCCGTCCAATGCCTCCGTCAAGCCTTGCTTGCGTCGCCCGTCCGGGAGCGCTCCGATACCGAACAGCAGTTCTGCCAGCGTCACGCTGGAGACATACAAGGTTTCGGCGACCTGATCGTTTAGCCAGGCGCGTACCGCTTCGTTGGGTTCCGGCTTCATCGCCTCGGAGACGACATTCGTGTCGAGTACGATCATTCGAACCTCATTGGCTCCGCTGGCGTTTTATCGCGTCCCTGCTCCAGCACGGCGAAGTCTTCGTTTGTCAGTCCGACTCGGCGACTGATTTCGGCCAAGGCATCACCCAGCCGAACACGTTGCTCCGACATCACGGCGTTCTCCAGTATTTGTCGTACTTCTGCCTCGGTGCTGCGGCCGTGGACCGCGGCGCGCATGCGCAGGGCCCGGTGCACCTCGTCTGGCACATTTCGGATCGTCAGGATAGCCATAGTCACCTCGTGTGAATTGCTTTCATTGACTGCAATCTTACACTTTTGAATGCATCGATGACTGAAGGTTCTACGAAGCGTCTCCGAGGCAGCTTTCCTGGGGCAAGCACCGGGAGGCGAGATTCGTAAATCGGAGATCTATCCGCGATGGTGAAGTGCCGGGTCGACGCGGATGGAGAGGAGATAGAGCTGGGACGAAGCCCTGCGCCTTCGCCCCAGCAAGACCATCAGGCCCGGCCCGGCATCGCCAGCAGATACCGGCGCGGATCGAAACGCGTGGTGGCCAGCATCACCAGCACGACCGCGGCGAGGTGGTACCACCAGGCAGCGGCGAAGCTGCCGGTGGCGTCGTGCAGCACTGCCGCCAGCCACGGGGCGCAGCCGGCCAGCAGGAAGCCGCCGCCCTGCATCAGCGCGCCAAGCGCGGCGGCGTCTTCGGGGCGCGGCAGGTGGTCCAGCGCAACCACCAGGTAGAGGGAGAAGCAGCCGCCCAGGCCGGCGCCGCCGATGATGGCCCATGCGAGCGGCGCGAGATCCGGCCATCCGGCCAGCCCGGCGAAGCCGATCGCCTGCAGGGCGAGCGCGAGCGCCAGCCATGCGCGCCGATCCGGGCTGCGGGCCGCGAGCGTCGGCAGCGCCAGCGCCGCAGCGGCCTGCGCCACCGACATGACGGCGATCAAGCCGCCCGAAGCCGGGCCGCTCCAGCCGCGCTCCTGGTAGTAGGCGGCGAGCCACGCGATCAGCGAGGCATAGCCGCCGTTCATCACGCCGAACGAGGCCATCAGCAGCCAGGTGCGTGGGCGCTTGAGCAGCCGCAGCACCGGAATTGCAGTGGGGCGGTTGGCCTTGGCTCTGGCATCAACGATGTCGGTGGCGTTCGCTCTGGCCCTGGCATCGGCGACGTCGCCGGCAGGAATCGCTGGCTCGACGGCCGCATCGCGCGGCAGCGTCCGCCACGCCAGCAGCCATCCGGCCCATGCCGGCAGCGCCCACACGGCAAGTCCCGCATGCCAGCTGCCGCTCAGGCCGGCAATCCACGGCGTCAGCTGCGCACCGAGCGCGCCGCCCGCCATCAGCGCGGCCGAATAGAGGCCCATCACCATCGCCATCCGCGTCGGAAACTGGCGCTTGACGATCGCGGGCAGCGCCGCCTGCGCGGCCGCCGTCCCGAGGCCGCACAGCGCGGCCGTGGCAATCAGCGCTGTCCCGCCGGGCCAGGCGAGCCGTAACAGCGAACCGATGCCGACCAGCGTCAAGGCGAGCAGCACCGCGCGCCGTTCGCCCAGCCAACTGCGCATGGCCGGTGCGAGGCAGGCACCGACCCCGATCAGCACCATCGGCAGCAGCGTCAGCCACGCCATGCCGCGATAGTCCAGGCCGGTGCTGGCGCGGATCGTCGGAGCCAGCGGGCCGATGCCGGTCAGGAAGGGACGCAGGTTCAGGCCGGCCAGCACGATCGCGGCCAGCGCCCAGCCCGGCGCGGCGATGCTGCGCCTGCCGGTGGAGACTTCAATTGCCATGGACTTCAACGGCCATAGACCGCATCGGCCGTGATACCGACATCGAGCCGGATCAGCGGCAACGGCGGCGGATCGAGCGTCAACCGCAACGCCTGGTAGGTGGCCTCGCTCGACAGGCCGTAGGGCGCGGCGTCGTTGTTGTCGAACGCGTAGTAGACCTCCTGCACGCCGCTGATCACCAGCGCCGCCAGGCACATCGGGCACGGATGGCCGCTGGCATAGATCGCGCAGCCGCGCAGATCCGGGCTCTGCAGGCGCCGGCTGGCGGCACGGATCGCCTCCATTTCGGCGTGGCTGGTCGGGTCGTGGCTGTGGACGATGCCGTTGACGCCGGTGGCGATCAGCTGGCCGTCGCGGGCCAGCACGGCGCCGAAGGGCCGGCCGCCGCGCGCGCGGTTGGCCTGCGCCAGATGCACGGCCTCGCGCAACAGGGATTCGTGGTTGGACATGGGGGATGCCTCGCGAAAAAGAGCCTGCGGGTAGAGGAGCAGACTGTACGCGCGCGCTTGGCAATTGGGAAATTAAATGATGGAATGCGTCGCAGTGACAAATCAAATACCCGCGTTGAACGACATCCTCGATCCTCAGCTGCTGCGCAGCTTCGTCGCCGTGGCCGAGAGCGGCAGCTTCACCCGCGCCGCCGAACGCGTTCATCTGACCCAGTCGACCGTCAGCCAGCAATTGCGCCGGCTCGAGGAGCAGTGCGGCTGCGTGCTGCTGGATCGCGGCGGGCGCTATGTCACGCCGACGCCCGAGGGCGAACGTCTGCTCGGCTATGCGCGCCGGATCCTGCAGCTGTCGGGAGAAGCCGTCGCATTGATCCGCGATAGCGCGGTTCAGGGCGAGATCCGGCTCGGCGTGCCGGAAGACTTCGCGGCGCAGACGCTGACGCCGGTGCTCGCCGATTTCGCCGACGCCTGGCCGGGCGTTCGGCTCGAGGTCACCAGCGGGCTGAGCCACGAGCTATGGCAGGGCTTCCAGGAGGGCGAGTTCGATCTGACGCTGATCAAGCAGCGCGAGGGCAGCGCCGCGGGGCTGGCGAGCTGGCCGGAGCCGCTGTGCTGGATCGACAGCAGGCGGCGGCCGGCCTTCGAGCGCGAGCCGGTGCCGCTGGCCGTCTTCCCCGGCGGCGCCCTGTACCGCGGCGAGATGACGCACGCGATCGAGGCGAGCGGCCGGCGTTGGCGCATCGGCTTCGTCAGCGCCAGCCTGGCCAGCCTGAGCTCGGCGGTAGCCGATGGCTTGGGCATCAGCCTGCTGCCGCGCCGCGTCGTGACGCGCGCGCATCGGGTGCTCGACGAGCCGACGCTGATCGGCGCGGTGCCGCCGGTCGAGCTGAGCCTGCATGTCAGACCGGAGCCGTCGGCACCCGCCCGCGACATGGCGGCGCGGCTGCAGGCGATGTGCGATGCCGTGATGCGACGCGATCAGCGGCGCTGACCGCCGCAGGCGGCGGCGCAATCAGCAGAATGATTCGCCGCGCAATCAGCGATCCGTGCGAATCGGCCCGTACTCGACCGGCACCCAGGTATAGCCGTTGCCGTCGGCACGCACATGGCCGATGCCGGGGAACGGCAGATGCATGCCCGCGACCCACAGCTTGTTGCGCGCGGCATCGTTGAACAGGCGCTTGCGCGTGCGTACCGCCGCGCGGCTGTCCACATCGAACTCGATCGCTACGTCCGGCCGGCGGAACTGTACCGCGTGGTTGTGCACGATATCGCCCCACACCAGCAGGCTCTGCGCCTTGCCGTTCTTTTCCGATCGCAGCAGATAGCCGGTATGGCCCGGTGTGTGCCCATACGCGGCCACCGACGCGATACCCGGCATGAGCTCGTCGCCGGCCTTGAAGGTACGGAAACGGCCGCCCGCCTGATAGGGCGCCACCGCATCGCGCGCCATCTTGAAGTAGGGCTGCGCCTCGGCCGGGGCCTTGTCGGCGATGTCCTGCGACAGCCAGTAGTCGGCGTCCAACTGCGACGCATAGACCGTAGCGGTCGGGAATACCGGCTTGCCGTCGACCGTCAGGCCGCAGGCGTGGTCGCCATGCAGATGGGTCAGCAGCACCGTGTCGATCTGCATCGGGTCGTAGCCGGCCGCGCGCACGTTGTCGACGATCTTGCCCATCGTCGGGCCGAAGCAGCCGCCGGCGCCCGTGTCGATCAGCACCAGGTTTTTGCCCGTGTGGATCAGGAACCCGTTGACCGCAGTTTGTACGCCCGGTGTCGATTCGACGAACATGCGCGCCAGCAGGGTTTGCACCTCGCGCGCGCTGGTGTTGCGCAGCAGCTTCGGGTCCACGTCGATATAGCCGTCATACAGCGCGGTGATCTCGAACTCACCGAGCATCATCCGGTAGTAGCCGGGCACCTGGCTCTGCTGCTGCGCCGGCACGCCTTGCGCGTGGCTCGGCACGCTGGTCAGCGCCCCGCACGACAATGCGGCGGCCAGGGCCAGGGGAACAAAACGACGGCGCGGGACGGCGAAACGGGACGGACTCATGCGGCGCTCCATGCGAAGAACGGTGATTGGCGCAATGACGAGAACAACGGGCCGGAATACGGGCTGCCGCTAATGTATCACTCGTCACATTTTCCCGCAGGCGGTCACTCCGCAGCCGGCAGCCGGTATGGCACGCTGCCGTGCTCGTTGGTCGCCTCGACCAGGCGGATCAGATAGAGCAGGAACCGTTCGCGATCGGCCGGCGGCAAGTGGTCGACGGTGCGATCGTGCGCGCGCTGGACTGCCGCCTCCATCTTCCTGACCAGCGTCTTGCCCTTGCGGGTCAGCTTGACCAGCTTGACCCGCCGGTCCGTCTCGCTTTGCCGCCGCTGCAGCAGTCCCCGCGTCTCCAGCCGGGGAATGACCTCGGCGACCGTGGTGCGCTCCAGCCCCACTTCGAGCGCCACGGTGTTCTGGTCGAGCTCGCCGTGCTGCTCCAGCGCCGTCAACAGGCTGTACTGGACCGGCGTGATGCCGAACGCCTCGGTCTCTTCCAGAAACAGCGAGCAGTGGACCTGATGCAGGCGCCGGATCAGAAAACCGGGGCGTCCGAGCAGCGTGGAGCGATGCCGGGCGGCATCGATCTCCGTCTTGATGGCGATGGGGCGTTTGGTGGTCGTCATGCGGTGTGGTGTCAGAGACCGACGGTTTTTCGCCGTCGGCAGGTTGGCGCCTGGTCGAGCACGAGCCGTTCCAGAGCCGCTTCGATCGCCATTATCGCCGAATAGGTGGCATACCCCGTATTGCACAGCAAAGGGGCACGCTCGCGGCGGACGGCGTCCGTATACGCCGGCTTGCGGTGCGCCGGCACCAGCGTCGCGCACGCCGACCACACCCAGATAAGTGGCATACCCCGTATTTCACCGAACGGCCAGAGAACCGGAAAGCCTTGGCCTGCAACGGTTTGCGGCGAGGTCGCGGCGAGCGCCGACACGCACTGGCAAAGTTCTTGCGTTTTGCAGGCAGCGTTTCCAACCCACGAGGCCAGCATGACTGCAAGCAATCGCGACATCGTTCTACGGCAGGGCCGCGTCATCGATCCGGACGCCGGCATCGACGCGGTGTGCGACGTCTGGATCCGCAACGGGCGCATCGCCGCGGTAGGCGACAGCTCGCTGGCGTTGCCAGCCGAGGCGACCGCTGCCGACGTGATCGATTGCCGCGGCAAGTTGGTGTTGCCGGGCCTGATCGATACGCACGCTCACGTGTACCAGTACGTGACCGGGCGCTTCGGCCTGAACGCGGACATGTGCGGCGTGCAGTCTGGCGTCACCACGTTGATCGATCAGGGCGGCGCGAGCTGCATGACGCTGCCCGGCTTTCGGCACTACGTCGCCGAGCCGGCCAGCAGCCGCATCTATGCCTTCCTGTCGGCCTATCTGGTCGGCGGGCTCGAAGGCCATTACTACGCCGAGCTGTATCGGCCCGAATGCGTCGATGTCGATGCCACGGTGAAGGCGGCGCTCGCCAATGCCGATCTGGTGCGCGGCATCAAGGCTCACGCCGAACTCGGCGGGTTTGCCCGCTGGGGCGTCGAGGTGATGCGCGCCTCGGCCGAGATCGGCCGTCAGACCGGACTGCCGGTCTATGTCCACTTCGGCCAGCTGTGGCCGATGCCAGGCCACGCCGAGCACGAGGTCGATCCCGACACGATCCTCGAGCAGGTGGTCGACATGCTCAAGCCCGGCGATGTGCTGGCGCACCCGTTCAGCCGCCATCCGGGCGGCTTCGTCAACCGCGACGGCACCGTGCACCCGCTGGCGCGCGAAGCCGCCGCGCGCGGCCTGAAGATCGATGTCGGCCACGGTTCGCACTTCAGCTACCGGATGGCGCGCACCGTGCTGCAGGCCGGCATCGTGCCCGATACGCTCGGTGCCGACATGCATGGGTACAACACGCACGTGCCGGCGCCGGCAGGCACGCCGGCCGAGCATCCGGACCAGGACCACATGTTTCTCGGCCGGGTCCGCTTCAGCCTGGTGTCGGCGATGACCAGCATGCTGGCGCTCGGTCTGCCGCTCGATCACGTGGTGCGCATGGCGACCGTCAATGCCGCGCGCATGGCCGGACTGAACGATGGCGCAGGCACGCTGCGCGTAGGCGCCGAGGCCAATGTCTCGGTGCTCGAAGACCTGCGCGGCCGCTGGGTTCTCGCCGACAACGAGGGCACCCAGGTGGTGGCCGAACGGATGCTCGAGCCGGCGTTCTGCCTGCGCGCCGGACAGCGCTTCGACGCCGGCGCGCCGATCCTGCCGGTGGCGCAGGTCGCGTAGGGAGATCGCCATGACGACCCCGTGGGCGAACAAGGACAGCGGCGAGGACAGCGGCAAGGACAGCGGCATCGGCGCGCGGCTGCGCCGCAAGGAGGATGACCGTTTTCTGCGCGGCCGCGGCGACTATGTCGCCAACCTGCGCATGGTCGGCATGCGCGACGTCGCATTCGTGCGCAGTCCGCTGGCGCATGCGCGCATCCGCGGCATCGAAAAGCCCGACGGTCTTGCCGACGCGGTGTTCACGCTGGCCGATCTCGATGGCGTACGCCCGATCGTCGCCAACTCCGGGCTCGCGGGTTTCAAGTCGTCGGCGCAGCCGGTTCTGGCCGACGGCAAGGTGCGCCAGGTTGGCGAGATGATCGCGATGTGCGTGGCGCCGACGCGCGCGCAGGCCGAGGACATCGCCGCCCAGGTCTTCGTCGACTTCGACGAGCTGCCGGCGGTGGTCGACATGCTGGCCGCACGCGCGCCCGGCGCGCCGCTGGTGCACGACCACTGGGGCGACAACGTCTTTCTGGAGACCGCGGTCGGCTTCGATGCCGACAACGAGGCCGCGCTGGCCGCGATCCGCGCCAGCGCGCCTATCCATGTCGCACGCACGCTGCGTACCGCGCGCCAGAGCATGGCGCCGATGGAGGGCCGCGGCGTGGTCGCCTGGTGGGACCGCCGGCTGGCCCAGCTGGTGGTGGTCACCGCGGCGCAGATGCCGCACATCAATCGCACCGGCCTCGCGGGCTGCCTGGGACTCGACGAAGGCCAGGTACGTGTGATCTCGCCCGACGTCGGCGGCGGCTTCGGCTACAAGGGCATCCTGCTGCCGGAAGAGGTCTGCGTCGCGTGGCTGGCGATGCGGCTGGGGCGGCCGGTGCGCTGGATCGAGGATCGGCGCGAGCAGCTGACCGCCAACGCGAACTGCCGCGAGCACGCCTATCGTATCGAGGCCTGGGCCGATCGCGATGGCCGGTTGCTGGCGGTCGATTGCGAGGCCACGGTCGATTCCGGCTGCTATTCGTCGTATCCGTTCTCGGCGTGCCTCGAAGCCGCACAGGTCGGCAGCATCCTGCCCGGACCTTACATGATGGAGCGCTATCGCTGCCGCACCTGGTCGGTGGCGACCAACAAGCCGCCGATCCTGCCGTATCGCGGCGTGGCACGCACCGGCGTCTGCTTCGCGATCGAGAGCGTAATGGACGCGATCGCGGTCGAGGCGGGGCTGGAGCCTCATCAGGTCCGCCTGCGCAATCTGGTGCCGCCCGAGCGTATGCCGTTTGACAACATCACCGGCAAGCACTTCGACAGCGGCGACTATCCCGAATGCGTGCGCCGCGCCGTGGCGGCCATCGATCTGCCAGGCCTGCGTGCGCGCCAGCAGCGCGGCGAGCCAGATGGGCGCCGCATCGGCGTCGGCTTCGCGGTGTTCTGCGAGCAGGGCGCCCATGGCACCTCGGTCTATCACGGCTGGGGCATTCCGATGGTGCCGGGCCGCGAGCCGGCCGTGGTGCGGCTGACACCCGACGGCGTGCTTGAAGTCCGCGCCGGCGTGCATTCGCACGGACAGAGCATGGAAACCACGCTGGCCCAGATCGCGCACGAAGTGCTCGGCGTCGATACCGATCAGGTGCGCGTGCTGCTCGGCGATACCGCGATCACCCCATATTCCACCGGCACCTGGGGCTCGCGCTCGATCGTGATGGCGGGCGGCGCGGTGGGGCAGGCCTGCAAGCAATTGCGCTCGCGCCTGCTGCGCATCGGTGCCCACCTGCTCGGCATGCCGGAGCCGGCGGTGCGCTGGCAAGACGGGGCGGTGGTGGGCGATGGCGGCCGCGTGACGCTGGCCGAGCTGGCCCGGGTCTGGTATCTGCAGCCGCAGAAGTTGCCGGCCGATGTCGATCCGGCCGGCCTCGAAGTCATGACGACCTATCAGGCGACGCGCGACACCGGCACCTTCAGCTACGCCTGCCACGCGGTGGCCGTCGCGGTCGATACCGAGCTCGGCAAGGTCGAACTGCTCGACTACGCGATCGTCGAGGACGGCGGCGTGCTGATCAATCCGATGGTGGTCGACGGCCAGGTCTACGGCGGCGCTGCGCAGGGAATCGGCACCGCGCTGTACGAGGAGATGCGCTACAGCGAAGACGGCCAGCCGCTGGCATCGACGCTGGCCGACTACCTGCTCCCCGGCGCCACCGAAGTGCCGGCGATCCGCATCGACCATATGGAAACGCCGGCGCCCTATACCGAGTTCGGCCAGAAGGGCATCGGCGAAAGCGGCGCGATCGGCTCGCCGGCCGCGATCGTCAACGCGATCAACGACGCGCTGCGGCCGCTCGGCGCCGAACTGCGCGAGTTGCCGGCAAGCCCGCGCGCCATTCTGGCCGCGCTGGAAACGGCGCGTGCCGCACCGGCAAGTCAGTCGAGTGCGATGCCGTCGTCGGCCGAGGAGGTGGCGGCATGAAGCCGGCACCGTTCGACTATCGGCGGCCCGACACCGTGGACTCGGCCGTTGCCGCGCTGGCGGCCGGCGAGGGCTTTGCCAAGGCCGTCGGTGGTGGCCAGTCGCTTGGACCGATGCTGAACCTGCGGCTCGCGCAGCCCACCGAGCTGATCGATCTGCGCGGCATCGCCGCCTTGCGCGGATGCCGCGACGACGGCGCGTCGGTACGGCTCGGCGCGGGCATCACGCATGCCGAGATCGAGGACGGGCGCGTGCCCGACCCCAGCCGCGGCCTGATGCCGTGGGTCGCGCGCGGCATCGCCTATCGGGCCGTGCGCAACCGCGGCACGCTGGGCGGCAGCCTGGCCCATGCCGACCCTGCCGCCGACTGGATCAACGCGATGGCGTTGCTGGACGCCACCTGCATCGTGGCCGGCCCGCGCGGCGAGCGCGAGGTCGCGCAGCGCGACTGGATGGCCGGCGCGTTCACCACGGCGCTGGCCGAAGACGAAGTGCTGCTCGCGGTCAGCATCAAACGGCTGAGCCCCGGCGCGCGCTGGAGCTACTACAAGGTCAACCGCAAGCCGGGCGAATTCGCCGAAGCGATTTGCGGCTTCGTCGACGACGCCGCGCAGGGCTCGCGTCGCGCGGTGATCGGCGCCATCGACGGCGCGCCCTTCGTGATCGACGATGCCGGCGAACTGATCGATCGCTGGGACGAAGCGTTGGCGCATCGCCAGCTGTGCGCGGCCGGGCTCGAACCCGGCACGCACGAATACCAGCTGCACGCGGTCGCGCTGCGGCGTGCCGCGGCCGCGCTGGCGGCCTTTACCGGAGAGGGCGCATGACATCCCCCATGCCTGTCGAACTTCGCGTCAACGGCGAGCGCGTCAGCGCCGCCGTCGAGCCGCGCACGCATCTGGCCGACTTCCTGCGCGAGCAGCTGAACCTGACCGGCACCAATCTCGGCTGCGAGCAGGGCGTCTGCGGCGCCTGCACCTTGCACGTGGACGGCGTGCCGACGCGCTCCTGCACGGTGCTGGCGGTCGGCTGCGCAGGCGCCGAGGTGCGCACCATCGAAGACTTCGATGCCGACCCGGTGATGGCGCAGCTGCGCGAAGCCTTCAGCGCCGAACACGCGCTGCAATGCGGCTATTGCACGCCAGGCATGCTGGCCACCGCGCGCGACATCGTGCTGCGGCTGCCGGATGCCGACGATGCGCGCATCCGCCTCGAGCTTGCCGGCAACCTGTGCCGCTGCACCGGTTACGTCGGTCTGGTGCGGGCGATACGCAACGTGCTCGATGCCCGCAAGGCCGCCGGCGCGGCGAACCGCACCTGATCGGAACCCACGAGAACCGACACGACGCACGCGACCGACGCGATAAAAGAGGCCGATCCCCGCATGGAACTCCAACAGACCTTTCTGCTGCCATTCGCGCGCGACGCGGTATGGCGCTGCTTTCACGATACCGAAGGCGTGGTCGCCTGCCTGCCCGGCGCCTCGCTGTCGGCGCCGCCGCAGGATGGCCGGCTGCCGTTGACGATGACCGTCAAGCTTGGGCCGATCGTCGCGGCATTCGCCGGCGAAGGGGAGATGCGCCTGGACGATGCCGACTATCGCGGCGCGGTGACCGGCACCGGCGCGGACCGCAAGAGCGGCTCGCGCGTCAAGGGCGAGGCGGCATTCTCGCTGCACGACGTCGAGGACGCGTCCGGCCACCCGGCGACGCGCGTCGACATCGCGGTCGACTACGCGATCGCCGGGAGCCTGGCGCAGTTCTCGCGCGGCGGCATCGTCCGGGAACTGGCCGGCCGGCTGACCGAATCCTTTGCCGCGAACTTGCGCCGCAAGCTCGAGGCCGAGGCCGGCCCGGCCGCTCCGGCAGCGCCGACGGTGGCTGCCGTCGCCGTGGCCGAGCCGCCCGCCTTTGTCGAGACGGCGCCTGCGCCGTCGAGGCAGGCGCAGGCCACTGCGCCAGAGAACGCGCCAGAGAACGCGCCAGCCAACGCGCCGCTCGACCTCAGTGCGCTGTTCTGGCCCGCGCTGTGGGCCCGCCTGCGCCAGTGGCTGTCGTTCGGCCGCCGCTGACTTCGCCGTCCCTTCCTTGATTCGCTCCCGCAAGACCTGTCCCCTGACGAGGTATTCCATGACCCCCAAGCTGTTCCGTACCGCGCTGCTGTCCGCGCTCCTGATGGGCGCCACCGCGCTGGCCCACGCCCAGTCCACCATCCGCATCGGCGCGCCGCTGGCGCTGACGGGGGGCCTGGCCGACGAAGGCAAGAAGCAGCAGGTGGCCTACGACATGTGGCTCAAGCGGGTCAATGCCGCCGGCGGCATCAGCGTCGGCGGCACCAGGCGCAAAGTCGAGCTGATCACCTACGACTACCAGTCCGACGAGAAGCGCGCGCAGCAGATGGCGGAGAAGCTGATCACGCAGGACAAGGTCGAATTCCTGACCGCGCCGTTCGGCTCCGGGCATACCAAGGTGGTAGCGGGCGTGGCCGAGCGCTACGGCGTACCGGTGATGGCGTCCGCCGCATCGTCCGAGTCGGTGTTCGACCAGGGCTACAAATACCTGTTTGGCACGCTGGCGCCGAACGGCGGCCTGGTCGACTCGATGATCCGCACCTTCACCGCGCAGATGCCGGCAGTCAAGAAGATCGCAATCCTGGGCCGCGAGGATGTGTTCCCGCGCTCGATGGCCGCGACGATGAAGGCGCATGCCGAGAAGGCCGGCCTCAAGGTCGTCCACAACGAGTATTTCCCGGTGGGCGCGCTCGACCACTCGGCATCGCTGTCGCGCATCAAGGCATCGGGCGCCGACTGGATCTACATCACCGGCTATACCAAGGATCTGATCCTGGTGCGCAAGCAGATGGCCGACCTGGGAACCACCGCGCCGATCATCACGATGATCACCGGGCCGGCCTACCAGGAGTTCATCGACGCGCTGGGCCCGCTGGCCAACAACGTCAGCAGCGCGACCTGGTGGCATCAGTCCTCGCAATACAAGGCCGACGACGTGTTCGGTTCGACCAGGGCCTTCTACGATGAATTCGTCGCGCGCGAAAAGCATGATCCCGACTATGTGCACGCGTCCGCCGCGGCCGCGCTGATCGCCCTGCAGAAGGCCATCGAGAAGGCCGGCACCACCCAGGGCGCCAAGGTGCGCGACGCGCTGGCATCGCTCGAGACGATGACGTTCTACGGCCCGATCAAGTTCGGCCCCAACGGCATGAATGCCGGGCGGGACCTGCCGATCATCCAGGTCCAGTCGGGCAAGGTCGCCGTGCTGTATCCGCAGGCCGTCAAGCAGGCCAACCTCGTCGCCGTGCGCTGACGCGAACTGCCGGAAGCCACCGCCATGAGCCTCTACGCACAAATCGTCGTCAACGGCCTGATGCTTGGCGCGCTGTACGCCTGCATCGCCGTCGGCTTTTCGCTGGTCTGGGGCGTGCTGAACGTCATCAACATGCTGCACGGGTCGTTCATCGTGCTGGGCGGCTATCTGGCCTACTTCGCCTGGCTGCACTGGCAAGTCAGCCCCTTCGTGATGCTGCTGGCGGTGTCGGCGGGGCTGTTCGTGCTGGGCTTTCTGCTGCAGTACGGGCTGGTCAACCGGGTCGTGTCGCAACCGGTGCTGACCACACTGACGCTGACCTTCGGCCTGGACATGATCCTCTACAACCTGATGAACCTGTGGTTCGACGCGACGCCGCGAAGGATCTCCCTGGACCTCGGGCGGCTGGATCTGGGCGGCGTGATCGTGCCGAACGACCGGCTGCTGGCGATGCTGCTGGCGCTGGCGATGACCGGCCTGCTCTATCTGGTGCTGCGCAGCTCGCGCATCGGCCGCGCCATCGTCGCGGTGCGGATGGACCGCGACGCCGCCACGCTGATGGGCATTCGCGTCGGCCGCGTCTACGCGATCACCTTCGGCATCGGCGCGCTGATGGCCGGCGCCTGCGGCGTGCTGATGTCGGTGGTGTTCCCGATCACCACCAATATCACCGGCCTGCTGCTCGGCAAGGCCTTCGTGATCTGCGTGATTGGCGGGCTCGGCACGGTGCCGGGGGCGCTGGTCGGCGGCCTTGCGCTGGGGCTGATCGAGAGCGTGGCGGGCAACTTTCTTGGCGCCCAGAGCGCGATCCTGGTCGGCTCGCTGCTGATGCTGGTGCTGTTGATGACGCGGCCCACCGGGCTGATCGGCAAGCGAGGCTACCAATGAACGTCAAACGTTCCCGTTTCCGCGCGCGCGGCGCCCATCTGCTGTTCGCCGGCGGCGTGCTGCTGCTGGCCGCGATGCCCTTCCTCGCCGACAACTACTTCGTGCGGCTCGCCACCTTCGTCTGCATGTACGGGGCGCTGGCGCTGTCGTGGAACTTCATCGGCGGCTATGCCGGCTATCCCTCGTTCTCGACCGCGGCCTTTGTCGGCCTGGGCAGCTACGTCGGCGGGCTGCTGCAGAACGCGGGCGTGCCGATGGTGCTCGCCTGGCTCGGCGCCACCGTGTTCGTCAGCCTGTTCGCCGCGCTGCTGGGCGGCGCGATCCTGCGGATGAAGGGCCATTACTTCGCGATCGGCTCGATCACGCTGGTCGAGGTGCTGCGCATGGTCGCCTCGCTGTGGGTCGATGTGACCGGCGGCGGTGACGGGCTCAACATCCGCATTCTGAGCGGCGGGCCGGATTTCGCCGGGCGGGTCTTCCTGTACGCGATGCTTGCGGTGATGCTGTGCGCGTGGGCCACCACGCTGGCAGTCGACCGCTCGCGGCTGGGCTTCGGCCTGCGCTGCATCAGCCAGAACGAGGAGGCCGCCGATATGGTGGGCATCGACACCAACCGCTACAAGACCGCGGCCTATACGCTGTCGGCGGTCTATTGCGGCACCGTGGGCGCGATCTACGCGTCGTGGGTCTCGTATATCGCGCCGACCGATGCGTTCGGCATCCTGCTGACGCTGAAGGTGCCGGTGATGGCGATGCTGGGCGGCCTGGGCACCGTCTATGGGCCGCTGGTCGGCGCCACCGCTTTCGTGCTGATGGAGGAAACCATCTGGGCGCGCTTTCTCGATTACCACCAGGCGATTCTCGGCGTGGTGATCGTGCTGCTGATCTTCTTCCTGCCCGGGGGGCTGCTGAAGATCGACTATCGCGGCCGGCTGTCCCGCATCAAGTCGGCAATCGGTTCGCGCGCCGGGCGCGCCGCCGCGACGGAGGTGCGCTGATGGGCAAGCTGCTGGAGGTCCAGGCACTGGACAAGCATTTCGGCGGGCTGCACGCGACCCGCCAGGTCAGCTTCGCGCTGGAGGAAGGCGAGATCGTCGGGCTGATCGGGCCGAATGGCGCGGGCAAGACCACGCTGGTCAATCTGATCACCGGCGTGGTGCGGGCCGACGGCGGCGCCGTCGTGTTCCGCGGACGCAACGTCACGGCGCAGCGCCCTTGGCAGGCGGCGCGCAGCGGCCTGGCGCGGACCTTTCAGATCGTGCAGCCGTTTCCGCAGATGACGGTGCTCGAGAACGTGTGCGCCGGCGCGCTGTTCGCCGGCCACGCGGCCAGCATGGCGCAGGCCGAGCGCGACGCGATGGAGCATCTGGAATTCGTCGGCCTGGCGCACGAGGCCCGGCGCCCGGCCACCGCGCTGACGCTGCCGTCGCGCAAGCGGCTGGAACTCGCCAAGAGCCTGGCGATGCGGCCGCGCCTGCTGTTGCTCGACGAGGTCAATGCGGGGCTGAACAGCGCCGAGATCGACCAGGCGCTGGCGCTGATGCGCGCCATCGCGGCGCGCGGCGTCACCATCCTGCTGATTGAACATCTGATGAAGGTCGTGATGTCGTTGAGCCAGCGCATCCTGGTGTTGCATCAGGGCGAGCTGATCGCGCAGGGCGAGCCGCAGGCGGTCATCCGCGATCCTCGGGTCATCGAGGCTTATCTGGGCAGCAAGTTTGCCGCGCGCCAGGCGGCGCATGGCGCGGGCGCGATGCCCACCACGAACACGACCGCGGAGGCCAGCCGATGAACGTCCAGACCACCGCCGCCAGAGGTGCCCGCGCCAGTGCGGTGCCGACCGGCCTGGCCGCGCCCGCCAACACGCCGCTGCTCGAAATCGCCGGCCTGCGTGCCGGCTACGGCGACGTGCAGGTGCTGTGGGGCATCGACCTGCGGGTCCCGGCCGGCGAGATAACCTGCATCGTCGGCTCCAACGGCGCCGGCAAGTCGACGCTGCTGCGGACCATCTCCGGCATGGTCAAGCCCACCGGCGGCCGGCTGACGTTTGCCGGCAAGGACATGACCGGCGCCAGTCCCGACGCGATGCTGCGCGCCGGCGTCGCGCATGTGCCCGAGGGGCGGCGGCTGTTTCGCGGCCTGTCGATCCGCGACAACCTGCTGCTGGGCGCCTATCTGCGCAGCGACAGCCGTGCCGATATCGAGGCCGATCTGGACTTCGTCTTCACCATGTTTCCGATCCTGAAGACGCGCCAGAAGCAGGATGCCACCACGCTGTCCGGCGGCGAGCAGCAGATGTGCGCGATCGGCCGGGGCATCATGTCGCGCCCGCAGCTGCTGATGATCGACGAGCTGTCGCTGGGGCTGGCCCCGCGCGCCGTCGAGAACCTCGGCGAGGCGCTGCTGCAGATCAACCGCGCCGGGCTGACCATCCTGCTGGTCGAGCAGGACGTGCTGACGGCATTCGAGCTGGCCCGCCATGCCAACGTGGTCGAGACCGGACGCGTGTCGCTCGCCGGGGAAACGCGGCTGCTGGCCGACGATCCGCGCGTGCGGCACGCCTATATGGGCATGTGAGCGCAGGCGAGGGCGGCAATGCAAGCGATCGATCCGAATGAAGAGGCCCACCGGGCCGCCAATGCCCGCGTGCTGGCGCGGCTGACCTCGGTGCAACCCGCCTGGACCGCGGTCAGGCCGGCGCGCGAGGCGCTGGCCCTGGACCTGGACCACCATACGCTGCTGCACGCCGGCCCGCCGTTGACGGACCCGTGCCGGCCACCGAAGCCGTTGCTGGCTTCGGCCGTACTGTGTTGCCTGCACGAGGGCTGGGCCAGCGATGTCGCGGCGGCGGAGCGTTTGATCGCCTCCGGCCGCGTGGCATTGCGGCCCGCCCAGGACTTCGGCGCGGTGACACCGCTCGCGGCGCTGATCTCGCCTTCGTCGGCGCTGGTAGAGGTCGTCGATCTGGCGGCTCCCGACGCGCAGTCCGCTCGGGTCGACCAAGCCGCTGGTGCCCGGGCGTGGTCGCTGCTCGGCAGCGGTGCGGGACCGCAATTGCGCTTCGGCAGCCGGGATCCGGCCATCCTGCCCAGGCTGGCGTGGCGCGACGGCCCGCTGGCGCGCCGGCTGAACGCCGTGCTGGCCGCCGGGCCGCTGCCGTTGCTGCCGCTGGCGGCAGCCGGACTGGCCGGCGGCGACGATCTGCATGCGCGTACCACTGCGGCCAACACGGCCTTGTGCGAGCGGCTGTTGCCGGCGTTGGACGCAAGCCGCGATGGGGCGCGGCACGCCGGGGATGGCGACGACGTGTACGCAGTCGCCCAGATGCTGCGCCAGACGCCGCTGTTCTTTCTGACGGTGTGGATGGCGGCCTGCCATCTGATGCTCGGCCGCGCCGCGGATGGCGGCCGCGATGGGGCCTCGACCCTGGTCGTGGCGCTGGCCGGCAATGGCGAGCGGATCGGCATCCGTCTCGCAGGCCAGCCAGATCGCTGGCATGCCGTGCCGGCGTCCGCGCCCGCCGGGCCGCCGCTGAACACATCGGCGGCCGCGGCCAGCGCCTTGCCGGTGGTGGGCGACAGCGGGGTGATCGACGCGCTGGGCTGCGGCGGACAGGCGCTGTCTGGCGCGCCGGAGATCGCCGACGTGCTGGCGCCCTGGCTGCCGGCCGATTGGCGCCAGCGTCCCGGCGCCTTGCTCGCCGGCCGGCATCCGGGTCTGGCACCGCGAGGGTTGCCCGTGGGTCTCGATGCCGCGAGCGTGGCACCGGGTCGCGAGCCGCTGACCGCGATCGCCATGATCGATGCCGCAGGCGAACTGGGCCTGCTGGGCCGTGGCCTGTTCGTGCCGCCTGCAGAGCTGTTCGCGCGCGCCGTGCGGGACATCGCCGCGGCCTGACGCGGCCTGTGCCTGAAGTTGCGGGCCTTGCCGCCAGAGCCCGCCATCCGCGGGCACCGCCTGTCCGCTTTCCCCCCGCTTGCCGCCACTGAGCCGTCCCCCTATAGTCGGGCCAATGTCCTTCAAATCGGGAAACGGCATGACCAATAGCGATTCCGCTTCGAAACGGCCGGGCGCCGGCGCTGCTGCGCCGGCCGAGGCCGACCCGCGCGGCCAGGCCACGCAGCAGCCGGTATCCGAGCGCATCCGCGCCAGGCTGGTCGCCGCGCGCCAGCGCTTTCACGCCAACGACAATATCTCGCGCTTTATCGAACCGGGCGAGCTCGACCTGTTATCGAAGGAGGTCGAGGGCAAGCTGGCCGACGTGCTGCGCAGTCTGGTGATCGATATCGACAACGATCACAACACGCAGGAGACCGCGCGCCGCGTCGCGAAGATGTACATGAAGGAGATCTTCGCGGGCCGCTATGTGCATGCGCCCAGCGTGACCGAGTTTCCCAATGTCGAGCAGCTCAGCGAACTGATGATCGTCGGTCCGATCCGCGTGCGCAGTGCCTGTTCGCACCATCTGTGCCCGATCATCGGCAAGCTGTGGGTCGGCGTCATGCCCAACCAGCATTCGAATCTGATCGGCCTGTCCAAGTATGCGCGGCTGGCCGAATGGATCATGTGCCGTCCGCAGATTCAGGAAGAAGCGGTCAGCCAGATGGCCGACCTGCTGCAGCAGAAGATGAATCCCGACGGCCTGGCCATCGTGATGGAGGCCGAGCACTTCTGCATGCACTGGCGGGGCGTGCGCGATACCGACGCGAAGATGACCAACAGCGTGATGCGCGGCTCGTTCCTGAAGAACGACAGCCTGCGCCGCGAATTCCTGACCCTGCTCAATCTGAACCGCGGCTGAAGGAGGCCATCATGCTAGTTCGTCTGCTTTACGCCAGCCGCGCACGCCAGCCCGCCGACGAGGATCTGGTCGACACGATTGTCGCCACCAGCATCGAACGCAATCCGGCGCAGGGCATCACCGGCGTGCTGTGCTATGGCAACGGCGTGTTTCTGCAGGCGCTGGAAGGCGCCCGCGCCGAGGTGTCGGCCCTCTATCACCGGATCGCACAGGACCGGCGCCACGAGGACGTGGTGCTGCTGCACTACGAGGAAATTGGCGAGCGGGAGTTCGCCGGCTGGGCGATGGGGCTGGTCGATACCTGCCGCATCAATACCGCGACGCTGCTGAAGTATTTTCCGCGTGCGGAATTCGATCCCTACCGCACCAGCGGACGCGCCTCGCTGGCGCTGCTGGGCGAATTGATCGCGGGCAATGCAGTGGTGGCGCGCAGCGCGGAACGGCCGCGCTATTGATCGGCATTCCGATATGACCGACAGACGCCGTCGTCGCCGCGGACGCGGGGATCCAGCGGCTCCGAGAGGCGCTGGATTCCCGCATGCGCGGCTATGACGGGGTAGCCGTCAGTCCTTGCCGAGTTCGTGGCCGATATAGCCGCCGACGGCCGCGCCGCCGATCGTGCCCCACGGGCTGCCGTCACTGACTTCGTGTCCGATCGCGCCGCCGGCAACCGCGCCGCCCAAGGTACAGCCCTGCATCGAGATGGTCATCGCGCCCGCCGCAACGAGCGTTGCAATCAGCTTCCACATGATGATCTCCTGAGCGGCGTGGTTGCCGCCTGATGCGTCCAGCTTAGGCCCGACCGGACCGGCGTCGATTCCGCCCGGGACTGAATTGCCTGTAGGAAAGGGACGACACCCCGGGCGGCGGCGGTGTCACAACGGCCGCCCCGTTGTGCGCCGCGGCATGCCGCATCGGCATGCCGGCCATGCCGACGCCGCGCTTGAGCGGCACCGGGCCGTACGGGATCATCGTGGCACCGTTCCCACCATTCCCGAACGAGGAGAGACGATGTCCGCGCGGTCCACGCCCACTCTGGAGTTCTGGTTCGAGTTCGGCAGCAACTACAGCTACCTGAGCGCGATGCGGATCGAGCCGCTTGCGGCCCGGCACGGTGTCGCGCTGGTGTGGAAGCCCTTCCTGCTCGGGCCGGTGTTCGCCGCGCACGGCTGGGAGGCCTCCCCCTTCGTGGTGCAGCGCGTCAAGGGCGCCTACGCGATGATCGATACCGCCCGCCAGTGCGCCAAATATGGCCTGCCATGGCGGCAGCCGAGCCAGTTTCCGCGCCGTGCGCTGCTGCCGATGCGTGTGGCCTTGCTCGGTGCCGAAGAGCCCTGGATCGGCGCCTATTGCCGCCGCATCATGCGGATGAATTTCGCCGAGGACCGCGACATCGACAACCCGGAGGCGGTCGGCGAGGCGCTGGCCGAACTGCGTCTGCCGGCCGACGCGCTGCTGTCCGCCGCGGTGCTGCGGCAGAACAAGGAGGCGCTGCGTGCGCAGACCGAACGGGCCCTGCAGCGCGGCATCTTCGGCGCGCCGACGTTCTTCGTCGGCGAACAGATGTTCTGGGGCAACGACCGGCTCGAAGACGCGCTGGCGCTGGCGGTCGAGCAGCACGCGAAAGCCTGATCCGCGCGGAGGGGGGCACGCCGCGACGCGTGCTACCATCCTCGCCCCATGCCGACCAATATCGAAATCAAGGCCCGCGTCGACGACCGCGACGCCCTGGCGCCCCTCGCGGCCGAACTGGCCGACCACGGTCCCGAGCTGCTTGAGCAGGACGACACCTTCTTCCATTGCGGCAATGGCCGGCTCAAGCTGCGCGCGTTTCCGTCGGGGCGGGGCGAGCTGATCTTCTATCGCCGCGCCGACGACAGCGGCCCCAGGGCCAGCCACTACCAGATCGTACCGACTAGCGAGCCGGACCAGCTGCGCGCCGCGCTCTCGGCCGCTTACGGCGAGGCCGGGCGCGTGCGCAAGGCCCGCATCCTCTACCTGGTCGGCCGCACCCGCGTGCATCTGGACCGCGTCGAAGGGCTGGGCGACTTCCTGGAGCTGGAGGTGGTGCTGCGCGATGGCGAAGAGGCCGATCAAGGCGCGGCCGAGGCGCATGCGCTGCTGCGCAAGCTCGGCATCGACGCCAGCCAGCTGGTGCCCACCGCCTATGTCGACCTGCTGCAAGAAAGAGGTTGAGCCGGGCCGGCTTTTCGCAGACGGCTTAATTCCTGCGTCGCTTCCCGGCCCGCCTTGCTGCCTGCCCGTGCCCGCCATGGCGCGCGCCCCCCACCGCTGCCATTCCCGTGAACACCCTGATTTGCACCCGTGTTGATGTAGTACATACTGAACGTCCATTCGGTAAACACTACATCAATGGCGATGCCTCGAAGCTCCGCCGCCCGGCGTTGCGCCGGGCGACGAGCGCGAACCGGATTGACGTGGCATGCTTGCACGGTTCAGCATGGGGCCGTGCCGCTGGCCCGTTCCTTGCGTCGATCCGCCCGTCGTCATTTATGTAGTGAATCCTGAATGAAAACAGTGCGCGGCCCTGCGCCGAAAGGGCGGCCCGCACCAGCACTGTGCCGGCCGGTGCCGGCGCGCCTTGCCGTTCCACCGTCCGTTCCACCGTCCATTCCCGCCATCTGGCGACTCGCTCAGCAAAGGAAGAACGATGCACAACCGAATCCGCCCCCAACGACGACTGCGCCGCGCCACCGCCGCCATGGCAGTCACCGTGTCGGCGCTGCTCGGCAGCGCCGCGGCGCTGGCGCAGAACACCATCAAGATCGGCGAGATCAACAGCTACAAGGCGCAACCGGCGTTTCTCGAGCCGTACAAGCGCGGCTGGGAGATGGCGGTCGAGGAGGTCAATGCGGCGGGCGGCGTGCTCGGCAAGAAGCTGGAAGTGGTGTCGCGCGACGATAACGGCAATCCAGGCGATTCGGTCCGAGTGGCCGAGGAACTGGTGGCGCGCGAACGCGTGGCGCTGCTGTTCGGCGGCTTCCTGTCCAATACCGGCCTCGCGCTGACCGACTATGCCAGGCAGCGGCGCGTGTTCTTCCTGGCCGCCGAGCCGCTGACCGACAAGATCGTCTGGCAGAACGGCAACCGATACACCTACCGGCTGCGCCCGTCGACCTATATGCAGGTCGCGATGCTGGTGCCAGAGGCGGCCAGGCTGAAGAAGAAGCGCTGGGCCATCGTCTATCCCAACTACGAGTACGGCCAGTCGGCGGTTGCCACCTTCAAGAAGCTGCTCAAGCAGGCGCAGCCCGATGTGGAGTTTGTCGCCGAACAGGCGCCGCCGCTGGGCAAGGTCGACGCCGGCTCGGTGGTGCAGGCGCTGGCCGATGCGAGGCCCGATGCGATCTTCAACGTGCTGTTCGCCGCCGACCTGGGCAAGTTCGTGCGCGAGGGCAATACGCGCGGGCTGTTCGAGGGCCGCGAGGTGGTGTCGCTGCTGACCGGCGAACCGGAATACCTCGACCCGTTGCGCAGCGAGGCGCCGAAGAACTGGATCGTCACCGGCTACCCGTGGTACGCGATCGATACACCCGAGAACAAGAAGTTCGTCGAGGCCTATCGCAAGAGGTTCAACGACACGCCGCGCGTCGGCTCGGTGGTCGGCTACGCCGCCGTCAAGTCGATCGCCGCCGGCCTGAAGAAGGCCGGCAGCATCGACAGCGACAAGCTGGCCGCCGCCTTCTCCGGCCTGAATGTCGACACGCCGATGGGGCCGATCGTCTATCGTCCGCAGGACCATCAATCGACGATGGGCGCCTACGTCGGCCGTACCGGCGTGCGCGACGGCAAGGGCGTGATGACGTCGTTCGTCTACGTGGACGGCGCCAAGGTGCAGCCCAGCGATGCCGAAGTGAAGGCGATGCGGCCGGCGCAATAACGGCGATGCAATCAGGGCCGATGCGATCGGGCCGGTGCAACAGGGCCGGTGCAATCAGGCCAATGCACCAGGGCCGGCGCGTCCCGGCTGGAGTCGACACATGACACTGACAAGCTTGCTGGTCCAGTTGCTGAACGGCCTGGCCGAGGCCTCGACGATGTTCCTGGTGGCCGCCGGGCTGTCGCTGATTTTCGGCGTCACGCGCATCGTCAATTTCGCCCACGGCTCGTTTTTCATGCTGGGCATCTACCTGTCCTATACGGTGCTCAGCCGCATCGGCGAGACCGCCGCGGGCTTCTGGGGCGGTGTGCTGGTGTCGGCGCTGCTGGTCGCCGCGATCGGCGCGCTGGTCGAGTGCCTGATCCTGCGGCGCATCTATCAGGCGCCCGAACTGTTCCAGCTGCTGGCGACCTTCGCGCTGGTGCTGGTGATCAAGGACGCGGCGCTGTTCGTCTGGGGCCCCGAGGACCTGTTCGGTCCGCGCGCGCCCGGCCTGAGCGGCGCGGTCCAGGTGCTGGGCCAGCGCTTCCCGCAATACGATCTGGTGCTGATCGCGATCGGCCCGCTGGTGCTCGGGCTGCTGTGGCTGCTGCTGACGCGTACGCGCTGGGGCAAGCTGCTGCGCGCGGCGACGCAGGACCGCGAGATGGTCGGTGCGCTGGGCATCAATCAGGCCTGGCTGTTCACCGGCGTATTCGCGCTCGGCTGCTTCCTGGCCGGGCTTGCCGGCGCGCTGCAGGGCCCGCGCGTCCCGGCCAACCTGGCGCTCGATCTGGAGACCATCGGCAGCGCCTTCGTGGTGGTGGTGGTCGGCGGCATGGGCTCGATTCCCGGCGCTTTCCTCGCCGCGCTGCTGATTGCCGAGATCAAGGCGCTGTGCATTGCGCTCGGTACGGTGTCGTTCGGCGGCGTCGAGATCGCGCTGACCAGGATGACGCTGGTGGTCGAATTTCTGGTGATGGCGGTGATCCTGGTGGTACGTCCCTGGGGCCTGCTCGGCAAGCCGCAGGCGCCCTCGCGCAATGGCGCCGAACTGGAGGCCCCGCTGCGCGCGCCGGGCACGGCGGTCAAGCTCGCCGGGGGACTGACGGTCGCGGCGCTGCTGCTGGTGCCGCTGCTGGCGCAGGCCTATCCGTATCTGACGGTGCTGCTGGTCGAGATCCTGATCGCGGTGCTGTTCGCCGCCAGCCTGCACTTCATCATGGGACCGGGCGGCCTGCATTCGTTTGGCCATGCCGCCTACTTCGGCCTGGGCGCCTATGCGGCCGCGCTGCTGCTGACCAAATGGCAGCTGCCGATGGAGGCCACGCTGCTGCTGGCGCCGCTGGTCGCCTGCGTCGGCGCGGTGGTGTTCGGCTGGTTCTGCGTGCGGCTGTCCGGCACCTATCTGGCGATGCTGACGCTGGCCTTCGCGCAGATCGTCTGGTCGGTGATCTACCAGTGGGACGGTTTCACCGGCGGCAGCAACGGCTTGCTGGGCGTATGGCCCGCGGGTTGGCTGTCCTCGCCGACAGCGTTCTACTATCTGACGATGGGGCTTTGCTGCCTGTGCGTGCTGGCGCTGCGTCGCATCCTGTTTGCACCGTTCGGCTACGCGATGCGGGCCGGCCGCGACTCGTCGCTGCGTGCCGAGGCGATCGGCATCGATGTCAAGCGCGTGCAGTGGGTGGCCTTCGCCATCGCCGGACTGTTCTGCGGCATGGCGGGCGTGCTGTTCGCCTATTCGAAGGGCAGCATCTCGCCCGAGGCGATCAGCGTCGGGCGTTCGGTCGACGGCCTGGTGATGGTGCTGCTCGGCGGCGTGCAGACGCTGGCCGGGCCGCTGGTCGGCGCCTCGGTCTTTACCTGGCTGCACGACACCATCGCGCGCGAAACCGAATACTGGCGCGCGCTGCTGGGCGCCACCATGCTGCTGCTGGTGATCCTGTTCCCGGCCGGCATCGTCGGCTCGCTGCGCAAGCGATTCGTGCACGAGGCCGAGCCAGCGCAGACTCGGACGGCCGCGGCGGCCGCTGGCGCGTCGACGTCTTCGTGGCAATCTCCCTCGCTGAAGGAGCCGGCATGACGCTGCTGCAAGTCAGACATCTCGGCAAGGCCTTCGGCGGCGTCAAGGCCGTCAACGACGTGTCGTTCGATCTGCCGGCCGGTCAGCTGCTGGCGCTGCTCGGGCCCAACGGCGCCGGCAAATCGACCTGCTTCAACATGCTCAACGGCCAACTGAAGCCGGACCAGGGCTCGATCCGATTCGACGGCCACGAGATCGCCGGCATGCGGCCGCGCGATATCTGGCGGCTTGGCGTCGGCCGGACCTTTCAAATCGCCGCAACCTTCGGCTCGATGACGGTGGTCGAGAACGTGCAGATGGCGATCCTGTCGCGCGAGCGCAAGCTGTTCCAGCTGTGGCGTCCGGTGCGCGCGCACCATCGCGACGAGGCGATGGCGCTGCTCGAACAGGTCGGCATGGCGGCCCAGGCAGAACGCGCCTGCGGCGTGCTGGCCTATGGCGACGTCAAGCGCGTCGAGCTTGCCATCGCGCTGGCCAACCGGCCGCGGCTGTTGCTGATGGACGAGCCGACCGCCGGGATGGCCCCCGAAGAGCGCCGGGCCTTGATGGCGCTGACCAGGCAGCTGGTCGTGCGGCACCAGCTGTCGGTGCTGTTCACCGAGCACAGCATGGATGTGGTGTTCGCCTATGCGGACCGCATGATCGTGCTGGCGCGCGGCCAGCTGATCGCCGAGGGCGATGGCGAGGCGATCCGCAATGATCCGAAGGTGCGCGAAGTGTATTTCGGCACCGGCAAGACCTTTGAAAGCCAGCGCAAGCCGGGGCACGCGACACAGGAGGGCATGGCATGAGCGCCGACACGTTGTTGGAAGTGAGCGGGCTCAATGCCTTCTACGGCCGCGCGCATATCCTGTTCGATGTCGGGCTCGAAGTGCGGCGCGGCGAGGTCGTCGCGTTGATGGGCCGCAACGGCGCCGGCAAATCGACCACGATGAAGGCGCTGATGGGCCTGCTCGATCGTGCGCACGGCAGCATCCGCTTCCGTGGGCGCGACCTGGCGCGCGCCAAGCCGTATCAGATCAGCCGCATGGGCATGGGCTTCGTGCCAGAGGACCGGCGCATCTTCACCGACCTGACGGTGATGGAGAACCTCGAGATCGGCAAGCAGCCGCCGCGTCCCGATGCGGTCGAATGGACGCCGGAAAAGCTGTTCTCGCTGTTCCCCAATCTGGGCGAGATGCCGCACCGTCCGGGCGGGCAGATGAGCGGCGGCGAGCAGCAGATGCTGACGGTGTCGCGCACGCTGATGGGCAATCCCTATCTGGTGCTGCTCGACGAGCCGTCCGAAGGCGTGGCGCCGGTCATCGTCGAACAGATGGCCCACATGATCCTGGCGCTCAAGCGCGAGGGCATGTCCATCCTGTTGTCCGAGCAGAACCTGCATTTCGCCGAACTGGTCAGCGATCGCGCCTATGTGCTGGAGAACGGCCATATCCGCTATCACGGCACCATGGCGGAACTCGCCGCCAACGACGAGGTTCGGCGCAGCTATCTGGCGGTATAGGCGGTATCGGCCGTATAGGCCGTATAGGCCGTATAGGGGTGTATCGCGGGTCTGAGGAAGGGCGGCCTCAGCGGCCGGTCTCCTGGATCAGCCGCAGCAGCGCGTCGGGGCTGACCGGCTTGACCAGATGCTGGCCGAAGCCGGCGGCCCTGCTGCGATCGCGGTCGGTGTCCTGGCCGTAGCCGGTCAGCGCGACGAAGCGGCACGGGTGGTCGCCGAGCGACTCGCGCAGACGGCGTACCAGTTCGTAGCCGTCCATCACTGGCAGGCCGATGTCGAGCACGGCGACGTCGGGCGCAAAACGCTCGACGATGCGCAGCGCGGAGACCGGGTCGTAGACCACTGCCACGTGATGGCCATAGGCCTTGAGCAGCTGCGCCAGCGCCTGCACCGAATCGACGTTGTCATCGACCAGCAGCACGCGTTGCGCATCGCCGGCGGCAACGGCGGCGTGTTCGTCGCGATGCGCGGCGGCGACCAGTTCCGCGCTGGCCACCGCGGGCAGCCGGATCGTGAACTCGCTGCCGTGGCCCGGCCCATCGCTGGCGGCGGCGACGCTGCCGCCGTGCAACTCGACCAGATTCTTGACCAGCGCCAGGCCGATGCCCAGCCCGCCCTGCTGCCGGTCGATCTTGCGCGGCCCCTGGTAGAACAGGTCAAACAGATGCGGCAGCATCTCGGCGCCGATGCCGATGCCGTTGTCGCGCACGCGGATCACGATGTCGCCATCGCCATCGCGCTGCGCCGACAGCAGGATATCCCCGCCGATATCGGTGTAACGTGCCGCATTGGTCAGCAGATTGGCGACCGCCTGCGCCAGGCGCACCGGATCGCCCTGCCAGACCAGCGTGCGGTCGACATCCATCGACAGCCGGTGGCTGCGCTGCTCGAGCAGGCGGCTGGCCATCTCGACCGCCTTGGCCAACACGTCGGCAAGCTGGACCGTCTCGACCTTCAACTCGATATTGCCGCGCGTGATGCGCGAGACGTCGAGCAGATCGTCGATCAGCCGCACCAGATGTTCGACCTGGCGCTCGATGATGGCGCGCTCGCGTTCGGTCTCGGTGGAGCCGCGCATGCGCATCAGCTGCAGCGCGGTGACGATCGGCGACAGCGGGTTGCGCAGCTCGTGCCCCAGCATCGCCAGGAACTCGTCCTTGGCCTGGCTGGCGCGTTCCAGTTCGCGCAGCAGCCGCTCGCGCTGCTGCTCCGCGATCTCGCGCGCTACCCGGTCGCTGGCGTCGCGCGTGAAGCAGCGCGTATAGCGCAGCTTGCCGTCTTCGAAGCAACCGTTCGAATGGATCAGCACGGGCTTGATGCTGCCGTCCTTGCAGCGCAGCCGCGCGGGCTGGTCGTACAGCGTGTCGCCGGCTTTCAGACTGTCCAGGATGTGTTCGATCACCGGGGCATCGACGTGGAAGTCGGTGATCGGGCGTCCCACGTATTCGTCGTAGCGGTAGCCGAGCATCTGCAGCTCGGCCTGGTTGGCCCACAGGATGGTGCCGTCGGCCGCCACGCGATGCACGCCCTCGGCGGCGTTGTCGAGGAAGTCGGTCAGTTCGATCTCGCGCCGGCGCAACGTGGACTCGGCCCCCCGCAGGCGCTTGACCTCGTTCTCGAGCGCCAGCGCCTTCTGCTGCCATACCGAGGCGCGCAGATCGGCATCGGCAATCTCCGCGGGTTTGCCCGCGGCGGTCGCGTAGAAGTGGGTGTGGACGTCGCAGACGCAGCGGAAGTGGCGGGCCTGCTCGCTGCTGGCGAAGACGCGGTGCGGATAGGCGCACAGCAGCCGAAAGCCATGCCGCCCGATCAGATCGTTCCAGAGTTCCTCGAGCCGCAGCGCGGCGTCGTGCCGACCCTGCTCGCACAGCAGCGCCACCATCTCGCCAAACGCATGCAGTGGCGGCGAGCGCTGCGCTTCGGCCGCGACCAGCTCACCGACGCTGGCCAGAAAGCGCTGCTCGTCCGGCCATCCGTCGACCATGAAGCGGTCCAGCGTCGCCTGCGCCGGCAGCGCGATCAGATTGCCGGTGTACCACGGCTGCTCGTCGCGACCGGGGCCAAGGCCGCGCAGCAAGGGCAGCAATGCCTCCAGATGCTCCTCGGTGGCGATCAGGATCGCGCTGCCGCCGCAGCGCAAGGCCTCGTCAGCGAACTCCCGCACGTCCGCGATCAGGAGCGAATCCTCGTCGTAGAAGCGGACCAGGTGGGCGGCATCAGGCTTGGCCAGATGCCCCGGGATAACGGCTGACATGGAAACGGTATGGGGGCGCTGCGGCGTGTAGAAGCTGCCATGATACTGCGCCCGTACGGCCGGCCGGTCAAATCGGCCGGCGATGGCCCGCAAATGCCTGTCGCGGCAGCGCCGGTGGGCCGCCACAGCCCCGTATGGTGGCCATGCCCGATATACTCTGCGCAACCCTGCTTCCGATGCCGCCACGCAAAGTGTCCACCTCGTCATCCAACAAGAACAAGACGCCGGTCCCTTCCTACGATTTCACCGATCAGGTCGGCCATTTGTTGCGGCGGGCCTATCAGCGGCATGTGGCGATCTTCCAGCAGACCATTCCCGATTCGCAGCTGACCGCGGCGCAATTCGTCGTGCTGTGTGCGGTCAAGGAACGGCAGTCGTGTTCGCTCAGCGAGATCGTGCGCGCCACCGCGATCGACCAGGCCACGGTGCGCGGCATCATCGAACGGCTGAAGGCGCGCGAGCTGATCGCGGTGTCGCATGACCCCAGCGATCGGCGCAAGGTGGTGGTCACCGTCACGCCCGCCGGGTTGGCGCTGATCGACGAGACCATTCCGTTCGCGCACCAGATCACCGAACAGACCTTCGGCGACCTCAATCCGGCCGAGCGCGTCGCGATCACCTATCTGCTGAAGAAAATGAGCGAGTTCGACGAGCGGGAGTCGGGGGCGTAATCGGCTGCGTTCTCAGGCCGCCTCGGTGGCGCAGGGCACCGTCTTCCGGGACAACGCCGCGCGCACCGATTCCGGCGTGAACGGCGGCCGCCGCAGCCGGATGCCGGTGGCATCGAACAGCGCATTGGCCAGTGCGGGCGCGCCCGGCAGCGAAGCCGATTCGCCGGCGCCCAGCGGCGCCTCGTGCTGCCGCGGCATCAGCACCACCGAAATCGGCGGCAGCTCGGGGAAGGTCAGCAGCGGATAGCTGCCCCATTCGCGACTGGCGACGCCAACGGCGTCGAAGCGCACCTGCTCCTTCAGCGAGCGGCTGAGGGTCTGCACCACATTGCCGTGCACCTGATGGCGGACGCCGTCCGGGTTCACCATCATGCCGGTGTCCTGACCGACCACCACGCGCAGCACGCGGATGTTGCCGCTGTCGGGCTCGACCTCCAGATCGACGACCCACGCCGACCAGGCCGCGCCAAAGCCGGGGAACTTGCTGTGGATATAGCGGGCATAGGCGATGCCGCGGCCGCGCAGCTTGCCGTCCGCAGCCGGGATGCCGCGCGTACCGCGCCCGCCGTCGCGCCAGCCGGCTTCCTGCGCGACCGCGCGCAGCAGGTCCGCGGCCCGATCGTCGGGAAGGTGGCGCAGCCGGAAGGCCAGCGGGTCGGCGCCCGCCTCGTGCGCCAGTTCCTCGATGAAGCATTCGTGCGCGAAGGTATTGGGCAGCGCCGACACGCCGCGCAGCCAGGCGGCGCGGACGATGGCCGGCGTATCGTCGCAGGCGATGTGCGTGCGCGCATAGTCGTAGGGCGGCACCGCGGTGCGGTCGCCCATCTCCAGCATGCGCGGCGCCGGGTCGATCTTGCCGGTGAGCAGCAGCGCGAGCGTGGGCGCGTCGTTGGACGGATAGCGGCTGACGAAGTCGTAGCCGAGCAGCGCGCCGTCGGCACCGAGCGTGCCCTGTACGTCCATCAGCTGCGCCGCGCCCTTCGGCTCCCACAGATGCTCCTGCTCGCGCGACAGCTGCACGCGCACCGGCTGGCCGACCGCGCGCGACAGCAGCACCGCGTCGGCGCAGACATCGTCCGCACAGTTGCGGCCATAACAGCCGGCCGCCTCCATCCGCACGATCTCGATCCGGCTTTCGTCCAGGCCGGTCAGGCGCGACAGGTCGATCCGCAGCACATGCGGGTTCTGCGTGCCGGACCAGACCGTCAGCGCGCTGCCGCGCCCGTCGACGGATCCATCGTCGCGCCACTCGGCCACACCGCAGGAGGGGCCGATCGACGCGTGCATCTGGTAGGGCCACACGTAGCTGCGCTTCAGCGTGGTGGCGGGCTGTTGCTGCTGCGCGGAGGCGGTATCGCCTTCGGTCCGCAGTTCGCGACGTTTGGCGGGATTGGCGCGCAGCGCGGGCTCGGGGTCGTCGAGCGGCGGCAACGGCGGCGCGGCGCGCCATTGCACGCGCAGCCTCCGTGCCGCTTCGATGGCCTGCTCCTCGCGCTGCGCAACCACGCCGACGAAATCGCCGACGATCACGACGTCGATCACGCCAGGCACATCGCGGATCGAATCGCGGTCGACCGAGATCAGGCTGCGTCCGACGAAATCGCCGGCATCGCGTCCCGCATACGGGGGACGAATCACCCGGCCATGGAGCATGCCGGGCACGCGCATGTCATGGACAAAGGTCAGCGCGCCGGTAGCCTTGGCCGGAATATCCACGCGCGGCGCGGCTTTGCCGACCACGCGATAGTCGCTGGCCGGCTTGGTCGCGACGTCGTCGGCCAGCGGCAGCTCGATATGGTCGTCGCCGAGCAGGGCAGCGTAGGGCAGCCCGGCTTCGCCCAGCGTATCCCCGCCGGCCTGACCGATGCGAACGCGGCCCTGGTCTACGACCAGTCTGTCGACGGCTGCGCCCAGCCGCTCGGCGGCGCGCGCCAGCAGGAACGCCCGCGCCTGCGCCGCGGCCCGGCGCAGCGGTTGCGCGGAAATCTGGATGGTCGCGCTGGCAATGGTCGGCCCCTGATTGGGCGTGGCGTCCGTATGCCCCAGCACCATGCGCACCGACGCGAGCGGCACGTCCAGCTCCTCGGCGACGATCTGCGCGAGCGCGGTGCGAATGCCCGTGCCGAGATCGACGTGGCCATTGAAGGCCAGCACCTCGCCATCGGCGCGCACCGCGATGAAGACATCCGGCAGCGCCGGCACATAGTCGGATGCCGCGCCGGGTTGGCCGGGCGCTGGCTTGGGCGCCGCCTGCGCGGCGCGCGTGATCAGCAGCACGCCACGCGCCTGCGCCAGGGCCAGTCTCAGTGCGCGTGGAGAGTCATCGTCGTGCATCGGCATTTCGTTCTTTTCCCTTCGAAGGCGGGCGCGCCGCCATGGCGCTGCAATGGCCTCGCACACCCGGAAAGGCGTGCGGCTGCGGCCACCTTCGACAGTTATACTGGCAGCTTCGCAACGCCAGATCCTCGCAACCGACGACATGACCACCGCGACGGCAAGAACCAGGGCAGCGGCCGGCACGCGGGCCAGGCAAGCCCAGGATACGCGCGCCAAGATCCTCAAGGCGGCCATCAAGGTCTTTGCCGAGCGCGGCTACGACGGTGGGCGGGTCGAGCGCATCTCGTCGCTCGCCAAGACCTACGACCGGATGATCTACTACTACTTCGGCAGCAAGGAAAAGCTGTTCGTCGAAGTGCTCGAGACCATTTACACGCAGCTGAACGAGGCCGAGCAGGCGCTGGAGCTCGATCCGGACAATCCGGTGCGCGCGCTGATGCAGCTGACCGACTTCGTCTGGCACTACTATCTGGACCACCCGGAGTTCGTCGCGATCCTGACCAGCGAAAACATCAGCCAGGGGCGGCATGCGAAGAAGTCGGGCAGGCTGAAGGAAATCTCCAGCTATGCGCTGTCGGTGCTCGACGGGGTGCTCGAGCGCGGCAAGGCCAGCGGCCACTTCCAGCCCGAGGTCCGCGCCCGCGACATCTATCTGGTGATCGCTTCGCTGGGCTACTTCTACAACTCCAACCACCATACGCTGAGTGCGTTCCTGGGCGAGCCGATGATGAGCAAGCCCGCGCTCGAGCACTGGCGCAACGTGATGCAGCACACCGTGCTGAACGCAGTGTGCCGGCCCTCGATTGCCGCGGAGCATGCTGCGACGGCCGAGCCGCCTGCCGCACCGCGCGCAAGCAAGGCCGCGCGCAAGCCGGTACGCAAGACCGCGCAGAACGCTCGCGTGGCGGCGGCCGGTTGAGGCGCGGCGCATCGGCGATCTCCAGCGGTCCGTCGCCGCGCTAGCGGGCCTGCGCCGCGACCGTTGCCGCGATCGCGGCCAGCGCCTCGTCGCGCGGCATCACGGTGGCGTACTTCTGCTCCATGTCGAACAGATTGGCCTGATGCGGGCCCAGCGCGCGGTCGCCGACGCAATCGGACAGCACCAGCGGGCGAAAACCGTACGACATCGCGTCGACCACGCTGGCGCGTACGCAGCCGCTGGTGACGCAGCCCGCCACCAGCAGCGTGCGCACGCCGCGATGCGCGAGCCATGCCGCCAGCGAGGTACCGAAGAACGCCGACGGCACCGTCTTGCGCACCACCAGTTCGCCGTCGCCCGGCGCCAGTTGCGGCACGATCGCGCTGTTGTGGCTGGCCTCCTTCAACGTCAGCATGCCCGGCACCTTCTGCGTGAAGACATTGCGGTCCGCGCCGTCGTCGGCAAAGACGATGCGCGTATGCGCGATCGGCCAACCCTGTTCGCGCGCCGCGGCCAGTAGCGGCCCGGTATTCGCGATCGCCTCGGGGATATTGCCGCCGCCGAACACTTCCGGGTCGGCGAAGCCGTTGACGAAGTCGATGATCAACAGGCCGAACGGCGCGGCGATCTCCAGGGTCGCGCCAAATCCCTGGCGCTGGTACGTCGACACTTCATGCTGCATGTCAGGCTCCGTCGGTTCGATAGTCGAATGCTTGCTGGATCGGGGCGCCGCCATCCATGACGCGGCCCCGTTCCACCACCGTGTCGCCATCGAGCCTGACGGTGCAATGGCGCACCGGAATGTCGATGTGGCAGGCGGTGGTGCGGCTGCCGCCGGCCTCGTTGTTCGGCCCGAACGAGCACAGGAAATTGCCTTCGTAGGCACGTGCGTCCATGCCGATGGTCGCCTCGCGGTCGTACATCGCCAGCGTGGACCAGCGCGCCCGCGGCTGCAGGCCCCAGCCGATGTGCGACATCGCATAGGCCTCCGGGTCGTTGAACGACGCCATGTAGTCGGCGAGCAGCTCGGCATCGAGCTCGCCGTCGATCGACGTGACGTAGCCGTTTTCGACCGTGATGTCGATCGGCGCCTGGATATAGGACTTCATCGGCAGCAGGATGTCGCCGCGGTCGAGCACGATGCGGCCGTTGGTGCCGCCTTCGTTGGGCCAGGTCAGCACGAAGCCGCTGGGCCAGTGGTCCCAGCGGCCCGGTTCGTCGACGAAGCCGTATTCGCTGATTGCCGGGAATTCGCCGAGCGCGCAGCGCAGATCGGTGCCGGCGTCGGAGACGATATGCATCTCGTGTGCCCGCGACAGCCGCGCGGTGGCCGCACGCACACGTGTGCGGTCCGCCTCGGTCGGCACCAGCCGCACCAGCACCTCCGGTGGCTCGACCGCGAGCAGGATCCTGGTGCCGGTGGCGAGGATTTCGTGCTGCTCGGGCGAGAACAGCAGCGTCATCAGGTCGAGCACCAGATCGCTGGCCTTGAGCGCCGCGATGGCCGCCTGGTTTCCGGTCAGCGGCGTGGTGCCCAGATACGCCAGCGAATCGCGGCTCAGTGCCTTCTCCGCATTGACCGGCGGCAGGTCGAGCCGGTTGACGATGGCGCCCATCGACGATGCCGCCAGCAGCGCGGTGCGCATCGTCTGCGGATGCGTGGCGGCGCTGGTCAGCACGGTGACGCTCTGGCCCGGCTGCAGCTTCGACAGCGTCAGCACCTGCTTCCAGGCTTGCGTCAGATCATGATCGCTTACCGGCATGCGTTCTCCTTGATCGGTGAATGTTGGCGGGGCGCTCATGCCTGCAGCGGCGCGCCGAGGAAATCGCCGAAGGCACGATAGAAGCCGTCTTCGTCGTCCCACGGAATCATGTGGCCGGCATCGGGTACATGCGCGACCTGCAGCTGCGGCATCAATCCACGGATCTCCTCGATGTCCTCCGGCCGGATCACGTCGCCGCGGCCGGCCACCATCAGCAGCGCCGGCACGGCGACATGCGGCATGTCCGCATGCACGTCGTCCTGATGGAAACCGTCGAAGCTGGCCACCACGGCGCGCTCGTCGCAGGTGTGCAGCCATTCGGCGCGCAGTCGTAGCTGCGCCTCCGTCCAGGTGGGGCAGAAGGCCCGCATGCCTTCGACATCGATGCCGCGGCGTGCCAGCCGGATCGAATCGACATACCACGGCAGCTGCGAGGGATAGGGCCGGCGGCCGGGGCCGGACACCGGCGGATCGATCATCGCCAGCCGCACCAGACCAGGGGGCCTGGCTCGTGCCGCGCGCAGGCCGATGCGACCGCCCATCGAATGGCCGACCACGCTGTAGCGTTTCAGGCCGAGGGCGTCGGCGAAGGCGATCACGTCGGCCGCCTGCGCATCGAGGCTGTAGTCCAGCGCGTCGCCTGCCGCGGACAGTCCGCGGCCGCGTACATCGAGCACATAGGTATCGAACTGGCGCCCGAAGCGGTCGCCGACGAAGCCCCAGGTAATGGCCGGGCTGGTGATGCCCGGCACGATGATGACCGGGTCGCGCGCATCGCGGCCTTCGCCTGGGCCGCCATAGCGCAGATAGTGTTGGCGGATGCCGTTGGCGAAGACGTTGCCGCCGTAGAGAAAGGATGTCGTCATGGCTGTCCCCGCGCGGCTCAGTACGCGCCTGACAGCAGCGTGCCGCCGCCCGGCACGACAGGTTCGAGGTCCAGCGCCTTCAGCATCGCGTAGGTCGTCGCGATCGCGGCGGTAATGACCGGCTTGCCGGTCATCGCCTCGACCTTTGCCACCACCGGCAGCGAAGGCATCTGCACGCAGGCAGACAGCACGACGGCATCGACATCGCGCGTATTCATCTGCGCGACGATGGCCGGAAGACGATTCGGATCGTGGCGGCCGACCTCGAGGTTGTCGGGAATCTCCAGTGCGCGCCAGTCGACCACCTCGTAGCCCTCGTGCCGGATGTAGTCGACTACCAGCTCGGTCAGCGGTTTCATATAGGGCGCCACCAGCGCAATGCGCTTCGCGCCGATCACCTTCAGCGCGTTGACCAGCGCGCCGGCGCTGGTCACCACGGGCGCGGTGCCGTCGTTCTCGGCGGTGCGCGACTGCAGGCGCTCTTCCGACACGCGGTGATAGCCGCGCCCCATCGACATGATCGCGACCAGGCAGGCATAGCCGAGCACGTCGACCCGCGCATCGCTGAGCTCGACCGCGCAGCGGTCCGACTCGGCATCCATTGCCGCGAGCTCCTCCTTCTTGACGGTCTTCATCCGCATCCGGCTCGAATGAAAGGTGAAGCGTTCCGGCCTGACCAGCTGGCGTGCCGCCAGCATCGCGGGGATCTCGGTTTCCATGGTGGTGTTGGAGCTCGGCACGATCTGGCCGATCCGGAAGACTTTCTGCACTGTCGACTCCGTTTGTCAGTAGAGGGGCGCGTCACGGCAAGCCATCTGCCTTTGCCGGGTCATTGTAGTGTACACACTGTATTACTACAACCTTCTCGCCGACCGTGCCCAATGCACCATTTTAGTAAGTGCTAACCGAATGGAAAACTTGCATGGTGCAGCATTTCACGGCTTTGGCGCATTGCAATGCACGCTTCACTTTCATACCTAGGGATTACACCAAGTCCCACCATTCCAGCTTTACGCACAAAAATATGGCGTGTACACTCAATTTCAATCGCTGGCCTCTGCCGCCGCGAACCGTGTTTGATGGAAGTGATGGCCAGGAGAAAAACGTGCAAGGCAAACCTCGGATCGCCGTGATCGGTGCAGGACTGGGAGGAACGGCCGCGGCCGCGCTGCTGCAGCGTGAAGGTTTCAACGTCAGGCTGTATGAACAGGCCCAGGCGTTCTCGCGACTTGGCGCCGGCATCCATGTCGGACCCAACGTGATGAAGATCATGCGCAGGATCGGCATCGAGGACGGACTCAATGCGATGGGCTGCCATCCGGACTACTGGTACAGCCGCGACTGGAAAACCGGCGAGGTGATCGCGCAGATCCCGCTCGGCGACTACGCGGTGTCCCATTACGGCGCCACCTACCTGACCGTGCACCGCGGCGACTTCCATGCGCTGCTGACGGATGCGGTCGCCCCCGGCACGCTGCTGTTCGACAAGAAGCTGACGCAGGTCGAAGATCTGGGCGATGTGGTGCGGCTGAGCTTTGCCGACGGCACCGTCGAGGAGGCCGATATCGTGATCGGCGCCGATGGCGTCAATTCGAAGATCCGCGAAACGCTGCTGGGTGCAGAGCCGCCCAGGTACACCGGCTATATCGCGCACCGGGCGGTGTTTCCGATCTCGCGCGTCAAGGGCTTCACGCACGATCGCTGTACCAAGTGGTGGTCCGACGATCGCCACATGATGGTCTACTTCGATACCAGCAAGCTCGACGAGATCTACTACGTGACGGGCGTGCCCGAGCCCACGTGGGACATGAGCAAGAGCTGGCAGCCGAGCAGCATCGAGGAGATGCGCGCGGCGTTCGACGGCTGGCACCAGGGCGTGCAGTCGCTGATCGAAGGCACGGTCGAGGTCACCAAGTGGCCGCTGCTGGAGCGCGATCCGCTGCCGCTGTGGAGCCGCGGCCGAATGGTGCTGCTGGGCGATGCCTGCCATCCGATGAAGCCGCATATGGCCCAGGGCGCGGCGATGGCGATCGAGGACGCGGCGATGCTGACGCGCTGCTTCGCAGAGGCCGGGCTTGACGACTTCGGCACGACCTTTGCGTTGTACGAAGCCAACCGCGCCGAGCGCGCCAGCAAGGTGCAACGGGTCTCCCACGAGAACACCTGGCTGCGCACCAACGAGAATCCCGACTGGTGCTTCGGCTACGATGTGTTCGAGGTACCGCTGGTCGAGCCCGCCCGCGCGGCAGCCGGCCCGGCCACCGCGGCCACCGCGGCCGCCGCGGCCTGAGCGAACGCCTTGCGCGGGTTCTCCGGCCCGCCGGCGCGGTCCCGGCCGGCGGTGCCCATCGTGAATCCCGGAGGCGCGGCAACATCGCATTGCCGTCCCCAAGCCAAGCCAGCCCCATGAGCGTGCCTCGTCCCCCCAGCCAGCTCTCGCTGAACGTCAATCGCACCGAACGATCGGTCTGCGTCGACCCCGCGACGCCGCTGCTCTATATCCTGCGCAACGACTTCGAATGCAATGGGCCGAAGTATGGCTGCGGGCTGGGCCAGTGCGGCGCCTGCACGGTGCTGATCGACGGCGTCGCGGCGCGTTCGTGTGTGGTGCCGGTGCGGGCCGCGGTCGGGCATGCGGTGACCACGCTGGAAGGATTGGGGCAGGGCGAGCAACCGGACCCGGTGCAGCAGGCTTTTATCGATGAACAGGCGGCCCAGTGCGGCTACTGCCTGAACGGCATGATCATGACCGCCAGGGCCTTCCTGTCGACGCACCCCGATCCGACCGACGAGCAGATCCGCGAAGCCCTGCGCTTCAATCTGTGCCGCTGCGGCACGCATGTCGAGATCGTCCGCGCGGTCAAGCGTGCCGCGATGTTGCTGCAGCAGGCGCCTTATCAGGTGGAACAGCGATGAACGATCTGGCCAGGGTGCCGGACCGCGGCGAACTCACCGAAGCGGCACGCGCGGCGACGCCGGTCTGCCCGCCGCCCGCACGCGGGCAATGGCTGTTCGGCGAGGTCGTGCGCCCGCACGATCCCCACGGCGCCACGCTGCGCCGCTTCGATGGGGACGCGGCTCGCGCAGTAGCCGATGTGGTCGCGGTGGTATCGCGCGGCAATTTTCTGGCAGTGGTCGCACGATCGCCCGCGCAGGCAGCCGCCGGTGCGGCGGCGTTGCGGCCGGTATGGGCGAAGGTTGGCGGTCGGGCCGACCTGCGCGTTCCGCGCCAGCGTCGCATACTGGCCTCGCGTGGCGATCCGGCATCGGCGCTCGCCAGCGCTGCCTTGCGGCTCGAACGGGACTATCGCTGGCCGCTGGCTGGCATGGCCCCGCCTGCGGCCACCGCGATCGCGGACTGGCGCGAAGGCGAGCTGCGGGTCTGGCTTCCGGACAGCCGCCCCGGTGCGCTGCGCGCAGAACTGGCGAAGCTGCTCGAGATTTCGGAGGCTGCGGTCACGCTGATCCATTGGCACGACGGCGGGCACGACGGCGGGCACGACGGCGCCGATATGGCCGGAGGGCCCGCGCAGGCGAGCGTGTCCCACCATGCCGCCGCCGATGCCGCGCTGCTGGCGCAGGCGGTGGGCGCACCGGTGCTGGTTCGCTTCGATGCCGCGCACTTCGACGACGCAGCTGGCTGGATGACGACGCATATTGCCAGCGCGACGTCGACCGGCGAGCCCGACAGCGATGCCGTCGCCGTCTCCGCCTATCAGGTCACGGCCACGGCGATGCCGGTCCATGTCCGGCCGCTCGCATCGATCCAGACCGGTACGCCGTCCGCCGTGTCGGATGTCGGCACGGACGAAGCTCTCGGGCTGGTGCCGCCATATCGGTTCGACCATCTCGAAGTCGCGTCGACCGACACGGTGCACACGTCCGCCGCTCCCATCGCCGTCACTCCATTGGCAGAGGCCGTCGCGCACGTCTTCGCGCGCGAATCGCATCTGGACGAGGCGGCCGCCATGGCCGGCGTCGACCCGGTAGCCCTGCGCCTGCGTCATCTGCAGGACGAGCGGGGCGCGACACTGGTTCGTCAGGTAGCGCAGCAGGCCGGATGGCAGACCCCTGCCCAGCGCGCGGCCGCTCGCGAACCATCGGCGGGCGTTCGCCGCGGGCGCGGCTTCGCCTATGCCAGCGTGCTGGAGGCCGATGGCGACAAGCCGGCGCACAGCTGGGCGGCGTGGGTTGCCGACGTCGAGGTCGATGCATTCAGCGGCGAAGTCAGCGTGACACGGGTCACGGTGGGCCATGACCGCGCCGCTTCGGCGGCATCGCCCTCGTCCTTCGCATCGCGGGACGCCGCGCCGGCGTTGGAACGGGCGCTGGAGCACGATGTTGCTCAAGCGACGCGGCGATTGACGACCGGCACGCCCTCGTTCCACAACGGGTCCATCGAGTCCGCAGACCCGTCCGCTGTGCCCGCGACGCTTGCTACGTTCGCGCCGGAGGTTCGCGTCGTTGGCGGTCTGACGACGACCGCGGGACTGCGCGGCAGTGCCGCTGCCACCTTGCCCGCCGCCGCCGCAATTGCCAATGCAATCTTCGACGCGACCGGCGTGCGTCTGCGCGAACCGCCGTTCAGCGGCGAACGCATACGGCTCGCGCTCGCCGGAGACCGCGCCGGTGCGGAGCCGTCAAGGCGCAAACGCAATTGGCTGCTCGCGGCCGGCGCCGCGATTGCGGGACTGTGCGCGACCGTGATGCCATGGCGCTCCGCCATCGCTCCGGTTGCTCCGCCGGAGCCGGGCTTTTATTCGGCCGCCACCATCGAACGCGGCCGGCTGGTTGCCGCTGCCGGCGACTGCGCCGTCTGCCACACTGCGCCCAACGGCGCGAAGAATGCCGGCGGGCTGCCGCTCGAGACGCCGTTCGGCACCATCTACAGCACCAATATCACGCCCGATGCCGACACCGGCATCGGCAACTGGTCGTACGCCGCCTTCGAACGCGCGATGCGCGAGGGTATCCATCGCGACGGACGCCGCCTGTACCCCGCCTTCCCCTATACCGCTTTCGCCAGGATCAGCGAGGGCGATATGCGGGCGTTGTACGCCTATCTGATGTCCGCCGAGCCGGTGCGGGCGCCGGCGCCCAAAACCGAGCTGGCCTTCCCCTTCAATCTGCGGCCGCTGATGGCGGGCTGGAACCTGCTGTTCCATCGCAACGAGCCCTTCCAGCCCGACCCGTCGCGCTCCGTGCAATGGAATCGCGGCGCGTATCTGGCCGAAGGGCTGGGACACTGCAGCGCCTGCCATTCGCCCCGCAATGCCTTCGGCGCCGAAAAGGGCGGCCGCGCCTATCTGACCGGCGGACAAGCCGAGGGCTGGGAGGCGCCGGCATTGACTGCGTTGTCGCGCGCGCCGATTCCCTGGACCGAGGAAGACCTGTTCCAGTATTTGCGCACCGGCTATTCCGCGCGCCATGGCGCCGCAGCCGGCCCGATGGCGCCCGTCGTGGACGAGCTCGCGCAACTGCCGGAGAGCGACGTGCGGGCGATCGCGCACTACGTGGCCTCGTTCAATCCGTCCGTGCCCGATGCCGCCACGATCGAACAGCAGGCGCGCGAGCTGCAACAGCGCAGCGCGACACTGGCCCGCACGATGACCGGCACCGCGGACCGGCTCTATCAAAGCGCCTGCGCGGTCTGCCATCAATCGGATCAGGGCGTGCCGATGTTCGGCGTCAAGCCTTCCCTGGCGTTGAACACCAATCTGCATAGCGACAAGCCGGACAACGTGATTCAGGCCGTGCTGAAAGGCATCCCGGCGCCTTCGTCGAATGCGCTGGGCGACATGCCGGGCTTTGCCGACAGCTTCGACGACAGGCAAGTCGCGGAACTGGTGCACTACCTGCGCGCCCGCTTTGCGCCGGACAAGCCGGCGTGGCAGGGCGTCGACCAGGCGATCACACGAATACGTACCAGCGCGGCCACTGGCGCGCACCGCTCGCAATAAAAAGAAAGACGCCGCCCCCTGATCCCCAAGCGTTCACCGACGAATTCCCGATCACGATGTAGCACGCACTGCATCGGACCCAGTCACCCCGACTCCGTACCTTGCGTCATCGACGCCGAGGCGGGGACGGTGTTGGCGCCAGCACCCAAAGGTAGACCAAGCAAGGAGCGAAGATGTCGTATCAGTACCCGCAAGGAACGGCCGGCGCGCTGGCCCCAACGACGGAACCGGATGTCTACCGCAAGGTGACATGGCGCCTGATTCCGTTCTTCTGTCTGTGCTATCTGGCCGCGTATCTGGACCGCATCAACGTCGGTCTGGCCAAGCTGCAGATGCTCGACGACCTGAAGTTCAGCGAGACGGTCTATGGCCTGGGCGCCGGCCTGTTCTTCGTCGGCTATATCCTGTTCGAAGTGCCCAGCAATCTGGTGCTGCAGAAGGTCGGCGCCCGCCTCTGGATCGCCCGCATCATGGTCACCTGGGGGCTGCTGTCGGGCGCCACCATGTTCGTCACCACGCCCACGCAGTTCTATATCGTGCGGTTCCTGCTGGGCGCGGCGGAGGCGGGCTTTCTGCCGGGCGTGCTGCTGTATCTGACCTACTGGTATCCGACCCATCGCCGCAGCAAGATCATCGCGCTGTTCATGATCGGGCTGCCGCTGGCGAGCATGATCGGCAGCCCGATCTCCGGCTGGATCATGACGGCGTTCTCGGGCGTCTATGGCTATGCCGGCTGGCAATGGCTGTTCTTTCTCGAAGCGTTGCCCTCGGTGCTGCTCGGCGTGATGGTGTTCTTCTATCTGCCGAACGACATCGAATCGGCCAAGTGGCTCGATGCCGGCGAGAAACGCACGCTGCAGCGCAATCTGGAAGCCGACGTGCTGGTCGAGAACCATCATTCGCTGAAGGCGGCCTTCACCGACCGCCGCGTCTGGATGCTGGGCGTGATCGACATGTGCCTGCTGATGGGAACGTACTCGATCGGCTTCTGGATGCCGACCATCATCCGCGACTCGGGCGTCGCCAGCCCGCTGCATATCGGGCTGCTGACCGCGATTCCGCATGCGGTGGCGGTGGTGGCCATGCTGATCAACGGCGCGCACTCGGACCGAACGCGCGAACGCCGCTGGCATATCGTGGTGCCGGTGCTGTTCGGCGCGTTCGGGCTGATCGCCAGTACCTTCGTCACGGGCCACACCGGCGCCACGCTCGCTCTGCTGACGCTCGCCAACGTCGGCATCGTGGCAACGTTCCCGGTGTTCTGGTGCCTGCCTTCGACCTTCCTGAGCGGCACCGCCGCCGCGGCCGGGATTGCGCTGGCCTGCTCGATCGCCAATCTGGGCGGGTTTGCGGCGACATATCTGCTGGGGTGGATGAAGGATACGTTCAACAGCCCCAGCGCCGGATTGATTCTGTTCGCCGTTTGCCTGCTGGGAAGCTGCCTGCTGGTGCTGGCGATGCCGGCGAAGACGGTCAATCGATAGGAAGGCCGGGGTATCGCCGAGCCGGGGCCGCGCCTCGGCCGGCGATGCGCCTATTGATCCCGCCGAAGGTCTGCCAGCAGCGATTGGCGCTCGCTTCGCCGCCTGATCTGCTCGGTCTCGATGGTCGCGCCATGCAGTTGCACCTTGTCGCCCGACACCGCCAGCGCGAAGCGGCGCCGCGCACCGATTGGTAGGTCTTCGGAGCCATAGACGCCAACCACCGTGATCGTCACGGCTTCGATCGCCTCGCTCGCCTGCAGCCCCTCGGCACGGTCGCCGATTTCCCGAAGCGCGGGCGCGATCAGACGATCGAAGGCGCCGATGTCCCGAATCTGCGCGGGTTGAAGCGGACCCTGTCTGGTCCGTTGCAAGGCATGCGCGTCCCGTTCCGCGTCGTGGATCTCGGTCGCCGGCATGACCAGCGTTCGCTGCGGCGCTTCGACCTCGACGATGACGCTCTGCACATACACCGGCCCTGCGCTCATGTTGGTCACGAAGCAGCGCGCGGCGAGACCTTCGCCGGGGCCGCGCGTGATCAGCAGCGTGGCGCGAAGCTGTCGACGGTAACTGCTGACGAATACCTGCAAATAGATGACCCACACCAGCAGCGTGCCGACGCCCGTCAGGGCGGTGATCAACTGGCTGTGGTCGCTAATCCATTGCAAGACATGCTCCTCGAAGCCATCAGAGGCGGCCGTCGTCCACGGGGTCGGCATGCCCCGGAGCGCGATTGAGCAGAAGCGTGCGCCGGTTGGCGCTCAACGACAGGTAGCGCTCATATTGGCGCAGGATGTCGGCGATGATTTCCTCGCCGCGCAGGTACTGGATGTCGTACCCCTCCCGGCCATCCTCGAAGAAGGTGATGGGCTCGTACACATGCGATCGGCGCTCGCTCGACTCCGCCGCCTCTCGCATCAGGAACGCCGGCAGCGTGCGGCGCACCGGCCTGACGCCGTAGACGAAATCCCGCAGGCCATCGACCGGAATGGTCAGCCGCACGCCACCATCGCCCGCTTCTTCGAAATGCACGCTGGACTCGACGCCGCGGTGGCGCAGTTCCTTGCTGACTTCGTGCAATGCCGGCAGGACCGTCTCGCGCAGGAACTGGCGCACGTCCTTTTCGGTCGGTTCATGGACGATCTGCGCCAGCCGCTTGCGCCAGTGCTGACCGCTCCAGAAATTGGTCGCCGGCGCAAAGTCCCGAGAGTAGTGGGCGCGGTCGGCGACCAGGCCGCGCCATAGCCCGTAGCACAGCGCCAGCATGATCAACGCCACCGGCAATGCCGCGACCAGCGTCATGGCCTGCAGGGCCTTCAGGCCGCCGGCCACCATCAGCACCGCGGCGGTGGTGCCCAGTACCGCGGCCCAGAACAGCCGTTGCCAGGCCGGGGACCCGGGTGCGCCGCGGGAAGCGATGGTGTCGATGACGTAGGCGCCGGAGTCGGCGGAGGTGACGAAGAAGACCGTAATCAACACGATCGTCAGCCACGACAGCACCGTGGTCAACGGCAGGTAGTCGAAGAACCGGAACAGCAGCGCGTCGACGTTGGTCGCGGACTCCGCCAGCGCGCCCATTGCGGCATGGGTGTCGAGCCAGATCGCGCTGTTGCCGAATATCGTCATCCACAGCAGGTTGAACGCGGTCGGCACAAGCAGCACGCCAACGACGAACTCGCGAATGGTGCGGCCGCGCGAAATGCGCGCGATGAACATGCCGACGAACGGCGACCACGAAATCCACCACGCCCAATACAGGATCGTCCAGCCGCCGAACCAGCCCGGGTCTTGCGTGGGCGTGTACGAATAGGTGCGGAACGACAGATCGACGAGGTTGGTCAGGTAGTTTCCAATGTTGTCGCTCAGCGCCTCGAACAGAAATTGGGTAGGGCCGCTGATGGCGACGAAGGCGAGCAGCAGGAACGCCAGTATCAGATTCATTTCGCTGAGCCGGCGCACGCCCTTGTCCAGACCCGATGCCGCCGAAATGCCCGCGAGCGAGATCACCACCACGATCAGGCCCACGCGGAACGTCGACGAGGATGTCTCCCAGCCAGCCACCGTGCTGAGGCCCGCGCTCAGCTGCAGCACGCCATAGCCAAGCGTGGTGGCGATGCCGGCGATGGTGCCCACCAGGCCGAAGGTATCGACTGCGTGGCCCAGCACGCCATCGATCCGCCCGCGCAGGATCGGATACAGGCCGGACCGCAGCGTCAACGGCAGGTTGTAGCGAAAGCCGAAGTACGCCAGCACCAGGCCCATCACGCCATAAATCGCCCACGCATGAAAACCCCAATGGAAGAAGGTCATCAGCATCGCCTCGCGGGCCGCCGCCGTCGTTCCGCCTTCGGCCAACGGAGGCTTCAGGAAGTGCTGCATCGGCTCGCCGACCCCGAAGTACATCAGGCCGATGCCCATGCCGGCGGCGAACAGCATGGCCGTCCACGACACGAAGCTGAACTCCGGCTTGGCATCGTCGGGTCCCAGCTTGATGTCGCCGAAGCTGCTGGCCGCGATCAGTACCAGGAATACCAGGAACAAGGTGACCGACAGCGTGTAGAACCAGCTGAAATGTCCGGTGACCCACGACTGTGCCGATGAGAACACCGCGCTGGCGCGGTCGGGAAACAGCGCGCACAACGCAATCAAGGTGCCGATCAGCAGGATGGAGGGCACCATCACCTTGAAATCGAAGGTCGTGCGGAACCCTCGGGAAGGCGCCGGTGAAGTGCGTTCGTCCGCGGTGGCTGACGGATCGCCGGCAGAAGGGTTAGGTGCGGAACGCGGCGGCTCGGCGGTGTTATCGGGGTGGTTTGGCATGATCGAGAATCCTCATGTTGGCCGCCCGGCAAGGCCGAGCAAAATTGCCGGCCTTGTCCGATAGCGAACAAGGCGCGGCAATGCTGAGGCGCCATTATCCCACTCTGGTCGTCATACCGAGCCGCTGGACGGCCTGCACAGACCGCCGCACCCGCCGCACCCGATGCGCCGACCCGCTCAGCCGCCATGGCGAAGCGCCGCGCGAAAGCTCGGCGCCGCCTTGCCCAGATGCGCCCACAGACGGTTCGCGACAGGCCCATGCGGGCGATCGCGCCGGCGGGCGGCGACCAGTTCCTCGACACGGCCGGGAAGATAGCGCCCGGCGATCGACAGCAGTTTTCCTTCCGCCAGCTCCTGCTCGATGAGGAACCGGGGCAAGTGGCCCCAAGCCATTCCCTGCAGGATGATTTCCTTTTTCATCAACGGATCGGGCACCGTGCATTGCGGCGCGCCCGCAATGACGAAATGCTCGACAGCCAGTGGTTGTCGGGCGCTGTCGCGGATCACGCACTGCGTCAGCGGGCGCAATTGCTCGGGGCGGATCGCACGCGATACCGGAAACGGCAGAAAGCCGGGCGCGACCACCGGGACCAGCTCGATCTTGCACAGATCCACCCATTCGATCCGCGTATCGCTTTTATCGACGCGATGCACGATCAGATCGGCCTCACCTTCGAACAGCCGCTCCCACGGTCCGGTCACCGCTTCGACGTGCAGGTCCAGCCGCGTTGCGGCGTATTCCGCGAAGAACGGGCCCAGCAGCCGTAGCGTCTGCGACGGCGGACACAGGTCGCCGATCACCACGCGCAGTTCGCTTTCCTCTCCCATCGCCAATTGCTCGGCGTGAAGCTGCAACGCGTGCAACTCGCGCAGTAGCGACTGCGCGTGCCGATGAAAGGCACGGCCGGTTTCCGTCGGCGTGACCCGGTACCCGCTGCGATCGAGCAGCGCCAACCCGAGCTGCCGCTCCAGCCGCGCGACGGCCGCGAATACCGCCGGATGCGTTCGATGCAGAACCGCCGCAGCGGCCTGGAAACCTCCCTCGCGCACCACGGCATCGAAGCACTGCAGATCCTGCAGGGTGAATCGGGACATTGTCGTATTCCGTGACAGAGATATTGAGAACTTTGTAATTTTCGCAGATTCGATCCGCCGCTACGATGACTCCTGTGATGACCCCGGCGTCGACCTGCGCCGGGCCACTACTTTCCAGGAGAACCGAGATGCAAGCGTTTTCGACCTTCACGACCAGCGACGCCCAACGGATTGCCTACCGGCTCGAAGGTGTGGCTGGCCGCCCGGTGCTGATGCTGTCCAATTCGATCGCGACCGATTTGTCGATGTGGGACGGCGTGATGCCACACTTGCTGGAACGCTTCCGCGTGCTGCGCTACGACATGCGCGGCCACGGCGCCTCCGACGTGCCGGCCGGCGCCTACTCGCTGGATCGACTCGGGCTTGACGCGCTGGAACTGATGGATGCGCTCGAACTCGAACGCGTCCACTTCCTCGGGCTATCGCTCGGCGGCATGGTCGCGCAATGGCTCGGCGTTCACGCGCCCGAGCGAATCGACCACCTGGTGCTGGCGCATACGGCGGCTTACCTCGGCCCCGCCGCGGATTGGGAGCCGCGCATTCAAACGATCCTCGCCGCGACGCCTAGCGAGACCGCCGACGCGTTCCTCGGCAACTGGTTTCCCGCCGAGATGCGCGAGAGGAACGATCCGGCCATTCGGCCGTTCAGGGAGGTTCTGCTGAAGACGGACGCCCGCGGTATTGCCGGCGCGCTGGCAGCGGTTCGCGATATGGACATGCGTCGAACGCTCGCGCTGATCCCACGGCCGACATTGGTGCTTGGGGGCAAATTCGACACCGTTACGCGCGCCGAGCACAGCGAAGAGATCGCGGCCGCAATTCCGGGGGCGAAGCTGGTGTTGCTGCCGGCGGTGCATATGTCCAATGTGGAATTGCGCGAGGCGTTCCTGGCTGAGATCGGCGCGTTTTTGCCCTGAGATCCCGACCCGGAAGGCTCAGTTCAGCTTCGTCCGCCGTTCAACGATCAAGGCGCTGCCCTAAGCGTAGTCAGCCGTGTCACGAGTTCTCCCACGCCCGTGTACGGCTCCGGCGCCATTTCGGCCGTGAATCGCCGGCTCAGCTCCTCAGCCCGTCGCGTCGCGGCGTCAAGCTGGTCCCGTTGGCGAACCCTTGCCGAATGATCCCGCGCCATCAGTGACGTCGCCCGATATCGCCGCGCACGAACGGGATGCCGCCATATCGGCCGATCAGATATCCGCGCTCCAGCGCTTCATTCTTGCGAGGGCTGAATTCTGCGAGCGCGATCAGGTTCGAGGCTTGTTCGTTGTCCTTTTCGACAAGCCAGATCTGATCGCGTCGGAAGAGATCCGGAGCATCGAGCAGGGAGGTATCGTGGGTCGTGAAAATCAGCTGCGCGCCGCCGGTATTGATCTCGGGCCGGTGAAACATTCGGACCAATTCGCGAACCAGAAGCGTATGAAGGCTGGTGTCGAGTTCATCGATCACCAATGTCTGACCCTTCTCGAGAATGTCCAGGACGGGACCGGCGAGGAACAGCAGGTTGCGTGTCCCGCTTGACTCATCCATTAGATCGAACACGGCTGTGCCGCGGCCGGTGGTATGCGAGAACCGCAATTGCTGCTGTTCCACTTCCTCGTACCGCAACTCGGACTTGCCGGCGGCGACATCGAAATGCATCGTCTGCCCCGGCACCTTGCGCGTCACGACTTCGATGTCGGCAATGCTGATGTCGGCCGAAGTCAGGAAATCGCAAATCCGCTTGCGTCCTCCAGGCTGCTTGAGCATCTCGATCGAGACCTGCGGGTTGAGCAGCGCTTGCTCGTTGAAGAGGACCAGGCTGCTGGCAAACCAGTCGAATAGCGGCCGCAGCGCTTCGCTGTTGAGCTGCGCGGCCATCGACAGAAATAGCGCATTGGAGCGGGTGGCGTTTTCCCAAAGCGTCTTCGAGCCCTTCAGCCCGGTCCCGAACTCGTAGACGTCCTTGCCCGAGCTTGCGTCGTAATGCCGCTCGAACCAACGCTGCGGCTTGAAGGCTTTATAGACGAGCAGATGTTCCCTGACGATGCGTTGTTGCGTCATGGCAAATCCGTACTGGTGCCGCACGCCGGACAGGATGACGGTCACCTCGAACTCGCTCGGTTCCTCGGCAGAAGCAGTGTCGAGGCGGAATGGCTGGACGGCATATGTTTGCCCCGGCTGTACGACCGTGGCAGATTCCACGACCACGCCACGCATGTATTGCAGCGCCTTGATCAGATTGGATTTGCCGCTCGCGTTTGCGCCATAAACGACAGCGCTGCTCAGAAGCCGGGGAGCGGCTTTGAGCCCGGATTCGACCGTGTTGGTGTCGGCCAGAGAGGCGTCCTTCGACGCCACAAGGCTGAGGACCTGCTCGTCACGAAGGCTGCGGAAGTTCTTGACGCGGAACTCGACGAGCATGTCATTGACCCGGGTGGCGTTGGAATAAGCGGGAATTTTGCGTTTTTTGCGCAGGAAGTCAAGATATCCGTGCCGCTTAACCTCGAATAGAGTTCGGTAGTGTCGTGTCGGAGACGGGTACTGAAGAGCGTTACAGTGCCTTGGCGAGCACTCGAATAGATGGGCTTAAAAAAAAAAGCGCCGCCCAAAGGCGGCGCAATCAGGCTTCGTCCATTAGCCCAAGTGTCGATCATCATTCCGACCCGGATCAGAACCGGTAGGTAACACTCCCCACCACCGTCCGGCGCGAGCCGAAATAGCAGTCGCCGCGGGACAGGCAGGTGGTCAGATATTCCTTGTCGAACAGGTTGTTCACGTTCAGTGCCACGCGAACGGGGCCGTGGTCGTAGGCCAGCACGGCGTCGACCAGCGTGGCGCCGCTGACCTTGTTGCGGTCGGTGCCGTCGTAACTGGAACTGAAATACCGCACGCCCGCGCCGGCCGAAAAGCCCGGCTTGTCGAACAGGTTGAACTTGTAGGTGCCCCACAGCGACGCCATATGCTTCGGAATGCTGGCGATGCGCTTGTCGACTTCGGCGGGGTTGCCGGCGAGGATGCGGGTGTCGAGGTAGGTGTAGTTGGCGAGCAGGTCGACACGGTTGTTCAGCGACGCCAGCGCTTCGACCTCGAAACCGCGGGTGCGGGCCTCACCGATCTGCACGGTGTCCGCCACGCCGTTGACGATGCCGGAGGCACGACGGTTCTTCTCGCGCATATCGAACACCGCCATCGTCACCATCGCATTCTTGCCGGGCGGCTGGTATTTGATACCGGCTTCCCATTGCTTGCCGCGCAGCGGCTTCAGTGGGCCAGCGCGGTTGTTGCCGGGTACGCCCTGGAAGGATTCCGAATAGCTGATGTACGGATTCAGGCCAATGTCCGAGCGATACATCAGCCCGGCGCGCTTGGTCAGTTCGTTGTCATCGCGCGAGCCGGCCGGCGTGTTCACCTGCGAGGCGCGCGACCAGTCGTAGCGCAGGCCGACCATCAGCAGCCATTTGTTCCACGACATCTGGTCCTGCATGTAGATGCCGGTCTGGATCTGCTTGGTGGGATTGACGTGGGCCAGCGTCGGTGCGACGTAATTGCCGTAGACCGGATTGACGATGTCGATCGGCGCGGCGCTGCCGGTACCGTTGATGCCTCGGCGCCCGTCGATATCGGCGTGCTGATAGTCCAGGCCCGTCAGCAAGGTATGGCGCACGCTGCCGGTGTTGAAGTTCGCTTGGGCCTGGGTGTCGACGAGGAAGGTTCGGAGCCGCGGGTTGTCCCAATAGACGGTGCGGTTCAGCAGCCTGTCGCTGCCGGGAACCCAGCCACCGTTGGGCCCATTGAATCGCGCATAAATGCTGCGGTAATCCACCGTGCTGTACGAATACCGCAGGTTCTGCCGAAACGTGAATACCTCGTTGGCCTTGTGCTCGAACTGGTAGCCGATCGCCGCCTGTTCCGCCTTGAAGCGGTCGAAGCCCGGCTCGCTGACGAACAGGCTGTCGCGAATCTTCAGGCCGCCCGGGTTCGGGTAAAGCATCCCGCTCCAGGGGAAGAAGCCCGCAGTGGTATTGCTGTCATCGCGCTGGAAATTGGCCAGCAGCGTAAACGACGTATCGTTGTTCGGCCGATACGTCAGCGACGGCGCAATCAGATAGCGATTGTCCTGGGCGAAGTCGACATGCGTGTCGCTGTCGCGCGCCAGCGCAACCAGTCGATACAGCCATTTGCCATCCGCATCGAGCGGGCCGGTCAGGTCGGCCTGCACCTGCTTGCGGTTGTTATTGCCGAACTGCACGCCGATTTCGCGGGCGGCTTCGGCCTGCGGCCGCTTGCTGACCAGGTTCAGGATGCCGCCGACCGCGCCCTGGCCGAACAGCATCGAGGACGGACCGCGCAGCACGTCGATCCGCTCCAGCGCGTACACATCGGGGCGGACATTGTTGTAGAAGCCGACCGCGTTCAGCAGCCCATCCTGGTATTGCGTGAAATCGGTGCCGCGGAATCGTCCCCAGTCGCCGCGATTGTCGTTGCCGTAGAGGCCCGCGTGGACGCCCGCGGTATAGCCGATCGCCTGCTGCACGGACTGAGCGCCTTGCGCCTCGATGCGGTCGCGGGTGATCACGGTGATCGACTGTGGCGTCTCCATGACCGGGGTATCGGTCTTGGTGGCGGTGGCGCTGCGCTTGGCGACGAAGCCGAACACCGGGCTGGTCGCCGTTTCGTTGTCGCTGGTGGCGCGCACGGTGACCGCGGGCAATTCGCCGGCCGCCGTGGCGGTTGCGGTGGCAGAAGCGGGGGAGGCGGGAGCGGCAGCCGGTGCGGACGCATCGCCCGGGGCGGACTGCTGGGCCCAGACCATGCCGGCGGCTTGCAAGCCCAGGGCGAGAGTCGTCAGGCGAAGGGCATGGCCGCGGTGGCGGCCGCGGCGAAGAGATGCACGCTGTGGCATGGTCGGTTCCGTCTATATTTTTTTCAGAACGCCCGCGGAATGCCGCCGCGGTGCGGCGGCGCGGATCGTGACGTCGATCCGTGCGGGTCGGAGGCTCAGGTCGCGAACGATAAATGCGAATCGTTCTTGTTAACCTTCGCATTGTAACGGTATGTGTCGAGCCGGACATAAAAGGGTGACCGCGTCACGGGGTTAATCGCCGGGCGTGCACGTCGCGAAGCCTTGTCGCGGCATGACAGCGCCCCGGGGAGCACCAAACAGGACAGGAGGGCCGCGATGCCGCTGCCGCCGTTTTTCGCCGATCGCCGGGAAGCCGGCGTCCATCTGGCGCGTCGCCTCAGTGAACTCGGCTATGCAAGGCGCGAGGGCGCCGAGCCGCCGCTGGTGCTGGCGCTGCCGCGCGGCGGCGTGCCCGTCGCGTTCGAGGTTGCCCGCGCGTTGGGCGCCATGCTCGACGTCCTGCTGGTGCGCAAGATTGGCGCGCCCGGCTATCCCGAACTGGCGCTTGGGGCGGTGGTGGAGGGCGATGCCACCGGCTCGCCGCCGCATACCGTGGCCAACGACGATGCATGGACGCGCCGCGCGGTCGACAGCGGCGCCTTCGAACTGGAGCGCGGCCGGCAATTGGGAGAGATCGCCCGGCGCCAGCAGCGCTATCGCGGCGGCGCGCCGGTGGCGGCGATGCGTGAGCGGGTCGTGATCATGGTCGACGATGGCGTGGCGACGGGTGCGACGATGCGCGCGGCGCTGGAAAGTGCGCGCCATGCCGGGGCGGCTCGGGTCATTGCGGCGGTGCCGGTCGCTTCGGTCGAAGGGCTCGCGTCGCTGCGGGATGCGGCCGACGAATGCGTTTCGCTGTGGGTGCCGGAGGGCTTCGGCGCGGTGGGCGCGTACTACGCCGATTTCGAGCAGACCACCGACGAGGAGGTGATGGCGCTGCTGCGGGAGGCCCGCAACGCCTCGGGCGGTTGAGTGCGGCTGAGCGCGGTTCAGTGGGGGGGGCAGGCCTGTTGCTGCGCCAGCCGCCCCTTCAGATGCGGAATCAGCCCGCCGGCGCGCAGCATGTCGAGCAGAAACGCCGGGATCGGCTCGCACGGTACGTGGGTGCCATCGGCGAGCACGATGGCGGCGTCGTCCAGTTCCAGCGTTGCCCGCTCGCCATCGATCAGTCGGCTGGTGTCCGCGCAGACCAGCGCCGGCAGACCGAGATTCAAGGCGTTGCGATAGAACAGACCGGCGAACGATGGCGCGATCACCGCCGCCACACCGAGATGGCGCAACGCCTGCGGGGCCTGCTCGCGCGACGAGCCGACGCCGAAATGCCTTCCGCCGACGACGAGGTCGCCCGGCCGTACGGTCGAAGGGAACTCCGGACGCAGACCGGCCAGGCAGTGGCGCGCGATCTGTTCGATGCCGCCTTTCATCTGCGTGGCGGGGGCCATCGCATCGGTATCGACGTTGTCGCCGAAGCGCCAGATGCGGCCAGCGGCCGGCTGTTCGGATGCGGTATTGCCAAGCGTATCCATGCGGATTCCGGTCATCACAACAGCGTGCGCGGGTCGGTGATGCGGCCGGTCACCGCCGATGCCGCCACGGTCATCGGCGAGGCCAGCCAGACGGCGCTGCCGGCATCGCCCATGCGCCCCGCGAAATTGCGCGCGGTCGAGGCAATCGCCCGCGTACCTGCGGCGAACCGCGTAGGCCCGTAGCCGGCGCAGGCATTGCACGCATTGGGCAGCAATTGCGCGCCGGCATCCAGCAGCGCCGCCAGCGTGCCTTCGCGCTCGGCCTGCTGCTGGTCGCGCAGCGAGGCCGGTGCGACCTGCAGCGCGACGCCCGGCGCGACCTTGCGCCCACGCAGCATCCGCGCGGCCATGCGCAGGTCTTCGAGCTTGGCGCCGGTACAGGCGCCGAGATAGGCGATATCGATCGCTTCGCCCTCGGTCTCGGTCACCGGCACGCCGTTTGCCGGCGAGTGGGGCGCGGCCACCTGCGGCTCGAGTGCGGCGGCGTCGAAGCGATGCACCTCCAGCACCGGCGCGTCGGCATCGCTGCGCCAGTGCTGAAGATCGATCTGCGCCAGCGTGGCGGCGGGCACGCCGGCCTGTTCCAGCCAGTGCAGCGTGGCGGCATCGGGCGCCACCAGGCCGGTCTGCGCGCCCAGCTCCGCGCTCATATTGGTCAGCGTCATCCGCTCGTGCATCGACAGCGCGCTTACCGCCGTGCCGGCATATTCGATCGCCTCGTAGCGGCCACCGCCCAGCCCGAGCCGGGCGCACAGGAACAGCATGATGTCCTTGGCGCAGACGCCATCGGCAAGCGCGCCATCCCATTCGATGCGGAGGGTCTGCGGTACGCGCAGCCAGATCTCGCCGGTGGCCAGCACGCCCGCCATCTCGGTGGCGCCGATGCCGAACATATAGGCGCCGAACGCTCCGCCGGTAGGGCTGTGGCTGTCGCCGCCGACGATGAACTGGCCCGGCAGCACGTAGCCGCGCTCGGGCAGTACCACGTGGCAAATGCCTTCGTTGTCGATCAGATGCGGCAGGCGCTGCTCGCGTACCCAGTCGCGCGTGAAGCGGACGATCGCCTCGGCCTCGGCATCTGCGGCCGGCACGAAGTGATCGGTCACGACGACGAAGCGCTCGGGGTCCCATACCTTGGCGCCCAGTTCCCGCAGCAGCGGTGCGACGCGGCGCGGTCCGCTGGAATCGTGCGACATCGCCAGATCGACCTTGCAGGTCACCACGGTGCCGGGCGTCACGTTGCCCAGGCCCGCGGCGCGGGCAACCAGCTTCTGCGCGAGGGTTTGCGCCGGCGCGGTCGCGGCGCGGGCAGGGTTCATTCCACCTTGGCTCCCGAATACCGGACCACGGTGGCCCAGCGCTTGATGTCCTGCTTGACGAAGGCGCTGAAGGCCTCGGGCGTACTGGCCACCGGTTGGGCGCCATCGCTTTCGAGGCGCCTGGCCACCGATGGCGTTTCGAGGCCGCGGCGCGCCGCCTGATACAGCGTGCGCGTGACCTCGGGCGGCAGTCCCGCTGGACCGAACAGCCCGAACCAGGCATTGGACTCGAAGCCCTTGACGGTCTGCGCGATCGGCGGCACACCGGGCAGCTGTGGTAGCGGCGCAGGGCTGGTGACGCCGAGCGCCTTGAGCTTGCCGGTCTTGATATGCGGCAACACGTTCAGGGTGCTGGCAAACATCAGCTCGACGCGGCCCGACAGCAGATCCGTGACGGCCGGCGCCGTGCCCTTGTACGGAATATTGACGATGTAGGTGCCGGTCATCATCTTGAACATGTCGCCGGCCAGATGCACCGACGAACCGACCGCGCCGATGCCGAAGTTCAGCTTGCCGGGCCGGGACTTGGCCAGCTGGATCAACTCGGCGACATTGTTCGCCGGCAGCGACGGATGGGCCACCAGAACGCTCGGCACGCTGGCCACCAGCGTGATCGGGGTGAAATCGGCCACCGGATCGAAGGGCAACTGCTTGTACAGCGTCGCGTTGATCGTATGGCTGGTGAAACTCATCAGCAGCGTGCTGCCGTCCGGCGCGCTCTGCGCCACCAGCTCGGCGGCGATATTGCCGCCGGCGCCCGGGCGGTTCTCGACCACGACCGACTGGTCCAGCAGCTTGCCCATCTCATTGGCGATGGTGCGGGCCAGCGTATCGGTGGTGCCGCCGGCCGGCGCGCCGACCAGGATGCGGATGGTCTTGCCGCCGGCGATCTGGCCAAGCTGGGTGGCCGTGCCGGTTTGCGTGCCATTTCCCCCGGTTGCGCCGGTGGCGCCCAACGCGTTGGACGGGACCAGCAGCGACAGCATTGGCGTCAGGGATGACACCAGCGACGACAGCAGCGTGGCCGCGCCGAGCCCAAGCGCGGCGCGGCGGGCCTTGACGTGGCCAGCGGTGTGAGCCGATGGCGGCAGGGAACGGCTAACTCGGTGCAGCGGCATGACGCGAGTCTCCTTGTCTGATCGTCAAAGCGCGCAGCATGGCGCGCCTGCGTCAGTCGCGCAAGCTGGTCCGGGTCCCGTTGTCGACCCAGACGTTGGCGCTGTCGCCGCCCGCCGGCGAGAGTTCCATCCGGTATTCGTAGCGGTCGGGACGGTACTGTCCCAGCAGCAACTGAATCGGCCGGCCGGACTTGTCCTGCACCACCCGCCGCGTGGCCAGCAGCGCCGCGCCGACCGGCACGTCGAGCAGCGGGGCCACCACCACGTCGGCCAGCCGGGCCGACAGCACCTGCGTGGCGCGACCGAGCTTCAGGCCGCCGCGGTTCTCGAGCAGCCGCAGGATCGGCGTGGTCTCCAGATCCTTGCGGGTCAGATGGCGGCCCAGATCGGCAGGCACATAGACGGTGATATGGGACAGCGGCTCGCCGTGGTAATGGCGCACCCGCACCACCTTGGTGACCGGGTCGCCGGGCTGCAGGCACAGCGATTCGGCGACGTCGGGGGCGGCCTGTACCTCGTCGATCGAGATCACGTTGACCGAAGTCTTCTGGCCCATGTCGAGCAGGTTGTCCAGCAGGCTGACGGTCTGCGGCGCGTTCGCTGCCGGCGCGATCGGATGCGGATTGACGAAGGTGCCCAGACCGCGATGGCGGCGCACCAGTCCTTCCTGAACCAGGCGATCGAACACCCGCCGCATGGTCACGCGCGATGCATGAAATTGCTTGGCCAGGTCGATCTCGCCCGGCAGAGGCCCCTGGCCAAAACGGCCTTCCACAATCTGTTGGCGCAGCACCACGTAAATCTGGTGATACAGGGGAACGACGGCTTCACTCATGGTTTCCCTTGCGAGTCGACGACAGGTCGGCAATAAGTTTAATGTACTTTAAATCAGACATGGAACATAGTAACAATGCACTGCGTCCGGCCGTGTGAATTCGCACATTGGTTTGGCAAGCGTGGGCCGGGCCTTGTCGGAGCAACGTCGGCGCAATGTCGACGCGATTCCGATCCATTTCGGCGGACGTTTTCTTGCCTGGGTTTTCGTGCTCGGAGGCGGCGCATCAAGCGCCCCGCAGCGATGGCCGCCTATGATCGGCGATGCGGTCCATCCGAAACATCCCCCCAATGCAGGACGTGCTTAAAAAAACACCGCTCGCACCCTGCCGAATTGCGCGTTTCAATTCTGTAACGCCTGGACTGCCACTCCCGTTTTATCGGCGTCACTACTTAACTATCCGGCGATAAACATATTTTTTTCTGCTGGCCGGGATCACGGCGCCGCGATGCTTTCCGTGCGCTGTCACACCAATGTGACATGTCTGTTCCGGTTCACAGTATTCGCACACCCAGTGTCGCACCGAAAGCGGGATTTTGCACCGCAACAGGGCTATTTTGGCCTTGTTTTACAAGGGGAAGAGGCGCCTTCATGGCGCGCTGGCACTGAATATGCGCAGGGCGCTTCGGTTTGGCCAATGCCGGACCATGACCCGGCTACCGCTTCGTTTTCCGTCTGACGAAGGCTGTGCCCGGGCTGAGTCGCAGAGAACATCCTCCTGGGAGCTATGTATGAAAAAGACCTTACTCGCGTCCGCCGTCGCCCTGGCTTTCGGGGTGACAGGGCACGCCTTGGCACAGACCGCAACCGACGATGCCGTGGCGGTGAATGTCAATGTCACCGACAACGACACCACCACCACGACCAAAACCAATTCGGAGAACCGCGGACGCGCATGGGCCGAGGGCCTGGGCACGACTGCGGCAAACAACGGCTCCACCTCGACCGCCAACTTCTCCAATGCCTTCAACACGAGCCGCGCGGTCGCCACGACGCGCCTGAACGGCACGGTCAGCGGCCTGACGGTCAGCCATATCGGCAACGTCGCCCGTCAGCTGGGTAATGCCAGCGGCGGCGCCGGCGGTCGCGGTGGCGCGGGCACCGGCGGCAATGCCATGGGCGGTACCGGCGGCAATGGCGGCAACAGCGGCAATGGCGGCGCCGGCGGTAACGGCGGTGCCGGCGGCCTGGCAACGATCGGCGATGCGACCGCGGGCGATGCCAATAACGGCAGCGCGACCGCGGGCCGTGGCGGCTACGGCGGTAACGCCAACGGCACTGCCGGCCGTGGTGCCAACGGTGTCGGCACCGGTGGCGGTGCATTGGCGGCCAGCGTTGGCGTGGGAGCGCGCGGCGCCAATGGCACCGGTGCCGGCGGCAATGGCACCGGCGGCAGCCTGGCCGGCGGCGGCGATGGCGGCGGAGCTGGTGCGGCATCGGGCGGCTCGCTCGGCGCGAGCGCCGGCCTGGGCGGCAGCAGCAGCTCGAGCGGCGGCGGCGCACGCGGTCCTGGCGCTGACACCACGGCGACCACCGCTGGTGCGGGCGGCGCCGGTACTGGCGGCGCGGTAACCACGGCGGGCGGCACGTCCGGCGCCTCGGGCGGTGCCGGCGGCGCAGGCACCACCGGCGCGGTGGCGGCCACTGGCGGCACGGGTACCGGCACCGGCGGTGCGGGCGGCGCGGGCACGGGCGGCGCGGCGACCGCCTCGGGTGGTGCCGGCACGGGCACCGGCGGTGCGGGCGGCGCGCAGACCAGCGTCGCGGGTAACGGCGGTACCGGCGGCAATGCCACCAACGGCGGCGCCACCACCACGGCCAGCAATGGCAATGCGGCGGCCGGCGCTGGCGCAGTCGGCGCGGCTGGCGCGGCCAGCGGTGCCGGCGGTGCCGGTGGCGCGGGAGCGGGCGGTACCGGTGGCGTCGGCAACGGCGCAACCGGCGGCGCCGGCGGTGCTGGTGGCGTGGCGCTGGCCGATGCGGGCACGTTCAACATGTCCAACGCGATGAGCAGCGTCGGGCAGTCGGCGGCCGGCATCATGATCGCCAATCAGAACAGCGGCCTCGGCTCGCTGGTGCAACAAGCCGTCACGGTCCAGGCCAACCTGGCTGTAGGCAGGTAAGACGCTGCGCGGGCGCGCATGCCGGCGCGAGGATGGCGCGCCGGCATCGCGCCTTGCTCGGTGTTGCTCTGCAGGAGTGGGCGTCCCGGCCTCGCGTCGGGACGCCCGTTCGACGGAACGTCCGGTCGTCCGCCACGCGGAGACGGGACATGAGGAGGCACCATCATGCGAGCGGTCCGCACCGCTGTCGGCGCTTTGACGACAGCAATCCTGCTCTGGCCCGGCCTGCACGCCGCGGCAGAGCCGTCCGCCGCGCCTGAAGCGGCAAGCCCGACGGCCGCGATGCCGACCGGCGTCGCCACGCCGGAGGCCGACAACAAGGACACCACCGTCGCCGCGATACCGCAGGCCACGGTCGAGGCTTCGGCCCACACGCCACCGCAAGCGCGGGCCGGCACCGTGCTGGCCGGTTTCGGCAAGGCGGTCGGCACCGACACGCTGGCCGATATCCGCGGCGGCGCCGAAGTGGTGGTCAACGACATGCGCCTGGCCGGCGTGGTGGCGGACAACACCGCCAATCGCGTCATCACGGGGAGCAACGCCATTTCGGAGGGGGCGTTTGCCAATGCAAGCGGCCTGCCCACGGTGATACAGAACACCGGCGCCAATACGCTGATCCAGAACGCGACGATTCTGAACGTGCGATTCGGACCATGAAGCTCCCACGCCTGGCCGCGCTGGCGGCGCTCGCCTGCGCGTCGGCGACGGTGCCGGCGCATGCCGCCGACACGGTCGTGATTCCACCGGCGGGCAGCGAGTACAAGGTCCGGACGGTGAGCCTGAAGGAAGCACGCTTCAAGACCACCATCCGGCAGCAGTACGACTTCAGCTGCGGCTCGGCCGCAGTGGCGACCCTGCTTACCTATCAGTACGGCCATCCGGTCACGGAAGCCGAAGTGTTCCAGCAGATGTACCTGACCGGCGATCGCGCCAAGATCCAGCGCGAAGGTTTCTCGCTGCTGGACATGAAGCGCTTCCTCGAGTCGCGCGGCTTCATCGCCGACGGCTTCGAACTGCCGCTGTCCAAGCTCGAGGAAACCCAGGTTCCGGCGATCGTGCTGGTGGTCGAGAACGGCTACCACCATTTCGTCGTGGTCAAGGGCGTACGCGGCAACCGGGTGTTGGTCGGCGATCCCGCGCTCGGTACGCGAGCGTTGTCTCGCGAACACTTCGAACGGATCTGGGACAGTAGTCTTCTGTTCGTGATCCACAACCGCACCGATCTCGCGCGCTTCAACCAGGCTTCGGACTGGCGCGTCGCACCCAGTGGGCCGTACTGGATGGGGGTCAATCGGGACAGCCTGTTCTTTACCGTCATGCCAAAGCATGGCGCTGGAGACTTCTAAGGACCCGTCACCATGTATCGACAAGCCATGACTACGCGGCCGGCGCGCCGCAGCGCCGCCCGTGGCGCTGCAAGTTCGGCCGCGGCAGCGGTGCTGCTCGGCGCGGGGCTGGCTTGCGCCGGCCAGGCGTGGAGCGCGCAGGCCCCGCGCGAAGACGGGCTGGACGCCGGCCTGGCGTCGCACCCGGCCGCGGATCCCCATCACGAAGCGATCGCGGCCGCGCGCAGCGGCATGGCCGGCTGGAAACCGGTCGCCTCGGCCCGATTGGAAGAACTGCGCGGCGGCTTCGAGACCGCCGGCCTGCAGGTGTCGTTCGGCATCGAGCGCGCCGTTTATATCAACGGCAATCTGGTGGTACAGACGAGCCTGGTGATTCCCGACGTCAGTCGCATTACCTCGGAGCAGGCCGGGCGGCTTGCCGCGGCGCTGCAGACCGCGGCCAATGCGGGCTCGGTCGCGGCCAACGCGCTCGGTGGTCAGGCCGGGCAGGGCACGTCGACGCCCGGCAGCGGCAGCGCCGGTTCGTCGGCCAGCGCAGGACAGCCGGGCACGGCCACGTCGACGCCGGGCAGCGCCACGGTGGCGGCGCCATCGCCGCCATCGCCATCCGGGGCGCCCGCGATGCCGGCGCCGGCGGTGATCGCCACCGCCACCGGTTCGGTCAGCACCAACGGCCTGCTGAACCTGATCCAGAACGGGCCGGGCAACAGCTTCAACGCGGGGACGCTGGCCGGTGCGCCGGCGACCGTGATCCAGAACTCGCTCAACAACCAGTCGATCCAGAGCCTGTTGACCATCGATGCGGGCGTGAACACCTTGCAGGCGTTCCGCGCGGGGGTCGCCGGCGCGGCATTGAACAGCGCCCTGCAACGGGCGGCGAGCATGCGGTAGAGCCAGACGCATACGGGACCACACGGAACCACACGGAACCACACGGAAGCACGCGGAAGCAATGGATGCAGACGGTCGCATCCGGTCACACAGGGGTGCAGAGCAACAACGCAAAGCAGGTCGCGGACTCCTGAATCAGTCCGCCATCCGGGGGGAGGAGAGCCATGAGGAAAAGGTCGATGCAGGGCATCCGGCAGGCGGGATGTTCGACCTTGCTTTTGCTGGGGGGATTGGCGCATGCGCAGAATCTGCCCGATGACGGACCCACGGCCGCCAAGCTCGAGGCGTTGAAACGCGAGGTCGCCGAACAGGCGGCGGTGCTCGATGCGATGAAGCGCTCGATGGCCCAGCAAGAGGCCACGATCCGCGAGCTGCGCAGCATCGTCGGCGCCGATGCGCTGTCCAACAAGCGCGGCGGACAACGCGGGCCGGGCGTCACCGGCGGCGATATCGCGACCGGCGCTGCCACGGCGCCGGCTGCGGCCAGCGGCAATACCGGCCTGCCGAATACGAGCAACGTGCCGGTGAATCAGGCGCAAGCACCGGCACCGGCCCCCGCTCGCGCAAATGGCGGCACCACGGTGGCGCAGGTTCAGGAACCGGTCGGGCGGCCGCCGGAGCGCGAGACCCGCCCGCCGGAAATCGCGCCGATCTTCGATCAGCCCGGCGTGCTGACGCCACCCGGCCGGCTGGTGGTCGAGCCGGCGTTCCAGTACGGATACTCGTCCAACAACCGCGTCGCGCTGGTCGGCTACACGGTGATTCCGGCGATCCTGATCGGCCTGATCGATGTGCGCGAGGTCAAGACCTCGACTTATGTCGCCTCGGTCGCGTTCCGCTACGGCATTACCAAGCGGCTGGAGATCGAAGCGAAAGTCCCCTGGGTGCACAGCTCCGGCTCGACCATCAGCCGCGAAGTCTTCACCGGCACCGCGGTGGACAACGTCTTCAATTCGAGCGGCAGCGGGCTGGGCGATGTCGAGGCGACGCTGCGCTATCAGCTGAATTACGGCAATGACCGCATGCCGTTCTTCGTCGGCTGGCTGCGCTACAAGTCCAACACCGGCAAGAGCCCGTTCGAGGTGGTGACCGACTGCGTGCAGCGCTGCATCGGCAATACCACCGGCACCGGGCTGCCGCTGGGCATGCCGACCGGCACCGGGTTCCATGCGATCCAGCCGGGCATCACGTGGCTGCTGCCGACCGATCCGGCGGTGTTCTTCGGCAGCTTCAGCTATCTGCACAACTTCGGCCGCGACAACGTCAGCCGGACCGTGCTGAACGGCCAGAAGGAGCCGCTGGGCAAGATCGAGCCGGGCGATATCTTCGGCTTCAACTTCGGCATGGGCTTGGCGCTGAACGAGCGCGCGTCCTTCAGCATCGGCTACGACCAAAGCATCATCTGGCCGACCAAGCAGAACGGGCAGACCGTGCCCGGCTCGGTGCGGATCACGCAGGGCTCGTTGCTGGTGGGCTATTCGTACCGCTTCAGCGACCGCTATACGCTCAATATCTCGGTCGGTGCAGGGCTGACGCGCGATACGCCGGATCTGCAGGTCAACGTGCGGCTGCCGATCACGTTCTGAGCGCCTGTTCTGCGGCTTCGGCCTGGTTTCCGGCTTCGGCCGGGCCTTGTCCTGGCGTCATCTCCGTCACGTCGGCGTGCTGCCGGCGTGACGGCTACGTGACCCGGCGCCGGCCAGGTACACCGCATTCCTCGGCCGCGCTTGCGATTCCCAGCCTGGTGGCGTACAAAAGTAAAACCCGCCCCGCTGGCGGAATCTGCCGCCACCTGCCAGCCTCGGCAGCCCACGGACGGGACCTCGCTCGGAGGAATCCGTCATGCGCAAACGCATCTATTGGTTATTGCCCGACGTGGTCAGCGCGAAGCGCACCATGGACGATCTGCTTGTCAATCGCGTCGAACACCGGCACATCCACTTCGTCGCCCGCGACGGCATGGACATGACCGGCCTGCATGAAGCCAATCTGTTCCAGACCTCCGATATCGTTCACGCCGCCGAAATGGGTTTGATGATCGGCGGTGCGGTGGGCGTGGTCGCCGGCGTGGTGGTGGCGATGTTCCCGATCGTCGGCGATACCCCGCAATGGGGCCTGGTTGGCGTGCTGGCCGTGCTCGGCGCGGTGTTCGGTGCCTGGGCCTCCAGCATGATCGGCAGTTCGGCGCCCAACAGCCGGCTCAAGCCCTTCGAGGCCGATATCGCCGACGGGAAGATCCTGCTGATCGTCGATGTGCCGCGCGGCCGTTGCGAGGAAATTGAAGCCCTGCTGCGCAGCTCGCATCCGGAAGCCCGCTTCGCGGGGATGGACCCGGCGGTGCCGGCGTTTCCCTGATCGTTTCCCTGATTCCGGCGCGCTGCATCGCTTCGACAGCCTGACGATACGTGGTGCACGAGCGTCGTTGCCCGTGCACCACGTTCCCTCTTCTCGCGCCGGCTCGGCGCGGCTCCCTGTGGATTGACCCCCCGCCAGGAAACCGGTAGTTTCCGTGCGACCATTCCATCTCGCTTGAAGATCGATGAATCGCATGCTGCCGGGCACGCGCGCCCTCCGGACCTTTGAAGCGGCCGCGCGGCATTTGAATTTCACGCGCGCGGCCGACGAGGTCGGCCTCACGCCTGCGGCGGTCAGCTACCAGATCAAGGAAATCGAAGACCAGCTCGGCCTGGCGCTGTTCACGCGCACCAGCCGCAGCATCCGGTTGACGCCCGCCGGCGCGGTCCTTTACGAGGCCGCCGCCGAGGCGCTGGACACGCTGCGCCGCGCCACCGCGCGCGCCCGACGCATGGCGCGCGGCGCTGCCCATCTGCGTGTATCGCTCGAGGCGAGATTCGCGACCAACTGGCTGCTGCCTCGACTCCCACAATTTCGCGCTGCCAATCCCGGCCTGGAACTGACCTTCGACATCAGCGAGCAGGTCCGCGATTTCGAAGCCGACGATATCGACGTCGCCATCCGCTTCGGCGCCGGCCAGTACGACGGCGCTCGCGCCGACCGTCTGTTCGGCACGGTGGTGGTGCCGGTCTGCAGTCCTCGCCTGCTCCAGTCCGGTCCGCCGCTGCGCGAGCCGCGCGATCTGCTGCACCACACGCTTTGCCATGTCGATTGCCGGACCGAAGGCATTGTCTGGCCGGATTGGCCGATGTGGATGGCGGCCGCCGGCATCGAGAACTTCGACGGCAGTCGCTGCATGGCCTTCGCCGATTCCACGCACGTCGTGCAGGCCGTGCTGGACAGCGGCGCGGTCGGCCTGGTCGAACTGCCGATGATCGCCAACGACCTTGCGGCTGGCCGTCTGGTCAGGCTGTTCGACATCGACGTCAGCGTGGCGCAGGACTATGCGTATCACCTCGTCTATCCGGAGAGCGCCAGCGACGATCCACGCGTGGTGGCGTTTCGCAGCTGGATGCTGGAAGAAGCAGGCAGCGGATGAAGTGAACACGCGTGGCTTCGGTACGCATCGCGACCCATCGCCCTACCGTCTCGCACTGCCGTATTTTTCTATCCGTTACCGTAGCGTACGGTCTTCGCTTTGAAGCGCCACGGGCGCGCAATATGGCTTGCATTGAATCAGTTTGGTGGCAGTCTGATTCCGATGGAGCCATTTGGCCGTGATGGCACATCGATAGGCCACGAGATTCCGAATCCTTCGATAGTCGTCGCCCAGCGAACGGCCGAAGATCGGTTCATGGTGCGCGATCCGATTCCGCAGCTTTCGGACTTGCTCGAGGTCGCCGTAGATCGCATGTCGTCGTTGCGCGGTGGTGCCTTCCGTTGGCAAGCCTGGGAGTACCCGCTTGAGGTGAGGCGCCCAGACCAGGGCTGCAGGGTCATCGTCAGTGACCACACCTGCCGCCATCTCGTAGCTCCCTATCCGGGCCGGCGACAACGCCGCCTTGACCGCTTCGATCGTGATTCTGTCCTGAATTGACGCCATTCTTCGAACGCTATATATTTCGGCCACTAGCCGCGGGACTTGCGGGCGCAAGCCTCCCCCCGAGGACAGACGATAGTGCCGAAAGAACCCGCCATGTGCGGGTTTTTTCATTTGTTGTCAGTGTGCGCAACGTGGCCGTGTCTTGTGCTGTCGTGGCGGGTCGTCTCACGGCGTGGTGCTCAGGTCTGCCCGTGCGGTATATTTCCTCGCATGTCCGCGCATCCCTCCTCCCATCCCTTCTCCCTGACCGGCCGCGTGGCGCTCGTCACCGGCGGCGCGCAGGGTCTTGGCATCGCCATTGCCAGAGGTTTGATCGACGCCGGCGCCACCGTGCTGGTGGCCGCGCGCAATTCGCAGCGTGTCGAGCAGGCCGTGGCCGCGCTTGGTGAGCGCGCGCATCCTCTGGTGCTCGACATTACCGACGAGGCCGCGGTAGCCAAGGCGTTCGATAGCATCGACACGCAATACGGCCGGCTCGACATCCTGGTGAACAACGCCGGCGCGCGCAATCGGCAGACCATGGCCGAACTCGATACCGGCGACCTGCGCGCGATGATGGAGACCAATCTGGTCGCGCCGTACAACCTGTGCCGGCATGCGGCGACGCGCATGCGCCGCGGTGGCTATGGCCGCATCATCAATGTCAGTTCGATCGCGGGGCAGGTCGCCCGCGGCGACGACGTGCTGTACCCCGCCACCAAGGGTGCGCTCGATGCGCTGACGCGTTCGCTATCGGCGGATCTGGGGCGCGATGGGGTCACCGTCAACGCGATTGCGCCGGGGTTCTTCGCCACCGAGCCGAACCAGCCAATGGTCGGCGATGCGGGCGTCAAGGACTGGCTGCAGCGCCGCACTTCGCTGGGCCGCTGGGGGCAGCCGGACGAAATCGCAGGCGCCGCGGTGTTTCTGGCATCGCCGGCGGCGTCCTATGTCACCGGCCACGTGCTGGCCGTCGACGGCGGCTATCTCGCTCACTTCTGACGCGACCGCCGCTCGGTATCCTGCGTGCCGCGCCGCTTGCGGAAGTGGGCATAGACGTAATCGAGCATCGCGCTGGCCGCGGCTGAGTCGCCGCGGTCGCGCAGCCGGACCAGGCAGATATCGCGTACCAGCGATTCGAGCCGCAGCGGGCGGATCGCCAGGTTTGGCAACTGGAACTGGAACAGCGCCAGCGACGGCACCACCGTGACGCCCAGTCCAGCCGCCACGAGCCCGGCCACCGTGGCCAGATGCTCCACCTCCATCACGCCATTGAGCCGCGTCGGATGCAGCGCGGCATCCAGATGCTGGCGCACGCTGCTGGTCCGCGACAGATGGATGAAGGGCAGGCCGGCGAGCGCGGACGGCGCGATGCTGCGGCGCGTGGCCAGCGGATGATCGGCCGGGCAGACCACGTGAAAGGAGTCCGCCACCAGCGGCTCGATCTTCAGATCCGCATCCTGACCGGGCGCCGGCGCCAGCGCGAAATCGACGCGGCCGCGCCTGACCAGATCGATGCAACCGTCGGCCAGCACGTCGTGCAGTGCGAGCGCGATGCCCGGGTAGCGCTCGCGGAAGGCGGCCAGTACCGGCGGCAGATCGCCGGCAGCGATCGACGGCAGCGCGGCGATCGCGACCCGTCCCTTGCGGCGCTCGGCATGGTCGCGCAGGTCGGCGAAGGCGTCCTCGAAATCGGCCAGCAGCCGCTCGGCCACCTCCTCGAAGCGGCGACCCTCCGCGCTGAGTTCGACAAACCGCGTGGTGCGCTCGAACAGCCGGGCGCCCGCCTGCTCTTCCAGCGTGCGGATCAGCGCGCTGAATGCCGACTGCGACAGATGGCAGGCCTGCGCCGCACGCGTGAAATTGCGCTGCTGGGCCAGTGCGACGAAGGCACGCAGATGCTTGACGGAGAGGTTCATGGGGAGGGATGGATGGCGAATTTATCCAGTACATCGCTAGATTAATCGAAATAATCCGTTTTTCCGAATTGGCCGTCGTGCCTAGAATGCCGAGATCGGCTGCGTAGTTGCGCCGTCCCTTGTTCCGACTGACGTCCTGCTGATATCGCACCTGCCATGGTTTCTCCGCTCTCGATCGGCTCCGGTGCCGGCTTTTCCGGCGATCGCATCGACGCCGCGCTGCCCGTGGTGCGCACGCTGATCGCCGACGGCGGGCCCTCCGCGCTGATCTTCGAAACGCTGGCCGAGCGTACGCTGGCGCTGGCCCATCTGGCCCGACGCGCCGACGCAGAGCGCGGCTACGAGCCGCTGCTTGATGCGCTGCTGACCCCGGTGCTGGGCCAGTGCCTGGCACACGGCATTCCGATCATCGGCAATTTCGGCGCGGCCAATCCCCACGGTGCCGGGCGGCGTGTTCAGGCGCTGGCGGCAGAACTGGGACTGCCCAGGCCCCGCGTTGCCGTGGTCGAGGGCGACGATCTCTCCGGCGACGCCGGGCGCGCATTGCTGTCCGGCATCCTGGGCGAGGCGTTTCCCGAGCGCCGCTTCGTCTGTGCCAACGCCTATATCGGCGCGCAGGGCATTGCCGATGCGCTGGCCGCCGGCGCCCAGGTGGTGGTATGCGGCCGCGTCGCCGACCCGGCGCTCGCGGTCGGTCCGGCGATGGCGCATTTCGGCTGGTCCTGGCAGGACTGGGACCGCATCGCATGCGCGACCATGGCGGGCCATCTGCTCGAATGCGGAGCGCAGGTGACCGGCGGCTACTTTGCGGACCCCGGCATCAAGGACGTTCCCGACGTGCATGCGCTGGGCTATCCGATCGTGCGCCTCGACAACAATGGCGGCATCGAAATCGGCAAAGCGGCCGGCACCGGCGGCTGCGTCGATCTGCGTACCGTCAAGGAACAGCTGCTGTACGAAGTGCACGACCCCGCCGCCTATCTGACGCCCGATGTGATCGCCGACATCGGCGCGGTCACGGTCGAGCAGCTCGGCCCGGACCGGGTCGCGGTGCGCAATATCCGAGGCCATGCGCGGCCGGAGCAACTGAAGGCCAATCTGTTTCACGAGGGCGGCTGGATCGCGGAAGGCGAGATCTCCTACGCCGGACCGAACGCCGCGGCGCGCGCCAGGCTCGCTGGCGACATCGTGCGCAAGCGGATGGCGATGCTGGGCCACGAGGTCCCCGTGCGGCTTGACCTGATCGGCGTGCTCAGCGTGCTGGCCGACGATGGTGGAGCATGGCTCGCCGCGCCGCAACCGCACGAGGCGCGGAGCCAGGACGTGCGGCTGCGTGCCGCGCTGGCGCACGAGGACAAGGCCGTGGCCGAGGCGCTGCTGCGCGAGGTCAATGCGCTGTACTGTTGCGGCCCCGCCGGCGGCGGCGGCGTACGCACGGCGCTGCGGCCGCGGCTGAACGCGATGTCGTGCCTGGTGCCGCGCGATGCGGTGTCGCCGCGCCACACCATGATCGAAGGCTGAACATGACGATGCCCGACACCATTGCGCTTTATCGTCTGGCCCACGCCCGCACCGGCGACAAGGGCGACCGCTCGAACATCAGCGTGATCGCCTACGACGAGCGCGATTTCCCGCATCTGCTGCAGTACGTCACCGAGGACGCGGTGCGGGAGTTGTTCCGCCATCGCCGTCCCGCCACGGTGACGCGCTACGTCGTGCCGAGCCTGCATGCAATGAACTTCGTGCTCGACGGCGTGCTCGATGGTGGCGTCAACGATGCGCTCAATCTCGACGCGCATGGCAAGGCGCTGTCGTTCCTGCTGTTGCAGCTGGAGATTCCGTTGCCGCCGCGCCTGCGTGCGGGCGGCTGACGCGGTGCCTACGCATCGGCCCATCCCGACCTGATAAAACACCCAGAGGAGACCCAACCATGCCATCCCGCTTTCTGCCTGCCGCCATGCGAACGCAGCCGATGCCGCGCCTGAGGACGCTGCTCCCGGCGCTGGCCGCACTGACGGCCTTCACCGCGCTCGCGCTGCCTTCCACACCGGCGCGTGCGGAATTCCCCGACAAGCCGGTCCGTTTCGTCGTGCCCTTCGCCGCCGGCAGCGCCACCGATCAGCTGGCCCGCGCGATCGGACAGGCAATGACCACCGATGCCAAGGTCACCGTGGTGGTCGACAACAAGCCCGGCGCCAACGGCTTCATCGCGGCCTCCGACGTCGCCAAGGCCGCGCCCGACGGCTATACGGTGCTGATCACGACCAACACCACGCACGCGGCCAACGAGCATCTGTTCAAGAAGCTGCCCTACGATCCGGTCAAGGACTTCACGCCGATCACCGCGCTGGGCAAGGGCGGACAGATCATGGTGGTCAACCCGCAGTTGCCGGTGAAGACGGTGGGCGAGTTCATCGCGCTGGCCAGGCAGCAGCCCGGCAAGCTGAGCTTCGGCAGCGGCAGCTCGTCGTCGCGCATCGCTGGGGAGCTGTTCCAGCAGATGGCGCAGGTCCAGCTGCTGCACGTGCCGTACAAGAGCAATCCGCTGGCGGTCACGGACCTGCTTGGCAACCAGATCCAGATGATGATCACCGATACCGCCACCGGCCTGCCTCAGGTCAAGAGCGGCAAGCTGCGTGCGCTGGGCGTGTCGGGCAAGACCCGTTCGCCGCTGGCGCCCGATGTGCCGACCATCGACGAGGCCGGCGTCAAGGGCTACGAGATGAGCTACTGGTTCGCGGCGTACACGCCCGCGGGCACGCCGCAGCCGGTGGTGGCCAAGCTGAACGACCTGCTGGTCAAGGCAGCGCGCAGCCAGACCGCGAGCAACTTCTATCGCAGCACCGGCACCGAGGTCTTCACCAGCACGCCGGCCGAACTGGCGACCTTCCAGCAGCAGGAATCGGCCAAGTGGGGGCGCATCATCCGCGCCGCCAATATCCAGCCGGAGTGAACGAATGTTGTCGTCCCCGCGCAAGCGGGGACCCGGCGACTTGCAAAAGACGCTGGATTCCCGCCTTCGCGGGAACGACGTGGCGACGGTTTCCCGAGTAGCCAGTACGGTCGTGTGCCGTGCACGTGCGGGCCGGAGTATGATCGTCGCCATGCAAGCCTCGATCTTCTCTTCCGCCCATCCGGCCGACCAGTTGGCCGAGTTCACGGACCCCGAAGCCGCGCTGGCGCGCATCGGCGAAATCTACGACAACGCGGTTGGCGCGGTGCGCGCGCGCTTCGATGCCTTTGCCCGCGGCGAGCCGCTGCCGTCCGCCGCCCACGCCTGTTATCCCTATCTGGGCATCTCGGTCAATATCGAAACGATGGTGACCGACAGCCGGCCCTCGTGGGGCACTGTGGCATACCCCGGGGTTTATGGCACCACCGTGACACGGCCCGATCTTTTTGCGGACTACTACCGCGACCAGATCGAACGGCTGATGCGCTATCACCGCGTGCCGGTAGTGGTCGGCACCAGTCGGCGGCCGATACCGCTGCCCTTCGTGATCGAGGCCTCGACCACCGACATCAGCTATACCCAGGCGCGCGAACTCGAGGCATCGTTCGTGCTGCCCGAGCTCAGCCGCATCGACGATGCGATTGCCAACGGCACCTATGAGCCGGTGCCGGGCGAGGCCTGGCCGCTGTCGCTGTTTCCCGCCGAGCGCGTCGATCTGGCGCTGCAACGTCTGTACCACTACACCGGCACGGCGCCGCAGCACTTCCAGCGTTTCGTGCTGTTTACCAACTACCAGCGCTATGTCGACGAGTTCGTTGCGCTGGGCCGCTCGCTGATGAGAGACGGCGATGGCGACGAGTACGTCCGCTTCGTCGAGCCTGGCGATATCGTGCAGAACCACGGCGAGGCGGAGCCCGATCTCGCGCTGTATCCACGCGCGCTGCCGCAGATGCCGGCCTACCACCTGGTGCGCGAGGACCGGCTCGGGGTCACGCTGGTCAATATCGGCGTCGGCCCGTCCAACGCCAAGACAATGACCGACCATCTGGCGGTGCTGCGCCCGCACTGCTGGCTGATGGTGGGCCACTGCGGCGGCCTGCGCCGCTCGCAGCAGCTTGGCGACTACGTGCTGGCGCACGCCTATGTGCGCGACGACCACGTGCTGGACCAGGACCTGCCGCCATGGGTGCCGGTCCCGCCGATCGCCGAGATCCAGGTCGCGCTGCAGGAGGCGGTGGCGCGCGTGACCGGGCTGTCGGGCAACGAGATGAAGACGCGGATGCGAACCGGCACCGTGGTCTCCACCGACGATCGCAATTGGGAGTTGAAATCGAAGACGCTGTACGCGCGCTTCAACCAGTCGCGCGCGATCGCGATCGATATGGAAAGCGCGACGGTGGCCGCCAACGGCTTCCGCCTGCGCGTGCCCTACGGCACGCTGCTATGCGTGTCCGACAAGCCGCTGCATGGCGAATTGAAGCTGCGCGGCATGGCCAACGCCTTCTATCGCCAGCGCGTCAGCCAGCATATGACAATCGGCCTCGAAGCCATCCGCATCCTGCGCGAGAGCGGCGTCGAGGCGCTGCATTCGCGCAAGCTACGCAGCTTCGACGAGCCGGCGTTCCGGTAAGCCGCGATAACGCCTGTATCCCACTGATGTTCCCTCTCCCGCTTGCGGGAGAGGGGTAGGGGAGAGGGCAATGGGCGCCAGCAAACCTCAAGCGGTATCGCCAGCGCTAAAGCCTTGCCCTCTCCCTAGCCCGTCTCCCGCAGGCGGAAGACGGGAGCAGACCACGGGTGTTGCGGGACCAGCCGCGTATCTCAAGCGGCCTGCTGCTCCGAACCGCGTTGCCCTGCCTCGGCGCGCAAATGCCGATTGACCCCCGACACCACCGCCTTCAGCGACGCCGTCACGAGATTCGCATCGATGCCCGCGCCGAAGCCGGTCGCTGATTCCCCGACCCGTACCTCGACATAGCACGCCGCGCGCGCATCGGCGCCCGATGACTGTGCGTGCTCGTGGTAGTCCATCACGCGCACCGGCATGCCGAGCGCGCGCACGAAGGCGTCGATCGGACCGTTGCCCTTGCCGCGCACCACGCGCGTGGCGCCATCCTGCACCAGCGTGGCCTCGATCTCGACCTGATCGTCCGCGCCCGACATCATCCGGTGCGACACATAGCGCAGCGGCGCATCGACATCCAGGTATTCGCGGCGGAACAGCGCGTACAGATCGTCCGCGCTCGCCTCGGCGCCGGTCTCATCCGTCATCCGCTGCACGGCGCGGCTGAATTCGATCTGCAACCGGCGCGGCAGATACAGCCCGTGCACCTGTTCGAGCAGATAGGCCATGCCGCCCTTGCCGGACTGGCTGTTGACGCGGATCACCGCGTCGTAGCTGCGGCCCAGGTCCGCGGGATCGATCGGCAGATACGGCACCTCCCAGATCGCGTCCGGCTTCTGCTGCGCAAAGCCCTTGCGGATCGCATCCTGATGCGAGCCCGAGAACGCCGTGAACACCAGATCGCCGGCATAGGGATGGCGCGGGTGCACCGGCAGCTGGTTGCAATGCTCGACGCACTGGCGCACCTCGTCGATATCGGAGAAGTCGAGCTGCGGATCGACGCCCTGCGTGTACAGGTTCAACGCCAGCGTGACCAGGTCGACGTTGCCGGTGCGCTCGCCGTTGCCGAACAGGCAGCCTTCGACGCGATCGGCGCCCGCCATCACCGCCAGTTCGGCTGCCGCGACCGCGGTGCCGCGATCGTTATGCGGATGCACCGACAGCACGATATCCGCGCGGCGCGCGAGATGGCGATGCATCCATTCGATCTGATCGGCAAACACATTGGGCGTGCTGCATTCGACCGTGCTGGGCAGATTCAGAATCATCGGCCGCGCGGCACTCGGTTTCCAGATGTCTGCGACCGCATCGCTGACCTCGAGCGCGAAGTCGAGCTCGGTCATGCTGAAGGTCTCCGGCGAATACTCGTAGGTCCAGGCGGTGTCGGGAATGGCATCGGTCAGTTCGCGGATCAGCCGTGTGCCCGCCAGCGCGATCTGCTTGACCTCGTCGCGACTTGCCCCGAACACGATGCGGCGAAACGCCGGAGCGATCGGGTTGTACAGGTGCACGACCGCACGCGGCGCGCCGCGCAGCGATTCGATGGTGCGGCGGATCAGATCGTCACGCGCCTGCGTCAGCACGACGATGGTCACGTCGTCGGGAATGCGGTTCTGCTCGATCAGCATCCGCACGAAGTCGAAATCGGTCTGCGACGCCGAGGGAAACGCGACCTCGATCTGCTTGAGGCCAATCTTCACCAGTTGTTCGAAGAAGCGCAGCTTGCTGGCCGGGCTCATCGGCTCGATCAGCGCCTGGTTGCCGTCGCGCAGATCGGTGCTCATCCAGATCGGCGCGCGCGTGATGCGCTGGTTGGGCCAGGTGCGGTCGGGCAGATCGACGGTAGCGGCGGGACGGTATTTGACGGCGGGGTTGCGCAGCATGAACGGGTCCTCCTCGCGAGGAAATCGCGATAGCGAAAGAAAAAGCGGAACGCATGGCAAGCGAACGATCGAATGCCGATCAGCTCCGCAATCGAGGCCGATTGCGGCGTGCCAATGCGAACGGAAAGGTGGCGACAGGCTGCCGAACTGCCACGGGGCGCTAGGCCCGGCAACCGATCGGTAGGTCTAGTTGTAGCGAGGAGAGAGCGCAGGCGAGCGCCAGGACCGAGCCGAGGCCATCGATGGCGATCGCACGACGCGCGCGCGCCGACGCGGCGATGCGCAGGGCATCGGCGGCTTGGCGGTGGACGGTCGGCGCAACGGACATCGTGCTGGCTGGTATGAGGGTGTCGAGATTCGACGAGATTCGACGGAATCGACGGAATCGACGGTGTAGAAGCCACCAAGCGTAGTGCATCGAGCGTCGACTCGTCAAGCACGCACCCGCGCTGCGGCGGTGCGGCACCACACCGCGGTCTCGCCCACATGGACGAGATCGCGCTCTGCGCCTCGTACCTGAACGCGTGCTGCCACACGCAAACCGCGGCGATGGTCCACCGCTTGGCCGGTACAGCGACGCGCGCGTCGCGCCTAGCCTGAAGGGGGACATTGTCCCAGCCAACGGGGAGACATCATGAGAACGGCAACGGGGTCGAAGGCGCTCGCCTGGATTGCGGCGACGCTCACAGTGATGGTATTGGCCGCATGTGGCGGAGGGGGCGGCGGCGATGGTGCGGGGGCGGGTCCCAGCGCGGGATCGGGCTCCGGTTCCGGCAGCGCTTCAGGTCCCGGGTCTAACGGTTCCCCAACGACGGTCAGCTATACCGTGACACTCGGACAATCGGCGGGACAGGTCGGCGTGGGCCGCACGCTGACACTGGCCGCCGTCGTGGTCGACAGCAACGGCAAGGATGTCACCGCCCAAGGCAGCTACGCGTGGACCTCGTCCGATCCCGCGGTCGCAACGGTGACGCAGAGCGCCGACGTTGCCGGCGCCGCTGTCGTGACCGGCATCGCGGCGGGTACCGTCAACGTGCAGGTCGCCGCGACCATCCACGGTGCCGACGGCAGGGCGATCGCGCTGCCGGTACAGACGGCCACGATCACCGTCGCGGCCAGCAACAACTACAGCCTTGCGGTGTCGCATCCGCTGCTGACGCTGGCCAACGGCGAAACCCGGCAGATCCGCGCCACGCTGCTCGATGGCGACGGGATCGATGTGTCGGGCGCGGTGCATGACTGGGCCTGGGCCAGCTCGGCCGCCGGCATACAGCTCAGTGCGGATCGCGAGCGCGCGACGCTGCACGGCGTCAATCCGTCGACCACCAGCACGCTCGAGGGCACGGTCACGGTCGGCGTCACGGCGCCCAATGGCGTCGCGCTGGCCGCGCGGATCGCCGTCGTCGTGCTGAAGAACGGCAGCTACGCCTACACGCTGGAGCTGCTGCGCAACGGCGCGCCGATCGACGCGATCTCTATCCTGAACGGCTATCCGGCCACGCTGTCGGCCCGCGTGATGCGCAGCGACGGCCTTGATGCGACCGCGCAGTTCGACGGCCAATGGTCGTACGCCAGTACTTCGCCGTCGCTGTCGGTCCAAGCCAATGCGCAGTCCACTGCGAGCGGGCGCGGCTTCACGCTGAACACGAGCCGCCCCAATGGCGCCGATCCGCTGCAGAGCCTGTTGAAGATCACGGCCTCCAGCAAGGCGCTGGACGCCACGCCGAGTGCCGGCCTGACGGTGACCGAGCAGCCGACCTGGGCGCTGGTCTACGACGGCCCGCAACCGCTGCGCATCGCCACGATGCCGCCGCTGCCGATCCCGGTCACCGCGACCGTCAGGCATCGCGGCAACGCGCTGACGTTCCTGGAGTGCGAGGCCTGGGATTGGCAGCAGGCCGGCAATGTCGCCGTCACCCCGGCAACGCATCCGGGCCAGGTCGGCGTGACGCCATTAACCCCGGGCGACTTCTCGCTGACCGCGAGCTGCAGCGTCAGGAAGACCGGGCAACGGTTGTCGGTGACGATTGCGGGCACCGCGATCTGAGCCGTGCGCAGCTGGCGCGCCACGCCGTGCCGTTCCGCGCCGTGCGAAGCAGCCCCCATGGCGACCAGCCTGGGGGCGTTTCATCGGTCCGCAACAGAGGCAGCGAGGGACGAGCGTACCCGTTTCTGCGTGCCAAAAAGCACCGGTCCTCAGAACCGATATCCCACGCCGACGCTGAACAGCCAGGGATCCAGCTTGACTTCCGACACCTTGGCGCCGGCCGCCTTCACATCGCTGGAGAGCCACACCTTCTTGATGTCCGCATTGAGATACCAGCTGCGCGTCAGCCGGTAGTCCATGCCGATCTGCAGCGCGGGGGCGATGCTCCAGCGGTCCAGCGACAGCGTATTGCCGGCGATATCGGCGCCCCAGATCCGCGTGAAGTTCAGCCCCGCGCCGATATAGGGCCGGAAGGTGGCATGCGGCAGCAAGTGGTACTGCACCAGCAGCGTCGGCGGCAGATGCTTGAACGATCCGATCCGGTTGCCGTCGAGGTAGACGTCGTGCTTCTGCGGGATGGTCAGCACCAGTTCCGCGGCGATATGCGGCGTGAAGAAATAGGTGACATCGAGCTCCGGGATCCACTTGTTGTTGACGCCGATCCGGTCCGCGTCACCAACACCGCCGACGGGATCGGACTTCTGCGCAAAGTCGAGATAGGTGCCGCGCAGGCGGACCATCCAGTTGCCTTCCGGGTGGGTACCGGCTGGCGTGCCGGCTGCGGCGCCGGCGGCATCGGCGGCATCGGCGGCGGTGGCGTGCAGAGGGGAGAAAGCCATCATCGCGGCGATCAGGCCGGAGAGGGCGGCGGTCGAACGGAGACGAGGAGATTGCATCGGGCTCATGTTGTTATCGACAGGACTGGGAAAGACCCCATGCCGAGTGTGCCCCTGGTACCTGCGGACCCGTTTGACCTAAAGCAAAGGGCCAGCAAAAGCTGGCCCATTCTGCTGCTGCGTGCTACGGCGCGCCTGGTCGAGTATCGCGGCCTAACTTTTGCCTTGCGGCTTGCGCACGATGCGAATCGGTTTTTCCTCGGGCAGCGGCGTGGCGTTCGACGTATTGCTGTCGCAGCTGTTGCAGCCGCCGCTGTCGCAACCAGTCGCGCACCCCGACGCCACCGCCTGCGGCGCCAGCCGGGCCACCAGCCGCGCGCGCCATCCGCGTGCCTGCGCGCCGCCAAGGCTGGCGGCCAGCGCGGCCTTGGCGCGCTCGCGCGTGCGCGGCATATAGCGCGCCGCCACCGACAGCGCGCATACCAGCACGATCAGCGGCACCAGCACGGATTCGACGACGTGATAGAGCGGCATGATGGCTTCCGGCCGCCTCAGCTGAACAGCAGCGCCACGCGATAGGTGACGAATGCCGCCAGATACCCCAGGCCCGCGAGATAGAGCGTGGAGGCCGCCATCACCTTCCACGAGTTGGTCTCGCGGCGGATCACCGCCAGCGTCGAGATGCACTGCGGCGCGAACACGAACCACGCCAGCAGCGCGAGCGCGGTGGCCAGCGACCACTGCGCGGCGATCATCGGCGCCAGTTGCGCGGCCACCGTGTCTTCGCTGCCCGACAGCGCGTAGACGGTTGCCAGCGCGCCGACCGCGACCTCGCGCGCCGCCAGGCCCGGCACCAGCGCGATACAGATCTGCCAGTTGAAGCCGACCGGCGCAAACACCTTCTCCAGCGCGTGGCCGATCATGCCGGCAAAGCTGTAGTCGATCGGCGGCAGCGTCGCGCCTTCCGGCGGCGCCGGGAAGGTAGCCAGGAACCACAGCAGCACGGTCAGTGTCAGGATCACCTTGCCGACGCGCGACAGGAAGATGCGGGCGCGTTCCCACAGGCCGATCAGCACGTCGCGCGGATTCGGAATGCGGTAGGCCGGCAGCTCCATCAGCAGCGGATGCTCGGTGCGGTCGCGGCGGAAGAACTTCAGCGCATAGGCGACCACCAGCGCACTGACGATGCCGGCCACATAAAGCGCGAACAGCACCAGCCCCTGCAGGTTGAACACGCCCATCACCGTGTCCGCCGGAATGAAGGCGCCGATCAGCAGCGCATAGACCGGCAGCCGCGCCGAGCAGGTCATCAGCGGCGCGACCAGAATCGTGGTCAGGCGGTCGCGTGGATCCTGGATCGTGCGGGTCGCCATGATGCCGGGAATCGCGCAGGCGAAGCTCGACAGCAGCGGGATGAACGATCGGCCCGACAGCCCGGCGCCCATCATTAGGCGATCGAGCAGGAAGGCCGCGCGCGGCAGGTAGCCCGATTCCTCCAGCGTCAGGATGAACAGGAACAGGATCAGGATCTGCGGCAGGAACACCACCACGCTGCCCAGGCCGGCGATCAGGCCGTCGACGATCAGGCTGCGCAGCAGTCCGTCGGGCAGCAGGCCCCCGACCAGTTCGCCGGCATACGCCACGCCCCCCTCGATGCCTTCCATGACCGGCTCGGCCCACGAGAACACCGCCTGGAACATCAGGAACAGCAGCACCGCCAGGATCGCCAGGCCGAACACCGGATGGAGCACCACGCGGTCGATGCGGTCTTCCAGGCTTGCCGACGCGGTCGGCATCGCCACCGCGGCGTCCAGCAGGCGCTTGACCTCGGCATGCGTGTCGAAGTCGTCGGCCTGGGCCGGCGGAGCGGGCGGGGCCGACGGCAGCGCGCCATCGAGCACCGACAGCAGCGCCGCGGCGCCGCCGCGCCGCACGGCGACCGTCTGTACCACCGGCACGCCCAGCGCCGCGGCGAGCTTGTCGCGATCGATGCGGATGCCGCGACGTTCGGCCGCGTCGCTCATATTGAGCACCACCACCATCGGCAGGCCGAGGCGGCGCAGTTCCAGCACGAAACGCAGATGCAGCCGCAGATTGGTCGCGTCGACCACCGACACCAGCAGGTCGGGCACCGTCTCGCCCGGGCGGTTGCCCATGCAGACGTCGCGCGTGATGGCTTCGTCCAGGCTGGTCGCGTGCAGGCTGTACGCCCCGGGCAGATCGAGGATGCGGACCTGCCGGCCGGACGGCGCGACGAAATAGCCTTCCTTGCGCTCGACCGTGACGCCGGCGTAGTTGGCCACCTTCTGGCGGCTGCCGGTCAGCCGGTTGAACAGCGCGGTCTTGCCGCAGTTGGGATTGCCGACCAGCGCGACGCGCAGCGGGGCCTGCGCGGTGGCGGCGGAAGCGGGAGTGGCGGGAGAAGTAGCGACGGACATGGCGTAATTCGAATCGGTCCGCTTCACGCGGTACGAGCGGTATCGGCCGCAGCGGTCGGATTGCCGGTGGCTGCGCCCTCGGGCTGCACCGTCACGCGGGCGGCTTCGGCGCGGCGCAGCGCGAAGCGCGTGCTGCCGACCTGGGCGACCAGCGGGTCCTTGCCGAACGGTCCGAAGGTGATGATCTGCACGGCCTCGCCGGGCACGAAGCCGAGTTCGCGCAGGCGTCGGGCGATGGGATCGTTCGGGGTGCTGTCGTCGACCGACAGTACGATGGCCGCGGTGCGCCGCGGCAAATCTGACAAGCGCATGAGCTTTGGTCCCGCGGGCGGGTTTCCGGCGTGGCGCCGGCACTACCTGACCGCTTGCTTAGTGATGAATCAGCGAGCGTAGATGAGAATCGTTTGCATTGTACTGCATATGATCACGCTCGATGTGCCGTACTGGCGTGGGGTGCCGCAAGAAGAGCGCAAATACTGGGCGAAAAAGAAGAGCGGCCCGGCCAACGCAGCCGTTGCGGGGCTGCGCTGGCCGGGCCGTGTCGTTGCCCCGCTCAGCCGCCCAGATAGGCGCTGCGCACCTGGTCGTTGGCCAGCAGGTTCGCGCCGGTGTCGGCCAGCACCACCTTGCCGGTTTCCAGCACATAGCCGCGGTCGGCTACCTGCAGCGCCTTGTTGGCGTTCTGCTCGACCAGGAACACCGTCACGCCTTCCTCGCGGATGGTGCGGATGATGTCGAAGATCTGCGCGATGATCATCGGTGCGAGACCGAGCGTCGGCTCGTCCAGCAGCAGCAGGCGCGGGCGGCTCATCAGCGCGCGGCCGATCGCCAGCATCTGCTGCTCGCCGCCCGACATCGTGCCGGCGCGCTGCGAGGCGCGCTGCTCCAGCCGCGGGAACAGCTTGAACACATGGGCGATGCCCGCCTCGATCTCGTCGCGCCTGGCGAAGAACGCGCCCATCTTCAGGTTCTCCAGCACGGTCAGGCTGGGGAACACGCGCCGCCCCTCGGGCGAGATCGCCATGCCCATGCGCATGATCTCGTGCGTCGAGCAGCCGGTGATGTCGCGGCCTTCGAACAGCACGCGCCCGCTGGAGGCGCGCGGGCTGCCGCAGATCGTCATTATCAGCGTGGTCTTTCCCGCGCCGTTGCTGCCGATCAGCGTGACGATCTCACCCTGGTTGACCTCGATCGATACGCCACACAACGCCTCGACGGCGCCGTAATGGGTATGGACCTGTTCCAGCTTCAGCATCAGTCCTCTCCCAGGTATGCCTTGATCACGCGCGGGTCGTTGCGCACGTCCTCGGGTTTGCCGATGGTGATCGGGCGGCCGTGCTCCATCACCAGGATGCGGTCGGACACGCCCATCACCAGGCTCATGTCATGCTCGATCAGCAGCACGGCGATGCCGAACTCGCGCCGCAGCTGATCGATCAGCATCTTCAGCTCGGTCTTTTCCTGCGGGTTCAGACCGGCGGCGGGCTCGTCCAGCATCAGCAGGCGCGGCTGCGTGATCATGCAGCGGGCGATCTCGAGCCGGCGCTGATGGCCGTACGACAGCGTGCCGGCCTCGCGGTTGGCTACCGCGCGCAGGCCCATGCGGTCGAGCCATTCGGCGGCGCGCTCCAGCGCCTCGCGCTCGGCGCGGCGATAGGCGGGCGTGGCGAACAGCCCGTGCAGCAGCCCCGCCTTGACGCGGCGATGCTGCGCTACCAGCAGGTTCTCCACCACCGTCAGGTTCTTGAACAGGCGGATGTTCTGGAACGTGCGAACCAGGCCCTGGCGCGCCACGATATGGCTCGGCAGGCCGGCGATGGGCCGGTCATCCAGCATCACCTCGCCCGCGGTGGGCTTGTAGAAGCCGCCGACACAGTTGAAGACGGTGGTCTTCCCCGCGCCGTTCGGGCCGATGATGGCGAACACCTCGTCGTTGCGGACGCTGAAGTCGATGCCGTCCACCGCCAGCAGGCCGCCGAAGCGCATCTGCAGGCCCGACACTTTCAACAGTTCTGTGCTTTGTGCACTCATTGCGGCAACTCCACGTGCGGGCGGCTGGCGGGCAACAGGCCCTGCGGGCGCCACATCATCATCAGCACCATCACCAGGCCGAACAGCAGCATCCGGTATTCGGCGAAGCCGCGCGCGACCTCGGGCAGCACCGTCAGCAGGATCGCGGCGATGATCACGCCCAGCTGCGAGCCCATGCCGCCGAGCACCACCACGGCCAGGATCAGCGCGGACTCGATGAAGGTGAACGATTCGGGATTGACCAGGCCCTGGCGCGCGGCGAAGAACGCGCCGGCCAGTCCCGCGAAGGTCGCGCCCAGCGTGAAGGCCGACAGCTTGATGCGGGTGGGATTCAGACCCAGCGAGCGGCAGGCGATCTCGTCCTCGCGCAGCGCCTCCCAGGCGCGCCCCATCGGCATGCGGATCAGCCGGCTGGTGACGAACAGCGTCACGCCGACCAGCAGCAGCGCCAGCAGGTACAGGAAGATCACCATGTGTTCGCCGCTGTAGTCCAGGCCGAACAGATCGTGGAAGGTGCGGGCGCCATCTTCGCCGGCGCTGCGGGTCATCGGGATGCCGAACACGGTCGGCTTCGGGATGCCATAGATGCCGTCCGGACCGCCGGTCAGGCTGGTCAGATTGTTCAGCAGCTGGCGGATGATCTCGCCGAAGCCCAGCGTGACGATCGCCAGATAGTCGCCGCGCAGGCGCAGCACCGGAAAGCCCAGCAGGAAGCCGAACAGCGCGGCCATGCCGGCCGAGATCGGCAGGCATTCCCAGAACGACAGCCCGAAGGCCTGGTTCAGCAGCGCATAGGTGTAGCCGCCCACCGCGTAGAAGCCGACATAGCCGAGGTCGAGCAGGCCGGCAAAGCCGACCACGATGTTCAGACCCAGGCCCAGCATCACGTAGATCAGCGCCAGCGTGGCCACGTCGACCGCGCCGCGCGAGCCGAAGAACGGCCAGATCAGGCCGACCGCCAGCAGCACCCAGACCGCGGCGCGCTGCTGCCCCGGTGCGAGCGCGGGCAGCGCCGGCAGCTTGACCGCCGAGGTGGTGCGGTGGATCAGCGGCTTGAACAGCTGGAACAGGAACACCGCCGCCACCGCGATCCAGACGGGGCGCCAGTGCGGTTCGAGCACCACGCGATAGCCCTCGAGCTTGAGCTGCAGGCCAAGGATGGGGATCGTCAGGATGGCGGTCAGCACCGCCGCCGAAACGGCGTTCTTCAGCGATTGCGTCATCGAAATGGAGGAGTTCATGGCGCGGTCCTCAGACTTTTTCCACATCCGGCTTGCCGAGCAGGCCGGTGGGACGGAACAGCAGGATCAGCACCAGCAGGGCGAACGCGACCACGTCCTTGTACTCGGCCGGCATATAGCCGGAGGCGAAGGTCTCGGCCAGGCCCAGCAGCACGCCGCCGAGCATCGCGCCCGGAATGCTGCCGATGCCGCCCAGCACGGCGGCCGTGAAGGCCTTGATGCCGGCAACGAAGCCGATGAAGGGGTTCAGCTTGCCGATGCTCAGGCCGATCAGCACGCCGCCCGCGGCGGCCAGCATCGCGCCCAGCACGAAGGTGAAGGAGATCACGCGGTTGGTATCGATGCCCAGCAGATTGGCCATGCGCATGTCCTCGGCGCAGGCGCGGCAGGCGCGGCCCATGCGCGAGTGGCCGATGAACAGCGTCAGCGCGATCATCAGCACCAGCGTCACGCCGACGATCAGCAGGCGCGAATACGGCACGGTCACCGTGAAATCGCCGCCCATCTGGAGTTCGAGTGCGCCGCTGATCAGCACCGGCACCGACACGTCGCGTGCGCCCTGGCCGATCTGCACGTAGTTCTGCAGGAAGATCGACATGCCGATCGCGGAGATCAGGGGCACCAGCCGCGGTCCGCCGCGCAGCGGCCGGTAGGCGACCCGCTCGACCGCGAAGCCGTACAGGCCGGTGACGATCACCGACACCAGCAGCGCGGCGCCGAGCACCAGCGGCAGCGGATAGCCGGCCGCGACCCCGATGGCCGTCAGCGTTACCAGGCCCACATAGGCGCCGATCATGTAGATCTCGCCGTGGGCGAAATTGATCATGCCGATGATGCCGTAGACCATCGTGTAGCCGATGGCGATCAGCGCATAGATCGCACCCAGCGTCAGGCCGTTGACCAGCTGCTGGGTGAATTGAGGTAGGAATTCGTTCATGGGTACGTCCCGTCTGTACTGCACGTCGGCCGGGGGGCGGGCGTGGTCGGCCCGCATCGGTGAAGCCGGCGTGCTGTCGCGGCGGGCCCCTGCCGCGCAGGCAGGGGCGCGATCGAAGCGGCCCGGGATATCAAAACGCCCCGTTCGGCGACGAACGGGGCGTTGGCACGGACCGCGCCGGCGATCAGTTGGCGGCCGTCTTGGTGGCGTCCTTGTGCCAGGTGAAGACAACGAACTTGAACGACTTGAGGTCGCCTTGCGCGTCGTATTCCACCTTGCCGATCGGGGTCTGGAAGGCGTTCTTGTGCATGTACGCCGCGACCTTGGTCGGATCGGTGCTCTTGGCGCCCGCGATCGCGTCGGCAATGATCTTGACGCCCGCGTAGGCCGGCATCTGGAACGGGCCGTTCGGATCGCGCTTCTTGTCGGCAAAGGCCTTGACCAGCGCCGCGTTGGCCGGATCGGCCGAGAAGTCGGCCGGCAGCGTGACCAGCATGCCTTCCGAAGACGGGCCGGCGATCGCGGTGACGTCCTTGTTGCCGACGCCTTCCGGTCCCATGAACGTCGCCTTGACGCCCTGCTCGCGCGCCTGGCGCAGCAGCAGGCCCATTTCCGGGTGATAGCCGCCGAAGTAGACGAAGTCCACGCCCTGCGACTTCAGCTTGGTGATCACCGCCGAGTAGTCCGAATCGCCGGCGTTGATGCCTTCGAACAGCACCACGGGGATCTTGGCCGCTTCCAGGTCCTTGCGCACCGAGGCGGCGATGCCCTGGCCGTACGACTGCTTGTCGTGCAGCACGGCAACCTTCTTGGGCTTGACCTTGCCGATGATGTACTGCGCGGCGGCCGGACCCTGCTGGTCGTCGCGGCCGATCGTGCGGAAGATCATCTTGCGCTTCTTGCCTTCGGTTAGCTGCGGCGCGGTGGCCGACGGCGTGACCATCACGACGCCCTCGTTCTCGTAGATGTCGGCGGCGGGAATGGTCGAGCCCGAGCAGACGTGGCCGATCACATAGCGGATGCCCTGGCTGACGATCTTGTTGGCGACCGCGACGGCCTGCTTGGGTTCGCAGGCATCGTCCATCAGCACGACTTCGAGCTTGTTGCCGCCGGCGCCGCCGGCCGCGTTGATCTGCTCGATGGCGGTCAGCGCGCCCGCCTTGACCATGTCGCCGTACTGCGCGACCGAGCCGCTCATCGGACCCGCGATGGCGATCTTGACGGTTTCCGCTTGCGCGACGGCACCGAAGGTGACCAGCGCGGCGGCGAGAGAAAGGGAGGTAAGACGGGAATGCTTCATTGGGAGCTCCTCGATCGTGTTTGTTCGAATCATCCAGGCGCGGGCCTTGGACGTGCGCAAAATCGAAGAACTCCCCGGCGACTTTGACAGGCTGGTCGGGGCGCGCATGCACGACCGCGGCTCAGGCCTGAAAGGGCACTACATGACCACGTTCTTGTTATTGCGCAGGCCAATCGCCCGCCTGCCCTCCGCACCGGTGAGAACTGGGTAAGTCCGTTCGATGTCGGCCAGGTGGCGGCATTATAAGGTGAATCTACGGGCGGCCTATGCGCGCTGCACCAATCCGGCGCGGTTGTGGCTTCCGCGGAACACTCGGGTGCGCTGGACCCCTGCCAATGGGGGGAATGCGCGCTGGCGCACGGCTCAACGCCCTGCCGTCACCATGCCGCGCGTGGCCAGCGCCAGCGCGCTGTGCCGGTGCCCGCCGCGCAGGCTGGCCGAAATCTCGGCGGCGGCATGCTGGACCATCTCGGCGAAGGTGCGCACCTTCTGCGGCTTGAAGCGTTCCGCCGGCCCGGACAGGCCCACCGCGGCGAATACCTGGCCATGGCCGTCGACGATCGGCGCGGCGACGCCGTGGACCGACTCGCGCCATTCGCCGCGATTGACGGCATAACCCTGCCGCCGCACCTTCTCCATCTCCTGCAGGAAGCGCGCCGGTTCGACGATCGAGTTGGCGGTGGCGCCTTCGAGGGCCGTCGACATCCGCTGCAGCACGACGGTCGGCTGGAATGCCAACATGGCCTTGCCGGTCGCCACGCAGTGCGCCAGCGCGCGGCCGCCGATCTGCGTATAGGCGCGGACCGGATTGAGGCTGTCGATCTTGTGCACGTAGACGACCTCGCCACGGTCGAGCACCGACAGGTGGACGCTTTCGCCGCTGTCGTTCATCAGCCGTTCCATCCATCCTTCGGCGTGACGGCGCAGATCGAGCCGCCCCAGCACCGCGGAGCCCAGCTCCCACAGCTTGATCGAGGCGCTGTAGGTGGCGGTGGCCTCGTCGCGAATCACATAGCGAAGCTCGGTCAGCGCCTGCAGCAGCCGATGGACATTGCTCTTGGCCATGCCGAGCCGGTTGGCGATCTCGGTCAGCCCCAGCGGCCGGTCGCTATGGGCCAGCAGCTCGACGATGCCGAGGCCTTTGATCAGGGTGTTGTTCATGTTTGCTGGTATCGCTGGGCGCTCACGCGGGTTTGCCTTCTCCCCCAGCCCCTCTCCCGCGCGCGAGAGAGGGGAGCGAGGAATCTGGCGACGGACATCTGCCATCGGCGCCCCTCTCCCGCTTGCGGGAGAGGGGCGGGGGAGAGGGCAGCGCCTCCACTGGCGGCGTGTTCTCAAATACGGAACCGTTGTCCCGTATTCCGGCACGTTCATATAATGCCTCGCATGCCCCGCCGCCCGCAAGCCGGCCGCCGGGGCGGCCTTTTGCCAACCGCCACCACCCATCGCTGCCATCGTCATGCCCGATCTGAACGAGAAGGACCTGCCGCTCGCCGGCGTCAAGGTATTGGAGTTCTGCACCGTCGCCGCAGGGCCGTTCTGCGGCATGTTGCTGGCCGACATGGGCGCCGACGTCGTCAAGATCGAGCCGCCCGACGGCGATACGCTGCGGCAATGGCCGCCGATTTCGGCCGGTTTCTCCGAGAACTTCGCCTCGCTGAACCGCAACAAGCGCTCGGTCGTGCTGAACCTGAAGCAGCCGGAAGACGTCGCGCTGGCGCGCCGGCTGATGCTCGAGGCCGACGTGGTGGTCGAGAACAACCGGCCCGGCGTGATGGATCGCCTGGGCCTGGGCTATGCGAGCCTGCGCGAGGACCATCCGGGCCTCGTCTATTGCTCGGTGTCGGCCTACGGCCAGAGCGGGCCGCGCGCCACCGAGGGCGGCTTCGACCTGACGATCCAGGCCGCCGCCGGCGTGATGAGCGTGACCGGCGAGCCGGACGGCGCGCCAGTCAAATGCGGCGTGCCGCTGGCCGACTTTGCATCCGGCCTGTACGGGGCGTTTGCCATCGCCAGCGCGCTGGCCCGTGTGCGGGCAGGCGGCGCCGGCATGCATATCGATGTGCCGATGTATGGCTGCACGCTGGGCATCGCCGCGCTGCAGACCAGCGAGTACTTCGGCACCGGCCGCAGCCCGGCCAAGCTGGGCTCGGCGCATCCGCGCAACGCGCCGTACCAGGCGTTCCGCGCCGCCGACGGTTACTTCGCGATCGCGGCCGGCAACCAGAAGCTGTGGCTGGAAGTCGTGCGCGTGGTGCAGATGCCGGAGCTGGCCGGGGATTCGCGCTTTATCACCACGCGCGATCGCGCCGCCAACCAGACCGCGTTGAAGGATCTGCTGGAGCAGCGCTTTGCCCGCGCCGGCGTCGAGCACTGGATCGCCGCCTTCCAGGCCGCCGGCGTGCCGCATGCGCGCATCAACGACTATGCCGCCGCGTTGCAGGATCCGCAGGTCGAGCATATGCAGTGGGTGCGTCCGCTGACGCTGCCGGGCGGCGTGGCGACGCGGACCTTCGTCTCGCCGCTGCGCCTGGACGGCATGGGTTTGCCGGTGCGCCGGCCGCCGCCTGGGCTTGGCGAGCATACCGAGGCAATTCGCGCCGCTGATGCCGGCGGCGCCGTGCAGGAGCAAAAGCAAGCGCAGGAGCAAACGCAGAAGCAAGCGCAGAAGCAAGCGCAGCAACAAACGCAGGAGAACACGCCATGACCCGCACCATCGAGCCGCTGCGGACCTTCGTCGCCGGCGTCACGTCGCTGATCGAGGGGCCAAACCGCGACGAGGCCGCCTTGCTCGAAGGCACCCGTCCCTTGCTGCAGGCGCTGGTCGCCCGCGACGACTGGCTGCCCGACGCACTGGCGCAGCCGCATCCGACCTATTACCAGCAATACCTGTTGTACGGCGATCCGCTCGATCGCTTCTCGGTGGTCAGCTTCGTCTGGGGTCCGGGCCAGCAGACGCCGGTACACGACCACACGGTGTGGGGCTGGATCGGCGTGCTGCGCGGCGCGGAGATCGACATCCGTTATCGGCGCGATGGCGACGGCATGCACCAGGACGGCGGGGAAACCCGCCTCGAAGCCGGACAGGTGGCGGCGGTGTCGCCTTCGCTGGGCGATATCCACCGCGTGCGCAACGCCTTCGACGACCGCGTCTCCGTCAGCGTCCATCTGTATGGCGGCAATATCGGCCGCATCCGCCGCCATGTCTTCGATCCGGCGACCGGCGCGCCGAAGGAATTCATTTCCGGCTATGCCAACCGCTTCGCGCCGAATCTGTGGGCCGCTCCCGATGTCTGACACGGCGTCGTCGATGCCCAGCCTGGCGCCGCCGCCGCTGCTGGTCGATCGGCAAGGCGATATCACCCGGCTGACGCTGAATCGTCCGCAACGCGGCAACGCCTTGTCGGCGGAACTGGTGCAGGGACTGCACGATGCGGTGCTCGCCTGTCATCGCGATGGCACGCGGCTGCTGCTGATCGAAGGCGCGGGCAAGCACTTCTGCACCGGCTTCGATCTGGGCGACCTCGACAGCGAAACCGACGACACGCTGCTGGCCCGCTTCGTCCGCGTCGAGCTGATGCTGCAGGCCGTCTACACGGCGCCGTTCACCACCGTGGCACGGGTCCAGGGGCGTGCCATGGGCGCCGGCGCCGATCTGGCGGTGGCGTGCGAACAATGCTGGGTCGCCGATGACAGCCGCTTCGCGTTCCCCGGTGCGGCCTTTGGCCTGGTGCTGGGCACGGCGCGGCTTTCTGCCCGCGTGGGTCCCGCGCTCGCGCGCCAATGGATCGGCGCCGGCGCGACGGTCGATGCCGATACGGCGCTCGCTGCGGGCCTGGCCTTGCGACACTTCGAGGTGGACGAACACGGCAAGCCCGACACCGCACTGGAGGTGTTGGCCCGTCAGGCACGCCGCCTCGACAGCGATACGCAGGCCGCGATCCACGCGGCCTCGCGCGTCTCCGATGGCGAACTCGCCAGGCAGCTGGCCGCGCTGGTCCAGTCGGCCGCGCGCCCGGGTTTGCGCGAGCGCATCCGCGCGTATCGCGAGGCGTCGGCGCGCTAGGCGCTGCGCGGCCGCGCGGCCGCTGGCGCAGGAAAGATGCCGACGAAGCGATCGCGTGCGGGATGGTCCGGCGCCGCCTTCCACACGCAATAGACCTCCGACGGCACCGTGCTGTGCTTCAGCGGCCGGAACGCCGCGCCGGCCAGCGCCGAATGCCGCAAGGCCGCCGGCACCACCGCCACGCCCATCCCCTGCGAGACCAGCGACACCACCGACAGCCAGTGGCGGACCTCGTGTCGGATCTGCGGGTAGAAGCCCTCGGCCGCGCACATGTCGACGATGCGCGCGTAGTAATCGGGCGAGGCCTTGCGCGAGAACAGCACGAAGGGCTCGCCGCGCAGTTCGGTCAGCGCGACGGTGCGGCCAGTGTTGCGGCGGGTGGCCAACCGATGGCCGGCCGGCATGCAGCAGACGAAGGGCTCGCTGTGGATCAGCCGCGCGGCCAGCTCGTCCGGCACGCGGCTGGTATGGATGAAGCCGACGTCCAGCTGCCCGTGCAGCAGCGCCTCGATCTGTTCCTGCGAATTGAGCTCGGTCAGCGCGATCTGGATGCCGGGCTGGTCGGCCTCGAACTGCTGCAGCTTCTGCGGCAGGCCCCGATACAGCATCGACCCGACGAAACCGACGCGCAGTCTGCCCACGGCTCCGGCTTCGATCTGCCGGGCCAGCAATCGCGCCTCCTCGGCCTGCGCCAGCAGCGCGGTGGCCGATTCGCGAAAGGCCCGGCCGGCCGCGGTCAGGCGTACCCCCTTGCTGTCGCGCTCGAACAGACGGGCGCCGACCGAGGCTTCGAGCTGCTGGATGTTCAGCGACAGCGGCGGCTGCGAGATCGACAGGCGGCGCGCCGCCCGGCCGAAATGCAGCTCGTCGGCCAGCACGAGGAAATAGCGCAGATGGCGAAACTCCATGACAGGGGGCGGCGTTCGATGACGCCTCGGTGACGGTTGGATGAAGGGTTCGGAAAGCGGGCCTCATTCTATGCCCTACAGTTTGCCCGCGGCATGCCGTTATCCCTTCGATGTGCCGGCTGAACAGGTAGCGCAGCAGCAGTGCCGGCTGCGCCGACGGCGAACACAAGGCCCCCGTGACGCACCATGACCACTACCAGACCCTAGGCGTTGCCCCGACGGCCACGGCGGACGAGATCCGGCAGGCGTATCGGCGGCTGGCCATGCGCTGGCATCCGGACCGCAATCCGGACGATCCGCAGGGCGCGGAAGAGCGGTTCAAGCGATTGCAGCATGCCTTCGCGGTGCTCAAGGATGCCGGCCGCCGGATGGCCTACGATGCCGAGCGCGCCGCGCCGCATGGCAAATCGGCCAACGGGGCGGGCAACGGCGCCGGCAACGGCAGGGGCACCGGCGGCCCGCGTCCCGCGCGCGAAGCCTGGCCCCATGGCGGCCCGCGGCGCCACGGACCGGGCAAGACGGGCGTCGACTATCTGTGCGAGACCAGCATCGCGCTGGAAACGGCCGTGCTGGGCGGCATGGCATCGACCCGGGTCAGGATGACGGTCGATTGCCTGCACTGCGATGCGCGCGGCATCCGCATGATGCCCTGCAAGCCGTGCGGCGGCACCGGACAGGTGCGGCGCGGCCTGTTCAACGCGTACGGCACCTGCGAGCGCTGCGCCGGCCGGGGCGTCGAGCCGGCTGCCTGCGATGCCTGCGGCGGCACCGGCAAGCTCCGCGTCGACAAGGCGCTGCGGGTGCAGATCAAACCTGGGGTGATCGACGGCACGGTGCTGCGAGCCCGTGGCATGGGTGGTGCCGGCATCGACGGCGGCCCCAACGGCAATCTGCTGTGCAAGGTCCGCGTGCGCAAGGACCGCGTGTTCGGCGTAGATGGACTGGACCTGACGCGCGAACTGAAGATCGACTTCGTGCTGGCCTGCCTCGGCGGCCGTGTGCCGGTGGTGCGCTTTCGCAAGACGGTGATGGCCGAGATTCCGGCAATGACGCGCAGCGGTACCGTGATCCGCGTACGCGGCATGGGCCTGCACGACCGCGCGAAACAAAAGACCGGTGATCTGCTGCTGACGGTGGCCATCGATCTGCCGTCGCGGCTGCGCACGCTGACCGAGTCGCAGCAGATGCTGCTGCGCGAACTCGGCCGCGGCGCGGGCGAATGAATCGAACGAGCGGTATGAACCTTATTGGTTCTTCATCGCCTCGGCCAGCCGCTGAATGATCGCCCCCTCGGTCTTGAAGGCCTTCTGCGCATAGGCGGTGTACTGCTCGGGGCCCATGTAGTTGGTCGACATGCCGTACTGCTGCGTCACGGCCAGCAGCTTCGGATCCTTCAGCGCATTGCGGAACGCGGTATCGAGCTTCTTCACGACTTCGGGCTTCATGCCGGCGGGGCCGACGATGCCGAACGGCGAATTGGACCAGACCGGATACCCGATCTCTTTCAGCGTCGGCGCATCGGGGAAGTCCGGCGCGCGCTTTTCGGACAGCACCGCCAGCACGCGCAATTGGCCGTTCTTCACGTAGGGCAGCAGCGTGTTGGTCAGCATCGCGACGTCGCACTGGCCGCCCAGCAGCGAGGTGATGGCCTCGGCGTCGCCCTTGTACGGGACATGCGTCCAGTTCGATTGCGTGATGCGCGCCAGTTCCGAGATCGTCAGATGCTGGCTGCCGTAGATGCCGGTGGTGCCGTAGCTGATGCCGCGGCTGGACGCCTTGGCCTCGGCCACCAGCTCCTGCATGGTCTTCCACTTGGCATCGGTACGGACCGCGACCGCGAAGTTGTAGTCCGCGATCATCGAGATATAGGTCAGATCCTTCAGCGGGTCGTAGCGCATCTTCTGCACGTGCGGCAGACGAAAGATCACCACCGGCGCCATCGTCAGCGTATAGCCGTCGGGCTCGCTGGTCGCCATCTGCGTCGCACCCAGCGTGCCGCTGACCCCAGGCTTGTTCTCGACGATGATCGTTTGGCCGAGCTCCCGTCCGGCGGCGTCGGCCAGTGCCCGGCCGATCTGATCGGTGATGCCGCCGGCCCCGTAGGGCACGATCAGCTTGAGCGGACGGGTGGGAAAGTCCTCGGCGTGCAGGCGTCCGACCGGCATGCCGGCCACACCCGCCACCCAGGCCGCGCCGGCGAGGCGCAGGATTTGGCGTCGTTGCATGTTGTCTCCTTTGTATGGTGTCGATGCGACGTAGGCGATTCGACCACCAGGCTGTCCCGCCCGGCTCGCACGGCTCCGGCCGTGGCGGGACAGTATGCAACGCGTTGCGCATCGGTAGTGAGGGAGGGCGGGTATTTCCCTAGCCCCAGGTCCGCGTGGAAGAAGCACTGCCATTGAGATTGCCGGGTCTGGAGGGCAAAACACGGCCGTGCCCCTGTGCGAAAATAAGCTCCTCTAGCGATTGGCGTGAAGGAGGCAGCATGCGTCCCGTCTCAATAAAGCCCGTTTCGGATGTCTTTAGTACATCGGCAGATTTCGAAAAGGCCATCGCAACGCAAGGTGAAGCCGCGGCTCACAAGCACTTGGCAGAGGGGCGGCCGGTTTACTATGCCAAGCCCGAGTATCCCGGCTTCCTGGTCAAGAAGAACCCGGACGGTAGCGAGCAATTGGTGCGAGTGGATTCGCACGGCAATATTTCGGTCGTACGTGGGCTCTGATCCATGCCACAACTATGGGTCATCGGAGGACCGAACGGCGCAGGAAAGACAACCGTTGCCGACCGCTGGTTTGCCGACCGTATTTCTGTGGTGTCGCCCGACTCCATCGCGGCTCGGCGTGGCGTGACTGCGGTCCAGGCCGGGAAACTCGCCATTGAAGAACAAGAGAAACACCTTGCAGAACAGGAGTCGTTCGCGGTCGACACGACGTTCTCAGGCAAGCGCGAACTAGCGCTGATGCGGGCCGCAAAGGCCGCCGGCTACAAGGTCAATCTGGTCTTCATTGGCGTCCCGGAACCCGATCTGTGCATGGCGAGAATCGTGCAGCGGGTCGCAGACGGTGGACACTGGGTTCCGCCGGACGACGTTCGGCGCCGCCATGCACGAAGCCTGGCCAATTTCGCCGAAGGCTTCGCCATTGCCGACCGAACATTTGTTCTGGATAACGCTGCGCTTCGCCCACGACTGATCCTCTCGTGGGAAAACGGACGAATTCGGCAGCACTCCTGCCGCATACCGCAATGGGCACTCAGCGCATTTCCAGCCGATCTGCTCGGCCGGCTGCACGTGTCTGACTCCTGGAACACGCTGTGAGACCGTCATGGCGGGAGCCGACTGACCGGCCCTCCATATAAAAAACATATCGTCCAAGCCATTCTTAGTATTGGACGCGAATCGCTGTTTCCTCGAACATTCCACCATCCGGCGGGCTACGTCCCGGCCGATATCGAGAAGTGGGAAGAGGAGACAAGCATGCCGAGCAGCGCTGTCCGTCAGGAAAATTCATCGCAACCCATCGCCGCGACGCCCGCCGTGCATCCGGTGCCCGATCAGCATGGCGTCAATCTGTTTGCCAGCGATCCCGATCTGCGCGCGCTGCTGCCGCTGTATCTGCCGGCCGACCTGTACCAGCACCTGTTGCCGCATCTGGACCGGATGGGCGCGCTGGCGGGCGGCGTGCTCGATGCACTGGCCAACACCGCCGACCACCATCCGCCGACGCTGACGCATCGCACGCGCACCGGCATCGATGCGCAGCGCATCGACAAGCATCCCGCCTATGTCGAGCTCGAACGCGTGGCCTTTGCCGAGTTCGGCCTGGCGGCGGTATCGCATCGCGGCGGCGTGCTGGGCTGGCCGCAGCCGATGCCGGCGGCCGCCAAGTACGCACTGACCTATCTGTTCGTGCAGGCCGAGTTCGGCCTGTGCTGCCCGCTTTCGATGACCGATTCGCTGACGCGCACGCTGCGCAAGTTCGGCGATCCGGCGGTGGTCGAGCGCTTCCTGCCGAACCTGACCACGCAGGTGTTCGAGGACCTCTACCAGGGCGCGATGTTCATGACCGAGCAGGGCGCGGGCTCCGACGTGGCTGCGACCGCCACGCGTGCGATTCCCGATCCGGACGCGCAAGGCGGCTGGCGCCTGACCGGCGACAAGTGGTTCTGCTCGAATCCCGACGCCGAGCTGGCGATGGTGCTGGCAAGACCCGATGGCGCGCCGGAGGGCATCAAGGGCGTGTCGCTGTTCCTGTTGCCGCGCCGCCTCGCCGATGGCAGTCCGAACCACTATCGCATCATCCGATTGAAGGACAAGCTCGGCACCCGCTCGATGGCGAGCGGCGAGATCCGTCTCGAAGGCGCGCACGCATGGCTGGTCGGCGAACCTGGCCGCGGCTTCGTGCAGATGGCCGACATGATCAACAACTCGCGGTTGTCCAACGGCGTGCGCGCCGCCGGGCTGATGCGCCGGGCGTTGTCGGAAGGACTGTTTATCGCGCGCGAACGGCGTGCCTTCGGCAAGCGGCTGATCGACATGCCGCTGATGCGGCGCCAGCTGCTGAAGCTGACGCTGCCGACCGAGCAGGCGCGCACGATGGTGTTCCAGACCGCCGAGGCACTGCGCCGCGCCGATGCGGGCGAGGCCGACGCCTATCCGCTGATGCGCATCCTGACCCCGCTAATCAAGTTCCGCGCCTGCCGCGACGCGCGCAAGGTCACCGGCGATGCCATGGAGATGCGCGGCGGCTGCGGCTACATCGAGGAATGGAGCGATCCGCGGCTGGTGCGCGACGCCCACCTGGGTTCGATCTGGGAAGGCACCAGCAATATCGTCGCACTCGACGTGCTGCGCGCGATCCGGCGCGAGGGCGCCTTGCCCGTGCTGCGGGCCCATCTGCAATCGCTGCTGGCGCAGACGCCGATGCATGCCAACGCGCGCGCGGCGTTCGACAGCGCGCTGGAACGCGCCTGCGGGCTGGCGGCCGATGCCGGGCGAACCGATGCCGCCGGTGATGTGCTGGCCCGCCAGGCCGCGTCCGCGCTGTATCACGTCACCAGCGCGGTGGCGATGGCGTGGGAAGCGGGCCGCATCGGCTCGGTGCGGCGCATGCGCCTGGCGCAGCTGGTGCTGATCCACCTCGTGCTGCCGCGCGATCCGCTCGCGGGCGGCGCCGAGCCGGACTGGCTGGCGGACACCGTGGCGCCAGCGGCCGAAGGCGCGGTGCAGCCGGCCGGGGCGGTCGATCAGGTCGATCTGTTCTGAAGATCCGCGGACCGACCCGCCGCGAGGCGCATGCCTTCGCGACGCATCCCAACGAAATGCACAACGCGGCAAGCCACGCAGCAAGTCCACGCAACAAGCCACGCAACAAGCAATCCCACAAGCGCCCGGGACGACGAATCCCGACGGCGCATGGCCCGACAAGGAGACACGAGATGACCCCCTGGCAACGTATCGCGGCGCTGGCTGCCGCTTCCACGCTGACGCTGTGCGCCGGCATTGCACCCGCCTTCGCGCAGAAGGACTATCCATCCAAGCCGATCATGATGGTGGTGACCTACCCGCCGGGAGGCCCGACCGATGCGATGGCGCGCACGCTGGCCGCCTCGCTGAAGAACACGCTCGGCCAGCCGGTGGTTGTCGAGAACCGTGCCGGTGCCGGCGGCAATATCGGTGCGGAAGCGGTCGCCCGCGCCGAACCCGATGGCTACACGCTGATGTTCGGCACCTCGGCGCCGCTGGCGATCAACGTCAGCCTCTATCGCAAGATCAACTACGACCCGGTCAAGAGCTTCACGCCGGTGATCCAGATCGGCCATCTGCCTAACGTGCTGGTTGTCAATCCTTCGGTGCCGGCGAAGAACGTCTCAGAGCTGATCGCCTATGCCAAGGCCAATCCCGGCAAGCTGACCTATGCCTCGTCGGGCAACGGCGCGTCGTCGCATCTGGCCGGCGTGCTGTTCAACAACCTGGCCGGCACCGACTTCCAGCACATTCCGTACAAGGGCACCGGTCCGGCGCTGAACGATCTGCTGGGCGGCCAGGTCAGCATGACCTTCACCGACGTGCTGACCGCGCTGCCTTTCATCAAGAGCGGCAAGCTGCGCGCGCTCGGCGTGACCACCAGCGAACGCTCGCAGGCACTGCCCGATGTGCCGACCGTCGCGGAGCAGGGCGTTGCCGGCTTCGACGTGTCCGTGTTCTTCGGCGTGGTGGCGCCGGCCGGCACGCCGAAGGAAGTCATCGGCAAGCTCAATGCCGCCTTCGCCGATGCGCTGAAGCAGCCGGAGGTCCGCAAGACGCTCCAGGGACAGGGGCTCGAATTCGCTCCCTCGACCCGACCCGAGCAATTGGGCGGCTTCATCAAGGCCGAGGTCGCCAAATGGCGTGCGGTGGTGCAGAAGTCCGGCGCACAGCTCGACTGACGACACCGACGACACCGACGATACCGACGATACCGACGATACCGACGATACCGACGACACGGACGGCGATGACAACGATGGCAATGACGGCAGCCAGCAAGGGAATCCGATGATGCAAGCAAGCACCGGCGCGCTCGCCGGCATCCGCGTGGTCGACCTGTCTCGCATCCTGGGCGGCCCGTACTGCGGGCAGATCCTCGGTGACCACGGCGCCGATGTGCTGAAGGTCGAACCGCCGCAGGGCGACGACACGCGGACCTGGGGTCCGCCGTTCAAGGACGGCGTGGCGTCCTACTACTTCGGTCTGAACCGCAACAAGCGCGTGATGCGGCTCGATCTGACGGTGCCGGCGCAGCGCGACGTATTGCTCGCGCTGCTGGCCGACGCCGATGTGCTGATCGAGAACTTCAAGACCGGGACCATGGAGAAATGGGGCCTGGGCTACGAAACGCTGTCGGCGCGCTTCCCGCGCCTGGTGCACTGCCGCGTGTCGGGCTTCGGCGCCGACGGACCGCTCGGCGGCCTGCCGGGCTACGATGCCGCGATCCAGGCGATGGCGGGCATCATGAGCATCAATGGCGAGGCAGACGGCGAAGCGCTGCGCGTCGGCTTGCCGGTGGTCGACATGGTGACCGGCCTGAACGCCGCGCTCGGCGTACTGCTGGCCCTGCAGGAACGCGAGCGCAGCGGCCGCGGCCAGTTCGTCGAGGCGGCGCTGTACGACTCCGGGCTGTCGCTGCTGCATCCGCACGCGGCCAACTGGTTCATGAGCGGAAAGGCGCCGCAGCGCACCGGCAACGCCCATCCGAACATCTATCCCTACGACACGGTGGCCACGGCCACCGATCCGATCTTTCTCGCGGTCGGCAACGATCGGCAGTTCCGCATCCTGTGCCAGCATCTTGGCGTGGCCGCGATGGCCGACGACGCGCGCTATGCGACGGCCGGGGCACGCTCGGTCAATCGGTCCGCGCTGAAGGCCGAGCTGGAGGCGCTGTTGAGCACGCGCGACGGCAAGGCGCTGGCCGACGCGCTGGTCCAGGCAGGCGTGCCGTGCGCTCCGGTGCTGTCCGTCCCGGATGCATTGCAGCATCCGCACACCGCCCATCGCGAGATGGTCGTCGAAATGGAAGGCGGCTATCGCGGACTGGGGGCACCGGTGAAGCTGTCGCGCACGCCGGCGACCTATCGCTTCGCGCCGTTGGCCGAGGGCGACGCCTTCCTACCGCGGGAGGGGGAGGGCTAGGCGCTGTCCACTTTGGACATCGAGGATCTTGCACTATCGTATCGAGACGCATTCCGAGCGTGAGGCTGCGCCACCCGGCGCGGACATGAGCGCCGGTGCCAATCGATTCCCAAGGAGACCACCATGTCCTATGTCGACGGATTTGTCATTGCCGTGCCCACCGCCAATCGCGAGGCCTACCGTGAAATGGCCCAGAAGGCCGCGCAGGTGTTCAAGGAGTACGGCGCCCTGAAGGTCTACGAATGCTGGGGCGACGATGTGCCCGAGGGCAAGGTCACGTCGTTCACGATGGCGGTCCAGCGCAAGGACGACGAGTCTGTCGTGTTCTCGTGGATCGAGTGGCCGTCACGCGAGAAGCGGGACGAGGGCATGAAGGCTGCAATGGCCGACCCCCGGCTGGCGAACGACATGCAGAACATGCCGTTCGACGGTCAGCGGATGATCTATGGCGGATTCGAGCCGATCGTCCAGGCCTGAGCGGACAGGCAAGTAAGGAACTGGCCGTCCGCCGTGTCAGGCGGATGGCCCACCGCCGCCAATTATTTGGCGAGCAAACGGACGCGCTTGGCGTCCATCTGCTCCAGCCGGGTCTCGACTGCACCGACTCGGACCTCCAACGCATCGAGTCGGGATCCGAAGCGATCCAGCCTTCTGTCGACGGCGTCAAGCCGCCCGGTCAGCCGCTTGTCCATCTCGACAATCAGCCCGGAATCATCCCCGTCAACCAATACGCCTGCACCATCGTGATGATCCCGACGATCACCGCGAACAGCAGGCTGTGCTTGACCGTGAAGCGGAACAGCTCCGATTCGCGGCCCACCAGTCCGGTCGCCGCGCACGCCACCGCGATCGACTGCGGCGAGATCATCTTGCCGGTCACGCCGCCGGTGGTATTGGCGGCCACCAGCAGCGTGTCCGAGACGCCGATCTGATGCGCGGTCGTGCTCTGCAGCGAGCAGAACAGCGCGTTCGACGAGGTATCGGAGCCGGTCAGGAACACGCCGAGCCAGCCGAGGAACGGCGAGAAGAAGGGGAAGGCCGCGCCGGTGCCGGCCAGCAGCAGCGCGAGCGTCGACGACATGCCCGAGTAGTTGGCGACGAAGGCGAAAGCCAGCACCAGTCCGATCGACAGGATGGGCCGGCGCAGCTCGAGCAGCGTCTCGCCGAAGGTCGCCAGCAGCGCGCGCGGGGACATGCGCAGCAGCACGGCGGAGATCAGCGCGGTCAGCAGGATCGCGGTGCCGACGGCGGACAGCAGGTCGATCTTCAGCACGGCATCGTAGGCCTTGGGCTCGGCGACGATCGGCGCGGTTTTGATGACCAGCTTGTCGAGCCAGGGCACCGAGAACTTCAGTACCGTGCCCGCCAGCGCGCCGCCCTGCGCGAACAGCGCCTTGAACGGCTGCAGGCTCCAGACCGTGACGATCGCCGTCAGGATGCCGAACGGCGCCCAGGCGCGGATGGTTTGCGCGAGCGTGTACGGCGAGGCCTTGCGCTGGTTGCGCGGGTCCTTGGCGCCGATCGTCGGGAAACCGCCCATGTCGCCGAAGCCGCCGAGCGCCGCGGCGCCGCCGTGACCGGCACGCACCGATGCCTCGGCCGCCCGCGTTGCGCTGCGCGGTTGCCACACCTTCAGGAACGCCGACAGCGACACCAGGCTGACAAGCGCCGACGTGATGTCCGGCAGTTCCGGCCCGATATGGTTGGCGGTGAAGTATTGCGTCACGGCGAAGCTGGCGCCGGTGACCAGCGCGGCCGGCCACGTCTCGCGCACGCCCTTGACGCCGTCCATCATGAACACCAGCCAGAACGGCACTGCCAGCGACAGCAGTGGCAATTGCCGGCCGGCCATCGCGCCGATATGGAAGGGGTCGATGCCGGTGACCTGCCCGGCCACGATGATCGGGATCCCCATCGCGCCGAAGGCCACCGGCGCGGTATTGGCGATCAGGCACAGGCCCGCTGCGTAGAGCGGATTGAAGCCCAGGCCCACCAGCAGTGCGGCGGTGATCGCCACCGGCGCGCCGAATCCGGCCGCGCCCTCGAGGAAGGCACCGAAGGCGAAGCCGATCAGCAGCACCTGCAGCCGCTGGTCGTCGGTGATCGCCAGCACCGAGGCGCGAATCACATCGAACTGGCCGGTCTTGACGACGATCTTGTACAGGAACACCGCGGTGACGATGATCCAGGCGATCGGCCACAGGCCGTACAGGAAGCCGTAGCCCGCCGATGCGAGCGCCTGCGGCACCGGCATGCCGTAGCCGGCGATCGCCACGGCCAGCGCGAGTGCCAGCGTGATCGCGGCGGCCACATGGCCCTTCATGCGCAGCACCGCCAGCGCGACGAAAAAGAACAGGATGGGAATGGCGGCCGCCAGCGAGGACAGCCACAGGCTGCCCAGCGGCGTATAGACCTGTTGCCAGGTTTGCATATCGGTCTCCTCCGAGGGATGCGAGTCTAGAAAGGGAAAATTGGGCTTGTCGCAGTGCTGACCACGTCGGCGGTCACCATGGCGTGGTTCCCGCGTACGCGGGAATCCAGCGTTTTCAGAAGCTGCTGGGCCCCCGCCGGCGCGGGGACGACAGACGCTTGCTATTCCGGCTGTCCGCGCTCGCGCAGCAGATCGGCCAGGCTGCGCGCGGCTGGCCGCAAGGGCTCGCGGTGGTCGGTCCACCCCATCTGGCGCGATGGCGTGAAGGCCCGCAGCCGCGTCGCGGCCCAGCGGAACAGCCGGTACAGGCGCGGATGCGCGAACGCGCCGCGCCAGAAGCGCCAGATCAGCTGCTCGCCGCGGCTGTAGCGCGCGCCCTGGCCGCGCAGGGGGTGCTGTACCGCCTCGTCGGGATTGCGGTTGGCCTCGGTGCGCAGCCGGATCAGCAACTGCGGAATCGGGATCCGCACAGGGCAGACCTCGCCGCAGGCCCCGCACAGGCTCGAGGCGGTCGGCAGATCGGCGGTGGCATCCAGCCCCAGCAGATGCGGCGAGATGATCTTGCCGATCGGGCCCGGATAGGTGGTGCCGTAGGCGTGCCCGCCGATGCGGGTATAGACCGGGCAATGGTTCATGCAGGCGCCGCACCGGATGCACTGCAGCGTCGCGCGCAATTGCGCGTCGGCGTAGGCCTGGGTGCGTCCGTTGTCGAGCAGCACCACGTGCATCTCGCGCGGACCGTCCAGTTCGCCGGCGCGACGGGGCCCGGTGATCAGGTTGAAGTAAGTGGTGATCGCTTGCCCGGTGGCCGAGCGGGTCAGCAGCGTGGCGAGCGGCACGATATGGTCCAGGCTCGCCACCACCTTCTCGATGCCCATGATGGCGATATGCACCGGAGGCACGGTGGTCGACAGCCGGCCATTGCCCTCGTTCTCCACCAGCCACAGCGTGCCGGTGTCGGCGGCGGCAAAGTTGACACCGGACAGGCCGATATCGGCATCGACAAAGGCCTGCCGCAGGGCGCGGCGGCCCGCCTGGATCAGCGTGTCGACGTCCTCCGTGTACGGCGTGTCGGGGATATGCTGCTCGAACAGCGCGCCGATATCGCCGCGCGTCTTGTGGATCGCCGGCATCACGATATGCGAGGGCCCCTCGCCGGCCAGCTGGACGATGTATTCGCCCATATCGGATTCGAGGCTGCGGATGCCGCGATCGGCCAGGTAATGGTTCAGCGCGATTTCCTCGCTGGCCATCGACTTGCCCTTGATCACGCTGCGGGCCCCATGGCGCTGCGCAATGCCCGCGATGATGGCGTTGGCCTCGTCGGGCGTCTGCGCCCAGTGGACCTGCACGCCGGCTTCGGTCAGCTTCGCTTCCAGTTGCTCCAGCAGCTCGGGCAGATGCGCCAGCGCGTGCTGGCGCACCGCCTCGCCCAGATCGCGCAGCGCCTGCAGTTCGTCGCCGTCGGGAAACTGGATTGCGCGCTTGTTCTGCAGGAAGTCCATCGCGCCGCGAAAGCTGCTGCGCAGCTTGGCATCGTCGAGCGCGGCGCGTGCCCGCGCCTTGAAATCGGCCGCCGGCACGAAATGCATCGGGCTCGCGCTCATGCGGATTCTCCTGCTGCGCGGGGCGACGAGGCATTCGCCTCGCCGCCACGCTCGACGATGAACACCCACAGCCGGCGCGGTCCATGCGCGCCGTAGGCCAGCGTCTGCTGGATGTCGGAAGTCTTGGACGGACCGGAGATCAGCACGAGATTGGTCGGCATGCCGGCCTGCCAGCGTTCGGCGCGCATGGCGGCGTGCAGGTCGGCGTGCAACGTATCGGTGTAAACGAGCGCCACATGCAGCGGCGGGACCAGCGAGACGGTGCGCGGGGCGTGTGCATCCGGGACGATCACCAGCGTGCCGGTGCCGGCGATGCCTGAGCGCGCCACCGTGAAGCCGGCGTCGACGGTGTCGAACAGCTCTTGCTTCCAGTCCTCGATCGGACGCTGGTAGCCGACGGCTTCGACGGTCGAAGGCAGACAGCCGGCCAAGGCGGCGCCCTCGGCGCCTTCCGGATCGAACAGCAGACGGCGCACACCCGCGGCCGCCAGGCGTTCGGCGAGCAGCGCGGGCCAGGCCGCCTCGTCGGTGCGCCACACTTCGGCGTGCGCGGCCTGCAAGGCGTTGTGCATCTGCTCGGCGAGGGTGGTGGAGTCGGCTGCCGGCTGCATTGCCCGGCGACCGTCGAAATGCACATCGATGCGCCGGCTCAGCGTTGGCGCCGTCACGTGCTCGTTGGCAGCGGGGGCGGCGGCGCGCAGCCGTTCGAGAATGCGCGTGCGGGCGTTGTCGGCGATCATCGCTGCTTCTCCGTGGCGGCGAGACGGCGCCACAGGAACGTGGCCATGTGTTCGACCTTGAGTCCGAGCGCCTGCCGGCGCGCCGCGTGGCCGATATTGAGCAGGCAGCCGCAATCGGCCGAGACCAGCGTGTCGCAGCCGGTGGCACAGGCGGAGGCGACCTTGTCCTGCACCATTGCGCCGGAGATGTCCGGATGCTTGAGCGAGAAGGTGCCGCCGAACCCGCAGCACTCGGATTCGCGCTCGTGTTCCACCCTGGTAACACCGGGCAGCGCGTCGATCAGTTCGACGCCGTGAACGCGCGTGCCCATCTCGCGGCGGGCCGCGCACGAGGTATGCAGCACGACGGTTTCAGGCTTCGCGGACGCCGGCGCCGGGGCGTCGGGAAAACGAACCTTCAAGACGCGCAGCAGGAATTCGCTCAGTTCGAACACGCGCTCGGACAGCGCCTGCGCCTTGGCGGCAGCCTCGGCATCGTCCTCGAACAGCTTGGGCCAGTGATGGCGCATCATGCCGGCGCAGGAGCCGGACGGCACCACGATCGGCCAGGGCTCGGCGAACAGATCGAGCTGCGCGCGCGCGACGGCGCGGGCCTGCTCGGGGTTGCCGCTGCTGTAGGCCGGCTGGCCACAGCAGCTCTGCCCGCGCGGGAAATGCACGGTAAGCCCTTCGCGTTCCAGCAGGCGGACGGCGTCCAGGCCGGCTTGCGGCACGAACAGGTCGACCAGGCAGGTCGCGAACAGGTACACCTCGGCGGGCGCCGTGGGGTATTGCCTCGGATTCATGTCTCGCTCCGGAGTTGGCCCGCCTGCAATGGCGGACTCGGTGGCATGCGCGTGCTGTCGGCACTCGATTCGCGCTCGGTGGGCGCTCGGTGGGCGCTCGGTTGGCGGCATAATTCCCGCTCCGGCGGCAAGGTTCAAATTGGTTGGACCAGTTCGTGGGGCGGCATGGCGAAGGGAGAAGACGATGGCGGCAGGCATGCGCGAGCGCGGCCGGGTAGAAGAGGTGATGCGCAAGGTCGAGACCGCGCTGCTGGACGGCACCTGGCCGGCCGGCACGCGCCTGCCGGCCGAGCGCGTTCTGGCCGAGACCTACGGCGTGGCCCGCAATACGGTGCGGGAGGCGACCCAGCGGCTCGCCGCCCGCGGCCTGCTGCAGAGCCGGCGCGGCGCCGGCGTGTTCGTCACCGAGCAGCTGCGCAGCGGCATCGCGTCGCCGTGGCGCCAGCTGGTGGCCGATCATCCGGCCCTGCGCGAGGACATCCTGGAATTTCGCCGCGTGCTCGAGGGCGCCACCGCCTATTTCGCCGCGCTACGTGCGGACACGCAGGACCTGCGGCGGATCCGCGCCTTGTTGGACCAGTTGGAGCGCGCCCGGAGCCAGAACGACAAGCTCGCCGAAGCCGACGCCGACGCGCAACTGCACGAGGCGATCGCGCTGGCCTCGCACAACACGATGTTCCTGCACCTGCATACCAGCGTGATCGGCATGCTGCGCGAGCACATCACGACCAATGGCACCGGCCTGCGCGAGCAGGACATCGAGGCCTCCCAGCAATTGCTGCTGCAGCACCGGACGCTGTGCGCGGCGATCCTGGCGCGGCGTCCCGAAGAGGCCCGCACGGCGATGCAGGCGCATATCGACTACGTGCGTAGTCGGGCAGAGTAGCAGCTGCCCGGCCGGGATGATGTCCGGCTGCGCTGCGGTGCCGGCCCGCAGAAACGGGTACGCCCCCGCGATCCGCTGCCGAGACGCGCCGCGAAAAGCGAGGACAAAAGCCTGTTCAGCCGGGTATCCGCTGCCAACCAGCGCCTCGCCGCCGTGGCAGCGATGGTACGCAGAAACGGGTACGCCCCAACGTCCGAGCTGGCCCACAACGACCGCCTTTCCGCTTGTGCCAGGTTTGCGCGCTATATTCCGGACCAGAGGCCTGGCTGCCGTGCCGAGCCGCGCGGTAGCCAGGCCACCGCTCCATGCCGGAGGACTAGATGGCGTTTACTGAGACGATCGGCGCGCGGCGCTACACGTTCGCGGACCTGAAAACCCTGCTGGCCAAGGCCAGTCCGGCGCGCTCCGGCGACCAGCTGGCCGGTCTCGCAGCCGACACCGAGGAAGAACGGATGGCCGCGCGGATGGCGCTGGCCGACCTGCCGCTGTCGCGCTTCCTGAACGAGGCGCTGATTCCGTACGAAAGCGACGAGGTCACGCGCCTGATCGTCGATCGCCACGACGCCGACGCCTTCGCCGAGATCGCCGCGCTGACGGTCGGCGAATTCCGCAACTGGCTGCTGCTGCATGAAACCGACGGCGCGGTGCTGGCGCGCGTGGCGCCGGGCATCACCCCCGAGATGGCAGCCGCGGTCAGCAAGCTGATGCGCAATCAGGACCTGATCGCGGTGGCGCGCAAATGTCGGGTGGTCACGCGCTTTCGCGACACGATCGGGCTGCCGGGCCGGCTGTCGGTGCGTCTGCAGCCAAACCATCCCACCGACGACCCAAAGGGCATCGCTGCCTCGATCATCGATGGCCTGTTCTACGGCTGCGGCGATGCCACCATCGGCATCAATCCGGCCGGGGACAACCTCGCGTCGATCGTGGCCCTGCTGCGGCTGATCGACGAACTGCGCGAGCGGCACGACGTGCCGACGCAGTCGTGCGTGCTGACCCATGTCACCAATACGCTGCGCGCGATCGAGCAGGGCGCGCCGGTCGACCTGGTGTTCCAGTCGATCGCCGGCAGCGAGCAGGCCAACGCCAGTTTCGGCATCGATCTGGCGTTGCTGGCCGAAGCCCGCGCCGCGGCGCTGTCGCTGGGCCGCGGCGCGGTCGGCGACAACCTGATGTATTTCGAGACCGGGCAGGGCAGCGCGCTGTCGGCCAACGCCCACCACGGCGTCGACCAGCAGACGATGGAGGCGCGCGCCTATGCGGTCGCGCGCGCGTTCTCGCCGCTGCTGGTCAATACCGTGGTCGGCTTTATCGGGCCGGAGTACCTGTACGACGGCAAGCAGATCGTGCGCGCAGGACTCGAGGACCATTTCTGCGGCAAGCTGCTCGGCGTGCCGATGGGCTGCGACATCTGCTACACGAACCACGCCGAGGCGGATCAGGACGATATGGACACGCTGCTGACGCTGTTCGGCGTGGCCGGCGTCAATTTCATCATGGGCGTGCCGGGCGCGGACGACATCATGCTGAACTACCAGAGCACTGCGTTCCACGATGCGTTGTACCTGCGCGAGACGCTGGGTCTGAAGCCGGCGCCCGAGTTCGAGGCATGGCTGCAGCGCACCGGCATCTTCGGCGGTGACGGCAGGCTGGTCGAGCCGGCCGAGCGGCAGCCCTTGCTGCAGCTGGCGCACGATCTGTAAGCGATTCGGGCCCCTCCAGGCCCTTTCATGCCCTTTCAGGCCAAACCAGGCTGATTGAGGAGCGTTCGATGCCTTCGACCCTCGCGCCACCGAATCCGTGGCAACGGCTGCGCCAGTTCACCTCCGCCCGCATCGCGCTCGGACGCGCCGGGCATAGCCAACCCACCGATGCGGTGCTCGCCTTCGGCCTCGCCCATGCGCAGGCGCGCGACGCGGTGCACCAGCCGCTGTCGTGCGAGGCCGTCAAGGCAGCACTGGACCAGGCCGGTTTTGCGAACCTGCCGGTGCATAGCGCCGCGGCGGATCGCGCGCAGTATCTGCGCCGTCCCGATCTCGGCCGCCGTCTCGACGAGGACAGCCGCGAGCGACTGCGCCAGACCGCGGCGGATCCATGCGACGTCGCCTTCGTGATCGCCGATGGGCTGTCGGCGCAGGCAGCGCAGCGCCACGCCGTGCCGGTGCTGCTGGCGGTCCGCGACCGCTTGCGCGACTGGCGGATCGGCCCGGTGGCGATCGCACAGCAATCACGCGTGGCCCTCGGCGACGAGATCGGCGAGCTGCTGCGCGCGCGGCAGGTGGTGATGCTGATCGGCGAGCGCCCCGGCCTCAGTTCGCCCGACAGCCTCGGCATCTATCTGACCTACGACCCGCACCCCGGGCGCACCGACGCGCAGCGCAACTGCATCTCGAACGTGCGGCCCCAGGGGCTGTCGTACCGGCAGGCAGCGGATCGGCTGGCCTGGCTGCTGCGCGGCGCCGTCGCGCTTGGCTGCAGCGGCGTGCGATTGAAGGAGGACAGCGGCGAGCTCGGTCCAGGGGCGGCCGCCGCGCTCAAGTCACCGGCGCCGGATTGAACAGCACAAGGGAGTTCTGCAGCTTCCACTGCTCGGCATACGACTTCCGGCCGCTGGCCACGTCGAGCATCGTGTGGAACAGCTGCCAGCCCACCTCTTCGATGGTGGCTTCGCCAGTCGCGATCTTGCCGGCGTCGATGTCCATCAGGTCGTGCCAGCGGCGCGCGAGGTCGCTGCGCGTGGCGACCTTGATCACCGGGACTTCGGCCAGTCCGTACGGCGTGCCGCGGCCCGTGGTGAACACATGCAGGTTGATGCCGGCCGCCAGTTGCAGCGTGCCGCAGATAAAGTCGCTGGCCGGCGTCGCCGCGTAGAGCAGGCCCTTTTGCGTCGCCTTCTCGCCGGGGGCCACCACGCCGTGGATCGGGCCGGTGCCCGACTTGACGATCGAGCCCATCGCCTTCTCGACGATGTTCGACAGGCCGCCCATCTTGTTGCCCGGCGCAGTGTTGGCGCTGCGGTCGACACTGCCCTTGCGCAGGTAATTGTCGTACCACGCCATCTGCTCGATCATCGCCTGCGCGACCTCGGGCGTTGCCGCGCGCGCGGTCAGCTGGTCGATGCCGTCGCGCACCTCGGTGACCTCGGAGAACATCACGGTGGCGCCGGCGCGCACCAGCAGGTCGGTGGCAAAGCCCACGGCGGGGTTTGCCGTGACGCCCGAGAACGCATCGCTGCCGCCGCACTGCACGCCGACGACCAGTTCCGACGCCGGGCACGTCTCGCGCCGGCGCGCGTTCAGGCGTTGCAGATGACGCTCGGCCGTCTCCAGGATCGAATCGATCATCGAGCCGAAGCCGACATGGCGCTCGTCCTGCAGGCACACCACGTCGGGCGCACCGCCCTCGACCTGCAGCGGGATCGTGCCCGACTCGATCAGCCGCGTCGGCTGCAGCTTCTCGCAGCCCAGGCTGACGATCATCACTTCGCCGCCGAAGTTGGGATTGAGCGCGAGGTTGCGAATCGTGCGGATCGGAATGATGGCATCGGGGGCGTCGATGGCGACGCCGCAGCCATAGCCGTGTTCGAGCGCCACCACATCGTCGACGTTCGGATAGCGCGGCAGCAGCTCGGCCTTGATCCGGCGCACGGCGAAGTCCACCACGCCGGCCACGCACTGCACCGTGGTCGTGATCGCCAGGATGTTGCGCGTGCCGACCGAGCCATCGGCGTTGCGGTAGCCCTGAAAGGTGTAGCCCTCCAGCGGCGGCAGCGCGGGCGGCACGCGGTTGGCGATCGGCAACGCGTCGAGCTCCGGCGCGGAAGGCATCCGCAGCACGCGCTCGTGGATCCAGCTGCCGCGCGGCAGGGCCTTGAGCGTGTAGCCGATGACGACGTTGTAGCGCCGCACCGGCGCGCCCTCGTCGAGATCGACCAGCGCGACCTTGTGGCCCTGCGGCACCTTCTCGACCAGCTGCAGCCCGCACGGGAAGACAGTGCCGGCCGGCAGTCCGCCGTCGTTGGCGACGATGGCGACGTTGTCCGCGTCGTGCATGCGGATATAGAGCGGTTGGCCGGCGCTGCGGCTCGCCGTTTGCATCATGAGCGTTTCTCCTGTGCCGCCGTCAGTCGGCGGTGATCTTTCCGGTTTCGATGACGCGCTTCCATCGGGCCGACTCGGCGGCCTGGAAGCGGGTGAACTGTTCGGGCGTGTTGCCGACGATCTCGAAGCCGACCTCGAGCAGCTTGTTCTTGACCGCGGGGTCGTTCAGGCCGGCGACGATGCCCTTGTGCAGCCGATCGCGAATGTCTGCGGGCAGCCCCTTGGGCGCCGCCACGGCCTGCCAGGAATACACGACCAGGTTCTTGATGCCGGCCTCCTCCATGGTCGGCACCGCCGGCAGCACCGGCGAGCGCTGCGTGCTGGTGATCGCCAGCGCGCGGATCTTGCCGGCCTTGACGTGGGGCATCGCGGTGTTGATGTTCATGAAGGTCGCATCGATCTGGCCGCCGATCAGGTCGTTCAGCGCCGGTGCGCCGCCCTTGTACGGGACATGCGTGCCGCTGGTGCCGGTCTGCTGCCAGAACAGCTCGGCGGTCAGATGGTCGCTGGTGCCGTTGCCCGCCGAGGCGAACGTCAGCTTGCCGGGGTTGGCCTTCAGATAGGCCACCACCTCCTGCAGCGTCTGGAAGCGCGAGTTCGCCGGCACGGCCAGGATGTTGGGGGCTTGCACCGCCACCGAGATGTAGTCGAAATCGCGCCCGGGATCGTACGGCGTGTTCTTGATCAGATGCGGCGCGATGACCAGCGGGCCCAGCGACGACACCAGCAACGTATAGCCGTCCGCCGCCGCGCGCTTGACGAAGCTGGCGCCGATCGCGCCGGCCGCGCCAGGCTTGTTCTCCACGACGAAACTGGCGCCGGTCTGCTCCTGCAGCTTGGCGCCGACGATCCGGGCAATCACGTCGGTCGAACCGCCGGCGGGGAAAGGCACCACCATCGTGACCGGCTTGTCGGGCCAGGCGGCGTGGGCGGACAAGGTGGTGGCAAGGCCGAGGGCCAGCGTGGCGATCAGGCGTTTCATAGGGTCTCCTTGAGGTTTGGTCTTGGCTTGTCGTGCACGGCCGGTCTTGGCGCAGGCCTGTCTCTTGTCGTCGACGGCTGCCTACGGGCGCTCGCCGAATTCCATTTGCGCGCGGGTCCAGGCCCGCGCCTGCCCGCTGATCGATACGCCCAGGCCCGGCCGCGTCGGCACCACGATGCGGCCATCGCGGATCTCCAGCCGCTCGTTGAACAGCGGCTCGAGCCAGTCGAAATGCTCGACCCAGGGCTCGCGCGGATACGCCGCGGCCAAGTGGATATGCAGCTCCATCGCGAAATGCGGGGCCAACATCAGCCCGGCATGCTCGGCCAGCGCGGCGACCTTCAGGAAGGGCGTGATGCCGCCCACGCGCGGCGCGTCGGGCATCAGATAGTCGGCGGCGCGGTGCTGGATCAGGTCCCAATGCTCGGCAGCGCTCGTCAGCATCTCGCCGGTGGCGATCGGCGTATCGAACTGCGCGGCCAGCGCCGCGTGGCCCTCGTGGTCGTAGGCGTCCAGCGGTTCCTCGATCCAGACCAGGTTGAACGGCTCCAGCGTCCGGCACATGCGCTGCGCGGTCGGGCGGTCCCACTGCTGGTTGGCATCGACCATCAGCGGCACGGCGTCGCCAAGGTGCTTGCGCACGGCGCTGACGCGTTCGAGATCGCGTGTGCCGTCCGGCTGGCCGACCTTGAGCTTGATGCCGCCGATGCCGCGCTCGACCGAGGCTGCGGCGTTGATCAGCAGCTGGTCCAGCGGCGTATGCAGGAAGCCGCCCGAGGTGTTGTAGCAGCGCACGGCATCGCGCTGCGCGCCGAGCAGCTTGGCCAGCGACAGGCCCGCGCGGCGCGCCTTCAGATCCCATAGCGCGACGTCGAAGGCGCCGATCGCCTGCGTCGCGATGCCGCTGCGGCCGACCGACGCGCCGGCCCAGCACAGCCTGTCCCACAGCCGCGCGATATCGCTGGGGTCTTCGCCCAGCAGCGTCGGCGCGAGTTCGCAGGCGTGGGCGTACTGCCCCGGACCGCCGGCGCGCTTCGAATAGCTGAAACCCAGGCCCTCGCGCCCGTCCGCAGTGGCGATCTCGGCAAACAGGATCGCGACCTCGGTCATCGGCTTCTGCCGGCCGGTCAGCACCTTGGCGTCGCTGATCGGGGTGGCCAGCGGCAGATAGCAGCTGGACAGGCGGATCCACGCGATGCGGTCGGCGGCAAGGGGCATGGGGAGAGTCTCCGTTTTTATGTGGTCCCGGCCGCGCTCGGCGGCGTGGCTGCGTTTGCGGGCGGCGCGGTATGACAACGTTGTCATTTCAGCGCCAAAGGAAGCCCGTTACAATGTCGGATGCCTTGCGTCGGGCACTTTCGACGCGGCGTGACACGAACGGGCACGTATTGGCGAAATGCTAACGTTGTCATATTGTCGCTGTCAACGCGGTTCGGCACGCAGGCTGCTCATGATTTTCCCTGAGTCTCCTTTGCCAGGCCGCGTGCCCGTCGACCATTACCCGACGCCAATCCCGCAGTTCCGAAACTGAACCTCCAAACGTGGCCACCACCAAAGCGCAGAACAAGTCCGTCACCCTGCATGACGTCGCCCGCCAGGCGGGGGTATCGCTGATTACGGCTTCCCGTGCGCTGAGCAATCCGGGCATGGTGTCGGCCAAGACCATCGCGCGCGTGCAGCAGGCGGCCGAGGCGGTCGGCTATATCCCGAACCTGATCGCGGGAGGCCTGAAGTCGCGGCGCAGCCTGATGGTGGCCGCGGTCGTGCCCGACATCGGCGTGACGCAGTTCCTGCCGACGATCAAGGCGTTGACCGAGACGCTCGAGGCCGCCGGCTATCACCTGATCCTCGGTCAGAGCAGCTACGACGATTCGCGTGAAGAGGCGCTGCTCAACGCGATGATCGGACGGCGCCCGGACGGCATCGTGGTCACCGGGCTGATCCAGTCCGAGGCGGCGCGCGAGCGCCTGCGGCAGTCCGGCATTCCGGTGGTGGAGACGTGGGAACTCAGCGACCGGCCGGTCGACATGGCGGTCGGCTTCTCGCACATCAAGGTCGGCAGCGCAGTGGCCGGCTATTTCCTTGCCAAGGGCTGGCAGCGCGTGGGCATCGCCACCGGCGATGACCGCCGGGCGCGGATCCGCTCGGAGGCCTTCGTGTCGACTTTCGGCCGGGCGGTGCCGACCGCTGTCGTGCCGGCGCCCAGCAATCTTCCGTTGGGACGGCGCGCATTGGCCGAGCTGCTGGAGAAGGAACCGCGGCTGCAGGCGATCTGCTGCAGTTCGGATCAGCTGGCGCAGGGCGTGCTGGTCGAAGCGCAGGCGCGCGGGCTGCGTGTGCCCGAGGATCTGGCGGTCTGCGGCTTCGGCGATGCGGAGGCGTCCGCGCATATGGCGCCGTCGCTGACCACGGTCCAGGTCGATGCCGCCCATATCGGCGAGATCGCGGCGCGGCTGATCCTGGACAAGTGCAAGGGCTTGCCGGTGGAGCCGCGCATCGTCGATGTCGGCTTTCGCGTGATCGAGCGCGCGTCGACGGGCGGGCCGAACTGAGTTACGCCATCACGGCCAGACGCGGCCAGATGGCCTGCAATTCCCCCTTCAGGAACGTCAGCAGGCAGCGCGTGGCCATGGTCTGGTAGCGGTTCGGCAAGGTCAGCATAAACAGCCGGCTGCCGAACACGCTGATGCGGTAGTCGCGCAATACCGGACTCAACAGGCCGGCGGCGAGCTCCCGTCCGATCGCGTAGAGCGGAAAGATGCCGATGCCGAGGTCGCCCAGCACGGCCTCCTTCAGGAAGGCAAAGTTCTCGGAGCTCAGCGTCGGTTCCAGCGCGACCTGCTCGCGTTCGTCCTCGCCGGCGCGTGTGCCGAAGGCCTTCAGCTTCTGCCCCACCGGCGACGCGCAGACGATTGCATGGCGCTGCAGGTCCGCGAGCGATTGCGGGGCGCGATGCGCGGCCAGATAGGCCGGCGAAGCGCACACCACCCAGTCGACCACGCCGATTTCGGTGGCCACCACCGAATCGGGCGGCGTCGAGATGATCCGCAGCGCGACCTCGACGTCCTCCGAGACCAGGTTGTGGATGCGGTTGTCGAACACCACATCGAGCGTGATGTCCGGATAGCGGTGCTTGAACTGCACCAGCAGCGGCGACAGCAGCGCGTGGCCGAGCCCGGTCGGCACCGACAGCCGCACATGGCCCTGCAGCGTCTTGCCCATATTGCTGATCAGCGCGTCGGCGGCGGCGACCTCGGCCAGGATGTTGCGGCCATGTTCGTAGAGGCCGGCGCCGACCGGGGTCGGCTCGACATGCCGCGTGGTCCGGCGCAACAGTTGCACGCCCAGCTCCTCTTCCAGCGCCTTGAGCCGGTAGCTGACATTGGCCCGCGTCATCTTCAGCTTGCGTGCGGCGGCGGACAGGTTGCCGGCGTCGACGATATCGACGAACAGGCGCAGGGCGTTCAGGTCCATCATGGCGAAATGGGCGGGAAAGGCTCGGACGAGGCGCCGGGAAGGCGGTGGTGTCGGCGGATTGTCAAATATGGCTGCCCATTCTGTCCAAGCTGGCGTGGATTGTCAAAATTCGGCGGCGGCGTACCATGACGCCAATCCGCCCGCATTGCAGAGTCGGCCGGTCCCTGCCCAGGGCCGCTGCCGGCCAGGGCTGCCACCCTTCCTTCACGCATTCACCGCATTACCGCATTCCCACGGAGATCGCCATGACCCTGGACACCGAATCGTTTTCGCTGCTGCGCGCCTCGGTGCAGCGTTTCATCGAAGAGCGCCTGAAGCCCGCCGAGGACATCCTCGAGGAAACCGACGACGTGCCGGCCGACATCGTGGCCGACATGAAGGAGATGGGCCTGTTCGGCATCTCGATTCCGGAAAATTACGGCGGCATCGGTCTGTCGATGTCGCAGGAGTGCGATGTCGTCTACGACCTCGGCCATACCGCGCTGGCCTTCCGCTCGGTGTTCGGCACCAACGTCGGCATCGGCTCGCAGGGCATCCTGATGGATGGCACCGAGGAGCAGAAGCAGAACTATCTGCCGCGCATCGCCAGCGGCGAGCTGATCATCTCGTTCGCGCTGACCGAGCCGAACGCGGGCTCGGACGCGGCCTCGCTGCAGACCAAGGCCGAACTGGACGGCGATCACTATGTGATCAACGGCACCAAGCGCTTCATCACCAATGCGCCGCGCGCGGGCGCCTTCACGTTGATGGCGCGCACCGGCGGGCCGGGCGCGTCCGGCATTTCGGCCTTTATCGTGCCGGCCGATACGCCGGGGATCTCGCTGGGCAAGCCGGACAAGAAGATGGGCCAGCGCGGCACCAAGACCTGCGACGTGGTGCTCGAGAACGTGCGCGTGCCGGCTGCCAACATCATCGGCGGTGTGCCGGGCGTGGGTTTCAAGACCGCGATGAAGGTGCTCGACCGCGGCCGCCTGCATATCTCGGCGCTGGCCTGCGGCATGGCGCACCGCCTGCTGACCGATGCGGTGGCCTACGCCAAGGACCGCAAGCAGTTCGGCCGCCCGATCGGCGAATTCCAGCTGATCCAGGGCATGCTGGCCGACAGCCAGGCCGAACTCTACGCCGGCCTGTCGATGGTGCGCGATTGCGCGCAGCGCTACGACGCCAAGGAGCCGGGCAAGAGCGATCCCGAAGTCAGCATGCTGGCCTCGTGCGTCAAGATGTTCTGTACCGAGATGGTCGGCCGCGTCGCCGATCGCGCGGTGCAGATCCACGGCGGCGCCGGCTATATCGCCGAGTACAAGGCCGAACGCTTCTATCGCGACGTTCGCCTGCTGCGCCTGTACGAAGGCACCACGCAGATTCAGCAGATGATCATCGCCAAGCAGCTGCTGCGCGATTGAGGCGGTGTCGGGCGCGGAGGGTTCGAGCATGAAACAGCTTCAACGCGTCCGCCTTGCCGGCACGGCAGCCGGGGTCGCACACCCGGGTGCCGGCGCGCGCGGCTGGGCTCCGCATTTCGGATTGACGACGGACGAGCCGGCTCGTCCGCCATGCTTTCCCATCATCGCCGCATTGCGCGAGGCCTGCCCCGCGCCGCCGACTGCGCCGCTCGACGTGGGCGCGCTCGCGCTCCGCGCCGCGGCCATTCTGCGCCGGCGCGATCCGATCGTATCGGTCCAGGCGGCGGACCTCGGCGACATCGACGGCGTGTTGTACCGGACCGGCACCGGAGGCTGGTCGCTGCTGCACCAGGCCACGCTCGATCCGTGCGAGACGCGCTTCGTGCAGGCGTGGCTGCTGGCCTGCTACGCCATGGGGGAGCAGGCCGATACCGATGCCTTCGAATGCCGACGAGACAGTCTGTATTCGCTGGCCGATGACGACAGCCCGGCGGCGCTGGCCTACAGCTTCGCGGCCCGCCTGACGATGCCGGCGGCGGCCTGCGCTCTTGGCCTGACTCGCCATGTCGATGGCGACGTGCTGATCGCCTTCGCGGACCAACTGCAGGTTCCGCTGCTGCATGCCGCCCGGCGATGGCTGGCGCGTACCGCGCAGAAGGCCGTGCTGGTACTCGACGACGGCGGGACGGTGCGCGCCAGCTGGCTCAGTGAAACGGCGTGTTCCGCGGGCTGGCGGATCGATGCGGCAGCGGTTCCGGCCAGAGAGGGGCAGTGCGCGGTCGGATCGTCGAGCGATGTCATGCAGGCTGCCGTGGTACACGAACGCCGCGTGGCGATGTCGGACTGGTTTGCGCGGGCGCCGGCCGGCGGCCAGCTGATCGAAGCGTCGTTGGGAACGGTCGGTAGCGGACGGTGTCGATTCGGCCTGACCCTGTTGCAGTTGCCGCGCGATGCGGTCTGCCCGCAACCGCGTGCGATATGGCCGCAATATCGGGCCAGTGCCGGCGCGTAACGCGCAGACGCCCGTAGCTCGGCAACGCAGCGGATCACGGATCAGCGGATCAGCGCACCAGTACCCTGCGGTCCGAGGCGCCTCGGGTCACGCTGCTGCGGGCCGCCCCATTGCGCGGCGCCAGCCGCTCCAGCTGGCGTTGCATCCGGGTCAGATAGCTGATCATCATGCCGCGCTCTTCGAGGCTCAGCGGCGACACCCACACCGACTGCAGCGCCTTGATCGCCTGACCCAGCTTGTCCATGCGCTGGCTGGCGCTCGAGCGGATCACCGGAATCGGCCCGGCCGCATGGTGGCTCGGCTGCGCTTCCAGCCATCCCTGGTCCGACAGGCTGCGGACCATCGCCTCGAATTCTTCGGCCTGGAGCCACGGCAATGCACAAGCCGCCGTGATGCGATCCGGTTCGGCGTGCTGCCGGTGGGCCAGGTGTTGCAGCAGATGCCATTCCGTCGTCGATATGCCGGATTGCGACAGAACGTGGTCAAGGGCCGAATGCCAACCGGCCAGATTCTCTTGCAGACAGCGCAGCAGCGGTTCCTTGGCGTCGTACAGGTTGGCTGACATGGTGTCGCGAGTCTCCTGTTGTGTTCTTGCCTGATGTCTTCCGCTCGCTGGACTGGCGTGACGCGTGCGGCCAGCCCTGCCTTGCGATCGGGGGCACCATCGTGCGTTGCCCGGATACCGCCTTCTTTCGGAAATCTGACGAAAGTGTTTGGTGGATGTTCGGGTAAAGCGATGGTTTTGGGAGTTCCCCGCTACTGCGACACGGCGTCGCAGCGGCGCGCCTCACGGGCGCGCGCCTTGCTTGCCGGCCTCACTGCCAGAACGCATCGACCTCGCGCAGCAGATGGCCGGCCAGAATGTAGTCGCCCAGGCGACTGGCGCGCGCTTCCAGCTCATGCAGCTCCTGGTCGGGAATGGCGCCGAGATCGAACAGGCAATAAAGATTGCGCTGACGGAAGGTGGTCTTGGCTTTGGCGAGCCCTTCGACCAGGGCCTCGTGCGAGCGCACGGCGATGCTTTCCTGGCCGCGATACTGGACGCGGATGCCGCGTTTTTCCCCCAGCCGGCCCAGTTCGACGGCGTCCTGCCAACCCGTTTCGTAGTCCAGCTCCAGCGCCAGAACCTCACGGGCGGCCAGCAGACGCAGGGCCTCGTTTTTGCTGCCGGCTCGTGCGATTGACATGCTTACCTCTCGTGGCGATCAGAGACTGTACAAATATACAGTCCTTGGGGGCACCCGGCAAGCGGAAGGTGCCCCCAAATCGGTGCCGCGACGCGACGGGCGGGCGGCCCGACCGATCATCGCTCACGCCGCCTCGCGCCCGCTTCGGGCCATCTCCCGCACGAACGCCTGCATCGACCTCGGCGGACGTCCCAGGATCGCCTGCAGTACCAGCGTATTGGCGCGCAGCCCGTGGGCGGCGTAGTGTTCGTGGATCTTGCGCAGCAGGTCCCATTGCGCCGCGGTGTAGTTCAGCGGCAGCCGCGCCTTCCATCGATCGAAGTCCAGTTCGCCGGCGTCGATCGTGCGCCCCAGCGCGTCGCTCATCATCGCGGCGATCTGCCTGCGCGTGAGCCCGGCCTCGCCGGCCAGTTCGAAGCAGCCATATGCCAGCCGATCGGTAGTCAGCGCCATCGCCGCGACCTCGGCCACATCGCGATAGTCGACGCGGGCCACCGGCACTTCCGCCGGGTAGGGCTCGGCCAGGACGCCGTCGAGCAGCACGCGCACCCATCCCCCCAGCAGGTTCTGATAGAAGTTGGCTGGCTGCAGCACGGTGAATTGCAGGCCCGAATCGAACAGCGCCTGCTCGACCGGAATCTTGCTGGCATGGTTGGCCAGCGATATGTCGGTCGGCTGGATCACCGATGAAAAGACAAAGCGCCGCACGCCGGCCCGTCGCGCCGCATCGACCATGTTGATGCCCAGTTGCGACTCGTCCGGGGCGAATGCCGGCCCGATGTAGAAGACGCCGTCGACGCCGTCGAGCGCGGCGGCCAGCGTCTCCGGGGAGCGCAGGTCGGCGACCGCGACCTCGTCGGCGCCGTTGGCCAGCGCCAGCGCGGAGCGCTGCGCGTCGCGTACCAGTCCGCGTACGGTCACGCCTCTGTCGCGCAACGCCTGCGGCACCAGGCCGGCGAAGCGCCCGGCGGCGCCGACGACCAGCACCCGGCCCGCGGCCGCGCTGTCGGAAGATTGAGGGGAATGCGTAGTTGTGGCGATGGGTGTCACGATGCGGTTCCTCATTCGTGGTGGATGATCCGGACACGATAGAGAATCCCGAATTCGCTGAGAATACGAGCGGCCAATGATTCTCCATTCCACAAACTGAGAGAATGGAGCGCCGATCGATAGCGAACGACAGCGAACGACATCGAACGACATCGAACGACAGCGATGAACAACCCATGGACCGCCTACCCGACATCCTGACCTTCCTCGCCATCGCCGAGCAGGGCAGCCTGAGCAAGGCCGCCCGGCATCTGGGCCGCTCGCTGCAAGCGGTCAGCCGTTCGCTGGCGCTGCTCGAGCGCAGCCTGGGCGTGCAACTGGTGCAGCGAACCACCCGCACGTGCCAGCTGACCGAGGCCGGCGAGGCATTCCGGCAGCGCGTCGCGCCGGCAATGGCCGAACTGAACGAGGCCTGGGATACCGCCTCGAGCCTCAGCGCGTCGGCATCGGGCACGTTGCGGATCAGCGCGCCGGTGCTGTTCGCGCCGGCGTATATCGTGCCGGTGGTCGCGCGCTACATGGAGCGGCACCCGAACGTGGAAGTGGAACTGGTGGTCAGCGACGCCTTCATGGATCTGCGCGCGCAAGGACTGGACCTGGCAGTTCGGATCGGCGAGGTCACCGACGACAACCTGAAGGCGCGTCGCCTGGCGATGCTGCGGCGCGTGGCGTTCTGCTCGCGCCGCTATGTCGCGCGGCACGGCGTGCCGACGCATCCGCGCGAACTGGCCGCGCATCGCTGCGTGGTGCGCAGCGGCGAGGGCAACGACGCACGCTGGCCCTTCCTGGTCGATGGAAAGCTGCGTCGTTTTCCGGTCGCCGGCCGATTGCGGGCAGGCAGCACGGCGGCAGTCAACGAGGCCGTGGCGCTGGGCCTGGGCATCGGCTTCGGACCCCGATGGCAGGTGCAGCCGCTGCTCGATCAGCGGCGCCTTGTCACTGTGCTCGACGACTTCGAGGCCGCGCCGATCCCGGTGCAGGCGGTATGGCCCGCGGCCCGCGCGATTCCGGCCAAGACGCGGGCCTTTATCGATCTGCTGGCGGAGCATCTGGGCGGCTTGTCCTTGTAACGACCGAGGACGCCGCCGCCCAGCGCCCTACTTGGCGAACACCTGGCTCATGTCGCCGAAGGCCTTGAATTCGAGCGCATTGCCGGACGGGTCGAGGAAGAACATCGTCGCCTGTTCGCCCACCTGGCCCTTGAATCGCACGTGCGGCTCGATCACGAACTTGACGTTGGCCGCACGCAGCTTGTCGGCCAGCGCCTCCCATTGCTCCATCGACAGGATTGCGCCGAAATGGCGCACCGGCACGTCGTCGCCATCGACCGCGCTGGTCGAGCGATGCCCGGTTTCTTCGGGCGCCAGGTGCGCCACCACCTGATGGCCGTAGAAATTGAAATCGACCCAGCTGTCGGAACTGCGGCCCTCGGGGCAGCCCAGCAGCTCGCCGTAGAAGCGCCGTGCCTCGGCCAGATCGTGCACGGGGAACGCCAGGTGGAACAGGGGAATGGATGGCATGTGTGGGGCCTTTCTGTTCTGAAGAGGAAGCGCCGGGATCCGGCGTGGTATGGTCCGGAAAATTCTACTCAGCACAAGACGCGATATGAAGCGAATCATTTTTACGCTGAGTATCGAAAACTTCGATGACCGTTGCGCCATGATCCGCTACTTCCGCACCTTCCTCGTCGCCGCCGAGACCGCTTCGTTTTCCGCTGCCGCGGCGCGGCTGTCGCTGACCCAGTCGGCGGTCAGCACGCAGATCCGGCGGCTGGAAGAGGACCTGGGCTGCGCGCTGTTCGATCGCACCGGCAAGTCCGTGACGCTCAGCGAGCAGGGGCGCAAGCTGCTGCCGGAGGCGGTTCGTTTCGTCGAGCTTTACGAGTCGATGAAAGGCCAGGCGCACGCCGCCCCGGCGCTGACACCGATCGACCTGGGTGCGGTATCGACGGTGCAATCGACCCTGTTGCCGAAGGCGATGCAGCGTTTCCGCGCCGATTACCCGAAGACCCACGTCAATATCGTGCCCGGCATGTCGACGCAATTGCTGACCCAGGTCGACGCGCGCGAACTCGAGGTCGCGGTGATGATCAAGCCGCGCCTCGGCATTCCGGCCGAACTCAAATGGATGCCCCTGCTGAGCGAGCCCTTCGTCGCAATCGCGCCGCGCGGCGCGCCCCGCGAGCTCAAGGCGATGCTCGGCGCGCTGCCCTTTATCCGCTACAACCGGCATTCGGCCGGCGGGCATCTGGTCGACCGCTATCTGAAGCGCCATCGGCTGCGCGTCGACGAAGGCATGGAGCTCGACGAGCCCGCGGTGATTCTGCAGATGGTCGAGCAGGGGCTGGGCTGCGCGATCGTGCCGGCCGATCTGCTGCCGCTGGCGCAATGCCCCAACGTGCAGGCGGAGCCGTTGCCGGGACGGCCGATTCATCGCGAGGTCGGCGTGCTCGCGCGGCCTTCGGCGCTGTCGCGCGCGCCCATCGCGGCGCTGATCGAGGCCTTCGTCATCGCGGCGCGCCAGTGGCGGGGGCGGCGGACCAAGGCCCGCTGAAACGACCGCGCCGCCCTGGCGCATGTCCCGATCAGGCCGGACTCGCATGTCCGAATCCGGCTGGTCGTGCCGCCGGAAAGCGGTAGCATGCAGCCATGGAACTCGATCCCGACACCTGCTACCGCGCCGTGGTCTCGCACGACCGCCGCTTCGACGGGCGCTTTTTCGTCGCCGTGTCGTCGACTGGCATCTACTGTCGGCCGGTCTGCGCGGTGCGCACGCCCAAGCGCGAAAACTGCAGTTTCTTCGCCACCGCGGCGGCGGCCGAGAAGCACGGCTATCGGCCCTGTCTGCGCTGCCGGCCCGAGCTGGCGCCCGGCCATGGGATCGCAGACCTGTCGGGCCGGCTCGCGCAGGCGGCGGCAACGCTGATCGACGAGGGCTTTCTGGCCGATGCCGGCGTGCCGGAGCTCGCCGCGCGCATCGGCGTCACCGAGCGGCACCTGCGGCGGCTGTTCACCGCGCAGTTCGGCGTCTCGCTGGTCGACTACGCCCAGACGCAGCGTCTGCTGCTGGCCAAGCGGCTGCTGACCGATACCGCGCTGCCCGTCACCGAGGTGGCGCTCGCGGCCGGCTTTGGCAGCGTTCGGCGCTTCAACGACGTGCTGAAGACCCGCTACGGCCTGGCGCCGACCGCGATGCGCAAGCGCGCCGCCGGCATGCCGGCCGACCGGCTGGTGTTCGAACTCGGCTACCGGCCGCCGCTGGCATGGCCGGCGCTGATGCAGTTTCTGGGCGCCCGCGCGGTGCAAGGCGTCGAGCAGATCTGGCCCGATGCGCAGGGCGGCGAATATGGGCGGACCATCGCCATCGAGGTGGGCGGACGGCTGCACAGCGGCTGGCTACGGCTGGCCCTGGCGCCGCAGCGGCACGTGCTGCGCGTGACGCTGTCCGGTTCGTTGGCGCACGCCATTCCGCAGGTGCTCGGCAAGGTCAGGCGTCTGTGCGATCTGGGTTGCCGGCCCGATGTGGTCGACCGCCATCTGGGCGCGTTGGCGGCCGACATGCCGGGCATGCGCTTGCCGGGAACGGTCGACGGCTTCGAGATCGCGGTGCGCGCGGTGCTCGGCCAGGTGGTCTCGCTCGCTCAGGCCAGGGCCATGCTGCATCGGCTGGTGCAGGCATATGGCGTGCCGCTGGCCGTGCCGATGGACGCGTTGCGCGCCTGTTTTCCAAACGCCGCCACGCTGGCCGCTGTGCCTGTGGCGGAACTCAATGCGCTGGGCGTGCCGATGGCCAAGGCGCGCGCGATCCATGCGATCGCCACGGCCGTTGTCGAGGGCAGGGTGTCGCTGGAGCCGGGCGTGGAGCCAGCGCAGACCGTCGCGGCCCTGTGCGCCATCGACGGGGTGGGCGACTGGACCGCGCAATACATCGCGATGCGGGCGCTGGGCTGGCCCGATGCCTTCCCGGCCAGCGACTATGCGCTGCGCAAGGTGCTCGGCATCGCGCGCAACGGCGAGATGCTGCGTCACGCGGCCCAATGGGCGCCGTGGCGCGCCTACGCGGCGATGCATCTGTGGCGTCAATATCAGGACATGCAGGACCGCCGCGAGCGCGAACGTGCCGCGGCGCGCGCAGTGCCCGTGGACGCTGGCGGACCCACCGGCGAGCAAGCCGTGTCGCCCCGCCCCCGCCGGACGCGCCGCGCTCAACTACAGGAGCAGCCAACATGATTCACTATCGTTCGATGTCCGGCCCGCTCGGTGACGTGCTGCTGCGCGCCGAAAGCGGCTATTTGACCGGCGTGTTCTTCGCCGGCCAGAAATACCATCCGGCCGGTCCGTTCGACACCACGGCCTTTGATGCGCGCGATGCGCGATTGCTGGCGCAGGCGGAGCAAGAACTGACCGAGTACTTCGCAGGCGCGCGGCAGCGTTTCACCGTGCCGCTGCGCCTGGCGGGCAGCGCCTTCCAGCAGCAGGTCTGGCAGGCGCTGTGCGAGATCCCGTTCGGCGAGACCGTCAGCTATGGCCAGCTGGCCCTGGGTCTCGGCCTGCCGCCCGGTCATGCGCGCGCGGTCGGCAGCGCCGTGGGCCGCAATCCGATTTCCGTGATCGTGCCATGCCATCGCGTGCTTGGCGCCAAGGGCGCGCTGACGGGCTATGCCGGCGGTACCGACCGCAAGCAGGCGCTGCTGCGGCTGGAAGGCACGGCGGCGGCGCCGCACCTGCCGCTGTTGCGCGACGCGCTGGCGGCCGCCGCATAACGGCAGCCCGGTAACGGCAGCCACATCGCGCTACCCGCGCCGCACCCATAACGCTCCCGCCGACATGCCACGGCTGTTCGTTGCCCTGGAAACCCCGCGCGCGCTGGCGGACTCGCTGCTGGCGACGCTGCCGCGCGAGCGCGGAATCCGCCCGACGCCGGCCGCGCAGGTTCACCTGACGCTGCGCTTCGTTGGCGAGGTGGATGAGGACCAGGCCGCCGCGATCGACGACGTGCTGGCCACGATCGCCGCTGTTGCGGTCCCGGTGCAAGTCGCCGGCGCCGGCCGCTTCGGCCGGCGCGGCGGCATCCTGTGGGCCGGCGTCGCGCCCGCCGAACCGCTGCTGGCCCTGCATGGCGCGATCGATCTGGCACTGCGCGATGCCGGCATCGAGCCCGAGGCGCGTCCCTTCCATCCGCACTTGACGCTGGCGCGCTGCGCACCGCATGCGCCCGAGCCGCTGCTGCGCGAATGGGTCGCCGCGCAACGGGAATTGTCCTGCCCGCCCTATCTGGCGCAGCGCTTCGTGCTGTTCGAGAGCCGCCTGCAGCGGCAGGGCGCCGAGCATCGCTGCCGGCGGGCCTTTGCCTTGCGCCCGGCGGACCCGGACAACCCCACCTAAGTCGGGCTCAAGTTTTGCGCCGGGGATGCCGATTCTGTACTAGAGTCCCATCGCCCGCATTGTTGGATCCCCGCACCCGCCCGCGTGATTTCATGAGTTCCCACCAGTCCATCGACCAGTCCGAGGCCGCCGTCGCGTCCGAAGCCGCATCCGACGCCGCATCCGATGCCGCATCGGACGAGCAGTACCGCCTGACCCATGCCTCGCAGATCGGCACGGTGCTGCGCGATCTGGCCTGGCAGAAATGCACGCTGAACGTGCGTTCCGGCCGTGGCCGCGAAACCGTTTCCTCGGTGCTGCACGTCGATCCGGGCAGCCGGACCTTCATCTTCGACTGGTGCCGGACCGACGAGGAAGCGCGCGCGGTGCTGGAAGCGGAAGAGAACGCGATCTCGGCTTCGCTGCGTGGCGTGCCGGTGAACTTCACCATCGGCCGGCCCGAGCCCATGCAATATCAGGGCGGCCCTGCGTTCAAGGCTCCGTTCCCGGACAAGCTCTATCACTTCCAGCGGCGCCGGCATTTCCGCGCGCGCACGCTGGTGACCCGGGGCTATGGCTGCGAAGGGCGGCTCGACGACGGTACCGTGGTCAAGCTCGATATTTCGGATCTGTCGCTATCGGGGGTGGGCCTGCGCTCGCGCACGGTCGGCGATACGCAGCTGCCGGTGGGCACGCGCATCGCGCGCGCGCGGCTCGACTTCCGCGAGCTGGGCAAGCTCGATCTGGATCTGCAGGTGGTGGGGCATTGGCTGGTGGGTCGCGACGACAGCGCAATTCACCATTTCGGCTGCGCCTTCGTCAATCCGGATGGGCGGCTGGAAAATACGCTGCAGCGGCTGGTATTCGCGCTGGAATTGGCCCATCGCGGCTAATCGAAAAAGAAGGCGCGGCGGCCGCGTCGCGCTTTGTCTTTATTGCGGCTTGCTCTGCGCCACCATCGTGAGTGCCAGCATCACATCGCCGGACAGACGGCCACCGTTCGAGGGCATGCCGGCGTCTTCCAGGATCGCCCACAAATTCTCGGAGCCGGCTGCAATTCGCTGACGCAGTTCGGCGAGATAGGCCTGTTCGGCGGGCATCAGAGGTCTCTCTGCCATGCGCATATCCGCGACGATTGCGCCAAGCGAGATGTCATCGAAAGTCATATTGGTGTTGCGGTAGTCTCTTTTTTGGCAAGAGTCTTTCAGGTTCGGACTTGTTGGACGGTGATTTTAGCAATGTATATCGCAACGCGATGCATTGAATACCGCGACTTTTTTCCGTCCAATTCCGAGGAGTGATGGCGGCGACGCGCCTCGCGCTTTAAAGCCTCACGATTGTGAGCATTGCGACATGATTGGCTTCAAACAAGCGGCGCAAATACTTGCGCTGCATGTCGATTGTCGTTGTGGCGAGGCGACAGCCGCACGCGGCTTGATTGACGCCGCGCGCGATAGACCCCGAGTCATCACGCCGCAATCAGTCTGCTCATTTCCATTGCCGCCTCGCGCATGCGGGGCAGCATGCGCGCAAGCATCTCCGCTTCGCCGACCTGCGTGGGCCGCACGCTGACGCTGATGCCCGCCACGACCTCGCCCGATTCGGCGTGCACCGGCACCGCGAGCGCGCGCAGGTCGAGCTCCAGTTCTTCGTCGACCACGACATAGCCCAACGCGCGGGCCTGCTCGAAGCAGGCCTCCAGTTCGGTGCGCGAGACCTTGGTCTGCAGCGTGCGCGGGCGCAGCTCGGCACGCTCGAAGTACGCGTCGCGCGCCGGCTCGTCCAGATGCGCCAGCAGCATGCGGCCGATCGACGTGCAGAAGGCCGGCAGGCGGCTGCCCATGCCCAGCGCGTGCGACAGCATGCGGCGCACCTCGCAGCGCGCCAGATACAGGATGTCGGTGTCTTCGAGGATCGCCAGCGCCGAGGTCTCGCCCACCGCGGCGCTGAGCCGGTCCAGGATCGGCTGTGCCTGCGCGACCAGCGCGGTCGACGAGAAGTACGCGTGGCCGAGATGGAGCACACGCGGGCGCAAGGCGAAGCGGCCATCCTCCTGGCTGACGTAGCCGAGCCGCTGCAAGGTATAGAGGCAGCGCCGCACCGAGGCGCGCGACAGCTGCGTGCGCTGTGCGATCTGAGAAATGGTCAGGGGCCGCTTGCGCTCGGAGAAGGCTTCGAGCACGTGCAGGCCCCGGGCCAGCGACAACATGAAATTCGGGTCGCCCGCGTACTGGTCCAGCTGATCGGGACGCGTCGGCGCGGTTCGCAGCGGAGCGGCATCGGCGCGCGCGGCATCGGGCGCAGCAGGAGCAGCAGGGGCAGCAGGGGCGGAAGTCGCGGAAGCGGCGGTGGAACGGGTGGCGTCCATACGGAAAGAGGCCCGGAACACGGGCGGCAGCGATCGTTCGATAATCGCGCATCATAACCGGCGGCGCGGCGCCGAGGGGAAATCCACCGCCGGTGCCGCCGTTCGACGCCCGTGCTATTCGGCCAGCGCTGCCAGGATCTGCGCGTGCAGGCGGCGATCGCCGCAGGCCACCACGCGGCCGCCATGTTGGGGATCGTCGCCGGTCCAGCTCGTGACGATGCCGCCCGCGCCCTCGACGATCGGGATCAGCGCCTGCACGTCGTAGGGCTGCAGACCCGCCTCGACGACCGCATCGACATGGCCCGCGGCGACCATGCAATAGGCGTAGCAGTCGCCGCCATAGCGCAGCAGCCGCGCACGGTCGGCCACGCAGCGGAACGCCTTCCATTCGGGCTCGTCGCCGAACATCTCGGGCGTGGTGCACATCAGCTTGGCTTCGGACAGGCTGGCACAGGGCCGCGTGCGCAGCGGCGTCTTGCCGAGCCAGGCGGCGTCGCAGGTGCCGACGAAACGCTCGCCGGTGAACGGCTGGTCCATCACGCCGAGCACGGGCCGATCGCCGTCGTTCAGCGCGATCAGCGTGCCCCACAGCGGCAGGCCGGTGATGAAGGCGCGCGTGCCGTCGATCGGATCGAGCACCCAGGTCAGCGGCGAGCTGCCCTCGATGCGGTCATGCTCTTCGCCATGAATGCCATGGTCGGGATAGGTGGCCGCGATCAGCTCGCGCATCGCGGTCTCGGCGGCCTGGTCGGCGGCGGTGACCGGGTCGAAGCGCCGGCCGCCCTTGTCCTGCACCTCGGCGTGGGTGCGGAACAGCGGCAGGCTTTTCGCCGCGGCCGCATCGGCCAGGCGGTGGGCGAAGTCCAGATATTCGTTCAGGCGTTCGGCGGGCAGCGGCATGGCGATGGCGTAAGGGGAGGGTGAGAAGGAGGGACCGATGCAGCGATGGTACGTCGGTCCCGCCACGCATGCCAGCCGGCGAGCGTCGTCCGCTGCCGCCTACCGCCGGTTCGGCGCGACGATGCCGAAACGCTCCATCTGCCGATAGACCGTCGCGCGCGAGATGCCGCAGGCCGCGGCCACCTCGGTCACGTTCCAATGGTGCGCCTGCAGCGCGGCAAGCAACTGGCGCGCCTTCGGATCGTCGGGCATCGGCTGGCCGCCCGCGTCGGGCGCGGCCAGCGCACGTAGCGGGCTTGCCGAGCCGGCGTCCGTGACCTCCGGCGGCAGATCGCCGAGGTCGATATGGCCGCCGTCGCTCATCGCCAGCGCGAAGCGCAGCACATTGCGCAGCTGACGCACGTTGCCGGGCCAGTCGTAGACCAGCATCGCGCGCCATGCCTCGCTGGAGAACGTCGCGTCGATCTGCAGCTGGGCCGCCTCCTCGTGGCAGATGCGCTCGATCAGATAGGCCTTGTCCTGCCGCTCGCGCAAGGTCGGCAGATACAGCGTGGCGCCGCACAGCCGGTAATACAGGTCCTCGCGAAAGCGCCCTTCGGCGATCAGCTGCCGCAGGTCGCGGTGCGAGGCCGCGATCACGCGCAGATCGACCGCGACCGGGCGTTGTGCGCCGAGCGGCGTGACCTCGCGCTCCGACAGCACGCGCAGCAGCCGGCTTTGCAGATGCAGCGGCATGTCGCCGATCTCGTCGAGAAACAGCGTGCCGCCGTCGCTCTGCGCGATCAGGCCGCGCATGCCCTTGCCGCGCGCGCCGGTGAACGTGCCCGCGGTATAGCCGAACAGCTCGCTCTCGATCAGCGTCTCGGGAATGGCGGCGCAATTGACTGCGATAAACGCATGCTCGCGCCGGTTGCTGCTCTGATGCAGCGCCTTGGCCAGAACTTCCTTGCCGGTGCCGGTCTCGCCGTGGATCAGCACATTGAGCGGCTTGTTGGCGAGGCGTCTTGCCTGCGTGATCAGCCGCTGCATCTGCGCATCGTCGGCACCGAGCGCGTCGAGCGCGGCGGTGTCGCCCGGCTCGGGCGCCGCCGGCGTGGGGAGCCGTTGCGGCATCACGCGCGGCGCAATCGCGCTGGCGTAGTACACCTCGTCGCCATGCGTGCGCAGCGTGGCGCGATCGGACGACATGCCGGCGCGCGCGATTCGCCACAGGTCGCTCATGCTCTCGCGGAACAGCATCGTCAGCGGGCGTCCGATCACGGTGCCATGGTCGGCCGCGCGCAGCGCGCGGCGGGCGCCGCTGTTGATGCCGCAGACGATGCCGTCGGCATCGAAGGCCACCATGATTTCGCCGCTGACGTCGACCAGCGACCAGGTCGCGCCCAGCCGCAGGATCCAGCGGTCGCGGAAATAGCGCAGGAAATTGGCGTCCTCGATCATCTGCGCATACATCGCCGTCATCTGCAGCGCCAGATGCTGGCTCTCGCGCGGGCCGGGCGAGGTCAGCGCCGACACGTCGAGCACGCCCAGAAAGCCGCCGGTGGGGTCGAACAGCGGCGCGCTGTTGCAGGTCAGGCTGATGTGCGAGACATCGAAGTGATCGGTCTGATGGCAGGTGACCGCATGCTGCTCGACGATGCAGGTGCCCACCGCGCAGGTGCCGGCCTGGCGCTCGCTCCAGTCCGCGCCGAGATAAAGGCCGGAGCTCTTGAGCTCGCGATCCCACTGGTCGTTGCCGATGAAGTCGACCGCGATGCCGTGCGCATCGGTCAGCAGCAGCACGTAGCCGAGCGATGACATGCGCTTGTACAGCTGCTCCATGCCGGTGCGTGCCACGCCCAGGAAGTCCTCGATCTGGTCCTTGTGCTCGCGCAGCCGTCCGGCTTCCACGATATGCGCGGGCATGCGCCGGCCGGGGTCCATGCCGTATTCGTTCACGCAACGGATCCACGAGCGCTCGATCTCGCTTTGCGGCGGCCGGTCGGGATCGGCCTGGCTGGCGAGCATCAGCACCTGCTCGACATGCGCGTGCCGATGCGCGGCTTGCTTGGCACTGATCACAGGGTCTCCTTCGCTACGCCTTGCCGTGAGGACGGGCGACGCTTGTGCGCTGTTGGGTTCGTGGTGTTATCCAATATAGACGGGGCGGCGGGAAAGGACGTGGGCACGGCGTGCGCTCCTGCCCTCTCCCCCGACCCTGGCCCGCACGGGGAGACGGGAGCCTTCTTCGCAGCGAGACGGCGGAAACGCCTCCCCAGGCGCGACGACCTTACACCAGCCCCGCGTCGGACTTCAATCCCGACAAGCCCGGGCTCATACCTCGCCCTTGCGCAGGGCCCCCGCCAGGTATTCGGCCTGGCGGATCGCCAGCGCCACGATGGTCAGCGTCGGGTTGGCGGCAGAGCTCGAGGTGAACTGGCTGCCGTCCGAGATGAACAGGTTCTTGACGTCGTGCGCCTGGCCCCAGCGATTGACCACGCCGTCGCGGGCGTTGGCGCTCATCCGGTTGGTGCCCATATTGTGACTGGCAGGATACGCGGGCATGTCGATGACCCGCGTCGCGCCGACCGCCTCCGACAGCTTGCGGAACTGCTGCAGCCCGTGCGCCGCGATGGCCTCGTCGTTGCGGTGGTAGGTCTTGGTCACGATCGGGATCGGCAGGCCGTACTGGTCCTTCTCGGTGGGATGCAGCGTGATGGTGTTCTGCTCGCGCGCCATGTCCTCGCCGCAGACCCAGATCGCCGTCATGTGGTCGTACTGCTCGAGTGCCGAGGTCACGTCGCGACCCCAGCCGCCGGGCTTCATGAAGGCCGCCGTATAGGGCAGGCCCAGCGCCAGCCCTTCCAGATAGTAGCCGCCATTGAAGCCGCGCTTCGTATTGAGCGCGACCTCGTCGGCCACCACCGCGCCGATATCGAACCCGCGGTACATATAGACCGGCTTGCGGTGGATCGCCACCGCCGCCGCGGTCGCATGGTTCATGTAGTTGCGGCCCACCTGTCCGGATGAGTTCGCCAGCCCGTTGGGGAACAGGCTGGACGCGGAATTCAGCAGCAGCCGCGGCGATTCGATCGAATTGCCGGCGACGCAAACCACACGCGCCTTCTGCAGATGCTTGCGCCCCTTGCTGTCGGCATACAGCACGCCGTTGACCTTGCCGGACTTGTCGTGCTGGATCTGCAGCACCATGCTCTCCGGTCGCAGCTCGACGCGGCCGGTCGCGATGGCCTTGGGAATCTCGGTGTAGAGCGCCGACCATTTCGCGCCGATCTTGCAGCCCTGCATGCAGAAGCCCGCCTGCTGGCACGCGGGGCGGCCGTCGTACGGCGTGGAATTGGACGCTACCGGCCGCACGATCTTGCGATAGCCGATCTTGCGGGCGCCGGCCGCCACCACCTTGTACTGGTTGCTCTCGGGCATCGGCGGCTGGCCGCTGGCCGCGCTGCCGGTCACGCCCATCTTCTTCTCGGCCTTGTCGTAGTAGGGCGCCAGTTCCTCGTAGGTGATCGGCCAGTCCAGCACGTTGGCGCCTTCGACCTGGCCGTAGATCTGCCGCGTGCGGAAGTCGTGCGGCTGGAAGCGCAGCGCGACGCCGGACCAGTGGATGGTCGAGCCGCCGACCGCCTTGACGATCCACGCGGGCAGGTTCGGATAAGTCTTGGTGTGGTGCCAGCCGCCGGCCGAGATCCGCTTGTCGAGCCACGAGATCTTGCGGAACATCGCCCATTCGTCGTTCTCGAAGTCGGCCTGCGTGTAGTGCTTGCCGGCCTCGAGGATCACGATCTTGCCGATGCCCTGCTGCGCCAGTTCGTTGGCCAGCGTGGCGCCGCCCGCGCCGGAGCCGATGATGACGACCGCGTCGCGGTCGTTCAGGTCGATCCGAGTTGCCATGTTTGTCTCCAGTGTTGTATCGGCGCCCTTTATCGCGCCGTCTACCGTGCTCTCTACCGTGCTGTCTGTGCAGCGCTGTGCAGTCCCTGCGATGCGGTGCGGCTCAGATCCAGTCGATGTCGTTGAAACCGCGGTTGGCGTAGCCGCCCTTCTCCCAGGACGAGCCCTCATAGCCGAGCAGCGGCCAGACCGCCTTGTTGTCGTAGAGGCTGGTCACCATCTCGCCGCGTACCTTCTCGAAGAAGGGCGTGGTCTCGATGGCCTTGAGCAGCGCCACGCGGTCGGCCTCGTCCTGCAGCTGGGCATAGGGTTTGCCATGCTTTCGCTGCGCGGCCGCGTCGAGTTCGCGCACGCCTTGCTGCAGCAGCGTGCGCACGGCCTTGTCCTTGGCGGCGGCCCGGTCCAGCGGCGCGATGGCCTGCACGTAGTAGCGGTCGGCGAAGCGGTCGTGCGGAAAGATGTCGCGCGCCATCGCCAGCAGCGTGCGCGCGGTCGGTGTGCCGAGCGCCTTCAGGTCGGTGACCAGCGCCTCGCGGGCCGGCCTGGCCAACGCGCCGGGCGAAACCACGGCGACGCCGATGGCGGCCAGGCCCGTGCCGCGCAGGAACCCGCGCCGGGTCACCGGCTGGGTCTTGGCCACGATGCGCATGCCGGCCGCGGGCGCGGCGGCATCCGCTTGCTGGATGTCGTCTTGCATTTGTCGTCTCCTTCGGGGATATCGGTATCGTTGTCTTTGCGACGTTCGGCCGCATCCGGCAGCGTGCGGTCGCGTGGCTGCCGCTAGCCGGGCGGCGCCGCGGCCCCGTGCGGCCGCATGGCGTGTCGGGCAGACGCGCCCGGCATGGCCTCGTGGTCGTTGGCCGCCACGCTGCCGAGCACGTCGGTCAGCATGTGGTGCAGGCGATCGGCCAGCACCTCCGCGATCACCGGCGCACCCAGCTCGGTCTCGCACGAGGTGGTGCAATCGGCGAGCGCCTCGCCGAGGCCGGCCGGCTGCCCGAGCGCTTCGCACAACAGGCGCCAGTCGGGCGGCGCGATCAGCGTGCCCGAGGTCAGCAGCACGCCGGTGCGCCGGCGCAGCTGCGCGAGGCCGACGATCTTGCGCGAGTCGACCACGACCTCCCAGGGCGACAGACCGCCATAGCAGGCCCAGGTCAGCGCGGCATCGGCCTGGTGGCTGCGGGCCTGCTCGGGCGGCAGCGCGAACGCGGCGATGCCCATGTCGCGCAGCAGGCCGGCATGCAGCACCCCGAGCCAGCGGTAGCTGCCGATCGGCCCGCCCGACAGCAGCGCGTGGTCCGGCGGCAGCACGATCGAGGCGGACAGCATCCACGGCCCGGTCAGCACGGCACCGCCGCCCGAACCGCGCACGACCGCGCGATCGGCCAGCGCGGTGCGCTCGTGCAGCGCCCGCTGCGAGCAGCCGAACACCACACCGGGCGCGCGATAGGTCCACAGCCGCAGGCGCGGCTCGGTGACCGGTTCGGCCAGCTGCCGCGCGTTCCAAGCCTGCTCGGCGTGCGGCGTCGCGGTGACGAGGGTCGGGGCAAGCGCGGCCATCACAGATCTTCCGCGGATTCGAGGCGCCGCTTCAGGTCGCCGAGAAACGCCGCGGCCGGGTAGCCGTCGACGGCGCGATGGTCGAACACCAGATGCAGGCCCATCATCGGCGCGATGCTGATCCAGTCGTCCTTGACCACCGCGCGGCGGATCACGCGCGTGACGCCGAGAATCGCGGCCTGCGGCGCATGCAGGATCGGCGTGAAGCGCTCCACCTCGGTCATGCCCAGATTGCTGATGGTGAAGGTGCCGCGCTGGTAGGCGCCCGCGCCGAGCGTGCCGTTGCGCGCGCCTTCGGCCAGCGTGCGGGCCTCGCGGGCGATCTTCTCGACCGATTTGCGGTCGACCTCGCGCAGCACCGGCACCACCAGTCCATCGTCCAGACTGACCGCCAGGCCGATGTTGACGTCGGGCATCAGCTCGATTTCCTTGTCGGAGACGCGCGCGTTCAGCCGGGGATGCGCTCGCAGCGTCAGCGCCGCGGCGCGCAGCAGATAGGCGGTCAGCGTGACCTTGACGCTGTCGCCGAGCTCGGCCTGCAGCTTCGTGCGCCGCGCTTCGACGGCACTGACATCGACTTCGAGCGAATGCGCGACGCGCGGGATCTGCCAGCCGGCCGTCATGCCGCGCGCGATCGCGCCGCGCATGCCGGTCAGCGGAATGGTCTGCCGCGCGTCGGTGGCCGCTGCGGCGCCGTTGTCCGCTGCCAGCGTCAGTGAGGCTTCGGCCATGATCTACTCCTCGATGCGCGCCAGCACGGCGCCGCGCGCGAAGGTGTCCTGCGACTGCACCAGGATCTCGGCGATGCGGCCGGCCACCGGCGCGACGATCTCGTGCGTGGTTTTCACCAGCTCGGCGACTACCAGCGTCTGCCCTTCGGCGACGCTGTCGCCGACATTGACCTGCCAGTCCTGCAACAGGGCCTCGGTGCCTTCCTCGACATCGGCCCACACGTCATCTGCCATCGTTACGTCGGTCATGCTGCTTCTCTCTTCGGTTCTCGCTTCAGTTCGGGGGTGTGTTGCATCAGCGTGCGGACGCTGGCGGCGATCGTGTCCACTTGCGGGATCACGAAGTTCTCGAGGGGACGGCTGAAGGGAATCGGCACGTCGGGCACGGCCAGGCGCCGCACCGGCGCCTTCATCCGCAGCGTGTCCAGATGCTCGGCCACGATCGCGGCGATCTCGCCGGACAGGCCGTAGCTCAGATAGTCCTCGTCGGCGATCAGCAGGCGGCCGGTCCTGGCCACCGACTCGAGCACGGTCTGCTTGTCCAGCGGCACCAGCGTGCGCAGGTCGATCACCTCGACGTCGATGCCTTCCTCCGCCAGCCGCTCGGCGGCCAGCACGGATTTCTGCACCATCTGGCTCAGCGTGACGATGGTCACGTCGCGGCCTTGGCGCACCACGCGCGCCTTGCCGAACGGAATCGTGTAGGCGTCGGTGGGGACTGCCGTGGTGCTGCCTTCGAAGTACGACATCCACGACAGGCCCATGATGCCCTTGTGGTAGCAGAACACCACCGGGTTGTCGTCGCGGATCGCCTCGATCATCAGGCCCTTGGCGTCGTAGGCGTTGGATGGCACCACCACCTTCATGCCGGGCATATGCGCGAAGGTGCTGTACAGGCATTGCGAATGCTGCGCGGCGTCGTTGTAGCCGCCGCCGATGCCGGTCATCACCACGGCCGGCAGCTTGACGCGGCCGCCCGACATGTATGTGTTCTTGGCCAGATGGTTGTAGATCTGGTCGAAGCAGACGCCGAAGAAGTCGACGAACATCAGCTCGGCGATCGGGCGCAGCCCTTCGGCGGCGGCGCCGATGGCCGCGCCCATGAACGCCGTCTCCGAGATCGGCGTGTCCATGATCCGCTCGGGGCCGAAGCGGTCCAGCAGCCCCGTAGTGGCGCTGAAAATGCCGCCGTACTTGCCGATGTCCTCGCCCATCACGAAGACGTTGGGGTCGCGCTCCATCTCCTGGCCGATGGCCTCGGCGATGGCCTGCGCCATGGTGAGCTTGCGGGCGGGCTGCGATGCCGCGGCGGATGGGTTGGTGTCGTTGGGTTGCATCTGGTTGTCTCCTGTCATTGCGGGCAGCATGCGGATTGCGTGCGATTGCGTGCGATTGCGTGCGGTCGGCGCCGTCACTGGCACCATCACGCGAACACGTGCTGCAGCGCTTCCTCGGGGGCGGGGTAGGGGCTTTCGCGGCCGAATGCATAGGCGGCGTCGACGCGCGCGACGATCTGCCGGCGCAGCGCGGCATCCGCCTCGTCGTCGAGCAGGCCCCGTTCGCGCAGCTGCTTTCCCAGCCGGTCGATCGGATCGTTCTGGCGCAGCGTCTGCGCCTCGTTTTTCGGCCGGTAAGTTTCGGGATCGCCCTGGAAGTGGCCCAGATAGCGGTCGGTCTTGACCTCGATCAGCGTGGGGCCTTCGCCGCGCCGCGCCCGCGCGACCGCGACGCCGGCCGCGCGAAACACTGCGACCGCATCGTTGGTATCCACCAGTACGCCCGGCATCCCGTAGCCGGCGGCGCGGACCGCATTGCTGTCGACCGACGTCGAAGCCGACTTCTCGACCGAGATGCCATATTTGTTGTCCTCGCAGACGAACAGCACCGGCAGCTTCCACAGCGCCGCCAGATTCAGCGCCTCATGGAAGGCGCCCTGGTTGGCCGCGCCTTCACCGAAGAAGGCGATCGCGACCCAGTCCTTGCCCAGCTTGCGCGCGGCCAGCGCAGCGCCGCAGGCTTGCGGCGCGCCCGCGCCGACGATGCCGCTGCACGAGAATTTGGTTTCGGGGTGGAACAGATGCATGTGGCCGCCCTTGCCGCGGCCCAGGCCGGTGACCTTGCCGAACATCTCGGCGGTCATCTCGTTCAGCGGCACGCCCTTGGCGATCGCGAAGTGGTGCGGGCGGTGAGCGCCGACCACGGTGTCCTCGCTGCGCAGATGCGCGCAGACGCCCACCGCCACCGGTTCCTGGCCGGCGGCCAGGTGCATTTCGCCGGGCACCGGGCCGGCACCGATATCGAAGGCCAGACCCTTCTGGATCTTCGGCGGCAGCTTGCCCTCGAGATACACCTTCGCCATCGTCTCCTCGTAATGGCGAATCTCGACCATCTTTTCGTACATCCACAGCAACTGGTCCGTGGTCGGTTCCATCGTCGTGTCTCCTGTTTCTTTCGCTTGGCGTGACGCCCGTGTCCGCGTGGGGAAGCGCGGATGCGGCGGGCGCCGCGGCTGCGATGTCATTGCAAGCGCGATGCCAGTGCGGGGAAACAGGGGAATGGCGGTGGGCCGCCCGGGCCGGGCGGAACGCTGAAAAGCCTTGCATGGCGCGGCTTTGCGGCGGATCGGGGAGGTTGAAGCAGGGGCCGTGCGGGGCGCTCGGAGGCTATGCGATGGCGCCCGGTGCGTCGCGACGCCGTCGCGGCATGCGACAGGTGTCGCGTCCGCAATGCGACAGGTGTCGCAGGCAGAGAAGCGGCAGGAGGCGGCGGAAGGCGGAGGGTCTAGCCCTGCAGCGTGCGTATCGCCGTGCGCAGCGGCATCGCGATCTCGGCCGCGCGCGGTTCCACGCGGTGGATCGGCCCGGCGACCGACACGCCGTAGACCACACCGCCCAGTGTGACCGGCACGGCGACGGCGCCCAGGTCGGCCAACGACTCGCCGAAATTCTGCGCCCAGCCGCGTTCACGCGAGGTTTCGAGCTCGGCTTCCAGCGCTTGCCGCGAGCGCAGCGTGCGTGGGGTCAGCGGCGCGAACGAGGCGCGCGCCAGCAGCGCGTCACGGTCGGCGGCGGGCAGCGCGGAAAGGATCGCACGCCCGATGGAGTTGGTATGGGCCTGCCGCAGTTCGCCCGCGGTGGCGATGTAGCGCACCGGATTGCTCGACTCGACGACATCGAGATAGACCACGCGGCCGTCGTCCTGCAGCTTGCCGAAGATCACGGTCTCGCCGGTCTCGTCGCGCAGCGATTCGAGCACCGGCTGCACCCGCTCGAGCAGCGGGTCGTTGGCGGCGATCCGTTGCGCGATCGCCAGCAGCCGGCCGGTCGGGTAGTAGCCCTGGCGCCGTCCGGTCTCGTACAGATAGCCCAGCGCCGCCAGCGTGCGGATCAGGCCGAGGCAGCTCGACATCGGCGCGCCCAGCAGTTTGGCCAGCTCGGTCAGCGTCAGCGAGCGGCCTTCCCGGGCGTAGATTTCCATGATCTCGACCACGCGCAGCGCGGTCTTGACGTTCGCGCTCGCGGCTTTGTCGGCGGCCTTCTCGGCGGCCTTCTCTGCGGGTTCCGGGGCGGGCTCCACGGCGGTCATCTGCTTGTTCCTGTCGGCCTGTTGATCGGAGGCTTGCTGCGCAAGGCCGACAGTGTAAGGCCTTGGCTGGCCGGGCCGCGCTGGGTGTCGACGCTAGGCCGGATCGTTTGCCGCATCCGCTGCGGCATCCATGCCGCGCTTGGGCAGCGGCTCCGGCCAGTGCCGGAAATTGCCGGGCGTGCGCGAGAAGCGGGTCGGGATGCCGACCGCACGCAGCTCGCCCTCGGTTGGGTGCGCGTACTCGAACACCATGCCGGTCGCGCGCAGGTGCGGGTCGTCGAGCACGCTGTCGAACCGGGGCACCTCGCTGTGCGGAATGTCCGCATCGCGCAGCAGGTCCAGCCATTCGGCCGTGGTCCTGGTCAGCACGATGTCGGCCAGCGTTTCGTACAACGCGTCGATATGGGCGCTGCGGCCCGCGGGCGTGGCATAGCGCGGATCGGCCGCCAGCTCGGGGCGCCCTGCCACCGCGAAGAAGCGGGCCCACTGTGCGCTGGTGTACGGCAGCAGCGCCAGATAGCCGTCTGCGGTCCGGTAGGGTTTGCGGTGGGGCGACATCACCCGCCCGTAGCCGGCGTCGCCCAGCGGCGGCACGAAGGTGCGGCCGGCCAGCTGTTCTACCGCGAGGAAGGACACCAGCGTCTCGAACATCGGCACCTCGATCGCCTGGCCCTGGCCGGAGCGCTCCCGTTCATAGAGCGCCATCGGAATCGCGTAGGCGACCGTCAGGCCGGCGACCTTGTCGGCGAGGATCGTGTTGACGTAGCGCGGGCCCTGGTCGCCGTTGGCCCCCTGGAACTGCGCCAGGCCGCTGCGCGCCTGGATGATGTCGTCGAATGCCGGCTGCCCCGCGTACGGGCCGTCCTCGGCATAGCCATAGGCGCCGCAATAAATCAGGCGCGGATGGTCTTCGCGCAGCGACGCGTAGTCCAGGCCGAGCTTGCGCAGCGAGGCGGGGCGAACGTTGGAGACGAACACGTCCGCCTCGGCGATCAGGCGCTTGAGCGCCGCCAGGTCGTCCGCGCGCTTCAGGTCCAGCACGACGAAGCGCTTGTTGCGGTTCAGGTTCAGGAAGGCCGCACCCATGGTCGGATGACGCGTCGGCTCGGCATGGCGGAAGACGTCGCCTTCCGGCGATTCGACCTTGATGACCTGCGCGCCCATGTCGCCCAGGATCTGCGTGGCGTACGGCCCCATGCCGACCGAGGTCATGTCGACCACGCGCACGCCGGCCAGCGGACCGGTGGCGGCGGTGGCGGCAGTCTCAGGCGCGTTCCATGGCGAATTGGTCATGCCGTGATCCATCGCGTGAAATCCTCCGGCGTTCAGTACGATTTCGGCAGACCGAGCACACGCTCGGCGATGAAGCACTGGATCAGCTGCGGGCTGACCGGCGCGATGCGCGGGATATACGATTCGCGCAGCAGGCGCTCGACGCGGTACTCGCGCGAATAGCCCATGCCGCCGAGCGTCAGGATCGCCGTCTGGCAGGCGTTGTGTCCCGCTTCGGCGGCCAGGTATTTCGCCGTGTTGGCTTCGGCGCCGCAGGGCAGGCCCGCGTCGTAGCGCGCCGCCGCCTTCATCACCATCAGATTCGCCGCTTCCAGCTGCATCCACGCCTGCGCCAGCGGGTGCTGCACGCCCTGGTTGGCGCCGATGGGCCGGCCGAACACCACGCGATCCTTCGCGTATTGCGTGGCGATCGCCAATGCCGCGCGGCCGAGGCCGACTGCCTCGGCAGCGATCAGGATGCGCTCGGGATTCAGCCCGTGCAGGATGTACTCGAAGCCTCGACCTTCCTCGCCGATCAGGTCTTCCTGCGGCACGAACAGCTCGTCGATGAACAGCATGTTGGAGTCGACGGCGGCGCGGCCCATCTTGTCGATCTCGCGTACCTCGATGCGGCTGCGGTCCAGCGCGGTGTAGAACAGCGACAGGCCCTCGGTCGGCTTGCCGACCGATTCCAGCGTCTGCGTGCGCGCCAGCAGCAGCATGCGGTCCGCAACCTGTGCGGTCGAGATCCATATTTTGCGGCCGCTGACCAGATAGCCGCCGTCGACCTTGCGCGCGAACGTCTTCAGCCGCGTGGTGTCGAGCCCCGCATCGGGCTCGGTGACGGCAAAGCACGCCTTCTCGCGGCCCGCGATCAGCGCCGGCAGAAAACGCGCCTGCTGCTCGGGCGAGCCGAACACGACGACCGGATTCAGGCCGAACACGTTCATATGGACCGCCGACGCGCCGCTCATGCCGGCACCCGACTCGGAGATCGCCTGCATCACCAGCGCCGCTTCGAGGATGCCGAGGCCGGCGCCGCCCAGGGCTTCCGGCATCGCCACGCCGAGCCATCCGCCCTCGCACATCGCCTGGTGGAAATCGTGCGGGAAGGTGTGGTCGCGGTCGAGCCGGTCCCAATATTCCATGTCGAAGCGGGAGCAGACCGTACGTACCGCTTCGACAATGGCGGTCTGCTGGTCCGAGAGTTCGAAATTCACGTCGCTGTCCTCGTGTTGCGGGGTGGTGTGCAGATGCGGTGGCGTTCGGCCGAGCCTGCCTGCCGGTCATTCGGGCTGGATGCCCGCGTCCTTGACCAGCTTCGACCATTTGCGCAGCTCCGCCGTGACGAAGTTGCCGAGTTCGGCCGGCGTACTGCCGAAGGGCTCGAAGCCGAAGGCGTAGTACTGCGCGGCGTGCTGCTTGTTGGAGACGATCGCCACCAGTTCGCGATTGAGCCGCTCGACCACGGGCGCGGGCGTGCCGGCCGGCGCAAACACGCCGTTCCACGACGTGATATCGAAGCCCTTGAGCTCCGGCACGCTGGCCAGCGGCGGCACGTCGGGCAGCAGTTCGCTGCGCTGCGCCGTGGTCACGCCGAGCGCGCGCAGCTTGCCGGCCTTGACGTTGGCGATGCCGGCAGCGAAATCGACGAACATCAGCTGGATCTGGCCGCCGATCACGTCGGTCATTGCCGGCGGCGTGCTCTTGTAGGGGACGTGCAGCATATTGAGGCCCGCCATGCGCGCCAGCGTCGCGCCGGCGACGATGCCGGTGCTGTTGCCGCTGCCATAGGACAGACCCGGATGCGACTTCGCGTAGGCGATGAACTCCGGCAGCGTCTTGACCGGCAGCGAGGGGCTGACGACCAGCATGAACGGCAGGTTGCCCATGCGCGCGACCGGAGTGAAGTCCTTGACCGGGTCGTAGCGCAGCTGCTTCATCAGCGACGGATTGGCCGAATGCGTGGTGTTGGTCGTCATGAACAGCGTGTAGCCGTCCGGCGCGGCCTTGGCCACGTATTCGGCCGCGATGGTGCCGTTGGCCCCCGGCTTGTTTTCGACCAGCACCGACTGGCCCAGCGATTCGCCGAGGTATTTCGCCGTCAGGCGCGCGACGGCATCGGTGCCGCTGCCGGCGGCGAACGGCACAACCAGCCTGATGGGCCTGGAGGGATACGTGTCGGCAAGCGCTGCGGGCGCGGCCAATGTCAGCGTCAGTCCCAAGGCCGCCGCAGTGCCGCCCAATAGTCGGCCCAAGCCCTGCCTGGTCAGCATGTTCATGGTTTGTCTCCTCGTTTTGGTGGGATGGCCCGACTGGCGCGGGCTCAGGGTTGGCGCGGCTCAGTCGGGCCGCACCACGCGCTCCGGCGATTCCTCGTACGGCGGCGAATAGATGACCAGTACCTTGACCGGTTCGTCGCTGACCACCGTGAATACATGCATCTGGTCGGCGGGAAAGAAGCAGCAGTCGCCCGGACCGAGTTCGCGCTGCTGTCCGCCGACTTCCGCCAGGGCGCGGCCCTCGAGCATGTAGCAGACCTGCTCGATGCCCGGATGCGCGTGCGGCAGCGCGCCCTTGCCCTTCTCGATGGTGCCGTGCACCACCTCCAGATGACGCGCGCCGACCGTTTCCGGGCCGATCAGCCGGCGGTTCAGGGTGCCGACGTGGTTGGCGGGGTGATAGCCGGGCACGTCGTCCAGCGATACGAAATAGGTCGGGCGGTCTGACAAGGTAGCCTCGGGATGACGGTGAAATTCAGAATGATGAATGACAGTTTATATTCGTGAATTAAGCGGTCAAGCGATTTGTGCCCGGTTTCGGGTTTACGCCGAGACACCGACCGCGATCGGCGAAGCCCGACGCGCCGGCCAGCCGGTAGGCAGGCGGCGTCCAGCGGACACGTCGGGGAACGGGGAAGGCGAAGGGGGAGAGAAAGGAAGGCAGACAGCGGCGGGCGGCCTTGCTGCGGCCGCCCGCCGCCCTCTGGACGGCGTTATGCCGAGGTAGAGGGATTGGCGCCGGAGACGGCGCCTTGCTCGACCATGGCCAGCAGCATCTGCAGCTTCGGCAGTTCCACCGGCTTGACGATATGGAAGTGAAAGCCCGCGGCCCTGGTCTCGGCCCGGTCGCTTGGCTGACCGAAACCCGTCATCGCGGCGAACACGGTGCCGGCCCAGCCGGACATGCTCTTCAATCCGCGCAGCAGCGCGAAGCCATCGACCACCGGCATCGCGATATCGATCAGCGCCAGCTGCGGCACAAAGCTGTCGGCGATCTCGATGGCACCCTCGGCGTCGTAGGCGATATGCACGTCATGCCCCATCGCCTGCAGCAGCATGCCGAGGCTGTCGGCCGAATCGCGATTGTCGTCGACCACCATCACCCGCAGCGCGCCGGCCGGCGCGGGTACCGCTGCGTCGCGCTTCTCGTCCGCGGCATCCAGACCAAGCGGCAGCCGGATCGTAAATGTGGCGCCCATGCCTTCGCCCGGGCTGCTGGCGCGGATCGAGCCGCCATGCAGTTCCACCAGCGACCGGCACAGCGACAGGCCGATGCCCAGGCCTCCATCGTCGGACACCTTGCCGTGCTTGTGCTGGACGAACAGGTCGAAGATGGTCTCGATCTCGCTGGCCGGAATGCCGATGCCCTCGTCAATGACGCGCAGCTCCACCGCCTGATACTGCCGGTCGCATTCGATCGCAATGCGGCCGCCCGGCGGAGAAAACTTCGAGGCGTTCAGCAACAGGTTCTGCAGCACCTGGATCAGACGGATCGGATCGGCCCGCATCGCGATCGAGCTGGGCACCTGCACATCGAGCCGCTGCCGCCGACGCTCCAGCGCCGGCTTGGCGGCCTCCGCCGCGCGCGAGACGATGTCGCCGAGCTCCACCCGGCTGTATTGCAGCTCGACCTTGCCCGAGGTGATGCGGCCCATGTCGAGCAGATCGTCGACCAGGCGCGTCATATGGGACAGCTGCCGGTCCAGCACGCTCTGGCACTGGCGCAGCGTCGCGCTGTCGCGCGGCGCCCGCTGGTCGCCCGAGCCCAGCGTCTCCAGCCGCATCAGATTGACCGCATTGCGCATCGGCGCGAGCGGATTGCGCAGTTCGTGCGACAGCGTCGCGAGGAACTCGCTCATGCGGCGGCTGGACTGCTCCAGTTCTTCCAGCCGCTTGCGTTCGGTCATGTCGCGCGTGACCTTGGCGAAGCCCTGCAGCACGTTCTGCTCGTCGAACATCGCCGTGATGATGACGTTGGCCCAGAACAGCGTGCCGTCCTTGCGCACGCGCCAGCCTTCGTCTTCGAAACGGCCATCCTGCGCAGCCCGGCCGAGCTCGTATTGCGGCCACCCCCGCGCCACGGCATCGGGCGTATAGAAGACCGAGAAATGCTTGCCGATGATCTCGTGGGCGGCGTAGCCCTTGATTTTCGCCACGCCGCGATTCCAGCTGGTGATATTGCCGGACACGTCGAGCGTGAAGATCGCGTAGTCCTGAATGGCTTCGACCAGGGCCCGGTATTTGGCTTCCAGCTGCTTGGGCGCATTGTCCACGTCGGCTGAAGATTCCGTACCGGGCGCCGGTTCGCTGGGGTAATTCATGTTGCGCTCCGGAGCTGGGATGACGCAAAGGATACCGCCAGCGGGAAGGTGGGGCGAGAAAAAACCGCGGGCGGCACGAGACCGCCTGCGGCGGCTTGCCGGCGCATCGACCGCGCCGGCAAGGAAGCGATGGCCCCTGTCGACCGTCAGGCTGCCCGCGCGGCGGACCGGCCGGCGTGCGCGTCGGCGCTCTCCCGATAGAGGCTGGAAGCCCGCTGCACCAGGGCGCTCAGGCTCGGCGTCATCGGCTTGAGCTCCATCCGCTCGGCGGCCAGCGCGCACGCCAGGTTGGCCCTGCCACCGCGCAATGCCGCCTCGATCAGCGTCAGGTTCAGGATGTCGCGCTGCGCGTGGCTGCCGCCGAAGCGATGCGCGATCAGCCGGACCGGCATCAGCAGTTCGATCGCATGGTCGTAGTCGCAGGCCTCGAAGGCGTACAGCGCCTCGATCACAGGCAGGCCGACCTCGCGCGTCATCGCCGCGTTGGTGCCCGATCCTGCCGCCGCCCGCCGCATGTTCGCCATCAGCCGGGTGAAAGACGCCGGGCGGTCGTCGCCGAGGAAGGCGATGCCCGCGTGCACGTCGTTGAAGGCGTACGTCCCTTCCGCGCCGCGCGCCTCGCAGGTATCGGCCAGTTCGGCCCAGCGCGCCCCCACGTCGATACCGCGCAGCTGCAGCCGCCACAGCATCGCGGTGGCGTCGACCACGTCGAGCGCCACCGCGGAACGCGTGGCGCGGATGCGCTCGTCGTACAGCGCCAGCACCTGGTCGGCATGGCCGAGCTCGAGGTGGAACAGCGCCAGATGCCACCAGTTGTGGACGGCCATCATGTTGTCGGTGGCCCAATCCTCGGTGCGCGACTGCAGCCAGCCGATGCCCTGGTCCGGCCGGCCCTGCATCTCCATCACGTGCGCGACCGCATGGATTGCCCACGGATCGCGCGGATCGAGCTCCAGCGCGAAGCGCCCGCGTTCCTCGGCCTGTTCGTACAGATGGGTCTCCTCCAGGCCAAAGGCATGCATGCCCAGCACATGGCTGAAGCCCGGCACACGCGCGTTCCAGTTCGGCAGCACCTGCGCGATGCGATCGCGCAGCATGCTCGACTGGCCGAGCAGGAAGTCGGTGATATGCGCGACCTGCAACGCCAGCGCATCGCGCGGGTAATCGATCACGATGTCGCCATACATTTGGTTCGCGCGGGCGAATTCGCCGTCGAGCCAGGCGCGGGCGGCGGCGATGTGCCGGCGCTCGCGCTCGTTGGCGATGCCGTGCAGCGCCTCGGCCGCCTCGACGGTCTGGCGCAGCAGCGGCGCCACCGTGCCATCGCCCGCGGTGATCAGCAGTCCCGCGCGTAGTGCGTGCCCCATCACGAACTCGGGGTCTTCTGCCAGGGTCTCGTCGATCATCGTCAGCGGATCGCCGTAGTAGCCCTGCAACAGTTCGAGGGCGGATTCGAAGCGCTCCATCGAACGGCTATTGCCCGACGAAACCTGCAGGTGCCGGGAATCGGTGTGTGCCATGGAAGTCATCCTTGTTTCTAATGCGCAAATCCAGCAGCCCGGTGGTCTTGTCGCTGTCTGCGCCGCATCATGCGGCCGGCGGGCGTCGCGGCTGGCCTCGCCATTGGAGAATCTTCGAAGCGGGGCAGTGGCGAGAGTAGGGGGCCGGCGTGATATGGCCGTGCACGCCGCCGTGAAAGAAGCGTGAAAGTTCTGCGGCAGCAGTACCGCGCTGCGTCAATCCGTGGCCTATAAAAGAGCTTTCAGGGCAGCTTCGCAAGCCGATGCCGCCGCGCGTGCCTCAGACATCGGCAACCGCAAGGACACCAAGCGATGGCGGCGGTCCGTCTCGAGCTGTTCGGCGGCTTCACGCTGAGTTCGCCGGACGGCACTCCCATCCCACTCTCCGCGCGCAAGGCACGCGCGGCGCTGGCCTATCTTGCGCTTGCCGACGGGAGGCCTCAGCCGCGCGACAAGCTGGCGGCGCTGCTCTGGCCCGACAGCCATGCCGAACAGGCCCGCACCAGCCTGCGCCAGGCGCTCAGCGCGGTGCGCCGCGCGGTGGAGGGCTATCCGGTGGTGCTGGCCGATGCGGACAGGGTCGCGCTGTGCGGCGTCGCGGTCGACGTGGTGGCCTTCGAGGATCATCTGCGCGCCGCCACCCCGGACGCGCTGGAGGCCGCGGTAGCGCTGTATCGCGGCGATCTGCTCGAGGGCTTCGATGCCGCCGCGCCAGCCTTCGATCAATGGCTGGCGGTCGAGCGCGAACGGTTGCGCGGCCTGGCGCTGCGAGCGCTGGCACGGCTGCTCGATTGGCACGAGCAGGCTGGGGAGCTGGACCGTGCGGTCGCCTGCGCCACGCGGCTGCTGACGCTCGATGCCCTGCAGGAGTCGGTGCACCGGGCGCTGATGCGGCTGTACGACAGACAGGGCCGGCAGGCGCTGGCGCTGAAGCAATACCGTCTGTGCCGCATGGCGCTGCAACGCGAACTGGGCGTGTCGCCCGAAGCGGAAACCGAGGCGCTGCATCAGGCCATCCTGCGTGCGCGGCGGCAGACGGCTGCCTCCCCACCGTCGGCGCCTGTGCCTGCGTCTACGCCTTCGGTGCGTGACGCGCCGGTCGAAACGATGTCGATCACCGCTTCGGAGCCGAGCGCGCCCAGCCCGACCACGCCGCTGGCGAGCAGCGCACCGGAACCGCGCCATGCCGTGGTCGTGGTCGCCAGCGTCGACGATATCGGCGCCCATGCCGCCGGGCTCGACGCCGAGCAGATCCACGGTCTGCTGATGCGCTGGCGCGAACGTGCGCGTACGCTGGCGGCGGCTTGCGGGGGCACCGTGACGGACGAGATCGGCGCGCGTCTGACCGTGGTGTTCGGCGTGCCGGTGGCGCACGGCAACGACGCCGAGCGCGCCATGCACGTCGCTGTCGGCCTGCACGACAGCGTGCGCGGCCTGTGCCAGCAGTGTGCGCCGCCACCCGCGGTGCGCGTCGGCGTCGCCAGCGGGCAGGTGCTGTTCGCCGCCGGGCCGCTGACGGCGACCGCGACAACGGTGGCAGCGGCCGCAACGGTGGGCAGCGGCATGACGCTGACCGGTCCGCCCGTCAACGTCGCCGCGCGCGTGATGGAACACGCCGAGGCTGGCGAAACCGTGGTGTCGAACCGCGTCTTCCTCGCTTTGCCAGGGCGGCTGGAGGTCGAGCATCTGACCGATATGTCGATGCCCGGCATTGCCGAGCCGATACCGCTATGGCGCGTCCGCCGGTTCCTGGATCCCGCCGAAACCGCGCCGCAGCACGCCTTCGTAGGGCGGCAGGCCGAACTGGTGCAACTGGCTGGCGTTACCGGCGATTGCCTGCGCTCCGCACAGGGCCGCGTGGTGGTGATCCGCGGCGAGGCCGGCATCGGCAAGAGCCGGCTCGCCGATCGCTTTGTCGCGCTGGCGCGCGAGCACGGCATGGAGGCGTTGCGCGCGCTCGTGCTCGATTTCGGCGTCAGCACGTCGGGGGATCCGCTGCGCGTGCTGGTGCGCGGACTGTTCGGCATCGAAGCGGGCGCCGGCGTCGATGCGCGTGCGGCCGTGATTGCCGAAGCGGTGGCCAGCGGCCGCGTCGACGATGACGACGTGCCGTTCGCCTTCGACCTGCTCGACGTACCGCAACCGGAGGCGCAGGCGGCGGCGCTGGCCGCGATGGATGCCGGCGCGCGCCAGCGCGGCGTGCAACGCTTCCTGCTGACCCAGGTGGCCCGCCGCAGCACCCTGAAACCGCTGCTGATCGTCGTTGAGGACGTGCACTGGGCCGAGCGCGCGCTGCTCGATTGCCTCGCCCGGCTCGCGGCCGCTACGCGGACCTGCCGGCTGGTGCTCGCGATGACCGTGCGGCCCGAGCAGGATACGCTCGACAGCGCATGGCGCGCAGCCGCGGGCAGCGCGTCGCTGACGACGATCGACCTGGGGCCGCTGAACGATGCGGAGGCACGCGAGCTGGCCATGCGGTATCGCCATGTCGACGAGCAGCTGGCCGATTCGTGCATCCGTCGCGCCGACGGCAATCCGCTCTTTCTCGATCAGCTGCTGCGCAACGCGGACCCCGGCACCGATGCCGACGCGCTGCCCGGCACGCTGCAGAGCATCGTGCTGGCGCGCATGGATCGATTGCCGGAGTCACATCGGCAGGCGCTGCAGGCCGCGGCCGTGCTGGGGCAGCGCTTTTCGCCCGCGGCGTTGCGCCAGCTGCTTGGCACGGCGGACGATCCCTGCGATGCGCTGGTGCGTCAGGCGATGTTGCGGCCAGAGGGCGAGGACTACCTGTTCATGCATGCGCTGATTCATCAGGCGGTCTACGCGTCGCTGCTCAAATCCCGCCGGCTCGCGCTGCATCGGCGCGCCGCCGACTGGTATCGCAGCCGCGATCTGACGCTGCATGCCGAGCATCTTGACGCCGCCTCCGATGCCGATGCACCGGCGGCCTACGAAGCGGCGGCGCGGCACGAGGCGAGCCATTTCCGCAACGAGCGCGCGCTGCGTCTGGTCGAACGGGCGCTGCAGATCGTCGGCGATGGTGCCAGAAAGCAGTCGCTGGCCTGCCTGCGCGGCGAACTGACGCTGAACCTGGGGCAGCCGGCCGAAGCGTTGAAGGCCTTCGAACACGCGGTCGCGCTGGCCGACGACCATAGCCAGCGCGCGCACGCGTGGTTCGGCGTGGCGTCGGCCCTGCGGTTGCTGGACCGCTACGAGCGCGCGCTGATCGCCTTGCAACATGCCGAGCGCGGCGCGGCGGCGGTCGGCGACGCCGACATGCTGGCGCAGATCGAATCGCTGCGCGGCAATATCCATTTTCCGATGGGCGACCTCGACGCCTGCCTGGCCGCGCATCAACGCGCGCTGCAGCATGCCGGCACGGCGGGATCGGCGCTGGGCGAGGCGCGCGCGCTCGGCGGCCTGGGGGATGCCTATTACCAGCAGGGGCGGATGGTTACCGCCCGGGTCCACTTCGTTCGCTGCGTGGAACTGGCTCGCGCGCGTGGGTTCGTGCGCATCGAAGGCGCGAATCTGCCGATGGTCGGCGCGGTCGACATCTTCTGCCTGGCGCTGTCGTCCGCGGTGGCGCGGTGCGAGGAGGCACTGCGCATCGCGCGCCGCATCGGCGATGCCCGCATCGAACTGCTGGCCTACGACGTGATGGCATCCACCGAGCAGCTGACCGGCGAATGGCCCAAGTCCCAGGCCCATGCCGAGCGGGCGCTGGCGCTGTCCCGCCGACTGGGTGCACGCCGTTTCGAAGCCGAACTGGCGGGACGGCGCGCGCTGGCCATCGGCAATCAAGGCCATCCGGAAGCCGCGGAGCAATTGCTGGACGAAGCGCTGGCGCTGAGCCGCGACACCGGCATGCGGTACTCCGGCCCGATGATCCTCGGCTTTCTTGCCCGCACCACGCGGGATCCGGACAAGCAGCGGCGCGCCCTGGTCCAGGGCGAGGCGATCCTCGCGCAGAGCTGCGTCAGCCATTGCCATCTTGACCTCTACGAGGCGGCGATCGAGGTCTCGCTGCGCAATGGCCGCTGGGACGAAGCCGATCGCTATGCCGATGCGCTGCAGGCTTATACGCGGCAGGAGCCCTTTCCCTGGGCCCAGTTCCAGATCCGCCGCGCGCGGGCCCTGGCGGCGCTGGGCCGCAGCCGACGCCGGGTCGCCGAGACTCGACTGCAGGCGGAGCTGATGGCGCTGCGCAAGGAGGCGGCCGGCGCCGGCATGCTGGCGGCCCTGGCGGGCATCGAAGCCGCGCTGCGGCAGGTTGGCGCGCTGCACTAGCTGTCTGGCGCGGCCACGTCGTCGCTTGCGCCATGCGCAGCGACCGAAACAGAAACCTGCCAGCGATTTCCAATAGCGCAACTGTTTTGCCGGCCGGCACTATCCGACCAGCACCAGCGCTACACCCCCCGGTGCACCCCCGCCACGGTCTGGCGGACTCCATCCCACTTCGTCAGGAGCAATCATGGCTGGCAATCAGACTGTCGCTTCGTCTGCCATCGTCGACTCGAGGCCGCCGCCCCAACCTGTCGGCGACGCGCCGAAAGATCATGGGACGATGGCCATGCAGGCGGGCGGATGCTCGGCTCGCGTGCAATATGTTCGCGCCACGGACCTCCCTGCGAGCCACCCGCCAGGCGACGGACATATCGGTCCCTGGGAAAAGATCCTGTCCTTCTTCGGTATCCGAAAGCCCGCACCGGTTCACGATCGGCCGCACATTCCCGATCGGCCGCACATTCCCGATCGGCGGCCCGGTCCAGACCAGGCGCTGCCCGAGCATCGAGTTGAGGCAGTGCCCGTCGAGTACACCCCCCCACCTCCGGCCGAAACGAAGCCCGCGACCCCCTTTCCGATTCTGAAGCTTCCGTTCGAGTTGCTGTGCGAGGTGATCGCGCGAGTGCCTGCGGCTGACCGCCATTTCTTCCGCGGTAACACCACCTTGGGAACGACGTGCAAAGCCTTCCATGCCGCCATCAATGCGGTGTCAAAGATGGAACCGCATCGCGCGGACGACGCAATAGCGCGGCGCATATCGGGAATGATGTGGGGCAGTCAGATTCCACCGACGATCGAGGAGCTTGCCAAGGCGAAGCCATCGGTCCGCGAATGGGCGCTGCAAGCCGTGATGATCATGGCCACCGGAATGTCCGTAACGGGCAGGCGAGACACGATGATGTTGGTGCTTCAGCGTGCGAGGAAACAATCTGCGTCGTGGGAGTTGGAGTTGATGCGCCACCTCGCACGCTGGTTGCCAGATACGGACAGCGAGTTGTTGACTCTGCTGACCGAGCGGGTACTACGGCACGATGCGAAGAGCGATGACGAACATCTGGCCAAGGCGCGGGTTCTCGCACAACTTGCGCAACGAATCAGTCCTAACGATCTTCCCGGGACAGTGCGCCGATGGGAGTCGATATACAAGGCCGTCTCGGATCATCCTCGTCATGAAGACGTCCTGACGGTGCGCGGGTTGAGAGCCGCATTCGATCATCTCACCAGCGACACGTTCAACTGCAAGTTCAGTGTCGAGTCCGAGGGGACGCTGCTGTGCAAATTGATTTGGCTTTACCGCGCTGTGGACAGCCTGCGATCGAAGGAATACATGGCGGCCTGTACAGAGGGCGAACTCGCCTTGCGGCGACCCCCGGAGCCATTACCCGGCACGGTGAAGAAGCCGGATCCACTGCGGGCCTATAGCAGCATCATGACTCGCCCCATACCGAGAATCGATCGCCTGCCATCCCACATCATGTAGCAGCGCAACGTTGCAACAATCGAAGAATTGCTGCATCCGGAGGAGACAATGCGAATTGGTGCCGCCCGTCCAGACACTCAGTTGTTTGAGAATATGCTGCCCGACTCGAACGTCGGGCCGGCGAACAAGAATGCCGAAGACGATGCGCATTTTGGCGGTATGGCTCTATCCGGAGAGGCTATCGCGCCCATGTCCCAACATGAGGCAGAGAGTCAGCCCGATCCGAGTACATTGGAGCGGTCGGAAAGCGACCCCCTGATTCGTCCTCCCCTCATTGGCGAGCAGAACAAGGTTCCGGCTGCTCGCCCGGATCACAACGCGCATCCCGCTGCGCCGCCGAATCCTCGCTCCACCCAGGCCGCTACGTGGCCTCCCCCATATCTCTCTCACGCAAAGCTGTCCGAGGCAAAGGGCTGGCATTTGCTCAATGAAGTGACATATGGGCTATGGAGCGCTGCAACAGTGAGCCGGGAGGCCATGCACATCGCCGCGGCTTCAAAGGAAGAGGTGAAGACGTTCTCCGTCAGTTCGTATCTCCCTGTGGCAAATGAAGGCGCCCTGGTAGGCGGTGCGTTCTCACTGATCGAGGCCATTGGGACGGCTCACCTCGTGTGCAAGGCGGGGCGAAAGAAGTCGGAACTGGACCAGGCACTGAGCAAACATGCCGCCGGACGACGCCGCTTTGTCGACGGCGATCCGGAAATCGCAAATCTGCTTGGTGAGAGACACGCGCTCTTGACGTTGCTGCAGACGTGGCCTCGCGATGAGGAAACGAAGTTGCTCCCGGAGTGGCAACGGGATGCTGCGGATCCACCGTTGAACCTTCAGAGAACCCAGGATGACCTGAAGGGGGTGGAAGAAAAGCTGCTGAGGCTGGCGCTGGACCTTGCAGCAGACTTCGAGCACTACGTTCGCTACGAGCAGGCCGCCAATCAGCTCGTGGAGGCAGCCGACAACCTTCACGCCATGGGCGTCGCCGCTGCACGTGACAGCGTCGTGCAGTTGGGCGGGGCCGCATGCAACGCGACGGAGGCCGCGGTAAAGCTCGGCGCGCAAGGCGTCGATGTCGCGGCTACCGGTGTCGCCAGCGGTGCGTTCGGCATTGCAATGGGCGCATTGCACATGGGTGCGGCGGCGGTTGGATGGTACCAATCGGAGCGGACGCTGGCAGACCTGGCAGCGGTCCGTAGCCAAAGAGCGGATTTGCGGACCGTCGATGGACGAGAGCAGCAAGTCATGGGGGCAGCGGAACGGCACCGGCAATGGTTGAGGAATCAGGCGGCCAAGACTGAATCGGCTGCGGTGCGGCAATCGCACGCCGCCAGCGCAGCCGCATCGGTAGCGGAGTCCGCGGACGATGTCGCCAACGCAAAACGCCTGATCGGGATCGTGATGCATCACCAGGACAAGGCCTTTGAGGCCATCGAGGCAACTGAACTCAAGAAGAAATCCCGCGCTAACTTCCGCATGGGATACGGCGCGGCATCGATGGCAGTAGGCGCTGGTTTCGTTGTGCTGGCCACGACCGGCACCGGGGGCCTCTTCCTGACGGTATTGGCGGGCGCTGCCTTGGCGCTGGGCACCTTCTGGCTCGTCTCCGGCGTCGTTCGGTTTGTCAGGGATCGCATCGAGGCACATCGGGAAGCGAAACGCGACAAGCGATTGAAGGACGCGGCGCAGCGCATTCTGCAGCAGCAACGGGAACCCACCCTTGAGGAGATGCGAAGCAATCGGTTTGTTGCCATCGATGCCATGCTCAGATCGTTGCTCGACGGCGATCGCCCGATCACCCGGTGCGCATTGACCGAAGTCCTGGTTTCACTGGGAATGGATGCGAACCTGCTCGAAGCCATCAGGTTGCGTTCGACCGTTCGGCTGGATCCGACCTATGCGAAGGACAAGGAAGACATCACGCAAAAGCTCCGTTGTTTCGCATCCGAGGCGAAGACAGAGGCGCTGAAGGCCGCCATGGAAGGCATGGCGTTGCGCAGCGATGAAGCCATGCTCAAACCGTTGCGGCAATTGTTTCAGGAATTCATCGAAGGAAAGACGGCGATGCGTCAGCAGTACGAGCGCCGCACCGGAGTGTTGACGTTCCTGCGAGAGAAACTTGGCGATGTCCTGGGGCAAACGTTCGGTTTCGGCAGGAGCACTCAACCAGAACCGGCGGAGACCGCCTTCGCAGAAGCGAACGCGCCGCGCGCAGAGGGTCCGGAGGCGACCATCATGCCAATGGCCGGAGTGGGGCCATGACTTGCGGTCGGGTGCAAACGGGGTGCCCCGTTTGCTTCAGCCCTGGCAGGTCTTCAACATGCGCGCCGCGTGCGCATTTCCAGCTGCCGTAGCGTAAGCCAGTGCGGTCCGCCCGGAGTGGTCGCGCAGTTCCCAGTCGGCGCCGGCGCCGAGCAGCACGGCGAGAATTTCGATATGACCGTTGGCCGCCGCATGCATCAAGGCCGTGGCGCCGCGAATGTCCCGCGAATCCACCGAAGCGCCGTGGTGAAGCAGCGCTTGCGCGGTGTCGCGGTGCCTGCTGCGACCCCTCAGCAGGTCCTGGCACCGCTCGCTGACGGTCGAAGGCGCGCCGAATTCGGCAATCGGACCGATACGATCGATCCGCATCCTCCCAACCCGTTCCTGCGGCGACAATCCCGCGGATAGCGCCGCCGCATGCAGGGCGACGAAGGCCAGGGCGGAGCGCCCTTCGCCATCCTTGGCGTCGACCGCGGCGCCATGGCGTAGCAACACCTCGACCGTGGCGCGGTGACCTGCCACGGCGGCGAACATCAGCGCCGTCCGGCCCAGGGCATTGCGGGTATCGACGGCCGCGCCGGCATTGAGCAGCCTGTCGACGATGCCGTCGTGCCCGCCAACGGCCGCGGCCATCAGCGCGGTGTCTCCGCACTGGCTCGGCACCTCGGTGGCCGCCGAAGCGGCGAGCAGCCGCTCGACCACGGCGACGTGGCCGTGGAAGGCGGCGAGCATCAAGGCGGTGTCGCCGCTGTCCGCCGCGCCCAGATTCAGCTGCCGCATGCCGTGCTCGTCGGCGTGCAGCAGCAGCATGTCGACGACGCCCTCGTGGCCCTGTTCGGCGGCGACCATCAGTGCTGTCTTGCCGCCCTGCACTGCAAGATCCAGCGGCATCTCACAGGCCAGTAGCGCTTTGACTCGTGCGCGGTCTCCGTGAGTCACCGCCTTGGCCATGTTGACGAGATAGGCCCGATACCAGCCGTCATGCCGTTGCAGGTTGGCGATGACTGGTTCCATGCCGCGTGTTGGCTGCCGTTGCACACCCAGCCCGCGCTCGTAGGCATAGCCGCCATCCGCATCCGGTACGAACGCGGCGAGCCAGCTGCCGCCGTCGCCGTTCCGGTCGGCATGCGCCAGCAGCCAGTTCAGGCGGGCGGGCTCGGCGTCCCGCTGGCCGAAGGCAATGTGCAGGGCGGTTTCTCCCCGCATATTGCGCGCGTCGAGGCGGGCGCCCTGTTCGAGCAGGCAGGCGAGGATGGCGACCGGCGCCCCGGAGCGGATGGCGAAATGCAGCGGCGGATCGCCATGGGAATCGCACAGGCGCAGCGCATCGGGCGTGGCGGCGACGGCTTGCCGGATCAGCGCGAGCTTGCCGCTACGGATGGCAGCGTGCGGGGTAGGGATGACGCGCCCGTCCGTGCCGGGGGCCCAGCTTCCCTGAAACGGCGGCGCCTTCAGCGTGCGGGAGGGTCCAGGCGATGCGGAAAATTGCGGCGATTCGGATGATTGCGGCGATTCGGATGATTGCGGCGATTCGGATGATTGCGGCGACGCACCCGCCGCCGGCCGTCCGCCGTGTCCGTTGGCATTCGCGTTGGGGGGGAAGGGTTCGAATGGGTCGCGATGCATGCGGCGTCCTCCATCGGGACTGGCTCGCCGTCCGCCGCATGGATAGGGCGGGAACGGTGGCGGGCTGGGGGAACGCCAGCCTACGTACCGTGCTGCGCGATTTCTTACGGAAATGTGTCGGTAGTTCAATCTTTCGCAACAACAGCGTCGGTACTGTTGCAGGAAAGCAGCGAACTGCGAATGGGGTGCCGGGTTGCGTGCGACCGCAGGCGAGGGGGGGCAAGGGCGAGCCCGGGGGCGCGCGAGAGAACAAGGGGCGAGGCCGGCGGTGGCCTCGCCCTGTTTGGGCGGCTTGCGCGGATGTCAGGTTCTGCGCCGCACCAGCCCGTAGATGACCAGCAGCACGATTGCGCCGATCACCGAAGCGATCCAGCCGGCCGGCTCCCCGGGGCGATACCAGCCGAGCGCCTGGCCGACATATCCGGCGATCAGCGAGCCGCCTATGCCAAGCAATATGGTCAAGATCCAACCCATCTTGTCGTCGCCAGGCTTGATGGCCCTGGCGATCAGCCCGACGATCAGGCCAACGATCACCGTACCGAGGAATGACAGCATACGCATCTCCCAGTTGCGAGCGGCCGGGGGGTCCGAGCCGCTTCGGCGCCATCTTGCCACGGCTTCGGGCGCAGGGCGAGCGGTCCGGGGCATCCGACATTCAGAGTTTTTGAAACGATCGACCAGTCCAGGACCGGCCGCAGTGGCCGCAGTGCTGGCAAACTTCGCCCATATCGCGAATCATCGCGCCATCGATCATTCATCGGGAGACCGCCGTGGGCGAATTGCAGGTCCTGCTGGAACAGCACGGACTGACGCTGGTATTTCTGAACGTCCTTATCGAGCAGGCGGGCCTGCCAGTACCCGCGTACCCGCTGTTGCTGGTCGCCGGCGCGCTCGGCATGCGGGAGACCGGCCCGTCGATCGGCGCGGTTCTGGGCGCCGTGGTGGTAGCCTGCCTGATTGCCGATTCGCTTTGGTACTTCGCCGGCCGGCGTCTCGGCCAACCGATGCTGCGCACCATCTGCAAGGTATCGCTGTCGCAGGACAGCTGCATCCGGCAGACGCAATCGCTCTATCTGCGGCTGGGACCGCGCTCGCTGATCTTCTCCAAGCTGTTGCCGGGCGCCGGTGCGCTGTCGACCGCGATGGCGGGCATGACTGCCACGCCGTTCACGGTCTTCCTGTTCTACGACGCGATCGGCGCCGTGGTCTGGGCCGGCGGGGCGCTGATGATCGGCGCGGCGTTCAGCGATGCGATCGACGCCGTGCTCGACGCTTTCGGTACCTATGGCCATCTGGCGCTGATGCTGGCGCTTCTGGCGCTCGCGCTCTTTATCGTCTGGCGTTGGTGGAAGCGGGTGCGGCTGCTGCGCCGCACCCGGCGGATCCCGCGCATGAGCGTGATCGAGCTGGAGGCGCGGCGCCAGGACGGCCGCCTGCCACTGGTGCTGGACGTGCGCGCACCAGGCAGCGCGGCGCTCGAGCGCATCCCCGGCGCGCTGGTGGTGGACCCGGAGGCGCCGCTGGACGTACTCGCCGAACATCCTCCTGCCGTCGAGATCGTGGTCTATTGCGCCTGCCCCAACGAACTGTCCGCCGCGATGCTGGCCGAGCGCCTGCGCGCGGCCGGCTACGCCAATACCTGGGCACTGACGGGCGGCATCGACGCATGGAAGCAACTGCACGGGGAGCGGGCGGCAGCCGCTTAGCCGAGCACGGCACCGGGTCGATGGGGCGGGAGACCCTTCCGACAACGAGGGAAGAGAACGGCTATAGTTGCCGTTCCAATCGATCGCCGCCCCGGCAGGCGCCGTGGCGGCGCCGGGATGTGTCGATGTCTCGATGTGCCAACGTGCCATCGATCGCCACGCCCGGCCACAAACCGTTCCCGCATCGTCTTCCCGCATGACCGCTTCCACCACTGCCTACTCCCTGCTCGACCTTTCGCCGATTCCCGAGGGAAGCGACGCCGCCCAATCGATGCGCAATTCGCTGGACCTGGCCCAGCACGCCGAACGCTGGGGCTATCGCCGCTTCTGGCTGGCCGAGCACCACAATATGCCGGGCATCGCCAGCGCCGCCACGGCGGTGCTGATCGGCTACGTCGCCAATGGCACCTCGACCATCCGGGTCGGCTCGGGCGGCATCATGCTGCCCAACCATTCGCCGCTGGTGGTAGCCGAGCAGTTCGGCACGCTGGCCTCGTTGTTTCCGGGTCGTATCGATCTCGGGCTCGGCCGTGCCCCGGGCACCGATCAACTGACCGCGCGTGCCTTGCGCCGCAGCGCGACCCACGATACGGCCGACACTTTCCCGCAGGACGTCGAGGAGCTGCAGGCCTATTTCGACGAACCGCGTCCCGGCCAACGGCTGCGCGCGGTGCCGGGCGCAGGCCTGAAGGTGCCGCTGTGGCTGCTGGGCTCGAGCCTGTTCAGCGCGCAGCTGGCCGCATCGATGGGCCTGCCGTTCGCCTTCGCCTCGCATTTCGCGCCGGGCTTCATGCGCCAGGCGGTGGATCTGTACCGGCAGACGTTCCGGCCTTCGGAGGCGCTGTCCAGGCCGTACGTGATGCTCGGCCTGAACGTGTTCGCGGCCGACACCGAGGCCGAGGCGACCCGTCTGTTCAGTTCGCTGCAGCAGCAGTTCCTGGCGCTGGTACGCGGCACGCCCGGACGCATCCGTCCGCCGGTCGACGATATCGAATCGATGTGGACCGAGACCGAGGCTGCCCATATCCGCCGCTCGCTGTCCTGTTCGGTGGTCGGCGACCTCGATACGGTTCGCGAGGGCATGCAGCGCTTCGTCGACGATCTGCGTCCGGACGAGCTGATGCTGACGGCGCAGATCTACGATCACCAGGCCCGGCTGCGTTCGTTCGAACTGGCCGCGCAGGCCGCGCAGCAACTGCGGTCGGTGAGCGGCGCGCAGACGCTGTAGCGCCGCATACTTGCCACCGGCGCCGCCGCCGCCGCCGACGCCCTGCTGCGGCTTTTGCCACGGCTCATGCCGCCGCGGTGGTGACCCCGGTGGCCGTGCCGCTCGGCGCCTGCCGATGACGGCGCACGTTCTCGATCAATTCGCGCCGCGCCGCGTCCAGCCATGCGGTGCGATGCCTGACCGGGTCCCTCGGCGACAGCGTCGCCGCACTGATTTCGCCGAGGAAGTAGCGCACCATGCTGCCGGCGCGCGCCGGCACCGGCATCATGCCAAGCAGCTGGCCCGGGGCGATGACGCCGGTGTCGGCGGCGTGGCGCAGGCCTGCCCAGGCGGTACGGCCGAGCGCGAGATAGAGGGCATCGTTGCGGACGCGTGCCAGCCGCTCGAGGAATTGGGTCTCGAACGCACGGCGCAGCATGGGAACGGCGGGCAGCGCTTCGAGCGTGCCGTCGAAGGCGAGTCCCCGCCGCATCGTCGCCTGTGGCAGCAAGGCCATCGGTTGCAACAGGTGGAAGCCGTCTTCCCACAGGACCGTCGCGCGTTCGACGCCGACAAGCGAGGGGATGTCGAAATGATCGAGCATGCGGATCAGGTTCGGCCGTACCAACGGCCCGCCGAGTTCGATCTGGCGCTTGTTTTCCAGCTGGACGATGCGGCCAGGTGCGTGCGCGCGCAGCAATGCCTCGGTCAGTTCGGCGGCGAGCCGCACGTGCATATGTCCCGGGGTCGTGCTGACCAGCACGAGCCGCGCAGTGGCATTGACGTGTTCGAACGGCACGTAGCTCATAACGTAGGTGCCGTCGTTGTCGACGACGATGGGATGCGCGATCACGGCATTGGCGCCGCCTTGCCGGATGCGCCCGCAGTAATCTTCGATGTAGCTGCTCAAGTTGCCCCCGTTCCACAGCGACGTATTGTTCTGCCTGCTTGTCGGCGGTTGCCGATATCCGTCGGTTGCTTGCATGGTAAGCGCCGGAACGGGGCAGGCAAAGTCGCGGCGCGACGTTTCGGGCGCGGTGCAGTGCGCCATTGGTGGGGCAGCGAACAGATGGCGTCAACCGCGCCTGAGGAAGCCCTGGGCGGGGCGCGCCGTCGGGCGACAAGCGCCGTTCAACCGCCGGTGCAGGCGAGCGTGGCCGGTCCGGCCTGCGGGTCCATCGCCACGATGGTCGGTGCCAGACCGCGCAGCAGCTTGACCGACAAGGCGCTGGTGAAGTTGTAGCGCGCCGCATGCGGGCCGCGTACATGCAACGTGACAGTGCCGAAGTAGCGCTCGCCGATCGTGAAGACGAAGGTCGCCGAGCGGCTGACCGCGCGCGACGCGATCACGTAGCCGCCGCGGCCGAACACCATGTGCCGATGATCGCCGGTGCCGGTCTTGCCGCCGAGCGCCATGCCGCGCTCCGCAGGAAAGACGCCTTGCGCCGAGCGCGCGGTACCGCCCTCGACCACATCCAGCAACGAGCGCCGCGCCAGCTCCGCGACGTCCTCCGGCAGCAGGCGCTTCAGCTGCCCCGGTCGCAGTACGAAGCGGGTTTCGTAGGGCGTGCCGGTGGCAAAGTCGAGCCAGCGCACGGTCTCGGTGTACGGCTGCACGCCGCCGCTGAGCAGGATGCCGGCCAGTTCCGACAGCGCCGCGGGACGATCGCCCGAGGCGCCGACCGCGGTGCCATAGGAAGGCGTCAGCGTGTCGAAGGGATAGCCCAGCCGGCGCCAGCGCTCGCCGATCCGTTCGAAGGCATCGCGCTCGAGCAGAATGCGGATGCGGTTATCCTGCCCGGCCTTGCTGCGCGTGCGGAACAGCCAGGTGTAGACCTCCTGGCGCACGTCGGCGCTGGCTTCCAGCACCTGTTTCAGATCGGCCTCGGAGTGGTCGTCCAGATAGTCGATCAACCACAGTTCGAGCGGGTGAATGCGCGACAGGTAGCCCCGGTCGTTCAGCGAGAATTTGTCCTTGCCGTACTTGTCGTAGAGCGCGAACACATCCTCGTCGTCCAGCCTGGTGCCGAGCTTGGCGCGCAGATGGCGCGCGAAGGTGGCCTCGTCCATGGTCGGATCCGCGCTGCGCAGCGCCACCGCGACGCGCACCGCGATCGGCTTGACCCGTTGCAGCAGCAGCGCGATGCGGGCCTCCTTGTCGAGCGCCTGGTACTTGCGATAGAAGCCGGTCAGGAACTGGCTGCCTTCTTCGTCGGCAAAGCGCACCAGCCATTTGCGGCGACCGGGGGCATCGCGATCGGCCAGCAGCTCGCTGGCATCGGGATGCGCACGGTGGACCTCGTAGCGGACGATGTCGCGCATCATGCGGATGAACACCAGATTGACCGAGTGCTGGAAGGCACGACGCACCGTCATGTTCTGCACGCTGGCCGAGCGCTCGAAGTTGGTGAAGGTCTGCAGCCCGCCGCCGGTGAAGAACGCTTCGCCGGCGCCCCCGGCGTACTTGCGTTCGAGCGCGGCCTCGAGCATGGTGCGGCGATCGCTGCCCGGGTTCTTCAGCAGCCAGTCGATCGACCAGCGCGTCAATCCGTCCTGCGGCGGGACCGGGACGCTCTGCAGCTCGGCGCGCGTCATGCCGGCGTAGCGGTCGTGCAGTTCGGCGATGAGCTCCAGATAGGTCACCAGCGTGCGCAGCTTGGCGGTCGACCCGAGATTGAGCCGGGCGCCGCTGTTGAGGTCGAACGGCTGATCGATATTGTCGGCCTGCACGCGCAGATAGCTGGCATTGCCGACCCGCTCGAACAGCGTGAAGCTGGCCGCGAGCTTCGATGGATCGTCATGGTCCCGCAGCATGTTGTGGCCATAGAGCCCGAGCTCGCGCGCTCCCTCCTTGTCGCGCAGCTTCATCAGCGTTGCGGTGATCTGGCGCTGCGCTTCGGTGTTGATGGTGCTGGCGACCGTCAGGTCGAGCCGGTCCAGATCGTAGCGGCTGGAGACGCCAAGCAAGCGCGACAGATCCGCGCGTACCTGGTTGATGGCCTTGCGCGTGACGAAGGGATCCGCGGGCGGCAGCGAGGGGACCGGCGCCTTGTCGAGCCGCGCCGCGAGCGCGGCGTCGCGCAGCCGGGGCGTGATTACCCCGGCGCCGGCGAGCAGGCGCAGATAGCTGTCGGTCAGCGGCTCCAGGTTGGTGTCGTAGCGGCGCAGGTGATACGAGGGGCGGCGCTGCGCGATGATCAGCGACAGCGCCTGCTTGAAGACCTGCGCCTCGCGCGGCGTCGGCGGCCTGAGCTCGATCTCGTGCAACATCCGGTTGGCTTCGTCGAAGTCCTCGCCGTACCAGTAGTACATGCCGTCGCCGATGCCGTGGATCTCGCCGCGGCCATTGCGCGCCGACAGCGGTACGGTATTGAGGTAGTCGACCACGATGCGTTCGCGCGCCCGCACGGTATCGCGGCCTTCGAGATAGGCGCGGACCGAGGCCGAGCCCATCTGTCGCAGTTTCTCCGAGATCGACGACGTGCGTCCCTGCGGCGAGTGGCGGTATTTCTCGATCTGCGTGGCGAGCGTGCTCCCGCCCGGCGTGTCGCGCTCGCGGTCGACGATGGAGATCAGCTGATCGACCCCGGCGCGCGACAGCCGCCGCCAGTCGAGCGCCGGATTGCGGGTCGGATATTCGGGATTGAGCAGCCCCTGGTTCTCGACGAACAGCAGCGAGTTGGCCAATACCGGCGGCACCTCGCGGTAGTCCTGGTATTGCCGCTCGGGGAAGCGCTGCACCGACACGCTGCGATCGTTGCAATCGAGCAGCGCCAGCCCGGCACGGGTCTTCTCGCGATAGGGCGTGTACAGGCCGAGATCGAGATATTCGAGCATCGCCTCGGACATCCGGGCCTGATGCTCGCGCACGAAGCCGCGCGCTTCGAGCAGCTCGGTGTAGTGCGGAATGCGGGCATAGCCGAGCCGCATATCGTAGGGCCCGGCATCGGGGAAGCGGATGCGGTCGCTGGCGCCGGGCGCGATGGTGTAGGTCAGACGCTGACCCCAGTCGTGAAAATAGCGCGCCTGCCACCGCGAGGTGCGAACCTCGTCGGCGATCAGATGAGCGGCGAAATAGCAGGCGCCGCCAACCAGGACCAGCAGGACAACGATAGGCCAGACACGACGCGACACAGTTCGCTTCCGGTGCTATTGGTGGTCGATCGAAGCGTCATTGCGCACTACGGGCCGCGCGCCTCCGACCTCTAGTATTGGCGCTAGCCGGCGTTTGCACAGGGCTGCCGACAGAAATTTTTCTGGCCGGGTTCTCGAGGTCAGCGAACGCGCCCGGGGGATCGGCTCGCAGGGCCAAGTATGCCTTGACCGTCGCTCGCCGAGAAGGGAGCGGGCCCGAGCGGGTCGGAGCGGGTCCGAACGGAACTGTGCGGGCCGGCGAGCGCCAGGATCAAGACCGGGAGGAGGGGCGGCCTGCCTGGCGCCTGGCCTCCGGCGCAACGCCCAGTCGCCGCGCCAGCCGGTGAAAGTTGCTGCGATCCATGCCGGCCTCGCGCGCGGCGGCCGCATAGGCGCCGCCGTGCCTGGCCAGCGCGGCTTCGATCCAGCGCCGCTGGAATGCGTCGGTGGCCTCGCGCAGGGTCCCGCTTCCCGGGTGCGGGCCGGCATCGGGAGTGCCTGCCGGCTGTGGCTGCAAGGTCCGATGGGCCAGGCTTGGGTCCGCCTGCGCCGGCGGCCGGCCGTGATGGTCGACGTCCTCGTTGCCATGCGCCAGCCGGCTGGTGCCGCTGTCCAGCCCGAGGTGGCGCGGCTCGATCGCAATCCAGCGCGCCCCTCGGCGGGATTCGGCCAGCGCGCGCAGGGCCGCCCGGCTGATCAGATGTTCGAGCTCGCGGACATTGCCGGGCCAGGAATACGCCGTCAGCGCCAGCGTGGCGTCGGGCGACAGCCGCAGGTTGCGCGCACCGAGCCGGTGCTGGTTTTCCTCGAGGAAGCCGCCCGCCAGCGCCAGCACGTCGCGGCCGCGTTCGCGCAGCGGCGGCACGCGCAGCGGATAGACCGACAGCCGGTGGTACAGGTCTGCCCGAAAGCGTCCCTCGGCCACCGCCTTGCCGAGGTCGCGGTTGGTGGCCGCCAGCACGCGCACGTCGACGCGCAGCAGCCGGTCGCTGCCGGGCCGCTGCACCTCCCCGCTCTGCAGCACGCGCAGCAGCTTGGCCTGCACCGGCAACGGCAGTTCGCCGACCTCATCGAGAAACAGCGTGCCGCCGTCAGCCAACTCGAACTTGCCGACGCGATCCTGCACCGCGCCGGTGAAGGCGCCGCGCTTGTGGCCGAACAGCTCGCTGTCGGCCAGCGTCTCCGGCAGCGCCGCGCAGTTGATCTGTACCAGCGGCCGGTCGCGCCGGGCGGAGCGGTCGTGCAGCCGCTGCGCGACCAGCTCCTTGCCGACGCCGGTCTCGCCAAGAATCAGCACGCTCAGGTCCGAGCCGGCCACCGTGTCGATTTCCTGCTTGAGCCGCTTCATCGCCACGCTCTTGCCCAGCAGGTCGCGCGGCTGGCCACGGACCTGCAGGGCGCGGCTCATTTCGCGCTCGCGCGCGGCCCGTTCGGCCAGCGTCCGGATCGTCTCGTCGGCCTCGATGCCGGATTCGAGCATCGTTACCACGGCCTGCATCTGGCCCGCGGAAATGTCGGCGAACGCGCCTGGCCGCAGCGCGTCCAGCGTGACCAGGCCCCACAGCCGGCCGCCGCAATGCAGCGGCGCGCCCATGCAGTCGTGGATCGGCAGGATGTCGGGCTGACCCTCGATCAGACCGTCGTACGGATCCGGCAGGCCGCAATCCGCGGCGAAACGCACGCCGTCCTCGCTGTCGAGCAGTTGCGCCAGACGCGGGTGGGCCGACACCGGGAAGCGGCGCCCCAGCGCATCGTCGCTCAGGCCGTGCACGGCGACCGGCACCAGCACCTCGCCTTGCAGCTTGAGCAAGGCAGCCGCATCGCAAGCGACGATGCCGCGCGCGGCCGCCAGCAACTGACGGAAACGTCCTTCGTCGGCCATCGTCGGGAAATCGGAATTTGTGGTCATATGGACACCAGTGTAGTCCTTTGGACCACGGAACGATCGTGGTCATTCAGACAACTGGCCGACATGGTGCCATGGAAATCAAGGGCTTGCGCCGGTAGTCGCGCTGGCACGCCGCTTGATATGACTTCGATACCCATCGACGTCCATCAGAGGAGCGTTTCCATGCTGTCCCCGAATACCATCGCGCTGGTCAAGGCCACGGTGCCCGTGCTGAAGCAGCACGGCGAAGCGATCACCCAGCACTTCTATCGGCTGTTGCTGACCCGGCATCCGGAGCTGAAGGCGTTCTTCAACGAAGCCCACCAGGTCCAAGGCACGCAGGCACGCGCCCTGGCCGGCGCGGTGCTGGCCCTCGCCAGCCATATCGACCAGCTCGACGCGCTGGCCGGCGCGTTGCCGCGCATCGTGCAGAAGCACGCCGCGCTGGGTGTCCAGCCCGAGCATTACCCGATCGTCGGCGGCTGCCTGTTGCAGGCCATCCGCGACGTGCTGGGCGAAGCGGCGACCGACGACATCGTCGGCGCCTGGGGCGAGGCCTATGGCGTGCTGGCAAAGATCCTGATCGATGCCGAGGAGGCGGTCTATCGCGACAATGCCGCCCAGCCAGGCGGCTGGCGCGGCACGCGCGGCCTGCGCATCGCCCGCAAGGTGCAGGAGAGCGAGATCATCACCTCGTTCTACCTGGAACCGGCCGATGGCGGCACGTTGCCGGCCTTCCGGCCCGGCCAGTACCTGACGCTGCTGTTGACCATCGACGGTGCGCCGACCCGTCGCCATTACTCGCTGTCGGATGCCCCCGGCAAGCCGTGGTACCGGATCAGCGTCAAGCGCGAGCCGGGCGGCCGCGCGTCGAACTGGCTGCACGACCACGCCGCCGTGGGCGATGTGCTGCAGGCGCTGCAGCCTTGCGGCGACTTCGTGCTGGAGCAGGCGGCCAACGACCGGCCGCTGTTGCTGGTGACCGGCGGGGTCGGCATCACGCCGGCGATCAGCATGCTCGAGGCGGCGGCGCCGGCCGGCCGGCAGGTCCATTTCATCCATGCCGCGCGGCACGGCGGCGTGCATGCCTTCCGCAAGCGGGTCGACGTCATCGCCAGCAACCATGCCAATGTGAGCGTTTGCTACGTCTACGACACGCCGCGCGAAGGGGACGCGCCCCACGCTGTCGGCTTCGTCACGCGCGAACTGCTGGCGAGCCGACTGCCGGCCGATCGCGACGTCGACCTCTACCTGCTGGGACCCAAGCCCTTCATGCGCTCGGTCTATGCCGACGGGCGCGCGCTGGGCATCCCGCCGGAACGGCTGCGCTTCGAATTCTTCGGGCCGCTGGAAGACCTGCAGGCGGCTTGAGCGCCGTGAAGTGGAACGAGCCGGCGGTCGGCAGCGCTACTGCCCGGCCTCCGGCATGCCGATCGCCGTGGTTTCGATGACCTGCTGTTGATCGCCCTGGCGGATTTCCGTGCGCAACACGAAGGCTTCGCTGGGGCAGTACCAGTCGGTCACCGTCATGTTGTAGGGGTCGGGCCGTTCGACATCGTCGCCGATATGGACCTCGCCGAGCGAGGCCTGCTTGTCATACCGGATGGGCAGGCATTCGCGGCGGCCCAGCGGCGTGTCGATCTGTTGCCTGCGGCCGACCCGCCGTTCGCTGATGTGGATCGACGCGCGGGGCACGCGGATGGTCGTCACCGCTTCTCCCGAATGCAGGCTGTTGATCTGCAGGCTGGCGCTCGAGTGCAGCGATTCGCCGGGCAGTATGCCGCCCTCGCGGATCTCGTGGCCGGCATAGGACAACAGTCCGGTGCCTTCGAACGAGGCCTCGCCGAACAGCCGGGCATAGCGCGCCTGCGCATTGATGGTGGCGTGCTGGCTGCTGATCCGGCCGTTGGCCGAACCCGTATCGCGGACCAGCGTCAGCCGGTGCATCTGATCCATGACCACCGGCGGGCCCATCATCGCCGCCAGCGCGGACTTCGAGTGGATGTCGAGCCAGGCCGCGCAGCCGCCCGGCACGGGGCCGGGATGGCGCACCGTCATGGTGATCGACATTGGCATCTGGCCGTCGGCCTCGAGTTGCGCGCGGGCACCGCCGCGGAACCAGGGCGCCTGGCAGACGGGAGGGGCGCTGGCGGTCTCGGCGGGCGTCCGAGCAGCGGACGGGGAAGCGTACGGGGCAGCGGACGGGGCAGCGGACGGTGCGGAGGCGTCCGGCGGGGCGGCGGACTGCGCGTGCGAACTCAGGCCCCAGACCGCGGCCAGGATGGCGGGCAGATGCCGCGGCCAGCCGCGTTGCCAGTGGATGCCGCGTCGGTCAGCCAGCGCGGCTGTTGTCATCTCCGCCCCCTCGTTCATGCCGCCACATTATGCAGACGGGGGGGCGGGATTGCCTATGCGGGCCGATCCCGACGGAAGACGGCCAGGCGCGGGCCCAGGTCAGGCGTGCGCGGGCTCGGTCAGCGGCGAGGGCACCAGTCCGGGGAGGGCGCCATGGCGCGCGGCGCGCCGCAGCTGCTGCAGGCGTGCCTGCAGGCGCGGATCGGGCTGCGTCGGCGGGTACATGCCATTGGGGCAGGCCACGCCCAGCAGGTCCAGCGCCTGCTTGAAGTCGTCCAGCGTCAGCCCCTTGGCCGGGTCCAGTGCGATCAGCCGGGGCTGCAGCGACGCGTCGACGGAAGCGGCATCGGCGGTCAGCACCACGTAGTTCTGCGGAGTCGGGCGCGTCGCGGCGAGGTAGGCCGCGACTTCCGCGCCGAAGCCGCCAGCGGCGGCCGGCGCGAAGGCCTCCACCTGCAGGTCCAGCTGTTGCACCAGCGCTGCACGGGCGCTCGCGCCCCAGGCATGCGGCATCACCACGCGGGCGCCGGCGAGGCCGAACAGCCGCCGTACGAAGCCCAGTGCGACCGGATCGAACAGGCGCAGTTCGCGCACCGTGCCGGTCTCCGGTTTGCCGCCGAGCCGTGCGGCGGAGCGCTCGGAGAACAGCACCCCGGGCACGTCGAGCATGATCAATCGTTCAGACATGAAATTCCTCTGCATCCATCGGAGCGGTAGGGGAGCGTTCAGGTTACGACGCACGATCGGGCCTGCGGCCGGCCTCGGCGGCGACAACATGAAACAGTTCTGTAACTTGTGGTTCGGTGACGTAAAAACCGCCTGTCAGTGCCGACTTTTGTTTCCCGGCGACACAATTCCGGCGGCTTGCGACCCTGCCGATCATGCCCGCTCGTGGTGCACGATCCTGCATCCCACAACGCGCCAGGCGCCGTTTCGGACGACGAATTCGGGTTCTCCCTAGGTGGGGAGATAACGATCGGTTGCGGTATGGTTACGCCTTTTTCCAGGGGGGCGGTTTTGCCTCGACCCCGGGGCACCTCGACCGTCGACATGACGGGCACCATCTCGCCCGAACCCGACTCGGAGATTCGCCATGAACGAAATTGTCGATGCCGTCAACGGCATCATCTGGAGCTCGGCACTGATCTATCTGTGCCTGGGCGTCGGTCTGTATTTCTCCATTCGCACTCGATTCGCCCAGGTGCGCCACTTCTTCGGCATGATCCGCCTGATGCTGGACGGCAAGTCCTCGGCGCAGGGCGTCAGCTCCTTCCAGGCCCTGGCGATGTCGTTGTCGGGACGGGTCGGCACCGGCAATATCGCTGGCGTGGCGACCGCCATTACCTTCGGCGGTCCGGGCGCGGTGTTCTGGATGTGGGTGATGGCCTTCCTCGGCGCCAGCACGGCGTTCGTGGAATCGACGCTGGCGCAGATCTACAAGGAAGAGGTGGACGGCCAGTATCGCGGCGGCCCGGCTTACTACATCGAGAAAGGACTGGGCACCAAGTGGTACGCCTGGATTTTCGCGCTGGCGACGATCCTGGCCTGCGGCGTGCTGATGCCCGGCGTGCAGTCGAACAGCATCGCGGCCGGCATGGCCAATTCGTTCGGCGTCGAGCCGGCGGTAACCGGCGCGGTGCTGGTGATCCTGCTGGGCCTGATCATCCTCGGCGGCGTCAAGCGTATCGCCAAGTTCGCCGAGATCGTGGTGCCGTTCATGGCGCTGGGCTACATCCTGGTGGCCTGCGTGATCATCGCGCTCAATATCGGCAAGCTGCCCGAAGTCATCAGCCTGATCCTGCGTAGCGCCTTCGGCCTGGAGTCGGCCTTCGGCGCGGTGCTCGGTCTGGCGATCCAGTGGGGCGTCAAGCGCGGCGTCTACTCGAACGAAGCCGGTCAGGGTACCGGCCCGCATCCGTCGGCGGCAGCCGAGGTGTCGCATCCGGCCAAGCAAGGTCTGGTGCAGGCATTCTCGATCTATGTCGACACGCTGTTCGTCTGCTCGGCGACGGCCTTCATGATCCTGATCACCGGCGCCTACAACGTGGTCGGTCCCGCCAAGGAAGCCCTGCACTCTGGCCTGGCCGGTGTGGAAGCAGGTCCGGGCTTCACCCAGCATGCGGTCGAAAGCGTGCTGCCGGGCTTCGGCGCCGCCTTCGTCGCGATCGCGCTATTCTTCTTCGCGTTCACGACCATCGTCGCCTACTACTACATCGCCGAAACCAACGTCGCGTACATCAACCGCAAGATTCACCGCCCGTGGATGGTGTTTCTGCTGAAGATCGCGATCCTGGCCGCCACGCTTTACGGCTGCGTGCGCACCGCGACGCTGGCCTGGGCGCTGGGCGATATCGGCGTCGGCCTGATGGCGTGGCTCAACATCGTGGCGATCGTGATCCTGCAGAAGCCCGCGCTGAAGGCGCTGCGCGACTACGAGGCGCAGAAGCGGCAGGGCCTTGATCCGAATTTCGTGCCCGGCCCGCTGGGCATCGATAACGCGGTCTTCTGGGAGCAGCGCGCAGCCGGTGCCAAGCAGCGCCGCCCGGGCGACGATCAGGATGGCGGCGAACCCGCCGTGTCGCCGGTCATCGCGGCGCCGCGCTCCGCCGAATAAGACGGATCCTCCAGCCGTGCGCCGTCGGCTAACCCGCCGACGGCCGCGGCAGCATCAAATCCTGGCGGGCGGCAAAGTCGAACAGTTCCCTGTCGTTGCTGGCCCCCAATTTCTGCATCGCGCAGTTCTTCTGCCGACTGATCGTCTTGACGCTGCGGCTTAGCGCCGTGGCGATCTGCGTCACCGACTTGCCGCTCAGATAGAGCCGCAGCACTTCCGTTTCCCGCACCGACAGACTGCCGATGCCGGCGCGCTCCTCCGGACAGGGGTAGCGCGCACTCGATTCGGCCAGGATGCGCGCCGCCGATTTGCCGATATAGGTCTGGCCGCGCTCGACCTGGACGAGGGTATGGACCAGCTCGTCGAGCGGCGAATCCTTCAGCAGGATGCCCTGCACCGGTACTTCGACGATCGCCCGCAGGATCAGCGGGTTGGTCATCATCGTCAGCACCACGACGCGCATCTGGGGATGCTGCCGGCGCATCTGGCCGAGCATCCGCAATCCATCCTTGGCCTGGCCGCCGGGCATATGGTAGTCGGTGACTACGACGTCGGGCGTACACGTTGCGATGGCGCGAAACAGTGCCTCGGGCGTCGTCACGTCGGCGCAGACCTGCCAGCCGGCGTGCCCCTGCAGAACGCTGCGGATCGCCAGGGAAATCGCGGGATGGTCGTCCGCGACTACGATGTTCAGTGCCATGCCATTGCTCCTCCGCCCGCTTGCCGAGCAGCATCGCAATGTGCGGCTGGTGCCAGGGGCGTGCGGTCCATCGGAAAAGAAGCGCCGCCCGGCAAATGCCGTGCGGCGCAAAGCGCGTCAAATCTGTATCGGGAAGCCGGTGACACGATGGAGGAACGGACACAACAACAAAGCGGCCCGACACAGCGACAGCGCGCATGCCCACCCCCAGACCAAAAACGGGAAATAGTCGGAAAGCGCTGCAATGCCCGGCCAGATTAGCGGGCAAGGGCGGGCAGGAGGATAAGAGGAGTCTCAAAACGCGATCCGGGACGAGGGCTGGTGCGCACTCACGCGAGGCGAGCGGCCTGGCTCAGCGCGACAGCGTTCTGGCCCACCGCGCCAGCGCCGGCACCAGTTGCGCCATCGCCGCCGCCACGGCGCCGGCATCGCCGTCGCGGCACGCCGCCTCCAGGGCCTCGCAGCCCGCCGCGACGGCATCGGCCGATACCATCCGCGCGGCGCCCTTGATCCGGTGCGCGAGCGCGTGTGCGGCCTGCCAGTCGGCGCGCGCCACTGCGACGCGCAGGGCGGCCAGGTCCGCCGTGTTGCCGGCCAGCAAGGCAGCCCGTACCGCCGCGTCCGGGGCAAGCGCGATGGGCTCCGCGGCGAATGCCGTCGAAGGACATCGGCCAGCCGGGGGCTCGCCCAGCCAGTGTTGCAATGCGCGCCCGAGCGTGTCGAGATCGATCGGCTTGAACAGGCAATCGTCCATGCCGGCCGCCAGCGCCTGCTCGCGGTTATGCGGCCGCGCGTCGGCGCTGTAGCCGAGCACCGGCACGCGCGGCCGTGCCAGCGCCCGCTCCTGCGCGCGCAGCTTGCGCGCCAGCGTGAAGCCGTCCATGCCGGGCATATTGCAGTCGAGAATCACCAGATCGAAGGCGGGATCCGACGCCGCACACCGCACCAGCGCGTCGTGCGCATCGCCGGTACCGACCGCCTCCACGCCCAGATGCCGCAACTGGCGCGCCAGCAGCATCCTGCCTGCCGGATGGTCGTCGACGATCAGCGCGCAATAGCCCTTGTGCAGCGGCGCGACGGCGGGCCGGCGCGCGGCCGTCTGATGGCTGGTGCTCCGCAGCGCGCGTCCGGCGCAGGCCTCCGCCGGCAGCGTCAGCGTCAGCAGCGCGGTGGTGCCGTGGCCCGGCCGGCTGATCAGTTCGAGGTCGCCGCCCATCTGGCGGGCAAGCTGCCGCGAGATCGACAGGCCAAGGCCGGTGCCGCTGGTCGCGCCGGCTTCGGCCGCCCGGTAGAAGGGCTCGAACAGTCGCGGCATCTGATCCGCGGCGATGCCCGGTCCGCGGTCGCGCACCACGATGCGTACGGTTTCCCGATTGGCGTCCTCGCCCCCGCTCTCCAGCTTCACCGTGATGTCGCCATGTCCGCTGAACTTGATCGCATTGCTCAGCAGATTGCCGACGACCTGCCGCAGCCGTTGCGGATCGGCCCGATGGCGCCGCGCCTGCAGCGGCCCGAGCTGCAGCCGGATGCGCAGACCGCGCGAGGCCGCCAGTGGCCGAAACGCATGGACCCATTGCCGCAGCAGCGTATCGAGCTGGACCGGCTCGGGCCGGATTTCCATCCGGCCGGCCTCGAGCCTGGCCATGTCCAGCAGATCGCCAACCAGCGCCACCAGCGATTTGGCGCAGTCGTGCGCCGTGTCGATGTAGTGGCGCGCCTCGCCATGGATGGCGGTCTTGTGCTTGAGCAGGTCGAGGATGCCGATCACCGCGTGCATCGGCGTACGGATTTCATGGCAGATCGTGGCGAGCAGGCTTAGTCGATCTGCTCCGGGCGATGTGCCAGCCGATGCGCCGGCCGCTGTGGCGGCCGATATGCCAGCCGATGTGCCAACCGATGCGGAAGGACGGGGCAAGGCAGTGCGGTGGGCAGCGTCCGCCGAAGGCCGCAGGCGGGCGGCGCTGCGCCGGCTTGCGGCGCGCGTGCCGCCGAGGCGCCGGTGCAGCGTGCTGGCGGCGCGCGCGATACGCCGGCCGTGTCGATGCAGGGCGACGGCGCACGCGCCCATTGCCGTCATCCAAAGCATGGTGCCGAGCGAGCAGGTCAGCAGCCAGGGCCGACGTCCGTGGGACGCCGGCTCCGGCGCCGGCACCGCCGCCCGCGGCCCGGCCGGCGTCGGTTCCGACGACGCCCAGTCGGCCTGCAGCGCGTCCCAGTGCATGGGCGGGATGGCAGCCAGCGCCTTGTTCAGGATCATGCGCAGCTGTGGCGCCGCGGGCGAGACGCCGAAGCCGATTGCGGCCGGCGGCGGCCCCAACTGGCCGGCCACGCGCAGGCGTGGCGCAAAGGCGCGCCGGACCATGTAGCGCGCGCATGTCAGCGTGTCGACGGCGGCGTCCGCCTGGCCATGCGCGACCATGCGGTAGGCCTCGGTATTGGAGCTGGTGCGGATGATGGTCGCGTTGGGCACTTGCGCGAGCCGCTCCGCCAGGCCGCGGCTGCCGCGGCGCACGGCAATGCGCATGCCGGTCAGCCCGCTGGCATCGCGAATCGCGCCGTTGGCGGCGTGGGTGATGATGACCCAGGGCGTGATCAGATAGGGCAGCGACGGTTGCAACCGCTGCGCCCTGCGTCCGGCTTCGCGTATCGCCCCGGCATCCGCCGCCGCGGACGAATCGGTCGCCAACGCGGGGACCAGCAGCACCGAGCCGTTGTGCAGGGCCGCTTCGCGTGCTGCGGCGTCTTGCTGCCAGACCGGTTCGAAGCGCAAGCCGGTGATACGTCCGACCTGCTCCAGGGCCTGTACGGCGATACCGGCGGCATGTCCGCCGGTGCCGACGAAGACCATCGGCCCGCCGATCGGGGACGCGCTGTAGCGCACCACCGGATGCGCGGCCAGCCAGCGCCGTTCGGCCCCGGTCAGCGTGTCGGCGAGCAGCTCGCGCACGGCTGCGGTATCGTCGCGTCCCGTGTGGGTGCGGCCAAGCTGGGCCGCGACCAGCGCCGCCCACAGCAGGCAGCCGCACGACATCAGACCGCACAGCCTGCGTTCAGAGCGCTGCATCGGCCGGCCGGCGCATCGTCGCCGCCATGCACGTCGTGCGATTGGCAAGATGGGATGACATCGAGGCGACCTCCGCGCAGACACAGTGAAGCGGAGGAATCTAGCCAATGCGCCATGCTGCGACTATCGCAGTTCGACGCGGACGGTGTTCTATCGGACGCGTTGCCCGCAATCCGATGCCGCGGTCAATCCTGTTCGCAGCGGCCGGGCGCGATCGAAATTTCGCCGACCGGCCGGTCGCCGATGCCGGTGTAGCGGAACACCAGCGCGATGCCGAGGCGGCCCAGCACCGGCACATCCGGATTGCGGCAGATGCCGCGCACCAGAGCCGGTGTGGCGCTGGCCATGAAGGCCGCGGTGCCCTCGCGGGAGGCGTCGAAGCGGACCAGGTTCAGATGGAAGATCACGCGCTTGCCGCGTTCGCCGCGGCAGCCGTCCAGGCGCGTGGCGGTATCGAGCAGGATCGGGCCGGAACGCGTCAGCTCCTGGCAGGCGCTGCCGAGCGCCACGTCGGTACTGCTTCCGGTACCGGTGAGCCGCGTGACGCCATTCATGCCGGTCGGCCGGCCATCGGCCACGCCGACCAGCAGCCGGGCCAGCGCCGACATGCTCGATGGCGCCGTGGTCGACGCGGCGGCGTTGCCGTGCTGGGCCACCGCGGGCCACGATGCGCAGGCGATCAGCGCGGCGGCGCGCCACGGGTGGGGCAACGAATTCAAAAGCGAGTTCCGCATGAGATACCGGTATCGAGGTCGCCTCGAACGGCGGCTGCGGGCGGGCTGCCCGTTTGCCATGGCGAAACCATAGCGAGCCGATTGCCGGTGTGCTGTCAGTCACTGTCCTACATTGGTAAGCCAAATGCGTTGATTTCCATGTGCTATGCTGCAACGCAGCAAAAATGAACCGGGAGCGTTCGCACGCTTCCCCAATCCGCGCATGGCAAGAAGCTTGATGGGAAATTGGCGGCATCCGTGGCGGCAGCTCGGCACGTTGCCCCAGCAGTCGGCGCGTCACCTTGGCAGCTGGCTCGATCGCCTGGACCGTCGGGGCTCTGCAGCGCCTGCGGCCCGCACGCGGGTACCGCCGCCAGTGGCGCTGCCCGCGGGCCCGTTGCCGGGCCAGTGGTCGCAGCGGCGCCTGAAGCTGCCGGCAATGGCCGGCGAACTGGTATCGCAGCTCAGCTACTGGCTCTATGAGCCCTCGCGCCGGCACACCGGGCCGCTGCCGCTGGTGGTGATGCTGCATGGCTGCCGGCAGACCGCCGAAGACTTCGCCGCCGGCACGCGCATGAACGCGCTGGCCGAGCGCGAGGGTTTCCTGGTCGCCTACGCCGAACAGCCGCTGCGCCGGCAATTGCAGCGCTGCTGGCAATGGTTCGACCTCGCCGCCAGCGAAGGCGCGCGCGAAGCCCAGGCGATCGCCGCGCTGATCGATGCGCTGGCACTGCGGCGCGATATCTGCCCCGAGCGGGTCTATCTGGCGGGTTTGTCGGCGGGCGCCGCGATGGCGGCCGTGGTGGCCTTGCGCTATCCGGACAAGATCGCCGCGGTCGGCCTGCATTCCGGTGTGGTGGTCGGTGCCGCCGATTCGGCGCGGGCCGGTCTGCGGGCGATGCAGCAGGGCTCGCGTGCCGAGCCTGCTGCCTTGCTCGATGCAGCCGGTGTCGCGCTGGCGGGCAAGCCGATGCCGGCGCTGATCCTGCACGGCATGGACGACGAGGTGGTGCACCCGGTCAATGCGCGCCTGCTGGCGCGGCAGTTTCTGGCCTACAACCGCTTGCCGGACCGCGTCGAGGGCGGGCGGCGCAACGGTGAGCCGGCGCGCGGGGCGGCCGCTCCGACCGGGCATGAGCGCGGCGGCGCGCATGGTGAAGGCGATTCGCCCGACATGCCCGCCGGCCACTACCTCGAGTCCCGCTTCGGCTACGCGCGCCGCGATCTCGTGCAGCTATGCGAAGTGGCCGGGCTGGGCCATGCCTGGAGCGGCGGCGATCCTGCCTATCGCTATCACAGCGACACCGGGCCGGCGGCCAGCATGCTGATGTGGGAGTTCTTCCGCGAGCATCGCCGCTGACGCGCCGGCCCGGACGGGCAAAAGGCGGGGCACAGGGCCCCACTTCCTCGCAGCCTGGTTACAGTTTCGTGGACTTGCGCGCGAACAGCGCGGTCACCATGCCCAGCGCGCACAGCGCGACGACATAGTGGGCCGGAGCCAGCGGATCGTTCTTGAGCATCAGCGTCACCGCCATCGGCGTCAGCCCGCCGAAGATCGCATACGACAGGTTGTACGAGAACGACAGGCCCGAGAAGCGGACATGCGCCGGGAAGGCGTTGACCAGCACGAACGGCACCGCGCCGATGGTCCCCACCGCGAAGCCGGCCAGCGCATAGAGCGGCAGCAGCAGGTCGGGGCGGTGATGGATCACCGTGTAGAACAGGTAGCTGCTGACGGCCAGGAACAGGCCGCCGAAGAACAGCGTGCGGCGGGCGCCGATGCGGTCGGCCAGCGCGCCGGCCACCACGCAGCCGATCGACAGGCACAGCGTCGCCACGCTGTTGGCAACCAGCGCCGTGCGCGCGTCGAAGCCGTAGAGCTTCTGCAGGAAGGTCGGCGTCATCAGGATCACGACCACGATGCCGGCCGACAGCATCCACGTCAGCAGCATCGACACCGCCACCGCGCCGCGGTGATCGCGCACCACCGCCTTCAGCGGCATTTCCGCGGCCAGCGCCTTCTTGCGCTGCAGTTCGGCAAACACCGGCGTTTCATGCAGCCAGCGGCGCAGATACATCGACGCGATGCCGAACACGCCGCCGAGCAGGAACGGCACGCGCCAGCCCCAGTCGGTCAGCTGCTCCGGCGTGAAGATCGTATTGATGCCGGTCGCGACCAGCGAGCCCAGCAGGATGCCGGCGGTCAGGCCGGCCGTCAGCGTGCCGCAGGCATAGCCGACGTGGCGGCTGGGCACGTGTTCCGAGACGAAGACCCAGGCGCCCGGCACCTCGCCGCCGACCGCCGCGCCCTGCAGCACGCGCAGCAGCAGCAGCGCGACCGGCGCCAGCAGGCCGATCGCATGGTACGTCGGCAGCAGGCCCATCAGCAGCGTGGGCACCGACATCAACAGGATCGACAGCGTGAACATCTTCTTGCGCCCGAGCAGGTCGCCGAAGTGCGCCATGATGATGCCGCCCAGCGGACGGGCCAGATAGCCGGCCGCGAAGATGCCGAAGGTCTGCAGCTGGCGCAGCCAGTCCGGAATCGAGGGCGGGAAGAACAGCTGCCCGATCACGGTGGCGAAGAAGACGAAGATGATGAAGTCGTAGAACTCGAGGGCGCCGCCGAGGGCGGCGAGGGACAGGGTCTTGTAATCCTGGCCGGTCAGCGGGCGCGCGGCGCGCTCGAGCGACGCGCCGCCGGCGCCAACAGTACTGCTGGTGGTGGACATTGAGGAAACTCGCATGGAAGAGATCGCATGCGAAGCGCGCTAACACGGGTAAGTGTGAGGGTACGGCCGGCGGGTACAGCGCGGGAGAGAGGCAGAGCCAGAGGCGGGTGAGCCTCGGGCATGCGACGGAACGCTTCGCAAAGGCGAAACGATACCAGATCGGACAGGCCCCCGCCGACGCGCCGGTCGCAATAATCCCCCGCGCACTGTCATGAAGCATTACCATAATGCCCAAAAAAGTGGGATCCAGAGCACAACTGGACCCAGGACGTGCATCGGGAGGGCGAAGCCGCGATGACGGCAAGGCGAAACCGCCGGGCGCGTGCGGCTTTGGGGGTCAATTTCTTCGGGACGACATGGCATTCAAGATTTCGATGCAGGCCGCCACCGCGACGCCGCGCCGGCGTACGGGCCTGCGCGTGGCGGGCGGCATTGCGGCGGCAGTGGCGATTTTCGGTCTGGCCGGGTACTTTGGCGGACCGCCGCTGATCCGCTCGCTGGCGGCGAGCCAGGCCAGCGAGGCGCTGGGGCGCAAGGTGACGATCGGCGCCGCGCAGGTGCGGCCGTTTTCGCTGGCCGCGACAGTCGGCGATATCACGATCTTCGAGCCGGACGGCACCACGCCGATGCTGACGCTGGGTTCGGCCGATATCGACGCGTCGATCGCGTCGCTGTGGCGGCTCGCCCCGGTGGTCGACGCCGTGCATATCGATCGGCTCGCCGTGCACGTGGTGCGCGAAGCCGATGGCCGGCTGAGCTTCGACGATATTCGCGACCGGCTGGCCGCCAGGCCCAAGAGCCCGGACGACGGCGAACCGGCCCGCTTCTCGATCAACAACATCGCGCTGACCGGCAGCTCGCTGCGGTTCGAAGACAAGATGCTCGGCGAGACCCAGAAGGTCGACCATCTGACCGTCACGCTGCCGTTCCTGTCCAATCTGCCGCACGACGTCAATATCGTCACGCAGCCGAGCATCAGCGCCCATATCAACGGCTCGCCGCTGGCAGTCAGCGGCACCATGCTGCCGTTTGCCGATGCGCGCGAAGCGAAGCTGAACCTCGATCTGGATGGGCTGGATCTGGTGCGTTTCATGCCGTTCGCGCCGCGGCTGACCGATGCCGAAGTCAAGGCAGGCAAGCTCGATACGCGGCTGGTGGTGAGCTTTCGCCAGCAGCAGGACCAGCAGCAGATCGAGGTGTCCGGCACCGCGTCTCTGCGCGAGGCCGATATCCGCAAGCGCGATGGCACGCCGCTGCTGCAGGCCGGCAAGCTGACGGTCGATATCGCGCGGCTGGCGCCGGCCGACAGTCTGATCCATCTGCGCGGCGTGACGCTGGACGGTCTGGACGCGCGTGCGCTGCGGCGCGCCGATGGCACGCTGGATCTGGCCACGGCTTTCCTGCCGCGGGCAACGCCAGCGGCAACGGCAGCGGCGAAACCGGCCGCCCCGGCGGCAGCCGCATCGGCCCCGGCAGCCGCGTCGGCCGCGGCAACCGCATCCGCTACCCCATCCGCTTCGGTCCCGCTGGCTTCCGCCTCCGCACCGGCCGCCTCGGCCCCGGTTGCAGCACAGGCGGCACAGCGCCCCAGCGACGCCAGGCCGTGGCGCTACACCATCGACCGCATCGCGTTGAAGCAGGCCCGCGTGACGCTGCGCGACGAGGCGGCCTTCTCGGGCCCCGGCACGCTGGCGCTCGGGCCGATCGACGTACAGGTCGATGGCTTGTCCGGCGACAGCGACAAGCCGGCCAGGCTCGACGCCACGCTGGCGGTTGCCGACGGGCAAACCATCGCGCATCAGGGCGCGCTGTCGCTGCGTGACGGCACGCTGGCCGGCACGCTGCGAACCAACGGCCTGCAGCCGCAGACCTTCGCCGCCTGGTTCCCGGCCGAACTGCGGGTCCAGTTGGGACAATCCGCGCTCGACGCCGAGCTGAACTACCGGATGTCGTGGGCGGCCCCCGTGTTTGCGCTGTCGCTGGAGAATTCGCGCGTGACCATGAGCGGCGTCCATGTGGCCTTGCGCGACCCCGCCACGACGCCGCGCGTTGCCGCCGCACCGTCCGACGAGGCCGGCGCCAGGCGTCGCGAGCAACGCGCCCGCCAGCGCGGCGATCTGGTCGGCGACAAGCTGCCCCTGCTGACCGCAGACAAGCTGACGCTCGACGGCTTGAGCTTCGATCTGGCCGCGCAGTCGCTGAAGGTGGGGCAGGTCGGCATCGCCAACCCGCAAATTGCCGCGGTGCGCGACCATCGCGGCGAACTGGTCGAGACCTCGCGCATCTGGGTGGCGCAGTCGCGCGCCGCCAGCGCGAAACGCGCGCAGCCCGCGCCGCGCACCAACGCTGGGGCAGCGGCCCCCGCCAAGCCCTGGCAGGTCGAGGTCGGCAGTGTTGCGATCGACGGCGGCAAGCTGCGGCTGACCGACTATCAGCCGGCGGGGGCCAACGGCAACCGCCCGGTGGTGCACCAGCTGCGCGGCATCGACGTCAAGACCGGCGCCGTGCGCTGGCCGCTCGCCGCCGCGCCGATTGCGCTGAAGGTCAAGGCCGAATCCGGCCGTCGCGGCGTGCTGACGCTGGACGGCGCCGTGCAGCCGACGCTGCCGGCGCTGCAGATGCGCGTCGACGCGAAGCAGCTGGATCTGACGCCGTTCCAGCCTTATCTCGCCGATCGCTTCAACGCCGCGCTGCGCGCGGGCAACGCCACCGTCAACGGCAAGCTCGCCGTCTCGGTGCCGAGCGGCAAGCCGGTGGCGGCGACCTTCGCCGGCACCGCGCAGCTGAGCAATGTGCGCACCGTCGATCGCCTGAACGGCGAGGACTTCATCCGCTGGCGCTCGCTGGGGCTCAGCGGCATCGACTTCCACATGGACGACAGCAAGGGGCCGTTGCGGCTGGCGCTGGGCCAGATCGCGCTGAACGACTTCTATGCACGCGTGATCCTGAACGCGAACGGCCGGCTGAATCTGCAGGACGTGGTTTCCGGCGGCGCGCAGCAGGGCCAGCCTGCACCGACCACCAGCCTGACGCAGGCCAATGCCGCGCCGGCACCGGCCAGCGGCCCTGCCGCGCAGTCCGCTCCGGCGACGGTCGCCAGCGCCTCGGCGCCGGCGGCGGCTTCGGCCAAGGGCACCGCGGCCGGTCCGCAGATCCGCATCGGCGGCGTCAAGATCGACAAGGGCAACATCAACTTCTCCGACTTCTTCGTCAAGCCGAACTACACGGCCAACCTGACCGGCATGCACGGCGCGATCTCGAAGGTGTCGACCGGCGATCCGACGCCGGCGGACCTGGTGCTCGAGGGCCGGCTCGACGACGATGCGCCGGTGACGATCAGCGGCAAGCTCAACCCGCTCGGCGAGCAGCTCTATCTCGATATCGCGGCCAAGGCTGCGGGCGTCGAGCTGACGCGGCTGACACCCTATGCGACCAAGTACGCGGGCTATCCGATCACCAAGGGCAAGATGACGGTCGACGTCGCCTACAAGATCGAGAACGGCCATCTGAACGCCAGCAACCATCTGTTCCTGGATCAGCTGACCTTCGGCGACAAGGTCGACAGCCCCACCGCGACCAAGCTGCCGGTGCTGCTTGCGGTCTCGCTGCTGAAGGACCGCAATGGCGTGATCGATGTCAACCTGCCGGTATCGGGCTCGCTGTCGGACCCCGAATTCAGCATCGGCGGCGTGATCATGCGCGTGATCGTCAATCTGCTGACCAAGGCCATCACCTCGCCGTTCTCGCTGATCGCCTCGGCCTTCGGCGGGGGCGACGAACTGGGCTACGTCGAGTTCGCGCCGGGTTCGGCCAATCTGACCGAGGCAGGGCGCAAGAAGGTCGAGACGCTGGGCAAGGCGCTGAACGATCGGCCGGGGCTGCGGCTCGAGATCACCGGCCGCATCGATCCGGCCACCGACGCCGCGGGCGCGCGCCGGGCCTGGCTGGACGAGCTGGTGGCAGAGCAGAAGGTGCGCGAACTGCGGCAATCGGCGCGCGAGCAGCGTGCGGCCGACGACGAGGACGACGAGCAGGGCGCCAAGGTGACGGTCAGCCCGCAGGAGTATCCGAAGTACCTCGAGGCGGTCTACAAGCGCTCGTCGATCAAGAAGCCGCGCAATCTGATCGGCATGGCGAAGTCGCTGCCCACCGCCGAGATGGAGGCGCTGCTGCTGCAGAACGCGCCTGTCACCGAGGGCGGCTTGCGGCAACTGGCCGAGCGTCGCGCGCTGACGGTCAAGCAGGCGCTCGAACGCGAGGGCAAGGTGCCCGAAGCGCGCCTGTTCCTGACGGCGCCGAAGCTCGATACCGAGGGCATCAAGGACAAGGGCTCGCCGAACCGCGTCGACTTCACGATCCGGCAGTAGCAGCGCCGGATCGCCGGTGCACCAGCCGCACGTCGCGAATCACCATGCGGTCGCGCGGCAGGGCCGGCAGGCGGGCGAAGTCCAGCGTCAGGTCCTGCTGCGGCACCGTGTAGCGCAGCCCGCGCAGCAGGAACTGCACCGCCTGCTTCATCAGTGCCACGGTAATGCCCTCGCCGGGACAGCGATGATGGTCGGCTGCCTGCGCGCCGCCCTGCGGAATGAAGTCGAACGGCGTCGGCGCACGGGCGAGGAAGCGCTCCGGTGCGAAGGATTCGGGGTCGTCCCAGCTGCGCGGATCGCGGTTGGTGCCGTACAGGTCCAGCATCACGCGCCGGCCGCGGGGAAAGCGATAGCCCTTCCATTCGAAGTCTTCGCGCACCCGCGCCACCACCGCCGGGAAGAACGGATACCAGCGGCGCACCTCCTGCACGAAGGCGTCGAGATAGGCCGGATCGCCTTGCTGCAGGCGCTCGCGGCATTGCGGATGCAGGTGCAGGGCGTGCGCGACGAACACGATGAAGACGGACACCGCCACGGTCGGGCGCAGCAGGTTCGCCAGTTCCACGGCGGCGATGCGCGGCGGCATCAGCTGGCCGTCCGCATCGTGGTGCCAGGCCACGGTGTGCATCGGCGTGTGTTCGAGAATCTCGATCTGGCCTGCCCGGGCCTGGTCGATCAGCCGCGACAGCCACGCCTCGACGCGGTCGCGCGCGCGCCGGGAGCGGAAATGCCCCAGCCCGGGTGCCGCGGCCTGATCGAACAACGCGGTCAACTGCTGGCAGCGGGGCGCGACCTCATGTTCGCGCAACGGCACGCTGGCCCAGCTGCATACCGCGCGGGTCAGCAGCGGATGCAGTGCGTCGTAGAGCGCGATCGGCTGGCCATCGGACCAGGCCCGGGCGGACAACAGCCATTGCTGCGCGACTGCGTCGCACAACGGCGCGATGCGCTCGGGCGCCGTCGCGTGCATGAACAGGGCCTTGCGCATCCGGTGCGCGTCGCCGTCGAGTGTCTGCACGCCGCCCTTGCCGAACAGCGTCGCGCGCAGCGGCTCGGGCGCGGCACCGCCACGCTGGAACCGGCGCGGGTCGTAGAACAGCGCGGCCGCCTCGGGTCCGGTCATGCACAGGGTCCGACGCAGCAGCAGGCGGGTTTCGAAGACATCGGTTTGCAGGGCGCGGCAACGTTTGGCGATGAAGCGATAGGGGTCGGCAAGCAAGGCCAGGCTATGGTCCCCGGGCGCGTCGCGTGGAATGGCGGGCATCGGCGGTGCTCGGATCGGAAGCGTAGTCGCCGATCCGCTGCAACCTGCATGCCAGCGGGCCGCGCCGGCCCACGCGGTCAGGCGAAGCCGCGTTCGCCCCGCCTCCGTGCGAGACCGCCTTCGTGGCGCCGCAGCGAAAACGCGTATGATTCGCTCCGGATTGAATAAAGGAGTTTGTTTTGCAGCAGGAAGCCGTCGCCTACAAGACCTGGGTGTGTCTGATTTGCGGTTGGGTCTATGACGAGGAGCAGGGCTGGCCGGAAGACGGCATCGCGCCCGGCACGCGCTGGGAAGACATTCCCGAGGATTGGCGCTGCCCGGAATGCGATGTGGCGAAGGCCGACTTCGCGATGATCGAGATCTGACGCGGCGCGTCGGCGACCGACGCGCGCGGTACTCGATAACGCGCCGCAAGGCGCTTTGCTAGCCGTGGTGCAGCTGCCCGTGCGGCCGGTTTTGCGCCCGGTTGTGCGGGGTCGGCATGGCGCGCTGCCGCATCTGCCGGCAGCGGCGCCAGCGCATCCGCGCGGGCCGCATGCTGCGCCACAGCGCGCGTCCGACCGTCACGCCCAGCGCCGCAGCGAGCAGGATGGCGATCCAGAACAGGGACATGTCAGCCTCCCCGCCGGTCGCGATGCATCGCACCGGCAAGTACCGAGTCGGCTGCGGACCGGCTCGGGCTCGTGTCCAGCTGGTCCGCTAGATCAGCAGCGGGATTGCCTCGAGTACGGCCAGGCCCAGCAGCGCGCCGGCGATCGCGCCGAGCGTGCGGCAACTGATCTGCAGTGGCCGCGCTGCAACGGGCACCATGCCCATCACGATAATTCCAACCAGCGCCATCGGAATCAGGAACACGAGGTCGTGCATGTCCAGGGTCGGCATGGCGGTCTCCTTTCCTCTCTCTCTCTGTGGGTAATGCTGTTATGCCTGCAGTATAGGCAGCGGGGCGCACTATCCAAGCCCTTTGCCGCTCGGGGTTGACCCGAGGGCTGCGCGCCTTCGCGCCGATCGCCGTCGCGTGTCCTATGCTGTCCAAATGAACGGGACTCGGTCTCGTCACAGCATACGGAGGTGGCAATGGAACTTCACATGCATTCGCACCACTACGTGCGCCGCGTGCCTGACTGGAGCGCGGCCGCGGTATCCGGCCTGGCTGCCGGCGCATTGCTGCTGGTGCTCGAGCTGTTCTGGTCGACCATGGTCGCGGGCACCAATCCGTGGCCTACCACGCGCATGATCGCGGCCATCGTCATGGGGCCCGACGTGCTGCAAAGCGGCATGTTCAGCCTGGCCACGGTTACCGCCGCACTGGTGATCCACTTCGTGCTGGGCGCCGTGCTCGGCATGATCCTGGCAGCGATCATGGCACCGTTCCAGCTCGATTCCAGCCTCGGCATGGCGCTGCTGGTGGGCGCGGTGTTCGGCCTGGTGATCTACCTGATCAACTTCTATGGCATGACGCGCTTCTTCCCGTGGTTTGCCGATGCGCGCGGCTGGCACACGTTGTTCGGCAACATCGTGTTCGGCATGTGCGCGGCAGCTGCGTACTGGAAGCTGGAGAGCAAGGACGTCACGCACTGAGGCGCGACGGCGAACGCACGGCGGTCGGGGCTCGGCTCCGCCCGCCTTTTTTTCATGCGCTCCGCCATGCGCGGTCATGCGCTTGTGCGTCGCGTCACGGGCGGCTCGGACCATCGCCTTGAATCGACCTGATCGGATGCACTAGTCTTATCCTACCTGCGTGACTTGGGCAGCCCTCGTGCCGGCGGCACACAAGGAGGGGTCGATATGGCGCTCGCCATCGCACTCGTGGTCATGGTTGTCGCTTCGGTGCTCTTCCACTTCCTGAGCCCGTGGTGGGCGACGCCGCTCGCGTCCAACTGGAAACAGATGGACGACACGCTGACCATCACGATCGTCATCACCGGCGCCTTCTTCATCGGCATCAATCTGTTCATCGGCTACATGCTATGGCGCTATCGCCATCGCGACGGCAGCCGCGCGGCCTACGAGCCGGTCAATCACAAGCTCGAACTCTGGCTGATCGGCGGCACCACGCTGGGCATCATGGCGCTGCTGGCGCCGGGCCTGTTCGTCTACGCCGACTACGTGCGTCCGCCACGCGACGCAATGCTGGTCGAAGTGGTGGGACAGCAGTGGTCCTGGGGCTTCCGGTTTCCCGGGCCGGACACGCAATTCGGCACCAGCGATCCGCGCTTCGTCGGCCCCGGCAATCCCCTCGGACTCAATCCCGACGATCCCAACGGACAGGACGACATCGTCGTCGCCGGCCCCGAACTGCATCTGCCGCTGGGCCGGCCCGTCAAGATCCTGGCACGCTCCAAGGACGTGCTGCACGACTTCTACGTGCCGGAATTCCGCGCCCGCATGAACATGGTGCCCGGCATGGTCACCTCGTTCTGGCTCACGCCGACGCGCGCCGGCACCTTCGACGTGCTGTGCGCGCAGCTGTGCGGCGTGGGCCATCACAACATGCGCGGCAAGGTGGTGGTGGACGAGCCCGCCGCCTTTACCGCCTGGCTGCAGAAGCAGCAGACTTTCGTCGCGATGCGCGCCGGACAGCCCGCCGCCGCAGCCACGGTACCGGCCCAGCCGCTCGGCACACGCGGCCCCGGACCCGCAGCGGCCGATCTCGCCGAACAGGGCCGGGCGCTGGCGCAGAGCAAGGGCTGCATCGCCTGCCACAGCGTGGACGGCTCGCCCAGCGTCGGCCCGACCTGGAAGGGCCTGTACGGACATACGTCGACCTTCGCGGACGGCAGCAGCGCCAAGGTCGACGACGACTATCTGCGAACCGAGATCCGCGAACCGCAGCAGCGCGTGGTCAAGGGCTTCGCGCCGATCATGCCGAAGATGCCGCTCACCGACGACGAGGTCAATGCGCTGATTGCCTTCATTCGCGCCAATGCCGGGCCCCCGCGCGAGGCGGCGGGCAAGTAGCGCAACCACAGCGCAACGACAGCACGACCGCAGCGCGACTGCAGCGCGACGGCAGCGCAACCTCGGCGCGCCGCAGGGCAAACGAGTACAGAGGGCAGCGACGCGTCCGGAGCCGGACGCGGCCTGCCACGACAGGTCACCGACCGCAGGAGAGATCACCATGGCCTACGCCGACGATGCCGTCCACCACGGGCCCACCAGCTTCTGGACGCGATACGTTTGGAGCCAGGACCACAAGGTGATTGCGGTGCAGTACACGATCGTCGCCATCGTGGTGGGGCTGGTCGGCGTCGTGCTGTCGAACCTGATGCGGATGCAGCTGGGCTTCCCCGGCCGCTTCGAATTCATCGACGCCAACGCCTATTACCAGTACGTCACCATGCACGGCATGATCATGGTGATCTATCTGCTGACCGCACTGTTTCTGGGCGGCTTCGGCAATTACCTGATCCCGCTGATGGTCGGCGCGCGCGACATGGTATTCCCCTTCCTCAACATGCTGAGCTTCTGGGTCTACCTGCTGTCGGTGATCGTGCTGCTGGCCAGCTTCTTCGTGCCGGGCGGACCGACCGGCGCCGGCTGGACGCTGTATCCGCCGCAGGCGATCCTGCCCGGCACGCCCGGCTACGACTGGGGCATCATCCTGATGCTGGTGTCGCTGCTGATCTTCATCGTCGCGGCGACCATGGGCGGGCTGAACTACGTCACGACGGTGCTGCAGGCGCGCACCGAAGGCATGACGCTGATGCGGATGCCGCTGGCGGTCTGGGGCATCTTCATGGCCACCATCCTCGCGCTGCTGGCCTTTCCGGCGCTGTTCGTCTCCGGTGTGATGATGCTGCTCGACAAGACCATCGGCACCAGCTTCTTCATGCCGTCGATGGTGTCGATGGGGCAGCAGCTCGACTACAAGGGCGGCAGTCCGCTGCTGTTCCAGCACCTGTTCTGGTTCTTCGGCCATCCCGAGGTCTATATCGTCGCGCTGCCGGCATTCGGCATCGTCTCGGACCTGATCAGCGTCCACGCGCGCAAAAGCATCTTCGGCTATCGGACCATGGTGTGGGCGATCCTGGCGATCGGCGTGCTGTCGGTGGTGGTATGGGCCCACCATATGTTCGTCAGCGGCATGAATCCGTACTTCGGCTTCTTCTTCGCCACCACCACGCTGATCATCGCGATTCCGACCGCAATCAAGGTCTACAACTGGGTGCTGACGCTGTGGCGCGGCGATATCCACTTCTCGGTGCCGATGCTGTTTGCGATCGGCTTCATCAGCACCTTCCTGATCGGCGGGCTGACGGGACTCTTTCTCGGCAACGTCAGCGTCGACATCCCGCTGTCGAACACGTACTTCGTGGTCGCGCACTTCCATATGGTGATGGGCGTGTCGCCGATCCTGGTGGTATTCGGCGGCCTTTACCACTGGTATCCGAAGGTCACCGGGCGCATGCTGAACGACACGCTGGGGCGTTTGCACTTCTGGGTGACTTTCGTCGGCACCTACGCGATCTTCTTCCCGATGCACTATCTCGGCATCCTGGGCATGCCGCGCCGCTACTACGCCTTCGAGAACTACGCGTTCATCCCGGAATCGGCACATGTGCTGAACGCCTATATCTCGGTGGCGGCCTTCGTGGTCGCCGCCGCGCAGCTGCTGTTCGTATTCAATCTGATCTGGAGCGCGCGCCGCGGCGAGCCGGCCGGCGCCAACCCGTGGCGCGCCGCTTCGCTCGAATGGCAGACGCCCCATACGCCGCCGGAACACGGCAACTGGGGCCCGCATCTGCCGGTGGTGTATCGCTGGGCCTACGCCTATAGCGTGCCCGGTGCGCGCGCGGACTTCATCGCGCAGAACGCGCCGCCCGAAGCGGGCGGCGCCGAACCCGAACCGCAAGCGAGCCAGGGAGCTGTCGCATGAATACCGGAGCACTGTACCGAGTCACGCGCGGCGACGACGGTCCGGCCCCGCGCGGCGGCGACGCGATGCGTCAGCGCGCTTCCGGCTCGACGCCGGCCAGCGTCGCGCTGTGGGTCTTCATGGGCGTGGTCACGTCGCTGTTCTCGCTGTTCATCGTCGCCTTCGGGCTGCGCATGGACTCGATCGACTGGCATCGGATCGCGCTGCCGTGGCAGGTGTGGCTGTCCACCGGGTTGCTGATCGCGGGCAGCGTGGCGATGTGGCTTGCGTCGCGTGCCGCGCAGGCCGGTGAGCCGGCGCAGGCCAGGCGGGCGCTGGCGTTGGGCGGCATCGGCGCGCTCGGCTTCGTCGCCAGCCAGCTGTGGGCCTGGCAGGCGCTGGGCGCGGCCGACATCCTGCCGGCCAATAATCCGGCCGGCAGCTTCTTCTACATGCTGACCGGGATGCACGGCCTGCACATGGTCGGCGGCCTGGTGGCATGGTTCGCCGCCCGGCAAGGCATCCGCGCTACCGCGCGGCCCGGTGCCGCCTTGCGCGTGCGGCTGCTGGCGCGCTACTGGCACTTCATGCTGGCGGTATGGCTGGTCCTGCTGGCCGCGCTCGGCTGGCTGACTCCGGAAATCGTGCGCTACATCTGCGGCACCGACTGACCGCGAGATCCGCGCGGGCAGGCAAGCGAAGGAGGCAATATGGCGACCCAACTGCATCCCGGCGATGGCGTGGCCGATTCCGTGGCACATGCTGCGGCGCACACCGCGGCCCCCGTGCACGGCGGCTGGCGCGGCATGCTGGCCGACTGGGGTTCGGACCGGCATGCCTTCCAGGTGTCGTGGGGCAAGGCCATGATGTGGATCTTCCTGTTGTCCGACACCTTCGTCTTCAGCTGCTTCCTGATCAGCTACATGACGGTGCGAATGACAACCACGGTGCCGTGGCCTAATCCCAGCGAGGTGTTCGCCCTGACCATCGCCGGCGAATCGATCCCGCTGATCCTGATCGCGATCATGACCTTCGTGCTGATCACCAGCAGCGGCACCATGGCGATGGCCGTCAACTTCGCCTATCGGCGCGACCGTGCCCGCTGCGCGACGCTGATGCTCGCGACCGCGGCGCTGGGCGCGACCTTCGTCGGCATGCAGGCATTCGAATGGACCAAGCTGATCGAAGAGGGCGTGCGTCCCTGGGGCAATCCGATGGGCGCGGCGCAATTCGGCTCGTCCTTCTTCATGATCACCGGTTTCCACGGCCTGCACGTGTCGTGCGGCGTGATCTATCTGCTGGTCGTCGCGATTCGCGTGCTGCGCGGCCGCTACGAGCGCACCGGCAACTACCAGATCGTCGAGATCGCCGGCCTGTACTGGCACTTCGTCGACCTGGTGTGGGTGTTCATCTTCGCTTTCTTCTACCTCTGGTGAGGTCCGCCATGTCCGAGCCCATCCTGCACGATTCGCCGATGCCGTCGCACGGCAGCGCGCCGGCCGCCGACCAGGGGCACGGCGCCACCGGCCAGGCCCATCCGATCGGCCTTTATCTGAGGATATGGGGACTGCTGTTCGTGCTGTCGGCCATGTCGTACGCGGTCGACTACTTCCATCTCGAGGGCGCGCTGCGCTGGACGCTGATCCTGATCTTCATGATGGCCAAGGCCGGCCTGATCGTCGCCGTGTTCATGCATATGGCGTGGGAGCGGCTGGCGCTGGTCTACGCGATCCTGCTGCCGCCGCTTTGCCTGCTGGTGCTGGTGTGGTTGATGGCGGTGGAGGCGGACTACACGTATCTGTTGCGGGGAGAGTTCTTCCGCTAGCCGCGCATTGCCACACGCACCCGCTCAAACCGTTTCCGCCTCCCCCGCCGGCTTCAACGCATCCTCCGTCGGCGTCCCCATGCTGGTGTCCGGCGCCTGGCCTACCACCTCGCCTGCCGTCGGCGCGGCCGGCAGCATCTGGCTGGCGCGCCAGTTGCCGAAGCGGTAATAGGCCGCGGCCAGCGTGATCGACACTACCGAGCCCAGCGGGAAGCTCCACCACACCGCGTCCGCGCCCATCGTGCGGCCCAGCCACCAGGCGAACGGCAGGCGCACCACCCACATCGACACGAACAGCACCGCCAGCGGCGCCATGACCGCCCCCGTCGCGCGGACCGTGCCGAACAGCACGATGGTGAAGCCGAACAGGATGAACGACCACAGCACGATCGCGTTGATGTGTTGCGCGATCTCGATCGCGCCGCCGTCGTCCGGCAGGAACAGGCCCAGCGAATGCCGGTTGAACAGATAGACCAGCCCGACCAGCGCGCCGGTCATCGCCAGATTGAATGCCAGGCCCATGCCGGTGATGCGGGAAACACGATCCCAGCGGCCCGCGCCGACGTTCTGCGCGACCATCGACGAGACGCTGGCGCCGACGGCCAGCGCCGGCATCTGGACATAGGTCCATAGCTGCGAGGCCACGCCGTAGGCGGCCGCGGTCTGCGAGCCGTACTGGTTGACCAGCGCCATCATCACGATCGCGGACGAGGAGATCACCACCATCTGCAGCCCCATCGGCAACCCCTTGGCCACCAGCGAACGCAGGATGCCAAGGTCCGGCCGCAGATGGCGCAACTGGCTGCGATGCAGCGTCAGGAAATGCTTGCGGCGATAGAGCAGCCACATCATCGCGGCCAGGCTGACCAGCTGCGCGATCAGCGTCGCCAGCGCCGAGCCGGCGATGTCCATGCGCGGAATCGGCCCGAGACCGAAGATCAGCAGCGGGTTCAGCGCGATGTCGAGCACCACCGACAGCAGCATGAAATAGAACGGCGTGCGCGAGTCCCCGGCCCCGCGTAGCGTCATCATCACGAAGTTGTAGAAGTACATGAATGGCAGCGCGAGGAAGATGATCCGCAGATAGCGGATCGCCAGCGGCCGCGCATCCGGCGGCGTGCCCATCGCGCTCAGGATGTCCGGCGTGAACACGTAGCCCAGCGCCGCCGCAATGACCGACAGCAGCACGAAGAACGTGGTGCTGGTGCCGACCACGCGCCGGGCCTCATCGAGATCGCGCGCGCCGACGGCCTGCCCGATCATGATGGTGTTGGCCATGCTGATGCCGAACACCACGCCAAGCAGGAAGAACAGCACGATATTGGCGTTCGAGGTCGCGGTCAGCGCCGCCTCGCCAAGATAGTGGCCGACCCAGATCGAATTGATCGAGGCATTGAGCGATTGCAGGATGTTGCTGCCCAGCACGGGCAGCGAGAACAGGAACAGGGTGCGGCCGATGGGGCCGGTCACGAGTCTGGCGTCGGGCTTCATTGTTGTTGGTGGTGGCCGAAGGGGGCGCGGGAGCCGCGGAGCGAGTTCGTATAGTATTCCCGCTGGACCGAAACGGTAGTCGGCAAGAGACCGACATTGGCCGACCCCACTGACCCCCGCCCTCCCATGACCCAGCGCATCAGTTCGGCAAGCGCCGCCCCTGCATGGCTCAAGGCCGCGCCCGCGCTGTTCCTGCTGCTGTGGTCCAGCGGCTTCGTCTTCCTGAAGCTGGGTCTGGCCTACGCCGATCCCTTGACCTTCCTGGCGCTACGCTACGCCTGCGTGGTCGCACTGCTGATCCTGCCCTGGCTGTGGGTGCGGCCGACCTTGCCGTCGACGCCTGCGGCGTGGGGACATCTGGCGATGGTGGGCCTGCTGATGCAGGCCGGCTATTTCTCGTTCACGTATCTGAGCCTCAAATACGGGCTGTCCTCGGGTACGGTGGCCTTGATTACCTCGCAGCAGCCGATCCTCGTCGGCCTGCTCGCGCCCGCCATTGCCGGCGAACACGTCGGTAGGGTGCGCTGGATCGGCCTGCTGCTTGGAGCCGGCGGCGCCGCGATGGTGATTGTCGCCACCTCGTCGATCGATCTGTCGTCGCGGCTCGCGCTGGTGTTCGCCTTGCTGGCCTTGCTGGTGATGACAGCCGGCACGCTATGGGAAAAGCGCTTCGGCCGGGACACCCATCCGCTGACCGCCAATCTCGTGCAGTACTCCGTCGCCCTCGCTGTGACCGCACCGCTGGCGTGGTGGCTGGAGCCGATGCACGTGCAATGGACGCCGGCGTTGTTCGGCTCGCTGACCTATCTGGTGCTCGCCAATTCGATCGTCGCGATGACGCTGCTGCTCGCGATGGTCCGCCACGGCGAGGCCTCTCGCATATCGGCGCTGTTCTTTCTGGTGCCGCCGCTGACCGCGCTGATCGCCTGGGCCGTGCTCGGCGAAACCATCCCGCTGGCCGCGTGGCCGGGGATGGCGATCGCGGCGGCAGGGCTGTATCTGGTGATGCGCAGATCGGCTTAGCAACCCACTCATCCGCACGGAGGACGGTTTGTCCAACGGATCGATTCGTACCATTCTTCCGCTCGCTACCATCACCGCGGCCAGCATGCTGACCATGGATCTATACCTGCCCGCCGTGCCGACGATGCAGGCCGATCTCGGCATCACGGTGGCACAAGGGCAGCTGACCATCGCGATCTTCCTGCTTGGCCTGGCCGCTTCCCAATTGGTCTGGGGCGAGATGCTGCACCGGATCGGTCCGAGGCGGTGCGTGCAAACCGGCTTGCTGGCCCTGATCCTGACCAGCTTCGGCTGCGCGCTGGCGCCCGATCTGACGATGCTGCTGGGTCTTCGCCTGGTGCAGGGCATCGCGGCGGGGGCGGCGACGGTGGTGGTGCCGACGGTCGTGCGGGCGACGCTGCCCGAGCAGGACGGCGTGCGCGGCATCGCCGCGATCGCGATGATCGAAGCAATCGTGCCTGCGGCCGGCCCGGTGCTCGGTACCGCGCTGCTGCTGATCGCGGATTGGCGCACGACCTTCGCCATCATCGGCGTCATCGCGCTGGCGTCCGCCCCGTTCGCACTGCGAGCCACGCCCGTTGCCCTGCCGGCGGCGCAGGACGGCGGAAGGATCGGCTACCGCGCGCTGCTGCGCAACTGGCATTTCGTCGGTCTGGCGCTGGCCCATGCGTTGTCCTTCGGCGCGTTGATCGCCTTCGTCGCGAGCGCGCCGCAGGTGCTTCCGGCCTTCGCCAACACCGGCCAGAGCGGCTTTGCGCTGGCGCAGGTCTGTGGCGTGGCGGGCTTTATCGTGGCCGCCAGCCAGGCTGGCCGGATCAGCACCCGGCTGGGCCCGCGCCAGGCCATCCAGCTTGGCGCGCTGCTGCACGGGCTGCTGTGCACCGCGCTGCTGGCGGCATGGTGGGCCGACCGTCTTTCGTATCCGTGGCTGCTGGCGTTCTGGGCCGCTTTCTGCGCGGTGCTCGGCATCCGCGGTCCGACTGCGTTCAGCGAGGCGCTGTCGGTTCCGAACACCCAACTCGGACGCGCGTCGGCGCTGATGGTGCTGGCGTTGCTGGCGGCGGGCGCGTTGGCGACACAGGCCACGGCGCCGTTCCTGCCGAGCGGCCAGCTCGGCGCCGTGGCGCTGTCGATGACCCTGCTCTGTTGGGCAAGCTATGCGCTGGTCGTCCGGTATCCCGACAAGCAGACCAGCGTTCGGCCACAACACCGGACAGAACAGGAGCACGCCAATCCGTAAGGATGGCGTGCCCGGCTTCCCGCCCGGTGCCCGACAGCAAGCACGCTATGCCGACGGCACCTCGATCTCCAGTGCCACGCCATCGCGTCCCGGATCGGCGCCGCCTTCCAGCCGCCCGTCCACGACGCGCACGGCGTGCACCCAGCCGATCGTGTAGTTGTACGGGTTGCGGATCACCTGATAGCCGTCCTGCTCCAGCTCGCGGGTGATATAGCGCGGAATGCGGTTGCAGACGTCGATCGCGTTGCTGGTCGACGAGAAACGCGGCGCGGATACGGCGCTCTGCATCGGCATGTCGAAGTCGACCACATTGACGATGCTCTGCAGCACGCCCATTGCGATCTGCGTGCCGCCCGGCGCGCCGAGCACGATCTCCGGCTTGTCGTCCTTGAAGACGATGGTCGGGCACGACGAGGTGAAGCGGCGCTTGCCCGGCGCAATGCTGCCGGCGCGGCCGGGCCGCGGGTCGAACACGCCCATGCAGCCGTTGTACATGAAGCCCAGGCCCGGCGTGATCACGCCCGACGGCATCGCCAGCGAGTGCGTCAGCGAAACGCAATTGCCTTCGGCATCGACCACCGACAGATGCGTGGTGTCGCGCGGCACCGCGTGGCCCGGATTGACGCGCGACACTTCGACGCGTTGCCCCTCGCGAATGCGCTGTGCGACCTCGCGCGCGTAGTCCGGAGACAGCAGCCGGTCCAGCGGCACGTCGACGAAGGCCGGATCGCCGATAAAGCGGTCCTTGTCGCAGGTGGCCTGCTTCATCGCTTCGCAGACCACGCGAATGTAATCGGGGCTATTGTGCCGCAGCGCGCGCAGATCGAACTGCTCGAGGATCGCCAGCATCTGCAGCAGCATCGCGCCGCCGCCCGGCGGACGATTGGTGGTGACGCGGCGGTCGCGGTAGCCGCCGACCAGCGGCGCGGTGCGCACGACCTGGTAGCCCGCCAGGTCCTCACGCGACAGCAGCGCGCCGTGTTCGCGCATATCGGCAACGATCTGCTCGGCGATTTCGCCCAGATAGAACGCATCGACGCCGCCGGAGGCGATCCGTTCCAGCGTGTCGGCGTAGTCGCGGTTCTTCAGCGGGGTGCCGATCGTATGGGGCGAACCGTCGGGGCGGCAATACAGTTGCCGGCCGCTCTCGCTGAAGGCCAGGCGCTCGCGGTTGCTGGCGCGGCCCAGCGTCGCCTCGTCGATCCAGAAGGAATACATGCCGGGTCGGACGAAGTAGCCGTCGCGCGCCCACTGGATCGCCGGCTGCACCACCTCTTTCCATGGCAGTCTGCCGTGGCTGCGATGCAGCGCTTCGAGGCCGCGCAGCGTGCCCGGCGTGGCGATCGATTGATACCCGATATCGTTGAGGCGGTCCTTGATGAAGAAGCCGAAGCCGTCGCGCGCTTCGCCTTCGAGCAGGTCGGCCCACATGTCAGGCCGCGCGGCCGCCGGCGCGGTGGCATGGAAGTCGATGTATTCATGGGCGCCGCTGCCGGGCATATAGACCGCCGCGGTGCCGAAGCCCGCGATGCCGCACATCAGCGGGTCGACCACGGTTTGCGCCAGGGCACAGGCGACCGCGGCATCGGCCGCATTGCCGCCCGCGCGCAGGATCTCGATGCCGGACTCGGCCGCTTCCGGCTGCGGGCAGGACACCATTCCACTACGGGTCATTGCTTGTCTCGATAGGTTGGCGCCGGGATGCGTCCGCGGCCATGCCGATGGCGCAATCCAGCGCGGGATCGTGGTGAGGACGAGTTGCGGACTTACTTGGCGCTCAGGTCCAGATCGCCGATCGCGCCCTGCCACTTGGCGGTATCGCGCACGGTCAGTTCCATCAGCTGGTCCGACGGCCCGGGCATCGGCAGCACCTGCATCGACTTGAGCTTGTCGACCACGGCCGGCTCGGCCAGGAAGGTCTGCGTGGCGGCATGCAGGCGCGCGATCACGTTGGCCGGCGTGCCGGCCTTGGCGGCGATGCCGCTCCAGCCGATGTTCTCGAAGCCCTTCAGGCCCAGTTCGGCGGCGGTCGGCACATCCGGCAGCTCCGGCACGCGTTTCGATGCGAACAGCATCAGCGGCGTCAGCTTGCCGGCCTTGATCTGCGGCAACGCGGTGCTCAGCACCGGCGCCATCACCTGCGTCGCGCCGGAGACCGTCGACACCACGCCGTCCGGCTCGCCGCGATAGGGCACGTGCAGCAGCTTGATGCCTTGCTGCTTCTGCATCAGCTCGACCACCAGGTGAGTCGAATTGCCGTTGCCGGACGAGGCGAAGCTGATGCTGCCAGGCTTGGCCTTGGCGGCGTCGACCAGCTCGCGATAGTTGCGCAGGCCCGATTGCGGATTGGCGACCAGCACGAACGGCACGGTGGCCAGCATCGACACCGGCGCGAAATCGGATTCGGGCTTGTAGGCCAGCGGCGCGTAGACGAACTTGTTCAGCACCATCTGCGAGACGCCCGCCAGGAACAGCGTGCAGCCGTCCGCCGGCTGGCTCAGCACGTATTTGGCGGCGATGATGCCGCCGGCACCGGCGCGGTTCTCGACCACGATCGGCGTTTGCAGCGTCTTGCCGACGCGCTCGGCCCACATGCGGGCCAGCGTGTCCGTACTGCCACCGGCCTGCTGCGAGACGACCAGCCGGATCGGGCGCGACGACGCGCCGGGCTCACCGCAACCGTAGCTCGGTGCGGCCACGCCGAAGGCGAGCGCAAGGGGAACAGCGAAGTGGAAGAAGGCAGTTTTTCTCATAGGTGGTGGCAGTGTCCAGGTCCGTCGAATTCCAGGTCTGGCGCCTGGATGCCGGGAAATTATTGGGCCGAACCGCAAACGCACCTAGTGAATTGTTTCGAACCATCTATTAGTATTCGCTCATGGATCCTTCCGACCACAGCATCGCATGGGCGCGCCGTCTGCGGGTGCGGCACCTCGAGTCCTTCCTGATTCTTCACGATGCGGGCACGCTGTCGGCCGCCGCGACGCGGCTGCACATGACGCAGTCCGCGGTATCGCACTGGCTCAGCGAAATGGAGGACCTGGCCGGCGTGAGGCTCGCGATCCGCGGGCGCCGCCTGCAGCTGACGCCGGCGGGCGAGGCGGTGCGCCGGCTCGCCGTACGTGTGCTCGGCGAGGTATCGCGCGCGCACGACGAGCTGGGCGCGATCGCCAAGGGCGCGGTGGCGCGGCTGCATGTCGGCAGCGTGCTGGCCGGCGTCGCGCATCTGATTCCGTGGGCCATCGTCGCGTTCCAGCGCGCGCAGCCCAATGTGTCGATCCAGGTCACCGAAGGGGCGTTCAACACGCTGCTCGATCGCCTGGAGACACGCGAATTCGATCTGGTGGTCGGCTCCATCGATGCGCGCGCCTACGGTCCGCACCTGGCGCACGAGGTGCTGTTCGAGGACGCGATGGCGGTGGTGGTGGGCCCGCACCATCCGCTCGCGCAAGCCAGACGGCTGCGCTGGGAACAGCTGTTTTCGTATCCGTGGGCGATGCCGCAGCGCGAGACGCTGATGCGCACGCGGCTCGATACCGTGCTGCTCGAGCACGGCGCCGCCGGCCTGCGTCCGGCGGTCGAGACCGGTTCGATCGTCACCATGCAGGCGGTGCTGCGCGAGACCGACTATGTCGGCGTCTGTTCCGCAGCGATGGCCGAGCATCTGGCCTCGCTGGGGCTGCTGCATATCCTGCCGCTGGGCGACCGCGAATCGTTCGGCCCCGTCGGCGCGGTATGGCGCAAGGGCGGCGACGACGAGGTGCTGCACGCGTTCATGCGGGCCCTGCGCGAGGAAGCGGGGCGCATCCGTGCCGCCGAGGCGGGGGCGCTCGCCCGGTAGCGGCACGGACGCCGCGTTCACGGCCGTGCCGTGCCGCGCCGTGCGTGCCGTGCTGTACCGGTCCTCTCAGCGCGGGACGCGGATATTGTTCCGCACCTCGTCCACGCCCATGACTTCCTCGGCAATATCCTCGACGCGGTACTTGGCGCGCCGGTCCGATACGGTGCCGCTCAGCGTGACGATGCCCGAGCCGACTTCCACGGTGACCTCGGACACGTCGAGATCGCGCGCCTCGGCCAGGCGCTCGCAGACCTCGTCGCAGATGCGCTCGTCGGTGCGCCGGAAGCCCTTGGGCAACGTGCGGGGGCGCCGTGTGGCCGTACTGCTTCCCATGCCGCCGCCCGTGGCGCTCGTGCCGCGGTCGCCGAATTCGTTGAAGCCGACGCTGCCACCGCCGGAACCCATCGCCCCGCTGTCGCCGCGCCGATAGTGGTAGGCGTCACGCATGCCGCGCGAGCCGCCGTAGCCGCGGTTGCGCCAGGTTTCCGCGACCTCGCCGGTGCGGGGATCCTCGGGGAACCATTCCATGCCGCCGGTCACGGTGCCGCGTCCACGGCGGTCCTCGCCGGTGTCGCGCGGCTGCATCGGACGCGTATTGCCGTTGTCTCTGTTGCCGTTCATCTTGGTCTCCATCGATCAGGGACGTATCTGGCAATGGCCGCAAATTCCGTACCGCCGGCGCGCGGTGCGGGCGCGGGCGCGCGGCGCGGCCCGCACGGAGGCGGTGCAATCTTTGCCGGAATGCCTTGTAACCTTGTCAATCCATCGCGCCGGCCCGCCCGCTCAGAGCAGCTTGTCCGGCGTGATCGGCAGGTCGCGTATTCGTTTGCCGGTCGCGTGGAACACCGCATTGGCGATCGCCGCGCCGGCGCCGACGATGCCGATCTCGCCGATGCCCTTGGCGCCGAGCGCGTTGATATGCGGGTCGAACTCGTCCACGACCATGACCTCGACCTGGCCCACATCGGCGTTCACCGGCACGTGGTACTCGGCCAGGTTGCCGTTGGCAATGCGGCCGCTGCGCGGGTCGAGCAGGGATTCCTCGTGCAGCGCCAGGCCGATGCCCCACACCATGCCGCCCATCAGCTGGCTATGGCCGGTCTTGCGATTCAGCAGCCGGCCGACGCCGAAGCAGCCCAGCATCCGATGCACGCGCACCTCGCCGAGATCGGGGTCGACATGGACCTCGGCGAAGATGGCGCCGAACGAATGCATCGAATGGCGCTGCGCCTCGTCGCCGGGCTCGGCGGTGCGCGTCGCCTCGATCGGCTGCCCGCCGTTGCGCGCCATCACCGCTGCGACGGGCTCGCGGCAAGCCGGGTCGGATGACGACGACAGCCATCCGTCGGCAATCGTGACGTCCTGGGGCGGGGCACCGAACAACGGCGAGGCGCGGTCGGCCACGGCGCGGTCGATCAGCACCTGCCGCGCTGCCGTGGCGGCCGCCTGCACGGCCGGCGCCACGCTGGCGGCCGTTTGCGAGCCGCCGGCAATCGGCGCATCCGGGAACGCGGTGTCGCCCAGTTCGAAGCGGATCTGCCCGGCCGGCATCCCCAACGCCTGGGCTGCCACCTGCGTCATCACGGTATAGGTGCCGGTGCCCAGGTCGTGCGTCGCCGAGCGGATGCACGCGGTGCCATCCGCTTCGATCACGGCGGTGGCGGTGGCCGCCTGCCGCATTGCCGGGTAGGTCGCGGTCGCCACGCCCAGGCCGACCAACTTGCCGCCGGCGCGCATGCTGCGCGGCGCCGGGTTGCGCTGCCACCAGCCAAATCGTTCCGCGCCGACACGGAAGCACTGGCTCATCCGCCGGCTCGAGAACGGCAGATTCTGGCTCAGGTCGACATCGGTATCGTTGCGCAGCCGCAGTTCGACCGGATCGACCTTCAGCGCATGGGCCAGTTCGTCCAGCGCCGACTCGAGCGCGAAGCTGCCGCTGGCGTCGCCCGGCGCCCGCATGAAGGTCGGCGTGCCGATATGCAGCTTGACCAGCCGGTGGCTGGTATGGACGGTGGGGCAGCCATAGAGCAGGCGCGTCATCATCGCGGCCGGCTCGACCCAGTCCTCCAGGTACGAGGTCGCCGTCACCACGTCGTGGCGCAGGCCGACCAGCGTGCCGTCGGCCCGCGCGGCGGCCAGCACGCGCTGTTCGGTCGGCGGCCTTTCGCCGGCGAGGCCGAACAGCTGCGGGCGTTCGACGGCGAGCTTGACCGGGCGGCCGACCACGCGCGCAGCCATCGCGGCCAGCACCACGTGCGACCAGACCGAGCCCTTGCCGCCGAAGCCGCCGCCAACGAAGGGGCAGATCACGCGCACCTTGTCGGCCGGGATGCCGAAGGTCTTGGCCACGGCCTTGCGCACGCCGCCGACGTATTGCGTGGCGTCGTACAGCGTCAGCGTGTCGCCGTCCCACGCCGCGATGGTCGCGTGCGGCTCCATCGCGTTGTGGTGCTGCATCGGCGTGGTGTAGACCGCGTCGATCGTGGCCTGGGCCTCGCGCAGCGCGGCATCGAGGTCGCCGCGGGCGGTGTCGGCCGACTCGTTCTTGACCTTGCGCGGTTCGTAGGCGTGCGCCCTGGCCTCGGTGAAATCGAGCGTTGCCGGCTGCTGGCGGTAGGCGATCCGAAGATGGCGCGCGGCCTCGCGGGCCTGATCCAGCGTATCGGCCACCACCAGCGCGATCGGCTGGTTGTTGTAGCGCACGCTGGTGTCCTGCAACAGGCTCAGCACGCGTCCGGCCGGCATCTCGCCCGCCGCGGCCTTGCCGCCTTCGGGCAGCCTTGGCGCGTTGAACGGCGTCATCACGAGCCGGACGCCGGCCATCCGCTCGGCGGCGGCGGTGTCGATCGATGCGACCTCGCCGGCGGCGATGGTGCTGGTTACCAGCATCGCCTGCAGCACGTACGGCAGCCGGTGGTCGGCACTGTAAGGCGCGCGGCCGGTAACCTTCAGCACGCCGTCGACGCGGTCGAGGTGGGTAGCGTTCTGCGGCGTGGTCTCGTGCCCGTTCATCGCATGCCTCCCGCGATCGACAGCGCACGGATCACCGCGCGCTGCGCCAGTTCGACCTTGAACGCATTGCCAGCATACGGCCGCGCGCCGCCCATCGACAGCGCGGCGGCCTGGCGCAGCGCCGCTTCGTCGAGCGGACGACCGAGCAGCGAGTCCTCGGCCTGCTGCACGCGCCAGGGCTTGTGCGCGACGCCGCCCAGCACGATGCGCGCCGCCCGCACGATGCCGCCGTCCAGTTCCAGCGCGGCGGCCACCGATACCAGCGCGAACGCGTAGCTGGCGCGATCGCGCACCTTCAGGTAGTGGCAATGGCTGCCCCAGCGCGAGGGCGGCAATTCGACCGCGACGATCAACTCGCCGGGCCCGAGATTGGTGTCGCGCTCGGGCGTATCGCCGGGCAGGCGATGAAAGTCCTCCAGAGGGATGCGGCGTTCCCCTCCGGCGCCCTGCGCGATCACCGTGGCGTCCAGCGCCAGCAACGCCACGCACATATCGGACGGATGCGTCGCGATGCAATGCTCGCTTGCCCCGAGAATCGCATGCTGGCGCTGCACGCCGTCGCGCGCGGCGCAGCCCGAGCCGGGATCGCGCTTGTTGCAGGCACCGAAGCCGATGTCGTAGAAGTAGTGGCAGCGTGTGCGCTGCATCAGGTTGCCGCCGATCGTCGCCATATTGCGCAGCTGCGGCGATGCGCCGGCCAGCAGCGCGGCCTGCAGCAGCGGATAGTGCGTTCGTATCAGCGGATGATCGGCGGCATCGGCATTGCCGGCCATCGCGCCGATGCGGATACTGCCATCCGGCAGGGCGTCGATGCTGGCAAGCGGCAGCCGGCCGACATCGACCAGCCGCTGCGGCCGTTCGACGCCGGCCTTGATCAGATCGAGCAGATTGGTGCCCCCGGCGACGAAGCGGGCGCCGGGCTCGCTGCCCAACTGCACTGCCATGTCGATGGTGTCCGCGCGGTCGTAGTCGAACGGATGCATTGCCGCGGCTCCGGGTCAGCGCGCGTCGGTGTCCCGATCGCCGGCATCCTGCCGCGCGACCGTGCGGATCGCCGCGACGATATTCGGATAGGCGCCGCAGCGGCACAGATTGCCGCTCATGCGCTCGCGAATCTCGTCGTCGCTCAGCACCCGCGCTGGTGGCGCTGGCTGTCCTGGCGGCGTCACCGCGCTGGCGCGGCCCGCCTTTGCCTCCGCCAGCATCGCCACGGCCGAGCAAACCTGCCCCGGCGTGCAATAGCCGCATTGCAGCGCGTCGTGCGAGACGAAGGCGGCCTGCATCGGATGCAGCCGGTCGCCGTCGGCCAGTCCCTCGACGGTGACGATGTCGCGGTCTTGCTGCATCACGGCCAGCGTCAGGCAGGCATTGATGCGCCGGCCGTCGAGCAGGACCGTGCAGGCGCCGCACTGGCCGCGGTCGCAGCCCTTCTTGGTGCCGGTCAGGCCCAGCTGTTCGCGCAGCGCGTCGAGCAGCGTGGTGCGGGGCTCGACCGTCACCACATGCAGTGCGCCGTTGACGCGCAGTTCGATCGTGCGGGGCGGTGCGCCGACCGGGTCTGGGGCAGGGGTCGCCGGTGGGGCCAGCGCGCTGGCCGGTTCGGAATGCGTCAGGGACATGGGGAATCCGCTTCGACAGAGGTTGCCGCGCCATGCGGCGGCAATACCGTGTTCGAGCAAATTCGGTGCCCAACGGGGAAGGGTGCGGCGCGATGCGCCTGGACGGGCGCCGCGAGCGCCAGTGTCGGCGCCCGCGCGATGGAAGGCTTGTAAGAATTGCGCGTCGGGGAACGCGCGATGCCGTTCACCGGCAGCAGGTCGTCCCCGCCTGCGCACGGGGACGACCTGCTATCGCAGCATGGCCGTCATCACACCTGCGTGATGAATTTCGTCACCAGGTAGCCGTCGAAGGTCTCCATGCCGCCTTCGCTGCCGATGCCGGAGTCCTTGATGCCGCCGAACGGCGTCTCGGCCAGCGCCATGCCGAAATGGTTGATATTGACCATGCCGGCCTCGAGTCCGTTCGAGACCAGCGTCGCGGTCTTCAGCGAGTTGGTGAACACGTACGAGGCCAGGCCATAGGGCAGGCTGTTGGCGCGCCGCAGCGCTTCCTCGGCGTCCTTGAAGCGGGTCACCGGGGCCACCGGGCCGAACGGCTCGTCGACCATCAGCTTCGCGTCGTCCGGCAGGTCGGTGACCACCGTGGGCGCGAAGAAGTAGCCCTTGCTGCCGATGCGCGCGCCGCCGGCGACGACCTTGCCGCCGCGGTGGCTGGCGTCGTCGAGGAACTGCTCCATCGAGGCGATGCGGCGCTCATGCGCGAGCGGGCCCATCTGCGTGCCGTCTTCCAGGCCGTCGCCGACCTTGATCGAGCCCATCACCTCGGTGAAGCGGGCGAGGAACCGGTCGTAAGCCTTCTCCTGGACGTAGAAGCGGGTCGGCGACACGCACACCTGGCCGGCATTGCGGATCTTGAAGCGGGCCAGCATTTCGGCGGCCGGTTCGATATCGGCGTCGTCGAACACCAGCACCGGCGAATGGCCGCCCAGCTCCATCGTTACGCGCTTCATATGCGCGCCGGCCAGCGCCGCCAGCTGCTTGCCGACCGGCACCGAGCCGGTGAACGAGATCTTGCGCACGATCGGCGATTCGATCAGATAGGTCGAGATCTCGCTGGGCACGCCCCAGACGATGTTCAGCACGCCCGGCGGCAGGCCGGCGTCATGGAACAGCTGCGCGAGCGCGACCACCGCGCTCGGCGAGTCCTCGGGCCCCTTCAGGATCAGCGTGCAGCCCGCGCCGAGCGCCGACACGATCTTGCGGATCGCCTGGTTGAAGGGGAAGTTCCACGGCGTGAAGGCCGCGCAGACGCCGATCGGCTCGCGCACGACGATCTGGCGCACGTTCGGATTGCGCGGCGGAATCACGCGGCCGTAGATGCGCCGGCATTCCTCGGCGTGCCAGTCGGCGTGTTCGGCGCAGATCATCACCTCGGCGACCGCTTCGGCCAGCGGCTTGCCTTGATCCAGCGTGATATTGCGGCCGATCTCCTTGGCGCGTTCGCGGGTCAGCTCGCCGACGCGGCGCAGGATCTTCGCGCGCTCCAGCGGCGAGGTCTTCTTCCACCCGTCGAAGGCGCGCTGCGCCGCGGCCAGCGCCCGATCCAGATCCGCGGTGCTGGCGTGCGGCAGTTTGCCCAGCACCTCCTGCGTGGCGGGATTGATCACGTCCTGCTCGCGGCGCCCGCCGCCTTTGACGAACTCTCCATCGATATAAAGGGCGAGGTCCTGGTACATGGCTTCTCCTGTGTCCTGTGTCGTGTGTCGTGAGTTCCGGGTTCTGGGTTCGGGGTCTGGGTCCTGGGTCCGCTGTCGGGAACCGAAGCAGGCGCTGCGCGCTCGCCCCGGGTTCCGAACCCGTTAGCTTACCGCGTCGGCCGCCGCGGCGCGCGGCAGGCAACGTCCCCGCATTCGTCCGTGCCGTTGAGCCGTTCGATGGCGGTTCCTTTCAACGAGCCTACATCTCGCTTTCACATCGCTTTCAAATTGCATCACGTCATGATGCAAGCGTCGTTTCATTGCCGTGGTTAACCCTGAAACCAGACAACTGAAAGGGCGCTGAAAGCACGCTTCTCTAACGTTGCATCCGCTTTCGGCACAGCGCTGGTGCCGTGCGGCTTTGTATTTAACGAGGAGAATCATGTTGCGCATACGCAGCCAAAAGGACTTCGCCTCCGGCCTGATGTTCGTGCTGGTCGGCCTGGGCTTTTCCTTTGTCGCTCGCGGCTATTCGATGGGGACGGCCGCGAAGATGGGTCCCGGATATTTCCCCTTCCTGCTCGGCCTGGTGCTGGCCGGGCTCGGCGCGCTGGTGCTGCTGAGCTCGCTGTCGAGCAAGGGTGAGGAAGACCGGATGGAGCGCTGGGACATCAAGATCCTGCTGTGGATCCTGGGCTCGGTGGTGCTGTTCGGCCTGTTGCTCAAGCCGCTCGGCATGGTGCTGTCGGTCTTCGTGCTGGTGGTCGTGTCGTCGATGGCCAGCCATGAATTCAGCTGGAAGGGTGCGCTGCTCAACAGCGTGGTGCTGGTCCTGATCAGCCTGGGTGCCTTTGTCTACGGCATCAACCTGCAGATGCCGGTCTGGCCGGCGTTCATCACGGGCTAAGGAGCGCGCAGATGGAATTGCTTGAACATTTGACGCTCGGGTTTTCGACCGCGCTGTCGTTCCAGAACCTGGCCTACGCCTTCCTCGGCTGTCTGCTCGGCACGCTGATCGGCGTGCTGCCGGGCCTCGGCCCGCTCGCGACCATCGCGATGCTGCTGCCGATCACCTACACGCTGCCCCCGGTGGCCGCGCTGATCATGCTGGCCGGCATCTACTACGGCGCGCAGTACGGCGGTTCGACCACCGCGATCCTGGTCAACCTGCCGGGCGAATCGTCGTCGGTGGTGACCACCATCGACGGCTACCAGATGGCACGGCGCGGCCGCGCCGGCGTGGCGCTGGCCACCGCCGGCATCGGCTCGTTCTTCGCTGGCTGCGTGGCCACGCTGATCCTGGCGGCCTTTGCCGGTCCGCTGTCGGAACTGGCGTTCAAGTTCGGCCCCGCCGAGTACTTCTCGCTGATGGTGCTGGGCCTGATCGGCGCGGTGGTGCTGGCGTCGGGTTCGCTGGTCAAGGCGATCTCGATGATCGTGCTCGGTTTGCTGCTGGGCCTGGTCGGTACCGATGTGAACTCGGGCGCCGCGCGCTTCTCGTTCGACATCCCGGAGCTGACCGACGGCATCGACTTCGTCGCGCTGGCCATGGGCATGTTCGGCTTCGCCGAGATCATCGCCAACCTGGAGCAGAAGGAGAATCGCGAGACCTTTACCGATCGGGTGACCAACCTGTTCCCGACCAGGGACGACTTCAAGCGGATGATTCCGGCGGTGCTGCGCGGCACCGCGCTGGGCTCGGCGCTGGGCATCCTGCCTGGCGGCGGCGCCTCGCTGGCTTCGTTCGCGGCCTACACGCTGGAGAAGAAGTCGTCGAAGTACTCGCATGAGTTCGGCAAGGGCGCGATCGAAGGCGTGGCAGGTCCGGAGTCGGCCAACAACGCGGCGGCCCAGACCTCGTTCATTCCGCTGCTGACGCTTGGCATTCCGCCCAACGCGGTGATGGCGCTGATGGTCGGTGCGATGACGATCCACAACATCCAGCCGGGTCCGCAGGTGATGACCAGCAACCCGCAGCTGTTCTGGGGCCTGATCGCCTCGATGTGGATCGGCAACCTGATGCTGATCATCCTGAACCTGCCGCTGATCGGCATCTGGGTCAAGCTGCTGACCGTGCCGTATCGCTTCCTGTACCCGGCGATCCTGGTGTTCTGCGGCATCGGCGTCTACTCGGTCAACAACCAGACCTTCGACGTCTTCATGGCCGCGGGCTTCGGTGTGGTGGGCTACCTGTTCCTGAAGCTCAAGTGCGAACCGGCGCCGCTGCTGCTCGGCTTCGTGCTCGGACCGATGATGGAAGAGAACTTCCGCCGTACGCTGCTGCTCTCGCGTGGCGAGTTCTCGGTGTTCGTCACGCGGCCGCTGTCGATGGGCCTGCTGATCGCCGCGGCGGCACTGGTGGCGGTGGTGGCGCTGCCGTCGATCAAGGCCAAGCGCGAAATCGCCTTCCAGGAGGAGTAGAGAAAAACCGGGCCGGCCGGCCCTCGGAGCCTTTCCGAACGCCAGCCGGCCCGGTCGTTTTGCGCATGTCTATCGTTGCATGAAAAGACCAACCATCGATAGTCTCGTTTCCCGGCTCTATATCCTGAAGTTCGTGCAGTCCAGTCCGGCCACGGTGCTCGCTCTCGTCGAGCGGCTGCGCGAACATGGCATCGAGAAGAACATCCGCTCGCTGCGCCCCATCCTGCGCAGCCTGCTGATCGCCCGGGCGATCACCGCGGAACTGGTCGAAGGCAACGGCCGCGTCTACTCGATCACCGACAGTGGGCGCGAAGAGCTCGATGCCTACCTGTCCCATCTCGATGTGCTGCAAAACGAAATCGGCGGCGACCGTTGAGGCCGCCGCCGATTGTCGTTTGGGGCTAGCGATTCTTGCTTACCTCTCCCCCTGAGGGGAGAGGTAGCACCCAGGCCGGGTTCCCGGATTCCCGAACGACTTACTGATTGACCAGCTCGATTGCCGTCTGCGAGTCGTCGTTCGCCTTGGCGACCAGCACCTTGATGTTGTTCGGCACGGCCGAGGCAATACCGTCGACCGGGATCGGCATGATCAGCCAGTCGGCGTTGTTGTCGATGGTGATGGCACCCGAGCTGAAGATCACCTGCTTGGTGCCCGCCGTGGTGACGCGGATCTGATAGTTGTTGCCGCCGTCGAATTCGTTGGAGTCCCGCCCCGAGGCCGGCACCGCCGTCTTGTAGGCGACGTTGGCGAAGGTCGGGTTGACCGTATTCAGGTCCACCGAGGGCGCGGTCACATAGATATCGACGTTCTGCGCATTGAACGCCGCGTTCACGGCGCGCACCCGCGCCTTGGTCGACAGCAGGCCCTTCTCGTACGGATCGTCGATCACCAGCGTGTCGGCGCGGTCGTCGCCCGGCAGCGCCACGATCGTGTACTTGTGGCCGGTGGCCGCATCGACCTGCGCGCGGCCCACTTCGGTCTGCGTGCCCGCGGCGTTGAAGGTGAACAGGTGATTGCCGTCGTCGACATCCGAATAGCGGGCGACGAACTTGTACGGAATATTCTGCAGGGACGTCCGTGCGCCGTTCTGATAGACGTCGAGATTGAGTTGGGTCGGGATCGGAGGCACGGCGTGGATCACGCGTGTCTGTGGTTCGTTCAGGCCGAGGCGGTCGTCGATGCCATCGTCGCCGCCGCCGCATGCCGCCAGCATGGCGCTGGCCGCCACCATCAGTCCCAGTGCAATCCCGGATTTCGAGAACAGCTTCATGGATTTCCCCTTGCAGGTGAAATGAAAAGCGAACAAGTTACGGGGCCGACCGCGTAGTGCCACGGATGGCCAAGGGCTGGTGAATCCGTTGGCCTGCCTGGCCAACGCATTGCAGCAAGTCCTGGTGTGGTCGGGGTCCGGCCGCGTGCCGTGATGGAACGATAGTGGTGGCCCCGATGGGCCGAAACGCTGCGCTCTCCGATATAGCTGTCGGAGGAATCCGACAGCCGATTGGATCACTCCGCTGAGCCCAGGCCCAGCAAGGGCTGGCGGCTGCGTTCCGCACAGCGGAATCGAGGCGGTAAAAAAAGCCGGTTTGTCTATCGCCGTTTGCCATTGTTTTCACTGGCGAGGCCCCTCATCCTTCACCCCGCTTGATTTTTTCCAATATTTCGTCACACTTGCCGGGATAGCTGACCGAGCACGATGTCGACAATCACAAACGGGGCGGGGATAGTGGCCAGGTCGGAAGCGATGGCGGCTGGCGCGGTTCCGGCGGCGGACACCGATCCGTTGACCGGCGTAGCAAGCCGCCCATTCTTCTTGAGCAAGCTCGAAGCACGCCTGCAGAACGAGGCCGTGCCGCGCTGCGCATTGATCCTGCTCGGCATCGACGACTTCCGCGCCTTCAACGACATGCACGGTCATGGCGAAGGCGACCGGATCCTGCAGCAGATGGCCCGCCGGCTGCGCGACGCCTCGCCGCGCGATGCCGTGATCGGCCGCACCGGCGGCGACGAATTCGCGGTGCTGCTGCCCTCCATCTACGATCCCACCCTGGTGCGCCATGTCAGCGCGGCAATCCTGTCGCTGCTGTCCGAGCCGTACGAGTGCAATGGCCGCCGGCACTATGTGCTGGCGAGCCTGGGCGCCTGCGTGATGCCGGCCGGTGGGGACAACGCCTCCGATGCGCTGGCGTCGGCGAGCCTGGCGCTGGCACGGGCCAAACGCGACGGCGGCCGCACCATCCGCTTTTTCAAGCCGCAGATGCGCGCCGACGTGACGACCCGGCTATCGCTGGTGCAGGCCTTGCGCGAAGCCTATACGCAGCGGCAATTCGAGCTGCTGTACCAGCCGCAGGTCGATCTGCGCGATGGCCGCATCGTCGGGGCCGAGGCGCTGATGCGCTGGCGCCATCCGACGCAGGGCCTGCTGGCCCCGGCCGTCTTTATCGACGCGCTGGCCGCCAGCAGCGTCGCGGTGGACGTCGGCATGTGGCTGCTGCAGACGGCGTGCGCCCAGGCGCGTGCATGGTCGCTGCAGTTCGACGAGGCACCGCGCGTGGCGATCAACCTGTTTGCCGCGCAATTGGCGGAAAGCCGGCTGCTGACCGAAGTCCGGCACGTGCTGCGCGAGCTCGCCCTGGAGCCGCACCGGCTGGAACTGGAAATCACGGAGACCATCGCCCTGCAACAGGGCGACGAGGTATCGGGCCAGCTGCAGACGCTGCGCCGCGATGGCGTGACGCTGACCTGCGACGACTTTGGCACCGGCTACGCATCGTTGAGCTTCCTGAAGACCTTCCCGGTCGACCGCATCAAGATCGATCAGTCCTTCATCCGCAACGTGACCCAGGACCCGGTCGACGCGGCGATCGTCCGCTCGGTGATCAACGTCGGCGCGAGCCTGCAGATCGGCGTGATCGCCGAAGGGGTGGAGACGGTGGAGCAGCGCGATTTCCTGCTGGCGAACGGCTGTCACGAGGTCCAGGGCTATCTGTATGGCAAGCCGATGCCGGCGGACCAGCTGACCGACCGCTTGTACGAGCAGCAGCGGCTGGCCAGGGACTGAAAGACACAAAGGACCGGAAGGACCGGAAGGACCGAAGGTCCGAACGCCCCGAACGCCCCGAACGCTCCAGAGATCCTGACCGTGAAAACGACGATCCCCGCCGCAGCGGGGACCGCCAGGGAAGGGGCCCGTTGCGGGCCCTTTTCTTTTGCCGGCTGCGCGGATCGCGCCCTTACTTCGCCAGCTCCGACAGCCGCACCTGGCTGATCTTGCCGCCCTGGACCCAGCCGACCACGGTATCGGCCATCGAGCCGCCCTTGGCGTCGATGCCATCGATCTCGTTCGGGTTCAGCTCCTTCGGCAGCGTCTTCATCGCGTCGGGCATCTTGGCGCGGATCGCCGCTGCATCGGTGGTGGTGCCGGCCAGCTTCATCGCGTTGGCCAGCGTATGCACCATCGTGTAGTTCAGCGACATCTCGGTGGTCGCGTCCTTGCCCTCGTGCAGCTTCTTGTACTTGTTGTTGAAGGCCTGCGTGGCCGGCCGGCTGTCGCTGTTCAGCGGCAGCACGCCGATGGCGCCTTCGAGCATGCCCAGACCGTTGGTTACGCGCGCCATCTCGTCGAGCTTGGCCTGGTCCATCACGATGAAGCCGCCCTTGAAGCCCAATTCCCGTGCTTGCTTGACGACCAGCGCGGTAGGCTCCGACGGGCCGCCGACGAACAGCACGTCCGGCTTGTCGGCGATCACGCGCGACACACCGCTGTAGAAGTCGGTCGCCTTGGTATAGGACATCGGGTTGTTGGCCACCACCTTGCCGCCCGCCTTTTCCCAGGCCGGCACGAACGCCTGTACCCACGCCTTGGCGTAATCATGGTCGGCCGGCACCAGCGCGACGTTCTTGCCGAAGCGCTTCATCTGCGCCTTGACGAAGGGCTCGATATAGCCGGTGTACGCCGGCGGAATGCGGATGGTCAGCTTGTTGCCGGCATCGGTGATGCGCGGCACGCTCGAGTACGCCATCACCAGGAACTTCTCCTGCTCGTTGAAGGCCTGCAGCGCGAAGATGCCGCCCGAATGCGGCACGAAGACGGCCGGCGTCTTGTGCTGCTGCACCAGGCGGCGGGCGTTGATCGCCGATTCGGCCGGCGCGTACTTGTCGTCGAGCGCGACCACCTCGAACTTGACCTTCTTGCCGGCGACCTCGACGCCGCTGGCGTTCAGCTCGTCGACCGCCATCTGGATGCCCGACAGCACGTTCTTGCCGTACAGCGCGGCGCCGCCGGACAGCGGGCCGGTATAGCCGAGCTTGACCACGTCCTGCGCGAAGGCCGCGCCGGAGGCCAGCAGTGCGGCCAGCGCGGTGGCGGCCAGCGGCAACAGCTTGCGGCGGGGTTTGGTGGCGTTCTGCATGTTCCGTCTCCTTAAACGATGGAATTTGCCATCGGGTCGTGGCCCGGATGGTCTTGGTTGAATGCGGTTCGGTTTCGAATCAAATCGCTTGATCGGTGCGGCGTCATCCTCCGATATACGCGCGGCGCACGCCTTCGTCATTGAGCAGCGAATCGCGATCGCCTTCCATCACGATGCGTCCGCCCTCGATCACGTAGCCGCGATGGGCGATGCCCAGCGCCGCATAGGCGTTCTGTTCGGCCAGCAGCACGGTAGTGCCGGCGCGATTGATGCGCTGGATCACCTCGAACATCTGCTTGACCACCAGCGGGGCCAGCCCAAGCGACGGTTCGTCGAGCAGCAGCGCGCGCGGTCGGCCCATCAGCGCGCGGCCCAGCGCGACCATCTGCTGCTGACCGCCCGACAGCGAACCGGCCGGATCGTCCTTCTTTTGCTGCAGGATCGGGAACAGTTCGTAGACCTCCTCCAGCGAGCGCTTGATGCCGGCGCTGTCGCGGCGATGCACGTAGGCACCGAGCGTCAGGTTCTTCTGCACGCTCATTGCCGGAAACAGCTTGCGGCCCTCGGGACAGTGCACCAGCCCAGCCTGCACGATCTGCGACGGCTTCATGCCCGACAGCTCGCGGCCGTCGAAGCGCATGCTACCGCCACTGGTCCGGTGGATGCCGCTCATGGCGAGGAAGATCGAGCTCTTGCCGGCGCCGTTCGCGCCGAGCAGCACCACCAGTTCGCCGGCCTTGGCGTGCAGCGTGATGTTGTCGAGCGCGCGGAAGCTGCCGTAGGAAAGCGATACGCGTTCAAGCTGCAACATGGTCGGCTCCCAGATAGGCTTCGATGACCTGCGGATTGCGCTGGATTTCCGCCGGCGTGCCCTCGGCGATCTTCTCGCCGTAGTTCAGCACCATGATCTTGTCGGCCAGCCGCATGATCATGTCCATCTTGTGTTCGATCAGGCAGACCGTCTTGCCGTGCCGGACCATCTTGCGGATCAGCTCGGCCAGGCCCACGGTCTCCTCGGGATTGACACCGCCCGCGGGCTCGTCGAGCAGCAGCAGCTCGGGGCCGGTGGCCAGCGCCAGCGCGAAGGCGACCCGCTTGCGCTCCTCCTGCGTGATGTCCGATGCCACTTCATGGGCGAGGTGCGACAGCCCGACGAAGTCCAGCGCCTCCTCGGCCTTGTCGCGGCACAGCCGCTCTTCTTCGCGCAACCGCCTGGTGTTGAACAGCACGTCGCGCAGGCCCGAGTGCGTGCGCAGCCGGTGGCCGACGATCAGGTTGTCGAGCACGGTGGCGCGATCGAACAGCGCGGTGGCCTGGAAGGTCCGCGCGATGCCCATCCGCGCGATGCGATCGGCCCGCATGCCGGCCACGTTGGTGCCCTTGAACAGCACCTCGCCGGAGCTCGGCGCGTGGGTGCCGGCGACGAGGTTGAAGAACGTCGTCTTGCCGGCGCCGTTGGGGCCGATGATCGCGTTGATATGGCCGGCCTCGAAGGTCACCGAGACGTCGTTGACCGCGGTCAGCCCGCCGAATTTCTTGGTCAGATTGCGGATCTCAAGCATGGTCGGCTCCGGCGGAGGCGGCAGAAGAGGGGGCCGGCGCAGCCTTGCCGTCGGCATCATCGGCGCCATGGCGGCGTGCCGGCTGGCGCTGCCCGCGGCGTGCGGCCGCGGCGCGGCGCGCCTGGCGCTTCAGGTACGACCCGACGATGCCGTCGGGCAGGAAGATGATCAGCAGGATCAGCACCGGGCCGAACACCAGCATGCGGTAGTCCTGCAGGAACTGCAGCGTCTGCGTGACCCAGGGCACCAGCAGCGCGCCCAGCAGCGGTCCGAGCAGCGTGCCGATGCCGCCGACCAGCATCGCCATCACCATGTCGAAGGTCAGGTCGGTACGCGCGATATCGGGGCCGAGGAAGCGCACGTGGCCCGCATACAGCGCGCCGGCGAAGCCGGCATAGGCGACCGACAGCACGAAGGACAGCACCTTGGTGCGCATCAGATCGATGCCCAGCGCCTCGGCCAGCGCGTCGCTGTTGCGCACCGCCATGAAGCTGCGGCCCAGCAGCGAGCTGACGATCCGATGCATCAGGAAGGCGCCGACCACCAGGAAGAACAGCACCAGGTAGTACTGCGCCTGCACGCTGTCGAAGCTGACCGGGCCGATCGCGGCGGGCACCGGAATGCCGATCAGGCCGACCGTGCCATGCGTCAGGCTTTCCCACTTCTCGATCAGCAGATAGATGATGTAGCCGATGCACAGCGTGAAGATCGAGAAGTAATGGCCCTTGAGCCGCAGCGATACCACGCCCACCACGTAGCCGATGATCATGCAGATCACACCGGACAGCACGAAGGCGGCCCAGAACGGCATCTGGTGATCGACGGTCAGAATGCCCAGCGTATAGGCGCCGATGGCCATGAAGCCCCCGTGCGCGAGATTGAGCTGGCCGGTGTAGCCGGTGATCAGGTTCAGGCCCAGCGTCGCGATCGCGTAGATGAAGGCCAGCGTCATCACCGTCAGGTAATAGCTGTTGGTCGTCAGCAGCGGAAACGCGATGGCCAGCGCCAGCAGCAACGCCCAGCCGGTCTTGCCTTGCAATGCGTTCATGTCGAGTGTTCTCCTACCTTTTGCGCTTCGATGCGGCGGCGGCCTCAGGCGGCCTTGCCGGCGAACAGGCCCTGCGGCCGGATCGACAGGATGATCACCAGCAGCACGAAGGCGATGATGTCCTTGTAGTCGGTCGACACGTAAAAGCCGCCGAAGCTCTCGGCCATGCCGATGATCAGACCGCCGAGAATCGCCCCGGGGATGCTGCCCATGCCGCCGAGGATGATGATCACGAAGGCCTTGGTGATGACCAGGTGCCCCATCGCCGGATAGACCAGGTTGATCGGCGCGTACAGCGTCGCCGCGATCGCGGCCAGCGCGCCGGAGATCGCGAACACCAGCAGCGTGACGCGCGTCGCGTCGATGCCGACCAGCGCCGCGCCTTCGCGGTTCTGCGCCATCGCGACGATGGTCGAGCCGGTCACGGTGCGGGTCAGGAACAGATGCAGCACCACCATCAGCGTGAAGGCGGCGGCGATGATCAGCAGCCGCTGCAGCGGCGCGGTCAGGCCGAACACCTCGACCAGCTGACCGTACGGCGTCGGCATGCGGTGGAAGTCGGCGCCCCACAGCGCCTGCGCGCCCGCTTCGAGAAACAGCAGGATGCCGATCGCCGCGATCATGTCGTGCAGCTCGGGGGCGTTGCGCAGAGGATGGAACACCAGCCGCTCGGCCAGCATCGACAGCAGCGCCACGGCCAGCGCCGCGCCCGCCATTGCCAGCCAGTAGTTCACGCCCAGCGACGTCATCATGTAATACGAGACGTAGGCGCCCGCCATGTAGAAGGCGCCGTGCGCGAAGTTGGGTACGTGCAGGATGCCGTAGACCAGCGTCAGGCCGAGCGCGACGAGGCTGTAGACCCCGCCGAGCGTCAGCCCGTTCAGAAACTGTTGGAAGAACATTGACACCGATTCACCTCATGCAAATCGAAACCGCAAACGGGGGCGCGCCTCGGCGAACCGATGCGCGTGGCAGGACAGCGCCGCAAAGCAAGCGGACTGCCGGTCAACGAATGTGGGGGTCAACTGCGCGGCTTGGCGCGCATCGGAAAGGGTTGCATGGCGGTCTCCTGAAACGGTTGAACCGGGCTGCAAAATGCCCAGCTTTCATACCGGTTATGCGTGTCGTGACTGGCTGCTGGAGTCCGTGGCGAAGTCTGTCGCCGCGTCTCCGCACGATCGTTCGTTTTCGTTGACTGTTGCATAGGGCTTGAGGCACAGTCAAGGAATACGGAATAGTCTTTCGCACAGCGAAATAGGGCTTTCCGGCCCGGCCGCGCAGCGGTTTTCGCCCTCGCCGCCGGTGGAAATTTCGCGCGGGTTTTCCCCTGTTTTTTGCCGCTGTCGCAGCTGTCGCCGCATGACTTCCTGCATGGACCGTCGAACATGAAGCGCACCGCCACCGTGATCCCCGTCGTCGCCGAGCCGCCCTCGCTGGTGCCGGCGAGCGCGTTGCGCGACGTCGACGAAGCGGGTCAGGGAAATCCCGCGGAAGCCGAGGACCGCAGCTTCGTCACGGCGCTCGCGCGCGGGCTCGATCTGCTGCGCGCCTTCGGGCCGCACGACGACTACCTTGGCAATGCGGAGCTGTCGCGCCGCACCGGCATTCCGCGCCCGACGGTGTCGCGGCTGACCTATACGCTGACGCGGCTCGGCTATCTGGTCTATGTCGAATCGCTGGAGAAGTACCGATTGGGGCAGGGCGCGATGGTGCTGGGCCATCGCTATCTGGCGACCTCGGGCATTCGCGAGGTCGCGCAGCCGCTGATGCAATCGCTCGCCTTCGCCACCGGCTGCACCGTTGCCCTGGCCACGCCGGATCGCCACGAGATGGTCTATCTGGAAGTGTGCCAACCGCGTGGCGCGCTGGTGATGCGGCTGACGCCGGGCTCGCGCCTGCCGATCGCGACGTCGGCGATCGGCCGCGCCTGGCTTGCGGGTTTGCCCGCGGCGCGGCGCGCCAGCATGCTCGTCGAACTGGAGCGCCACTATCAGACCCGCTGGCCGACGATCCGCGGCAAGCTGGACCGTGCGATGCGCGACTACGGGCGGCGCGGCTTCTGTGTCGCGCATGCCGAATGGGATCGCACCGTCAGCGGCGCCGCCGCGCCGGTCGTGCTGGAAGGCGGCACGGAGGTGCTGTCGATCAATATCGGCGGCGCGGCGTCGCGGCTCACGCCGGAGATCCTCGAAGCCAACCTGGGCCCGCGCGTGCGCCAGCTTGCCGAGGCGCTGCAAGGACGGCTGTGGCGCGTCCACGGCTGACGTGGCGTCGCCGTCGCCATCGGGACCATCACCAATATCCACGACATCTCGACCACCACAATCATCAGGACAAGGAGACAAGGATGGAGATCACCAACAAGACCGTCGTCGTCACGGGCGGTGCCACCGGCATCGGGCGGGCATTGGTACTGGCCTTCGCGAAGGCCGGCGCGCGCGGCATCGCGGTTGCCGATCTGGACGAGCGCGGCGCGCAGCAGGTCGCTCAGGAGGCGTCCGAACTGGCACCGTCGTGTCAGACCTTCGGCTGCCGCACCGACGTCGCCGATGCAGCCGCGGTGCAGGCACTGGCCGACGAGGCGACACGCCGTTTCGGTCAGGTCGACGTGTTCTGCTCGAACGCCGGCATCATCCTGCGCAAGGGGCTCGATGCCACGGCCGACGAATGGCAGCGGATCTGGGAGATCAACGTGATGGCCCATATCCACGCGGCCAATGCGGTGCTGCCGCAGATGCTCGAACGCGGCGAGGGCTATTTCGTCAATACGGTGTCGGCCGCGGGGTTGCTGTCGCAGATCGGCTCGGCACCGTACGCGGTGACCAAGCACGCGGCGATCGGCTTTGCCGAATGGCTGGAGATCACCTACGGCGATCGCGGCATCAAGGTCAGCTGCATCTGCCCGCAGGGCGTGCAGACGAAGATGCTGTTCGGCGAGAACGGCGAGCGCAAGGGCTTCCTGCAGGAAGGCTCGGTGACGCCGGAACACGTGGCCGCGGTGACGCTGGAAGGCATGCGCGACGAGCGTTTCCTGATCCTGCCGCATCCCGAGGTGCTCGAATACTACCGCCGCAAGGGACAGGACTACGACCGCTGGCTCAAGGGCATGCGGCGGCTGCAGGAGAAGGTCATGAGCGAGTTCGGCGGCATCGGCCGCTAAGGTTCTCGCCGGGGCTCGCCGTTAGCGGTCGATAGGGGCCACAGGAGTTCCGAAGAGTCCAAAGGGTCCAGAGAGTCCAAAGGGTCCAGAGAGTCCAAGGGTCGAACACAAAGGAGACAAGAATCATGCGAATTACCCCATTCACGGGCGCGCTGTCCGCGCTCGCCACGGTGCTGGCCACCGCGTTCGCCGCGCCGGTGGCGCAGGCGGAAACCTATCCGGCCCGGCCGATTCGGATCGTGGTCGGCTTCCCGACCGGCGGCGCGCCCGACACGCTGGCGCGCATCGTCTCGGAGAAGATTTCGCCGTCGTGGGGCCAGCCGGTGGTGGTCGACAACAAGCCCGGGGCGGGCGGCAATATCGGCGCGGAAACGGTGGCGCGTGCGCCGGGCGACGGCTATACGCTGGCGCTGGGCACAGTCGGCACGCATTCGATCAACGGCGCGGTCTACAGCAAGCTGCCGTATGACATGGTCAAGGACTTCACGCCGGTGATTCTGCTGGCGACGACGCCCAACGTGCTGGTGGTCCATCCGGGCGTGCCGGCCAAGACGACCGCCGAGCTGATCGCGCTGGCCAAGTCGAAACCGGGCGGGTTGACGTTCGGCACGCCGGGCATCGGCACCTCGCCCCATGTGGCCGGCGAACTGTTCAACACGGTGGCCGGAGTCAAGATCACGCACGTGCCCTACAAGGGCCGCGCCATGGCGATTCCCGACCTGCTCGGCGGGCATATCACGATGATGTTCGACAATCTGCCGTCGGCGCTGCCGGTGATCAAGGAGGGCAAGCTGCGCGCGCTGGGCGTGACCAGCCTGAAGCGCTCGGCCTCCGCGCCCGATATTCCGACGCTGGCCGAGCAGGGCTTGAGCGGCTTCCAGGCCGACTCGTGGTTCGCGATCTTCGCGCCGGCCACGACGCCGAAGGACGTGGTGGCCAAGCTCAATACCGAGCTGAACCGGATCTTCACGCTGCCGGACGTGCAGGCCAAGCTGAAGACGCTGGGCCTGGACCCGGTGCTCGGCACGCCCGAGGCACTGGCCTCGTTCCAGAAGGCCGAGATCGCAAAATGGGCGAAGGTGGTGAAGGACTCGGGAACGACGCCGCAGTAATTGGCGGGCGGCCTGCGCGAAGACGCGCTGACGCGACGGCGGTCTCCCCTCTCCCGCGTGCGGGAGAGGGGCGGGGGAGAGGGCAATGGGCGCTTCAACCAGCGACATCGCATCCTGCATCGCCGCGTGCCCTCTCCCCCAACCCCTCTCCCGCCAGCGGGAGAGGGGAGCAAGTCCACGCTACTCCTCCAGCGCAGTCGTACCCCGTTCTGCCAGCCGATCCGGCTCGCCCCGCAGTCGCGCCAGACTGACCGCCGCGCCTACCGCCGCCACGCAGGCAGCAACGCCCAGCGCCGTGCGCGACGCCGACGTTCCCACCAGCGCAAACAGCAACGCCACCACCGCGGTCCCCGTGGTCTGCCCAAGCAGCCGCGTGGTCGCCTGCGCGCCGCTGGCGCCGCCGCTTCGATGTGGCGGAGTGGCGCCGATCATTGCGCGGTTGTTGGGCGACTGGAACAGACCGAAGCCGAGCCCGCACATCGCCATGCGCCACAGCACGTCGAGACTGTTGCTGCCGTGATCGAGCATCGCCAGCAGGACCAATCCGGTGCACAACAGCGCGAGCCCGAGCCCGGCCAGCACGCTGGCCGAAAAACGATCGGACAGCCGGCCCGACAGCGGCGCCATCACCGCCACCATCAGCGGCCACGGCGTGATCAACAGCCCCGTCTCCTGCAGCGAGCGGCCCAGCTGATATTCGAGATAGAAGGGCAGCGCGACGAAGGCCAGCATCTGCGCCATGAACGAGCAGAACGACGTGCCCACCGCCAGCGTGAAGGCGCGGCTCGCAAACAGGTCCACCGGCACCAGCGGCGCAGCCTTGCCGCGCTCCATTCGTGCGAGCCACCAGCCCAGCAGCACGGCCGCGATCAGCCCCGCCACCGCGGTCTGGCGCAGGCTGTCATGGCCCAGGCCATCGACGCCAAGCACGAACAAGCCGATCACCACCGCCGACAACAGCGCGCTGGGATAGTCGAACGCGCGCGGCTGCGGCGGCGTGACCGGCAACGCCCAGCGGCTCAGGCTCAGCGCGATGACCGCCACCGGCACGTTGATCGCAAACAGCCATTGCCAGCTGGCGAACGACAACAGCAGCGCGCCGACCGATGGTCCGATGCCGGTCGTGATGCCGACCACCAGCGCATTGAGCCCGATGCCGCGGCCGAGCTTGGTGGGCGGATAGATGTAGCGCACCAGCGCGGTATTGACGCTCATGATGCCGGCGCCGCCGATCCCCTGCAGCACGCGCGCGGCCACCAGCATCGGCAGATTGACCGACAGCGCGCACAGCAGCGAGCCGACCAGGAAGGTGGCGAGGCCGATGCGATAGACGCGCTTGTAGCCGAGGATGTCGCCGAGCGATGACAGCGGCAGCAGGCAGACGGTGACCGTCAGTTGATAGGCGTTGACGACCCAGATCGTGTGGCCCGGGTCGGTGCCGAGCTGGCGGGATATCGATGGCAGCGCGATATTGGCGATCGAGCCGTCCAGCACGGCCATGATCAGCCCGCAAAACACGGTGATGATCGCCCACTGGCGTTGCGGATAGGGAAGACCTTGGTCTGAATGCATCGACGGTACGGCGGGAAGGCGAGGATGACGGCTGGCCGGCCCGGTGCGATCGCGCATCCAGTACGGCGCGGCGAGCGGACCGATGGGCCGGCCCGATGCTGGCGCCGGGCGGCGACATTATCGGCGCACCGCTGCGCGCTCGCAAATCGCCGCGTTGTGGTATATCGCGCGCGTCAGAGGGTAGAGGCCCGGGGCAGGGGCCGGGGCCTCTAC
>NZ_JABTYE010000060.1 GCF_013314895.1 Cupriavidus gilardii | reverse complement strand
CGCTGGCCTCCGAATACCGCTACCGCGGCATCATGCAGACCAATCGCCGGCCGGCGATCCAGGGCGGTTTCGACTACAGCCATGTAAGCGGCTTCTACGCGGGCAACTGGAATTCGAGCATCAGCTGGCTGAACGACAGCAACGACGAGGTGTCGGCGCCGATCGAGATGGACTTCTACGCCGGCTTCAAGAACACCTTCGGCGACGGCAAGTGGAACTACGACGTCGGCGTGCTGCAGTACTACTACCCCGGCGACTATCCGGCCAACTTCACCCGGCCGTACACCACCGAGATCTACGCGGGCATCGGCTACGGCCCGGTGTTCCTCAAGTACTCGTACGCGCCGACCAACCTGTTCGGCTTCCACGACAGCAGGAACAGCTGGTATGTGGACCTGTCGGCCAACGTGCCGCTCGAGTTCTGGGGCCTGACGCTGAACGCGCACGTCGGCTACCAGAAGGTGCAGAACGTGGCGGACGCCTCGTACACCGACTGGAAGCTCGGTCTGACCAAGGACCTGGGCAACGGCTTC
>NZ_JABTYE010000006.1 GCF_013314895.1 Cupriavidus gilardii | reverse complement strand
GCTGCGGTCATCACCGGTTCGGTCGAGGCGGCGAGGGAAAGGGGGGATTGGGCACTCATGGTCCGTTCGATGGATGGCGCAAAAAGAGAAAGGAAAGGGCGGAAAACGTAGGCGCATGTTGCGACGGCGAGACCAGGTTGCCCCGGCAGGGCATGCATTTCTGCTATGCATCTCATGCAAACCTTGCGATGCGCGCTGCATGTAGATTGCATGCCAGGCCACCGCTGTCTCGTCGGGTTCATGGTCCGCGGCAGTCGGATGGCGACCCCCATAACGACGACAGGAGACAACCCCCATGCCGAACCCCTACCCGCCTTCATGGCAGTCCCGGCAATTGCCGCAGCGCCCGTCGCCGCGGTCCCGGATCGCGTCCTGGGTCGATCGTTTGCCTGCCATGCGCCGCTGCCTCGCCGTGCTGTGCGTGCCCGCATCGCTGGCGGCTGCGCCTGCCGCCGCGCAGGGTCCTGCCGACAATTGGCCCAGCAAGCCGATCACCTATGTGGTGCCGTTCGCCGCGGGCGGCACGACCGATGTGCTGGGCCGACTGATCGGCCAACGACTGTCGTCGACGCTGGGGCAGTCGGTGGTGATAGAGAACCGCGCGGGCGCCGGCGGCAATATCGGCAGCGACTATGTCGCCAAGGCGGCGCCGGATGGCTACACGCTGCTCGGCGGCACCATCAGCTCGCACGCGATCAACGTCAGCCTGTATCCGAAGATGCCGTACGACCCGGTCAAGCATTTCCAGCCGGTGGCGCTGATCGGCACATTGCCCAACGTGCTGGTCGTCAACGCCGACAGCCCATGGAAGAGCGTCGCCGACGTGATCGCCGCGGCCAGAGCGAAGCCGGGCAGCGTCAGCTTCGGCTCCTCGGGCAACGGGACCTCGCAGCATCTGGCGGGCGAGTTGTTCGCCTCGATGTCCGGCATCAAGCTGCTGCATGTCCCGTACAAGGGCAGCAGCCCGGCGGTGCAGGCGTTGCTTGGCAAGCAGGTCGATCTGGTGTTCGAGAACAGCGTCGCGGCAATGCCGCTGATCCAGTCGGGCAAGTTCCGTCCGCTGGCGACCACCGGTCCGCGCCGTGCGGCCGAACTGCCCGAGGTGCCGACGATGGCCGAGAGCGGGCTGAAGGGCTACGAGATCGTCTCGTGGCAGGCGATCTTCGCGCCGGCCGGCACGCCGATGCCGATCGTCAACCGGCTGGCCGCCGAGATCGGCAAGATCATCCAGGAGCCGGAGATGCGATCGCGGCTGATGGCGATGGGGATCGAACCGTCGGGCGCCGGTCCGGCGGAACTGGGTGCGTTCCAGAAGTCGGAGGTGGCCAAATGGGCGAACCTGGTCAAGACGGCCAACATCAAGCTGGAATGAACGTGCTGTCTCCTTCCGTACCACCCTCGTACCACCTTCACCACCCTCGTACCCTCGTCCGAACCCATGACCGAACATCACATCGCCCCCGACGCCCTGCATCGATGGATCGTCGACCTGTGGCGCGCCGCCGGCTCGGATGAGCGCGAGGCGCGTCTGACCGCCGACCATCTGGTGATGGCCAACCTGACCGGCCACGATTCGCACGGCGTCGGCATGGTGCCGAAGTACGTGCAGTCGTGGCTCAGCGATCAGCTGCAGCTGAACCAGCGCGTCGGCGTGCTGCAGGATGGCGGCAGCATGCTGAGCCTGGACGGCAATCGCGGCATGGGGCCGGCGGTGGCCGAGGAGGCGATGGCGCTGGCCATCGCGCGGGCCCGGCAGCACGGCGTGGCGGTGATGGGGCTGCGCCAGTCGCATCATCTGGGACGCGTCGGCCATTGGGCCGAGCAGGCCTGCTCGGCCGGCCTGATTTCGATCCACTTCGTCAACGTGCTGTCCAAGCCGATCGTCGCGCCGCACGGCGGCTGTCAGGCGCGCTATGGCACCAACCCCTTCACCATCGGCTTGCCCGTCGCCGGCAAGCCGCCGCTGGTGCTGGACTTCGCCACCAGCGCGATCGCGCTTGGCAAGGTTCGCGTCGCGCACAACAAGGGCGTGACCGTACCCGCCGGCTGCCTGCTCGATGCCGATGGCGCGCCGACCGAGCTGGCATCGGCGATGTATCCGCCGAACGGCGAACCGCAAGGCGCGCTGCGTCCCTTCGCCGAGCACAAGGGCTATGCGCTGGCGGTGATGTGCGAGCTGCTGGGCGCCGCGTTGACCGGCGGCCATACGATCCGGCCCGAGACCCTGACGCATCCGCATGCCATCTGGAACAACATGCTGACGATCGTGTTCGACCCCGAGCGGCTTGCCGGCAGCACCAGCTTCGGCGTCGAGCTGGAAGCCTTCGTCGACTGGCTGAAGTCCTCGCGTTTGCAGCCGGGGCACGACGCCATCCGCATGCCGGGCGACCTGGAACGCGAACGCTGCCGCGCACGTGCCGGCGCAATTCCGGTCGACGGCGGCACGCTGGCCCAGCTCGACGATGCCGCGGCGCAGGTGCACGCCAGGCGCGGCGAATCGCCGGGGCCGCTGTCGCGGCTGACGACGGCTCCGGCTTGAGCCTCGAGCCTTGGGTCTTGGGTCTTGGGTCTTGGGTCCTGGGCGTGGCCGCCCGCCATGGCGGCGCGGCATCGCCGGCAGAGCGTATGCTGACGCTGGTGCCGGCCGCGCCAGCGACGATGCTGGGCGGGCTGGCGGTTCCGGATCGATCGATGAGGCAAACAGATGAGCAATATCGGATTCATCGGCCTGGGCGTGATGGGCGCCCCGATGGCCCAGCATCTACTCGAAGGCGGACATACGCTGTACGTCCATAGCCGCAGCGGCGCACCGCAGGCGCTGCGCGATGCCGGTGCGCGCGCCTGCGCGAACGCCGCCGAGGTCGCGCGCCAGGCGGAGGTCATCATCCTGATGCTGCCCGATACGCCCGATGTCGAGCGCGTGCTGTTCGCCGACAACGGGGTCGCGGCAGGACTGTCCGGCGGCAAGGTCGTGGTCGACATGAGCTCGATCTCGCCGATCGAGACGCGCGAATTCGCCAGACGCATCGAGGCCCTCGGCTGCGACTATGTCGATGCGCCAGTCTCCGGCGGCGAGGTCGGCGCCAAGGCCGGCACGCTGTCGATCATGGCGGGCGGCAAGCAGGAGGTGTTCGATCGCGTGTTGCCGCTGCTGCAGCTGATGGGCAAAAACATCACGCTGGTCGGCGGCGTCGGCGACGGACAGATCGCCAAGGTCGCGAACCAGGTCATCGTCGCGCTGACGATCGAGGCGGTTGGCGAGGCGCTGGTGCTCGCCGCAAAGGCCGGCGCCGATCCCGCCCGCGTGCGGCAGGCGCTGATGGGCGGCTTTGCCAGCTCGCGCATTCTCGAAGTGCATGGCGAACGGATGATCCGCCGCACCTTCGAGCCCGGCTTCCGGATTGCGCTGCATCAGAAGGACCTGAATCTGGCGTTGTCGACCGCCCGCAAGCTGGGACTGAGCCTGCCCGGCACCGCGTCGTGCCAGCAGCTGTTCAATGTCTGCGAAGCGCTCGGCGGCGAGGCCTGGGACCATTCCGGGCTGGTCCGCGCACTCGAACACATGGCGGATTTCGCGATAGGCGATACGCCGGCTTCCGCGAGCGGCGACAGCGCCGGGGCCGGGCGCGGTGCCTGAGGGGCGCATGAGCGGCAACAACGCACCGACGCCGAACTCGGACGACCTGGCCTGCTTCGTCTGCGTGGCGAACACGCAGAGCATCTCGCGCGCCGCGCTGGAACTGGGCGCGGACCAGTCCACCGTCAGCCGGCAGATCGCACGGCTCGAAGCGGCGCTGGACACGCGGTTGTTCCACCGCAGCGGACGCGGCGTGGTGTTGACCGAGGCGGGCCATACCCTGCTCGGCTACGCGCGCCAGGTCGCCTCGACGCTGGCCGAGGCGCGCGAGGCAATCCGCGCCTCGACGGCGCAGGGACCGGCGCAATTGGTGATCGCCGCGCAGCCGACCATCGCGCACACCGCGTTCGCCAGCATCGGCACCGCGCTGAAGCAACGGTTCCCGGCGACGAGGCTGCGCTTCGTCGAGGGGCTGGCCAGTCCGCTGCTCGGCTGGCTCGCCGCGGGCGAAGTCGATGTCGCGCTGCTCTATCTGCCCGAGCAGCACGGCGCGCTGAAGGTCGACGTGCTGCTCGAGGAAGACTTGACGCTGGTCACGCCGACCTCGTGGACGCATATCGGTCCGACCTTCCCGGTGCGCAGGCTCGGCGAAGTGCCGCTGATCCTGCCGAGCACCGAGCACGGCCTGCGCGTGCTGGCCGAGGGGCTGGCCGCGCGCGCCGGCACCGCGCTGACGCTCGCGCTCGAATGCGATGCGTCGAACACGGTGTCGATGCGGCTGGTCGAGGAAGGCTGCGGCGCGACGCTGCTGCCGTTCGCCGCGGTCGCCGACCGCGTCGCGCAGGGACGGCTGGTATCGACGCGGCTCGTCGATCCCGTCGTCACGCGGCAGATTGCGCTGACGGTCGCGCGCAATCGGCCGACGGTGCCCGGCCTGTGGGACGTCATGCAGTCGGTACGGCAGTCGGTGCGGACCATCGTGATGTCGGGCGCGTGGCCTGGAGCGCGGCTGGTCTGATTGCGCCACGCCGGCGGTGCGTCACGTGGCCTGCGGCACGCGGCCGAGAAAGTCGCGGATCAGCGGGCACACCTGCGCGAAATGCGTCTCCAGCAGCCAATGGCCGCCGTCGGTCATATGCAGTTCGGCGCGCGGCAGATCGCGCAGATAGGCACGGCCCGCGGCCTCGGGCATATAGCCGTCGTGCGGTCCCCATAGGATCAGCGTCGGCGGCTGATGCTCGCGAAGATAGGCCTGATAGCGCGGAAACCAGTCGAGATTCGCCTTGAGCCCTTCCATCAGCCGCACGGCCAGCTCGCGCCGGGCCGGCGTATCCATCAGGCGCCAGTGCAGCGTCCATAGATCCGGCGACATGCGGGGCACGTGTTCGGGCTTGATTTCGCCGATGAATTCGTCGCGAAAGCCGTGCTCGCTGGCGGCCCCTTCCAGCGGCGCGCGATTGGCCGGCGACGGGTCCGCCCAATAGCGCCGGATCGTCTCGTACTTGGGCCCGAGCGCGTCCTCGTAGATATCGCCGTTCTGCACGATCAGCGCGGTAATCCGCTCCGGCGCCGGGATGGCAAGGCGCAAGCCGATCTGCGAACCGTAGTCGTGCAGATAGAGCGCAAACCGCCGCAGTCCCAGGGCGTCGGCGAAGCGCTCGAGAAAGGCCGCATAGGCGTCGAAGTCGTAGCGGAACCGGCCGAAGTCCGGCGTATCGCTGTAGCCGAATCCCGGAAAATCCGGCGCCACGGCATGCCAGCGGTCGGCGAGCGCCGGCAGTAGACGGCGGTATTGGTAGGACGAGCACGGGTAGCCGTGTGGCAGCAGCACCGTGGGGGCGTCTTTCGGTCCGGCTTCGCGGTAGAAAATGCGCATGCCGTCGAGGTCCAGCGTCCGGTGCGCCACGGCATCCTGGCACTCGCTCGTTGGCGCAGCCCCGGACGTGGCAGAGACCGCGGACATATCGTGCGGATCGTTCATCGTCTGTCCTCCGAAGATCGATTCGGAAGGGGATGCAAATTGCATTCCGAGACCGGCTGTCGTTTGCTTGCCGCCTGCCCGTCCTGCCCCCGCTGTGCCCGTGCCGCGATGCCGTCGCCATTGTGCAAAGCGCGCAGATTTTTTCCTGGCGCGTGGGGCCACATGAGCCACATGAGCCACATGAGCCACATGAGCCACAAGAGCTACAGGAGCCACAAGAGCCGAACGCGAAAGTCGCGGGCCGTTCTCGACAACGCTGGAGCGCCGCGCTCGTAACATGCCCGGCGTTGTTCTCCACACGGGCAGCTTGCGCGGACCCGGCCACCACCATCGCAATGTCGCGCCCCGGCACCGGAGGTGGTGGCCGGTTTTTTTAGGCCCTCATGTTTTTAGGCCCTCACGCCTTTTAGGCCCGCAGGTTTTAGGCCCTTGGGTTTTAGGCCCTCAGACCCACCCTGCCCGATGCAACTTGCGCCAGAGCGCCGTGCAGGCCAGCGCGGTACCGGCGATCACGGCCGGATAGGCGAAGGGCAGTTTCAGCTCCGGCATGAATTCGAAGTTCATGCCGTACAGGCTGAACACCACGGTCGGGATCGCGAGAATGGCACCCCAGCCGGCCAGCCGCTTCACCACCTCGTTCTGTCCCACCGTGACCAGCGCCAGATTGACCTGCACCGCGGTGGTCAGCATCTCCCGCACGACGTCCAGCGTTCGCAGCAGCCGGCTCGCATGGTCCTCGACGTCGCGGAAATAGGCCCGCAGATCCCTGGGCACCAGGTCCTCGTGCAGGCGAATCAGTTGGCCGCACATCTCCTCGATCGGATAGACGGCATTGCGCAGCCGCAGCACCTGTCGCTTGATGTGGTACAGCCGTTCGATCGCGGTGCGGTCGAACTGGTCGCGGAACAGGCCCTGCTCCAGTTGCTCGAAGGTGTCCTCGAGCCGGTTGACGATCGGCATGTAGTGATCGACGACGAAGTCCATCAGGGCGTACAGCACGTAGCCTGGGCCGTTGGCCAGCGCGTGCGGCTCGTGCTCGCAGCGATCGCGCACGGGCGCGTAGGTGCTGCTGGCCCCGTGGCGGACCGATACCACGTAGTTGGGGCCGACGAACAGATGCGTCTCGCCGATCTCGACGCTGTCGCCGACCAGTTGGGCGGTATTGAGCACGATGAAGACGCTGTCGCCATAGGACTCCAGCTTGGGGCGCTGATGGGCGTTCAACGCGTCCTCGACCGCCAGATCGTGCAGCCCGAATTCGAGCTGCGCCTGGCGCAGCAGCGCGAGATCCGGTTCGTACAGGCCCAGCCAGACAAATGTGCCCGGCGTCTTCAGTACCTCGCTGATGTCCTCCAACGGGACTTCGCCCAGCCGCTTGCCGCCCCGGTAGGCCACGCAATTGACGATCGCACCCATGAACGCTCCTCGGTCAGGATGCGCAATCGTAACAAGTGGCAGTGCGCTGGAGAACGAAGGTCGACCTGAGGACGAACCTGCCGGACCAGGCTGCCAACGTCGCGCCGTGCAGGTCACCTGATCGACAATTGTTACAGTTAGCCGGGGAGACGCAGTTAGAATGCGATATTTCCACGCTTACCCGGCTATGTCCCAGAAGAAATCGCCACACTTCGAGCTGCGTAGTGGCAATGTCGACGCCCTCCTTCTTGCGCTCCATACCGCGGATACCTCGGCGCTGCGAGACGATCTGCTGTCGCGCTTCGAAGCCACCCCCGATTTCTTCTCGAACGACGTCATCGCGCTGGACCTGCGCTCGCTGCAGGACGACCAGCGGCCGGAGCTGGGCGCGGTGATCGACACGCTGTCCACGCTGAAGGCCCGCGCGATCGGCGTGGTGGCACGCCAGGAGCAGCACGACTGGGCCCAGGCCTGCGGACTGCCGATGCTCGACAGCCAGAGCCGCCGCGGCAACGGGCGCGCCGCCCGCGACGCAGAGCAGGCGGCGGCCAGCGAGGCTGCGGCTGCCGCGCCAGCCGCAGCCCCGGTTGCCACGCCGGAACCGCCGCGGGCCGCCACGACGCTGCTGATCGACAAGCCGCTACGCTCGGGCCAGCAGATCTACGCGCACGGCGACGTCGTCATCATGGACGTGGTCAGCTTCGGCGCGGAGGTCATCGCCGAAGGCAATATCCATATTTATGCCCCGCTGCGCGGCCGTGCGCTGGCGGGGGTCAAGGGCAATCCGGACGCGCGCATTTTCTGCACCTGCCTGGAACCCGAACTGATTTCGATCGCCGGCATTTACCGGACCGCCGAACAGACCCTGCCGCCCGACGTGCTGGGCAAACCCGCGCAGGTCCGGCTCGCCGACGAAACCCTGATTCTCGAGCCGCTTCGCATGAAGTGAGTCCGGCCGAGTCCCGCAACATCGCAGCGCAAGCTTCAACCCTATTACTGGACCAAGAGCCATGGCAAAAATCATCGTTGTGACCTCCGGCAAGGGAGGCGTCGGCAAGACCACCACCAGCGCGAGCTTCGCCGCCGGGCTGGCCCTGCGCGGCCACAAGACCGCCGTGATCGACTTCGACGTCGGCCTGCGCAACCTCGACCTGATCATGGGTTGCGAGCGCCGGGTGGTCTATGACCTGATCAATGTGGTGCAGGGCGAAGCGAACCTGCATCAGGCGCTGATCAAGGACAAGAAGTGCGAGAACCTGTTCATCCTGCCGGCCTCGCAGACGCGCGACAAGGAAGCGCTGACGCACGAAGGCGTCGAGAAGGTGATCAAGAATCTGATCGACATGGACTTCGAATACATCGTCTGCGATTCGCCGGCGGGCATCGAAACCGGCGCGCTGATGGCGATGTACTTTGCCGACGAAGCACTGATCGTGACCAATCCGGAAGTCTCGTCGGTGCGCGACTCCGACCGGATTCTGGGCATCCTGTCGTCCAAGACCAAGCGCGCCAGCGAAGGCGAGCCGATCAAGGAACACCTGCTGATCACGCGCTACAACCCGAAGCGGGTGCACGGCGGCGAGATGCTGTCGCTGACCGATATCCAGGAAATCCTGCGCATCAAGCTGATCGGCGTGATTCCCGAATCCGAGGCGGTGCTGCACGCCTCGAACCAGGGCACGCCGGCCATCCATCTGGAGGGAACGGACGTGGCCGACGCCTATGGCGACGTCGTGGACCGCTTCCTCGGCAAGGAAAAGCCGATGCGCTTCGTCGATTATCAGAAGCCGGGCCTGCTGTCGCGCCTGTTCGGCAACAAGTAAGGAGGGTTCATCCCCATGTCGATCCTGTCCTTCCTGCTCGGGGAGAAAAAGAAATCCGCGTCGGTCGCCAAGGAGCGGCTGCAGATCATCCTCGCCCATGAACGCACCGGCCATTCCGCGCCGGCCGACTATCTGCCGGCACTGCAGCGCGAGCTGGTTGCCGTGATTTCGAAGTACGTGAAGATCGGCGACCAGGACCTGCGGGTCAGTCTCGAGCGCCAGGACAACCTCGAGGTGCTCGAGGTCAAGATCGAGATCCCGCAGAGCTGACCTTCCGCGGCGGGACCGCCCGGTCCTGCCGCTCCCCCCTTTGGCGGGGTGTCCCGACGCGGATGCCCTGCTGTCCCCGCCTCCTCCCTTTCCGCTTCCCCTTCCGTTCCTGGACGCCCCCGCTGGCGCGACTTTGCACGCCGCAATGCACCATTGCGGGCAACTGTCGCGGCCGGACAACGAAATTGCACCAGCCGCGTCCATTCGGCGCCGCCCGAGCACGGATTGGTGTCGGAACCGGTTACGTTTTGATAAATTTTCGCGGCGTCTACCGACAACGTAGAGCTCATAAATGCCGCCGCGATCCGGCGACAGAACCACAAGACAGAAAAGGAGCACCATGAAGAAATCGGCCTTGACTCTCGCACTCGGCACCCTGTTCGCCGGCAGCGCCTACGCGCAAACCTCGGTCACGCTGTACGGGATCGTCGACCAAAGCATTCGCTACACCACCAACGCCAACGCCAACGATGACGGCCTGGTCGAACTGACCAACGGCGCCATCACCAACAGCCGCTGGGGCATCAAGGGCAGCGAAGCCCTGGGCAACAACCTGAAGGCGATCTTCCAGCTGGAAAACGGCTTCGATCCGGACACCGGCCGTGGCAACCAGGCTACCGGCACGCTGTTCGGCCGTCAGGCTTACGTCGGTCTGTCGGGCGACTTCGGCACCATCAAGCTGGGCCGCCAGTACACCGAGGGCTTCAATCTGTTCGGTGATTTCGATCCGCTGACGATCGGCAATTACACCAACAACGCCTGGCCGTTCTTCCTGACCCAACTGCGCCGCGACAACGTCATCAGCTATGACGGCAAGTTCGGCGGGCTGAACGTCGGCGCCAGCTATGGCTTCGGCGAACAAGCCGGCAGCGTGCGCACCAACCAGTACTGGGGTGCTCGTGCGTCCTACGCCTTTGGCCCGTTCGGCATCGGCGGCGTGTACCAGGAAATCCGCGACATCAACGAGAACAAGCAGCAAATGTGGGGCGTCGCCGGTAAGTACACCATTGGCGCAGCCAAGCTGTTCGTCGGTTACATCGGCGGCAAGGACCACACCGGCGTCATCGACAACGGCTTCCTGAACCCGGATCAAGCCACCACGGGCAACCCGATTCCGGTGGGCGGCAGCCATGCGGCCAATCCGCGCAAGGACAAGATCGGCTACGTGGGCGCCAGCTATCAGCTGACCCCGGCCCTGGCCCTGACCGGCGCGTTCTACTACGACGACATCGACAACAAGGATGGCGTTGCCGGCAACGACGGCAAGCGCTACACCGGCGTGCTGCTGGCCGAGTACGCGCTGTCCAAGCGTACCCAGGTCTACGGTACGGTCGACTACAACAAGGTCAAGGACGGTGCTCGCACCGAACTGCCGGGCAAGAGCAACCAGACCGGCGTGGCCGTGGGTATCCGCCACATCTTCTGATCGGCGTCGTTTCTTACCGATCGACAGGCAGGAAAGCACCTTCGGGTGCTTTCTTGCTTTGGGGCAGCACCAGGCGCCAGATCGCCGCGTCACCCTCCTGGCGCAACGTCAGCTTGCCGCGGTGGCATCGCATCACGCGCCGCACGAACATTCCGGCTGGCGCAGTGCGCGACAACGCCGCGACGACCGCACCGGTCGACGCGACAGCTGTCGTCATCTCGACGCAGCACACGCAGCCCGAGACGCCGATCCGCAGACGCACGGCCGCATCGGGTGAGGCATTGAGAATCGCTCGGGCCAGCAGACGGGTCACGGCCATTTCGAGCATGCGGGCATCCCCATCCACCCTTGCGGCGGTAGGCAAGCCCTCCCAATGCAGGGCCACGCCGGTCTCGGCGGCCGCGCTCCATGCCGCATCGACGCATCCCCCAACCAGCGCCGCCAGATCGACCGCTTCGCGGCGATATCGATGAACGGCCTCCTCGATCAGGCAGCCCAGTTCGTCGACCCGGGTCAGCGCCTCGCGCGCGTGTGCAACGACCTGTGCGGCGAACGCAGGAGCGGTCAGTGCGCCGGCGCGATACAGGCCCGCGAGTGCCAGCATGTCGGTGGGCGGAACACGAAGATCGTGCGCCACCCCATGCGCCACCGCGCGCCATACCGGATCGCCGTGACGCGCCGAACTGCGGGCCCAGCGTCGGCGCCATGCAACCAAGCGAGCAAACCCTTCACGCAAGTTCATGGCAGGGACACCGCCTCTAGTCGATAGCCGTGGGTATAGACGGGGATCAGCCGAAAACCGCGATCGGCGCGCAGCCCGAGCTTGCTGCGCACACGGGACATATGGGTATCGATGGTGCGAGACAGTGGGGAGATCTCCCTGCCCCAGACCGCGGCGACGATATAGTTGCGCGCGACGATGCGACCCTCGTTGCGAAACAGCAGCAGGGCCAGGTCGAATTCCTTCGGCGTCAACTCGATCGGGCGGCCGTTCAGCGTGACGGTACGCGCGCCGCTGTCGAACACATAGCCGCCCAGGCAGACGCGGGCGTCCGGGCTGCCGCGGCGGCTGTCGGCACGGCGCAGCAGCGACTGAATGCGCGCGGTCAGCTCCCCGGGCCGGATCGGCTTGACCATGTAGTCGTCCGCCCCGGCACACAGGCCGCTGACCACATCCTCCTCGGCGCCGCGGCAGGTCAGGAACATCACCGGGACCCGCCGGTCCAGATTGGTGCGGGTCCAATGCAGAACCTCCTTGCCGCTCATGTCCGGCATCTGCCAATCGAGCAGCAACAGATCGAAACTCTCGTCGCGCAAGCGCAGCAGCAACTGCCGGCTTAGACCGAAGCTGACGCAGCAGTGGCCGGCCTCCGTCACGATTTGCTGGATCCACGCGGCCTGCGCGGGTTCGTCTTCGAGCGATGCGATCTTCATGCGCAAACTCCGTTCACGGTGGTGAGCGATCGAAATCCGGCCTGCATGCGGCCGGTCCCTTCTCATCGGGCATCGAACCACCCCGCATTAAAGACGGCGCGCCGCCGTTTACAAATAGGAATTGCCTCAATTTGAGGTTTCAACAAAATCTCACTTTCGGCATTCCAATGTCTGAACGTACGATGCCTGCGCGGATCGACATTGCCGCGCCAATGCCGCGGTGCCCGACGCGCAGGCAAATCCATGCGCTCTCGCGATCCGCGCCATCGAACATCGACACGCGAGGAGAGCAGACGCCATGAGAATCGCCGCGCTGCAGGACGATCCCACGCAAGCCGTGGTGCTGGAGCAAACGCTCAGCCTGCAAGGTCATCGATGCATCCGCTTTCGCGAGGGACGGACCCTGATGATGGCATTGCGCCAGGAAACGTTCGACATGCTGCTGCTGGATTGGGAGGTGCCGGGCATCGCTGCTCAGGACGTGCTGCTGTGGGTGCGGCGCACGCTCGGCAGCCGCCTGCCCGTGATGCTGCTCGGCCATGCCGCCGAAGCGTGCCAGCTGTGTCGCGGTCTGGTCGAGGGCGCAGACGCGTTCATCACCAAGCCGGTGCGGCGCGCCGAACTGGCTGCCCGCGTCCAGGCGCTGGCGCGCCGCATGCTCGAAACTGGCGAAGGATGCTTCGATCTGTCGGTCGGTGCCTACCGCTTTTCGACCAGCGACCGGCGAGCCTATCTGGCCGGCGCACCGGTCATGCTGTCGCCCAAGGAGTTCGACCTGGCGATCTTGCTGTTCCAGCATCTCGGCCAGCTCGTGTTGCGCCAGACCATGATCGACGCGGTCTGGCGCCGCCCGCTGCCGGACGGTTCACGCACTCTCGACAGCCATCTGTCGCGCGTGCGGACCAAGCTGGCCCTGTGGCCGCACAACGGCGTGCGGCTGACCACGGTGTATTCGGCCGGCTGCCGCCTCGATGCGGTCGAGCCAGGCTAAGGAGCAAACCATGGCGTCTCTGGCCAGAAGGCTGCTCGCCGAAGCGGTCGGCACCTTCGGACTGATCTTTGCCGGATGCGGTGTGGTGGTGCTGGCCGGCTGCAAACCGGACACCGCCGCGGACCTGCTGTGCATCGCGCTCGCCTTCGGGCTGGCGGCCTATGCGATGGCACGGGCGGTGGGGCCGATCTCCGGCGCGCATCTGAATCCGGCGATCAGCCTCGGACTGGCGGCAGCGCGGCGCTTTCCGTGGCGCGACGTGATTCCGTACGGCATTGCGCAACTGGTTGGTGCGGTGGCCGCGGCGACCTTGCTGATGCTGGCCGCGCAAGGCCGCCCGGACTTCGCCTTGTCGGCCGACCGCTTCGCCGCCAATGGCTATGGCCTGCATTCGCCTGCGGGCTACGACATGCCGAGCGCCCTGGCGATCGAATTCGCCGCGACCGCGATGCTCGCGCTGGTGACCGCCAGCGTCACGCGCCGGCGCCGCCTGATCGCGGCGGGCCCCGTGGTACTGGGGCCGGCGCTGGCGATGGCGCATCTGCTCGCCTTGCCGGTTACCCATGCCGCGCTGAACCCGGCCCGCGCCACCGGCCAGGCGCTGTTCGTGCAGGGCTGGGCCACGGCCCAGCTATGGCTGTTCTGGCTGGCGCCCGGGGCGGGCGGCCTGATGGGCGGGCTGATCGCGTTCTGCCTGCTCGACGAGGACGGCATGCTGACCGAACCGGACGAGCTGACGGCGCTGGCGCGCTGGGCCGCGGCGGAGGCGGCCGAGCCTGGCTGCGATCCGCAGCCGCCGGCCTGAGCGCGTGAGCCATCGTGGCGCGGCCTACGGCCGCGACGGCTCAGTCCGCCTTGATGCCGGCTTCCTTGACGATGCGGCCGTTGTCGTCGTACTCGGCGCGGATCGCCGCGGCAAATTGCGCCGCGCTGCCGCCCGTCGGTACCTCGCCGCCCTTGAGCAGGCGTTCACGGACTTCCGGCGCGGCCAGCGCCTTGTTCAGTTCGGCATTGAGACGGGCGACGATCGCGGCCGGCGTCTTGCCGGGGGCGAACACGCCGAACGTCGAAGTCAGGTTGGCCTTCGGATAGCCGAGCTCGGCAAAGGTGGGCACATCGGCCAGCGCGTCGATGCGCTTGGGCGCGCCGACCGCCAGCGCGCGCAGGCGGCCCGCCTGCATCTGCTGCGTCAGCGCAGGGCTGGCATTGGTGCTCATCACTTCGAACTGGCCGCCGAGCGCATCGTTCATCTGCTGACCGGCACCCTTGTACGGAATCAGCGTCAGATCGGCTTGCGATTTGGCCTTGATCTGCTCGAGCACGACATGGCCGACCGTGCCGAGGCCCGAGGTCGCCCAACGGACCGAACCCGGCCGGGTCCTGGCTTGCGCGACCAGATCCTGGAAGGTCTTGCCGGTGAAGCTGGAGGTGGCGACCACGATCACCGGGGAATACATCACGCTCATCACCGGCGCGATATCGCGCTGCGGGTCGTAATGGACCTTGCCGACATGCGGATTCAAGGTCAGCGGACTGGTCGACGAGAAGCCGATCGTGTATCCGTCGGGCGCCGCCTTGGCGACCGCGTCCATGCCGATGCTGCCGCCGGCGCCTGCCTTGTTCTCCACCACCACCGACGTTCCCATTTGGTCGGACAGCCGCTCGGCGAGCGCGCGGGCCACCGTATCGCTGATGCCGCCGGTCGGATAGGCGACGATCAGGCGAATCGGCCGTGACGGGTAATTGTCCGCGGCGAAAGCGGGGGCGCTGCCGATGGCGGCAAACGAGGTGACGGCGGCAAGGGCGGCGAGTCCGGGCAGGCGGAAAGCAAGAGACATGGTGGCAGGCGACAGGGATTGGATAGGGAGTGATCGCCGGCGTTGACGGTCATAGCCGGCACTACGCCGCCATCCCGGTCATCCGGCGAGCCGGCGCAGGCCGGCGTCGGGCGCTATCTTAGCCCAAGGCACCGGGCCGCCACTGTGGCACCCAGGAGACGAACAACTCGTTGGCCCGATCGTACAGGCGCCAGGTGGTGCCGCACTCGCGGCACTCGAACGTCAGCATGCTGAACGGCACACCCGCCGCGCTTTCGCTGACCAGCGGCGCAGTGTGCTTCAGCGCCAGCCGTTCGTGCGGCTCGCGGCGACGCGCGTCGGCTGCCAGGGCGAGGCAATGGGCGCAGGCAATCGGTACGCCCGGGGCAGGCGATGCATCGCGGGAACGGGAAGGGACTTCGTTGGCGGACACGGCAGCGGGCGGGACGGCAAGGCCCCGCGATGGAATCGGCAACGCCGCCATGATGCCGCAAATCCCTGGACCGCTGGCGGCCGCTGCGGCCCAAGATATGTATCGATGGTTGTGTGAACGTGGCACGAGCCTTGTGTCTATGTGTCGCTTCACGCGGAAACAGGCAGATTACGAAAGTTCTTTTTTGACGCACTCGTCACACTTCGGCCATGCCTTCACTGCATGGCACTGGCACGACGGCCTCCACGGCGGTGCGCAGCCATGCCTATCCGCCAGACACCAGGCTGCCATCGATCATGCGCGCTCCCCTCACCATCCACCGATTCGCCGGCATCCACGACGTCCGGCAGGCCGTGCACCGCCATCCCGGCGAGCTTCTGCAGACCCTTCATCGCGACAGTTCCCACCACATCGTTCAACTCGGCCGCAACCGTTATCGCTTCGAACTGTGCCAACACAAGGCACCGCAAATGGAAGGCATCCTGGTCGAAGTGCCGTTCCGGCAGATGACATGGCGGCAGCAATTGTTCGCCATCGTGCGGACCTTCCGCAGCGTGCTGCCGTGCGGGTCTGTCCGCTCCGCGCGCATCCGGTACTCGCTGGGCCATTTCAGGCAACGTGAAGGCAAAGACGGGCTGGTTCCCGAACGGGGCTTTTTGCCGGGCGACAGCCGGCTGAGCTGGCTGTACGAACTCTGTCGCGGATTTCGCGCGTCCGGCGAGCCGAAACTCGACATTCCAGCCAGCCTCGACTTCCGCGACGCGGTGGTGTGGAACGAATATCTGGACCTTTTGCAGGAGCAGTTGGGTGCGTTGCCGGAGGCGCTGCGGCTTGACCAGTTGGAGCTGATCCTCGAGCCGCTGTGCTCGCTCGCGTTGGCACCGGGAACCGAAGAGCGGAAGAAGCGGGACGAATTGGTGGCGTCGCTCTGCGACCGATTCGCCAAGAGCCATGACTTCGACATGGCCAAAGCCAAGCGAATCGTGCAACTGATCGCCGGGTTGCCCGCCGGACCCGCGTTCCAGCATTGGCTGGAAAGTGGCGCAACTCGGCTGGCCGATGGCCTCGTGGCCGCAGTCAGTCCAGAGGGCATGAAGCCGCCGGTCACGCCGCTTCCGGATGTTGACCCGACAACAGCCAGTGGCTTCATGCTGGTCACCCGGCACCTGGGCGATCTCGCCGCCGTCCTGCCCGGCCTGCCGCCGGCCGCCGTCGGGAAAGTATTGCGGTATATGGGCCACATTGCCGCCCTTTCGGGCGGTGAACGAGTGAACCGAATCGAGCTGCAAACAATCGTCGCACGGGCGCAAGCCCGTGCCACGCGTACCGGACCCGGGGGCACCGATGCGACCGCCCCGCCCCATCGGTCGGCACGCGTTTGGGGCAAGCGAAGCGACATGCAGGCTGATGCACATCGCTAAGATTCTTCCTCGTCACCCTGTGACGCGTCGCGATCCTTTGCTAATCTGGAATGGCGTACCGCCGACCCAGCCGGCGGACGCCCGTCGCCGCGGATGCCGGCGCGGGCAGCAGTCCTTCCCGACCCGACCAGGAGTGGATGATGAAAACTGCACGACAGGTCCTTGCGTCCAAACCGACGCAAGCCATCTACAGCATCCAGCCGAGCGCGACCGTTTATGCCGCGCTCCAGTTGATGGCGGAAAAGAGCATCGGCGCGCTGCTGGTGATGGAGCATGGCAAGATCGTCGGCATCCTCAGCGAACGCGACTACGCGCGCAAGGTCATCCTGATGCAGCGGACGTCCCGCGAAACGCTCGTGCGGGACATCATGACCACCGCAGTCGTCTATGTACGCGCCGACCAGACCACGGACGAATGCATGGCGCTGATGACGCAGCACCGCCTGCGCCATCTGCCGGTCATGGAAGGCGACGAGCTGATTGGCATGCTGTCGATCGGGGATCTGGTCAAGGACATCATCTCCGAGCAACGCTTCATCATCGAGCAGCTGGAGCAATACATCGCCGGCAGTCGCTAGTACCGCGCGAGCCGGACCAGCGGGCGGCATATTCGGTAAACGCATATAATTCTGCGTTTACTGAATAACAGATGAAGCCGGTCCGTCAGGGCTCGCTTCGGCCGCGCCGTGCGGCCGCGTGCAGCGGCCCAGGAAGCGGCCGCCTGCCGCCGCTCCCCGATGTCGCGCCCCGCCGTTTCCGATCGCCCTACCCCAGCTTCCCCCACCACTCCCGCTTCGATCCCTTCGTCCGGCACCGCGGTCCCGGCATCGGCGCAGACCGCCGTCCCCGCCGTGGAACATCGCGCGATCATGCGCGTGATCGGGGGCATCGTGCTGTGCATTCTGCTCGCCGCACTCGATCAGACCGTGGTGATTCCGGCGGTGCCGGCAATCGCCGAGGATCTCGACGGCTTTGGGCATCTGTCCTGGATCGTCACGGCCTACCTGATTACTTCGACCGTCACCACGCCGCTGTACGGCAAACTCTCGGATTCGTTCGGCCGGCGCCGGCTGCTGCTGGTAGCGATCGCGCTGTTCGTGCTGGCCTCGCTGGCGTGCGCGATGGCGGGCTCGCTGCAGCAGCTGATTCTGTTTCGCGCGCTGCAGGGCATCGGCGGCGGGGGCCTGATGTCGCTGGCGCAGGCCGCCATCGCCGACGTCGTATCGCCCCGCCAGCGCGGCCGCTATCAGGGCTATCTGGCGGCGGTGTGGGCGGTGGCCTCGGTGGCCGGACCGCTGGTCGGCGGCTGGGTGTCGGACCATCTGTCGTGGCGCTGGCTGTTCTGGATCAATCTGCCGCTCGGGCTGCTGGCGATGTGGTTGTGCCATCGCGGCCTGCGCGCCCTGCCCGCCCCGGCCGGCAACGCGCGCGTCGACTGGGGCGGCGCGCTGCTGCTGACGGTGGCCATCGTCTCCTTCCTGCTGGCGATGAGCTGGGGCGGCGAGCGGTACGACTGGCTGTCCGCGCCGATGGCCGGATTGGCGGCGCTGACCGGCTTCAGCGTGCTCGCGCTGGTCTGGCAGGAACGGCGCGCCAGCGATCCGATGCTGCCGCCACGGCTGTTCGCCAACCGCAGCTACGTTCTGGGCGTGGGTGCCTCGGCGCTGGCCGCTTCGGCGCTGTTTCTGTGCGTCTTTGCGCTGCCGCTGCATTTCCAGCTGGTGCGCGGCGCCGATGCCGCGATGTCGGGCATGCTGGTGGTGCCCTTTCTGCTGTCCACCGTGGCGGGCAACTTCGTGGTCGCGATGCTGGCGCCCCGGCTCGGCCGGCTGCGCGGGCTGCTGACCGCCGGTTTTGCCGCCGCGGCGCTCGGCCTGGCAGCGCTGTCGACCGCGACGCCGGCCAGTTCGCTGACGCTGCTGCTGGCGGCGATGATGGTGACCGGCGTCGGGCTGGGCATCTGCATGGTCGGCACGTTGATGAACGTGCAGAACGCGCTCGAGCGCCGCGACACCGGCGCCGGCACCGGCGCGCTGCTGGTGCTCCGTTCGCTGGGCAGCGCGCTCGGCGGCGCGTTGGCCGGCACGCTGCTGACCCTGGCCTTCCGCGGCGCCTTGCACGCGGCCGGGCACGACAGCATCGCGGCGCCGCTCGACCTGGGCGCGCTGCGCCATGGCAGCGAAGCGTTCGCCCAACTGGCGCCCGAGCTCCAGCACCGGCTGGCCGGGGGCGTCGAGGCCGGCTTTCACTGGATCTTCGCCACCGGCGCGGCGGCGGCCCTGCTGGCGATCAGTCTGGTCCGTCGTACGCCGGACGTCGAGCTGCGTGGTGCCGTGTCCGACCACGTCAAGCCGCTGGCGATGGAATAACGGGCGCGGGCCCCGTGCGCCGCCGGTCCTTGGCCCCCAGGCACCATGGCCGGCGTAGACTACGGGTCACCGTTCGATGGAGATCGACGCCATGACCCGCTTTGCTTCCGCCCCAAGCCAACCGCTGCAGCGGCGCCGCGCCGCCCTGCCCTTGGCCATCGTCCTTGCACTTTCCGCTCCGGGCGCCCACGCCGCCGGCGAACAGGGTGCAAACCGCTCTGCCACCGCTGCCCCGGCCGCGAGCCCGGCCGCCGCAGCCAGCTGTCCCGCCACGCTGAACTTCCGCTTCCCGAGGCTGCAGGACGAGGCCGAACAGAACCTGTGCCAGTACGCCGGCAAGGTCGTGCTGGTCGTCAATACTGCCAGCTATTGCGGCTTCACGCCGCAGTACGAGGGCCTGGAGGCGCTCTACGCCAAATACCGCGAGCGCGGGCTCGTGGTGCTGGGCTTTCCTTCCAACGATTTTTCGCAGGAGCCGGGCTCGGAGAAGGAGATCGCCGACTTCTGCTTCAACACCTACGGCGTCAAGTTTCCGATGCTGGCCAAGACGCATGTACGCGGCAATCAGGCCAATCCGATGTATGCGCTGCTGGCCAGGGAAAGCGGCACCGCGCCGAAATGGAATTTCCACAAGTACCTGATCGACCGCGACGGCCGCGTGGTGGCGAACTACCAAAGCTCGGTCAAACCGTCGGACCGCCAACTGGTCTCGCGCATCGAGCAATTGCTGGCCGCACCGCGCCAGGCCAATCAGGCGGCGGCGAATTGATCGGCGGAAAGCTTGCCGAACACCAACAAGGAAAACGAGGAGAACCATGAAGCTGGTACGTATTGGCAGTGCGGGCGCCGAGCGGCCGGGGCTGATCGATGCGCAGGGTCGCGTGCGCGACCTGTCGGCGGTGATCCGCGATATCGACGCGCGCACCCTTTCGCCGAACATGCTCGCCGAGCTGGGCGCGCTGGACCCCACCACCCTGCCGCTGGCCGATGGGCAGCGCTTCGGCGTGCCATGGACGGGGATCGGCAAGATCGTCGCCATCGGTCTGAACTACGCCGACCATGCGGCCGAGGCCGGCATGCCGATTCCGACGGAGCCGATCGTCTTCATGAAGGCCACCAGCGCGCTCAATGGCCCGGACGATCCGGTGATGCTGCCGCGCGATTCGGTCAAGACCGATTGGGAGGTCGAGCTCGGCGTGGTGATCGGCACGCGCGCGCAGGACGTCCCGCCGGCCACCGCGCTCGATCACGTGGCGGGCTACTGCGTGGTCAACGACGTGTCGGAGCGCGAATTCCAGATGGAGCGCGGCGGCACCTGGGACAAGGGCAAGGGTTGCGACACGTTCTGCCCGGTGGGCCCCTGGCTCGTCACGTGCGACGAGGTGCCCGATCCGCAGGCGTTGTCGCTGTGGCTCGACGTCAATGGCGAACGGATGCAGAGCGGCACCACGGCGACGATGGTGTTCGATGTCGCCACGCTGGTCAGCTACGTCAGCCGCTTCATGACGCTGCATCCCGGCGATCTGATCTGTACGGGTACGCCGCCGGGGGTCGGCATGGGTTTCAAGCCGCCGCGCTTTCTGCGGGCCGGCGATACCATGCGCCTCGGCATCGAGGGATTGGGCGAGCAGACGCAGCGCGTTCTGCCCTACTCGCGCGCGGCGTGATGACGTTGGATCGCGTCGTAACACAATGAAACACGACGGGGGCTCTGATCCCATCGAGACGATCGAGTTCCCCCGACCCTGCGCGCATCAGGGTGGACCGTACCCCGTTAGCAACAGTTCTTAAAACAAATGCGCTCCAAAGGTCAAATCGCATAGGCACTCGTGATCCTAAGTGGAATACTGTCCTTCATGGACTAGCCAATACGAGCGTCTCATGTCAGAAGTTGATCCCCCCATTCTTGTGTCCCGCCTCGGCGCCGATCTCACCCCGGCCTACTGCGAGTTGTCCGATACGCTGGACAGCCGCGCCGAACTCGAGGCGATTCGCCGCACCATTCACCAACACCCCGAACTCGGATTCGAAGAGCACCGCACCGCCGAACTGGTGGCGCAGCGCCTCGAGCGTTGGGGCTACACGGTGACGCGCGGTGTCGGCGGCACGGGCGTGGTCGGCACGCTGCGCAACGGCGACAGCGGGCGCAGCATCGGCATCCGCGCCGACATGGACGCGCTGCCGATTCTGGAATCGACCGGCCTGCCGTATGCCAGCGTCCATTGCGGCAAGATGCACGCCTGCGGCCACGATGGCCACACCGCGATCCTGCTCGGTGCCGCGCGCCAACTGGCACGCACGCGCAATTTCGACGGCACCGTCAATCTGATCTTCCAGCCGGCCGAGGAGATCGGCGCCGGCGCCAGCGGCGCCCAGCGGATGCTGGCCGACGGGCTGTTCGAACGCTTTCCCTGCGATGCGATCTTCGGCCTGCACAACCATCCGGGCGTGCCGGTGGGCACCTTCATGTTCCGCGCCGGCCCGATGATGGCCGCCTGCGATACCGTCACGATCACCATTCGCGGCAAGGGCGGCCACGCGGCGCGGCCGCACCAGTCGATCGATCCGATCCTGGTTGCGGGCAGCCTGGTGATGGCGCTGCAGACCATCGTGTCGCGCAATATCGATCCGAACGAAACCGCGGTGGTGACGATCGGCTCGCTGCATGCCGGCCATGCGCCCAACGTGATCCCCGAAAGCGCCAAGCTCGAACTGAGCGTCCGTTCGTTCAGTCCCGAGGTGCGCGCCACGCTGGAAGCGCGCATCCGCCAGCTGGTGACCTCGCACGTCGAGGGCTATGGCGCCGCGGTCGATCTCGATTACCGGCCCGGCTATCCGGTCGTGGTCAACAGCGAAGCGGAAACGGAGTTTGCGCGCCAGGTCGCCGAGGAGCTGGTCGGGCCGGACAAGGTCGTGGCCCAGATCCCGCTGATTTCCGGCAGCGAGGACTTCGCCTATTTCCTGCAGCAGCGTCCCGGCTGCTTCGTGCGCCTGGGCAACGGCGCCGGCCGTCCGCTGCTGCATAACCCCGCCTACGATTTCAACGACGACAACTTGACGGTGGGCGCGGCGTACTGGACGCGGCTGGTCGAGCGCTATCTGGCTGCCTGAGCCGCGCCGGCCTGCGGCAAACCGGCGACAAACCCGCTCAGCGAAAGAACGCGCTGGGCGGCACGCCGAACTGGCGCCGGAACATCGTCGCAAACGCGCTCGGGCTCTGGTAGCCCAGTTCGAGCGCCACCTCGACCACCTTGACGCCCGCCGCCAGCCGCTCCAGCGCCGCCAGCAGCCGCGCCTGCTGACGCCACTGGCCGAAGGTCATGCCGGTCTCGCGCGCGAAGCGCCGCTGCACCGTCCTGCCGTCGATGCCGAGCTGCCGCGCCCAGTCGGCCAGCGTCATCGGCGTATCGGGCATTTCCAGAATCGCGGCACAGACGCGCCGCAGCGCCGGGTCGACCGGATGCGGCAGATGCAGCGGCAGCGCGGGCAGCAGCACCACCTCGTCGAGCAGCAGCTGCATCACGCGGCCGTCGCGGGAATCGGGGGAATAGGGCGGGACGATGTCGATCGCCGCCAGGATCAATTCGCGCAGCAGGGGCGAGACGCCGAGCACGGTGCAGCGCGTCGGCAATCCGGGGGCCGCATCCGGGCGGATATACGCGGTGCGCATCCGCACATGGCCTACCATGCGAATCCAGTGATCGGTGCCGCCGGGCACCCAGATTGCCCGCGTTGGCGGCACGATCCATTGGCCCTCGTCGGTTCCGACGACCATCACGCCATGCACGGCATGCAGCAGCTGCGCGTGCGGATGCCGGTGGCGCGTGGTCAGATGGCCCGGCTGATAGTCGGCGGCCATCGCGGCCACCGGCATCGGGCCGCGGTCGTAGGCCATGTAGCGCGGCGGCGCGGGCAGGGCGTCGGCGTGGGGAATGGCATCGGCCATTTCGATCGGGCTCCCGTATCAGGCAAAACGATGTGGCGAAACGATGTGGCGAAAGCGTGGCGCAATGATGGCGGAATAGGGCGATTATCTGTCCGTTTCGAGATGGTGGCAGTCTCAATCTCGCAGGACAGGCGCCGGCGCAAGGAATAGCATCACCGTGTTCGCGCGCGTGCGGCCTTGCTGCCGTGTTGCTCCCGCGGTCTATCCCACTGCGGCCCGACCGCTCGTAACGCTCCCAACGCTCCCAAGAAAAAAGTCCAACGAGAGACCTTTGCCATGGCTTCGCGAATCGATTCCCTGTCTGCCGATTTGGCCAATGTGCCCGATGCCGCCGTGACACCGGCCGCGCCCGCGGCACCCGCGGCATCGGCGACGGCCACTGCCGACGCCGGTGAACGCACCGGCTTCCGCGTGCTGTCCGCCATCAGCTTCGCCCACATGCTCAACGACATGATCCAGTCGTTGATCCTGGCGATCTACCCGATGCTCAAGGGCGGCTTCAACCTGAGCTTCGTGCAGATCGGCCTGCTGACGCTGACCTACCAGATCACCGCCTCGCTGCTGCAGCCGCTGGTCGGCCTGTACACCGACAAGCATCCAAAGCCGCATTCGCTGGCGGTAGGCATGGGCTTCACGCTGGCCGGCCTGCTGCTGTTGTCGGTGGCGCCCAGCTATGGCGTGCTGCTGGTGGCCGCGGCGCTGGTCGGCACCGGCTCGTCGATCTTCCACCCGGAATCTTCGCGCGTGGCGCGCATGGCCTCGGGCGGACGCCACGGACTGGCGCAGTCGATCTTCCAGGTGGGCGGCAATGTCGGCAGCGCGGCCGGACCGCTGCTGGCAGCGGTGGTGGTGCACACGCAGGGCAGCATCGCCTGGCTGTCGCTGGCGGCCCTGCTGGCGATTGCGGTGCTGTGGCGCGTGGGCGGCTGGTATGGCCAGCGGCTGGCCGAGCATGCCCGCGCGGCACGCAAGGCGATGGCAAGCGCGCCGCGCCTGCCCGCCCGTACCGTGGCCCGCGCGATGGCGGTGCTGATGGTGTTGCTGTTCTCGAAGTACTTCTATATGGCTTCGCTGGGCACCTATTACACCTTCTATCTGATGGAGCGCTTCGGGGTGCCGCAGCGCTCGGCCCAGCTCTATCTGTTCGCCTTTCTGTTCGCGGTCGCGGTCGGCACCATCCTCGGCGGCCCGATCGGCGACCGCATCGGCCGCAAGCGCGTGATCTGGTTCTCGATCCTGGGCGTCGCGCCGTTCACGCTGATGCTGCCCCATGCCGACCTGTTCGGGACCGCCGCGGTGTCGCTGGTGATCGGCTTCATCCTGGCCTCGGCGTTCTCCGCGATCCTGGTGTTCGCGCAGGAGCTGATTCCGGGCAAGGTCGGCATGGTCTCGGGCCTGTTCTTCGGCCTGGCCTTCGGCATGGGGGGCATCGGCGCCGCGGTGCTCGGCGGGGTCGCCGACGCGCACGGCATCGAGACGGTCTACCGCTGGTGCGCCTACCTGCCGTTGCTCGGCGTGCTGGCGATCTTCCTGCCGGAAACCCGCACGCGGGCCTCGTAGTCCGGATCCAGACGCGACAGCAGCGCGGTCGCGGCGGCCGGCGCGCGCTCCTTCTCGCCATTGATGAAGAACACGAACACGTCGCGGCGGCGCGCCGGTACGTCGTTGTCGTCGACGCGCGGCAGCCCCTGCGGCGCCTCGCCGCGTGCCCACGCCTGCGCATGCTCGGCCCAGGCGTCGAGCGTTTTCGGCGCGTAGCCGTACTTCAGCCTGGCGTTGCTGCGCATCAGCCGTGCGTAGACGAAGTCCCCGGTCACATCGGCGAAAGAGGGGAATTTCTCGACGTCGGTGAACACCGTGGCGGCCTTGTACTGGCGGGCGAGCGCCAGGAATTCGGGGCAGGCAAAGCTGGCATGGCGCACTTCGACAACATGGCGCAGCCGGATGCCATCGGCTTCCGGTGGCAGCAGCGCGAGAAAGGCCTCGAAATCCTCGCGGTCGAACGCCTTGGTCGGGGCGAACTGCCAGACGATCGGCCCGAGCTTGGCGCCCAGTTCGGTGATGCCGCTGTCGACGAAGCGTTCGATCGATTCGCCGGCCTCGGCGAGTACCCGGCGGTTGGTCGCATAGCGCGACGCCTTGACCGAGAAGACGAAATCGTCGGGCGTCTGCTCCTTCCACTTGATGAACGACTCGCGTTTCTGCGTGCCGTGATAGGTGCTGTTGATCTCGATCGCGGTCAGCATGTGGCTGGCGTACTCCAGCTCGCGCGCCTGCGGCAGGCCCGCCGGGTAGAACGTGCCGCGCCACGGGGCATAGGTCCAGCCGCCGATGCCGACGCGGATGGCGCCAGCCTGGGTCGATGCATTCGCTGCCATGACGATCCTCCTCCGATTAGCGATTGACTTCAGATGGCGTGATCGCGGGGTACTTGGCGGCATTGAGCGCGATCTTGTCGCGCACCGCAGCGTCGAGATCGACCTCCAGCACACTGGCCAGCTCGACCAGGTAGATCAGGATATCGGCCAATTCCTGCCGCACATGCTCGCGCTCGTCCGTCGCCATCACGGTGTGGGACTCTTGTTCCGTCTTCCACTGAAAGATCTCCACCAGCTCGGCCACCTCGACGCTCAGCGCCATCGACAGGTTCTTCGGCGAGTGGTACCGCGCCCAGTCCCGGGCGCGGATGAAGTCGTTCAGCACCTGCTGCAAGCGCTCCGTTTCGATCAGTTTCATCTGCGCGTCCTTGCCCACCGTAGGTTGTCCGGTTGTTCGGTGGACTACTTTACCGCGCCTGTCTCCCTGCCGGTTTGACACGCCGCCGGCTGGTCCGCGGGCCCGGGCGGCTCGTTGGCGAGCAGATCGGCGGCCCAGCGCGCAAACGCCTCGCCGCGGGTCGAGCCCAGACGCGCGCCGACCAGCAGCACCGCGTCGAGCGCGTAGCAGGTCGGGCCGGGCGCGATGCCATCGTCGCGCAGTGCCTCCTTGCGAATCGAGGCCGAGCCGAGCCGGCGTCCGCAAAACACGGCCTTCAATTGCCTCGCGACATCCTGCTCCGAGGTTCGATACAGCGCCGCCATATTGTCCAGCGTCATCCACAGCTTGCCGTCGAGCACGCGGCAGGCGACGCGCGACAGCGAGTCCTCGGTCTGGTAGTAGCGCCGGTCGGCGCTGTCGGCATTGGCATTCTCTGTCACGGTCGATATCCCATGGTCTGCAACGTGGAAGAACGAAGTCGGACGCAAGGTATCGCTTTCCGGGGCCGGACAAGAACAGCTGGCGCCGATCGGGCGACGCTTTTTAGTGAATTCGGCGCGAAAACTAATGCTGCCGACGGCCGGAAACGAGGCGGGGGAAATGGAATCGCAACGGCACGGCAAGGGAAATGACCGGGAAAAGGGGAGCGGAAAGACGGGGGAGGGAAGGGGACAGCGAGGGAATGACCGGGGGAGAAAAAAAGCCAACTACCAGGGAAGGATGACGTGCGACCCAACGAGGAGCTGGGGTTGGTAGCTGGCTCCCGCAAGCGTTGACGGGTGAACCGACAAACGCGATCGTAGGTGCATCGGCCGGCCGGTTCTTCAGAAAAACGCGACGGACTATAACCGTCGGCAAGCCGCTGCGGCTACATCCAGTCCTTCATCGACGTTTCGTCCGGGCAAGGGCAGGTACATGCACGGCAAACTCGGGCATCTGGATCTTCCCGGCCAGCAGGTCAGCGACCTTGGAAGCCTTGATCGTCCATTGGCTGTAGGTGGAACGATGCCCAGGTCGGAGCGCGACCTTGCGCATGCCGCGCAGATGCGCACCCGGGATGCCTGTCAGTAAAAAAAGAAAGCGCCCGAAGGCGCTTTCCTTGTGCTGCTGACAGCCGCGCCTTCAGCGCGCGGTGCCGTTCTGCGGCGTCGATGCCGACGCGACCGGCCCGGTCTCGGACAGGCCGCCGCCAAGCGCCCGGTACAGGTCGATCGCGTTGTTCAGCCGCAGCTGCCGCGCCTGGATCAGGGCCTGCTCGGCGGTGAACAATTGACGCTGCGCGTCCAATGCCTCGATCTGGCCGGTGATGCCGCTGCGGAAGCGCAGATTGGCCAGTTCGAAGCGGGCCGCTTCGGCGTTGCGCACCTGCTCCTGGCCGGTGACCTGCTCTTCCAGCGTGCCGCGTGCAACCAGCGCGTCGGCCACCTCGCGGAAGGCCACCTGGATGGTCTTCTCGTAGTTGGCCACTTGGATGTTCTTGCGCACGTTGGCCAGGTCCAGGTTCGACATGTTCCGGCCGAAGTCGAAGATCGGCAGCACCAGTTGCGGCGCGAACGACCACGCCTTGGTGCCGGCCTCGAACAGGCCCGAGAAGTCCCGGCTCATGCTGCCGAGCTGGCCGGTCAGCGAGATGCGCGGGAAGAACGCGGCGCGGGCGGCGCCGATATTCGCGTTGGCCGACAGCAGCTGCTGTTCGGCCTGGCGGATATCGGGACGCTGCTCGAGCAGGTCCGACGGCAGTCCCGGCGGGATGTCCGTGACGAAGCGCTCCTCGGACAGCGTGCGCGCCGGCGGCAGATTCGGGATCGAAGCCAGCGGCGTGCCGACCAGCACCTCGAGAGCGTTGCGCGCCTGCGCGCGCTGGCGCGCCAGTTCGGCGACCGACACGCGCGCTTGCGCGACCAGCGACTCGTTGTCGCGCAGGTCCAGCGCCGAGGTGGCGCCGGCCTCGAAGCGCTGCTGCGCCAGGCGGAAGGTCTCCTCGCGGGTCTTCAGCGTGTTCTGCGCGATCGCGTACTGCTCGTCGTAGGCGCGCTCGGCCAGATAGGCCTTGGCCACTTCCGACACCAGCGAGATCTGCGCGGCGCGGCGCGCTTCCTCGGTGGCGAAGTACTGCGCCAGCGCGGCGTTGGACAGGCTGCGCACGCGGCCGAAGAAGTCGAGCTCGTACGAGGTGATCGCGCCGCCGGCCTGCCAGTACTCGGCCAGGTAGCCCTGGCCCAGCGGCGAGGCCGCGCCCGACACCCGCTGGCGCGTGTAGCCGCCGGTCGCATTGACCGTCGGCAGCAGGTCGGCCCGCTGCACCTGGTACGTCGCGCGCGCTTCCTCGATGCGCAGCGCGGCGGTGCGCAGGTCGCGGTTGTTGTCCAGCGCGGTCGCGATCATCGCCTGCAGGCGCGGATCGCGGAAGAACTCGCGCCAGCCGATATCGGTGGCCCGGCGCGTCTCGCCGGTCTTCACCTCGGACTGGCCGAAGCCTTCGGTAGCGGTCGGGAATTCGCTCGCCACCGGCGCGGCCGGCCGCTCATAGCGTGGCGCCAGCGTGCAGCCGGACAGCACGCCGGCCACCAGCAGCAGCGCGGTCAGTGTCTTGGTCATGTCAGATTTCCTCCTTCGGGTCCAGCCACTTCTGGTCCAGCATGCGCTGACGCTCGCTGCCCTTGAAGCGTTTGCGGATCACCACGAAGAACACGGGCACCAGGAAGATCGCCAGCACGGTGGCGGTGATCATCCCGCCCATCACGCCGGTACCGATCGCACGCTGGCTGCCCGAACCGGCGCCGGTCGAAATCGCCAGCGGCAGCACGCCCAGGATGAACGCGAACGACGTCATCAGAATCGGCCGGAAGCGCAGATGCACCGCCTCCAGCGTCGCGTCGATCAGGCTGCGTCCCTGCGCCTGCAGGTCCTTGGCGAATTCCACGATCAGAATCGCGTTCTTCGCCGACAGGCCGATGGTGGCGATCAGGCCCACCTTGAAGTAGACGTCGTTGGGCATGCCGCGCAGCGTCACGCCGAGCAGCGCGCCGAGCACGCCCAGCGGCACCACCAGCAGCACCGCGGCCGGGATCGACCAGCTTTCGTACAGCGCGGCCAGGCACAGGAACACGATGATCAGCGACAGCGTGTACAGCATCGGCTCCTGGGCGCCTGCCAGGCGCTCTTCGAACGACTGGCCCGACCACTCGAAGCCGAAGCCCGGCGGCAGCTTGGCGAAGATCTCTTCCATCGCCGCCATCGCCTCGCCGGTACTGCGGCCCGGTGCAGCCTGACCGGCCAGCTTGACCGCCGGCAGGCCGTTGTAGCGCTCCAGACGCGGCGAGCCCATGATCCACTTCGACGTCGCGAACGCCGCGAAGGCCACCATGTCGCCGTTGCTGTTGCGCACGCGCAGCTTGGTCAGATCGTCCGGCAGGCGGCGGTCGGCGCCTTCGGCCTGGGCGATCACGCGGCGCACGCGGCCCTCGTAGATGAAGTCATTGACGTACGAGGAGCCGAACGCGATCGACAGCGTCGAGTTGATGTCGGCGATCGACACGCCCAGCGCGCGCGCCTTCTCCCGATCGATATCGATCTGCAGCTGCGGCGCGTCTTCCTGACCTTCCGGACGCACGCCGGCCAGCACCGGGTTCTGCGCGGCCATGCCGAGCATCATGTTGCGGGCTTCCATCAACTTGGCGTGACCCTGGCCCGAGCGGTCCTGCAGGCGGAAGTCGAAGCCGGACGAGTTGCCCAGTTCCGGAATCGCCGGCGGGTTCAGCGGGAAGATGATCGCGTCCTTGATGAACGACAGCGCGCCGAATGCGCGGCCCACCAGGGCCTGCGCGGTTTCGTCCGAGCCGGTACGCTCCTTCCAGTCCTTCAGGCGCACGAACGCGATACCGCCGTTCTGGCCGCGGCCGAAGAACGAGAAGCCGGCCACCGTGATCATCTGGTCGACGATCTTGCTTTCCTTCTGCAGGTAGTAGTCCTCGATCTGCTTGAGCACGCCGAGGGTACGTTCCTGCGTCGCGCCGTTGGGCAGCTGCACCACGGTGATGGTGTAGCCCTGGTCCTCGTCGGGCAGGAACGACGACGGCAGACGCTGGAACAGCAGCACGACCGCGGCGACAATCAGCCCGTACAGGATCAGATAGCGGCCGGTGCGGCCCAGGATCTTCGCCACCATGCTCTGGTAGCCGGTAGCGGCGCGGGCGAAGGTACGGTTGAACCAGCCGAAGAAACCCTTTTTCTCGTGGTGATGGCCCGCCTCGACCGGCTTGAGCAGCGTCGCACACAGTGCCGGCGTCAGCGTCAGCGCCATCAGGGCGGAGAACGCCATCGAGGCGATCAGCGACAGCGAGAACTGGCGATAGATGTTGCCGACCGAACCGGCGAAGAACGCCATCGGGATGAACACCGCGGTCAGCACCAGCGTGATGCCGACGATCGCGCCGGTGATCTGGCCCATCGCCTTGCGGGTCGCTTCGCGCGGGGACAAGCCTTCCTCGCTCATGATCCGCTCGACGTTCTCGACCACCACGATCGCGTCGTCCACCAGAATACCGATGGCCAGCACCATGCCGAACATCGTCAGCACGTTGATCGAGAAGCCGAACGCCAGCAGCATGCCGAACGTACCGAGCAGCGCGACCGGCACCACCAGCGTCGGGATGATCGTGGCGCGGAAGTTCTGCAGGAACAGGTACATCACCAGGAACACCAGCACGATCGCTTCGAGCAGGGTCTTGACCACTTCCTCGATCGAGATCTTGACGAAGGCCGAGGTGTCGTACGGGACGGTGTACTCGTAGTCCGCCGGGAAGAACTTCGACAGCTCCTCCATCTTCGCGCGCACCGCGGTGGCGGTGGCCAGCGCGTTGGCGGTCGGGGCCAGCTTGATGGCGATGGCGGCCGACTGCTTGCCGTTGGTGCGGGCGACGGTCGAATAGTCGGCGCCGCCGAGTTCGACACGTCCGACGTCGCGGATGCGCACCTGCGAGCCGTCCGGATTCACGCGCAACAGGATGTTGGCGAATTCCTCGGGCGTCGACAGCCGGCTCTGCGTGGTGACGGTGGCGTTCAGCTCGGTGCCGCGCGGGGACGGCGTGCCGCCCAGTTCGCCGACGGCGACCTGGATGTTCTGCTCCGAGATCGCCGCGGTGACGTCCAGCGGGGTCAGGTTGTAGCCGGTCAGCTTGGCCGGGTCCAGCCAGACCCGCATCGCGTATTCGGTACCGAACAGGTCGGCCTGGCCGACGCCGGGCACGCGGCGGATCGAGTCGAGCACGCTGGCCGACACGTAGTTGCCCAGTTCGATCGCGCTGGCGCTACCGGACTTGGACGTCACGGTCAGGAACATCATGTAGTTGTTCCCGGCCTTCTCGACGCGCACGCCCTGCTGGCGCACTTCGGCCGGCAGGCGCGCCTCGACGCGCTTGAGCCGGTTCTGTACCTCGACCGAGTTCAGGTCGACATTGGTACCCGGCTGGAAGGCGATGGTGATGGTCGCCAGACCGGTCGACTCGCTGGTCGACTGGTAGTACATCAGCCCGGGCGCGCCATTGAGCTCCTGCTCGATCACCGAGGTGACAGAGTCTTCGAGCGTCTTGGCGGAGGCGCCGGGGTAGGTGGCCGTGACCGAGATGGTCGGCGGCGCGATATTGGGATACTGGGCGATCGGTAGCTGCGTGATCGACAATATCCCGCCCAGCACGATGATCAGCGCGATCACCCACGCGAACACCGGCCGGTCGATGAAAAACTTGGCCATGAGGCTGGCTCCCTGTTTATTCCGCTATCTGCTTGCGCTTGCTTTGCGCTTGTCGCTTGTCCCTGCCGGGGCGGTGCTCAGCCCTGCTTGGCTGCGGCCGCCGAGGCGGCCGCCGGTGCCGACGCGCCGCCCTGGCCGGCCGGGGCCTGCGCCTGGAACGGCACGGCCTTGGCCGGGGCGCCCGGCTTGACCTTCTGCAGGCCCTCGACGATCACCTTCTCGCCGCCCTTCAGGCCCTCGGTGACGATCCAGCGGTCGCCGATCGCGGCGCCGGCCTTGACCGGTACCGCCGCGACGTTGCCGTCCGCGCCGACTACCATCACCGTCGCGCCGGTGGCGTTACGGATCAGCGCGCGTTGCGGCACGGTCAGTGCGTTCTCGTCGACACCCTGCTCGACCCGCACGCGCACGTAGGTGCCCGACAGCAGCTCGCGCCGCGGATTCGGGAACTGCGCGCGCAGCGTGATGGCGCCGGTGCTCGGATCGACCGTCATGTCCGAGAACAGCAGCTTGCCGGTCTCGCCGTATTCGGTGCCGTCCTCGAGGAACAGGCGCACCTTGGCACCGCCGTCGACGCCCTTGATGGCGCCGGACTCGATGCCGCGGCGCAGCCGCATCACCTCGGTGGCGGGCTGGGTGAAGGTCACCCAGATCGGATCGACCTGCTCGACCAGCGCCAGACGGGTCGCCTCGCCGTTGCCGACCAGCGCGCCCTCGGTCACCAGCGCACGGCCGGCGCGGCCGGAGATCGGGGCGGTGACGGTGGTATAGCCCAGATTGATCTGCGCCGTGGTGACCGCGGCCTTGGCCGAGGCGATCTCGGCGCTGGCCTGGCCCGCGGCGGCGACCGCCTCGTCATATTCCTGCTTGCTGACCGCGTTGACCGCCACCAGCGGCTTGTAGCGCTCGGCCTTCTGCCGTGCCGCGACCGCATTGGCCTCGGCCCGGGCCAGACTGGCCTTGGCCGACGCCAATTGGGCCTGGTACGGCGCCGGGTCGATCTTGAACATGACCTGGCCGGCCTTGACCTCGCCGCCTTCCCGGTAGTTGCGCGACAGCACGATACCTTCGACACGTGCCCGCACTTCGGCGGTGCGCACGCCTTCGAGACGGCCCGGCAGCTCGTTGACGACCGGCACCGCCGTCGGCGTCACCGTCACCACGCCCACCTCGGGCGGCGGCATCGCGCCGCCCTGCGGGGCGTCGTTGCCGCAGGCGGACAGCGTCAGTACCGTCAGCGCAGCGGTAACGGCAAGCAAACTCGAACGTTGGGACTTCCTCATCGATAACCCCGTGATGGCAATTGAGATCGGCCGGATACGCCAAACGCCGGCCCGTGGCAAGGGGCCGGCGTTGACGTCTGTGCGGCAGAACCCCACGACGGACCGTCGTGGAGAAAAAAGAACAATACTAGCCACAAACCGCAATGGTGCCGACTGGATTGCGACGAATGGTCGCGTATGCGTCACAACATGCAGCCCGCAGGACCCGAATCGTCAGGGTCTCTTGATGGAAACAGGGGCGGGGCTGGTCCAAATTGTGGCTAGCGCGTAGTATATATACATTCAAGCATGTATGTAAGAGAAATATTGCACCGCAAGGATGCCCTGACCTTGCCTTGTTGCCTTTTGCAATCGGTCGGCGACCGCATAGGCGGGCCGGCCCCGGATCGGTTAGCATGCCGGCCGTCGCACCGCAGCAAAGCAGAGGCAGGAAGTCCAGTGGTACCGCAATTTCGTGACGGATTGGTTTCTTTCGAGGCTGGCTGGCGACATCGGGCAGCCGCCCGGACCGCTGGCGCCGCCGTCGCGACCGTTCCCACCGCCCACTGAAGACACCGCTTATGGCCAGACGTACCAAGGAAGAAGCCCTCGAGACGCGACATCGCATCCTCGACGCGGCCGAGGCCGTATTCCATGCGCGTGGGGTGGCGCGGCCCTCGCTGGCCGATATCGCCGAGGCGGCCGGCGTGACCCGTGGCGCCATCTACTGGCATTTCAAGAACAAGAGCGATCTGTTCGCCGCGATGTGCGACCGCGTCCATCTGCCGGTCGAGGCGCTGTGCGAGCCGGAGCGGATCGCCAGCCAGGAAGACCCGCTCGGCGGCATCCGCGACATCGTCGCGCTGGTGTTCCGCGAAACGGTGGTCAATCCGCAATGGCGGCGCGTGTTCGAGATCGTGTTCCACAAGTGCGAGATGGTCGACGACAACGGCGCGATTCTCGAGCGCCAGCGGCAGTCGCACGAGCAGGGGCTGCTGAAGATGCGCGAGCACCTGCGGCTGGCGGTCGAACGCGGCCAGCTGGCCGCCGACCTCGATCTGGACCTCGCGGTCAATGCGTTCCATGCGGCGATCGGCGGCGTGCTGGCCCACTGGCTGTTCGCGCCGGGCGACTTCGACCTGGATGCGGACGCGGAACGGCTCGCCGACGTCTTCGTCGACACGCTGCGCTTCGCGCCTTCCTTGCGCAAGGGCTATGTGCCGCGTCCGATGGCCAGGCTGGACGAGGAAATGGCTGCCTTGCGGCTCAAGGTCCAGCAGCAGCAATGTCCGGGCGGCTGACGCGTCGCGCGGCCCCCGTCTCGCCAAACGCTCCACCACGCCTCCCGGATTCACGTCATCCGCCGTCTCATCCTGTCATCGCCTCGCGCCAGCGCGCGAGAAACGCCTGCTTGCGCAGCGCATCCTGCGCGGCCAGCAGGCCCGGGCCGACGCTGATCGGCTTGAAGGCGTAGCCGAGCCGCTCGGCCAGGGCCGCCGCGGTATGGCCGCTCTTCGTATCGGTGCGGATCGTATAGAGCCGCGAGGCCGAGCGCGCCAGCAGCGCCTGGCCCTCGCGCGACAGCAGGAAATCGAGCCATAGCCGCGCCGCCCACGGATGCGGCGCGCGGCGCGCGATGAAGGCCACACGCGACATCACCAGCGTGTAGTCGCTCGGCGCGACCACGCCGATCGCCGCGCCGCGCTCCATCAGCGACAGCGCATACGAACCGAGCAGATTGTAGGCGAGCACCAGTTCGCCGCTGGCCACCGACTCGACCATGTCGGCGGTCGAGGCAGACAGCTTTACGCCGGCGCGCCCCAGCGCCTGCGCCAGATACCAGAACTCGCCGCCCATGCGCGCATCCTGTTGCGCCAGCAGATAGCCCACGCCGGAGCGCTCGATATCGTAGGTGACCACGCGTCCGCGCCAGCGCGTGGCGTTGTCCTGCAGCAGCCGCGCCAGCGCGGTGCGGCTGCGCGGCACCGGCATGCCGTCGAAATGGCGGCGGTTGTAGACGATCACCGCCGGCTCGAAGGTGGTGCCCCAGGCTTCCTCGCGCCAGCTGGCCCAGCCGGGCAGGCCGGCGCGCTCGGGCGAGGCGTAGTGCAGCGCGTGGCCGTCGTTGACCAGCTTGATCTGCAGGTCCATCGCGGTGCTCCACAGCACGTCGGCGTGATCGGCACGGACGGGCTGGGCGGACTCGGCGAGAAAACGCTTGTTCAGCTCGATCGTGTTCAGGTCGCGATAGCAGACCTTGACGCCGGGAAAGCGCGCCTCGAAGGCATTGAGCAGCGGCCGCGCGACATCCTCGTCGGTCGACGCATAGACGGTGACCATGCCTTCGCGCTGCGCGCGGGCGATGATCTGCGGATAGTCGGCCGGATAGCCAGGCGGCGGGGTCGTCGAGCTTGCCGGCGGATTGGCCGCATCGGCCGGCGCCGCGAACGCGCCTTGCCACGCCAGCGCGCCGGCGCCCGCCAGCAGGCGGCGGCGCAGCGCGGAGGGCGGGTCGCCGCGCTCGGCTGGCGCGGTCGGATCGGCGGGCATGGAAGGCGGCAGGACAGGCAAGCGGGCAGGGCGCGGAAGCGGGGCGCGGAACAAGGCGCAGAACAGGGCGCGGAACAAGGCGCGGACCTGAGCGCCAATCGGTCGGTGCGGCGCATCCGGCAGCGGCAACCGGCGCGACGGTGGAGCGGTATTATAGGCGCCCGAATCGGGCCGCGAGTCCACGTCTGCCAGGCGACAGCGGCTGGCGCCGCGTGACAGCGGGCGGCGGGCGGGCAGCGGCCTGCTTGTCGCGCGTACCCCGGGCCTTCTGCGCCATGGCGCGCCGATTTCGCATCCTTTCCGCGTTTCAACTCCGGCAGGAGGCCGGCATGCGCATTCTGCTGGTGGAAGACGAAACCGAACTGGCGCACTGGGTGGCGCGCGCGCTGGAGCAGGGCGGCTTCGTGGTCGAGCACGTGGCCGACGGCCTGCTCGCCGACACGCGCCTGCAGGCCGAGGAATACGACGCCGTGGTGCTGGACCTGCGCCTGCCCGGCAAGGACGGCCTGTCGGTGCTCAAGTCCATGCGCGGCCGCGACGACCGCACGCCGGTGCTGATCCTGACCGCGCAGGACACGCTGGACGAGCGCGTGCGCGGCCTGAACCTCGGCGCCGACGACTATCTGCCCAAACCGTTCGCGCTGGCCGAACTGGAGGCGCGCATCCTGGCGCTGATCCGCCGCAGCCGCGGCCGCGCCCATCCGCGCCTGCAGTGCGGCGCGCTGGTATTCGATGGCGAGACGCGCAGCTTCACGCTGGACGGCGCGCCGCTGGCGCTGACCCCGCGCGAATCGACGCTGCTCGGCGCGCTGCTGGCGCGCAGCGGCCAGCCGCTGACCAAGGCGCAGCTGCTCGACAAGGTGTTCTCGCTAGACGCCGACGTCAATCCCGATGCCATCGAGGTGCTGATCTACCGGCTGCGCAAGAAGCTGTCCGGCCACGGCGTGACCATCGTCACGCTGCGCGGCTTCGGCTATCTGCTCGAACCGGAGGCCGCGGCTTGACCGCGTCGGGCGGTCCCCGAGGGGGTCCACTGCGCCGCTGGCTGCGCGGCAGCCTGCGCCGCCAGCTGCTGGTGCTGCTGCTGCCGGCGCTGGCGGCGATGATGGCGCTCGACAGCTGGATGACCTACGGCACGCTGCGCGACGCCGCCAACACCGCCTACGACCGCTCGTTGTTCGGCTCGGTGCGGGCGATCGACAACGCGATCGGCATGGCCGGCGAGACCGTGCAGCTGACGCTGCCCGACGCCGCCATGGAAATGTTCGAGACCGCGGCACAGACGCGGGTCTTCTATCGCGTCGCGCTGGAACGCGACGGCTCCGTCGAAACCGTGACGGGCTACGGCGACCTGCCGCTGCCGCGCGGCACGCTGGCCAACAACGTGCCGCGCTATTACGACGCCGTCTATCGCGATGCCCCGGTGCGCATCGCGGCGATGGCGCGGCCGGTCTACCGGCCCGATGCCCACATGCGCGTGATCATCCAGGTGGCGGAATCGGCCGAGCCGCGCGCGGCGCTGGTCGGCGCCGTGTGGCGCAACACGCTGGCGCGCGACGCGCTGCTGATCGTGGCGAGCGCGCTGATCCTGGTGGGCGGCATCACCTTCGTGCTGCAGCCGCTCAAGCGCGTGCGCGACGACGTCGAGGCGCGCTCGCCCGACGACCTGACGCCCCTCGCGCTCGGCCATGTACCCGCCGAGGTCCGGCCGCTGGTCGATGCGGTCAATCGGCACGTGTCGCGCTCGGCGGCGATGGCGCAGTCCCAGGCGCAGTTCATCGCCGATGCCGCGCATCAGCTGCGCACGCCGCTGGCGATCCTGAAGACGCAGGCCGAGTTTGCGCGACGGCAGCTCGACGGCGGCGCAGAGCGGCAGGGCGAAGAGCCGGCCAAACCCGGTCGTGACCTGCGGCCGGCGCGCGAGGCGGTCAACGGCATCGTGACCCAGCTCGAACAGGCTTCCCGCCTGGCCAACCAGTTGCTGGCGCTGGCGCGGGTACGCCAGCACGAAGCGCAGGCCACCGAGGCGGGCGGGCAAGCACCGGTGGCCGACACCGTGATCGATGCCGCCGCCGTGGCCGGCCAGGTTGCGCTCGACTATCTGCCGCTGGCGCGCGCCAAGCAGCAGGACTTCGGCTGGGAGGACGGCGGCGGCCGGCCGCTGCCGGTGCGCGCAGACGCGGCGCTGCTGCGCGAAGCGCTGGCCAATCTGGTCCACAACGCGATCCAGTATTCGCCGCGCGGCAGCCGTATCACGCTGTCGGCCGCGCGCGAGCGCGACAGCGCCTGCCTGGCGGTCGAGGACGATGGGCCGGGCATTCCGGCCGAGGAACGCGAGCAGGTGTTTGCGCGCTTCTATCGCCGCGTCGGCCACGACGAGCCCGGTTCGGGCCTGGGCCTGGCCATCTCGCGCGAGATGGCGGCGCGGTTCGGCGGCAGCGTGACGCTGCACGAGGCGCGCCAGGGCCAAGGGCTCCGGGCCGAACTGCGGCTGCCGTTGGCCGCCGACGTGCCGATGTAAAGGACCGCTGCGGATGACCACAGCGGAACCACTGCGCCCCGTCACGACGTCAACCCGATCAGCGTAAACCCCAGTCATAAAGCTGACGATTTGACAGCTTATTGACAGTTTCCGGCTCCTAGAATCGCCGCCATGGCCGTACGTGCGGCCGTCGGATCGTAGAACGACAACATTGCAAGCAGGAGACCCCATGCGCCCCGCCTTCGATCGGCTTCCCCGTCTGTTCCCGCAATTCCTTCGCGTCGCGCTGGTCGGCGCCACCTTCGGCGCCGCCATGGCAGCCGGCCCGGCCTTCGCGGTCGACACCGCCAAATTCATGATCGGCGCCAACCCCGGCGGCGGCTGGGACCAGGCGGGCCGCACGCTCGGCGCCGCAATGGTGTCGGCGGGCGTGGCCAAGTCGGCCTCGTACGACAATCGCGGCGGCGCCGGCGGCACCATCGGCCTGACCCAGTTCGTCAACACCGACAAGGGCAACCCGAACGCGCTGCTGGTCACCGGTGCCGTGATGGTCGGCGCGATCGAAACCAACAAGCCGCCGGTCACGCTGAAGAACGCCACGCCGATCGCCCGGCTGTTCACCGACACGATGGTGATCACGGTGCCGGCCAGCTCGCCGATCAAGTCGATCAAGGACCTGACCGCGCAACTGAAGGCCAACCCGGGCAGCGTCAGCTGGGGCGGCGGCTCCAAGGGTTCGATCGACCATATCCTGGCCGGCCTGATCGCCAAGGACATCGGCGTCGATCCGAAGCGCATCAACTACGTGCCGTTCCAGGGCGGCGGCGAGGCCTCGGCCTCGGTGCTGGGCGGCCACGTGACGGCCGGCATCGCCGGCGTGTCCGAGTTCCTGCCCTTCATCAAGAGCGGCAAGATGCGCGCACTGGCGGTGACCTCGAAGGACCGCGTCGCCGATATCCCGACGCTGAAGGAGCAGGGCGTCAACGTCGAGATCTACAACTGGCGCGGCGTCTATGGCGCGCCGGGCATCACCCCCGAGCAGCGCAAGGCGCTGACCGACGCGGTGGTCAAGGCGACCGAATCGCCCGCGTGGAAGCAGGCGCTGGCCAAGAACGACTGGACGCCGTTCCTGCTGACCGGCGACGAGTTCGGCAAGTTCGTCGATGCCGAATCGGCGCGCCTGGGCGCGATGCTGCGCGAACTGGGCGTGGCCAAGTAAGGCGTTCCGGCTCATCAAGACCTGACAGCTGTACCGGTGCCGCGGCCTCCCGGACCGCGGCCCGTTCGTTTTCGCCCTGCCGGACGCCCCCGTCCGGCCTCCATCCGGAGTCCATCGTGAAACCTTCCCACACTGCCATCGGCATCGTCGTGCTGTTGCTGTCGGCCTGCTTCTTCGCCGGCCTTGGCGGCATCTCGGGCGAGTCTGGCTACGCCGGCCTGTCGCCGCGTTTCGTTCCGACGCTGGTCGGCGTCGGCCTGGCCGTCTGCGGCGCGCTGCTGACCTGGCAGGGTGTGCGCGGGGGCTTTCGCGCAATGCCCGAGGAGGACGCCGAGCTGCCCTCGCAGCCGCACAGCCCGCGCGGCCTGTTGTGGGTCGCGGCTGGTCTGCTGCTGAACATGGCGCTGATCGGCACGCTGGGCTTCGTGCTGGCGTCCACGCTGCTGATGGTCTGCGTCGCGCGCGGCTACGGCAGCCGGCGCGTCGTCCGCGATGCGCTGATCGGCCTGGCGATCACGGTGCCGATGTGGTTGCTGTTCGATTTCCTGCTCGGCATCAACCTGCCGCTGCTGCCGATCGCGGGCCTGTAAATCGCGGGCCTGCAAGGCCGGAGACACGCAAATGGATACGCTGAATCAATTGATGAACGGCTTTGCCGTCGCCATCACGCCGCTGAACCTGATGTGGGCACTGGTCGGCTGCTTCCTGGGCACCGCGATCGGCGTGCTGCCCGGCATCGGCCCGGCGCTGACGGTGGCGATGCTGCTGCCGCTGACCGCCAAGGTCGAACCCACCGCGGCGCTGATCATGTTCGCCGGCATCTACTACGGTGCGATGTACGGCGGCTCGACCACCTCGATCCTGATGAACACGCCGGGCGAGTCCTCGACGATGATCACCGCGATGGAAGGCAACCTGATGGCCAAGCGCGGCCTGGCCGGCCCCGCGCTGGCCACCGCCGCGATCGGCTCGTTCGTGGCCGGCACCATCGCCACCGTGCTGCTGTCGCTGTTCGCGCCGGTCGCGGCCGACGTCGCGCTGCAGTTCGGCCCCGGCGAGTACTTCATGATCATGCTGCTGGCCTTCACCACGGTGTCGGCGGTGCTGGGCTCCTCGCTGCTGCGCGGCATGACCAGCCTGTTCCTGGGCCTGGGCATCGGCCTGATCGGCATGGATTCGCTGTCGGGCCAGACGCGCTATACGCTCGGCATCCAGGAGCTGTACGACGGCATCGACATCGTCGTGGTCGCGGTCGGCCTGTTCGCGGTCGGCGAGGCGCTGTTCAATGCGTTCTTCCCGCAGCCCGAGGGCACCTTCAACAAGGTGGGCCGCGTGATGATGTCGCGCTCGGACTGGAAGCGTTCGATCCCCGCCTGGCTGCGCGGCACCTTCATCGGCTTTCCGTTCGGCCTGATCCCGGCAGGCGGCGCCGAGATTCCGACCTTCCTGTCGTACGCCAGCGAGAAGAAGCTGAGCAAGCATCCTGAAGAATTCGGCAAGGGCGCGATCGAGGGTGTGGCGGGTCCCGAGGCGGCCAACAATGCGGCGGTGACGGCCACGCTGGCGCCGCTGCTGACGCTGGGCATCCCGACCTCGAACACCACGGCGATCATGCTGGCGGCGTTCCAGAACTACAACCTGCAGCCGGGGCCGATGCTGTTCCAGACCTCGGGCGACCTGGTGTGGGGGCTGCTGGCCTCGCTCTATATCGGCAACGTGATGCTGCTGGTGCTGAACCTGCCGGCGATCGGCCTGTGGGTCCGCATGCTGCGCATCCCGACCCCGCTGCTCTATGGCGGCATCCTGATCTTCGCGGGCCTGGGCGCCTACGGCATCCGCCAGTCGGCCTTCGACCTGCTGCTGCTGTTCCTGATCGGCCTGCTCGGCATGGCGATGCGCCGCTTCGACTTCCCGACCGCGCCGGTGATCGTCGGCATGATCCTCGGGCCGATGGCCGAGAAGCAGCTGCGCAACGCGCTGTCGATCAGCCAGGGCGACTGGACGATGTTCCTGCGCCATCCGATCTCGGCGTCGATCCTCGCGCTGACCGTCGCGGTGGTGGTGGTGCCGCGCCTGCTGCGCTGGATGTCGCGGCGCTCCGCGATGCGGGGCGTGGCCGACGCGGCCAATTGATCGGCGCAGTGGTCGCGGCATGAAGCTCGGCATGACGTGCGGCATGCCGCGCCACAATGCGCGACAATGCGCGTGACGCCACAAGGCCCGGGGCTCCCGGGCCTTGTCGTTTGCCTGCTCTCCTCTCACCACAAGAAAGCGGCGGCGCCCCGCGCCAGCCTGCCACCGCCATGCGATCCGTACTCTCCCGTTGGCGTCCGACGCTGCTGACGCTGCTGCTTGGACTGGCCGCAGCCCTGCTGTGCGAATGGCTGCGCACGCCGCTGCCCTGGATGATCGGCCCGCTGCTGGCCGTGGCGGCGGCCCGCATGATGGGCGCCGACCTGCGCGCGCCATCGCAGGCGCGCAACGCCGGCCAATGGGCGATCGGCACCTCGCTGGGGCTCTACTTCACCCCCGACGTGGTCGCCAAGCTGGTCGAGTTCTCGCCTTACGTCATTGCGGGCTCGCTGTTCGCGCTGGTGCTCGGCACCGCCGGCGCGCTGATGCTGCGCCGGACCACCGGCGTCGCGTTCAAGACCGCGTTCTTCTCCACCGCGATCGGCGGCGCCTCCGAAATGGCCAATCTCGCCGAGCGCAACGGCGCCCGCATCGACCAGGTCGCGGCCGCGCATTCGCTGCGGGTGCTATTGGTGGTAGTAATCGTGCCAGCGCTTTTTCAATACGGCGGTATTCATGGGCTCGATACCTATATCCCCGGACCGCGCACGGTCGACGCGCTGGGGCTCGTCGGGCTGATCGCCATCACGGTCGCCTTTGCGCTGGTCATGAACCGGCTGAACCTGCCCAACCCCTTCGTCATCGGCACGCTGATCGCCGCCGCCGCTTTGACTGCCTCCGGCATCGAGCTGTCGGCGATCCCGACCTCGATGAGCCATGCCGGCCAGCTGCTGATCGGCATCTCGCTCGGCGTGCGGTTCTCGCGCGAATTCCTGCACACGGCGCCGCGCTTCCTGGGCGGCGTGGCGCTCTACACGCTGGTGGCGCTGGTGATATCGGCGCTGTTCGGCTGGGGGCTGGCGGCACTGTCGGGCGCGCATCCGGCCACCGTGATCCTGGGCACCACGCCGGGCGGCATCGCCGAGATGTGCATCACCGCCAAGGTGCTCCAGCTCGGCGTGCCGCTGGTCACGGCCTTCCACGTGATCCGGATGGCCTTCGTGGTGCTGTGTACCGGCCCCCTGTATCATTGGCTGAAACATCGCGCCGCCCCGGAGGAGATCGAGTAGCCGGGCGGCCAGGCACAACCGAGGACCACCGACGGGCCGCCATGCCAGAGACGACGCTTGCCATTGCCGACATCGACGCCATCCTGGAGCGCGTGCTTGCGCCCTGGGTCCGCCAGCTGAATCTGCGCGCCGAGCGCGTCGACGCCGACAGTGTCACGCTGCGGCTGCCCTTCGATCCCTCCCTTCGCCACGCCGGCGGCGTGGTCTGCGGACAGGTGCTGATGTCCGCCGCCGACACCGCGATGATCGTCGCGATCTCCAGCGCGCTGGGCGGCTTCCGCCCGATGACCACCGTCAGCCTGACCACCAACTTCATGCGCCCCGTGATCGAGGGCGACATGCTGGTGCAGGCCACCGTGCTGCGCCTGGGCAAGACCGTGGTGTTCGGCGAGATCGATCTGCGCGGCCCCGACGGCAAGCTGGCCGTCCACGCCACCACGACCTACGCATTGCTATGACGATGTCTGCGGCCCGCCCGGACATGGCGATGGACCGGGCCACGGACCCGGCCACGCCCACGCGAACCGCGCCGTCGCGGACGCCGCAGTACGGCGGCCCCTTCGAGCAGGTGGTGTTCGCCGGCGGCGGCAACCGCTGCTGGTGGCAGGCAGGCTGGTGGGATACCGTCGCGCCCGAGCTTGGGCTGCGCCCGCGCGTGATCGCCGGCATCTCTGCCGGTGCTGCCACCGCCTGCATGATTTACACACACGAGTCGCGGCAGGTGATGGACTACTACCGCGGCGTGCTGGCCGGCAACAAGCGCAACGTCTACTGGCGCAACCTGCTCGGCAACCAGCGCGTGTTTCCGCATTACGGCATCTACCGGGCGGCCCTGCTGTCGATCCTGGGCGACGGCCGCATGGATCGCCTGCAGGCTGCGCCCGAGATTCGCGTCGGCGTGGCGCATATCCCCCGCTGGTGCGGCCCCCGGCTGGCGGTGATGGCAGGGCTGCTGGCCTACAACATCGACAAGCATCTGCTCAAGACGCTGCATCCGCGGCTGGGCCGCACGCTGGGCTTTCATCCGGAGTTCGTGCGGGCCCAGGACTGCGCCACGGCCGAGCAGCTGGCAGACCTCTTGCTGCAGTCCTCATGCACGCCGCCGTTTACGCCCGTGCTGCGGCGCGATGGGCGTGCGGTGCTCGACGGCGGCCTGGTCGACAACGTGCCGGTCGACGCGCTCGACCCCACGCCGGGCGACGTGCTGGTGCTGATGACTCGGCTGTATCCGCGCCCGCGCCGTTTCGTGGTCGAGTGGAACGGCCAGCGGCGCCTGTATCTGCAACCGTCGCGGCGGGTGCCGGTCTCCAGTTGGGATTACACGCGCCCGGAAGGCATGACGCTGGCCTACGATCTCGGCCGGCGCGATGGCGAGGCCTTCCTGCGCGATTGGACGGCCGAGGCGTCCGCGGACCTGGCGCCGGCCTCGTAGCGCGGGAGCGGCACAGCAGCTGCTCCCTCCGATTCTTGCGGCATTCTCGCGGCCACCGCGCCGCGGCAGGAGGCATCGATGACGAAGCGGCAAGCTGGCACCGACAACGAACGCAAGCGCGCAAGCAAGGTATCCGCCGAACCCCGGATGGAGCGCGTACCGCGCGGCAAGAGCAACGCCGGCGCCGGCCGCGCGCGCCAGGCCGACTTCGTCGTGATCGGCGGGGGCTCGGCCGGCGTCGCCGCGGCGATGCGGGCCGCCTCGCACGGCGCCAGCGTGATCCTGGTCGAGCGCGAGCAGATCGGCGGCACCTGCGTGAACCGCGGCTGCATTCCCAAGAAGATGCTCAGCTATGGCGCGACCTGGGCCGCGATCCTGTCGGGCTGCCTGTCGCATACCGGCGGACGCGAGGACTGGAGCGATGCCATCGTGCGCGTCAAGGCCGAGATGGCAAGGCTGCATGCCAGCTATACGCAGCGGCTGCAGGAGGCCGGCGTGCAGGTGTTGCGCGGCGAGGCAAGCGTCAGCGCGCCGGGCCAGGTGCGCGTCGGCGGCGACACGCTGCAGGCGCGCCGCATCCTGATCGCGACCGGTTCGCGGCCCACCGCGCTGCCGGTGCCGGGCGCCGAGCTGGCCAGCACCTCGGACGACGTGTTCGAGTGGAACGGCGTGCCGGCCTCGCTGGTGGTGATCGGCGGCGGCTATATCGCGGTCGAGATGGCGTCCATCCTGTCGCGCTACGGCGTCAAGGTCGACATGCTGGTGCGCGAGTCGCGCTTGCTGGAGAACTTCGACGAGGACATCGCCAATGCGCTGGCCGAGGCGCTGACCGCCAAGGGCGTGCGGCTGCATCTGAATACCGACGTGACGCTGCTCGACCAGGCCAATGGCGCCCTCGAGGTCTGCTACAGGCAGGTGGCGCAAGGCGAAAACGGCGGCAAGGGCAAGGAACGGACCCACAGCGTGCGCGCCCAGGCGGCGCTCGCCGCGATCGGACGCGAGCCCAATCTCGACGGCCTGGGCCTCGAGGCGCTGGGCGTGGCACGCGGTCAGCGCGGCCTGCGCGTGGACCGGCAGTTCCGCACCAGCGTGCGTGGCATCCATGCGATCGGCGACGTCACCGAAGGACTGCAGCTGACGCCGGTGGCCATCGCGCAGGGGCGCTGGCTGGCCGACCGCTTGTTCGGCCGGCGCGGCGAGCGCGCCGACTTCGACGTGATTCCCACCGCGGTGTTCTGCGAGCCCGCGATCGGCAGCGTCGGCCTGACCGAGGCCGCGGCGATCGAGGCGGCCGGCAAGCCAGAGCGCATCGGCACGCGCATCAAGCGCTTCGTCTCGCTGGAGAACCGCTTTGCCGGCAATACGATGCCGTCGGTGATGAAGATCGTCTACAACGCGCGCAGCGGGCGCGTGCTGGGCGTGCACATGCTGGACAACGCGGCGCCCGAGATCGCGCAGTCGATCGCGGTGGCGTTGCGGCTCGGCGTGCGGCTGTCGCATCTGGAGACCACGATGCGGCTGCACCCGACCGTCGCCGAGGAACTGTTCGGCTGAAGGCGCGCGGTGGCCCCGCCTAGCGCGACACCACCGCGGTTGCCTCGATCTCGAACAGCATGCCGTCCAGCGCCAGCCGCGGCACCGGAATCAGCGTGCAGGCCGGCGGCGGCAGCGTGCCCCACATGCGGCGCAGCTCCGCGCCGAACACCTGCAGGCGTTCCAGCGAATGGTCGACGATCAGCACCGTCAGCTTGGCCACGTCGCGCAACTCCGCGCCGCCCGCATGCAGCGCGATCTCCAGATTTTCCAGCGCCCGCCGGACCTGGCCGGGGAAGTCGGGCGCCAGCCGGCCGTGCCGATCTTCGCCGCCCTGCCCGCTGGCGAACACGATGCGGGCCGGGGCGGTCGCGACCGCGACATGGGAGTAGGCATTCGGGCTGGGGTCGTACAAGCCGTGCGGATTGACGAAATGCAGGCTGCAGGCAGGGCGGCGGGATTCGATCATGGCGGAGGTTCGGTAGAAGATCGCGAAGGACATGTCAGGGCGGGATGCCGAAGAGCCGCGCCAGTATCGAACCTCAAGTTGACTTGAGGTCAACCGTGACCCTGCTAGCATTGGGTCTTTCGCTGCGAAGATCGACGGAATCCCGCCATGCCACGCCAGCCCTCCCACGACGAATCGAACGAACGGCCACCGCGCCGACGCGGCCCAAAGCCGGCCGACCTGCTGTCGGTCGGCGAGGTCGCGGCGCGCACCGGACTGGCCGTCTCTGCACTGCATTTCTACGAGTCCAAGGGCTTGATCCGCAGTACGCGCAGCGCCGGCAATCAGCGCCGCTATGCGCGCGCGGTGCTGCGCCAGCTCGCGGTGATCCGCGTCGCGCAGCGCATGGGCCTGCCGCTGGCGTCGATTGCGGAGGCGATGGCACGGCTGCCCGAGGGACGCGCGCCGACGGTGGCCGACTGGCGCCGGCTGTCGGCGGCATGGCGCGACGATCTGAACGAACGCATCCGCACGCTGACGCAGTTGCGCGACCAGCTCGACGGCTGCATCGGCTGCGGCTGCCTGTCGCTGAAGGCCTGCCCGCTGCGCAATCCGGGCGACACGCTGGCGGGACAGGGGCCGTGGCCGCAGTTGATCGGCGGCGAGGGCGGGCGTTCGCAGTAGATCGAACGAGCCATCTCGCCTGGGCGTCGGCTCAGTGAGGCTCGGTGAGGCTCAGTGAGGCTCAGCGCGGCGCCGGCCGGGCACCGTCGCAAGGATCGGTGCGCTTGACCGGCGGCACCAGCACGATCCTGTCGTAGGCGCCGGCCTCGCCTTGCTCGGCCGTTTCCAGGTACGCCACCGTCAACACCTCGGCCGGCCTGGCACCGAGCCAGCGCGGCACGCCGATGTCCTCCCGCACATGGCCGTTGCCGGCCAGCAGCACCACGCCGGCGGCGGCATGATCCTTCAGCGCGGCCGCCATCACGGCATCGCGCGCGGCCTGCGCCTGCAGCATGCCGGGCAGCATGGCGCGCGGGAAATGGCCGCAATGGCTGTCGTCGAGCACGGCGGTCTGGGTCGCGGCCAGATCGGCGGGCAGCGGCCCGGCGAGGCCCAGCCGTTCCCGTTCCGACGTGCTGAACACCGCGCCGCCGCGCATCACGCGGCGCGCATCGTCGCGCGACAGGTTTGCGGCAACCAGCGGCAGATCGTGGCGCAGCGCCAACGCGATCACCGGCCGATACAGCGACCAGTCCCATCCCGGAGCGCCTGCCTGCGCGATCAGATAGTCGGCGTCGCCGGGCCGCTCGCGCCGGGCGCGGTCGATATCGGCCTGACGCTCGCGATCGAACTGCTCCATCGCAATGGCGGGACGCCAGCCGGCGTCGATGGCTGCGGTCAGCGACGCCAGCCGGCGGCGATGCCCGTCGGCATTGTCATGCACCTCGCCCAGCAGCACATAGCGGTAGGCCGACAGCCCAGGCGCGGTGCCCTCCGGCGCCGCGGGCGTCGCCGCGCAACCGGCGACCAGTGCCAGCGTCGCGGCCAGCGCGGCCGTGGCCGAGCGTCGCCGCGGTCCGCGCTCAGCGTCCCGCATCGGCTCCCACCGTCGCCGGCACGCGGTTGCCGTCCGCATCGATCTCCAGCGGACCGCTGCCGGAGAAGCGGTCCAGCGCCAGGTAGATCACCGGCGTGATGAACAGCGTGATGACCTGCGAGAACAGCAGCCCGCCGACCACGGCCAGGCCCAGCGGCTGACGCAGTTCGGCGCCCGCGCCCAGGCCCAGCGCGATCGGCAGCGCGCCCATGATGGCGGCCAGCGTGGTCATCATGATGGGCCGGAAGCGCAGCAGGCAGGCCTGGCGGATCGCCCTGGCCGGCGGCATGCCTTGTTCGCGCTGCGCCGCCAGCGCGAAGTCGATCATCATGATGGCGTTCTTCTTGACGATGCCGATCAGCATCAGCACGCCGATGATCGCGATCAGCGACAGCTCGACGCGGAACAGGAACAGCGTCAGCAGCGCACCGACCGCGGCCGACGGCAGGCCGGCCAGGATCGTCAGCGGATGGATATAGCTTTCGTACAGCACGCCCAGCAGCACGTAGATCACCGCGATCGCCGCGATCAGCAGGATCACCTGGGTCGACTGCGACGACTGGAACACCGCCGCATCGCCGCCCCAGCTGGTGAAGATCTCCTGCGGCATCGCGGTTTCCTGCTTGAAGCGGTCGATGCGCGCCGACGCATCGCCCAGCGCCGCGCCCGGGGCCAGGTTGAACGACACAGTGACCGATGGCAGCTGGCCCTGGTGATTGACCGCGATCGGACCGACGCGGCGCTCGGTGGTCGCGAACGCCGACAGCGGCACCAGCGTGCCGCTGGTGCTGCGCACATAGATCTTCGAGAACGCGGTCTCGTCGACGCGGTCCACGTCCGCGGCCTGCAGAATCACGTAGTAGCTGTCGATCGAGGTATAGATCGTCGACACCTGACGCTCGCCGAACGCGGTATAGAGCGCGGTGCGCACGTCCTGCATCTGCACGCCGAGCGAGTTGGCCTTGTCGCGGTCGATCGCCAGCTGCGCCTCGAGCCCGGCCTGCTGCGAATCGCTGGTGACGTCGCGGAACAGCGGATCGGCGCGCATGCGTGCCATCAGCTTGTCGGCGGCGGTCTGCAGATTGCCGGACTGCACGCTCTGCAACGTGTATTGATAGCGCGCCTTGCTGACGCGGCCGCCGAGCTGCAGGTTCTGCACCGGGCGGAAATAGACGTTGAGCCCCGGAATGCCGGACACATCGCGACGCAGCGACTCGACCACCTCCGGCATCTTCGGCCGCTCGCCGCCCGGCTTCAGCTCGATGAACATGCGCCCGGTATTGATCGCCGGCGACGGGCCGCCGCCGATCGCCACCACGATGCTCTTGACTGCCGGGTTGGCCCGCATCCGTTCGGCCGCGTCGCGCATCAGCGTCGACATCGCATCGAACGAGATGTCCTGCGGGCCGTCGGCATTGACCTGGATCTGGCCGATGTCCTCCTCGGGGAAGAAGCCCTTCGGAATCAGCACGAACAGCACCGCGGTCAGCACGAACGTCATGCCGGCCGCGGCCAGCACGGTCTTGCGATGCGCCAGGCACCAGTCCAGGCCGCGCGCATAGCGGTGCAGCGTGTATTCGAACAGGTTCTCGAACCACTGGGTCGAGCGCAGGCCGAAGCTCTGCCGTTGGGCGGGCGCGGCGGCAGGCGCGGCGGCATGCCGCGGGGCATCGCCATACGCATGCTGCGATTCGTCGACCGGCACGTTCTCGGCCGACAGGAAGCGCGCGCACAGCATCGGGATCAGCGTCAGCGACACCAGCGCCGACACCAGGATCGACAGCGACACCACCGCGGCGAACTCGTGAAACAGCAGGCCGATCACGCCCGGCATGAAGAAGATCGGGATGAACACCGCCACCAGCGACACCGAGATCGACACGATGGTGAAGCCCATCTCGCGCGAGCCGACCAGCGCGGCCTTCAGCGGGGCCATGCCTTCCTCGATATGGCGGACGATGTTCTCCAGCATCACGATCGCATCGTCGACCACCAGGCCGACCGCCAGCGTGATGGCCAGCAGCGACACGTTGTCCAGGCTGTAGCCGAACGCCTTCATCAGCGCCACCGTGCCGATCAGCGAGATCGGCAACGAGACGGTCGGGATCAGCGTGGCGGCGGCCCGGCGCAGGAACAGGAAGATCACCATCACCACCAGCGCCGCGGTCAGCGCCAGCGTGAACTGCACGTCGTGGATCGACTCGCGCACCGAGCGCGAGCGGTCGTTGACGACGTTGACGTTGACCGACGCCGGCATCTGCTGCACCAGCCGCGGCAGCGCGGCGCGGATCGCATCGACCACCGCCACCGTGTTGGCGTCGGGCTGGCGCTGCACCGCCAGCACGATCGAGCGCTCGTTGTTCAGCCAGCTGCCGGTCTTGAGCGTCTCGACGCTGTCCTCGACCTCGGCCACGTCCGACAGCCGCACCAGCGAGCCGTTGGGCTGGCTGGCGACGATGATGTTGCGGAAGGCGTCGGCGTCGGCCAGCTGCCGGTTGGCCTGGATCGTCAGCATCTGCCGTGCGCCGTCGAGCGTGCCGACCGGCGTGTTGGCATTGGCGCGGGAAATCGCGCTGGCCAGCTCGTCCAGCGTCATGCCGCGCGCGGCGAGCGCATCGGGACGCGCGCGCACCCGCACCGCGAAGCGCTTCTGGCCGTAGACCAGCACCTGCGCGACGCCGGGCAGCGTCGACAGCGTCGGCGCGATCAGGTTGTCGCCGAAAGCGTTCAGCTCGGCCAGGCTCATCGCCGGCGAATTGATCGCCAGCAGGATCACCGCCGCGTCGGCCGGATTGACCTTGCGATACGACGGCGGCTCGGTCATCTCGGTCGGCAGCGAGCGCTGCGCACGGAACAGCGCCGATTGCACGTCGACCGCGGCGGCGTCGATGTCGCGGTCGTTGTTGAATTCGATCGTGATGCTGGAATTGCCCAGCGTATTCGCCGAGCTGATCACGGACACGCCGGGGATCGTGGCGAACTGCTTCTCCAGCGGCGTGGCGACCGAGGCCGCCATCGTCTCCGGGCTCGCCCCGGGCAGCCGGGCGGTGACCTGGATCACCGGCGAGTTGAAGCTGGGCAGCGCGGCGATCGGGATGGTCGGGTACAGCACGATGCCGGTGACGACGATCGCGATCGCCAGCAGCACCGTCATCACGGGCCGGCGGATGCAGAGTTCGGACAGCGTCATGGCGTCAATGCTTTCCGGGAGCCGGAGCAGCGCCGGCGGCGCTGGCCTCGCGCACTGCGCTGCCCGGACGCAGGTTCTGCACGCCCTCGACCACCACGCGCGTGCCGGCCGGCACGCCTTCGACCACCGCCGCCGCGGCGGTCGCCGCCAGCATCTTGACCGGCATCGCCCGCACCTTGCCGTCGGCCTGCACCGCATAGACGAAGCGGCCTTCCGGTCCGGTGACCACCGACTGCGGCGGCACGGACACCACGCCCGTCAGCGTCTGCACCACCGCCTCGACCCGCGCATAGGTGCCGGGCCACAGGCGCTGGGCCTCGTTGTCGAATTGCGCCTTGACGCGGATGGTGCCGTACTGCGGATCGACGGTGTTGTCGACGAAGGTGATGCGGCCCTGCACCGGTTCGGGATTGCCGTCGTTGGGCTGCGCAGTCACCGGCACCGGACCGCTGCGCAGCGCGTCGCGCAGCGCGGCGAGCTGGCGTTCGGGCAGCGTGAAGGTGACCGCGATCGGCTGAATCTGCGCGATCGTCACCATCGGCTGCGCCGCGGTCGGCAAGACCAGCGAACCGGGAAAGACGTTGATCACGCCGGTGCGGCCGCCGATGGTGGCGCGGATCGCGCCGTAGCTGACCGCGACGCGGCTCGCCTCGATCGCGGCCTGGTCGGCTCGCACCGTCGCCTCCAGCGCATCGACCTTGGCGCGCGCGGTATCGACCGCGCTGCGCGAGATGAAGTTGCGCGCGACCAGTTCCTCGCTGCGCGCCAGGGAGCGGCGGGCGTCGGCCAGATCGGCCTGGTCGCGCAGCAGCTGGGCGCGGGCGCGGGCCAGATTGGCCTCGTCCATGCGGGTATCGAGCGAGAACAGCAGATCGCCGGGCTTGACGGTCTGGCCTTCGCGGATATGGACGGTGCGGACGGTGCTGGAGACCTGCGGGCGGATCTCGACGGTCGACAGCGCGGTCACGTTGCCGTTGACGCTGACCTGCAGCGGCACGTCGCCCTGTCGTGCCAGCGCGGTGGTCACCGCCACCGGCGCCGGGCCCTGCGCCTGCGGCCTGGCGGCGAACCACGTCTTCCATACGTACCAGCCGGCGACCGCCAGCAACGCCAACAATGCCAGCGCCAGCCAGGGCGACACACGACTTCTGCCGGTACCCATGGCCTGGCTCCAGTTGCTTTCGACGAAGCCTTTGGCCTGGTCGATACCCTTCGATTTCATGCGAGGACCCTCTGCTGCCCCGCGCTGGTGCGCGGGTTCGCTCCCTTTTTTCGTCGTGCCCACCCGGACGACCGCCGCCGGCTTCTGGGAACCGGTGGGCGGCCGGCCGCCCCCAGTGGTACCGCCTTGGCGCCGTATCTGGCAAGCGTTGGCAGACGCGTCTGTATTACAAACGATTACAGGAGAGGGGCCGTCTTTGTATCAGGGATCAAACATTAGCAGAAAACGGGCCCGGGCGGCCGGGGCCGGGGGTGCGGCCGGGGGTCGGCCCAGGAGGCGTCCGATCCCGGGCCGTGCGAAGCGCCACGCGGCGCCTTGCAGCAGCAGGGCGCGCTCAGGCCTGCTGCGGCGCCTGCCGGCGCAGCCAGCGGCAACCGAGGGCGCGGGCGCGCGCCGACAGCAGCAGGGCGCCGAGCATCAGCGCGGCCGCGCCCCAATGCAGCGCCTGCGCGCCGGTGGTGGCGTAGATCGCCGCGCCGACCATCGCGCCGATCGCCTGGCCCAGATAGATCGACGAGGAATTGAGCGAGATCGAGACCGCCGCCCGCTCCGGCGCCAGCGCGACCAGCCGCGCCTGCTGCGCGCTGTTGGTGGCGAAGCCGCCGATGCCCCACAGCATGAAGATCAGCACCAGTGCGATCGGGCCGAGCCCGGTCAACGGCCACAGCAGCATCGCCGCCAGCGAGGTGCCCAGCGCGACGTGGACCACGCGGGCCGGCGTGGCGCGGTCCATGCGCGCGGCCGCCACCACGTTGCCCAGCACGCCGCAGGCGCCGTAGGCCAGGAACATCAGGCTCAGCGCGCCGCCGCTGACGCCGTGGACGTCGCGCAGCATCGGCGCGATATAGGTGAACATGGTGAACATGCCGGCCGACGACACCATCGTCACGCCGACCACCATCAACAGCGGCGTATGGCGCAGCACCGCGCCCCAGGCCGCGCGCCCGACCGGCGCCACCATCAGCCCGCGCGGCAGCACCCGCCACAGCGCGATCGCCACGCCCAGCGCCATCACGCCGACCACGCCCATGCTGACGCGCCAGCCCAGCGTCGTGCTGATCCAGGTGCCCATCGGCACGCCGACCACGCTGGCCACGCTCCAGCCGAGGAAAACGAAGCTGATCGCGCGGCCGCGCAGCTTCGCATCGACCAGCAGCGGCAGCGTGGCGGCAGCCTGCGGAGTATAGATGGCGGCGCCGATCGCCGTGACGAAACGCAGCACGACCAGCGCGCCGAAGTTCGGCGCCAGCGCCGAGGCCAGATGCAGCGCGCCATAGAGCGCGAGGGCGCCCACCAGCAGCAGGCGGCGGTCAATGCGCGAACCGAGCGTGGCGAACAGCGGCGCGCCGACGCAGCAGGCCAGCGCAAAGGCCGAGACCAGCTGGCCGGCGGTGGCGGCGCTCAAATGGAAATCGCCGGCGATGTCGTTCAGCATGCCGGTGACGATCATCGCGCCGGTGCCGATGACGAAATTGCCGACGCAAAGCGTCAGAAGCCTGGGATCCATGATGGGACGCGAGGGGAGATGGCGGCAGGGGACCGCCCGCGAATCCCGGCAGTGTAGCGGTTTTGCGCCGATCGGGTCGGGCGCCGCCGCGGCCGCGGAGATCGCCCCGGACCGAGGCCGAGAACGGCGCCTAACGCGTCAGCGCGGGCGTCAGCGCCTTCGGATTGACCACGCTGCCGTGCTCGCCGGACAGCACGTCGAGGATGTTCTGGAACGCGGTGCGGAAGTACAGCTCGTAGCTGTCGCGCTCGACATAGCCCAGATGCGGCGTGCAGATGCAGTTCTCCATCCGCAGCAGCGCGTGGCCCTGCAGGATCGGCTCGGACTCGAACACGTCGACCGCCGCCATGCCGGGCCGGCCGCGGTTGAGCGCCGCCACCAGCGCGTTTTCCTCGACCAGCTCGGCGCGGCTGGTGTTGACGAACAGCGCGGTCGGCTTCATCGAGGTCAGGTCGGCCAGCTTGACGATATGGCGGGTCTCGTCGTTCAGCCGCAGCAGCAGCGACAGCACGTCGCTGTCGGCGAACAGCTGCTCCTTCGATTCGGCCACCGCGAAGCCGTCCTCGCGCGCGGCCGTCTGCGAGGCCTCGCGGCCCCAGACCAGCACGTTCATGCCGAAGGCGCGGCCATAGCCGGCCACCAGGCGGCCGATCTTGCCGTAGCCCCAGATGCCGAGCGTCTGGCCCTTGAGCACCTGGCCGAGCCCGAAATTGGGCGGCATCGTGGTCGATTTCAGACCCGACTGCTGCCAGGCGCCGTGCTTCAGGCTGGCAACGTACTGCGGAATCCGCCGCTGCGCCGCCATGATCAGCGCCCAGGTCAGCTCGGCCGGCGCGACCGGCGAACCGACCCCTTCGAGCACCACCACGCCGCGGTCGGTGCAGGCGTCCACGTCGATATGGCTGCCCGCGCCGCCGACCCGGCCGGTCTGGCTGATGATCTTCAGCTTCGGCAGCTTCTCCAGCAGCTGGCGCGTGATGCGGGTGCGCTCGCGGATCAGCACCACGGCTTCGACATCGGACAGGCGCGCCGCCAGCTGGCCCACGCCCTTGACGGTGTTGTTGAACACCTTGACGTCATGGCCCTGCAGCAGCTGGAAGCAGGCCAGCTTGCGCACGGCATCCTGGTAGTCGTCGAGAACGGCAATTTTCATCGTCGGATTCGGTGAGCGGTTCGGTGAGCGGTTCGGTGAACTACGGTGAGCGGCCCGATGACCGATGGCGGTGCAATTGACGCCGCAACCCGGTTGGTACGCGTGCCCACAGACCGGCATGCGCGCGGCCAGTAAGGTTGGCCACCAAAGTGCTGCGACAAGCCATGGCGACACGGCGTTCCGACCGGTTTTCGCGCCGCCCGCTTGCTGCAGAGCAAAAAACGGAGGACGACAGCGGTGGTATCCTTGCCGCCTTCGGTGACGTCCCGGATTGTCGGTCGAGCCTGGCTCCCGCAACCGGGTTGTCGCCGGACAAAGCTTGACTGGCACCCGCTGCGACACGTCCGCGGGAAAACCGCCACTGTAGCGCAGCCGCAAGGCCCGCCGCGATCGATTCCCGACTGGATCGCGCCGGACTTGTAACGGGATGTGACGGTCCCGAGCGAGCGTGGTCCACACCGACCACCGTGCGGGCGCCATGCGGGCAGAACGCCCGCCCCACATGCGGAACCGCTTTCACAAGAAGTGGTCCCTCAAGCATGCGGCCATGGCAGGCGTTCTCGTCGATTCCGCGTTTCATCCGGTTTTTCAGAGCGCGGCCCCGGGCCAGGCTTTGCCAAAGATTTCTTTTTTGCTTTGGAGTACCACCATGAACCACCCCACCATGCAAGGCACGCCGGCGCTGAACGTTCCGGCCTGGGTCAAGCACCAGAAGCTGGTCGCCTGGGTCGCCGAGATCGCCGCGCTGACCAAGCCCGACAGCATCTACTGGTGCGACGGCTCCCAGGAGGAATACGACCGCCTGTGCGAGCAGATGGTCGCCGCCGGCACGATGAAGCGGCTGAACCCCGCCAAGCGCAAGAACTCCTTCCTCGCCCTGTCGGACCCGTCCGATGTCGCGCGCGTCGAGGACCGTACCTTCATCTGCTCGCAGAAGGAGGAAGACGCCGGCCCGACCAACAACTGGATGCCGCCGGCCGAGATGCGCCAGACCCTGAGCGGGCTGTTCGATGGCTGCATGCGCGGCCGCACGCTGTACGTGGTGCCGTTCTCGATGGGGCCTCTCGGTTCGCCGATCGCCCACATCGGCGTGGAGCTGTCCGACAGCCCGTACGTCGCCGTCAACATGCGGATCATGACCCGCATGGGCCGCGCCGTGTATGACGTGCTGGGCGCCGACGGCGAGTTCGTGCCGTGCGTGCACACCGTCGGCAAGCCGCTGGCCGCCGGCGAGAAGGACGTGCCGTGGCCGTGCAACCCGACCAAGTACATCGTCCATTTCCCCGAGACCCGCGAGATCTGGTCGTTCGGCTCGGGCTATGGCGGCAACGCGCTGCTGGGCAAGAAGTGCTTCGCGCTGCGGATTGCCTCGACCATGGGCCGCGACGAGGGCTGGCTGGCCGAACACATGCTGATCCTCGGCGTGACCTCGCCCGAGGGCAAGAAGTACCACGTCGCGGCGGCGTTCCCGTCGGCCTGCGGCAAGACCAACTTCGCGATGCTGATCCCGCCCAAGGGCTTCGAAGGCTGGAAGGTCACCACGATCGGCGACGACATCGCCTGGATCAAGCCGGGCAAGGACGGCCGCCTGTATGCGATCAACCCGGAAGCCGGCTACTTCGGCGTGGCCCCGGGCACCAGCGAGAAGACCAACTTCAACGCGATGGCGACGCTGAAGGAAAACGTGATCTTCACCAACGTCGCGCTGACCGATGACGGCGACGTCTGGTGGGAAGGCATGACCCGCGAAGCGCCGGCCCATCTGATCGACTGGCAGGGCAAGGACTGGACGCCCGAGATCGCGAAGCAGACCGGTGCCAAGGCGGCGCACCCGAACGCGCGCTTCACCGCACCGGCCTCGCAGTGCCCCTCGATCGACGCCAACTGGGACAACCCGGCCGGCGTGCCGATCGACGCCTTCATCTTCGGCGGCCGCCGCTCGACCACGGTGCCGCTGGTGACAGAAGCCCGCAACTGGACCGAAGGCGTCTACATGGCCGCCACCATGGGTTCGGAAACCACCGCCGCGGCCGCCGGCCAGCAGGGCGTGGTGCGCCGCGACCCGTTCGCGATGCTGCCGTTCTGCGGCTACAACATGAGCGACTACTTCGGCCACTGGCTGGAACTGGGCAACAAGCTCGAGGCTGCCGGCGCCAAGCTGCCGAAGATCTACTGCGTCAACTGGTTCCGCAAGGACGAGGCCGGCAACTTCGTGTGGCCGGGCTTCGGCGAGAACATGCGCGTGCTGTCGTGGATGATCGACCGCGTCGAAGGCCGCGGCCAGGGCACCGAGCACGTGTTCGGCACCTCGCCGCGCTACGAGGATCTGCGCTGGGAAGGCCTGGACTTCTCGCCCGAGCAGTTCCAGAAGGTCACCTCGATCGACCGCGCCGCCTGGGAACAGGAACTGGCGCTGCACGAGGAGCTGTTCACCCAGCTCAAGCACCATCTGCCGCAGGCGCTGTCCGAAACCAAGGACGCGCTGGCCAAGCGGCTGGCGGCTTGATGCGGTAGACGCCTGACTTTCGCGCTTGCCTTCGGGCAGGCGTCATCCGAAATGACGAAGCCCTCGCTATTGCGAGGGCTTTCTTTTTGTCTTCTACGCCTGTCGGAACATGGATTAGCCCCGGCCGTCGCGATCGGCATAGCCGCCTTCCTTCTGGCTTCGGATGGCCACCACGAGAACCATGTCCATGGCTTCTACATAGTGATACGCGGCAATGTAGCCATGCGAGCCCCGCCCGATCACAAGTTCGCGTATATCGTCATCGACTGGCCGCCCCATCAGCGGACTGTGTGTCAGCACTTGCAGCGCCTGGACGATTTCGCCAATTCGCGCCTCGGGATTCGGGACGTGATGGCGGTCGAGGTGAGCAACGATCCGATCGAAGTCATCCGTCACCTCGGATGCAAGTTCGACGCGAGTCATTGCTATCGGACCAGCTTCCTGGGCAGCGGGCGTGGTGGCAGTTTCCCTGCGGCCCGTTGTTCCATATAAGCGCGCATGTCCTCCCACGCAATGGTCTTGCCGGTGGCGATTATGTTGGCCAAGCGCTTCCGCGCTTCGTCGTGAAATTCGGCACGACGTTCTTCCTGGGCAGTCTTTTCTGAAATGGCTTGGAGTATGAAGTTGTGCGGCGTCGTACCCGCACGTTCCGCGGCGCGTGCAATTCGAGCTTTCATTTCTTCGGACAAACGAATGGTGGTAGTCGACATGGCAGCCTCCGTTGGTTTTCCGACTGTAGCACAGACGTGCTACTCGACGAAGGAAGCGGGGCGCCAAGGGGTGAAGCCTATGGAAGGGCACGCACTATGGCTATCCAGAAACGCCGACGTTATGACTTTTCGGCCCCTTCCCCCAACTGCTCCACCGCATACTTGACCAACCCCGCGCGCCCCTCGATGCCGAGCTTGCGTTTGAGGTTGAGCCGATGCGTCTCCACCGTGCGCACCGACACGCCAAGGGACGCCGCGATTTCCTTGTTGGCCAGGCCGCGGCCGATGCCGTTCAGGATGTCGCGTTCGCGCGGCGTCAGTGCATCGAGCGGATGGGCGGCCGGGCCTTCCTCGATCATGCGGCGGGCGATGCGGGCACTGTAGAAGACGCGGCCCGCCAGCACCGCGTCGATTGCGGCCAGCAGTTCGTCGGCCGGGGCGTCCTTCAGCACGTAGCCGCGCGCGCCGGCGCGCATCGCCTGCCGCACGTATTCGAGGTTGTCGTGCATCGACAGCATCAGCACAGCGATCTCGGGATGGCGCTGGTGCAGCGCGTCGGCCAGCGCGATGCCGCCCATGCCGCGCATGCCGATATCGGTGATCACCAGGTCCGGCAGCGCATCGGGCCGGCAGCGCGCCAGCCAGGCCAGCGCCGCTTCGCCGTCGTCGGCCTCGCCGACCACGGTCAGCCCCGGCTGCAGTGCCAGATGCATGCGCATGCCGTCGCGCACCAGCGTGTGGTCGTCGACCAGCAGCACACGCGCGGGACGGTAGGGTTCGGAGTAGGAGCTCATCGGGACAGCGGGGAAGAGTGGGACGGGGCGGCCGGCGGCGCCTCCGCCGTGCTGGCCGGCGCCGGCGTCTCCGGCGTCTCCGGCGTCTCCGGCGTCTCCGGCGTCTCCGGCATCTGCAGCGTTTCGGGGGCGAAGGCCGAGGCCGGCAGATAGGCGCGGATGCGCGTGCCGCCGGGCGCGGAGTCGATATCGAACTCGCCGCCCAGGCTGGCGATGCGCTCGCGCAGATTGCGCAGGCCGATGCCGCCGCGCGGGTCGCGCTGCACGCGCTCGAGATCGAAGCCGCTGCCGTCGTCCTGCACCACCAGCGCGACGCCGGACTCGGCATAGGACAGCGTCAGTTCGACGCGCCGCGCATTGGCGTGGCGCTCGACATTGGTCAGCGCCTCCTGCGCGATGCGGTACAGCGCGGTGGCCCCCTCGTCCGACAGCGGCCGCGGCACGCCGTGGCAATCGATATCGATGCGCAGCCCGCTCGCGCCCTGCATCTCGCGGGCCAGATGCTGCAGCGCGGCCTGCAGGCCCAGGTCGTCGAGCAGCGCCGGCCGCAGGTTGCGCGCGACGCGCCGCACCTCGTTGAACACCGTCTCCAGCCGGTTCAGCGCCATGCCTAGCACCGGCGCCACCGCCGCGCCCTCGGTCGGCGCCTGCGCCAGCCGGTTCAGCGCGGTCTCCAGCACCAGCTTGACCGACACCAGCAGCTGGCTGACGCCGTCATGCAGTTCGCGCGACAGCCGCGCGCGTTCGTCCTCCTGCGAGCGCACCACGCGCTGCGCCAGCTGGCGCAGCTTGGCGTCGGCCTCGCGATGCTCGCTGATGTTCAGCGCCAGCCCGCCCGCGCCCACCAGCAGGATGCTGATCGCGGCGATCGCGCCGATCCACGCCAGCGTCGCGCGGATATCGGTCTCGGCGCGCGTGTCGAGCTCGCGCAGCGTCGCCTCGACATCGTCCAGATAGATGCCGGTGCCAAGCATCCAGCCCCATTCCGGCACCGCCACCACGTAGCCGAGCTTGGGTGCCAACTGCCGGGTCGACGGCTTCTCCCAGCGATAGCGCACCGCGCCGCCGCCTGCGCGCGCCGCCGCGATCAGCTGCTGGATCGGCAGCGCGCCCTCGGGATCGCGCAGATCCCACAGATCCCTGCCGATCAGGTCCGGCTGGCGCGGGTGCATCAGGTTGCGGCCCTGCAGGTCGTACAGGAAGAAATAGCCGTCGGGACCGTAGTCCAGCCCCGCCAGCGCCTGCATCGCGGCCTGGCGCGTGGCCTCGTCGTTGCGGCCGGACTTCACCAGCGGCGCGATCGCACTCTGCGCCAGCTGTACGTAGTGGCGCAGCTCGGTTTCCTTGCTTTGCAGATAGGCCGCCTCGACCAGCGCGCGCTCGTGGCGGACCAGCGCGGTGGCCTGATAGTGCACGGCCAGCGCGATGCCGAGCATGGCGATCGCCAGCGGCGCGACCGCGAGCAGCAGGATCTTCTGGCGGAGTTTCATCGTGACCAGGGTAAACACGGATGCCTGGGAAGCGGCCTCTGACCGTCCCGTTGCGTAGTACTACGCAGGATCGCTGCGTAGTTACGCGCTTGTGCCTCGATTGGCGGGTGTCAATACTACACGCCGACGCGCGACCGGCTCCGAGAGCCAGCGCCGCGTCATTCGCAACGGGATGCGCCAGTGCCCAGCACCGGCGTATCGCCCCGCCTGCCAGACAAGATCCGGACCGGAAGTCGAGGGACCGGGCGCCGCTGACATCTGGAGACAGCTTGCCCCCGATCGCCCGCCATTCGCCGCCCGACGGCGCGCGTGCCGCCGTGCGCGCCCCTCGGTCCACCGGCCTTGTTCCCCCGCGGGCTTTGTTCCATGTGGTCTGAGGAGACCTTCACTATGAATCGCATCGGGCAACACCTGATGTGGCTGGCCGTCGCCGTGCTCGGCGCGTTCGCCTTCGCCACCGTTGCACTGTCGCGCGGCGAAGCCGTCAGTGCCTTGTGGATCGTGGTCGCCGCGATCTGCATCTATCTGATCGCTTACCGCTACTACAGCCGCTTCATCGCCGACAAGGTGATGCAGCTGGACCCCAAACGGATGACGCCGGCCTGGCGCCATAACGACGGCCTGGACTACGTGCCGACCAACAAGGCGGTGCTGTTCGGCCACCACTTCGCCGCGATCGCCGGCGCCGGGCCGCTGGTCGGACCGGTGCTCGCCGCGCAGATGGGCTACATGCCCGGCATGCTGTGGATCCTGGCCGGCGTGGTGTTCGCCGGCGCGGTGCAGGACTTCATGGTGCTGTTCATCTCGACCCGCCGCGACGGCCGCTCGCTGGGCGATCTGGTCAAGGCCGAGATGGGTACGGTGCCCGGCATGATCGCGCTGTTCGGCTGCTTCATGATCATGATCATCATCCTCGCGGTGCTGGCGCTGATCGTGGTCAAGGCGCTGGCCGATTCGCCGTGGGGCACGTTTACCGTGGCGGTGACGATCCCGATCGCGATCTTCATGGGCATCTACACGCGGTACATCCGCCCGGGCCGCATCGGCGAGGTGTCGGTGATCGGCTTCGTGCTGCTGATGCTGGCCATCGTCGGCGGCCAGTACGTGCACGAGAGCGCCACGCTGGCGCCGCTGTTCACCTTCGACGGCAAGGCGCTGACCTGGATGCTGATCGGCTACGGTTTCGTCGCCGCGGTGCTGCCGGTGTGGCTGCTGCTGGCCCCGCGCGACTACCTGTCGACCTTCCTGAAGATCGGCACCATCATCGCGCTGGCGGTCGGCATCCTGATCGTCGCGCCGGAACTGAAGATGCCGGCCTTCACGCAGTTCGCCGAAGGCGGCGGTCCGGTGTGGTCGGGCAACCTGTTCCCGTTCCTGTTCATCACCATCGCCTGCGGCGCGGTGTCGGGCTTCCACGCGCTGATCTCGTCGGGCACCACGCCCAAGCTGCTGGAGAACGAGACCCACGCCCGCTTCATCGGCTACGGCGCGATGCTGGCCGAGTCGTTCGTCGCGATCATGGCGCTGGTGGCGGCCTCGGTGATCGAGCCGGGGGTGTACTTCGCGATGAACAGCCCGGCGGCGGCGATCGGCACTACGCCGGAAGCGGTCGCGGCGGCGGTATCGAACTGGGGCTTCGTGATCACGCCCGACGTGCTGGTGCAGACCGCCAAGGACGTCGGCGAAAACACCATCATCTCGCGCGCCGGCGGCGCCCCGACGCTGGCGGTGGGCATCGCCCACATCCTGCACCAGGTGGTCGGCGGTCAGGCCATGATGGCGTTCTGGTACCACTTCGCCATCCTGTTCGAGGCGCTGTTCATCCTGACCGCCGTCGACGCGGGCACCCGCGCCGGCCGCTTCATGCTGCAGGATCTGCTGGGCAGCTTCGTGCCGTCGATGCGCCGTACCGACTCGCTGCCGGCCAACCTGATCGCGACCGCGCTGTGCGTCGGCGCCTGGGGCTACTTCCTGTACCAGGGCGTGGTCGATCCGCTGGGCGGCATCAACACGCTGTGGCCGCTGTTCGGCATCTCGAACCAGATGCTGGCCGCGGTGGCGCTGGTGCTCGGCACCTGCGTGCTGGTCAAGATGAAGCGCGGCCGCTATGCCTGGGTCACGCTGCTGCCGACCGTCTGGCTGCTGATCTGCACGCTGACCGCGGGCTGGCAGAAGCTGTTCCATGCCGACCCGAAGATCGGCTTCCTGTCGCACGCCAGCAAGTTCAGCGAGGCGATCGCCCAGGGCACGGTGCTGGCACCGGCCAAGACGATGGAGCAGATGCACCGCATCGTCTTCAACGACTACCTGGACGCCGGCCTGTGCGCGCTGTTCATGGCGGTGGTGCTGTCGATCGTCTACTACGGCCTGCGCACCGGTCTGCGCGCGGGCGCGCAGGCACGGCCGACGGCCCACGAGACGCCGTTCGAGCCGCTGCCCGCGGCGGCCTCGGCACAGCGCTGAGCGCCGTCTGTCTTGCCCGCCGTAAGGTCAACCCACGCAGAGGAAGGAACGCCATGCTGGATCCGCTGAACAAGATGGGCCAAATGGGCCGCTACCTGGGCCAGTCGCTGCGGCTGATGGTCGGGCTGCCCGACTACCAGACCTATGTGGCCCATATGGAAAGCACGCATCCGGACCGCGAGCCGATGAGCTACGAGGAGTTCTTCCGCGAGCGCCAGGAGGCGCGTTACGGCGGCGGGCAGGGCAAGTGCTGCTGAGCTGCCAAGCCTGCCGGGCGGCGGAAATCCGGTGTCGCTGATTCGAGGCCACCGGGTTCCGGCGTTCGGAAGGCGACAAGCTGTCAACATCTCAAAGGCTGCCCACGGGCAGCCTTTGTTGCGTTTCTGCAGCATTAATAAAGGCTTACAGGCGGTTACAGCAATGTCTGTGCCCAAAATCTACACTTGCATCACAGTTTGGCAACCAGAGGAAAAACACTATGTCTCGCCGACTCGTTCGCAATATGACCGTGGCCCTCGCCCTGGCGGCATCGACGACGCTGCCTGCATTCGCGAGCGACATGAATAACGCACTGGGTGGCGCCCTCGGCGGCGTCGCCGGTGCAGCCGTCGGAGGCGCACTGGGTGGTTCCACCGGCGCCGTGATCGGCGGCGCGGTGGGCGGTGGCGCCGGCGGCGCGATCAGCTCGAATCGCCGCGAGCGTACCGGCGCCATCCTGGGCGGCGCGCTCGGCGGCGGTGCGGGTACCGCGGCGGGCAACGCGATGGGCGGCCGTGGCGGCGGCCTGATCGGCGCGGCCCTGGGCGGCGGCGCTGGCGCGGCGCTGGGCGGCAACGTGTCGCGCAGCAACTCGTACGCCAACGACCGTGACCGCTACTACCGCGATCGCGGCTATCACAAGAGCAAGTACAAGAACAAGCACCGCCACCACCGCCGCGGCCATCGTGATTGGGACGATTGATCGCAGGGGTAGTGCACCCTGACAGCCAGTTCGACGGGCCGCGCAAGCGGCCCGTTTTTGTTTTGCGGCGGCCAACGTCCGGTTGTTCCACCTCCGCGCGCGACAGCGCCGGGCCGCCGTAAACGACGATGCCCGTGCCGAGGCACGGGCATCGGGGCCGCTGGGAAGCGGTCCTGGGGGAGGCAGACTTAGCGGGCGGCGCCTTCGGTGAAGACGTCGAACTTGCCCTGGCGGGCACCTTCGGTGAACACGTCGAACTGGCCCTGGCGTGCGCCTTCGCTGAACACGTCGAACTGGCCGGTCCTGGCGCCGTCGGTGTACGGGTCGAACTTGCCGGCCTTGGCGAAGGCGGGCGCGGCGGTCAGGGTGGCCACGAGAGCGGTGGCGGCGGCGGTCAGGGCAAAGCGGGAGATCGTCATGATGTGTCCTTTCTTCTGGTCGGGAGGACGTCCGCGGCGGCTTGGTTTCGCTGCAATGCGGCATCCGATGACTGCATATTAGGCATTTCCCTTATATGAATAAACGTTACCGCAAACAATGATTAGTTCTATAAAGAACAACAAAAACCCCAAGCTGTGGAAAAATGGGGAAGAAAAAAGGGAGACTGTGCAATGGATCGGCTGCAATCGATGCGCGTGTTCGCCAAGGTCGTCGAGCTGGGCAGCTTCGCCCGTGCGGCGCAGCAATTGGAAATGTCGAACGCGGTGGTGACCCGCTATGTCGCGGACCTGGAGAGCCATCTGGGTACGCGGCTGCTGAACCGGACCACCCGCAGCCTGTCGCTGACCGATGCGGGCGAAACCTATCTGCAGCGCTGCCAGCAGATCCTCGAGGACGTCGAGGAAGCCGAGTCGGTGGTGACGACCCGCAGCCAGTCGCTATCGGGCACGCTGCGGATCGTTACGCCGGTGATGTTCGGGCTGCATCTGTTGCCCGACATGCTGGCGCGCTTCCAGCAGATGTATCCCGACGTGGTGTTCGATGTGCTGCTGTCGGACCGCAGCATCGATATCGTCGAGGAGGGCCGGGACGTCGGCATCGTGCTGTCCGACCTGGGGCTGGGCTCGCATCTGGTGGCGCGGCCTCTGTTGTCCGCCGAGATCATCCTGTGTGCCTCGCCCGGCTATCTGCGCGCCCACGCGCCGCTGCGCCATGCCCATGAGCTGACGCAGCACCGCTGCATCGCCATGCGGCTGACCAATGCCGAGCATGCCTGGACGCTGTCCGGTCCGGAAGGGGAGGTGACCGTGCCGATCCGGCCCGGTCTGCTCTGCAGCAACGCCGAACTGGCGCACCAGGCGGCGCTGGCCAATCTCGGCATCGCGATGTTGTCGTCGTACCTGGCGCGGCCCAGTATCGAGGCCGGCCTGCTGGAGCACATCCTGCCGCAATACCAGCTGCCGCGCCGCGACATCAGCGTGGTCTATCCGAGCCGCAAGTTCCTGCCGACCAAGGCGCGGGCCTTCATCGACTTCCTGCTGGAAGAAGGGAAGAAGAAAAGCGCCGATGGGGCGGGTGGGGCCCCCGGCGCCGCGAGCGCGGCTGTGGCGGGCAACTAGGCGCACAGCCAGGCACGCAACGCTGCGGGCCGAGCGCCGAAGGAGGAAGTAGAACCGAGGACGCCGTGTGCCGTCCTCGGCCCTTCGGCCTCCCCTTCAGCCGATCCTTGGTCTTATTCGCTCGCGCTGGCCGCCGTCTTGGTACGGGCCGTCTTCTTGGCCGGCGTCTTGCTGGCCGCCTTGGCCGCGACCTTGGTGCCCGTCTTTGCCGCCGCGGTCTTGCTCGCCGGCTCCGCGGCGTTGGCGGCCGTCTTCGTGGCCGTCTTCGTAGCCGTCTTGGCGGCCGTCTTGCCAGCCGCCGTCTTGGCGCCAGGCTTCGGCTCGCGCACCTCGAACTCGAAGCCGATCTTGCCGTCCGGCTGCTTGACCAGATAGGCCTTGAAGTTGCGGCCGGTACGCGACGACTTGAAGCCGGTCAGCAGGTCGGTGCGGCCCTGGTCCAGCAGCTTGCCGATCTGCTCGCGCGAGATCTCCTGCTGCAGGATGATCTTGCCGGTGGTGAAGTCGCACGACTTGGGCGAGCCGACCGCGTTCTCGCAGACGTATTTCATGCCGTGCTCGAACACCGAGCCGCTGCACTTCGGGCAGGTGCCGACCGGCTCCTGGCCGCTGAAGTCGACCGGCTCGCCGTCGTTCTCGTCCTCGTTCTGGCCGAAGTCGAACTCCATCTTGTAGTTGCCGTCGTCGTCGCGCGCCAGCTTCAGGATCGCGGCGAAGGGGCGGCCCATCTTGCTGCGGAAGCCCTGCAGCGGCCCGATTTCCTTGTCGCGCAGCAGCGTCTCGACCTCGTCGATCTCGAACTGACGGCCGCCCGGGATCTTGCTGATCGAGAACTCGCACGCCGTGCAGGCAAAGCGCCGGTAATTCTCCTTGACCTGGCCCCCGCATTGCGGACACGGGGTCTGCAGCGTGGCGTAGTCGCCCGGAATGGTGTCGCTGTCGTATTCCTTGGCGCGCTTGACGATCTGCTGCGTCATCTGTGCGATCTCGCGCATGAATTCGTCGCGCTTGAGCCGGCCGCGCTCGATCTGCGCCAGCTTGTGTTCCCACTCGCCGGTCAGTTCGGCCTGCGTCAGTTCCTCGACGCCGAGGCCGCGCAGCAGCGTCATCAGCTGGAACGCCTTGGCGGTCGGGATCAGCTCGCGGCCTTCGCGCACCAGGTATTTCTCGGTCAGCAGGCCTTCGATGATGGCCGCGCGCGTCGCCGGCGTGCCCAGGCCCTTGCCGGCCATCGCCTCGCGCAGCGCGTCGTCGTCGACCAGCTTGCCGGCGCCTTCCATCGCCGACAGCAGCGTCGCTTCGTTGTAGCGCGCCGGCGGCTTGGTGGTCAGCCCGACCGGTTCGATCTTGTCGGTGCGGACCTTCTCGTCCTTGCCGACCTGCACCAGGTTGGCGTCGTCGCCCTGCGCCTCGCGGCCATAGACCACCAGCCAGCCCGGATTGACCAGCACCTTGCCTTCGGTCTTGAAGTGGTGGCCGGCGACCTCGGTGATCCGCGTGGTGATCTGGTACTCGGCCGCCGGGAAGAACACCGACAGGAAACGCCGCACCACCAGGTCGTACAGCTTCTGCTCGGGCTCCGACAGGTTCTTCGGCGCCTGCAGCGTCGGGATGATGGCGAAGTGATCGCTGATCTTGCTGTTGTCGAAGATCCGTTTGTTCGGCTTGACCCAGCCGCTGTTCAGGATCTTCTTGGCATGCCTCAGGTAGTTCGGCGAACTGTCCGCCAGCATGTCCAGCGTTTCCTTGACCGTGCCCATGTAGTCCTCGGGCAGCGCGCGCGAGTCGGTACGCGGGTAGGTCAGCACCTTGTGCTTTTCGTACAGCGCCTGGGCCAGGCCCAGCGTGTTCTTGGCCGAGAAGCCGAAGCGCGAGTTGGCCTCGCGCTGCAGGCTGGTCAGGTCGAACAGCGCCGGCGACAGCTGCGTCGAAGGCTTGGATTCCTCGCTGACCGTGCCCGGCTTGTCGCGGCACGCCGCGACGATGCTCTTGGCCTCGGCCTCGCTCCACAGCCGCGACTCGCGCGCCTCGGGATCGAACTCGTTCTTCTTGAACTTCGGGTCGAACCAGCGGCCCTCGTACAGCCCGGCAGCGGCGATGAATTCGGCCCGCACTTCCCAGTAGTCGCGCGGCACGAAGTGTTTGATCTTCTCCTCGCGCTCGACCACGATCGACAGTGTCGGCGTCTGCACCCGGCCCACCGTGGTCAGGAAGAAGCCGCCGCCCTTGCTGTTGAAGGCGGTCATCGCGCGGGTGCCGTTGATGCCGACCAGCCAGTCGGCCTCCGAGCGGCAGCGCGCGGCGTCGGCCAGCGGCAGCATCTCGGCGTCCTCGCGCAGGCTGGCGAAGCCGTCGCGGATCGCCTGCGGCGTCATCGATTGCAGCCACAGCCGCTGCACCGGCTGCTTGGCCTTGGCCTGCTGCACGATCAGGCGGAAGATCAGTTCACCTTCGCGCCCCGCGTCACAGGCGTTGATCAGGCGGGTGACGTCCTTGCGCTTGATCAGCCGGTTCAGCACCTTCAGGCGCGACTCGGTCTTGGCGATCGGACGCAGGTCGAAATGCGGCGGGATCACCGGCAGGTTGGCGAAGCTCCACTTGCCGCGCTTGACCTCGTATTCGTCGGGCGCGGCAATTTCCACCAGATGGCCGACCGCCGACGAGAGCACATATTCGTCGCTCTCGTAATACTCGTCATGCTTGGTAAAGCCCCCGAGCGCACGGGCGATATCGGCCGCGACCGATGGCTTTTCCGCGATGATGAGAGCTTTGGACATGAGTGGGAATCCTTGCCGGCCGCCCCTTGGCGGACCGCGTTTGGCACAGCACTAATATGTAAACAGCACACTTGAGGCCCCCGGGGGGCCATGAGGCGCCAATAATAAGCGGGGTATTGACAACGGTGCAAGGCGAGTTCCATCGCCGCCTTCGCGCCTTATCGTTGGCCCGGACGCTGTCCGGAGCCGGCCCCCGCGGGCTTCAAACGCCGCTTTCTTCCTGCTGTGACCGGCCGGATCCGTCAGGATTCAACCAGCCGAGCAGGTCCGGCGGCGGTTCTCCACCGGCCGGCATGGTCGCGCCGCGGCTCAGCAGTCGCGCCAGCGTGTCGGCGTGGGGCAGCAATGTGCCATAGAAACGCGGCGCACCGCCGGCGGCATCCTGCACCAGCACGGTCGGGAAGTTCTCGATATCGATGTCGCCCAGGGCGTCGGCATGCGTTTCGATATCGATCCAGACGAAGCAATCGTCCGGGTGGCGCTCTGCCAGGTCGCGCCAGACCGCCAGATAGTCACGACAGGTGCCGCACCACTCGGCGCACAGGCACGCCACCAGGCGACCGTCGGGGTGTGCCCGCAGCGCCGCCGCTATCGCGGCCGCATCGCGTTCGGGGAAGTAAACGGCCATCGGTCATCCAAACATGAGCCTTGCGTGCGCTCGACGTGGCCCGCAGTGGGCGCTTGATCAGGCACGAGGAACGGCGATTGTAGCGACTATGACCATCGGCCGTGCCGCGCCGGCCCCGGCGCTAGGTCAGACGCCGGTACCGATTGCCCGGCATTCGCTCGACCGCCCCTGCCAGTTCCAGATCCAGCAGCACGGCGGTGACGGCCTCCGGTGGCATCCCGGTACGGGCGCACAGCGTGTCGGGATCGACCGGATCGTACGCCAGCGCGGCGCCGAGCGCATCGGCGCGGTCGGGGGCCGGCGCAGACGTCGGCGGTGGCGGCATTCCGGCGGGGCTCAATGCGGCGCTCGAACGCCGACTCGCAGCGGGGCTCGCACCCGGGCTCGCACCCGGGCTCAAACCCGGGCTCAAACCCAGTTCATCGAACACGTCCTGCGGGCATTCCACCAGCTTCGCCCCTTGCTGGATCAGCCGGTGGCAGCCGGCTGCCAGTGGCGCGTGGATGGACCCGGGCACCGCGAACACCTCCCGGCCGAGCTCCGCGGCCAGCCGCGCAGTGATCAGAGAACCGGAACGCAACGCCGCCTCGACCACCAGCACGCCGCGCGACAGCGCCGCGATCAGCCGGTTGCGCTGCGGAAAATGGAGGCTGCGCGCAGGAGTACCCAGCGGTAGTTCGCCCAGCACCAGCCCGTCGGCTGCAATCCGCTGGGCCAGCGTCCGATGACAGGCCGGATAGCAGCGATCCAGCCCGGTCCCGACCACTGCGATGGTGCCGCCCGGGCCGTTCAGCCCGCCGGCATGCGCGGCCGCGTCGATCCCCAGCGCGAGGCCGGATACCACCGTAATCCCCGCACCGGAGAAGGCCGCGGCGAACCGCTCGGCATCGCGCCCGCCCTGCACGGTCGCGCTGCGCGCGCCGACCACGGCCAGCGCCGGGCTGCGCAGGCGCTCCAGCCGACCGAGCGCGTACAGCATCAGCGGCGGGTCGCTCAGGTCCAGCATGGCACGCGGGTACGCCGGATCCGCCAGGGTCAGCAGGTGGTGGCCGGGTTCGCGCAGCCACTGCAAGGTACGGTCGATCTGCGCCGACAGGGCCGAATCCGGCCGCGCCCGGATCGCGCCGACCATGGCGGCAGGTACCCAGCGCGCCAGCTCGGCCGTCCCCGCCGCGAGCACCTGTTGCGGCAACCCGAACTTGTCCAGCAGCAGCCGCGCGGTGCGGCGGCCGAGGCCCGGGACGGCATCGAGCCGCACCCACGCTGCGATCTCGTCGGGATCGATCGCAGCGACGGAAGCAGCGGCGACGGTGGCAGAGCATGGTTCCGGCATAGGGCAGTTCAGTGTGCTGTCCATTCCACTCCGACGTGTCCGGCCGGCAACGGCACCAGGACGCTGCCCGGCACCACCTCGCGGACGGAAGACACCACGGTGACGACCGCAAGACCGCCCGGCACGGCCGGACGCGACACCAGTTCGACCGTACCGAGATTGTGCGTCGGTGCGTCGGCCGGCAGCCGTGCCAGCCGGTCCCCGCCTCGCCGGTCCTGGCCTCGCCGGTCCTCCAGATTCGCGCCGGATGGGGGTGCGACCACGTGCCAGCGGCTGCCTACCGCGGCATCCAGAGGCATATCGAGCACATAAGCAAGATCGCCGGCCGCGCCGAACTGTCGCCCGTCCTGCAGCGCCACGATGGCCGGCTCGGCGCCGCACCGCAGCGCCACGATCAGTCCCGCCGTCGCCAGCACCCACCCGGCCGACAGCCGGGCCCACAGCCGCGGCAGCCGCCACAGCCGCCACAGCCGCCGCCGCGGCGCTATCAGAGGTTCTTTGGTAAGATCGCGCACTTTGTTGAGCCGGTTGGATGCCTTGGCCGGATTGACTGCAGATTTGCCCTGAAAACCCTGAAGCGCGCAGCGACCGCCGGCGCGCCTTGATTTTTTCCATTCGCGCCCCGATTTTGCTGACATGGCCCCTGCCGCGACAATGCGACAACGGCCCAATCGAAAGCAGCGGCAAGCGGCAGCGCAACGGCGTCGCGCATCAGCACCATGGCCAAACTCGACATCCTCACCTACCCGGATCCCCGCCTGCACATCGTGGCCAAGCCCGTCGCGCAGGTGGACGACCGCATCCGCCAGCTGGTCAAGGACATGGCGGAAACCATGTACGAAGCCCCCGGCATCGGCCTGGCGGCGACCCAGGTCGACGTGCACGAGCAGGTCATCGTGATCGACATCTCGGAGACCCGCGACGAGCTGCGCGTCTTCATCAATCCGGAGATCGTCTGGGCCAGCGACAACCGCAAGGTCTGGGAAGAGGGCTGCCTGTCGGTGCCCGAGGTCTATGACCGGGTCGAGCGCCCCGACCGTGTCCGCGTGCGCGCACTGGACGAGAACGGCGAGACGTTCGAGCTGGAGGCCGACGACCTGCTGGCGGTCTGCATCCAGCACGAGATGGACCATCTGAAGGGCAAGGTCTTCGTCGAATACCTGTCGCCGCTGAAGCTGAACCGGATCAAGTCCAAGCTGCAGAAGCGCGCGCGTACCCGCATGTAACCACGCGCCATCAGACGTCGGCCCCGCCGCAGCGGGTTTGCTATGCTGATGTCTCCCTTGCAGTCCCCGCACCGGCCGCCCTCGCGGCCGGTGTTGCCTTTCAGAGCTCAATCGTCCAGCCGGAGCGTTCCATGACCAGCCCCGCCACCCTGCGCGTCGCCTTTGCCGGCACGCCCGAATTCGCCCGCGTCGCGCTGGCGGCCATCGAGGAAGCCGGCTTTCCGGTGGTCGCGGTGCTGACGCAGCCGGACCGGCCCGCGGGACGCGGCATGCAGCTGCAGGCCAGTCCGGTCAAGCAGCATGCGCTGGCACAGGGGTTCGGCCCGATCCTGCAACCGCGCTCGCTGCGCCGCCACGGCAAGTATCCCGACGAAGCGGTCGGCGCGATCGACGCGCTGGCCGCGCAGGCGCCCGATGTGATGGTCGTGGCCGCCTATGGCCTGATCCTGCCGGCCGAGGTGCTGACGCTGCCGCGCCATGGCTGCCTGAACATCCATGCCTCGCTGTTGCCGCGCTGGCGCGGCGCGGCGCCGATTCACCGGGCCATCGAGGCCGGCGACGCGCAGACCGGCATCACGCTGATGCAGATGGACGAGGGGCTCGACACCGGCGCGATGATCGCGCGCGAAGCGGTGCCGATCGGCGAGGGCACCACCACCGGTACGCTGCACGACACCCTGGCGGCGCTTGGCGGCCGCATGATCGTGCAGGCGCTGCAGCGGCTGGCGGCGGAAGGCGCGCTGCCGGCCGAGCCACAGCCGGAGCAGGGCATCACCTATGCCGAGAAGATCGGCAAGGACGAGGCCAGGCTCGATCTGCGCCGCCCCGCGGTGGTACTGGCCCGGCAGATCCGCGCCTTCAATCCCTTCCCCGGCGCGAGCGTGCAGATCGGCGACGTCCCGATCAAATGCTGGCAGGCCGAGCCGCTGGCACGCGCGCTCGAGCATGGCAACGCTGCGGCGGGTACGGTGCTGTCGGCCGACGCGCACGGCGTGGTGATCGCCTGCGGCGAAGGCGCGCTGCGCATCACGGAACTGCAGAAGGCGGGCGGCAAGCGCCTGTCCGCGCAGGCCTTCCTGCAGGGCACGCCGCTGGCGGCCGGCACGCGCTGCGTGGTGCCCGGCGGCGCGGCATAATCTCGGCGACCCATTCCCGCGAGGACCGACCATCATGCTGGGCATCGTCGATCTGCCGTTGTTCATCGGCGCCGTGTTTCTGCTGAACGTGACGCCCGGCCCGGATACGGCCTATATCGTCGGCCGCACCGTGGCGCAGGGTCGCGCCGCGGGCGTGATGTCGGCGCTGGGCGTCAGCGCCGGCTGCTGCGTGCACGCGCTGGCCACCGCGTTCGGGCTGACCGCGGTGCTGGCGGCCTCGCCGGTGGCCTTCACGGTGATCAAGTATGCGGGCGGCGCCTATCTGGCCTGGCTCGGCCTGCGGCTGCTGTTGTCGAGCTGGCGCACGCCGGCCTCCGGCGGCCAGGGGCCCGCTGGCGCGCCTGCCACCGACCGCCGCAGCCTGCGTGCGCTGTTCATCCAGGGCTTCCTGACCAACGTGCTGAACCCGAAGGTGATCCTGTTCTTCGTGTCGTTCATCCCGCAATTCGTCGATCCGCGCGCCGGGCAGCAGACGCTCGCCTTCCTCGCGCTGGGCGCGATCATGGCGGCGATGTCGACGGTGTGGACGGTGGCGGTCGCATGGATGGCCGGCACGCTGACGCGCCGGGCCAGCGGAGCGCCGCGCCTGAAGTGCTGGCTCGACCGCGTGATCGGCGTGGCCTTCATCGGCCTCGGGGCGCGCCTGGCGATGACGCAGCGCTAGCGCCGCCGCCGGCAAAAAGCCTTGCCGGCATTGAATTTAGCGGCCCGGCCCCTATCTAACCGTCACCGCACGATCGCGCGCGGGCGCACCGAATGCGGCTGCAATAACCGGGCAGCCAGGGCGCCGCGGGCGCGCGACGGCGTTACCACGGAGACCACGGCAATGTTCAACTGGGTCAAGACCTTCATGCTGATGGCCGCCATCACGGCGCTGTTCATCGTCATCGGGGGCATGATCGGCGGCCGCAGCGGCATGATGTTCGCGCTGCTGATGGCGCTCGGCATGAATTTCTTCTCGTACTGGTTCTCGGACAAGATGGTCCTGCGCATGTACAACGCGCGGGAAGTCGATGCGGCCAGCGCCCCGCAGTTCTACGCCATGGTGCAGGAACTGGCGCAGCGCGCCGGCCTGCCGATGCCGCGCGTCTATCTGATCGACGAGGACGCGCCCAACGCCTTCGCCACCGGCCGCAATCCCGAGAACGCTGCCGTTGCGGCGACCACCGGCATCCTGCGCGTGCTGAGCAACCGCGAACTGCGCGGCGTGATGGCGCACGAGCTCGCGCACGTCAAGCATCGGGACATCCTGATCTCGACCGTCGCGGCCACCATGGCCGGTGCGATCGCCGCGCTGGCCAACTTCGCGATGTTCTTCGGCGGACGCGGGGAGGACGGCCGCCCCGCCAACCCGATCGCCGGCATCGCGATGGCGATCCTGGCGCCGCTGGCCGCCTCGCTGATCCAGATGGCGATCTCGCGGGCCCGCGAGTTCGAGGCCGACCGCGGCGGTGCCGAAATCAGCGGCGATCCGCAGGCGCTGGCGATGGCGCTGGACAAGATCGACCGCTATGCGCGCGGCATTCCGTTCCAGGCCGCCGAGGCGCATCCGGCCACCGCGCAGATGATGATCCTGAACCCGCTGTCGGGCGGCGGCATCGCCAATCTGTTCTCGACGCACCCGGCCACCGAGGAGCGCGTCGCGCGGCTGATGCAGATGGCGCAGACCGGCACGTATCCGGTCTGATTCCAGGCGGCACGCCGGCCCCATCGCGGTCGGTCTGCGCCGACAAGGTAAACTGCCCGCCTTGCTCCTAGCGAGCCGGCGGGCTTTTTGATGTCCGCGCGTATTTCCGCGTTTTATCTGTTCGTTTTTTCACGGTGTCCGATCCATGCGCTTGCCTCCCGATTCCCTTGCCTTTCAGATGCTCGCCGCCGCGGCCGCGGTGCGTGGCGTCAACGAGGGCAGCGCGCTGCCGCAGGCGATCGACGCCGCCTGCGCGCAGTACCGGCTCGAACGCAGCCGCGACGCCGGCGCGCGCGGCGCGCTGCAGGATCTGGCCTATCGCACGATGCGGCAGTTCGGCACGGTCCGTGCGCTGGTCACGCGCATGGTGTCGCGCCCGCCTGGCGCGCTGGTCGACTCGCTGCTCGCGGTCGCGCTGACGCTGCTGATCGAAGGGGAAGAGCAAGGGCAGGACGGCGGGCAGGGCGGCTATGCGGCCTTCACCGTGGTGGACCAGGCCGTCAACGCCGCCGCTTCCGATCCGAAATCCGCGCACGCGCGCGGCATGGTCAATGCGGTACTGCGGCGCTTTTTGCGCGAGCGCGAGGCGCTGCTGGCCGAAGTGCGCCGCGACGAGGAAGCGCGCTGGAACCTGCCGGCCTGGTGGCTGCGCCTGCTGCGCGAGGCCTATCCCGACCGTTGGCAGACGCTGGCCGGCAGCGCGAACGAGCGCCCGCCGATGACGCTGCGGGTCAATACCGCGCGCGTTTCGCTCGACGACTATCTGGCCCGCCTCGCCGCCGCCGGCATCGCCGCCGAGCGCGTCGGCGCCCAGGCGGTGCGCCTGGCGCGCGCGCTGCCGGTCGCGCAAGTGCCCGGCTTCGACAGCGGCGAGGTCTCGGTGCAGGACGCCGGCGCGCAGCTCGCCGCGCCGTTGCTCGAGATCGCCGACGGTCAGCGCGTGCTCGACGCCTGCGCCGCGCCGGGCGGCAAGACTGGCCATCTGCTCGAACTGGCCGATGTGGAACTGACCGCGGTCGAGAGCGATGCCGCGCGCGCCCAGCGCATCGACGAGAATCTCGCGCGGCTGCATCGGCGCGCGCAGGTGGTGATCGGCGACGCGAGCCGGCCGCAGGCATGGTGGGACGGCAAGCCATACGACCGCATCCTGGCCGATGTTCCATGCTCGGCCTCGGGCAGCGTGCGCCGCCATCCCGATATCCGCTGGCTGCGCCGCGAAAGCGATCTGGGCAAGCTCGTCAACGAGCAGCGCCGCATCGTCTCGCAGCTGTGGCCGCTGCTGAAACCGGGAGGCATTCTGGTGTATGTGACTTGTTCTATTTTCCCAACGGAGGGCGAGGAGCAGGCGCGCTGGTTTGGTGACCAGCTACCAGATGCGATACGATTGCAGGCGCCCGGCCAGCTGCTGCCCGGCAGCATCCCAAATGGCGTGGCTGATGGCGGGACCGGCAGCCACGATGGCCTGCCGTCGGACCACGACGGTTTCTTCTACGCCCGCTTCCAGAAACGCCTCTGATCCGATGCTCGCACCGCTTCGCTTGTCCGTCCTCCGTGCCCATGACGACAAGGCGTGCGGATCCGCAGCAGACCGTGCCGATATTGGCCTGGCCTCGCTGCGCCGGCTGGCGTGGCTGCTGCTGATGGTGGTGGTCCTGTGCGCGAGCGCGTTGTCGCCGCGTGCCGGGCAGGCACAGAACATCGACATACGCGAGGCACGCATCGAATATCAGGACGGCGGCTTCGAGCTGAACGCAGGCTTCGACTTCGAGTTGTCGCCGGCATTGGAGGACGCCTTGCACAAGGGCATCCCCTTGTATTTCGCGGTGGATTTCCAGCTGAGCCGCCCGCGCTGGTACTGGTTCGACGAGAAGCCGGTCAGCACCAGCCGCAGCGTCCGCCTGACCTTCCATCCGCTGACGCGGCAGTACCGGGTCTCGACCGGCGGACTGCAGCTGCCCTTTATGCGTCTGAAGGGCGCGCTCGATTTCATCAAGCAGGTGCGTGGCTGGCGCGTGTTCGAGCGCGGCGACGTCAAGCTCGGCGCCCCCTACCAGGCCGAGGTCCGCATGCGGCTGGACCTGTCGCAGCTGCCCAAGCCGTTTCAGATCAACGCGGTCAATACGCGCGACTGGAATCTGTCGTCCGATTGGCGGCGCTTTGCATATACGCCGGTGGCCGAGGCTCCGCCGGCACCGCCGCCCGCACCCGCCGCCCCGGCTGCCCCCGCTTCGCCGCCCGCGCCGACACCCGCACCGGCGAACGGACATGCCGCCTCGCCCGCGAACGCTTCGCCGGCGGCCGCCGCGCCCGCACCGGGACAGGCGTCTGGCCCGGCCTCGGTGCCGCCATCGCTGCCCGGTTCCGCCCCGGCCAGCGCACCGAACCCCGCCTCCGCGCCCAATGCCACACCGGCCTCGGCCCCGGGCATCGGCAACGCCCGTCCGCCGTCGCCGGCGTTGGGACGCACGGTCGCCAGCATGCTGGCGCCGGTCTCGCTGTCGTCGCTGGTCGCCGTACCATGATCTCGCCGCTCTACAGCGTGCTCGACAGCCGGCTTCGCCGGGTACTGAGCCGCGTGGTCGCCGGCACCATCGTCTTTCTGGCGCTGGTGCTGGTGATGCTGTTGGCGGCCGCGTCGGCCAACACCGAATTCTTCGACCGCTACTTCACGCTGCTGTACAAGATCAATCTGGTGATCGGCGTGCTGATGGTGCTGATCATCGGCGCGTTGGCGGTGGCACTGTGGGTGCGCTATCGCCGCGGCAAGTTCGGCACGCGGCTGATGACCAAGCTGGCGCTGTTCTTCGGCATCGTTGGCGTGCTGCCGGGCGTGCTGATCTATCTGGTGTCGCTGCAGTTCGTCTCGCGCAGCATCGAATCGTGGTTCGACGTGCGTGTCGAGACCGCGCTCGAGGCGGGCCTGAACCTGGGCCGCTCGACCATCGACAGCGCGCTGGCCGATCTGCAGGCCAAGGCGCGCCAGATGAGCGATCAGATCATCAGCGCGAGCGAGCCGACGAACTCGCTGCAGCTGAATCGGCTGCGCGAGCAATACGGCGTGCAGGAGGCGTCGATCTTCACCGGCGGCGGGCGCGTGATCGCCTCCGCGTCGAGCAACTACGCGATGCTGGTGCCGAGCCTGCCGTCCGGCGTATTGGTCGAGCAGGCGCGTCTTGCGGGCGGCTATGCGGCGGTCGAGGGCGGCACCGATCCCGGCACCGACGGCGGCAGCGATGGCCATCCGCAGCCCGAGCGCGCCGACGCCACTCACCTGTACCGGCTGCGCGTGATCATTCCGCTCGGACCCGCTGCACCGGCCGACGAATCCTCGCTGGGCGCCCCGCCGCGTCCGGCAGGCAAGGATCGCTGGGCGGGCTCGGGCCTGTCGCTGGAGCGTCGCGCCGAGGACTATCCATCGTCGGGCTTCGGCCTGATCGGCGATACGGTGCGCGAGGAACGCTATCTGCAGATCGTGCATCCGGTCCCGGCCGTGCTCGCGCGCAATGCCGACGAGGTCCAGCGCGCCTATCAGGACTATCAGGAAAAGGCGCTGGGCCGCACCGGTCTGCGCAAGATGTATATCGGCACGCTGACGCTGACGCTGTTCCTCGCGGTGTTCATCGCCGTGATGCTCGCGCTGCTGCTCGGCGGGCAGCTGGCGCGGCCGCTGCTGATGCTGCTGCAGGGAACCAAGGAAGTGGCCGAAGGCGATCTGTCGCCCAAGCGCGAGCTCAAGAGCCGCGATGAGCTCGGCATGCTGACCCAGCAGTTCAACATGATGACGCGCCAGCTGGCGGAGGCGCGCCTGGCCGTGGAGCAGAATCGCGCCGCGCTCGAGCAATCGAAGGCCTTCCTCGAAAGCGTGCTGCAGAACCTGACCGCCGGCGTGCTGGTGATGGACCGGCGCTTCTCGCTGGTGACCGCCAATCCCGGCGCCGAACGCATCTTCGGGCAGCCGCTCGGGCCGACCATCGGCCATCCTGTCGAGGCCATCCCCGGCATGGCGGCATTCGGCGAAATCGTGCGGCAGGCCTTCTCGGAGCAGAGCACCAGCGAGGTGCTGGGCGGCGCCGCGCACTGGCAGAAGCAGATCGAACTGCCGCACGGCGACGAGGAACAGCCGCTGACGCTGCTGGTGCGCGGCGCGCGACTGCCGGGCGGCGACCATATCAGCGATCATTCCGAACCCGGCTACGTGGTCGTGTTCGACGATATTTCCGATGTGATTTCGGCTCAACGGTCGGTCGCATGGGGCGAAGTGGCCCGGCGCCTCGCGCACGAAATCAAGAACCCGCTGACGCCGATCCAGCTGTCGGCCGAGCGGCTGCAGATGAAGCTCGCGCCCAAGCTCGAAGGCAACGATGCCGACGTGCTAAAGCGCGGCGCCACCACGATCGTTAACCAAGTAGCCGCGATGAAGCGCATGGTCGACGATTTCCGCGATTACGCCCGCACGCCGCCGGCCATGCTGCAGACGCTGCAGCTCAATGCGCTGGTGGCCGAGGTGCTGCATCTGTACGGCATCGACGATCCCGGCCTGCACGAGCATCCCGTGATTCACCCGTCGCTGGCCGACGATCTGCCCGATATCAAGGGCGACCCGACCCAGCTTCGGCAGGTGATACACAATCTGCTGCAGAATGCGCAGGATGCGGTCGCGGAGAACCTGGCGGCGGGCCGTCCGGCGCCTTGTATCGCTCTGCACACCGAGACTGTAGAATACAAAGATGCCTCCGGCGAAAGCCGTCAGGCTGTCAAGCTGACCATCGCTGACAATGGTCCGGGGTTCGCCCCGCGCATCCTCAGCCGCGCGTTCGAGCCATACGTGACGACCAAGGCCAAGGGGACGGGTCTGGGTCTTGCGATGGTGAAGAAGATCATTGACGAACATGGGGCGCGCATCGAACTGCGCAACCGCATGGAAGGCGCCGAGGTCGCCGGCGCACAGATATCGATCCTGTTCGCCAAGCTGGCATAGTGATGCATGATGATGCGGTCCGACCCGGAACGCCGCGGAGGGGTTAAGAGGAAAGTATGGCAACCATCCTCGTAGTCGACGACGAAATGGGTATCCGTGAACTGCTCTCGGAAATCCTCAGCGACGAAGGCCATGTAGTCGAAGTAGCCGAAAACGCGCAACAAGCCCGTGAATACCGTGCCGGCAATACGCCCGACCTGGTGCTGCTCGATATCTGGATGCCGGACACCGACGGTGTGACGCTGCTCAAGGAATGGTCCTCGCAGGGCCAGCTGACGATGCCCGTGATCATGATGTCCGGGCACGCGACCATCGATACCGCGGTGGAAGCGACCAAGATCGGCGCGCTCAATTTCCTGGAAAAACCGATCGCGCTGCAGAAGCTGCTGTCCGCGGTGGAGCAGGGCCTCGCACGCGGCCAGGAACGTCCGCGCGCGGCCGCCGCGCCCGCGGCACCGGCGGCCGAGCCCGCCGCTCGCGCCGCCGAAACCGCGCCGGCCGAAGCCGCGGCCAACGGCACGCCGCAGCGCGTGCCCGAAGCCGAAATGCAGTTTTCCTTCGACATGCCGCTGCGCGAGGCGCGCGACATGTTCGAGCGCGCCTACTTCGAATACCACCTGCTGCGCGAACACGGCAGCATGACGCGCGTGGCCGAAAAGACGGGCCTGGAGCGTACCCACCTGTATCGCAAGCTCAAGCAGCTTGGCGTCGAGCTGAGCCGAAACAAGCCGGAGCCGGCCGAGCAATAAGGACGACGATTCCAGGCGGCAGGGGGTTGACCAGTCCCATGCCCGCTGTTATAGTTTCGCTTCTTTGGCCCGGTAGCTCAGTCGGTAGAGCAGAGGATTGAAAATCCTTGTGTCGGCGGTTCGATTCCGTCCCAGGCCACCAGGTTGAAAGGAAAAACGGACGCTTCGGCGTCCGTTTTTCTTTGGTGCGTTCGCTACCGTCGACACCATGCCATGTGGCTGCGGCGATGCAACGCCCCGCCCGCTGACCGCCTCGCGATCTCCGCGATACCTCCGCGCCTTTGTCGTCCCGTCCTCGCCATGCAACAACGTGCATCGTGATGACCCTCGCCGCTGGCAAAGCTTACAAGCATTGGTACGTCTTACGCTGCCGCTAGGGTTTTCCGCCTCGGCGCCCGCAGACCCGTACCCATCGCAGCACCGGCGGCCATGTATTGGAACGCCGATTGCATATTGACGACCGACTCCCGATGACGGGAGTTCATGTCAGCGCTACGGGGACTTAGCGCATCGCTGGAGGAAAACAACATGAGAAAGACGGCTTCTATCGCAACCCTGGCCTTTGCCCTGGGACTGGCCGGATGTACCGCCGCGGGCAGCGGCACCGGGGCCGGGTCCGGCTCGGTCTCGGGATCGGGCGCCGTGACGCCGACCGACTCCTCGCGGACCGGCACGGGCACGGCCACCGGCACAAGCGGCAGCGCGACGGGCAGCTCGAGCGGATCCGCTACGGGCACGAGCGGCACGCGTTAAGCGCCGCTACCCACTTGCGACTGCCTGTCGCGTCAGCGGGCCCATTGGCGATGTCGATGCGGCCCGCTTGGTTTTTTCGAGCAGCACTGCGTCCGATTCCTTCCAGGGAGCGTTGCCATGCCGACCGCCGCTGCCATCTCCGCCGATACCGCCCATCCCCGCGCGTTCGAATGGGCCGGCTACACGCTCGGCTTCGCGATGAGCGGCTTCTTCGACGGCATCCTGCTGCATCAGATCCTGCAGTGGCACCATCTGCTGTCCGGCATCGAACGCGGTGCGCTCGGCGACCTGCGCGTGCAGGTGATGGCCGATGGCGTGTTCCACGCGCTGATGTACGTGATCGCCGCGATCGGCCTGTGGCTGCTGTATCGAAGCCGCGATGCCTTCGCCGTCCCGCATGCGCCGCGACGTCTGCTGGCGAACTTCTGGATCGGCTTCGGCGTCTGGCACGTGGTCGATGCCGTGCTGTCGCACTGGATCACCGGCATCCATCGCATCCGCATGGACTCGCCCAATCCCCTGCTGTGGGATCTGCTGTGGCTGTTCCTGTTCGGCATCATCCCGCTGATCGTCGGCATCCGCATGCGGAAGACGAACAGGCCGGCCGGGCCCCGCTCCGGCGCAGGCCCACGCGGCCCCGGCATCGCGACGAGCTGGGTCGCCGCCATGCTGGTCGGCGGCTCGCTGCTCGGCGCCGCGCTGAACCTGTTCCCGGTCCGCGCGGCACTGGCCGACACCACCACCGTCGTGATGCGCCCCGGCGTCGCGCCCGCGCATCTGTTTACCGCGCTCGAAGGCACCGACGCCCGTATCGTCTGGACCGACCAGCGCGGCGGCGTCTGGGTGCTCAGCGGCGCCGAGACGGTCGACCGCCTGCTCTTGTACCGGCATGGCGCGATGTACGTCAGCGGGACGGTCGCGCCGGCAGGGTGTTCGGCCTGGGTCCGTTAACACGCGCGAACGCTGGAACACCTAGGGCCACCGACGCGACTTTCCGCACGCCGCCCGCTCGGGGCTGTGCGGATTCCCATCCATGTCTGCCGCGATGCAGACATTGTCTCCGCGCAAAAGCGCTTGTCTTTCAGAGGCTTAGTCTCCGCCGCACAATCCCGCCCGCAATGGCACGCCCATTGCAACGCAGGCGCCTCGCAAGCTGCCGCGACAGACGGCAGACGCGCTGACCGCTCCCGTGCGGAGCGTGGAAAAGGCAATGCCGGCGACGCCGGCCAAACAGGAGACAACGATGCGGCAAACAGCAGCACGGTGGAAGCGGCCGTCCTTGGGGACTGGCGCAATGGTGGCGGCCTTGCTGGTCGCCGGATGCGGCGGCGGTGACGATGGCGGCGGCAATCTGCAGCCGCAGAGCGCCGAGAACGCGCCGGGCCTGGGCCTCGGACACAGGGCCACGGTCGAGGCGACCGTGCTGTCTTCCGCGCCCGAGCGCGTGACCGGCGGCGATGCGCTGATCCGCTTGAGCGCCAGCGAGCGCGCGCCCGGCAAGAAGTTCAAGGTCAGCGTCAACGGCGTCGATGTCAGCGATGCCTTCACGCCGACCGGCGATGGCGAGGCGCTCGGCATCGTCAGCGGACTCAAGCTCGGCGAGAACACGCTGGAGGTCAAGCACGGCCCGGCGCGCACCACGCTGACGCTGACCAACTATCCGATCACCGGCCCCGTCTTCTCCGGCCCGCACGAAAAGCCCTACATCTGCGCGACGCAGAACTTCACGCTGCCGGACGGCAGCAAGCTCGGCGCGCCGCTCGATGAAAACTGCTCGGTCGAACGCCGCGTGCATTACGTCTATCGCTCCACCGCCAACAGCTTCAAGCCGTTGCCGACGCCGGTCACCGCGTATCCGGGGGATCTGGCCAGCACCACCAACAACGCGGGTGCGACGGTGCCGTACATCGTCCGCGTCGAGACCGGCACCATCAATCGCGCGATCTACCAGACCGCGATCCTGCACGATCCGATGAAGGACGCCGAGCCGACCCCGCTGGCGCCGCCTTCGGGCTGGAACCGCAAGGTCGTCTATCCGCTGGGCGGCGGTTGCCAGGGCGGCTGGTACATGCAGGGCACGCCGGTGGCGGTGCTGAACCACAATCACCTGCGCAAGGGCTATGCAGTGGTCAGCGCCTCGCTCAATACCTTCGGCAACAACTGCAACGACCTGCTGTCGTCCGAGACCATCGCGATGGTCAAGGAACGGCTGATCGAAAACTACGGCGTGCCGTTCTTCACGATCGGCACCGGCGGCTCGGGCGGGGCCTACCAGAGCCACCAGACCGGCGACAACTATCCGGGCCTGTTCGACGGCATCATCGTGACCTCGGTGTTCCCGGACGTGACCTCGTCGACGATCTTCAAGCTGCACGACTCGCGCCTGCTGCATCTGTACTTCACGCAGTCGGCTCCGGGCCAATACAGCGATGCGCAGCGCTCGGCGATCTCGGGCTATCTGAAGCCGGGCAATATCGCGGCGATGAGCAGCAGCGCAGGCCGTCTCGATCCGGTGGTGTCGTTCCCGGCGGGCTTCCCGGCCGACCAGAAATACCATCCGGTCAACAACCCGACCGGCGTGCGTGCCACGGTCTACGACCATACGGTCAACGTCTACGGCAAGGACGCGCGCGGCTTCGCCAAGCGGCCGATCGACAATGTCGGCGTGCAGTACGGCCTGAAGGCGCTGAACGACGGCATGATCACGGCCGACCAGTTCATCGACCTGAACGAGAAGATCGGCGGCGTCGACGTGGACTTCAAGAAGATTGCGCAGCGCACCGTCGGCGATCTCGACGCGATCGCACGCGCGTACCAGTCGGGTCGCATCACCTCGACCGGCGGCGGCCTCGCGACCACGCCGATCATCGATCAGCGCGACTATTTCGACGACCGCGTCAACGGCGACATCCACAACAAGATCCATAGCTACTCGGTGCGCGCGCGGCTGATCGCGGCCAACGGGCATGCGGACAATCAGGTCATCGTCGGACCGGGCACCATCCGCGACGACAACTTCGACCAGATGGACCGCTGGCTGACGGCGATGCTGCGCGACACCGGCCCGGGCAGCAAGGCCGAAAAGGTGGTGCGCAACAAGCCGGCGGACCTTGTCGATGCGTGCTGGGACGCAGGCGGCAACAAGATCGTGGAGCCGCAGACCGCGCACGGCCCGGGCCAGTGCAATACCTTGTACCCGGCCGGCACCACGCCGCGCATGGTCGCCGGCGGTCCGCTGGCCGACGATATCGTCAAGTGCCAGCTCAAGCCGATCGATCCGGCCGACTACAGGGTGATGATGACCCCGACGCAACTGGCGCGGCTGCAGTCGGTCTTCCCGACCGGCGTGTGCGACTGGTCTCGTCCGGGCGTCGAGCAGCAGCCGTTGAAGGGCACCTGGCTGTCGTTCGGTCCGTCGCCGGTCAACCTGCTGTTCGATGTGACACAACCCTGATCGGCCTTGCGCCAACGAGGCTGCCCTGATTGGGTTGCGCTGACGGGCTCGCGCCGATGCATCGACGATCCGATGCATCGGCGCGCCTGATGTTTACGCCGATTGACGCGCTGGGGTGCGGCTTTGCCTAATGGCCGGTCGTTGGCGCATGCCGCCGGTGTCATCCATCGATATGACCGACTCCTCCGCGACTTCTGCTGCGACGCAGGCGATAGCGCCCTCGGCCTGGCCGCGCGGGCGGGCCCGTCGCGCGGCCGCGATCGCGGCGGTCTGCGCGGTGATGGCGGTGGGCGTCACCATCGCCTATCTGTGGGGCGAGCGCGTCGGCATCCGCGCGCAGCGCGATGGCACCGCGCACCGCATCGAGGCCTATATCGGCGGGCTGCGCAGCGAGATGCGCCGCTACGAGTATCTGCCCGCAGTGGTCGCGCTGAACCACGACGTGCAGCGGCTGCTGCGCGAACCGGCAACGCCCGGCCTGCCGATGGCGGCCAACCGCTTCCTGGCCGAGGTCAACGCCGCCGCCAAATCGACGGCGATCTATGTGATGGACGCCCACGGCCTGACGCTGGCTGCGAGCAACTGGAACGAGGCGGCCAGCTTCGTCGGCATCAACTTCTCGTACCGGCCGTATTTCCGCGACGCGATGCAGTGCAAGCCCGGCCGCTTCTATGGCATCGGCACGGTCAGCCGCGAACCGGGCTACTACTTCTCGCAGCCGATCGTCCGCGACGGCGCGATGCTGGGCGTGGCCGCCGTCAAGGTCAATCTGGACAAGATCGACGAGCCGTGGATCGCCAATGACGACCGCATCCTGGTGGTCGACGCCAACGGCATCGTGTTCCTGAGCTCGCAGCCGGACTGGCGCTTCAAGTCGCTGCGCGAGCTGCCCAGCGAAACGCGCTGGCAGCTCGCCACCACGCGGCAGTACTCGACCGTCGATTCGCTCGATCCGATCGGCTTTCGCGAGCAGCGCCGCTTCGCGGCCGATATCAGCGTGGTGCAGATGCCGGATGGCGACGAGTTTCTGGCGCAGAGCCGCCGCATCGCCGACACCGACTGGCGGCTGATCGTGCTGTCCGACATGGAGCCGATCCGCACGCTGGCGCGCAACAGCGCGGTGATTGCCGCCTTCGCGCTCGGCTTCCTGCTGCTGCTGATCCTGTACGTGCTGCAGCGTCGCCGCGCGGCCGCGCAGAACCGCTCGGCCAAGGAAGCGCTGCAGCGCGCGCACGACGAACTCGAGCGCAAGGTGGCGATGCGCACGCAGGCGCTGTCCGGTTCGAACCTGAAGCTGCAGAAGGAGATCGCCGAGCGCAAGCGCGCCGAACAGGTGCTGAAGGCGGCGATGGACGAGCTGGTGCAGGCCAGCAAGATGGCGGCGCTCGGCCAGATGTCGGCCGGCATCACGCACGAGCTGAACCAGCCGCTGGCGGCGCTGCGCACGCTGTCGGCCAACACCATCGTGTTCTTCCGCCGCGGCCAGACCGAGGCGGTCGAGACCAACCTGAACGTGATCTGCCAGATGGTCGAGCGGATGGGCAAGATCACCGCGCAGCTGAAGAAATTCGCACGCAAGACGCCGGTGCAATCGGTGCCCACGCCGGTCGGCACGGTGATCGCCGACGCGCTGTTTCTGCTGGACTCGCGCATTCGCGCCGATGGCGCAGAACTGATCGTATCGGTGCCCGAGCCGTCGCCGCTGGCGCTGTGCGAAGGCAACCGGCTCGAGCAGGTGCTGGTCAATCTGCTGTCGAACGCGCTCGATGCGATGAAGGACGCCAGCGCCGACGCGGCCGAGGACGCTACCGAGGACCCCGCAGCCCGCGTGCTCGAGATCCGCGTGCACGCGGACCCGCAGTGGGTCACGATCGAGGTGGCCGACCGCGGCTGCGGCATCGACGACGACGTGATGCCGCGGCTGTTCGAGCCGTTTTTCACCACCAAGGAGCAGGGCGTGGGCCTCGGCCTCGGGCTGGCGATCTCCGCCGGCATCGTGCGCGAGTTCGGCGGCACGCTGCGCGCGGAGAATCGCCGCGGGAACCTCGATACCGCCGTCGGTACCGCAGTCGATACCGCCGTCGATACCGCCACCGATGCCGCCCCCGATGCCGAGGACGCGGGCAGCAACGACGAGATCGCCGGCGCCCGCTTCATCATCCAACTGCCAGCCGCACAGGAGAATCATGCCGATGCGAACTGATCTGTCGGTCCTCTACGTCGAAGACGATGCCGCGGTGCGGCTGGGCAGCACCCAGTCGCTGCAGATCGCCGGCCTGTCGGTGGAAGCGTTCGGCTCGGCCGAACAAGTGCTGCATCGCCTCACGCCAGGCTTTGCCGGCGTGCTGGTCACCGATGTGCGGCTGCCCGGCATCAACGGGCTGGCGCTGCTCGACAAGGCGCTGGAAATCGATGCCGCGCTGCCCGTGATCCTTGTCACCGGTCACGGCGACATCTCGATGGCGGTGCAGGCGATGCGCCGCGGCGCCTACGATTTCGTCGAGAAGCCGTATTCGCCGGGCGAGCTGACCGAGGTCGTGCAACGGGCGATGGACAAGCGCGCGCTGACGCTCGAGGTCGAGGCGCTGCGCCGGCAGCTGGCCGACACGCAGGCGATCGAGGCCAAGTTGATCGGCCGCTCTGCGGCAGTCGAACGGCTGCGCAAGCTGATTCTCGATCTGGCGTGCACCGACGCCGATGTGCTGATCCTCGGCGAGACCGGGACCGGCAAGGAGCTGGTGGCGCGCTGCCTGCACGAGTACGGGCCGCGCCGGCAGGGCAACTTCGCCGCGCTCAATTGCGGCGGCGTACCCGAGTCGCTGTTCGAGAGCGAGGTGTTCGGCCACGAGTCGGGCGCGTTCACCGGCGCGGCGCGGCGGCGGGTCGGCAAGATCGAATACGCGCAGCGCGGCTCGCTGTTTCTCGACGAGATCGAGACCATGCCGATGTCGCTGCAGATCAAGCTGCTGCGCACGCTGCAGGAGCGGCAGTTCGAGCGGCTGGGGTCCAACACGCTGCTGCCGATGGACTGCCGCGTGATCGCCGCGACCAAGGTCGATCTGCTGGCGCTGTCGGCGGAGCAGCGCTTCCGCGCCGATCTGTACTATCGACTCAATGTCGCGGTGATCGACATCCCGCCGCTGCGCGAACGGCGCGAGGACATTCCGCTGCTGTTCTCGCACTTCCTGCTGCAGGCGGCGCTGCGCTACGAGCGGCCGGTGCCCGAGGTCTCGCCGCAGCATATGCGCGAGTTGATGATGCATCCGTGGCCTGGCAACGTGCGCGAGCTGCGCAATGCTGCCGATCGCTTCGTGCTGGGACTGTCCGGCGGCAGCAGCGGCGTGCCGGCAGCCAATGGCCAGGGCAATGGCACCAGCAGCGGCAGCACCAGCGAGCCGCGTTCGCTGGACGAGCAGGTCGCCGTGTTCGAACGGCATCTGATCGAGGAGGCGCTGCGCGCGGCGTCGGGACGCACCGCCGCGGCGAGCGATCTGCTGCGCGTGCCGAAGAAAACGCTGTACGACAAGATCAAGCGGCTCGGCGTCAATCTCGAGGCATTCCGCTCGGCGGCGGCGACCGATTGAATTCCGATATCGTCTTGCATGTCGCCAGTTCGATCCAGTCTTGCTAGACTGCGTGCGCGCATGCGACGCGGGGATTGGACAAGGCTGGAAGTCATGCGCACTTCGGTGCCGGGCCTGGCTGCCGCCGGTGCCGTCTCAGTGGTAACACGACGTGAAAAAAGACAGGACTGCCAGGCGGCGTCTTTGTCGCGAGAGCGGCAAAGACGCCGGTTCTGACGGGGCCCGTCCACATCGCCGGTGTCCACATCGCCGGTGTCCACATCGCCGGTGTCCACATCGGGGCGTCCACATCGATGTGTCCACATTCATCCGCCCGCAAATCCCCCCGCATTCCCCGCATTCCTCCCTTCTCGCGCAGCGCCGAGCGCCTACACTGTAGTGACCGTTTTTTGCGGTTCTTACCATCGCTGCACCATGGCCCATATCACCTTTGCGCCGGCGATCCAGCGCCATGTCCCCACCCCTGACCGCCACCTGCCCGCGGCCTCCGTGCGCGCCGCGCTCGATGCGGTGTTCGCCGAACAGCCGGAACTGCGCGGCTACATCCTCGATGACCAGAACCAGTTGCGCCGGCATGTGACCGTCTTTATCGACGGCACCATGATCCGCGACCGGCAACGGCTCAGCGATGCGTTGCGCGAGGACAGCAAGGTCTACGTGGTGCAGGCGCTTTCCGGCGGATAGCAGACAGCGGGGGAGCGGGACACCGGGAGCGGTCAATGCATCGGCATGTCGCGCTTGGACGTTTCACGCTTCGACAGCCAACGCGCCGACGGCCACGCGACCGGCGGCCAATCGATACCAGGAGACCTGAACGATGAACGACCGACTTCTCGTGGCCACACGCAAGGGCCTGTTCGAGATCGAACGCCAGCCGCAGGGGCAATGGCAGCAAACCCAGGCGCATTTTCTCGGCGAGCCCGTCAACATGGTGTTGTCCGACCCGCGCGATGGCACGCTCTATGCCGCCCTGAATCTGGGCCACTTCGGCGTCAAGCTGTGGCGCCGCGCGCGCGGCGAGTCCGAGTGGGCCGCTTGCGCGGTGCCGGTCTATCCGCCGCAGCCGGAAGAGCAGACCGCGGCGCTGGCCAATGCCGCAGCCAACGCGCCGGCCGACCCCGACGCGCCCAGGCCGGTGCCCTGGTCGCTGCAGCAGCTGTGGGTGCTGGAGGCGGGCGGTGCCGACGAGCCCGGCGTGTTGTGGGCCGGCACCATCCCCGGCGGCCTGTTCCGCTCGGACGATCGCGGCGCCAGCTGGGCGTTGAACCGGCCGATGTGGGACCGTCCCGAGCGCGCCGAATGGTTCGGCGGCGGCTACGACTATCCGGGCATCCATTCGATCTGCGTCGATCCGCGCGACAGCCGCCATGTGTCGATCGCGATCTCGTGCGGCGGCGTCTGGCAAACCCGCAACGGCGGCGACAGCTGGGAAGCCACCACGCGCGGCATGAAGGCGGGCTATATGCCGCCCGAGCGCAGTGAGGATCCCAATATCCAGGACCCGCACTACATGGTGCAATGCCCGGCCCGCCCCGATGCGCTGTGGGTGCAGCATCACGACGGCATCTTCCGCTCCGAGGACGGCGGCGCCAGCTGGCGGCGCATCGAAGGCAAGCCATCGAAGTTCGGCTTCGCGGTCGCGGTGCATCCGCGCGATCCCGAGACCGCGTGGTTCGTGCCCGCGACCAAGGACGAATGCCGCGTGCCGGTCGACGGCAAGCTCGTGGTGTCCCGCACGCGCGACGGCGGCCGCAGCTTCGAGGTCTTCAGTGAAGGCCTGCCGCCGCCGCCGGCCTACGACCTGATCTATCGGCACGGCCTGGCGGTCGACGACAGCGGCGAACGGCTGGCGATGGGCTCGACTACCGGCGGGCTGTGGGTGTCGGAGAACGGCGGCGAACGCTGGACCTGCGTGTCGGCGCATCTGCCGCCGGTCTATTGCGTGCGCTTCGGCTAGCGGGCCGCACGGACGCGCGCCGCGCAAGTACTGCCGCGCGGCGCATTCGATACCGCGAGTCAGGACACAACTGCGCCGGCGCGCATTGACGGCGCGCGGGGCGGACGGAACACTGCGCGCTCCGCGCCGGGCAGCAGCATCAACAGCAGCATCAGCACCAGCAAGAAGCCGTGCACGGATCCGTGTCCACCTTCGCCTCCGTTCGATGTCCATCCGCCGTCCTCACGCCAAAATTCGCGCCGAAATTCGCGCCGAAATTCGCGCCGAAGATCACGCCGAAATTCACGTGGGAACTCACGCCGCCGCCGGTCCTGAAGCGCCCGTCCCGCTGGCGCGCCGGCTGGTCGCCGAGGCCCTGGGCACGGCGCTGCTGATCGCAGTGGTGATCGGCTCGGGGCTGCGTGCCGAGCGGCTTGCGGCCGGCAATGTCGCGCTCGCCCTGCTCGCCAACTCTCTCGCGAGCGGCGCGGGCCTCGCCGCGCTGCTGCTGACCTTCGGCGGCATTTCCGGAGGCCATCTGAATCCGGCGGTCACGCTGTCGGCCTGGCTGCGCGGCATGCTGCCGGCACGCGAGGCGCTGCGCTATGTCGCCGCGCAGGCGCTGGGCGCAGTCGCCGGCGTGATCGCGGTCCATCTGATGTTCGGCGAGCCGCTGCTGGCATGGTCGGCTCAGGTGCGCACCGGCGCGCCACTGTGGTGGAGCGAATTCCTGGCGACCTTCGGCCTGATCGGCGTGGCGATGGGCACCGCGCGCGCCCGGCCCGCGCTGCTGCCGTTCGCGGTGGCCGGCTATATCGGCGCGGGCTACTGGTTCACCGCCTCGACCTCGTTCGCCAATCCGGCGCTGACTCTGGCGTGCGCGCTGACGGCGACGTTCACCGGCATCCGCGCGATCGATGTGCCGGGCTTCATGCTGGCGCAATGCGCCGGTGCGCTGACGGCGACGCTGCTGTTCCATTGGCTGCTGCGGCAGGCACCGGGCGAGAGCGCGGCGCCGACCAGTATCGGCCTCGCTGCAGGAAGCGCCGAAGGCGGGACTACCAGCGGCCGCACCAACAGCGCTGCCCCTACCAGCGCCGATTGAGCTGGATCCCGAAGATCGAACCCGTGGCCTGCGACGCCCACGCATCGGCCGGCGGCGCGAAGCTGATGCCGTCGACGTCGCTGGCGCGGCTGTAGGTATAGAAGGCGCGCAGATTGGCGTTGCCGGCGGCCTTGCCGAACGTCAGCGTCGGCGCCACCGTCAAGGCGGTACGCTGCCCGCTGACGCCGAAGCCCGACGAGATCTGGTCGTGCGCGACCTCGAAACTCAGCCGAAAGCGCTCGGTCGGCGCGTAAGCCGGGCGTACCCGCGTGGTCATCCATTGCAGCGTGCCCAGCGCCGAGCGATCGTATTGCAGGCTCGATTCGACTGAGCCGATCAGGCCCGCGCGGCCCTTCCATTCCATCGATTCGGCCACCCGCACGCGCGACAGCGTGTCGCCCATGCCGGAGTAGCCGGTCATCGCGGTGCGGCTGCCGGTGCCGTATTGCAGGCCGAAGCGGTTGGTGCCGGCCAGCACGCCCTTCTGCTCGTGCATCGCCGACGCCCACCAGGCGTTGCCGGCGGCATCGGCCAGCGCGTCCGCCTCGACACGCGTAAAGCCCAACTGCAGCGTGCCCTTGTCGTTGACGCCGATCGGCGCGGTGCGCACCGAGTGATAGCTGGGCAGATGCTGCCCATTGGTGTCGTTGCGCGCGGTGTACTGGTAGCTCAGGCCGACGCCGGCGAGCTTGGCGTCGTCGACGCCGAAACGCAGCGCGCTGGAGGTCGGCGGCAGCAGGCCCGACGACATCAGGAACGGCGACGTATCGCGCCGCCCGGCCCACATGGTCGCGCCGTCGAGCGCGGCGATGCCCTTGACCGCGGTATAGAACTGCGGGATCAGCTGGTACGGGTCGACCGGGGCAGGGCGCCCGTCGATGGTGGTGGTGTTGGTGCCGCGCGCCTGGGCGACCACCTCGATCGCGCCGCCGCCGTCGAGCGTATACAGCTGCTCGCGCAGCTTGACCTCGCCGCTGCTCTGGCAGGCCACGCCCAGGCCGATGCCGGTCGACAGGCTGCCGCCCGGGCAGGCGCGCATCGCATGGGAGTTGTCCTCGTAGGCGGCGCGCCCGCTGTAGGACAGGCTCCAGACGCTCTCCTCGGCCGGCTCGGTGCTCGGCAGGTTGGAGGCGAACACCGGCGGGGCATCGCCGGGCGTCGCCGCATCGCCGCCCGCCAAGGCCCGCGTGTCGGGCACGAACTCGGGCATGAATTCGCCCAGCCGGTTCGGGAACAGCACCACCGGCGGCGGTGCCGGCGGCAGCGGCTCCGGCGGGCCGACCAGGCCCGGGTCGAGTTCGGCCAGCGCAGTCTGTTCCGGGGTATCGGCGGGGGGCAGGTTCAGCGTTTCGGTGGCAGCGGCGTCCGATGCGGTGGTCGGTGCAGTGGTCGGTGCAGTGGTCGGGGCGGCTTGCGCTTCCCGCTGCAGCAGGCCGGCGAGCGGATCCGCGGCGTCGGCCGGCGGGACAGCGGGCGCCGGCCGGTTCGACGGTGCATTGGCGGGCCAGGTCGACAGCTGCACCACCGCGGGCACCTCGGCGGCCGGCGCCAGCACCGGCGGCGCGATCGGCTCCGGCGCCGCCGGCGTCTGCGCGCAGGCGGCGATGCCCCATGCCCCCAGTGCGGCCAGATACAGCCAGCGCGGACGCGGCAGTACGGACGAACGGGCGGACCGGTTCGGCAAACGACGGCGAGAGGAAGACGACGCGGACAACGACATGCGGTGACAACAGGACGGCAACGGTGCGCAACGGCGAGCCCCCTGGGCTCGGCCGTGCCGGACCGACGGTTTTATCAGTCGGGCTGATTGGACAGCAAGAGCGGTTACAAAATCCATCGCCTGTGCACTGCAGGTGACGGCAAGGTGGCGGCAGCGTGCGTTCGGCGACGGATGCCTGCGCCACCAACGGTCGATGGCGGTCGACGACGATGGCCCCGCCAAGGCGCGTCATACCGCACTTTCCTAGCGAAAACCCGGAGCCTGGCGCGGCCCCGTGCCGAATTGGGCACCGCTATAATCGATCAGCCTGCTGGAACGGGTATGAGCGGGCGATCAAAGGGGTGAATCCGGGCCTGTTATCGGCGCGAACTGCCACGTCGGCGGGTGCGCCGGTAACAGGCCCGTTGTTGCGCGCTGCCGTACCACGGCCTGCCGCGCCTTCCCGGCCAGCGCTGGCGTCGACGCACGCTCTGCCTTCGGCCGGATCAAAATTCGAAAACGAGGAGAGTAGTCGATGGAACGTCGTTCCTTTCTGTTGAAAGCGTCGGCCGTGGCCGCCACCGGTGCCCTGGCCGCCTGCGGCAAGCAAGAGCAGGCCGCCGCCCCGGCGCCGGCCAGCGCGCCCGGAACGCCCGCCGCGCCTGCCGTGGTCGGCAGCAATCCGGCCGTCGAATGGCGCCTGGCGTCGAGCTTTCCGAAGTCGCTCGACACCATCTACGGCGGCGCCGAGACGCTGTCCAACCGGGTCAAGGAACTGACCGACGGCAAGTTCAACATCAAGGTGTTCGCCGCCGGCGAAATCGTGCCGGGTCTGCAGGTGCTCGACGCTGTGCAGAACAACACCGTGCAGATCGGCCACACCGCCGGCTACTACTACTTCGGCAAGAACCCGACGCTGTGCTTCGACACCACGATTCCGTTCGGCCTGACCGCGCGCCAGCAGAACGCGTGGATGGTGCAGGGCAACGGCATGAAGCTGATGCGCGAGTTCTTCAAGGAATACAACGTCGTCAACTTCCTGGGCGGCAACACCAACGCGCAGATGGGCGGCTGGTTCCGCAAGGAAATCCGCACCGTCGCCGACCTGCAGGGCCTGAAGTACCGCGTCGCCGGTTTCGCCGGCGTGGTGCTGTCGCGCCTGGGCGTGGTGCCGCAGCAGATCGCCGGCGGCGACATCTACCCGGCGCTGGAGAAGGGCACCATCGACGCCGCCGAATGGGTCGGCCCGTATGACGACGAGAAGCTGGGCTTCTACAAGGTCGCGCCGTTCTACTACTACCCGGGCTGGTGGGAAGGCAGCGCGCAGCTGTCGTTCTACGCCTCGGCCACCGAGTTCGAAAAGCTGCCGGCGCTGTACAAGCGCGCGCTGGAGACGGCGACCTTCGAAGCGCACACCACGATGATGGCCAAGTACGACACCGTCAACCCGCAAGCGCTGGCGCGCCTGCTGGAGAACGGCGTCAAGCTGCGCCCGTTCTCGCGCGAGATCATGGAGGCGTGCTTCAAGGCGACCCAGGACGCCTACGCCGAGGAAAGCGGCAAGAACCCGTCGTTCAAGAAGATCTTTGACGACTGGCGCGTGTTCCGCAACAACCAGGCCGCCTGGTTCAACGTCGCCGAGCAGGCCTTCGCGCAGTTCAGCTTCGCCCGCAAGCTGTAAACCCTGCAGGCGCCGCGGGCCGCTTCACGCTGCCTGCAAGGCTCGGTCCGCACCGGTAGAATCCTCGGCTTCTGAGAGGATTCTCCGATGCAGACCGGCATACTCTACGCCCTGCTGGCGTACATCATCTGGGGCCTGCTGCCCCTGTACATCAAGTCCCTTCACGGCATCGCGCCCCTCGAGATCCTGCTGCACCGGATGGTGTGGTCGCTGGTCTTCCTCGGCGCCATCCTCGCGATCCGCCGGCACTGGGGCTGGCTGCGCACGGTCTGGTCCGATCGCCGCCTGCTGCTCGGCTTCGTCGCCAGCGCGGCGCTGCTGTGCGGCAACTGGTTCCTCTATATCTGGGCCGTGTCCAACGACCGCGTGGTCGATGCGAGCCTGGGCTACTTCATCAATCCGCTGTTCAGCGTGCTGCTCGGCGTGGTATTTCTGCGCGAGCGATTGCGGCCGGCGCAATGGGCCTCGATCGCACTGGCCGGGGCCGGCGTGGGATGGCTGACCTTTGCGGCCGGCCATCTGCCCTGGATTGCGCTGGCGCTGGCGGCCACCTTCGGCGGCTATGGGCTGCTGCGCAAGACCGCCGCACTGGGTACGCTCGAAGGGCTGTCGCTCGAAACGCTGCTGCTGTTCCCGTTCGCCATCGCCGCGCTGGGCTGGATGTTCTCGACCGGCCAGGCCGGCTTCCCCGATGCGAGCCCGGGCGTGCAGTTCCTGGTGGCGATGGCCGGGCCGGTCACCGCGGTGCCGCTGCTGTTCTTTGCCGCGGCGGCGCGCCGCATCCCGCTGTCGCTGCTTGGCCTGCTGCAGTACACCGGTCCGACGCTGCAGCTGCTGCTGGGCGTCTGGCTGTATCACGAGCCGTTCCCCGCCGACAAGCAGCTGGGCTACGCGATGATCTGGGTGTCGCTGGCCCTCTATGCGCTGGAAGGTTTCTGGATGTCGCGGCGCCGACCGCCCGCAGTAGCGGTGGACTGAACCATCGACGGCATCGATGAAACGATTTATCAGAACAGCATCATCATTCGTCGGCACCATGATTTTGCCGGTTGAAGGGGTGCCGCCAAAGGTCGGCAATCCCGGCATGCTGGGCCGGACATCGCGCTTTCATCGATGCAACGGATGTCAGCGGCGATCTGGCTGCCGCGTTTGATTGGTGGCACGAATAACCGAACGCCCATGTCCAGCCCGTCGGTCCCGTCGCTGCGCAAGATCATTCATTGCGACTGCGATGCCTTCTACGCCTCGGTCGAGATGCGCGACGACCCGTCGCTGCGCGGCCGGCCGATGGCGGTCGGCGGCTTGCCGGACCGGCGCGGCGTGATCGCGACCTGCAACTACGAGGCGCGCGCCTATGGCGTGCGCTCGGCGATGTCGTCGGCGCAGGCGGTCAAGCGCTGTCCCGAGCTGCTGATCCTGCGGCCGGCGATGGACAAGTACAAGGAAGCGTCGCGCCGGATCTTCGGCATCTACCGCGAATACACCGAGCTGGTCGAGCCGCTGTCGCTGGACGAGGCCTATCTGGACGTCAGCGATTGCCGCCGGCACCAGGGCAGCGCGACGCGCATCGCCGAGGAGATCCGCCGGCGCGTGCGCGAGGAGGTCGGCGTCACGGTCTCGGCCGGCGTCGGCCCCAGCAAGTTCATCGCCAAGATCGCCAGCGACTGGAACAAGCCCGACGGGCTGTTCGTGGTGCGGCCCGAAGCGGTCGACGCCTTCGTCGCGGCCTTGCCGGTCGAGCGCATCCACGGCGTCGGCCGTGTCACCGCGGCCAAGCTCAACCGCCTCGGCGTGAAAACGTGCGCGGATCTGCGGGCCTGGACGCCGGACCTGTTTCATCGACACTTCGGCAGCTTCGGCGGGCGCCTCTACAACCTGTGCCGCGGCATCGACGAGCGGCGGGTGTCGCCCGAGCGCGAGCGCAAGTCGATCAGCGTCGAGGAAACCTATGCCGACGATCTGCCCGATCTGCCAGCGTGCCTGGCCGAGCTCGAACCGCTGATCGCGCAGCTGGAGGCCCGCATCGCGCGCGCCGGTGCCCAGCACCTGATCCACAAGCTCACGGTCAAGCTGCGCTTCTCGGATTTCCGCCAGACCACGGTCGAATGCCGCGGGCAGATGCCGGACCGTGCCGTCTACGCGCGGCTGCTGGCCGCGGGCCATGCGCGGCGGGGGCTGCCGGTACGGCTGCTGGGCGTGGGCGTGGCGACCAGCGATCCGGATACCGCGCAGCTGGATCTGTTCCGGGATCTGGCGGATGTCGGCGCAGATTGCGACGACGGCGAGGAGGAGGGCGAGGGCGCCGAGCGGGACTGGAGCGAAGGCGCCTGACGTCACCGGTCCGTCCCGCCAGCCCGCCTTGCGCGCCTTGGGGGCAACTGCCTTACGGCAACTGGTTGCGCATCAGCACCAGCCAGGGCGCATGCGAATTGGTGAAGCCGTCCACCAGGCCGGAGTCGCCCAGTTCGATCAGCTCCATCGACACCGACTGCTGCAGATTGCCGCCGATGGTCTTGACCACGCGGGCGGTGGCGTCGACCTCGACCACGATATCGCAGTGCATCGGCGTGGTGCCGAAGCCGATCTCGTCCACGCTCGTCAGGTATTTGTCGCGGCCCCGTCCGGCGCACAGGATGTCGCCCGGCCGCGGCATGGCAGGCAGCGGCTGAAGCCGGAAGGCCGGCGCAGGCAGGACGCCGTCGCGCGCGTCCACCACATACATCGAATGCGATTGCCCGGTCAGAAACTGGCGCTCGTTCAGCCCGGCCTGGCGCAACACCCACGAAATGAACACCGCCGACCAGGCCCACCGTCCCTCGGTGATCTGCTGGCAATCGACCTCCTTGCCGACGATTGCCCAATAGCGCTGCGCGAGCGCGCAACCCTGCGGGGTCGCCTCCATGCCGGTGCCGTCGGGAAAACCGGCGCAACCGGGCGCGGCGGTGGTGCCGAAGCTCTCGTCGGTGTCGGCCGATGAGGCCTGCAACGATCCGTTCTGAATGATCTCTTCGATGCTGTCGGGCAAAGCCGGGGGCGGCACTGGCAGCGGACTGCTGATCACGCAGGCCGTGTCGTCGCGCCCGATGCGGATGGTCTGGCCGCCCCAGCGCTGCCATTCCTGCAGCGCGATCTGCACGATGCGCTGGCGCGGCGTCGCACCCGGCATCGGCGCCGGCGGTTGCGCCTGGGCCTGCGGCAACGCAGTCGCCTGTGGCCGCGCGGTCGGCGGCGGCGACGGTGGCGCCGAGGGCGGCTGCGTCGCACAGGCGGTCAACAGGCAGGCGACCGCGACGCCGGACAGCGCCGCAAAGCGGTCGCGCAACGCGGTCAACGCACGTCCCGGTAAACCTGCCGGACGCTGTGGAAAATCATGTGAGAAACGATGTGAATAACGCTGTGGAAATCCGGGTGGCAAGGCGCGCATCGACATGACCTGAAAACGGCGGGCGGCGACGAAGAACGGACGCGCAATGGCGCGGAAAGGCCCGTGAAATGCTGGAAAAAACGCGGGAAAGAACGCGGAACCGGCATGCCGCGCGAGCCTTCGCGGCACCGCGTCGGGCGCCGCACGGCCCAGGGGCCGATGCCGGTGGAAAAACGGGGAAAAGCCCTGCGGCTTCGTTGTGGATAACATTTCCCGCCCAGTGCCCCACGCTCGCCTTGCGGCGACTGGCGGCGGCACGGCGGGACCATGCAGAACCGGGCTGGTCGGTACCGCCCGACAGCTTACTGATTGACGGCGTCCTTGAACTTCTGGCCGGCCTTGAACTTGACCGTCTTGGCGGCTTCGACCTTGATCTCTTCGCCGGTACGCGGGTTGCGGGCCATGCGCTCGCCACGCTCGCCCTGGCTGAACGTGCCAAAGCCGATCAGGCTCAGGGTGTCGCCCTTGGCGACGGCGTCCATGATGGCATTCAGGGTCACGTTCAGCGCCTGTTCGGCCTTGGCCTTGGTCAGACCATCCACACCCGCGGCGATCGCGTCGATCAGTTCGGTTTTCGTCATGCTTCACTCCGTATCGAGTTGAAAAAACACATTGCCTTCCCGCCCGCCCGGTGTGCCGGACGTGGCCCCGGAAAAGGCGCTGCGGGCCACATCATACCGTGTCACGCCAACCGGTCCCCGCGCGACATTGTTACAGCAAGCCTTGGCTGGACAAGGCCCGCGGGGGTTGGAACGGGGGGCGGGACGGTTTACGGGCGCTATACGAGGCCGTATACGAGGCCGTATACGAGGCCGTATACGCCGTCTGACGCCACCGGACTGCCCGGGACGTGCCATGTGCCGTCCAGGGCGTTAACCGGGCTCTGAGAGGCTCTCAGGCGCTGTTGGCGCTTTCCGGGGCGCTCGGGGACGTTCGGGGGCGGTCCCGGATGCATCCGAACGGGATGCTTCCGAACGTTCCGAACGTATACGCACCTCGTTTGTCGGCAGTCAGGCTGGAAGGTTCGCGCGTATACCCGGCGTTTGCCTTCGGGCGACCCATCGGCTGCCCGGTTGACGCGACAGCGGTATACGCATACGCGCGGCCGATCGAAGCACGCTTCCGGTGTTTCGATCGACGTATACCGTCCCGATCGAGGTACACATGGTCTGCCGGTTTACCTCGTCCTGCCGTTTTCCCTTCGCTGCCGATGGCGGGTCGTCATCCCTTTGGTTTAAATAGTTCTTTTGATGTATACGGATAGTAGTAGTAGGTAAACCCTTCCCCTTTCTGTGGACAAGTCGGTAAACGCCAAACGCATCAAGGGTTTACCGAATGCAGAACCATCGGGACGAAATCCCGGGGCTGGTGGATGACTCCACCGTTTGGTGGAGGGACCCGCCAACAGTGCTAGGACTTATGCCTGAGGCATCCCCATGCCAACCCCAGGCGGCCCACATCAATTCCGCGTGCTTATCCACAGAAGAAGGCCCGGTTGTCCACAGCGGGAGGCGACGAACGCCGGTCTTCGCGGGGTATACGTCCCGCGCTTGATGGACCGCTTCTTGCACGTTCCGGCGTTTACCGGTTGGCGCCCTTGGGCGCCCTTGCCGACCGGGCATCAGGTATACGCCGCGGCACGTGCCGTCACGCACCGTCACGCGGCGCGGGTATCATCCCGCATCGCCTGGCCGGCAAGCCGCGGCCAGGGGCACACGATCAGCACAGGACCAGCAGACAGACCGAACGACGGTAAACAGGATGGATATGGCCGAACAGTCGAAGCGCAAACAGGACAGCAAGGGGGAGAAGATCGACAAGGCAGCGAAGGGCGCCAGGGCGGAGAAGGCCGACAAGGACAAGAAGCCGAAGACCGCCAAGGACCGCATCGAGGTCCGCCAGTCCGGCGTGCACGGCAAGGGGGTCTATGCGATCGCGCCGATCGCCGCGGGCGAACGGATCATCGAATACAAGGGCGAGCGGATCTCGTGGGAGACCGCGCTGGAGCGCCATCCGCACGATCCCGACGATCCGAACCACACGTTCTATTTCAGCCTGGAGGGCGGCGACGTGCTCGACGCCAAGTACGGCGGCAACCGTTCGCGCTGGATCAACCATGCCTGCGAACCGAACTGCGAGGCGCGCGAGAAGAAGGGCCGCGTGTTCATCCACGCGCTGCGCGACATCGAGGCGGGCGAGGAGCTGTTCTACGACTACGGGCTGGTGATCGACGCCCGCTACACGAAGAAGTTGAAGAAGGAGTTCGAGTGCCGCTGCGGCAGCCCGAACTGCCGCGGCACCATGCTGGCGCCGAAAGGCAAGCGCTGAAAGGTCGGCGCTCCAAGGTCGGCGCCGAACGGTCGGCGCCGAACGGTAGACAGCGGAACGGCTTGCCCCGGTTGCGCTAGCCCGCGCCCGGCGCCTCGCAGGGGATCCGGATCACGAAGCGCATGCTGGCGCGCGACTGGCCGTCGCTGCGCTGCCCCTCGGTATCCGGGACGTCCTCGATGCTGATGCTGCCGTGATGCAGGCTGATGATCTCGTGCACGATCGCCAGGCCCAGTCCGGCGCCGCCCGGCGTGGCCTCGGGACTGCGGCCGGGAACATGGTCGCCGCGGAAAAAGCGCTTGAACACTTCCTCGCGCCGGGCCGGCGCAATGCCGGGCCCGTTGTCCTCGACCATCACCACCGCCATGCCGCGATGGCCGATCGCCTCGCCACCGGCGCGCACCGTGATGCGGCCGCCGGGCGGCACGTACTTGACCGCGTTGTCGATCAGGTTGTTCAGCGCCTCGCGCAGCAGCAGCCGGTTGCCGCGCACCATCGACGGCGCGGCCCCGGTGAAGGTCGGCCCCGGCAGCGTTTCGAAGCCCAGGTCGATATGGCGCGCCAGCGCCTGCGGCACCCACTCGGCGCCGGTCTCGAAGGCCAGCGTGGCCAGATCGAAATGCTCGATGGGCCCGAGCCGCTCCAGCGACAGGCCGGGCTCGGCGCGCGCCAGCGACAGCAGCTGATTGGACAGCCGCACCGCGCGGTCCGCCGCCGACTGCAGCTCGCGCAGCGCGTGCCGGGCCACCTCCGGGTTCTCCGCCTCGACTGCACGGTCGGCATGCAGCTTGACCGCCGTCAGCGGGGTGCGCAGCTGATGGGCGGCATCGGCGATGAACTTGCGCTGGGCGTCGAGCGCGTCGCGCAGCCGCGCCAGCAGCGCGTTGAGCGCGCGGATCAGCGGCTCGACCTCGGCCGGCACCTGCGTCTCGTCCAGCGAGGCCAGCGAGCGCGCGGTCTGCCGGTTCAGCTTGTCGGTCAGGATCTGCAGCGGTACCAGCTCTTCCTTCAGCACGTGCGACAGGATCAGGCTGCCGACCAGCAGCAGCAGGATCAGCGGCACCGACACCGACAGCAGGATCTCGTTGGCGGCGGTCTCGCGCCGGTCCAGCAGCTCGGCCACTTCGACCACGATCGGGCCGCGCGACGGGACGCCGGCGGCCTGCGGTGCGCTGGCCGCGCCGTTTGGCACCTGGCTGGCCACGCTGTCGGCCATATCGGCCATGTCCGCGGCGGCGTCGATGTCGCCGTCGGCCGGCGCCGTCTGCACCGGATCCAGATGCACCGGCAGCCGGACCGCGCGCACCTGGCGGCCGCTGAACCAGGCATAGAACAGCCGCGCGTCGTGCAGCGTGGTCTGGCCGGTGCCGTAGCCCAGCCAGGTATCCATGCCGCCGATCAGTCCGTCGGGTCCGTGGATCCGCCAGTAGATGCGGTCGCTGCCCTCGGCCTCGACCAGGGTCTGCGCGATCGCGGGGATATCGTGTTCGAGCCGGGGACCGGCGATGCGGATCTGCTGCGCGATATTGTTGGCCACGCCGTACAGCGCGCGGTCGAATACCTGTGTGGTGTAGTGCGCCGCGAGCCAGTAGGACAGCGAGCCGCTGGCGAGCACCAGCGCGAACAGCGGCGTGGCCAGCGCACGCAGCAGATGGACGCGCAGGCTCTGGGTCGAGGCCAGCCGCACCTGCTGGGCGCCGCCGCTGCCGCCGCTCCCCCCGGTGCCGCCGGCACTGCCCGGGCTGCCGTGGCCGCCGTGGCCGCCGGATGGGCCCTCGCCGCGCGCGCTGCGCAGAGGCGCCTGGAGCCGCCGCACGCCGGGCCTCGCGCTAGCTCTGGCCGCGGCTTTGCAGCAGGTAGCCGAAGCCGCGCACCGTCACGATCTCGACGTCGCTGTCCTCGAGCTTCTTGCGCACGCGATGGACATAGACTTCGATCGCGGTATCGCCGACGGTGTCGCCCCCATCGCCGGCCGGATGGGCGAAAGTGGCCAGATGATCCTGCAGCTGGGCCTTGCTGACCACGCGCCCCTGCCGCTGCAGCAGCAGCTCGAGCACCGCGAACTCGCGCGGCGACAGTTCCAGCGGCTTGCCGTCGAGGAACATGCGTCGGTCGCTGCCCGACAGCCGCAGCCGGCCCAGCCGCACGTCGCGGTCGGGCGCGGCCTCGCCATGCTGGCTGCGGCGCAGCAGCACGCGCACGCGCGCTTCCAGCTCGGGAAAGGCAAACGGTTTGACCAGATAGTCGTCGGCGCCGGCGTTCAGGCCCGACAGCTTGTCTTCGAGTTCGTCGCGCGCGGTCAGGATCAGCACCGGGGTGGTGCGGTTGCGCGCGCGGTAGCGCGACAGCAGGGTCATGCCGTCGATGCCGGGCAGGCCCAGGTCGAGGATCACCAGGTCGTGCTGCTCCTTGAGCAGATGCTCGGTGGCATAGACCCCGTCATGGACGACGCGCACCTGGTGGCCCGCCTGGAACAGGCCGGCTTCGACGCCGCTGGCGATCTGGCGGTCGTCTTCGATCAACAGGATGCGCATGGGCGAAAGGTTCGGCTGGGTCGGCAGGAATGCAGCGGGGAGCGCCGGGGGGAGCGCGCTTGACGTCGCGCTTCGGGTGCCGGGCGCCCGCCTTGGCCGCCGATTGTACCCCGCATGGCGCGGGGCTTCCTTTCGATTGGCTTGCGATCAGGGGCCGGGTCCGGCCCCGAGGACATCGCTATCCGCTACGCCTGATGGGCGTTGCCGTACGCCGGTGGTTCAGCGCCTGGCCAGCGTGGCGGCGGCCTGCTCGATAAAGCGGGCCAGGTCGATATCGCGCTGGGTCAGGCCGTTCGCGTCATGGGTCGACAGCGTGATGTCCACGCGGTTGTAGACGTTGAACCATTCGGGATGGTGGTCGGCCTTCTCGGCCTGCATCGCCACGCGCGTCATGAAGGCAAAGGCGGCGTTGAAGTCGGCGAAGGTGAAGCGCTTGTGGATCGCATCGCGATCGGCGACCGCGGTCCAGCCGGGCAGCGACGCCAGCAGCGGCGCGCGTTCCTGTTCGGACAGCGGGGAAAGAGCGGGTGAGGTCATGATGGCAAGGCCCGTAAAGTGGGGAATCGGAACAAGGCAGAGCCGGCCTGCCCGACCATTGCGGTCGGACACGCCGGCATTGTTTCATAAAGACCGGCGCGCGGCGGCTTCAGATATCGTCGCTGTCGCTCCAGCCCTCGCGATTGCCCACCTGCAGCACCAGATCGCCGTCGGCGACGTCGCCCGCGCCCAGCGTCGGCTGTTGGCGCAGTTCGGCGTACAGCGGCGTGAAGTCCGGACGGGTCGCGTCGAACAGCTGTTCGAAGCTGTCGATCACGAAATAGGTCTTCTGGAAGGTGTCGATGCGGTAGCGGGTGCGCATGATCCGGCGGACGTCGAAGCCGATCCGATTCGGGCTGGCCGAGTCCAGGCTGTAGATCGACTCGCCCTGGCTCGAGACGATGCCGGCGCCGTAGATGCGCAGGCCGTCGGGCGTGCGGATCAGGCCGAATTCGACGGTGTACCAGTACAGCCGCGCCAGCATGTCGAGCGCGCCCATGCCGGCCGCCTTCAGGCCGCCCTGGCCGTAGGCCTGCATGTAGTCGGCGAAGACCGGGTTGATCAGCAGCGGCACATGGCCGAACACGTCGTGGAAGCAGTCCGGCTCCTGCAGGTAATCGAGTTGCTCGGGCTTGCGCATCCACCAGCTGGCCGGAAAGCGCCGGTTGGCCAGATGCTCGAAGAACACCTCGTCGGGCACCAGGCCTGGCACCGCCACCACCTGCCAGCCGGTCGCGGCCATCAGCTTGTCGTTCAGGCGCGCGAAGTCGGGCACCCGGTCGGCGTCCATGCCCAGCGTGTCGAGCCCGCGCAGGAACTCGTCGCAGACCCGGCCGCGCAGCATCGAGGCCTGGCGCGCGTACAGCTGGCGCCAGACGGCGTGGTCCGCCTCGGTGTAGCGGTGCAGCGGCTGCGCGATGGTGAAGTCAGGGTTCAGATCCGGGTCGGACAGCAGCCCCGCTTCGAACTGTTCCTTCAGCTTGTCGGTCAGCGTGCCGGTGAAGGCGGGGCTTCCCGCGTCTTCCTGGTCAGGGGTCTGGTCGAGGATCGCTTCCATCTGGCTTGTCTCCGGCGATTCGGTGCGGGCCATGCCCGGTGTCGTTTGCGGTATTGCTGCACGCGGTCGATTGCACATGCGGGATTTCTGCAAAGTCTACCGAGATGGCGCTGCAAGGAGCCCGCAAAAACGGCTTGGATTGCCGTTCCGATGCGGGTAATCTGCATCAAACGCAAAACCGATGCAGGATCTTTGTATGCTGAGCCTCGACAACTTCGATCTGGCCCTGCTGGCCGCCTTGCAGGCCGACGGCCGCAGCACGCACCAGCAACTGGCCGAGCAGGTCCACCTGTCGCCCAGCCAGGTCGGCCGGCGCATCGCCCGGCTCGAGGCCGACGGCGTGATCGCCGGTTACCGGGTGGTGTTGTCGCCCCCCGCGCTCGGCCTGGGCGTGCTGGTCTTCACCAGCGTCAAGCTGGCCCACCACGGCGACACCGCGATCGAACGCTTCAAGGAGGAGATCCTGCTGCTCGAAGAAGTGCAGGAGTGCTACTCGGTCGCCGGCGAGGCGGACTATCTGCTGCGCATCGTCGTCACGGACCTGCCGGCACTGGCCGATTTCACCATGCGCAAGCTGATGCGCGTGCCCGGCGTCGAGAGCGTGCGTTCCAACATCGTGCTGACCGCGCTCAAGCGCGAAGGGGCCCTGCCGCTGTCGCATCTGCGCTGAGCGGGCATCGTATTGCGTGCTGTCCTGCGTGCTGTCCTGCGCGCTGTCTTGCGCGCAGACGGCTCGCATGTCACTCTCGCCAGGTGCCCGCTGATGCACCAAGGCGGAGCCGACCATGCGGAGAGGGACGAGATGCGAGACCGGGCCACGGGCTTTGGCGGGGAAGGCGTGCGGGGTAGGGCGGAGAATCGGGTGGCAGCGGCCCATGACGGCGGTGGCAGCCGGACAGGCTCGCGCGGGTTTGCCGCCGGCATCGGGGCCGGCCTGTTCGCGCTTGCCGCGCTCGCCATGGACGCGGCGCTGGCCGCCCAGCTTGCCCGCGTATCGCCGGAAGGCCAGGTGTCCAAAGTCCGCCAGGTCGCGCTGCGCTTCGATCAGCCGATGGTGCCGCTGGGCGATCTGCGCGCCGCGGCGCCGGCTGCGGTGCAGTGCACCGGTGCCGCGCCCGCCGATCTGCGCGGCGAGGGCCGCTGGATCGACGAGCGCAACTGGGTGTTCGACTTCGCGCACGACCTGCCGCCGGGCGTGTCCTGCACGATCCGGCTGCAGTCGGCCCTGAAGAGCCAGGCCGGCCAGGCCTATCGCGGCAAGCCCGAATATCGCTTCCAGACCGGCGGACCGATCGTCGTGTCCAGCCGGCCCGGCGGCGGCGAGATCGAGGAGGACCAGATCTTCGCGCTGCGCTTCAATGGCCCGGCTACGCCGGCCTCGCTGCGCGACCATGCCTGGTGTCAGGCGCAGGGTCTCGGCGAGCGTATCCCGGTGCGGCTGGTGTCCGGCGCCGACCGCGACGCGGTGCTGGCCGCGCTGCGCTGGAAACCGCGCGGGCCCGACACCATCCATCTGCTGGCCTGCCAGCAGCGGCTGCCGGCCGGCGCGAAGATGCAGCTGATCCTCGAGCCGGGCATCGCCACGCCCTCCGGCATCGCGAGCCGCGAAGGGCGGCGCTTCGACTATCAGGTGCGCGAGCCGTTTACCGCCAGCTTCAGCTGCGAGCGCGAGAACGCGCAGGCGCCCTGCACGCCGCTGCGGCCGATCACGCTGGAGTTCTCCGCGCCGATCGCGCGCCGCGCGGCCGAATCCGTGGTGCTGCGCACGCCGACGGGACCGGTGGCGCCGAAGCTGGAGGCGAACCTGGCCGCCGATGCCACGGTCACCTCGCTGCGTTTCGAGCCGCCCTTCGCCGAGAACGCGAAGATGACGCTGGAGTTGCCGTCCGGCCTGAAGGACGAGACCGGCCGTGCGCTGGGCAACGCCGACCTGTTCCCGCTGGCGATCGCCACCGCGCGTATGCCGCCGCTGGCCAAGTTCGCCGCGGCACCGTTCGGCGTGATCGAGCGCTTCGGCGAGGTGCCGAAGTCCGGCAAGCCGACCGACAAGCCGACCGACAAGGCGACCGACAAGGCGACGGATTACCCGCCGCTGCTGCCGGTCACGCTGCGCTATGTCGAGCGTGAACTCAAAGTGCTCGGCGTGCGCGCCGAGGCCGGCACCGTCAGCCGGGTACGGGTCGACGACGATGCCGCCGTGCTGCGCTGGCTGGCACTGGTGCGGCGCATGCACGAGACCAGCTGGACCCGCGCCGAGCTCGACGCGATCCTGGCCGGCAAGCCGCCGTCGGCCGCGCGCATCCCGCGCAATGCGCCGCAGGTGCAGACCCGCGCCGTCTCGCTGCTGGCCGGCGTGCCGGGCGTGCGCCAGCTTGCCGTGCCGGCCTCGGTGGGCGAAGGCGCCAGCCGGCCGTTCGAGGTGGTCGGCATTCCGCTGCCCGAAGCCGGCTTTCATGTGGTCGAGATCGCCTCGCCCGACCTGGGCGCCGCGCTGCTCGGGAAGCCCGCGCCGATGTATGTCCGTACCGCAGCACTGGTCACCAATCTGGGCGTGCACTTCAAGGCCGGGCGCGACAACGCGATGGTCTGGGTCACCACGCTCGATGGCGGCAAGCCGGTGCGCGAGGCCAACGTTGCGGTACGCGACTGCAGCGGCAAGCTGATCGCCAGCGGCCGCACCGACGCGGCGGGCATCGCGCGCTTCGGCCGGCTCGGCGACGGTGGCGAAGACAGCGGCGGGGATGGCGGCAGCGGTGCCAGCCGCTATTGCGAAGACACCGGCCTGTCGGGCTACTTCGTCTCGGCGCGCATCGTCGCCGCGCATCCCCAGGCGCGCGGCCAGGCCGACATGGCGTTCGTGATGTCGGACTGGAACCGCGGCATCGAAAGCTGGCGCTTCCATGTGCCGACCGACACCAGCCCGACGCCGACCATGCGCGCGCATACCGTGTTCGACCGCACGCTGCTGTCGGCCGGCGAGACCGTCTCGATGAAGCACTATTTGCGCGTCGAGACCTCGAACGGCCTCGCGCTGCCCCCGAGCGGCGCCGGGGAGTCCGGACAGTTGCCGAACAAGCTGGTGATCCGCCACGAGGGCAGCGGCCAGACCTACGAGCAGCCGCTGCAATGGCGCACCACCGCCTCGGGCGGACGCAGCGCCGACAGCCGCTTCGCGTTGCCGCCGGCCGCCAGGCTCGGCCGCTACACGGTCGAGCTCGCCGATGCCCGCCAGCGCAGTTACGACAGCGGCGCCTTCCGCGTCGAGGCCTTCCGCCTGCCGGTGCTGACGGGTACGGTACGCGCGGCGACGGCCGGCGGCGCACAGGCGCTGGTCGCGCCCAAGTCGCTGCCGCTCGATGTCGAGGTGCATTACGTGTCCGGCGGCGCCGCGGCGGGTTTGCCGGTGCACGTGTCCGCGCTGCTGCGCGAGCGCATGCCGCGCTTTGCCGATGCCGACGGCTACAGCTTCGCCGCGCCGCGCGCAGCCGACGAGCAGCGGGACGAGTCGGACGAGGTCGAGGAGCAGGATCGGGCCGCTGCGCCGGACGGCCAGACGCTGATCGCCGACAAGCGCGCGCTGACGCTGGACGCCAATGGCGGCGGCCGGTTGACGCTCGACACGCTGCCGGCGGTCACCGCCCCACGCGATCTGCTGGTCGAAGCCGCGTTCGCCGATCCCAATGGCGAGATCCAGACGTTGCGGCAGACGCTGCCGCTATGGCCGGCCGCCGTGGTCGCCGGCATTCGTGCCGACGACTGGGTCGCGGTCAAGCGGCAGGCGACGGTGCAGGGCATCGCGCTCGATATCGACGGCAAGCCGCGCGCCGGCGTGCCGATGGAGGTGCATGCGCGCGCTCGGATCACGAGCTCCGCGCGCAAGCGCGTGGTTGGCGGCTTCTATCGCTACGACAACCGCACCGAGGTGCGCGAACTGGGCAAGGTCTGCGAGGCGAAGACCGATGCGCGCGGGCGCATGCGGTGCGCGGTGACGCTGGAACAAGCCGGCGAGGTGGAACTGATCGCGCGTGCCCGCGACGATGCCGGCCGTATCTCGGAAGCGGCCACCAGCGTCTGGGTCACCGGTCAGGGTGAGCTTTGGTTTGGCGGCGAGAACCACGACCGCATCGACCTGCTGCCGGAGCGGCCGTCGTATGCCCCCGGCGATACCGCACGCTTTCAGGTGCGGATGCCGTTCCGCCAGGCCACCGCGCTGGTCGCCGTCGAGCGCGAGGGCATTCTCGAGACCAGCGTGGTGACGCTGGCCGGCAAGGATCCGACCGTCAGCGTCAAGATCAAGCCGGAATGGGGGCCGAACGTCTACGTGTCGGTGCTGGCGCTGCGCGGGCGGCTGCACGAGGTGCCCTGGTATTCGTTCTTCACCTGGGGCTGGCGCGAACCGCGCGAATGGTGGCGGGCCTTCCGCAGCGAGGGACGCGAATACGTCGCGCCGACGCCGCTGGTCGATCTGTCCAGGCCGGCGTTCCGGCTCGGTCTCGCCGAGATCCGGGTCGGCAACGAGGCGCACCGGCTCGACGTCAAGGTCGCCACCGACCGCGCCAGCTACCCGGTGCGCGGCCAGGCGAAGGTGACGGTGCAGGTCACGCTGCCCGACGGCAAGCCGGCCGCCAACGGCGAGGTCGCGCTGGCGGCGGTCGACGAGGCGCTGCTCGAACTGATGCCCAATACCAGCTGGAACCTGCTCGAGGCGATGCTGCAGCGGCGCAGCTACGGGGTCGAGACCGCGACCGCGCAGATGGAGATCGTCGGGCGGCGTCACTACGGGCGCAAGGCGGTGCCGGCCGGTGGCGGCGGCGGCAAGAATCCGACCCGCGAACTGTTCGACACGCTGCTGCTGTGGAATCCGCGCGTGCAGCTCGACGCGGCCGGCAAGGCCGCGCTGACGGTGCCGCTGAACGATTCGCTGACGCGCTTTCGCATCGTCGCCATCGCCGATCTTGGCGTGGCCCGCTTCGGCACCGGCAGCGCGACCGTGGCGGCGACGCAGGATCTGCAGCTGATCTCGGGTTTGCCGCCGCTGGTGCGCGAGGGCGACCGCTACCGCGCGATGTTTACGCTGCGCAATACCACCTCACGGGCGATGACGGTCGAGGTCATCGCGCGCAGTGTGCCGGCCGGCACGGGTGCCGGAGGTGGCGCTGCCGCTGGGGCTGCCACTGGCGCCGCCGCCAGTGCTGCCACCGGCGCCGCGTCTTCCAATCCGGCCGCCGACCCCGGTACCGCAGCGCTGCCCACGCAGACCGTATCGATTCCGCCGGGACACGCGCGCGAGATCGGCTGGGACGTGGTCGCGCCGTTGATTGCGCAGGCGAGCGGGCAGACCACGGCCACCGAGAGCGAGCTGCAGTGGGAGATCGCGGCGGCCGAAACGGGCAAGGGCGGCGGCACGGGTGGCACGGGAGGTACGGGTATCGACGACGGCCCCGCGTCGGACCGCATCCGCATCGTCCAGCGGCTGGCCGCGGCGGTACCGCTGACGGTGCAGCAGGGCACGCTGGCCCAGCTGGCCCCGTCGCTGTCGGTGCCGGTGCGGGCGCCCGCGACCGCACTGCGCGATCCCTCCGGCACGCCGCGCGGCGGTCTGCAGATCGGCTTGCAGTCGTCGCTGGCCGGCGGGCTGCCCGGCGTGCGCGACTGGTTCACGCGCTATCCGTATACCTGCCTGGAGCAGCGCGCGTCGAAGGCCGTGGGCCTGGGCGATGCCGCGCTCTGGCAGGCGCTGATGGCGCAGCTGCCGGCCTATCAGGACGACGACGGGCTGGTGGCCTATTTCCCGATGCAGGGCGAGGCGGCGCGCGACGGCGGCAGCGAGGTGCTGACCGCCTACCTGCTGGCGCTGACCGACGAGGCGAATCGTGCCGGGCTGCCGCTCCCGCTGCCGGCGCAGGCGCGCGAGCGGATGGAGCAGGCGCTGGCCGCCTTCGTCGAGGGCCGGCTGCAGCGTCGCCCGTGGGCGCCGACCGCGGACCTGGAGGTCCGCAAGCTGGCCGCGCTGGAGGCGCTGTCGCGCAGTGGCAAGGCGCAGGCCCGCATGCTGGGATCGATCCAGATCGCGCCGCAGCAGTGGCCCACCTCGGCGCTGCTCGACTGGACCGCGCTGCTGCAACGCCTGCCCGATGTGCCGCAGCGCGAGGCGCGGCTGGCCGAGGCGCAGCGGCTGCTGCGCGCGCGGCTCGATCTGCAGGGCACCCGGCTGGCGTTCTCGACCGAGCGCGACGACCACTGGTGGTGGCTGATGGCGGGCGGCGACATCAACGCCGCCCGGCTGCTGACGCTGGCGCTGGAACTGCCGGACTGGCGCGAGGACGCGCCGCGGCTGGCCAGCGGTCTGCTGGGCCGCCAGTCCGCCGGCGCCTGGAGCACCACCAATGCCAATGCCTGGGGCGTGCTGGCGGTGCGCCGCTTTGCGCAGGCCTTCGAGCGCGAGCCGGTCGCTGGCGCCACGCGCGTGACGCTGGGCGACGCCTCGCGCAGCTTCGAATGGCGCACGGCCGCGGCGGGCAAGGACGGCGTGGCGGCGGGCGCGCTGATGCTGCCGTGGCCCGTGCAGCCTCCACAGTCGCCTCAGCCGAGCCCGTCCGCCGCGCCCGCTACGCTGCAGCTGCAGCACGAAGGCGCCGGCCGGCCGTGGGCGACGGTACGCGCGCTGGCCGCGGTGCCGCTGGCCGAGCCGATCGCCGCCGGCTACCGCATCCGCCGCAGCGTCAGCGCGGTCGAGCAGGCCACGCCGGGACGCTGGACGCGCGGCGACATCTATCGCGTCAGGCTGGAGATCGACGCGCAGGCCGACATGACCTGGGTAGTGGTCAGCGACCCGGTGCCGGCGGGCGCCACGATCCTCGGCAGCGGCCTGGGCCGCGATTCGCAGATCGCCACCCGCGGCGAGCGCCGCACCGGCGCCTGGCCGGCCTTCAGCGAACGCACGCCGCAGGCCTATCGCGAGTACTACGCCCACCTGCCCAAGGGCACGGCGACCGTCGAGTACACGGTGCGGCTCAACAACGCGGGCGAGTTCGCGCTGCCGCCGACGCGGGTCGAGGCGATGTACGCGCCCGAGGTATTCGGCGCGGCGCCCAATGCGCGCCTGACCGTGGGGCCGCGTCCGTGAGCGATGTCCTCGAACGGCGCGGCTGGACGATGCCGCCGCGGGTACGCGAATGGTGGATGGCCGGCGCCGTCGCCGGCACCATCTACGGCACGCTGCTGGTCAGCGCCGCGCTGGAGCTGCCGCCCGGCACGCCGCTGGCGGGCAGCTTCGCCTGGCAGCCGGCGTGGAAGACCGCGATGGCGCTGCTGCTGGCGCGCGCGGCGTGGTTCCATCCGGTGCGGCGCGAGCGCCGCTGGCTGATCGCCGCGCTGCTGTTCTCGGCGATGGGCGATCTGCTGCTGGCGGTGCCGTGGCTGCCGTTCTCCTTTGTCGGCGGGCTCGGTTTCTTCCTGCTGGCGCATCTGGCCTATCTCGCGCTGCTGCTGCCGCTGCTCGGCGACGACCGGCCGCACCGGCTGCTCGCCTGCGGCGCGGTGATCGGCGCGGCCGGCACGCTGCTGGGACGCTTCTGGCCCAACCTGGGCGCACTGACGGTCGAGGTCTGCGCCTATGTCGTTGCGCTGACCGCGATGGCCTGCGCGGCGCTGCTGGCGCGGCTGCCGACCCCGCTGGCGGCGCTGGGCGCGCTGTGCTTCGTCGTGTCCGATGCGCTGATCGGCATCGCGCGCTTCCTGTCGCCGTTCGATCGCTTCGAACTGGGCATCTGGTGGACCTATGCCGCGGCGCAGGTGCTGCTGGTCGCCGGCATCGTCGCGGGGCGGCGGCCATGAGACAAGGGATGGGACCGCCCGGCTTGCTGCGCACGGCGAGGGCCGCGGCACTGCCGTGCGCGCTGCCGTGGGCACGGCTGTTCGCGTTGCTGTTCGCGCTGCTGGTTGCGATGCTCATCGCGATCCCGTCGGCGCCGGCGTCCGCCGAGGTGCTGCCCGGCTTCGAGCAGGTGCGCGAGCGCTACCGCAGTGCCGACGTGGTCGTGCGCGACCGTCACGGCGAGCCGGTCGCCACGGTGCGGACCGATTTCAGCGCGCGGCGCGGGGCATGGGTGTCGCTCGACGAGATCTCGCCCGCGGTGCGCACCGCTATCTTGCTGTCGGAGGACCGGCGCTTCTACCAGCACAGCGGCGTCGACTGGCAAGGCGTCGCCGGCGCGGCGTGGGCCAATCTGTGGAACACGCGCACGCGCGGCGCGTCGACGTTGACCATGCAGCTGGCGGCGCTGCTCGATGACGATCTGCGCCGCGGCGCGGGCGGGCGCAGCGCGGCGCAGAAGATGAGCCAGGCCTGGCGCGCGGCGCGGCTCGAACACGGCTGGAGCAAGAGCCAGATCCTCGAGGCCTATCTGAATCTGGTGCCGCTGCGCGGCGAACTGGTGGGGCTGTCGGCGCTGTCGCAGGCACTGTTCGGCAAGCTGCCGAGCGGGCTCGATGCGCGCGAGGCGGCGCTCGCCGTCGCGCTGGTGCGCGCCCCCAATGCCGCGCCGGCACGCGTGACGCAGCGCGCCTGCCAGATCCTGAGGGAGATGGCGCAGCCGCAAGGCTGCACCGGACTGGACGGCTTCACCGAACTGGCGCTGGCGCGCGCCGCCATGCCGCCCAGCGGCCCGGGCCGCGCGCAACTGGCGCCGCACCTTGGCCGCCTGCTGGTCGAGCGGACTGCGCAAGGCGCGGCAACGATGCCGGCAGCGATCGATTCGACCCTGGACGCCGGTGTGCAGCGCCTGGCGGCGGCCAGCCTGCAGCGACATCTGCGCGAACTGGCCGGACGGCATGTCGAGGATGGCGCAGTGGTGGTGCTCGACAACGCCAGCGGCGACGTGCTGGCCTATGTCGGCTCGTCCGGCGCGCTGTCGGGCGCGGCGCAGGTCGATCACGCGGCCGCGCTGCGCCAGGCCGGCTCGACGCTCAAGCCCTTCCTCTATGCGCAGGCGCTGGAAGAGCGGCGCCTGACCGCGGCCTCGCTGCTCGACGACCGCCCGGTCAATCTGCCGACCGGCGGCGGCCTCTACATCCCCCGCAACTACGACGGCCGCTATGGCGGCTGGGTCAGCATGCGCGCGGCGCTGGCCGGCTCGCTCAATGTGCCGGCGGTGCGCACGCTGGTGATGGTGACCCCGCACCGGTTTCATCGGCGGCTGGTGGCGCTTGGGCTGCCGCTGACCGAGGCCGGCGACTACTACGGCTACAGCCTGGCGCTGGGCAGCGCCGACGTGTCGCTGCTGACGCTGACCAATGCCTATCGGACGCTGGCCAACCAGGGCCGGCAGGCGCCGGTGAGGATGCGGCTGGCCGAGCCGGCGCCCCGGCCGGCGGCGGTGATGTCGGCCGCGGCCAGCCATGTGATCGGCGACGTGCTGTCGGACCGGCATGCGCGTGCCCGGACCTTCGGTCTCGACAGCCCGCTGACCACGCGGTTCTGGACCGCGGTCAAGACCGGCACCAGCAAGGACATGCGCGACAACTGGTGTATCGGCTGGTCGCAGCACTACACCGTGGGCGTCTGGGTCGGCAACGCCAGCGGCGCGGCGATGCGCGATGTGTCCGGCGTGTCCGGCGCGGCGCCGATCTGGCACGACGTGATGGCCTTCCTGCATCGCGACCGGGCCAGCCGGCAGCCGGCGCCGCCCGCGGGCGTCGAGCGCGTGGCGGTGCGGTTTGAGGGCGTACCCGAGCCTGCGCGGGACGAGGTGTTCCTGGCCGGCACCGCGGTGCCGGTCGTCGCCGTCGGCAGCCATCACGAGGGCATGGCGGCGGCCCGGACGGCGGTGTCCGGCCGCGGCGCGGCGATCGCCAGTCCGGCCGACGGCACCGTGTTCGCACTCGATCCCGACATTCCGCCGCAGGCGCAGCGCGTCTGGCTGCATGCCGAGGATGTCGCGGGCCGCACCGCCAGCGCGGTCGCCTGGCGGCTCGATGGCAAGCGGCTCGGCCACGGCGGCAAGCTGGCGTGGCAGCCCTGGCCGGGACGGCATCGTCTGGAACTGGTCGATGCAAAAGGCACGGTGCTCGATACGGTCCACATCGAGGTGAGGGGTGCGACCGTGCGCGAGACCGGCGCCCGCCCGGCGGTATCGCCGGGCAGGGCCGCGGCGGACCGGGGTAAGCTGACCCGGGACATCGGCACCCGGGACAGCGGGACCTGGGACAGCGGGACCTGAGACAGCGGGACCTGAGACAGCGATCGGGGATAATCGCCGCTGTCTTGCGCAAGCCGCCCATTCTCAGGAGCCCAAGCCGTGCCGACCGATTCGATTGCCTCGCCGATGCTGCTCGATGCCGCCCAGACCGCGGCGCGCTTGCCGTATCCCGAACTGGCCGTTGCCATTGCCGACATGCTGGGCGAACTGCGTGCCGGCACCGCGATGGCGCCGCCGCGGCTGGCGCTGCCGGTCGGCGACGTGACCGCCGCCGCGCCCGGCGGCGAAGGGACGCTGCTGGTCATGCCGGCGCGCAATGCCGACCTGGTGATGACCAAGAACATCACGGTCCATCCCGGCAACCCGGCGCGCGGCCTGCCCAATATCCTCGGCGAAGTGGTGGTGGCCGACGCGCATACCGGCGTGCGGCTGGCGCTGCTCGACGGTCCGACGGTGACCGGGCGCCGCACCGCGGCGGTGTCGCTGCTGGCGGCACAGCGTTTTGCCGCGCGGCCCGACGGCGAGCTGCTGATCGTCGGCGCCGGCGTGCAGGCCGTCACCCACCTCGAGGCCTTCGCCGCAGGGCTGCCGCTGCGGCGCGTCTGGCTGCATTCGCGCACGGCGGACAAGGCCCATGCGCTGGCCGCGCATGCAAAGACGCTGGGCCTGGAGGCCGAGGTGCTCGAATCCGCGCCAGACATCGAAGCGGTGCTTGCGCGCGTGTCGATGGTCGTCACGGTGACGTCGAGCCGCACGCCGGTGCTGCCGGACCTCGACGCCCGCTGCTGGCGCGACGACCACTTCATCGCCGCGGTCGGTGCGTTCCGCCCGGACATGTGCGAACTGCCGCCGGCGCTGTGCCGCGGCGCCGCGAAGGCGGGGCGGCTGCTGGCCGATACGCTGTTCGGCATCGAGGACGAGGCCGGCGACCTGCTGCAGGCCGGCATCGACTGGGCCATGGTGCAGCCGTTCGAGACCGCGATCCTCGCCGCCGATGCGATTCGCGCGCGCACCGGCAGTCCGCTGGTGTTCAAGAGCGTCGGTTATGCGCTGTGGGATCTGGCCGCCTGCGCGCTGGCAGTGCGAAACGCCGACGCATGACGCCGCCGACGGCATCGGGCCACGACCCGGTGTCACATTCCTGAGACACTTCTGCCGCCTCTCTTCCCGTTGTGGTGGACCTTCGGATACCGCGGATTGCGGTAAACCCTCAATTTAGTGGCGCTCCTCTACAAAATGTCTCTAGATTGAAACGATCACGGCATCGGCAGCGGGATAATGCTGCCCTTGCAGTTGAAAACCACGAAGGAGAGAGGATGTCGCACAAGAAAAAAATCCTGGTGGCTGTCGCGGCCATGGCGGTGGGCGGGGTCGCCCAGGCACAATCGGCCGGCAGCACCGTCGTCAGCGCGGGCTGGTTCCGCGTGATGCCCAACAGCTCGGCCGATCCGCTGACCATCGACAGCGTCGGCGGCCGCCCGGTCGGCATGCAGCGGCCCAACACCGGCGCCGACATCAAGGCCGCCAATACGCTGGGCCTGTCGATCGACCACTTCGTCACCGACCACATCTCGGCCGAGTTCGTCGTCGGTATCCCCCCGGAGCACGATGTCGAGGGTGACAAGGGCTACGGCCGGTACGGCAAGCTTGGCACGGTGCGCCAGTGGAGCCCGGCGGTGCTGGTCAAGTACCACTTCCTCGAGCCGGCCTCGCGCTTGCGCCCCTATGTGGGCCTGGGCGTCAACTACACCTGGTTTACCGACGAGACCATCACCAACCAGCAGTTCGTGCGCCAGGAGTTCGGCCCGAACGCCACCATGACGGCCAGCGCCAAGTCGTCGTGGAATCCGGTCTTCAACATCGGCGCCAACTACAAGATCAACGAGCGCTGGCATGTCGGCCTGTCGGTGTCCTACCTGCCGCTCGATACGCGCGCGACCTTCGTCACGCGCAATTCCGCGCAGGGCGGCGCCACCGTGGTGTCGCACACCAAGATCAAGATCGATCCGATCGTGACCTTCCTGAACGTCGGCTACCGCTTCTGAGCGTCGCCGGCCGTCGCCGGCCGGCCGCGTCCGCTACTCCCCGGAGCGCGGACGCGGTTCCTTCCCGTCAGCCCTTGACCGGATAGCCGGCCGATTCGATGGCCTGCCGCACTTCCTGTGCATCGGCGTCCGATTCGACGCTGACTGCCTGCGCCGCGATATCGGCCGAGACGCGCGCGTCGGGATCGATCTGCTGCACCGCACGCGTGATCGCGCCGACGCAGTGGCCGCAGGACATGCCTTCCACTTGAAACTGCATCATCGTTGAACTCCTGGAATGGTTGGTGAACGCCGCCATTGTGAACCTTCCCATCATGTCAAGCGCAAGCGCCGCAGCTGGCGGCCGAAAATTGGCGCACCGGCCTTGACCTTCCTAGCATGGTAAGGTCCAACATCCAGTGACAGGCTATGTCAATGAGGATGTCAACCGCCATGTCCACTTCTTCACTTCCGCTGTCTCCGGCCCAGGCCGGTGCGAACGCCGCGCCCGAGTGGCGCCTGCCGATCGAAGGGATGACCTGCGCCTCCTGCGTGCGCCGGGTCGAGAACGCACTGGCCAAGGTGCCGGGCGTGCGTTCGGTGGCCGTCAACCTGGCCACCGAGGAGGCCACCGTGCAGGCCGACAGCGCCGCCGTGCTGCCGGCGGCGGCCGACGCCGTCGTCGCCGCGGGCTATGCGGTGCCGCGCACCGAGCTCGAGTTGACGGTGCGCGAGATGACCTGCGCCTCCTGCGTCGGCCGCGTCGAACGCGCGCTGCGCGCCGTGCCCGGTGTGGTCGACGCCCAGGTCAATCTGGCCACCGAGCGTGCCCATGTGACGCTGGTCGGGGCGAGCGCGGCCGATATGCTGCCGGCGCTGACCGAGGCCGTCTCCCGTGCCGGCTATGCCGCCGAACCGGTGGGCGATACCGCGACCGCGACCGAAGCCGCGTCCGCGCGCACCGACTTCTGGTCCGGCCCGTGGTCCGTGGCGATTCCGGCGGCGCTGTCGCTGCCGCTGGTCGCGCCGATGGTGCTGGGCTGGTTCGGCATCGCGTGGAATGTGCCCGCGCTGTGGCAATGGCTGCTGGCGACGCCGGTGCAGTTCGTGTTCGGCTGGCGCTTCTATCGCGCCGGCTGGAAGGCGCTGCGTGCCGGCGCCGGCAATATGGATCTGCTGGTCGCGCTCGGCACCTCGGCCGCCTACGGGCTGTCGCTGTGGCTGATCTGGCGCGGCGCCGGCGGCCATGGCGACGCGCATGCCCATCTGTATTTCGAGAGCGCGGCGGTAGTGATCACGCTGGTGCGGCTTGGCAAATGGCTCGAGGTCCGCGCCAAGCGGCAGACCGCCGACGCGATCCGCGCGCTGGCCGCGCTGCGGCCCGATAGCGCGCGGGTGCGCCGCAACGGGGTCGAAACCACGGTGCCGCTGGCACAGGTACGCGTCGGCGACGAGGTCGTGGTGCTGCCGGGGGAACGCATTCCGGTCGACGGCATCGTGATCGACGGCGACAGCCATGCCGACGAATCGATGCTGACCGGCGAGAGCCTGCCGGTGCCCAAGCAGGTCGACGACCGCGTGACCGGCGGCGCCATCAATGGCGAAGGCCGGCTGGTGCTGCGCACCGCCGCGGTCGGCGCGGAGACGGTGCTGGCCCGCATCATCCGCATGGTCGAACACGCGCAGGCGGCCAAGGCGCCGATCCAGCGGCTGGTCGACCGCGTCAGCGCGGTGTTCGTGCCGGTGGTGCTGGCGATCGCGCTGGTCACGTTGCTCGGCTGGGGACTGGCGCTGGGCGACTGGCAGTCGGCGCTGCTCAATGCGGTGGCGGTGCTGGTGATCGCGTGCCCGTGCGCGCTGGGCCTGGCCACGCCGACCGCGATCATCGCCGGCACCGGTGCGGGCGCGCGTGCCGGCATCCTGGTCAAGGACGCCGAGGCGCTGGAGACCGCGCACCGCGTCAATGTGGTCGCGTTCGACAAGACCGGCACGCTGACCGTGGGACAGCCGGAGGTGGTGGCGCTGGTGTCGGCAGACGGAATGGCCGACGGTGACGATCGGGGCAATCCGGGCGATCGAGCCTCGTCTGCGCTGCTGTCGCGCCTGGCCGCGCTGCAGGCCGGCAGCGAACATCCGCTGGCCCGTGCGGTGCTGCATGCCGCCGAGCAGCGCGCGCTGGCGGTGTCCGTGGCGAGCGAGCTGCGCGCGCTGCCGGGCCGCGGCATCAGCGGACGCATCGACGGCGTCGCCTGGGCGCTGGGCAGCGAGCGCCTGCGCAAGGAACTGGGCGCCGAACTCGACGAGCGTTCCGAACTGGCGCGCCAGGCCGATGCGCTGCGCCAGGCCGGCCGCACCGTGTCGTGGCTGATCGAGATCGACGCGCGCCGCGTGGCCGGTCTGGTCGCGTTCGGCGATGCGATCAAGCCGGGCGCGCGTGAAGCGGTGGCGCGCCTGCATGCGGCCGGTGTGCGCACCGTGATGCTGTCCGGCGACAGCCACGGCGCGGCGGCGCAGGTTGCCGACGCGCTCGGCATCGACGACGTGCAGGCCGAGGTGCTGCCCGAAGACAAGGCGGCCCGCGTGGCGGCGCTCAAGCGCGGCGGCGCGGTGGTGGCCATGGTCGGTGACGGCGTCAACGATGCGCCGGCGCTGGCTGCGGCCGACGTCGGCATCGCGATGTCCACCGGCACCGACGTGGCGATGCACGCGGCCGGCATCACGCTGATGCGCGGCGATCCCGGCCTGGTCGCCGATGCGCTGACGATGTCGCACCGGACCGTGCGCAAGATCCGGCAGAACCTGTTCTGGGCCTTCGTCTACAACGTGATCGGCATCCCGCTGGCGGCGGCCGGACTGCTCAGCCCGGTGGTGGCCGGCGCGGCGATGGCGTTCTCGAGCGTCAGCGTGGTCGGCAACGCGCTGCTGCTGCGGCGCTGGCGGCCCGAAGCCGGCGCGCAGTCAGTCGGCACGCAGGCAGTGGGCATGCAGGCCGCAGACAAGCCCGCAGTGCAGCGCTGAAACATGGAGGAAGCAAGGCGATGAATATCGGCGAAGCGGCGGCTGCCTCGGGCGTGTCCGCCAAGATGATCCGGCACTACGAATCGATCGGGCTGCTGCCCGAACCGCCGCGCAGCGAAGGCGGCTACCGCCGCTACGACGAGCGCGCGCTGCATACCTTGCGCTTCGTGCGGCGCGCCCGTAATCTCGGGTTCTCGCTGGACGAGATCCGCAACCTGCTGCTGTTGTGGCAGGACCGCGGGCGCGCCAGCGCCGACGTCAAGGCGCTGACGCTGCGCCATGTCGCCGAACTGGAAACGCGCATCGCGGAACTGGCGGCGATGCGCGACACGCTGCGCGCGCTGGCCGAGGCGTGCAGCGGCGACGAGCGGCCGGATTGCCCGATCCTCGCCGACTTTGCCGAGCCGCGACGCGCACCGCCGGCCAGCGCCGCGCCCGACCGCAATGCGCCGGACGGCAATGCGCCCGACGGCAATGCGCCCGACGGCAATGCGCATCACGCCTGCCACTCTTGAACGCTGACCGACGTGCGGCCGCGCCGCGCGCCGACGAGGAGAGCGATCGCATGGATGCATCCCAGAGCGCTGCCATCGCGCCGACCGAAAGCCGGCAGCGCATGCGCGACGGCACCGAGCTGCTGCTGCGCACCTGGCTGCCCGACCCGCAGCTGTGGCCGGAACCGACGGGCACGCTGCTGCTGGTACACGGGCTGGCCGAGCACTGCGGGCGCTATGCCCACGTGGCGCAGCGCCTGTGCGCGCTGGGGCTGCGCGTGGTCGCCTACGACCAGCGCGGCCACGGTGCCAGCGGCGGCGCGCGCATGGTGGCCGAGCGGCCCGACGTCTTCCTCGACGATCTGGTCGAACTCTACGACCGCGTGGTGCAGCGCTGGCCGGAACTGCCGATCGTGCTGGGCCACAGCATGGGCGGGCTGGTGGCGGCGCGGCTGGCGACCTCGCGGGTGCGGCCGGTGCGCGCGCTGGTGCTGTCCTCGCCCGCGCTGGCACTGCGTCTGAGCGGCGCGATGCTGACGATGCATCGGATGCTGCTGACGCTGGCGCCGAACCTGCGTGTCCCCAGTCCGATCCGTCCGGCCGATCTCAGTCACGACTACGCCGAAGTGTCGCGCTATCGTGCCGATCCGCTGGTGCAGCGCACGCTGACCGCGGGCATCCTGCAGAGCATGATGCTCGGCATCGAACGCGCGCAGGCCGATGCGCCGCTGCTCGAAGCGCCGACGCTGCTGCTGGTCGCGGGTGCGGACCGCGTGGTCGATCCGGCGGGCAGCCGGCGCTTCTGCGACAATGCGCCGGCCGACCTGCGCGAATGCATCTGGTTCGAGCACGCCTACCACGAGATCTTCAACGAGCAGGCGGCGCTGCGGGCCCAGGTGCTGGACGCGCTGAGCGACTGGCTGCGCCGCCATCTGCAGCCGGTGACGGACACCGACACGGACCGCTGAAGCACGACGGCACGCAGGCCGATTCGGTTGCACCCGTTCTAGCCGATTGCCGATATCGACGCCGAGCTTGACGCCTGACCCTCGTCGGCCGTCCCCCGCGGCGGATGGCCGCACCCCGATCGACTACCCAACCAGAAAAAAAGCATGGAGACCTACGACTACATCATCGTCGGCGGCGGCACCGCGGGCTGCGTGCTGGCCAATCGGCTGACGCAGGACGCCGACGTCAGCGTGCTGCTGCTCGAGGCCGGCGGCAAGGACGACTACCACTGGATCCATATTCCGGTGGGCTATCTGTACTGCATCGGCAATCCGCGCACCGACTGGATGTACCGCACCGTCGCCGAGCCGGGCCTGAACGGGCGCTCGCTGATCTATCCGCGCGGACGCGTGCTGGGCGGCTGCTCGTCGATCAACGGCATGATCTACATGCGCGGCCAGCGCGAGGACTACGACGAGTGGGCGCGCATCACCGGCGACGACGGCTGGCGGTGGGACAACGTGCTGCCGCTGTTCAAGCGCAGCGAGGACCATCATCGCGGTGCCAACGACTATCACGGCGCCGGCGGCGAATGGCGCGTCGAGCCGCAGCGGCTCAAGTGGGACATCCTCGAGCGCTTCATCGACGCGGCCGAGCAGACCGGCATTCCGCGCACCGACGACTTCAACCGCGGCGACAACTTCGGCGTCGGCTACTTCGAGGTCAACCAGCGCCGCGGCATTCGCTGGAATACGTCGAAGGCCTTCCTGCGGCGCGCGTCCGAACGGCCGAACCTGACCATCGTCACCGGCGCGCAGGTCAGCGAGCTGACCTTCGATGGGCGCCGCTGCAGCGGGCTGCATTACGTCGGCGGCGGCCAGACCCATACGGTGGCGGCGCGGCGCGAGGTGATCCTCGCCGCGGGCGCGGTCAACACGCCGCAACTGCTCGAGCTGTCGGGCATCGGCCAGCCTGAACGGCTGCAGGCGCTCGGCATCCCGGTGCGGCAGGCGCTGCCCGGCGTGGGGGAAAACCTGCAGGACCATCTGCAGCTGAGGATGATCGTCAAGGTCGAGGGCGTGCGCACGCTCAATACGCGGGTCGGCAACTGGTGGGGCAAGCTCGGCATCGGGCTGCAGTACGCGTGGAACCAGAGCGGGCCGATGAGCATGGCGCCGTCGCAGCTCGGCGCGTTCGCGCGTTCGGATCCGAGCCAGGCCCGGCCCAACGTCGAATACCACGTGCAGCCGCTGTCGCTGGACAAGTTCGGCGAGCCGCTGCATCGCTTCAACGCCTTTACCGCCAGCGTCTGCAATCTGCGCCCGACCTCGCGCGGCAGCGTCCATATCGACAGCCCGGACTTCCGCCAGGCGCCGGTGATTGCGCCGAACTACCTGTCGACCGACGAGGACCGCAAGGTCGCGGCGGATTCGCTTCGTCTGACCCGCCGCATCGTTGCCGCGCCCGCGCTGGCACCGTATCGGCCGCAGGAATGGCTGCCGGGTCCGCATGTCGAGGACGACGAATCGCTGGCGCGCGCGGCCGGCGATATCGGCACCACGATCTTCCATCCGGTGGGCACCTGCCGCATGGGCAAGGCCGACGATCCGCAGGCGGTGGTCGACCAGCGCCTGCGCGTGATCGGCGTGCAGGGCCTGCGCGTGGTCGATGCCTCGGTGATGCCGCTGATCACCTCCGGCAATACCAACTCGCCGACCATCATGATCGCCGAGCGCGCCAGCGACATGATCCGCGAGGACTGGCGCAGCGGCGCGCGCGGCTGAACTTCCCGACGCAGCCAACGAGCCGGCGCCGCCCCCGTGCGGCGCCGCACGGCCGCAGCGCGAGCTGCCTTGCGACCGCCCGCGCGCTGCCTGACAAACATGACAGCTGGTTCATGTTTCAGGCTCAGTGCAAACCCGGATGTTTTGCGACGCAACAGGTGCCCACAATAGACGCCGGACAGTCGTGATGTCGCGCTCACATCCGTACTTGCATGCGCGCCGACATCCGGCCACGCCGCCGCTGCCACCCAGCGCGCTGCCACACTACCAATAAGACATTGCAGACAAGGCGATCCCCATTTGAGCGTGCCATCGCGCATGCCGGCAGGGATCGCGGGTCGAATCCGGGCACGACGGGCCAGAAGCCATGCGTCGCGCCGAACGAGGACGGGCAGGAGACATGAACCAGCAGGAAACCATCCTGGAGACGCGCAACCTCACCAAGGAGTTCAAGGGGTTTACCGCGGTCAGCGACGTCAATCTGCGGGTCAGGCGCGGATCCATCCATGCGCTGATCGGCCCGAACGGAGCGGGCAAGACCACCTGCTTCAATCTGCTGACGAAATTCCTGGTGCCGACCACCGGCACCATTCTGTTCAACGGCATCGACATCACCGGCGAGAAGCCCGCGCAGATTGCGCGCCGCGGCGTGATTCGCTCGTTCCAGATTTCGGCGGTGTTTCCGCACCTGACCGTGCGCGAGAACGTGCGCATCGGGCTGCAGCGCAAGCTCGGCACGCACTTCCACTTCTGGCGCAGCGAACGCACGCTGTCGGTGCTCGACGACGAGGCGATGGCGCTGCTCGAGCAGGTGGGCCTGACCGAGTTCGCCGACACCGTGACGGTCAACCTGCCGTACGGCCGCAAGCGCGCGCTGGAGATCGCCACCACGCTGGCGATGGAGCCCGAACTGATGCTGCTCGACGAGCCGACCCAGGGCATGGGACACGAGGACGTGGACCGCGTCACGCAACTGATCAAGAAGGTATCGGCCGGCCGCACCATCCTGATGGTCGAACACAACATGAACGTGGTGTCGTCGATCGCGGACACCATCACCGTGCTGCAGCGGGGCGCGATCCTGGCCGAAGGGCCGTACGAGCAGGTCTCGAAGGACCCGCGCGTGATGGAAGCCTATATGGGCACGGCCGAGGCCGAGCTGCAGGGCGCGCACTGAGCATAGCGGAGCGACGACATGACGACAGAGAACACGCCCGCCCTCGAGATCCGCGGCCTGCAGGCCTGGTACGGCGAATCGCACATCCTGCACGGGGTCGATCTGACCGTGAACCGCGGCGAGGTGGTCACGCTGCTGGGCCGCAACGGCGCCGGCCGCACCACCACACTGCGCGCGATCATGGGGCTGACCGGCACGCGCAAGGGCTCGATCAAGATCGACGGCCACGAGACCATCCATCTGCCGACGCACAAGATCGCGCACTACGGCATCGGCTACTGCCCGGAAGAACGCGGCATCTTCGCCAGCCTGTCGTGCGAGGAGAACCTGCTGCTGCCGCCGCAGCTGAAGGGCAACGGCGCCAAGCAGGGCATGAGCGAGGCCGAGATCTACGAGATGTTCCCGAATCTGGCCGAACGCCGGCAGAGCCAGGGCACGCGGCTGTCGGGCGGCGAGCAGCAGATGCTGGCGGTCGGCCGCATCCTGCGCACCGGCGCCAATCTGCTGCTGCTCGACGAGATTTCGGAGGGACTGGCACCGGTCATCGTACAGGCACTGGCACGCATGATCCGGATGCTGAAGCAGAAGGGGTACACGGTGGTGATGGTGGAGCAGAACTTCCGCTTCGCCGCGCCGCTCGCGGACCGCTTCTATGTGATGGAGCACGGCACCATCGTCGAGCGCTTCGGCGCCGGCGAGCTGGAACAGAAGATGCCGGTTCTGCATGAACTGCTTGGGGTCTGATCCTTCGGGGTCGCAGGCATGGTCGCCGGCAAGGCGACAGGAATGGGGCGGCATGCAAGTCCGCCGAAACACAGGAGACAAGCAATGAAGATCAAACGGCTCGCAGCCGCGATGGCGGCCTTGGTGACGGGCATGGCGGCCGGTGCGGCCTCCGCGCAGGTATCGGGTGACTCGGTCAAGATCGGCTTCATCACCGACATGTCCAGCTTGTACGCGGACATCGACGGCAAGTCGGGCGTCGAGGCGGTCAAGATGGCGATCGAGGACGCCGGCGGCAAGGTGCTCGGCAAGCCGATCGAACTGCTGTCGGCCGACCACCAGAACAAGGCCGACATCGCCGCGTCGAAGGCGCGCGAATGGATGGACCAGCAGGGCCTGGACATGCTGCTGGGCGGCACCAATTCCGGTACCGCGCTGGCGATGAACAAGGTCGCGCAGGAAAAGAAGAAGGTCTACATCAACATCGGCGCAGGCACGGCCCGCCTGACCAACGAAGAGTGCTCGCCGTACACGGTGCACTACGCCTACGACACGGTCGCGCTGGCCAAGGGCACCGGCAGCGCGGTGGTCAAGCAGGGCGGCAAGTCGTGGTTCTTCCTGACCGCCGACTACGCGTTCGGCCACTCGCTGGAGAACGATACCTCGGCGGTGGTCAAGGCCAACGGCGGCACGGTGGTCGGCTCGGTGCGCCATCCGCTGTCGGCGTCGGACTTCTCGTCGTTCCTGCTGCAGGCGCAGGCGTCGAAGGCGCAGATCCTGGGCCTGGCCAATGCCGGTGGCGACACCATCAACTCGATCAAGGCGGCCAAGGAATTCGGCATCACGAAGAACATGAAGATCGCCGGCCTGCTGATGTTCATCAACGACGTGCACAGCCTCGGACTGAAGAACACCGAAGGGCTGCTGATGACCGACAGCTGGTACTGGGACATGAACGACGAGACCCGCAAGTTCGCCAACCGCTTCTTCGCCAAGAACAAGAAGATGCCGAGCAGCCTGCAGGCGGCCGACTACTCGGCGGTGCGCACCTACCTGAAGGCAGTCGAGGCGGCCAAGACCGACGATGCGGACAAGGTGATGGCCGAGCTGAAGAAGATGAAGATCGACGACTTCTACACCAAGGGCTATATCCGCGGCGACGGTCGTGCCATTCATGACATGTACCTGATGCAGGTCAAGAGCCCGGCCGAGTCGAAGAAGCCGTGGGACTACCTGAAGGTCGTGGCCACGATCCCGGGCGACCAGGCCTTCACGACGCCCGCCGAGTCGAAGTGCGCGCTGCTGAAGAAGTAAGCGATGGCGGCCGCGCGGTGCGCGTTGCGCGCATCGCTGCGGCCCGATGAACGACCGGCGCCGCGGGCGCGTTCGCTGCTGCCGGCCCATGCCTCCTTCGATGGATGGCGGGCCGGTGCGGAACGGGCCTGCGGCGCCGCATAGCTGACGCCTGCGATGGACATCTTCGGTATTCCCTTGCCCGCCATGTTGTCCCAGCTGTTGCTCGGGCTGGTCAACGGGGCCTTCTATGCGATGTTGAGTCTTGGCCTGGCGGTGATCTTCGGCCTGCTCAACGTCATCAATTTCGCGCACGGCGCGCTGTTCATGCTCGGCGCGGTACTGGCCTGGATGGGCATGGAGTACGCCGGGCTCAACTACTGGGTGATGCTGCTGCTCGCCCCGGTGGTGGTCGGCGTGCTCGGCGTGGTCATCGAGAAGACCATGCTGCGCTGGATCTACAAGCTCGACCATATCTACGGCCTGCTGCTGACGCTGGGCATCACGCTGGTGATCGAGGGCGTGTTCCGCTCGATCTACGGCGTGTCGGGCCTGCCGTATTCGACGCCGGAGCTGCTGTCGGGCGCGACCGATCTGGGCTTCATGATCCTGCCCAACTACCGCGCCTGGGTGGTGGTCGCTTCGCTGGCGGTGTGCCTGGCGACCTGGTACATGATCGAGAAGACCAAGCTGGGCGCCTATCTGCGCGCCGGCACCGAGAACCCGAAGCTGGTCGAGGCCTTCGGCGTCAACGTGCCGCTGATGGTCACGCTGACCTACGGCTTCGGTGTCGCGCTGGCCGCCTTCGCCGGCGTGCTGGCCGCGCCGGTGATTCAGATTTCGCCGCTGATGGGGCAGAACCTGATCATCGTGGTGTTCGCGGTGGTGGTGATCGGCGGCATGGGCTCGATCCTGGGCTCGATCGTCACCGGTCTCGGACTCGGCGTGATCGAGGGCCTGACCAAGGTGTTCTATCCGGAAGCGTCGTCGACCGTGGTGTTCCTGATCATGGTGATCGTATTGCTGCTGCGGCCGGCCGGGCTGTTCGGGAGGGAGAAGTGATGGACGGACAAAGCGCATCGCGCGCACAGGGACCTCAGGGGACGCAGGCTTCCGCACCGGCAGATGCAGGCACCGCGCGACGCGGCGTGCCGCGCACCGTGCCGCTGGTGTTCTACGGGCTGCTGCTGCTCGCGCTGATCGCCGCGCCGATGGCCGGCGCCTATCCGGTCTTCGTGCTGAAAGTGCTGTGCTTCGCGCTGTTCGCCTGCGCGTTCAATCTGCTGATCGGCTATACCGGCCTGCTGTCGTTCGGCCACGCGGCCTTCTTCGGCGGCGCAGGCTACGTCGCCGGGCATGCGATGAAGGTATGGGGCGTGACGCCGGAGGTCGGACTGGTGCTCGGCACGCTGGCCGGGGCGGCGATCGGCTATGTGGTCGGCGCGCTGGCGATCCGGCGGCAGGGCATCTATTTCTCGATGATCACGCTGGCGCTGGCGCAGATGCTGTTCTTCTTCTGCCTGCAGGCGCCGTTCACCGGCGGCGAGGACGGCCTGCAGGGCATTCCGCGCGGCAAGCTGTTCGGCGTGCTGTCGCTGTCGGACGACCTGACGCTGTACTACGTCGCGCTGGCGATCATCGTGCTGGCCTTCGCGGTGATCGTCCGCACGGTGCATTCGCCGTTCGGACAGATCCTGAAGGCGATCAAGGAGAACGAGCCGCGCGCGATCTCGCTGGGCTACGACACCGACCGCTTCAAGCTGATGGCTTTCGTGCTGTCGGCCGCGCTGTCGGGGCTGGCCGGCGCGATCAAGGCGCTGGTGCTGGGCTTCGAGACGCTGACCGACGTGCACTGGTCGATGTCCGGCACGGTGATCCTGATGACGCTGGTCGGCGGCCTCGGTACGCTGTCCGGTCCGATCGTCGGCGCCTTCGTGATCGTCGCGCTGGAGAACAAGCTGGGCGATATCGGCAGCTTCCTGGCCTCCGCCACCGGCGTCGAGTGGTTCAATTCGCTGGGCGAATCGGTAACGATGGTGACCGGCGTGATCTTCGTGATCTGCGTGCTGCTGTTCCGCCGCGGCATCATGGGCGAGCTGCAGGCGCTGTTCGGCCGCGGCCGGCATTAGCGGATTGACGCGGCCTCCCGTGCGTCCCGGCGGCCGCGGCGATCCTCGCCGTGGAGTGGCCGCCGGGATACATGCCCGTTTTTAGGGCTAGGGTTTTTTCTAGCTTGTTGGATACGCACCGCTTCGTTACATTGCAGTCACGGTTTTCGCAGGTTAAATGGAGGCGGAAGCGAGGAGACGACAGGCGCGCACCCACGATGAGCATTCCGTGAGGAAGCAGCGTTAAATAAGGAAAGGGCGTTGACGGGTGATCCTCGGCAACGCCCTTTTTAATTTGTGCCGTTCTCCGTGAGACAATGCGCGCCTTGCCCGCGACCGCCATGCCGTCTCCCTCCGACCCCACCCTCCCAGCTGTCCCAGCTTCTGCCGGCAGCTCCGCGCCAACTCCCAACTATCTGATGCGACAGGCTTTTCCGGTCGACCAGCCGATGCTGGCGGACTGGCTGCAGGCGTGCGCGCCGGCGCCGCTGCTGCTGCAGCGCGGCCGCGCCGCGATGCTCGAACGGCTGCTGCAGCGTCCCGAACTCGGACTGTGCCTGCTGGCGCAGCAACAGGGCACGCTGGTCGGCTGCGCCCCGGTCCAGCTGATGGCGCGCCTCGATCTGGGCGGGCTGGCCGCGATGGTCGGCGAAGCCTGGTGCTTGCCCGGAACGCACGAAAGTGGTGCAATCCTCGCTTCTTGCCGCGACTGGCTCGCCGATTGGTGCCGGGCGCATGGCGTGCGCCATCTGCTGTGGGCGCCGGGGCTGCCTGGCGCCGGCGAGCCGGACAGCGGCCTGAGCCGGCTGCCGTGCGGGCTGTGGCATCGCGACCTGGCCCCGGCCGTCAAGCAGCTCGCCTGATTCCCAGGAGTCCTCGCCCCGTCCTGTCCGCCACCGGCCCGGTTGGCCGTGCCGGCAGCGGCTTCCCGTGCCCGTTTTCCCGGATGTTCGAATGGAGTTCGCTTTCCTCTTTGCCGCCGCCTTGCTGGCCGGTCTGATCGACGCGGTCGCCGGCGGCGGCGGCCTGATCCAGATTCCCGCCATCTTCAGCGCGTACCCGAACCATGCGCCTGCGACGCTGATCGGTACCACCAAGGTCGCCTCGATGGCCGGCACCTTCAACGCCGCGGTGCGCTACGCGCGCAGCGTGCGGATCTACTGGGGTGCCACCGGGCCCGCCGTGGCGGCGGCCTTCCTCTGCTCGATGGCCGGTGCCTACACGCTGACGCTGGTCCCGGCCGAGCCCCTGCGCAAGCTGCTGCCCTTCGTGCTGGCGATCCTGCTGATCTATACGCTGGCCAGGAAGGATCTCGGTGCCGAACATGCGCCGACGCTGTCGGGCGCGCGCGAGCGCTGGGTCGCGCTGCTGGGCGGCGCGGCGATCGGCTTCTACGACGGGATCTTCGGACCGGGCACCGGCAGCTTCCTGATGATCATGTTCGTGCGGCTGTTCGGCTACGACTTCCTGCACGCGGCCGCGTCGACCAAGCTGGTCAATCTGGCCACCAATGTCGCCGCGCTGATGCTGCTCGGTTTCAAGGGCCATGTCTGGTGGGAACTGGGCCTGGTGATGGCGGTGGGCAACGTCATCGGCAGCCAGCTTGGCAGTCGGCTTGCGCTGAAGCACGGCAGCGGTTTCGTGCGCAAGGTCTTCCTGCTGGTGGTGACCGCGCTGATCCTGAAAACGGCCTGGGACGCCTTCGTCGGCTGACCGCTGCGCACGCGCGGCGCGTCTCGGAAAGGCGCGCCGCTGCTGGCGATGCGGGTTAATCCTGCCTTGGCGGCAAGGGGCGCTGTGTTAGACTCGGTGCGAATTCCCGACCGCTCGGTCGGCGAATGAAATCCGGCGTCGGCCCACCTCGTCGCAATCGCATTGCTACCGCGGAGGAGCGGCCGCGACCTTTCAACAAGGAAGGCACGCGCGGACGGGATCGGGCACGACGGGGGAGAGCCGCGCAGGCAGCGCGGCACGATCCGTCGGAACAACAAGCCAGGCGCGGATCGGTGGCAAGCCGGTTCGATGCATGCCGGTTTGAGAGAAGAAGGAGACACGATGAATTTCAAGCGCGCCAGCATGCTGGCCATCGCCGCCGCCTGTCTGTGCGCCGGCGCTGCCCAGGCCCAGATCAAGGTCGGGGTCACGGTATCGGCGACGGGTCCCGCCGCTTCGCTGGGCATCCCCGAGAAGAACACCTTCACGCTGCTGCCCAAGGAGATCGCCGGCAAGAAGGTCGAATACATCGTGCTCGACGATGCCTCGGACAGCACCACCGCCGTCAAGAACACCCGCAAGCTGATCAGCGAGGACAAGGTCGACGCCGTGGTCGGCTCGACCGTGACGCCGAACTCGCTGGCGATGGTCGACGTGGTCGCCGAGAGCGGCACGCCGATGATCACGATGGCGGCGTCGGCGCGCATCATCGAACCGATGGACGCCAAGCGCGCCTGGGTCTTCAAGACCCCGCAGAACGACTCGCACATGGCGACCGCGATCTCCGAGCACATGAGCAACAACAACGTGAAGACGGTGGCGTTCATCGGCTTCGCGGATGCCTACGGCGAAAGCTGGTCGCAGGAGTTCGCCAAGGTCGCGGACATCCGCAAGATCAAGGTGGTGGCCAACGAGCGCTTCGCCCGCACCGACACCTCGGTCACCGGCCAGATCCTGAAGATCATGGCGGCCAACGCCGATGCGGTGCTGATCGCCGGCTCGGGCACGCCGGCCGCGCTGCCGGCCAAGGCGCTGAAGGAGCGCGGCTACAAGGGCAAGATCTACCAGACGCACGGCGTCGCCAACCCCGACTTCCTGCGCGTCTGCGGCAAGGATTGCGAAGGCACGCTGCTGCCGGCCGGTCCGCTGCTGGTCGCCGAGCAGTTGCCCGACAGCAATCCGGTCAAGAAGCCGGCACTGACCTACAAGACCGCCTACGAGAAGGCCTTCGGCGGCCAGGTCTCGACCTTCGGCGGTCACGCCTGGGACGCCGGCCTGCTGCTCGAGCGCGCGATTCCCGTCGCGCTGAAGAAGGCGCAGCCGGGCACGCCGGAATTCCGCAAGGCGCTGCGCGATGCGCTGGAGCAGACGAAGGAGCTGCCGGTCTCGCACGGCATCATGACGATGAGCCCGACCGACCATCTGGGCCTGGACCAGCGCTCGCGCGTGATGGTGCAGATCGTCGACGGCAAGTGGAAGCTGCAGAAGTAGGCACGCTGCGCAGACTCGCCGCGCGGCAGGGCGCATGGACGCACCATGCGCCTTTTTTGTTTTAAGGCCCGGCGCTAGGGTTCGCGCGGATTTCCTCGTAGCGTAAGACCTTTACTATTTCGTAATTCGCTGCATCGCGGCAACTCCTCGAGGAGATCATGGACCTCTCGATTGCGGCCATCCTGGCTCAGGACGGCATCACCTCCGGCGCGATCTACGCGCTGTTGGCGCTGGCCCTGGTGCTGGTGTTTTCGGTGACCCGCGTCATCTTCATCCCGCAAGGGGAGTTCGTCGCCTACGGCGCGCTGACGCTGGCGGTGATGCAGGCCGGCCATGCACCGCAGACCTCGTGGCTGCTGGTGGCGATGGGCGTGCTGACCTTCGTCTACGAGGGCGCCACCGTGCTGCGCAGCGCCGAACTGCGCCGCAGCGCCGGCCGCCGGCTGGCGGTGCTGGCCGGCAAGTACCTGGTCTTTCCGTTCGCGGTGCACTGGCTGACGCAGGCCTACGGCGCGCAGCCGCTGCCGATGCTGGCGCAGATCGCGCTGACGCTGCTGATCGTGGTGCCGATGGGCCCGATGCTGTATCGCATCGCCTACCAGCCGCTGGCCGAGGCGAGCACGCTGGTGCTGCTGATCGTCTCGGTCGGCGTGCACTTCGCGCTGGTCGGCCTGGGGCTGGTGATGTTCGGCGCCGAAGGTTCGCGCACCACCGCATTCTCCGACGCGCGCTTCGACGTCGGCGCGCTGTCGGTATCGGGCCAGAGCCTGTGGGTGATCGGCGTCTCCGCGCTGCTGATCGCCGCGCTGTACTTCTATTTCGACCGCACGCTGACCGGCAAGGCGCTGCGCGCGACCGCGGTCAACCGGCTGGGCGCGCGCCTGGTCGGCATCGGCACCACGCAGGCGGGCCGGCTGTCGTTCACGCTGGCCGCCGCGATGGGCGCGCTGTGCGGCATCCTGATCGCCCCGCTGACCACCGTCTATTACGAGTCCGGCTTCCTGATCGGCCTGAAGGGCTTCGTCGGCGCGATCGTCGGCGGGCTGGTCAGCTATCCGGTGGCGGCCGCCGGCGCGCTGCTGGTGGGCCTGCTCGAATCCTATTCGTCCTTCTGGGCCAGTGCGTTCAAGGAGGTCATCGTGTTCACGCTGATCATTCCGGTGCTGCTGTGGCGCTCGCTGACCAGCAAACATGTGGAAGACGAGGAATGATGCAACGGCAAGCCACACGCACAACAGGGACGCAGCAGGCGTCCGACACGGCGGCGGCAACGCAGCCCATCCCGGCGGCGGCTCCGGCCTCCGGCAGCGCCAACCTGCGCAACCGGCTGCTGCTGATCGCGTTCGCGGCGATCCTGGCGCTGCTGCCGGTGCTGCCGACGCCGGAGTTCTGGATCACGCTCGGCAACTACATCGGCCTGTACAGCATCGTCGCGATCGGCCTGGTGCTGCTGACCGGCGTCGGCGGCATGACCTCGTTCGGGCAGGCGGCCTTCGTCGGGCTCGGCGCCTACAGCACCGCCTACCTGACCACGCAATACGGGCTGTCGCCGTGGTTCGGCCTGCTGGTCGGCCTGGTGATCACGATGGCGTCGGCCTATGTGATCGGGCTGATCACGATGCGAATGTCCGGGCATTACCTGCCGCTGGCAACGATCGCATGGGGACTGTCGCTGTTCTTCCTGTTCGGCAATCTGGAATTCCTCGGCAAATACGACGGTCTGAACGGCATCCCGGTGCTGTCGCTGCTGGGCTTCGAGCTGCAGTCCGGCCGCTCGATGTTCTATCTGATCTGGGTGGTGGTGCTGCTCGCGGTGCTGGCGATGCAGAACCTGCTCGATTCGCGTCCCGGCCGCGCCATTCGTGCGCTCAAGGGCGGCGGCGTGATGGCCGAGGCGATGGGCGTCAATACCGCGTGGATGAAGGTGGTGGTGTTCGTCGTCGCCGCGGTGCTGGCCTGCATCTCGGGCTTTCTGTACGCGCATCTGCAGCGCGCGGTGAACCCGACGCCGTTCGGCCTGAACTACGGCATCGAATATCTGTTCATGGCGGTGGTCGGCGGCGTCGGTCACGTCTGGGGCGCAGTGCTCGGCGCCGGCATCCTGACCATCCTGAAGGACATGCTGCAGGGCGTGCTCCCCAAGCTGCTCGGCGCCAACGGCAACTTCGAGATCATCGTGTTCGGCGTGCTGCTGGTATTGCTGCTGCAGTACGCGCGCGACGGACTGTGGCCCTTCCTGCGCAAGGCGTGGCCCAGCGGGCCGCCGGTACGTGCGCCGGAGCAGGCCGCCGCGCTGCCGGTGCGGCAGAAACCGCAGACCGGCGAGTTGATCCTCGACGTGCGCGCCGCGCGCAAGGAGTTCGGCGGGCTGGTGGCGGTCAATGACGTCAGCTTCCAGGTGCGCGCCGGCGAGATCGTCGGCCTGATCGGGCCCAACGGCGCGGGCAAGTCGACCACCTTCAACCTGGTCACCGGCGTGCTGCCGGTGACCCGCGGCGAGGTCCTCTATCGCGGCGAGGCGATCACCAATCTGCCGTCGCGCGAGATCGTCAAGCGCGGCATCGGCCGCACCTTCCAGCACGTGCATCTGCTGCCGACCATGACGGTGCTGGAGAACGTCGCGATCGGCGCGCATCTGCGCGGCGACTACCGGCCCCAGGGCGGCGTATCGGCGGCGATCCTGCGGATGAACCGCGGCGAGGAGGCCAAGCTGTTGTTCGAGGCCAGGCGCCAGCTCGAGCGCGTGGGCCTGGCCGACTGCATGTACATGGAAGCGGGCAGCCTGGCACTCGGCCAGCAACGCATTCTCGAGATCGCTCGCGCGTTGTGCTGCGATCCCGCGCTGCTGCTGCTGGATGAGCCGGCCGCGGGCCTGCGATACAAGGAAAAGCAGGCGCTGGCCGAACTGCTGCGCAAGCTCAAGGGCGAGGGCATGAGCGTGCTGCTGGTCGAACACGACATGGACTTCGTGATGAATCTGACCGACCGGCTGGTGGTGATGGAATTCGGCACGCGCATCGCCGAGGGCGTGCCGGAGGACGTGCAGAAGAACCCCGCGGTGCTCGAGGCCTATCTGGGCGGCGTGGAATAAGAATCGGGGAGCGATCGGTGAGCGTGATTCTGGAAGTGAAGGACCTGCATGTCCGCTATGGCAAGGTCGAGGCGGTGCACGGCGCCAGCCTGTCGGTCGAGGCGGGCAAGATCGTCACGGTGATCGGCCCCAATGGCGCCGGCAAGTCCACCATGCTGAACGCGATCATGGGGGCGCTGCCGCCGACCGGCTCGTCCACGGGCACGGTCTCCTATCTGGGCCACGACATGGCGGGCATTCCGGTCGAGGGCCGGGTCGCGCGCGGCATGTGCCTGGTGCCGGAAAAGCGCGAGCTGTTCGGCTCGATGAGCGTCGAGGACAATCTGCGTCTCGGCGCCTTCCGCCGCAAGCGCGCCGGCGAGAAGAACTTCCTGGACCAGATGGACGTGGTCTACCAGCTGTTCCCGCGGCTGCGCGAGCGCGCGCGCCAGGACGCCGGCACGCTGTCCGGCGGCGAGCGCCAGATGCTGGCGGTCGGCCGCGCGCTGATGGCCAAGCCCGAGCTGCTGATGCTGGACGAGCCCAGCCTTGGCCTCGCGCCGCTGATCGTCAAGGAGATCTTTCACATCATCAACGACCTGCGCCGCACGGGCGTGGCGACGCTGCTGATCGAGCAGAACGCGCGCGCGGCGTTGCAGGTGGCCGACTACGGCTATGTGATCGAGACGGGAGAGATTGCGATGGCCGGGCCTGCCGACGAGTTGGCCGCCGATCCGCGTGTCATCGAGACCTATCTAGGGTTGGCGAAGAAGGCGGCCTGATCGGCGCCTCCATTTGTGCGATGAATAACGGCGCGCTTCGGCGCGCCGTTGTCATTCAAGGGCGCGATGCGTCGGTGAATTAAATTATCGCTATTGATGGTTGGCCGTTGATATTTGAATGCGTCATTTATCCGGTGAATCGTTGTGCCGGATTCGCACGACGTCGGGATCCTGTGCCGCCGTTTCCAGCAGCCATTCGCGGAAGCGGTTCAGGGCAGGGTGGTCGCGCCGCTCCCGGGGTGCGCACAAAAAATAGCCGCGCGTCAGCCGGATCGGCAGGTCGAACGGCGCCACCACCCGGCCGGCTGCGATCTCGTCACGCACCAGGCAGCGCTGCAGTACCGCGATGCCGATATCCGCCTTGACCGCCTGCACCAGGATCGAGACCTGGTCGAATCCTGTGGTCAGCGTGGGCGCAGCGTTGGGTACGCCAGCCGCATGGAACCAGTGCTGCCAGTTCGCGGGCGCGCCGGTGTGAAAGAGCAGCGGCTCCTGCAGCAGGTCGGCCGGCGTCAGCCAGCGGCCGGCCTCGTGACGCAGCCGCGCGCGCTCCGGGTGGCACACCGGCACCATCTCGCTGCCGATCACATAGTCGACCTGCAGATTGGGCCAGCTGTTGGCGGTGCCGGCCAGCAGCGCCGCGTCCGGCGCCGGGCCCGAGAAATCCTCGTCGCGCCGGTAGGGCACGAAGTCGAGACGGATGTCGGGATGGCGCCGGTGGAAGTCCGGCAACCGTGGCACCAGCCAGACGCTGGCGAGTGTGGGCAGGGCGGACAGCGTCAGATGATGCTGGCGGTCGCCGGCAAGCAGCGCCGCGCTGGCCGATTCGATCGCCGCCAGCGGCTCGGCCACCGCCTGCAGGAAGTTGCGGCCTGCTGCGGTCAGCACCAGCCGATGCGCGTTGCGCTGGACCAGCGGCTGGCCGAAATGCGCCTCCAGCCGGGCGATCGCCCGACTGATCGCCCCTTGTGTGACGCACAGCTCCTCGGCTGCGCGTGTGAAGCTGCCCAACCGTGCCGCGGTAGCAAAGGCGTGCAATTCGGACATCGACGGGGATCGCAGGCGCATGCTGACCTTCACCCCTCGGGCGCTTGGGCGCTGTGACCTTCTGCACGCACCGAGGATGAGCTTTGGTAATGGAAGCGTGCAATATAGTCGTTTGTGCACGCTCGGTAAACTGCCCGACACTTGACGCGTCGCGAGGCCGTCTGTGGGCCTCAGCCGGCACCTCTGCCAAAACAAACACAAGGCAATTCCAAGGAGAAAATCGCCATGAATCGAGCCGATACCACGCGTCGTCGCTTTGTGCTGTCCTCCGTGACCGCCGCCATCGGCGCTGCCGTGCTGCTGCCCGCCACGGCAAGCGCCGCGCCGTCCAACTATCCCAGCCGCCCGATCCGTCTGATCGTGCCGTTCGCTGCCGGCGGCTCCACCGATCTGTCGGCGCGCCTGGTTGCGGAATACGCCGGCCGCGAGCTGGGTCAGTCCATCGTCGTGGAGAACAAGGGTGGGGCGGGCGGCTCGCTGGGCATGGGGGAAGTGGCCCGTTCAGCGCCGGACGGCTACACCATCGGCATGGCGACGGTCAGCACGCATGGCTCGAACCCGGCCGTCTATCCGAAGCTCAGCTATGACCCGATCAAGGATTTCGTGCCGGTGACCAACGTTGTTGCGATCCCCAGCGTGTTCGCAGTGCATCCCAGCGTGCCGGCAAAGAACATGAAGGAATTCATCGCGCTGGCCAAGGCGAATCCGGGCAAGTACAGCTTTGCCTCGCCGGGCGCCGGCTCGCTCGGCCATGTGAATATCGAGAACTTCATGATGCTGTCCGGTATCGATCTGCTGCATGTGCCGTACAAGGGCGCCGGTCTGGCACTGAACGACGCGGTAGCGGGGCAGGTCAACGCGATCACCGACAACCTGTCGTCGACGCTGCCGCACGTCAAGGGCGGCCGACTGCGTGCGTTGGCCGTGCTGGGCGCCAGCCGCTCGGCGCAACTGCCCGACGTGCCGACCTATGCCGAACTGGGCTTCAAGGACATGGGCGAGGGCGGCTGGTTCGGCATCGTCGCGCCCGCCGGCACGCCGGCGCCGGTGGTCGCCAAGCTGAACGCCGCCATCCACAAGGCCATGCAGAACCCGGACTTCAAGCGCAAGGTCGAGGAATCCGGCGGCACGCTGGTGCCGACCACGCCGGAGCAGTTCAAGGCGCAGATCGAGCAGGCGATGGCCCGCTATGCGCGCGTGGCCAAGACCGCGAAGATCGAGCTGAACTGATGGCGGCGGCGTTCGAACCGATCGTCCGCCGGCTGCCCGAGGGCGAAGCGCTGCCGCTGGTCTGCGATTCGCCCCACAGCGGCACACGCTATCCCGATGACTTCGGCGCAGCAGCGCCGCTGGCGCGGCTGCGCGAAGGCGAGGACACCCACGTGGACGCGCTGTGGGAGGCGGTGCCGGCGGTCGGCGGCACCCTGATCGCGGCAAACTTTCCGCGCGTCTATATCGATCCGAACCGGATGCCGGACGACCTCGACCCGGCACTGCTGGACGCGCCGTGGCCGGAGCCGCTCGCGCCAGGCGAGAAGACCCGGCTGGGTTTTGGCCTGGTGTGGCGCAATATCGATGCCGCGACCCCGATCTATGACCGCAAGCTCAGCGTGGCCGAGGTGCGCAACCGGATCGAGCACTACTACCGTCCGTACCATGCGGCGCTGGCAGAAGCGGTGGACGCGACCTATCGCCGCTTCGGCGCGGTCTGGCATCTGAATCTGCACTCGATGCCGAACAATGCCTACGAGCGCCTGAAGAAGGTCAGTCCACACCCGCTGGCCGACTTTGTGCTGGGCGACCGCGACGGCACAACCTGCGATCCCGAGTTCGTCGGGCTGATCGAGTTGGGTCTGCGGGACATGGGCTACACGGTGGCGCGCAACGATCCGTACAAGGGTGTGCAGCTGATCGCCCAGATCGGCCGGCCGGCGGAGCGCCGGCACAGCCTGCAGATCGAGATCCGTCGCCCGCTGTATATGGATGAGCGGACCCGCGAGCGCAATGCCAACTTCGGCACGGTGCAGCGGGATATGGGGCTGCTGCTGGAGCGGGTGGCGGACTACTTGCGGCAGCAGCGGTGATTCCTTGGGGCCCTGAGTAACGGGGCCGGGGAGTCTCATCATATGGAAAGGCTGGGCCAGTGGCCCGGCCTTTTTTGTTTCACGTGGAACACACGGGGCGGCGGTTCGGTTCGAATGTTTCACGTGGAACAAGTCAGGAGCGGGTATCGTCCGCCCTGTTCCACGTGAAACATGCCCTGACGAAGCACAATGTTTCACGTGGAACAGGAGTGTGTCCGGAATGCCCCAATGAATGCCGGTATAATTCGGCATCCCGTTTTTTCCCTCTCCAGCCTCCCGGAGGAGGTGCCCCCATGCTTTACCCGAAAGAATTCGATGTCATTGTCGTCGGCGGTGGCCATGCCGGCACCGAAGCCGCCTTGGCCGCGGCCCGCATGGGCTGCCAGACGCTGCTGCTGACCCATAGCATCGAGACGCTCGGGCAGATGAGCTGCAATCCGTCCATCGGCGGCATCGGCAAGGGGCATCTGGTCAAGGAAGTCGACGCGCTCGGCGGCGCCATGGCCGCTGCCACCGACGAGGCCGGCATTCAATTCCGTATCCTGAACTCCAGCAAGGGTCCTGCTGTGCGTGCCACCCGCGCCCAGGCAGACCGCGTGCTGTACCGCAAGGCGATCCGCACGCGGCTCGAGAACCAGCCCAACCTGATGCTGTTCCAGCAGGCCGTCGACGATCTGATGGTCGAGGGCGACCGCGTGGTCGGCGCCGTGACGCAGGTCGGCATCCGCTTCCGCGCGCGCGCGGTGGTACTGACCGCCGGGACTTTTCTGGACGGCAAGATCCACGTCGGACTGGACAACTACACCGGGGGCCGCGCCGGCGACCCGGCGGCGGTCACCCTGTCGGCCCGGCTCAAGGAGCTGAAGCTGCCGCAGGGGCGCCTGAAGACCGGCACGCCGCCACGCATCGACGGCCGCACCATCGATTTCTCGGCGATGGAAGAGCAGCCCGGCGATCTCGATCCGGTGCCGGTGTTCTCGTTCCTGGGTCGTCCCGAGCAGCATCCGCAACAGCTGCCGTGCTGGATTACCCACACCAACGCCCGTACCCACGACATCATCCGCGGCGGGCTGGACCGCTCGCCGATGTACACCGGCGTGATTGAAGGGGTAGGGCCGCGCTACTGCCCCAGCATCGAGGACAAGATCCATCGCTTTGCCAGCAAGGAGAGCCACCAGATCTTCCTGGAGCCGGAAGGGCTGACGACCAACGAGTTCTATCCCAATGGCATCTCGACCAGCCTGCCGTTCGACGTGCAGCTGGAGCTGGTGCACTCGATCCGCGGGCTCGAGAACGCCCATATCCTGCGCCCGGGCTATGCGATCGAGTACGACTACTTCGATCCGCGCGTACTGAAGGCGTCGCTGGAGAGCAAGGCCATCGGCGGTCTGTTCTTTGCCGGCCAGATCAACGGCACGACGGGCTACGAAGAGGCCGCTGCGCAGGGTCTGCTGGCGGGCATCAACGCCGGCCGCTACGCGCAGGAGCGTGAGGCGTGGGCGCCGCGCCGCGATCAGGCTTACCTGGGCGTGCTGGTGGACGACCTGATCACGCGCGGCGTGACCGAGCCGTACCGGATGTTCACCAGCCGCGCCGAATTCCGCCTGAGCCTGCGAGAGGACAATGCCGACATGCGGCTGACCGAGATCGGTCGTGAGCTGGGCGTGGTAGACGACGCACGTTGGGATGCCTTCAACCGCAAGCGCGACGCCGTTTCACGTGAAACAGAGCGACTGAAGAGCACCTGGGTCAATCCGGCCAGCCTGCCCGCCGAGGACGCAGTGCCGCTGCTGGGCAAGGCGATCGAGCGCGAGTACAGCCTGGCGGACCTGCTGCGTCGCCCGGGCGTCAGCTACGACGCGCTGATGACGCTGCAGGGCGGCCGCCACGCCGCTGCCGCGCCGCTGAGCGACGATCCGCTGCAGGCCGAGCAAATCCGTGAGCAAATCGAGATCGGTATCAAATATCACGGCTATATCGCCCGCCAGGCCGCCGAGGTCGACAAGCTGGAGGCCAACGAATCGACCCGTCTGCCGGACGATTTCGACTACACCGAAGTGCGCGGTCTCGGCTTCGAGGTCAGCCAGAAGCTGAACCAGCACCGTCCGCAGACGCTGGGTCAGGCCTCGCGTATCTCGGGCGTCACGCCGGCCGCCATCTCGCTGCTGCTGGTTCACCTGAAGAAGAAGGGCATGGGCCGCGGCAAGACGGCCGGCTCGGGTCGTGAGGCGGCCTGAGTGAGCGGTCCGCACGTATCCCAGGCGCGGCGCCACGGCGCGCTCGACGAGGCCGTGCAGCGCCGCCGCCTCGAGGCGGGACTGGCCGCGATCGGCCTGCCGCTCGACGACGGCCGCATCGAGACGCTTCTCGCCTATCTGGCGCTGCTGCGCAAATGGAACGCCACCTATAACCTGACCGCGATCCGTCACCCCGACGAGATGCTGACGCATCATCTGCTGGACTCGCTGGCCGCCGTGCCGGCGCTGGCGGAAGCGGCCATGCGGCCTGAGGTCGTGCCGGCCGCGCGGGGCAGGGTACTCGATGTCGGGTCCGGCGGCGGCATGCCCGGGCTTCCGCTGGCGATCGCCTGCCCCGACGTGTCGGTACTGATGGTCGACATCGTGCAGAAGAAGACCGCCTTCCTGACCCAGTGCCGCGCGCAACTGCGGCTGGGCAATGCGGCGGCGCACTGGGGGCCGGTGGAGAAGCTCGACGATGCCGACGGCTTCGCCGTGATCACATCGCGGGCCTTCGCCGAGCTGACCGACTTCGTCACGCTGGCCGGCCACCTGCTGGCGCCGGGCGGCCGCATGATCGCAATGAAAGGGGTCTATCCGCACGCCGAACTGGAGCGGATGGAGCAGGCCGGACTGATGTCGGCCTGGCAGGTCGAAGCGGTACCGCAGCTGGCGGTGCCCGAACTGGATGCGCAGCGCCACCTGGTGGTGCTGTCGCGCCGTGGCGAGCGCGGCAATGCGCGCGCCGACTGAATACAAGCGAGGAGCTGCAGAACCCATGGCAAAGGTATTCGTGATCGCAAACCAGAAGGGCGGGGTGGGCAAGACCACCACCACGGTGAACCTCGCCGCTGGCCTTGCCGCGCAAGGGCAGCGTGTGCTGCTGGTCGATCTCGATCCGCAAGGCAATGCGTCGATGGGTTCGGGCATCGACAAGCAGGGGCTGCAGCACAGTGTCTATCAGGTGCTGGTCGGCTTCGCCACGATCCCGCAGGCGCGCCAGCGCTCGGAGTCGGGCAAGTACGACGTGCTGCCGGCCAACCGCGAACTGGCCGGTGCCGAGGTCGAACTGGTCGAGCTCGAGCACCGCGAGCGCCGGCTGCGCCAGGCGCTGGCGGAGGTCGAGGGCGAGTACGATTTCGTGCTGATCGACTGCCCGCCGTCGCTGTCGCTGCTGACGCTGAACGGCCTGTGCGCCGCGCATGGCGTGATCGTGCCGATGCAGTGCGAATACTTCGCGCTGGAAGGGCTGTCCGATCTGGTCAATACGATCAAGCAGGTGCACGCCAACCTGAACAAGGACCTCAAGGTCATCGGCTTGCTGCGTGTGATGTTCGATCCACGCGTGACGCTGCAGCAACAGGTATCGGCCCAGCTCGAGGCGCATTTCGGCGACAAGGTATTCAAGACGATGATCCCGCGCAATGTGCGGCTGGCGGAGGCGCCGTCGTACGGCATGCCGGGCGTGGTCTTCGACCCGGCGTCGAAGGGCGCCAAGGCCTATCTCGATTTCGGCGCCGAGATGATCGCGCGCGTCAAGCAACTGGGCCAGATCGCCTGAGGCGGCGTACGGCAGCAAGCAAGGAGCCACCACCATGAGTACCGCGAAGAAGAAGGGCCTGGGCCGTGGGCTGGAAGCCCTGCTGGGCGGCCCGGCGGAGATCGTCGAGGCGGCGCGTCAGGACGGCGCGCCCACCGTGCTGCGCGTCGACCAGCTGCAGCCGGGCAAGTACCAGCCGCGCACGCGGATGGACGAAGGCGCGCTGCAGGAGTTGGCGGCCAGCATTCGCGCGCAGGGCCTGATGCAGCCGATCCTGGTGCGGCGCGTGGCCGAGCCGGACCGCTACGAGATCATCGCCGGCGAGCGCCGTTTCCGCGCCTCCAGGCTGGCGGGACTGGACAAGGTGCCGGTGCTGATCAAGGACGTGGCCGACGAGGCCGCGGCGGCGATGGCGCTGATCGAGAACATCCAGCGCGAGGACCTGAACCCGCTGGAAGAGGCGCAGGGCATCATGCGCCTGATCCGCGAATTCAAATTCACCCACGAGCAGGCCGCCGAGTCGGTCGGCCGCTCGCGCAGCGCGGTGTCGAATCTGCTGCGTCTGCTCAATCTGGCCCAGCCGGTGCAAACGATGCTGATGGCGGGCGATCTCGACATGGGGCATGCACGCGCGCTGCTGGCGGTCGACGGCGCCCATCAAATCACGCTGGCCAACCAGATCGTCAACAAGCGGCTGTCGGTGCGCGAGACCGAGAAGCTGGTGGCCTCGACACTGAAGCCCTTCGATCTGAAATCGCTGAAGCAGAAGACCGGTCCCGGCGCGCGCGATGTGGCCCGGCTGGAGGAGGAGCTGTCCGACGCGCTCGGCATGCCGGTGCAGATCAAGCTCGGCGCGCGCGGCAAGGGTCAGCTGACCATCCAGTTTTCCAGCAACGATGCGCTCGACGGCGTGCTGGCCCGGTTGCGCGATCCAGCCGCGGGGCGGCAGGTCGCATGATCGCGGCTGGGCGATGATCGCCCATTCGAAATGCGCAAATGGCGCCGGGTTCTTCCCCAGGCGCCATTTTTTTGCTACGCAATCCGATTACGTGTCAGGTCATTGCCGCGCAATATCAGCGCAAGCATGATCGAAGCGAGATAGCAAGAGTTGTGGTGTTTTGCCTTGCAAGGCAACTGTAAGCAGATTGACTCGTTATCCGCATTCCCCGTAAAATCGTGCGGTTTGAATACTGGCCCAGGACGAAAAGTTCCGGGTCAGAACTGCAAGCAGGCAGACCGACAAGTTGTAGTGGCGACAGACCCAAAGCCGCCTCGCGCGGGATCGAATACCGACCGTACCGAGCGGACATCCGAGCGTCAGGGCGACCAGCGTCGCCGCGACGACTGGGACCGGGACGACTGGCGCGACGACGCGTTTGACGACGAACAGGCCGCGCCGATCGAGCCGCTGACGCACGACGATGCGGTGTCGCTGTTCGGCGAACGCGCGCTGCGGCCCTCGCGGATGACGCCGGGCAAGGTGGTGCTGGCGCAAGTCGCGGTCACGCTGTTGTCGGCGATCGGCTGGGCGCTGTTCGGGCCCGAGGCGGGACCGTACGGGTGGTCGGCGCTGTTCGGCGGCGCGGTGTGCTGCGTGCCGAGCGCGTTCTTCGCCTTCCGGCTTTGGCTGGCGCGGGATCGCGCATCGATCGGCGGGCTGGTGGTCGGCGAGGCGATCAAGGTGATGGCCACCGTCGCGCTGTTCGTGCTGGTGGTGGTGCTGTACCGCGAGTTGCGTTGGGTGCCGATGCTGGTCACGTTCCTGCTTGCGTTGAAGACGTACTGGGTGGCGCTGGCGATTCGATAGATTCTCGATTCGTCGAATTGCGGAACGCCATGCCCCGAACCGGTGCCGCGTTGTTCTGATTCAGGGCAATTGAGGGCCGGTTTCGAGAAAACAAGATTGGGATGCCGCGCCGATTTCGAATCGGGTGCGGCGCCGGGAAGTTACGAAGCGTCTTGCATTGCGGTGACCGGCCGACGAGCCGAAGGCGGTGCAAGAAGCATACCGAGCGTTCGCGATGGCGAATGCCGGTCAACCAGGTTTCGCAATATACGGTTCGATTCGACATGGCAACTGCTCAAGGCGCTGAAAACGCGCTCACCCCATCCGGCTATATCGCCGAACATTTGCAGAACCTGAATTCGATCGGCGGCAAGCAGGCCTCCGTGGTCGACTTCAGCGTGATCAATTACGACACCGTGATCTGGTCGGTCCTATGCGGCGCGATCGCCGTGCTGTTCCTGTACCTGGCCGCGCGTCGCGTCACCGCCGGCGTGCCGGGCCGCTTCCAGGCCTTCGTCGAGATGATCGTCGAGATGGTCGACGACCAGGCCAAGGGCATCATCCACGGCGACCGTTCGTGGATCGCGCCGCTGGCGCTGATGGTGTTCTGCTGGATCACCATGATGAACGCGATCGACTTGATCCCGGTTGACTGGGTTCACGGCCTGAACCACCTGCTGGGCGTGTTCGGCTTCCACCTGCCGCACCACAAGGCCGTGGCCACCGCCGATCTGAACGGCACGCTGGGCATGTCGTTCGCCGTGCTGATCCTGATGATCTACTACAGCTTCAAGATCAAGGGCGCGGGCGGCTTCGTGCACGAACTGCTGTCGGCCCCGTTCGGCGGCAAGTGGTACCTGGCCCCGTTCAACCTGGTGCTGAACATCATCGAATTCCTGGCCAAGGCTGTGTCGCTCGGCATGCGACTGTTCGGCAATATGTACGCCGGCGAGCTCGTGTTCCTGCTGATCGCCCTGCTGGGCTCGATGTGGACCTTCGGCGCCGACCTGTCGGCCCTGGGCTTCGTCGGCCACGTGATTGCCGGCGCGGTTTGGGCGATCTTCCACATCCTGATCGTGCTGCTGCAGGCCTTCATCTTCATGATGCTGACGCTGGTGTATCTCGGCCAGGCACACGACAAGCACTGATTTCCGGTTTTTTGGTTTTTGGTTTTTTTGGTTCTAAGTCTCTTCTCAAATTAAAGGAGTCGTCATGCAAGAATTTCTCGCCAACATCCAGGGTCTGACCGCCATCGGTATCGGCATCATCATCGGCCTGGGCGCGATCGGTGCCTGCCTGGGTATCGCTCTGATGGGTGGCAAGTACATCGAAGCCTGCGCGCGTCAGCCTGAACTGATGAACCCGCTGCAGACCAAGATGTTCCTGCTGGCTGGCCTGATCGACGCGGCATTCCTGATCGGTGTGGGCGTGGCCATGCTGTTCGCGTTCGCCAACCCGCTGCTGGCCGTCATTCAGTAAATCTTTTCGGTCTGCATGATGCTGACGGGCGGCGCAGGCCACTAGCCTGGCCGCCTTTGCGCATTTATCTGTAGTTTGATTACCGAAAGGAACACACCATGAATCTGAACGCAACGTTTTTTGCGCAGATGGTCGTGTTCTTCATCCTGTGGTGGGTTGTCGCCAAATTCATTTGGCCGCCGCTGGTGAAGGCGCTCGACGAACGCGCAAAGAAAATCGCCGACGGTCTCGCGGCTGCCGAAAAGGGCAAGGCCGAACTCGAGCTGGCCAACAAGCGCGTGGACGTGGCCCTGGCCGAAGCCCGCGCCGAAGGTGCGCAACGCGTCGCCGACGCCGAGAAGCGCGCCCAGATGGTCGCCGAAGAGATCAAGCGCAACGCCCAGGCCGAAGCCGCACGCATCATCGCGCAAGCGAAGGCCGATGCCGAACAGCAGGTCACCAAGGCGCGCGAGCAGCTGCGCGACCAGGTCGCCGTGCTGGCCGTCAAGGGTGCAGAGCAGATCCTCAAGCGTGAAGTGAATGCGCAGGTCCACGCCGACCTGCTCAACCAACTGAAGGCCGAGCTCTAATCATGGCAGAAACCGCAACCATTGCCCGTCCCTACGCCGAGGCGCTGTTCCGCGTCGCCAGCGAGGCCAACGCCGGCAATCTGGGTGCATGGTCCGAGCTGGTTTCGGAAATGGGGCAGGTCGCGGCCACCCCGGAGATCAAGGCGCTGGCCGACGATCCGAACGTTCCCGGCGACAAGCTGGCCGAACTGTTCCTGTCGGTGCTGAAGTCTCCGGTCAACGACGAGGCGCGCCGCTTCGTGCAGTTGCTGGTGGACAACGACCGCCTGACCGTGCTGCCGGAGATTGCCGAGCAGTTCCATGCGCTGAAGAACGCCCAAGAAGGTTCGGCCGACGTCGAAATCACCAGCGCGTTTCCGCTCGACGGCGCGCCGCTGACCGATCTGGTTGCCTCGCTCGAACGCAAGTTCGGGCGCAAGCTGGTGCCGACCGTGACGGTCGACCCCTCGCTGATCGGCGGCGTTCGCGTCAAGGTGGGCGACGAAGTGCTGGATACCTCGGTGCGCGCGCGCCTGGCCGCCATGCAAGCCGCGCTGACCGCCTGATGGCGGGCAGCCGACGGATTGAAGAATTAGGAGCATTGTGATGCAACTGAACCCCTCAGAAATCAGCGAGCTGATCAAGTCCCGCATCTCGGGCCTTGGCGCCGAAGCTGAAGTGCGCAATACCGGCACGGTGATTTCCGTGACCGATGGCATCTGCCGCGTGCACGGCCTGTCCGGCGTGATGCAGGGCGAGATGCTGGAATTCCCCGGCAACACCTTCGGCCTGGCGCTGAACCTCGAGCGCGACTCCGTCGGCGCCGTGGTGCTCGGCGACTACGAACACATCTCGGAAGGCGACCAGGTCAAGTGCACCGGCCGCATTCTGGAAGTGCCGGTCGGCAAGGAACTGCTCGGCCGCGTGGTCAACACGCTGGGCCAGCCGATCGACGGCAAGGGTCCGATCAACGCCAAGCTGACCGACGTGATCGAGAAGGTCGCCCCGGGCGTGATCGCGCGCCAGTCGGTGAGCCAGCCGGTGCAGACCGGCCTGAAGTCGATCGACGCGATGGTGCCGATCGGCCGCGGCCAGCGCGAGCTGATCATCGGCGACCGCCAGACCGGCAAGACCGCCGTCGCCGTCGACGCGATCATCAACCAGAAGGGCAAGGGCGTCTTCTGCGTCTACGTGGCAATCGGCCAGAAGGCTTCGACGATCGCCAACGTGGTGCGCAAGCTGGAAGAGACCGGCGCGATGGAATACACCGTCGTGGTGGCCGCCGCCGCTTCGGACTCGGCCGCCATGCAGTACCTGGCTGCCTACGCCGGCTGCACGATGGGCGAGTACTTCCGCGACCGCGGCGAAGACGCGCTGATCGTCTATGACGACCTGACCAAGCAGGCCTGGGCCTATCGCCAGGTGTCGCTGCTGCTGCGCCGCCCGCCGGGCCGCGAAGCCTACCCGGGCGACGTGTTCTACCTGCACTCGCGTCTGCTCGAGCGCGCCGCGCGCGTCAACGCCGACTACGTCGAGAAGTTCACCAATGGCGAAGTCAAGGGCAAGACCGGTTCGCTGACCGCGCTGCCCGTGATCGAAACGCAGGCCGGCGACGTGTCCGCGTTCGTGCCGACCAACGTGATCTCGATTACCGACGGCCAGATCTTCCTGGAAACCGACCTGTTCAACGCCGGTATCCGTCCCGCGATCAACGCCGGTATCTCGGTGTCGCGCGTCGGTGGTGCTGCCCAGACCAAGATCATCAAGAAGCTGTCCGGCGGTATCCGTACCGACCTGGCCCAGTACCGTGAACTGGCTGCGTTCGCGCAGTTCGCCTCGGACCTGGACGACGCCACCCGCAAGCAGCTCGAGCGCGGCCGCCGCGTGATGGAACTGCTCAAGCAGCCGCAGTACCAGCCGCTGCAGGTGTGGCAGCTGGCCGCGTCGCTGTACGCTGCGAACAATGGCTTCCTCGACAACGTGGAAGTGAAGGACATCCTGCCGTTCGAAAAGGGCCTGCACGACCACCTGAAGACCAAGTACGCCGATCTCGTCAACCGTATCGAAGACACCAAGGATCTGTCGAAGGACGACGAAGCTGCCCTGCGTGCCGCGATCGAGGATTTCAAGAAGTCCGCCGCGTTCTAACCGCGTGATTCCACGGACCGCGCAACCGGCGTCCCCCTGAAAGGGCGGCAGCCGGGGGCGCGGCACGACTGGAGAGGAAGATATGGCCGGAACGAAAGAGATTCGAACCAAGATCAAGAGCGTGCAGAACACGCGCAAGATCACCAAGGCGATGGAAATGGTCGCCGCATCCAAGATGCGCAAGGCGCAGGAGCGGATGCGGGCTGCCCGCCCGTACGCCGAGAAGGTGCGCAACATTGCCGCGCACCTGGCCACGGCCAACCCGGAGTTCAAGCATCCGTTCCTGCAGGCGCGCGACGTCAAGCGCGCCGGCTTGATCGTGGTGACGACCGACAAGGGGCTGTGCGGCGGCCTGAACACCAACGTGCTGCGCGCCGTCACCAACGAACTGCGCGACTGGCAGAACCGCGGTGTGCAGGTGCAAAGCACCGCGATCGGCACCAAGGGCATGCAGTTCCTGGGCCGCGTTGGCGCCAAGGTGGTCTCGCACGTGGTGCATCTGGGCGATACGCCGCATCTGGAAAAGCTGATCGGCGCGATCAAGGTCCAGCTCGACGCCTTCACCAATGGTGAGGTGGACGCCGTGTACCTGGCGTACACGAAGTTCGTCAACACCATGAAGCAGGAGCCGATGGTCGAGCAGCTGCTGCCGCTGTCCGCCGAGCGGATGGCGCAGACCGAAGAGGAAAAGCGCGCTTACTCGTGGGATTACATCTACGAGCCCGACGCCCAGACGGTGGTGGAAGACCTGCTGGTCCGCTACGTCGAAGCGCTGGTGTACCAAGCCGTGGCCGAGAACATGGCGTCCGAGCAGTCGGCGCGCATGGTGGCCATGAAGGCGGCGTCCGACAACGCCAAGAACGTGATTGCAGAACTGCAGCTGGACTACAACAAGACCCGCCAGGCAGCGATCACCAAGGAATTGTCGGAAATCGTCAGCGGTGCGGCAGCCGTGTAACTGACGAGACTGGGCGTCAAGAATTCAAGCTATCGGAGATACGAAATGAGTATCGGAAATATTGTGCAGTGTATTGGCGCCGTGGTGGACATCGAGTTCCCCCGCGACGCGCTGCCGAAGGTGTACGACGCGCTGGTGCTGGAAGAAAGCAACGAAGCGTCGTTCGCCGAGAAGGGCCTGACCTTCGAAGTGCAGCAGCAGCTCGGTGACGGCGTGGTCCGTACCATCGCGCTGGGCTCGTCCGACGGCCTGCGCCGCGGCATGGCCGTGAAGAACACCGGCGCGCCGATTTCGGTGCCGGTCGGTCACGGTACGCTGGGCCGCATCATGGACGTGCTGGGTCGTCCCATCGACGAAGCCGGCCCGGTCGCCGCGGACGAACTGCGCGCGATTCACCAGAAGGCGCCGAAGTTCGACGAGCTGTCGCCTTCGGTGGACCTGCTCGAAACCGGCATCAAGGTGATCGACCTGGTCTGCCCGTTCGCCAAGGGCGGTAAGGTCGGCCTGTTCGGCGGCGCCGGCGTCGGCAAGACCGTCAACATGATGGAGCTGATCAACAACATCGCCAAGCAGCACAGCGGCTTGTCGGTGTTCGCCGGCGTGGGCGAGCGTACCCGTGAAGGGAACGACTTCTACCACGAAATGAAGGACTCGAACGTGCTCGACAAGGTGGCCATGGTGTTCGGCCAGATGAACGAGCCGCCGGGCAACCGTCTGCGCGTGGCGCTGACCGGTCTGACCATGGCCGAGCGCTTCCGCGACGAAGGCCGCGACATCCTGTTCTTCGTCGACAACATCTACCGCTACACGCTGGCCGGTACCGAAGTGTCGGCACTGCTGGGCCGTATGCCTTCCGCCGTGGGCTATCAGCCGACGCTGGCTGAAGAAATGGGCAAGCTGCAGGAGCGCATCACGTCGACCAAGACCGGCTCGATCACGTCGATCCAGGCCGTGTACGTGCCTGCCGATGACTTGACCGACCCGTCGCCCGCCACGACCTTCCTGCACCTGGACTCGACCGTCGTGCTGTCGCGTGACATCGCCGCGCTGGGTATCTACCCCGCCGTCGACCCGCTCGACTCGACCTCGCGTCAGCTGGACCCGCAGATCGTCGGTACCGAGCACTACGAAGTGGCCCGCCGCGTCCAGCAGACGCTGCAGCGCTACAAGGAACTGCGCGACATCATCGCGATTCTGGGCATGGACGAACTGTCGCCGGAAGACAAGCTGGCGGTGGCCCGTGCGCGGAAGATCCAGCGTTTCCTGTCGCAGCCCTTCCACGTCGCGGAAGTGTTCACGGGTTCGCCGGGCAAGTACGTGCCGCTGAAGGAAACCATCCGCGGCTTCAAGATGCTGGTGGACGGCGAGTGCGATCACCTGCCCGAGCAGGCGTTCTACATGGTCGGCTCGATCGACGAAGCCTTCGAGAAGGCCAAGAAGCTCCAGTAAGCCTCGCCACGCGACGGCGCGCCGGCACGGTCACCGTGCGTGGGCGCGCCGCCGTTCCAAGCGAAGCGACTGGACAAAGGAATTCACATGGCAACCATTCTTGTAGACGTCGTCAGCGCGGAAGCCTCGATCTTCTCCGGCCAGGCGAAGTTCGTGGCGCTGCCGGGCGAGTCGGGTGAGCTGGGCATCCTGCCCGGGCACACCCCGCTGATCACGCGCATCCATCCGGGTGCAGTGCGGATCGAGAAGGAAGACGGCAGCGAAGAGTTCGTGTTCGTCGCCGGCGGCATTCTGGAAGTCCAGCCCAAGCACGTCACCGTGCTGGCCGACACCGCGATCCGTGGCACCGACCTCGACGAGGCCAAGGCGCAGGAAGCGAAGCGCGCCGCCGAGGAGATGCTGCAGAACCAGAGCAGCGAGTTCGATCTGGCGCGTGCGCAGAGCGAGCTGGCGGTCGCCGCTGCCCAGTTGGCGGCCATCGCGCGTCTGCGCCGGAAGAAGTAAGCAGGGCCGGTCCAGGCGTTGCTTTTTCGTCAGCGCGAAGGAAAAAGGCAGCCGCGAGGCTGCCTTTTTTCGTGGTGGGGCGCTATGCTTTCGTTTGAAGTCAGACAAACACTGACAAAAAACTAAAAACACAAAAAAAAGCGCGCGGGCCGGGGAGGCGCCGCGCGGACGGGAAAATCCCTTCGAGGGGTCAATTCGAAGGAACGGGTTCGGTCGGGCGACGTGTAGCGCGTCCAGTTGCGTGGACAGCCTGTCCTGCAGGCTTCGCTACCGTTCGCCACAGCACCGGCATCCGAACTGGCGCTGTTTTCAACAACTATTCGCGCCGTTTATCGGGACACCGGTAATACATTCAGCTGCTGGGCTTTCTTCAAGGCGCCTGCGGCTCTCTGGCTTGCGGCGCCGTCACAAAGTTCACAATGTGTCAAAGCATTGTGGGGGAAACTTCCCCTGATGGCAGTAACAAAGTGTATCGGTTTGCAAGTACTTGAAAGCGAAAAGACGGCAAATTGGCCGCAATAGCCACAAAAATAGGCACACTCTGTTAGGTTCCGCACGCTGGCATCGTTCTGGTGCATGACTATTTCCGTTTTGTCACTGCTGGCCGCGCCAAGCCGGCGGGGTTGACGCAGCGCGCGTGCACCGGCAGTGTTCCATCGCAACGGGCGTCCCGCCCGCCGCCGAGGAGCACTGATGGACACCATGCAGGCCGATATCGAAGGCATGTTGAAGTTGCGCACGGTCGCCGTGGTCGGGCTGTCCGACAAGCCCGAGCGCGCCAGCCACCAGGTGGCCGCCTTCCTGCAGCGGCACGGTCATCGGATCGTGCCCGTCAACCCGAATCATGCCGGCGAGTCGATTCTTGGCGAGCGTTGCCACGCCTCGCTGCACGACGCGGCCCAGGCCCTCGCGGCGGAGGGCGCGCGTATCGACTGGGTCGACATCTTCCGCAAGGCTCCCGATGTGCCGCCGGTGGTCGACGACGCGATCGCAATTGGCGCACGCGGCGTCTGGCTGCAGCTGGGCATCGTCAACGACGACGCTTTGGCACGCGCGAAAAGCGCAGGGCTGATGGCCGTGCAGGACCGCTGCAGCAAGATCGAGTCGATGCGCGGGTGAGCGGCGCGCCGCGTATCATTCCACCCCTTCGCCTTCCATCCGCGTTCCACCTCCGACGTTTTCGATCCCCGGCGCCATGGCCATCGACCCAGACCTGCTTGCCTACTATCGCGGACTCGCCGAGCGCTATGCCGGCGCTCCCGCGCCCGTCGACGCGCCCGACCGGCGCGCGCGCTTTCGCGAGGTTGCGGCGCTGTCGCGCCGCCCCGACCCCGATGGCGTCACCGTATCCGAACTGCCGATCGCGCTGCCGGGCAGAATACTGAACTCACGCCTGTTCCGCCCAAGCGCGGTGACAAGGCCCCGTCTGCTGGTCTATTTCCACGGCGGCGGCTGGGTCGTCGGCTCGCACGAGACCCACCACGGCGTCGCTGCGGCTCTGGCGCTCGATACCGGCTGCGCGGTGGTCAGTGTCGACTACCGACTGGCGCCGGAACACCCGTATCCGGCACCCTGCGACGATGCGCTCGATGCCGTGCGATGGCTGGCGGAGCGGCGCCACGAGCTCGGAGTCGACCCAGGCTTTCTCGCCGTCGCCGGGGACAGCGCTGGGGGCCACCTTGCGGCGCAGGCGGCGGCGCTTGCCAATGCCGACAGGCCGGGCCTGGTGCGCGCACAGTTCCTGATCTATCCCGTTACCGCGCCGCGGTTCGCCAGCGAGAGCTATCGCGCCTTTGCCGCCGGCCCCGGCCTGACCCGGGACGAAATGGCGTGGTACTGGGCGCAGTTCATCGGCGAAGCGCAGCTGGCCGACGGCACCGCGCTCGCCGATCCCCGCGTGCACCTGATGGCGTCGATTCCCGGCCGGGCTGCAGCAGTTCCGCCGGCAACGGTGGTGCTGGTCGCGGCCCACGACGTGCTGCGCGACGATGGCCTGGCCTACGCCGATCATCTGGTCCGTGAAGGCGCCGCCGTGATCACCATCGAAGCGAGCGGCATGACCCACGGCTTCGCCCGCCTGCAGGGCGACTCGCCGCGGGCGCGCGAATGGATGCGGCGCGGCGCCCAGGCCTTTGCGCAACTGCTGGACGAGGAATGAGGCCGGCCGGCAGAGCGCGCGGCATCACTGGATCGGTATCCACGCAATAGACGCGGCGATACCTGCGGGAATACTGGCGGTGGCGGTGTGGCGATCCCGTAGAATGGCGGGCTGACGAGGACCACCATGACCGCACTGCAGAACGACATCTTCCTGCGCGCGCTGCGCCGCCAGCCGACCGAATACACGCCGCTGTGGTTGATGCGCCAGGCCGGGCGCTATCTGCCCGAATACAACGCCTCGCGCGCACGGGCCGGCAGCTTTCTGGGCCTGGCCAAGAATCCCGCGTTTGCCACCGAAGTCACGCTGCAGCCGCTCGACCGTTTTCCGCTCGACGCCGCGATCCTGTTCTCGGACATCCTGACCGTACCCGACGCGATGGGCCTCGGCCTGTCGTTCGCCCAGGGCGAAGGCCCGCGCTTCGCGCGGCCGCTGCGCACCGAGGCCGATGTCGCCAGGCTGGCGGTGCCGGACATGGGCGAACTGCAGTACGTGTTCGATGCGGTTGCGTGGATTCGCCGGGCGCTGGTGCAGAACGGCCGGCAACGCGTGCCGCTGATCGGCTTTTCCGGCAGCCCGTGGACGCTGGCCTGCTATATGGTCGAAGGCGGCGGCTCCGACGACTTCCGGCTGGTCAAGGGCATGATGTACGCCCGCCCGGACCTGATGCATCGGATCCTGGAGATCAATGCGCGGGCCGTGTCCGCCTATCTGAACGCGCAGATCGAAGCCGGCGCCCAGGCCGTGATGCTGTTCGATACCTGGGGCGGCACGCTGGCCGACGGCATGTATCAGCGCTTTTCGCTCGACTACATGCGCCAGGTGATCGCCGGTCTGCGGCGCGAGCACCAGGGCGAGAGCGTACCGGTGATCGTCTTTACCAAAGGCGGCGGCCTGTGGCTGGAGCAACTCGCCGACAGCGGCGCCGACGCCATCGGCCTGGACTGGACCGTCAATCTGGCCGCGGCACGCCGGCGTACCGGCGGCCGGGTGGCCTTGCAAGGCAATCTGGACCCGACCGTGCTGTTCGCGGACGAGGCCGGCATTCGCGAACAGGCGCGCCGCGTGCTCGACGATTACGCATCCGGCGGCGGCTGCGATGGCCATGTCTTCAACCTCGGACATGGCATCTCGCAATTCACGCCGCCCGAAAGCGTGGCGGTGCTGGTCGACGAAGTGCACCGGCATAGCCGGGCGCTGCGGCAGCGCGACGGCGCCCAGGCGTAACTCCGGACGCGCGGATGCCGTCTGTGTGCTGCCGAATCGTGCGCATGGCGGGCGCCATCATGGCGCTTCGGCGATGAATCGGTGCCTGTCAAGGCTTGACTTATGCACACAAATGGGCTTTCCGCAGTGCACGAGCGGGTTATCACTTAACACAATCGGGGGATATTGCTAAGTCATTGATTTTTAATGGCTTGACAGCGGCCCTCCGAGCGTGGTCATGGTCCCGAAAGCCTTGTTTCGCGCGCCTTTACGGCAAGTTGGCCCAAGTTTTCAACAAAGTTATCCACAGGTGATGTGGAGAGATGGGAAAACTGGTCATCTATCATCGACTTAGCCCCACATTTGAAGTTTTACTTTAAGTTGATGTTGCACCGCACCCAATCGTTGGCACGCGGCTTCCGCGCCCCTGCCATGTCCGTCCGATGCACCAGCGTTGGCGACCGATTGTCGTGCGTGGTGCACTTCGTGGTGTCGACCGAAGTCCTGATCCGTCGCCCCTTCCGCTGATGGTGTCCTCCCCGTCCCGTCCCTTGGCAAGCTCGCCCCCGCAGCACGAAGCCGGCGGTAGCGCCGAACCGGCCAACGACCGCCTCGCGGGCGGCCCGGCTGCGTCGCCCTTGGTACAGGTTGCGCTGGACACGCCCGCGGACGACCGCTTCGATTACCTGAACGCCGACCTGGACGGCGGTCCCGTGCGTCCGGGCGAGGTCGTCGCGGTGCCATTCGGCCGGCGCGAGATGGTCGGCGTGGCGCTGGCGGGCACCGATCGCAGCGAGGTGCCGGCCGACAAGCTGCGCCCGGTTTCGCAGCGGCTGGGCTGGCTGCCACCGCTCACTTCCCACTGGCTGGCGCTGGCGGCCTTCGCCGCCGCCTACTACCACCGGCGTCTCGGCGAGGTGATCCTGCCCGCCTTGCCGCCGGGCCTGCGCGACCCGCAGGGCTGGCCGCGGCTGGCGGCGCGGGTGCGTACCGGACGCTTCCGCCTGCGCGGCGGCTGCGCCGATGCGCTGCTGGCCGCGGTACCGCCGCGGGCCCGCTCGGTTACTGCGCTGGCCAACGCGCTGGTCGATGCCGGCGCACATGGACAGTGGCTGACCCTGCAAGAGGCGCGCGCGCTATGTACCGCCGCGCCGGCCAGGCTGGCGCAATGGACGGAGGCGGGGTGGGTCGAAGGCGAGACGGTGGACCGGCCGCTGCTGACCGCCACGGCGCCGGAGCCATCCGGCGATCCAGCCGATCCGGTCCAGACCGAGGCCCAGACCGAGGCCCAGACCGAGGCACAGACCGAGGCATCGCCCGAGGCTCCGCCCACCGCCCCATCCTCGCTCCCCGCCCTGCACCCCGAACAGCGCGAGGCGGTCGATGCCATCGCCGCCGCCAGCGGCTTCGCGCCGTTCCTGCTGCACGGCGTGACCGGCAGCGGCAAGACCGAGGTCTATCTGCACGCGATCGCGGCCGCGCTGGCCCGCGACCCGGCCGCGCAGGTGCTGATGCTGGTCCCCGAAATCAATCTGACGCCGCAGCTGCAGGCGCGCATCGCCGCGCGCTTTCCGGCGGCGCCTCTGGCCGTCCTGCATAGCGGCATGGCCGATCAGGAGCGCACGCTGCACTGGCTGGCTGCGCACCGCGGCGAAGCGCGCATCGTGCTTGGCACGCGGATGGCGGTGATGGCGTCGCTGCCGACGCTGGCGCTGATCGTGGTCGACGAGGAGCACGACACCTCGTACAAGCAGCAGGAGGGGCTGCGCTACTCGGCGCGCGATCTGGCAGTCTGGCGCGCCAAGCAGCTCGGCGTTCCGGTGGTGCTGGGCTCGGCCACACCCTCAATGGAGTCCTGGTGGCGCGCCGAGCAGGGCGCCTACCGCAAGCTGGTGCTGCGCGAGCGCGCGCAGGCGGACGCGGTGCTGCCCACCGTGCGGCTGATCGATCTGAACCACGAGCGGCAGCGCCAGCGGCCGCTCTACGAGGGCCTGTCGGCCCCGCTGCTGCAGGCGATCGAGACACGCCTGGCGCGTGGCGAGCAGAGCCTGCTGTTCCTGAACCGGCGCGGCTATGCGCCGGTGATCGCTTGCGACAGCTGCGGCTGGCTGTCCGGCTGCCCGCGCTGTTCCGCGTACCTGGTGCTGCATCGCCCCGAGCGTTGCCTGCGCTGCCATCACTGCGGGCTCGAGGCCCGTGTCCCGCACCACTGCCCGGACTGCGGCAACGTCGATATCGCGCCGCTGGGCCGCGGCACGCAGCGGATCGAGGAGGCGCTGGCCGCGCGCTTCCCGCAGGCGCGGATCGCACGAATCGACGCAGATTCGACCCGCCGCAAGGGCAGCGCACAGGCGATGTTCGACGAGGTCCACGCCGGCCAGGTCGACATCCTGGTCGGCACCCAGATGATCGCCAAGGGCCACGACTTCCAGCGCGTCACGCTGGTCGGCATCGTTCATCCCGACGCGGCGATGTTCAGCCACGATTTCCGCGCGGCCGAGCATCTGTTTGCGTCGCTGATGCAGGTGTCGGGCCGCGCCGGCCGCGCCGGTCTGGCCGGGGAGGTGCTGATCCAGACCCGATATCCCGATGCGCCCGCACTGCAGGCGCTGGCACGCCACGACTACGACGGCTTCGCCGCCACGCAGTTGCGGGAACGGCGGCAGGCCGGGCTGCCGCCGTTCGTCCACCAGGTGCTGGTGACGGCCGAGCATGGACAGCTGCAGCGCGCGCTGGACTTCCTGCATGCCGCCCGCGAGCGCGCCGACGCCGTGGCGCTGGCCGCCGAGGTGCAACTGCACGACCCCGTGCCGATGTCGATGGTGCGCGTGGCGAATCGCGAGCGCGCGCAGATGCTGATCGAGAGCGCCTCGCGCATGGTGCTGCAACGCTTTGTCGGAGAGTGGACGCAAACTTTCGGCGAGGTGGGGGCGACCGTCAAAGGGGTACGCTGGCAGCTGGAGATCGACCCGCTGCGGATCTGACAGGGGACATCGAGCGCTCGAAACCGGGATCGCGCAGCGCATGGTGCAACCCGAGCGTGCCCGCCCAATCCTGGTGCGGTTGCACTAGTGGGTTATACCAAGTTGCACCTCGACTTTCTTCGGGAGTATGATCGCGCCAATTTGCGTCACATCGCGCGACTTCCGCACCGCCGTTCGGGCCCGCCTGGCCCCCATCCAGGCCAGCCCTCCCGGGCGGCAAGCGCGTTCCTCGGAGATCTCCTCGCATGGCCACCACCACCCTCGGCGTCAAGCTCGACGACGCCGCCCGCGACCGCCTGAAGCGCGTTGCCCAGTCGATCGACCGCACGCCGCACTGGCTGATCAAGCAGGCGATCTTCTCTTACCTGGAGCAGATCGAACGCGGGCAGGCCCCGCATCAGGCCAACGGCAGTGGCCAGCCCGAGACCGATGGCGCCGACACGCTCGACGCGGTCGCCGGCGAGGGCGCGCCGCAGCCCTTCCTCGAATTCGCCCAGAGCATCCAGCCGCAGTCGGTGCTGCGTGCGGCCATCACCTCGGCCTATCGGCGGCCCGAGACCGAATGCGTACCGATGCTGCTGGAACAGGCCCGGCTGCCCCAGCAGCAGGCCGACGCCGCACTGGCGATGGCGAAGAAGCTGGCCCTGAACCTGCGCCAGCAGAAGGTCGGCAGCGGCCGCGAAGGGCTGGTGCAGGGCCTGATCCAGGAGTTCTCGCTGTCGTCGCAGGAAGGCGTGGCGCTGATGTGCCTGGCCGAGGCGCTGCTGCGCATTCCGGACAAGGCCACGCGCGACGCGCTGATCCGCGACAAGATCAGCGGCGCCAACTGGCAGTCGCACCTGGGCCAGAGCCCGTCGCTTTTCGTCAACGCGGCCACCTGGGGCCTGCTGGTCACCGGCAAGCTGGTGTCGACCCATAACGAGGCGGGCCTGACCCGCGCGCTGACCCGCATCATCGGCAAGGGCGGCGAGCCGCTGATACGCAAGGGCGTGGACATGGCGATGCGGCTGATGGGCGAGCAGTTCGTCACCGGCGAGACCATCTCCGAAGCGCTGGCGAACGCGCGCAAGTACGAGGCCCAGGGCTTCCGCTATTCGTACGACATGCTGGGCGAGGCCGCGATGACCGAGGCGGACGCGCAGCGCTATCTGGCCTCCTACGAGCAGGCGATCCACGCGATCGGCCAGGCCTCGCGCGGCCGCGGCATCTACGAAGGCCCGGGCATCTCGATCAAGCTGTCGGCGCTGCATCCGCGCTACAGCCGGGCGCAGCACGAACGCGTGCTGGGCGAGCTGTACGGCCGGCTCAAGTCGCTGACGCTGCTGGCCCGCCAGTACGACATCGGCATCAATATCGATGCCGAGGAAGCGGACCGGCTGGAGATCTCGCTGGATCTGCTGGAACGGCTGTGTTTCGAGCCCGAACTGGCCGGCTGGAACGGCATCGGCTTCGTCGTGCAGGGCTACCAGAAGCGCTGCCCGTTCGTGATCGACTATCTGATTGATCTGGCCCGCCGCAGCCGTCACCGCCTGATGATCCGGCTGGTCAAGGGCGCCTACTGGGACAGCGAGATCAAGCGCGCGCAGGTCGACGGTCTGGAGGGCTATCCGGTCTACACGCGCAAGGTCTACACCGATGTGTCGTACCTGGCCTGCGCGCGCAAGCTGCTGTCGGTGCCGGACGCTATCTATCCGCAGTTCGCCACGCACAACGCGCATACGCTCGCCGCGATCTACCAGATAGCCGGCCATAGCTATTACCCGGGCCAGTACGAGTTCCAGTGCCTGCACGGCATGGGCGAGCCGCTGTATGACCAGGTGGTCGGCCCGGTCGCCGAGGGCAAGCTGAACCGGCCGTGCCGGATCTACGCGCCGGTCGGCACGCACGAGACGCTGCTGGCCTATCTGGTACGGCGCCTGCTGGAGAACGGCGCCAACACCTCGTTCGTCAACCGCATCGCCGACGACACCATCTCGCTGGACGAACTGGTGGCCGACCCGGTGGCGCAGGTCGAACGGATGCACAAGGAAGAGGGCGCCCTGGGCCTGCCGCATCCGCGCATTCCGATGCCGCGCGGGCTGTACGGCAAGGCGCGCGCCAATTCGGCGGGGCTGGATCTTTCCAACGAGCATCGCCTGGCCTCGCTGTCGTCGGCGTTGCTGCATGGCGCCACCGAACGGCTGAGCGCCGAGCCGATGCTGGGCGTCAGTGGCGTCGATGGCGTCGGTGGCGGCGAAACCGCGCCGGTGCTCAATCCTTCGGACCATCGCGATGTGGTCGGCCAGGTCACCGAGGCCAGCGCCGCCGATGTCGAGGCCGCGCTGCAGGCGGCGGTCAATGCCGCGCCGATCTGGCAGGCGACCCCGCCCGAGGTCCGCGCCGCCGCGCTCGAGCGCGCCGCCGACCTGATGGAAGCGCAGATGCAGGCGCTGATGGGCGTGATCATGCGCGAGGCCGGCAAGACCTTCTCCAACGCCATCGCCGAGGTGCGCGAGGCGGTCGACTTCCTGCGCTATTACGCGGTGCAGGTGCGGGAGCATTTCTCCAACGACACGCATCGTCCGCTCGGTCCGGTGGTCTGCATCAGCCCGTGGAACTTCCCGCTCGCGATCTTCACCGGGCAGGTGGCCGCGGCGCTGGCCGCCGGCAACACGGTGCTGGCCAAGCCCGCGGAGCAGACCCCGCTGATCGCGGCGCAGGCCGTGCGGCTGCTGCGCGAGGCCGGCGTGCCGGCCGGTGCGGTGCAGCTGCTGCCGGGCCGCGGCGAGACCGTCGGCGCGGCGCTGGTCGGCGATGCCCGCGTCAAGGGCGTGATGTTCACCGGCTCGACCGAGGTCGCGCGTCTGCTGCAGCGTAATCTCGCCGGCCGCCTCGATGTCGCGGGCCGTCCGGTGCCGCTGATCGCCGAGACCGGCGGCCAGAATGCGATGATCGTCGATTCGTCGGCGCTGGCCGAACAGGTGGTGGCCGATGTCGTGACGTCGGCATTCGATTCGGCCGGCCAGCGCTGCTCGGCGCTGCGCGTGCTGTGCCTGCAGGAGGATGTGGCCGACCGCGTGCTGGAGATGCTCAAGGGGGCGATGGCCGAGCTGACCATGGCCAATCCGGATCGGCTGTCGACCGACGTCGGTCCGGTGATCGACGAGGAGGCGCGCGCCGGCATCGTCAAGCATATCGAGGCGATGCGCGCCAAGGGCCGCCGCGTACATCAGACCGATGCCAACGCGGCGCAATCGGCGGCGTGCCGCCATGGCACCTTCGTGCCGCCGACGTTGATCGAACTGAACCACATCGGCGAGTTGCAGCGCGAGGTGTTCGGCCCGGTGCTGCACGTGGTGCGCTACCAGCGCTCGCGCCTGGACGCGCTGCTGGACCAGATCAATGCCACCGGCTACGGCCTGACCATGGGCGTGCACACCCGCATCGACGAAACGATCGAGCACATCGTGTCGCGCGCCCATGTCGGCAATCTCTACGTCAACCGCAACATCGTCGGCGCGGTGGTCGGCGTGCAGCCGTTCGGCGGCGAGGGCCTGTCGGGCACCGGTCCGAAGGCCGGCGGTCCGCTCTATCTGCACCGGCTGCTGTCGACCTGCCCGCAGGACGCGTTCGTCGCCGTGGCCCGTGCGGCCGCGGCAGCCGACGCGCCGGCCGCGGAGCCGCGCGCGGTCCTGCGGCCCGAGGCCCAGGCCGCCTTCGACGCCTATCGCCAGTGGGCGGCGACGGCTGCCGCCATGCCGGAGCTGGCGCAGCAATGCGAACGCTTTGCCGCGGCCTCGACCTCCGGCATGACGGTGACGCTGCCGGGACCGACCGGCGAGCGCAATACCTATACCCTGCTGCCGCGCGACACCGTGCTGTGCCTGGCGCCGAACGAGGCCGATCTGGCCACGCAACTGGCGGCCGTGCTGGCGGTCGGCGCCGGCGTGTTGTGGCCGGACGTCGAACCCGCGCGCACGCTGTATGCGCGCCTGCCGAAGGCAGTACAATCGCGCGTCCGCCTGGTTGCCGACTGGACCGCGGCCGACGTGGCCTTCGATGCGGTGCTGCATCACGGCGATTCGGATCAGCTGCGCGCGGTGTGCGAGCAGGTCGCCCAGCGCCCGGGCCCGATCGTCGGCGTGCAGGGGCTGGGCCACGGCGACACCGGCATCGCGCTGGAGCGCCTGTTGATGGAGCGCTCGCTGTCGGTCAATACCGCGGCGGCGGGCGGCAATGCCAGCCTGATGACGATCGGCTGACCGCTTCGGCGGTTGCATGCTCCGGTGGTCGTTTGACGGGCGCAGGTGCGGCGGCGATCCCGCCCTCGCTGCGCCACCAAGAAGGCGTGGCCCGCGCGGCGGGCCGAACGCTTCCAAGAGTGCAGTGAACTGGCCTACAGGCTACCCAAGGAGAAAGGATGAACTCGACTTTCCACAAGACGGCGCTGACCGTCGCACTGACGATCGCCGGCCTGACCGCGGCGTCCGCCGCCTACGCGCAGGCGCAGGAGATCAAGCTCGGCTTTGCCGCGCCGATGACCGGCGGGCAGGCTCAGTACGGCAAGGACATGCAGAACGGCGTGGTGCTGGCGATCGAGCAGATGAACGCCACCAAGCCGAAGATCGGCGGCAAGGAAGTCAAGTTCGTGCTGCTGTCCGAAGACGACCAGGCCGATCCGAAGACCGGCTCGGTGGTGGCGCAGAAGCTGGTCGACAACGGCATCCAGGGCATGCTGGGCCATTTCAACTCCGGCACCAGCATCCCGGCGTCGATGGTCTACAACCGCGCCGGCATCGCGCAGATCGCCATGGCGACCGCGCCCGAGTACACCCGTCAGGGCTTCAAGACCACCTTCCGCATGATGACCTCCGACACCCAGCAGGGTTCGGTGCTCGGCAACTACGTGGTCAAGAAGCTCGGCGCGAAGAACATTGCCATCGTCGATGACCGTACCGCCTACGGCCAGGGCCTGGCCGACGAGTTCGAGAAGGCCGCCAAGGCCGCCGGCGGCAAGATCGTGCGCCGCGAGTACACCAACGACAAGGCGGTGGACTTCAAGGCCGTGCTGACCAACATCAAGCGCAGCAATCCGGACGTCATCTTCTTCGGCGGTGCGGAGACGCAGTCCGCGCCGATGGCCAAGCAGATCAAGGAACTGGGCCTGAAGGCGCCGCTGGTGTCGGGCGAGATGTCCAAGACCGACAACTTCCTGAAGCTGGCCGGTCCGGCAGCCGAGGGCACGGTGGTGTCGCTGGCCGGCCTGCCGCTGGAGCAGATGCCGGGCGGCGCCAAGTATGCGCAGGACTACGAAAAGCGTTTCAAGGGCAAGGTCCAGACCTACTCGCCGTACGCCTACGACGGCGCCACCGCGCTAATGACGGCGATGGTCAAGGCGGGCTCGGCCGACCCGGCGCGCTACCTGCCGGTGCTGGCGGCGACCAACATGCCGGGCGTCACCACCAAGACGCTGGCCTACGACGCGCGCGGCGATCTGAAGGACGGCGGCATCACCGTCTACAAGGTCGTCGGCGGCAAGTGGACCGTGCTGGAAACGCTGGGCGGCAAGTAAGCCGGGAGTCCCGCTTCCACGCATCGCGGCACGCCGTTCCCGCACAAGCGGGGACGGCGAATGTTGTCGGCAGACTCACGCCACCTTCGCGGTGGCGTTTTCTTTGGGCGCTGCCCTCGCCCGGAACCGCATCCACGGCCTTGCCTCGCGCGTGGCGCATAATCGCGGTCTTGCCCTTTTCTGGCTATCCCAGTTGTCCCTCTTTGCCCATCACCCTGAAGGAGTACCCGTGTCCGCGCAGCCAGTCAGCTACGACCACGCCATCGAGCTAGCCACGCAGGAGCGCTACGACGAAGCGCTGGCGGTGATCGACGCGTTGGCGCGACAGCGGCCCGAGGTCGTCGATTACGAGGCGCTGCGTGCCCGGCTGCTGTTCGACAAGGGCGAGCCCGAGCAGGCGCTGGCCGCGCTCGACGCGGCGCTGGCCCGCCTGGCCGAGCTGCCGCTGCACCCGGCGCACCGCTGGGCCTCGCGCGGCGTGCTGGCGCATCGCTACGGCATGCTGCTGATGAACCAGCAGCGTTTCGCCGAGGCGCTGCCGTGGCTGGAAGAAGCGGCGCGGCGCAACGGGCTGGCGACCGGCGAGTGGAGCGCGCAGCTGCATGCGGGGCTCGCGCATTACCGGCTCGGCCGGTTCGCCGAGGCCGGCCGCTATTGGTACGACCTGCTGTATCGCGCGCCGGACCTGGGCGCGCACGACATCCTGAGCCTGGCCGCCGCCCATGTGCAGGGGGCCGAGGCCGAAGGCCAGCGCGCCGAACCGATGCTGCGGCTGTGCCTGGCCCGCATCGGCCTGGACAATGCCGACCTGCTGGAGATGAGCGAGGAGCAGGGCGACGCGCTGGCCGCGCAGCAGGCGCAGATGGTGCTGGCCGAGAATCCGGACCATCCGCACGCGCGGCGCATCCTCGCGCCGCTGCGTCTGCGCGCCGGGGATCTGGCCGGTGCGCGCGAGGATCTGGCGGTCTACCAGCGCCAGGTGCCCGACCCCAGGGCGCAGGTACGCGAGCTCGAGTGGCGCCATCAGGGCGGCGAGGCCGAACCCTGGCGCGATTTCGTGCTGACCGAGGCCGCCACCGACGCGCATGGCTATTACCTGGCCGGACTGGCGCTGGCGGAGTTCATCGAGCGCGTGCCCGCCTCGGCGGACGCGCTGCGGCCGCAGCTGCTGCGCGCCTGGCAAACGGGCGTCGCCCGCTTCGAACAGTATTTCGCGACCGGCGAGGGCGGCTACGACGATGCCGATCCGCATATCTATTCGCTGCTGTGCGACCGCCTGGCGCGCCGCCTGGACCTCGACGATCCAGCCCAGCGCGACGAACGCATCGCGCTGCACGAGAAGGGCATCGCGGTCAGCGACTTCATCGAGCATTGGCTCGATCTGCTGGCCTGCCATGATGCCGCCGGACGCCATCAACGCGTGGTCGAGATCGCCGGCGAGGTGTTGAACCGTTATCTGCTGGACCGCCATGCGGGCCACGTGACGTGGGTGTTCAGCCGGCTGATCCATGCCTGGAAGGCGATCGGCGGCACCGAGGCGATCGCCGCGGCGCGGGCCGCGATCGCGCATATGGAGGCGCGGCTCGATGCGTTGCCGGTCGAGGAGCGCAGCGAGGCGGCGTTGTCGATGGCGCATGCGCGCACGCATTTCGCCACGCTGCTGGCAAACGCCGCCGGATCGATGGAAGCGCGCGAGCGCGCGTTGGCACTGGACGAGATCGAAGCCCTGCAGGCGCGTGCGGTGGTGGTCGAGGACGCCTGGGTCTATGACGCCTTCGGCCGCATCTGGCGAGGGCTGGCCGACAATGAGCGCGCCTTGCCTCTGTTCGAGCGCGCCATCGCGCTGACCGAAGGCGATGCCGAGGACCAGGCCGCGGCGCGGGTGCAGCGCGGACTGATCCGGCTCGACGCGCAGCAGTACGCCGAGGCGCTGACCGACTTCCACGCCGCCTTCGCGGTGCGCGACGACTGGGAGGCCGATGTCCATCTGCATGCGGCGCAGGCCGCGCTGGGTCTGGCCAGGCGGGAAGAGGCGCGCGATCTGTTCCTGCAGGCGCGCGCCCGTGGTGCCGCCCAAGGCCGTACGCGCGCGCTGTACGCGAAGGTCGAAAACGCACTGAAGGCGAGCCGGCCGGCCTGGAAACTGTGGGGCGTGTAATCGGGAAAGACGCGATCCGATAGAACGTCCGCAGAAACCGCAGCAAAACTCGTGCCTTGTCGGACAAACCCGGACATGGGTTCAAAGGCCCTTCCGTTAGGATGTCACCCATGAATGGATTGAGCCAACTTTTTCCGACCTGGCCGCTCGCACCCAGCGGGCTGTTCTGGGTCGGCCTTGCGCTGGTAGGCGCGGGCCTTGCCGGCGAAGTCTGCCGGATGTATTTGAGATTGCCGCGTATCGTCGGCTATGCCGCCACCGGTCTGCTGGCCGGCACGCTAGGCCGGCCCATCGTCGACCAGACGATGATCGCGCAGACCCGCATCCTGATCGATATGGCGTTGGCGCTGGCCCTGTTCGAACTCGGGCATCGCCTCTCGCTGGTCTGGCTGCGGGCCAATCGCTGGCTGCTGTTTACCAGTGCCTCCGAGAGTCTGCTGACCTGGGGCCTGGTCACCGCGGCGCTCCAATGGATCGGCATGAGCCCGACCGTGGCCATCCTGGCCGGCGGCATCGCGGTCAGCACGTCGCCATCGATCGTGCTGCAGTTGAAGAACGAGCTGCGCGCAGAGGGGCAGGTCACCGAACGGCTGATGGCGATGACCGCGCTCAACAGCATGTATGCCGCGGTGATCGTGCAGCTGGCCACCGGCTGGCTGCACTCGGAATACGGCAATCTGGGCGCGGCGCTGCTGCATCCGCTGTACCTGCTGGTCGGCTCCTGCCTCGTCGCATGGCTGGTCGGCAAGTTGAGCCAGGCGGTCTATGCGCGGATGCCGGCCGACGATCAATACAGCTTTCTGGTGCTGGTCGGCATCGTGCTGTTCACGCTGGCGCTGACGCGGCTGCTGAAGCTGTCGATGCCGCTGACGCTGCTGCTCGCCGGGGTCGTATTCAAGCATCAGGACAATCAGCCGCGTGTGTGGCCGGCGCATTTCGGCAGCGCCGGTACGCTGCTGATCATCGTGATGGTGGTGTCGCTGGGGCTGCCGCTGACCGTGCGCGACTGGTCGATCGCCGGCGTCGCCGCGATCGTGCTGGTGCTGCTGCGGCATCTGGCCAAGCTCGGTGGCGTGGTGTCGCTCGGTTCGTTTTCGGGGCTCAGTGTCAGGCAGTGCGTGGCACTTGGCGTGGCGCTCGGGCCGATGTCGGGTCTGGCGTACCTGCTGATGAGCGATGTGGCGCGGCTCTATCCCGAGACAGGGGAAATGCTCAATGCGATCGTGCTGTGCGCGCTGGCGATCGAGCAGATCGCGGCGCCGGTGCTGGCCGCGTGGGCACTTCGCTATGCCGGCGAGGTCAGAGGCAATGGAGGAGGGCGCTGATGTCACTCGAACCGTTCAAGCAATCCGAGGCGCTGACCTTCGGCGTCGAGCTGGAAATGCAGCTGGTCAATCGCCATGACTACGATCTGGCGCCTTTTGCTCCCGATCTGCTGCGGCTGCTGAAGGGCGCGCAGCACGCCGGCGATATCAAGCCGGAGATCAGCCCGTCGATGATCGAGATCAGCACCGGCATCTGCCACGACTATGCGCAGGCGCTGTCCGAGCTGACCACGATGCGCGACCTGATGGTGGAGGCCTCCCGCTCGCTGAACCTCGGCATCTGCGGCGGCGGCACGCACCCGTTCCAGCAGTGGGCCGACCGCACGATCTCCGACTCGCCGCGCTACCAGTACATCTCCGAGCTGTACGGCTACCTGGCCAAGCAGTTCACCGTGTTCGGCCAGCACGTGCATATCGGCTGCCCCACCCCCGACGATTCGCTGTTCCTGCTGCATGCGATCGGCCGCTACGTGCCGCACTTCATCGCGCTGGCCGCGTCGTCGCCATATGTACAGGGCGTCGATACCGGCTTTGCCTCGGCGCGACTGAATTCGGTGGCCGCCTTCCCGATGAGCGGCCGCGCGCCCTTCATGCTGACCTGGGACGCTTTCACCGCGTACTTCGAGAAGATGCGCAAGACGGGCGTGATCGAGAGCATGAAGGACTTCTATTGGGATATCCGTCCCAAGCCCGAATTCGGCACCATCGAAGTCCGCGTCATGGACACGCCGCTGACGGTCGCGCGCGCCTGCGATATCGCCGCCTATATCCAGGCGCTGGCGCGCTATCTGCTGCTCTCGCGCCCGTTCGTGCCGCAAGAGGACGACTACCTGGTCTATACCTTCAACCGCTTTCAGGCATGCCGCTTTGGACTTGACGGCGAGTACGTGCATCCAAACGAATTGACGCGGATGCCGATCGCCGACCATATCCTGTCGATCTGCGACGTGCTGGTGCCGCATGCGGAAGCGTTGGGCTCGCTGGAGGCGCTGGCCAACATTCGCATGCTGGCCGCGAGCCGCAGGGGCGACGCCGAATGGGCGCGCCAGGTCGATGCCGATACGCGCAGCTTGCGCGAGGCGGTGCGGCAGAGCTGCGATCGCTGGGCAGGCTGAGAAGGTCTTCGCGCCGCGCCGCTGCGAACACAGCGTTGGCAGGCGCGCGGCGATCAGACTCCGTGCGGGATGTTGTCGCCTTCGCCGAGGCCGAGCCGCTGGTTGGCCGGCACCGCAACCGCCAGCAGCTTCGGCGGCGGCAGGTTCAGTCCCTTCATCATGTCGATGAATTCTTCGCGCGTGCGGCCGCACAGCCGGCTGTTGGTGGCGCGTTCATGTCCGATGGTCGAATGGGTCCGGCCCTTGTAGTCATGGGCCGGATAGACCAGCGTGTCGTCGGGCAGCGCAAACAGCTTGCGGGTCAGGCTGTCGTATAGCGTGCCGGCGTCGCCCGATTGAAAGTCGGTGCGTCCGCAGCCGTCGATCAGCAACGCATCGCCGGTAAAGACGCGACGCACCACCCCGCCGTCCGCCTGCGGCTCTTCCCACAGATAACTCATGCTGCCGGCGGTATGCCCGGGCGTATGGATGGCGCGCAGCGCCTGGGCGCCGAACGCAATGGTGTCACCGTCGATCAACTGCTTCTGCGCCGGCCGGATATCGCAACCCGACGGCGCCGCGGTATGCGCACCGGTACGTTGCGCGAGATGGCCGGCCGAGGTGATGTGGTCGGCGTGCGCATGCGTCTCGATGACCCAGGCGAGGCGCACCCCGGTCTGCTGCACCAGCGCCAGATCGCGCTCGAGCTGGCGGTCGACCGGATCGATCAGCACGGCATCACGCGTTGCTGCGTCGATCAGCAGATAGGAGTAGGTGCTGGACTCGGGGTCGAAGAGTTGATGGAAGGTTTGCATCTGCGGGAATACGAACGGTGAGCCGCCTGGCGCTCAGTCTTCAAATACGTCGGCGAGGTGTTGGGCGCTCAGCAGCCGCTCTCCCCAGGCCCGCAGCTGTTCGGGCGAGGCCTGGTTCAGCCGCGTTTCTACCTCGGTGGGCAGAGGGCCGAAGCGTTTGGTAAGCAGGTTTTGGAAGAACAAGGCTTGACCCTGCTGCAGCCCTTCCTGCCGGCCTTCCATCAAACCTTCCCGTTTGTAGTTGGCCTTCCACTGCGCAATATTTGTCGACAGCGACATTTCCGCCTCCATCAGGTTGTGTACATCCGTGAAATTCAAACCGGCATGGCGATGCCGTGAGCCTACATCCTTCAGCCAACGTACGAAAGTGTTCGACAGGACAGGGCTATCAGCGACGCGTTGTCTGAGCCAGCGGACCGTATCGAGCAGTGTTGTCTCGCTCGTCGCGTTTTCGAAGCGGAACACGGCTGCGACCAGATTGTCGAGCTTGGCGAGTGCTTCGTCCGAGTATCGGCTTGCGTCTACCAGCAGATACTCGCAGCGGGGCTGGTAGCGAGAGAGTCGGCCTGGAAGTCGCGGCGACAAGTCGGCGATGTCGGTCGTGGCCGTCCACTTGCCGTCGCCGTTGTAGATCACGATCGGCAGTACCGGGGGCAGGCGGCCACCGTCGAGCATATTCTGACCACGGATCAGCTCGAGATCGAGGCACGTGATGTAATTCGTCATGCGAATCGCCATATGGCGATCGACCGTGCTTTGAAACTCGATCAGCAGATAGAGATAGACCCACTCACCCCGGGCCTGGATGCGCCATACCATGTCGCTTGCATGTTGGCGAAAGCTGTCGGTGACGTAGGAGCCGGCGCTCCGTTCGAGGGTGTCGAAGTCCAGGCTCTGAACCCAGTCGCCCGGTACGAAATCGCGCAACAGATCGCGAACAACTTCCGGCGTGGAGAACAGCGTCTTGTAGCAGGCATCGTGGCTCGGCATGGCTTGGGCATCGCAGTTGCGGTGCCGAGAGAATGCCGCGCGGAGGGGGCGCGGCGATTCCACAAAAGTGCGTGCTACTTTAGTGTTCGAACCTCACCACGCCGAATCTCAGCATTCGACGATATTGACCGCCAGCCCGCCGCGCGCCGTTTCCTTGTATTTGGTCTTCATGTCGGCGCCGGTCTCGCGCATGGTCTTGATGACCGAGTCGAGCGAGACATAGTGATTGCCGTCGCCGCGCAGCGCCATGCGCGCCGCGTTGACCGCCTTGACCGAAGCCATCGCATTGCGCTCGATGCAGGGAATCTGCACCAGCCCGCCGACTGGATCGCAGGTCAGGCCGAGGTTGTGTTCCATGCCGATCTCGGCAGCATTCTCGACCTGCTCCGGCGTGCCGCCCAGCACCGCCGCCAGCGCGCCGGCCGCCATCGAGCAGGCCACGCCGACCTCGCCCTGGCATCCGACTTCGGCGCCCGAGATCGACGCGTTCAGCTTGTACAGCAGCCCGATCGCGCCCGCCGTCAGCAGGAAGTCGATCACGCCGCGTTCGTTGGCCCCGGGCACGAAACGATCGTAGTAGTGCAGCACGGCCGGAATGATGCCCGCCGCGCCGTTGGTGGGGGCAGTGACCACGCGTCCGCCCGCGGCATTCTCTTCGTTGACCGCCATCGCGTAGAGGTTGACCCAATCCATCACCGACAGCGGATCGGACAGCGTCCGTTCGGCGCGCTCGGTCAGATTGCGGTACAGCTCGGGCGCGCGCCGTTTGACCTTGAACGGGCCCGGCAGCTCGCCATCGGTGCGGCAGCCACGCGCGACGCAGGCCTGCATCACCTGCCAGATCTGCAGCAGACCCGCCCGCACATCCGCTTCGCTGCGCCAGGTGCATTCGTTCTCCAGCATCAGCTGGGCGATCGACTTGCCGCTGCTGCTCGCCATGTCGAGCAGCGCGCGGCCGCTGCGGAACGGATGCGGCAGCTGCCGGTCGGCTTCGAGGACCTGCGTATTGGCCGCGCCCGCGGTCACGACGAAGCCGCCGCCGACCGACAGATAGCGCCCTTCGCGCAGCGGCGACCCGGCGGCATCGAAGGCATGGAACTTCATGCCGTTCGGGTGTTCGGCCAGCGCTTCGCGCCGATAGAAGGCGATATGTTCCTTCTCGACGAAGGGGATCGGATGCTTGCCGAGCAGGTTCAGCGTGCGCGAGGCGCGCAGCTCGGCCAGTTTGGCGTCGATCGTGTCCGGATCGATGGTGTCGGGCGCCTCGCCGAGCAGGCCGAGAATCACACCCTTGTCGGTGCCGTGCCCCTTGCCGGTCGCGCCGAGCGAGCCGTACAGCTCGACGCGCACGCTCGCCACCTGCGGCAGCAGGCCGTCGCGCTCGAGTCCATGCGCGAACATGCCGGCCGCGCGCATCGGTCCTACCGTATGCGAGCTGGACGGCCCGATGCCGACCTTGAACAGGTCAAATACGCTGACAGCCACGTTGGTCTCCTATCGTTTGCTGGCCGCGGGCCGGCTCCCGCCGCAGCGCGCCTTCCGGCTGGCGCGGTACGGGTTTGACCGGAGCTAGACCGAAGCTAGACCGGCCGATCGTCCTCGGGCCGCTCCCATAGGGAAACGCCGGGCCCGGGCGGTTCCTCCGGCAACTCCTTGCGCTTGAGCACGCTGATCGCGCCGTCGTTTTCGAGGATGGCGATATAGACGTCGTCCAGGCTCGCGCAGCCCTCGCGCCGCAATACCTTCATCAGGTCGTCGCTGGTCAGGCGCGCGCCGTGCATGACCTGGTCGATCACCTTGCCATGGCGGATCAGCAGTTGCGGATGGCCCTCGACCGCATACTCGAACTTGCGGCTGCGCCAACTGAGCCAGCTGACCAGCATGTTGATGCCGATCAGCGTGGCGGCGAGGATCAGGCCTGCGGATACCGACTTGTCATCGCCCACCATCGCGTTCTGCACGCCTTCGGACAGGATCAGCAGCAGGATCAGGTCGAACGGCGTCATCTGGCCGATCTGCCGTTTGCCGCCCAGCCGCATCATCACCAGCAGGGCGAAATAGACGATCAGACCGCGTACGATGAATTCCCACCACGGGGCGCTCATTTCCCACATCGACAGTCTCCTTGGCGATGATGGCCCCCGGCGCAAACGCCGGGGAGCCAGAGGCCTGGACGCCGGACCGCGTCCGGGCGGCGATGGAGTCGCCGTGCCTGATGCTGCAGGAAGCGTGCCCGCTTTACTCCTCGTACGCGCTCATCGGCACGCAGGAGCAGAACAGGTTGCGATCGCCGTAGACGTTGTCGGCACGGCCGACCGGCGGCCAGTACTTCTGCGTCCGCAGCGAGGCGACCGGATAGGCGGCTTCCTCACGGGTGTACTTGTGGTTCCACTCGTTGGCAGTAATGACCGCGGCGGTGTGGGGCGCGTTCTTCAGCGGATTGTCTTCGCGGTCGAAGCTGCCGTCCTCGACGCGCGCAATTTCCTTGCGGATCGCGATCATCGCGTCGATGAAGCGGTCGAGCTCGTGCAGCGCCTCGCTCTCGGTCGGCTCGATCATCAGCGTGCCCGGCACCGGGAAGCTCATGGTCGGCGCGTGAAAGCCATAGTCCATCAGACGCTTGGCGACATCCTCGTTGCTGATGCCGGTCGCCTTCTGGATCGGACGCAGGTCCAGGATGCACTCGTGCGCGATATGGCCGTTGCCGCCGGTGTACAGCACCGGGTAATAGTCGGACAGCCGCTTGGCGACGTAGTTGGCCGCGAGAATCGCGTTCTCGGTCGCCGCGGTCAGGCCGCGCGCGCCCATCATCGCGATATACATCCACGAGATCGGCAGGATGCTGGCCGAGCCGTAGGGCGCGGCCGAGATCGCGCCGATGCCGTTGTCGGCGCGGCGATAGCCGCTGCTGGCGTGGTTCGGCAGGAACGGCGCCAGATGCGCGCCGACCGCGACCGGACCGACGCCCGGGCCGCCGCCGCCGTGCGGAATGCAGAAGGTCTTGTGCAGGTTCAGGTGCGACACGTCGCCGCCGAACTGCCCCGGCGCCGCGGTGCCGACCATCGCGTTCATGTTCGCGCCGTCGACGTAGACCTGACCGCCATGGCTGTGGACGATCTCGCAGATGCGCTGCACGCCTTCCTCGAACACGCCGTGCGTGGACGGGTAGGTGATCATGATCGCGGCCAGGTTCTTGCTGTGCTGCGCGGCCTTCTTCTCCAGATCGGCCAGATCGACGTTGCCGTCCTCGTCGCAGGCCACCACCACCACCTGCATGCCGGCCATCTGCGCCGAGGCCGGGTTGGTGCCGTGCGCCGACGACGGGATCAGGCAGATGTTGCGATGGCTCTCGCCGCGGCTCGCATGGTAGGCGTGGATGATCTGCAGGCCCGCGTATTCGCCCTGCGAGCCGGCGTTCGGCTGCAGGCTGACGGCGGCGTAGCCGGTGGCCGCGGACAGCATCGCTTCGAGCTGGCCGATCATCTCGCGGTAGCCGACGGTCTGGTCGTCCGGCGCAAACGGATGGATGCTCGAGAACTCCGGCCAGGTGACCGGAATCATCTCGCTGGTCGCGTTGAGCTTCATCGTGCAGGAGCCCAGCGGGATCATGGTGCGATCGAGCGCGAGGTCCTTGTCGGCCAGCATGCGCAGATAGCGCAGCATCTCGTGCTCGGCATGGTGGGTGTTGAACACCGGATGCGTCAGGTAGGCGCTCTGTCGCGACAGTTCAGCGGGATAGCCGTTATCGGCCGCGGCTTCGATCGCATCGAAGGCGGGCACCGGCTTGTCCTGCGCGAAGATCTCCCACAGTGCGACCACATCGTCGCGGGTGGTGGTCTCGTCCAGCGAGATGCCGACGTGCGCGGCACCCGCGCGGCGCAGATTGATGCGGCGCGCGGCGGCCGCGGCGTGGATCGCCTCGGTGGCGGCGCCGGTCTCGATCGTCAGCGTGTCGAAGAAGCTTGCGTTGGTACGCGCGTAGCCCAGCGCCTGCAGGCCGCCGGCCAGCGTCGCGGTCAGGCGATGCACGCGTTGGGCGATCCGCTTCAGGCCCTGCGGCCCGTGATAGACCGCGTACATCGACGCCATGACCGCCAGCAGCACCTGCGCAGTACAGATATTCGAGGTCGCCTTCTCGCGGCGGATATGCTGTTCGCGGGTCTGCAGCGCGAGCCGGTAGGCCGGGTTGCCCTGGGCGTCGACGGTGACGCCGACCAGGCGGCCGGGCATCGAGCGCTTGTAGGCGTCCTTGACGGCCATATAGCCGGCGTGCGGGCCGCCGAAGCCGAGCGGCACGCCGAAGCGCTGCGAGTTACCGACGGCCACGTCGGCGCCCCATTCGCCCGGCGCGCTCAACAGCGTCAGCGCCAGCAGATCCGCCGCGGCGACCACCAGGCCGCCGGCCGCGTGGACCGCATCGGCGATCGCGCGGTAATCCGCCACGTCGCCGTTGACGCCCGGGTATTGCAGCAGCACGCCGAACGCATGCGCCTGCGCCGCGTCGGCAGCGGGACCGACCTTGACCTCGATGCCAAGCGGCAGCGCGCGCGTGCGCACCACTTCGATGGTCTGCGGCAGCACGTCGTCGGCCACGTAGAACGTATTGGACGCGTGCTTGTTCACGCGCTGCAGCAGCGTCATCGCCTCGGCGGCGGCAGTGCCTTCGTCGAGCATCGACGCGTTGGCGATATCGAGGCCGGTCAGGTCGGTGACCATCTGCTGGAAGTTCAGCATCGCTTCCAGGCGGCCCTGCGAGATCTCGGGCTGGTACGGCGTGTAGGCGGTGTACCAGGCCGGGTTCTCGAAGATATTGCGCAGGATCACGCCGGGCGTCAGCGTGTTGTAGTAGCCCTGGCCGATGAAGCTCTTGAAGACCTTGTTCTTGCCGGCGATGCCGCGCAGCTTGGCCAGCGCGGCTTCCTCGCTCAGCGGCTCGGTGAATTCGCCCAGCGGCATGCCGTCGCGGCGGCGGATCGCGGCCGGGATGATGGCATCCATCAGCGCGGCGCGGCTGTCGTAGCCGAGCACCTTCAGCATGTGCTGCTGTTCGGCGGCGTCGGGACCGATATGGCGATGGGAGAAGGCGTCGCGAGCTTCGAGTTCGGCCAGCGAAGGGCGAGCGGATTGAGCGGCGTTCATGGGCAGGGGAGCGTTCATGGCAAGTGACTCGGAGAGGCGGGCCGGGACATGGTGGTCAGCCATGGCGCCCGGCGCCGCGGGCAGTGGCGCTGCGCTTATGCGCCCATTCAGGCGCCGACGCTGGCCTTGTAGGCGTCGGCCGTCATCAGACCGTTGACGTCGTCGCCGTTGGCCGGCTTGATCTTGAACAGCCAGGCATCGAAGGCGTTGGCGTTGACGCTCTCGGGCGCGTCCTTGACGGCGTCGTTGACGGCGACCACTTCGCCGGCCACCGGCGCGTAGATGTCCGACGCGGCCTTGACCGATTCGACCACGGCCAGCGCGTCGCCGGCGCCGACCGTCTTGCCGACCTCGGGCAGTTCGAGGAAGACGATGTCGCCGAGCGCATCCTGCGCGTGATCGGTGATGCCGATCGTCAGCGTGCCGTCAGTTTCGACGCGCACCCATTCGTGCGACTCGGTGTACTTCAGGTCAGCGGGGAAATTCATCGAGATTCTCCAATTTCAGATTCTTGTGTCGCGCCGCCGCGGTGCCGTAGGGGGCCGAAAGTGGCCGCGGGGCGCAGGGTGACCGGTGGACGATGTCCGAAGCGAGCCGTCAGCTTCTGTCAGCTCACGAGTGCCTTGCCATTGCGCACAAACGGCAGTTTAACCACAGTCGCAGTCAGTTTGCGGTCGCGAATCAGCACCTGGACTTCGCTGCCGAGCGCCACATCCTTGGGCAGGCGCGCGAAGGCAATCGATTGGGACAGCGTCGGGCTGAAGGTGCCCGAGGTGATCTCGCCCTCGCCGGCAGCGGTCAGCACGGTCTGATGGGCGCGCAGCACGCCGCCCTTGTCACGCAGGATCAGCCCGGCGAACTGCTGGCGCTGGCCGTTGGCCACCAACGCGGCCTTGCCGACGAAATCGCGCTCGCTCTGCAGATCGACGGTCCAGGCCAGGCCTGCGTCGAGCGGCGAGGTATGGATGTCCATGTCCTGGCCGTACAGGTTCATGCCGGCTTCGAGCCGCAGCGTGTCGCGTGCCCCGAGGCCGGCCGGGCGCACGCCGGCGGCATGCAGCTTTTCCCATACCGCGGCGACGTTCTCCGCCGGCACCACCAGCTCGAAGCCGTCCTCGCCGGTGTAGCCGGTGCGGGCCACCATGATTTCGCCAATCGCGGCGTCCTCGACCACCATCGCGTTGAAGGGCTTGAGCGCTTCGCTCGGCTGGGTCGACGGGAAGGCGCTCCAGACCTTGGCGCGCGCGTTCGGCCCCTGCACGGCGACGATGGCCAGCGGCGCGGCGCCATCGGCGGCGTTATCGGTACGGCGCGGCGTGATGGTGACGTTGGCGCCGGTGTCGGCATTGCGCTGGCGGATCCAGTCGATATCGCCGGTCGCGGTGCTGGCGTTGACCACCAGGCGGAAGCGGTCCTCGGCGAAGAAATAGACGATCAGGTCGTCGATCACGCCGCCGTTGGGGTCGAGCATGCAGGAGTACAGCGCCTTGCCGGGGGTCTGCAGCTTGTCGACGTTGTTGGCGAGCAGTTCGCGCAGGAAGGCGCGGGTATTGGGTCCGGCGAGATCGACGACGCACATGTGCGAGACGTCGAACATGCCCGCATCGCTGCGCACCGCGTGGTGTTCCTCGATCTGCGAGCCGTAGTTGACCGGCATGTCCCATCCGCCGAAATCGACCATGCGGGCGCCGAGGGCGCGGTGGATGGCGTTGAGGGGCGTGGCCTGGAGCGTCATGGATTCCTCGGAGCGTGGCATCGTTCGGTCCGGCGCGCGCGGCGCGCCAAACAAAAAAGGGTCATCCGTCGCGCGCTCGATAAGAACCGTCGCGACGGATGACCCCCTCTGTCCTCGATACCTGAGAGATTACGGCGGGCCTTGCTGTCCTTGCGACAGGCTGACCACGCTGTGCGCCCCTTCGGTGGACACGCTCATCATTCAATTGATGAATGGCGGGTGTCGCTCTCCAGAGTTCGGCATACATCGTGTGCATGCTGCATGCCGATCCGCCCGGTCCATGGTGCCTGAGAGTTTTCGGGTGATTCCCCTTCGGCGGCGCGAGTGAAAAGCACGTTGCACTAAGCAGGTCGCGCGCTCTCCCGGACGGATGGCGCGACTCTAACCGCAGGCTTGGCGGCTGTCAACGCGAGAGCGGCGCCGCCGAGGAGACCGTCCAGGGGCGACGGCGAGCGCCGGCCGCCGTGTTAACATCGCCCGCTTCGACCCGTTCGGCCCTTCCGCGGCGCTTCTACAGTTCGGCGGTTGGCCCGCACGGATCGCACCCTCGGCCCGCATCCCTCGCGATGCCGGCGCCGCCTCCCGCTGTACCCGATTTCCGATCCCCGACCGATGACCCACGGACTGAACGCCGCCCAATCCGAAGCCGTCCGCTATCTGGACGGCCCCTGCCTGGTGCTCGCCGGCGCGGGCTCGGGCAAGACCAGGGTGATCACGCAGAAGATCGCGCATCTGATCGAGGACAAGGGCTTCGAGCCCCGCCACATTGCCGCGGTGACCTTCACCAACAAGGCCGCCAAGGAGATGCAGGAGCGCATCGCCAAGCTGATGGAGGGCAAGACCCGCGACGGCAAGCGCATCCCGCTGCGCCAGCTGACGGTCTGTACCTTCCACTCGCTCGGCGTGCAGATCCTGCGCGCCGAGGCCGAGCACCTGGGCCTGAAGCCGCAGTTCTCGATCATGGACGCCGACGACTGCTTCGGCCTGATCCAGGAACAGCTGGCGACCACCGACAAGAAGCTGATCCGCAGCGTGCAAAGCACGATCTCGCTGTGGAAGAACGGCATGGTCGACCCAGAGACCGCGATCGCCGAGGCCACCGATGCCGACCAGCACCAGGCGGCGCTGATCTACCGCAACTATGTCGCCACGCTGGCCGCCTACCAGGCGGTCGACTTCGACGACTTGATTCGCCTGCCCGCCGAGCTGTTCGCGCGCGACGAAGCCGTGCGGCTCAAGTGGCAGAACCGGCTGCGCTACTTCCTGGTCGACGAATACCAGGACACCAACGCCTGCCAGTACCAGCTGCTGAAGCTGCTGGCCGGTGGCTCGCATCTGCGCGCGCCGGCCTTCACCGCGGTCGGCGACGATGACCAGGCGATCTACGGCTGGCGCGGCGCCACGCTGGACAATCTGCGCCTGCTGCAGACCGACTTCCCGAACCTGAAGGTCATCAAGCTGGAGCAGAACTACCGCTCCACGGTGCGCATCCTGCAGGCGGCCAACGCGGTGATCGCCAACAACCCCAAGCTGTTCGACAAGACGCTGTGGAGCGAGCACGGCATGGGCGATCCGATCAGCGTGACGCCGATGAACGACGAGGAGCATGAGGCGGAGTCGGTGGTGTTCAGGCTGTCGGCGCACAAGTTCGAGCGGCGCGCGCAATTCCGCGACTATGCGATCCTCTATCGCGGCAACCACCAGGCGCGGCTGTTCGAACAGATCCTGCGCCGCGAGCGCATTCCCTACGTGCTGTCGGGCGGTCAGAGCTTCTTCGACAAGGCCGAGATCAAGGACATCTGCGCCTATCTGCGGCTGATCGCCAATCCCGACGACGATCCCGCCTTCATCCGCGCGGTCACCACGCCGCGTCGCGGGGTCGGCAATACCACGCTGGAGGTGCTGGGCACCTTCGCCGGCCAGGCCAAGGTCTCGCTGTTCGAGGCCGCGATGATGGGCGGCATCGAAGGCAAGCTGCAGCCGCGCCAGCTCGAGCCGCTGCGCACCTTCTGCGAGGCGATGGTGCGGCTGGCGGACCGCGCCGCGCGCGACCCGGCCACCGAGGTGCTCGACGACCTGATGGAAGGCATCCACTACGAAGCCTATCTGTACGACACCTTCGATGAGCGCCAGGCCCAGGCCAAATGGACCAATACGCTCGAGTTCCTCGACTGGCTCAAGCGCAAGGGCACCAAGCCGGAGGCGGCGGACGGCGAGGCGACCGGCTTCGACACCGCCGACGGCTTCGGCGACGAAGGCAAGAACCTGCTCGAGCTGACGCAGACCGTCGCGCTGATGAGCATGCTCGAAGGCCGCGAGGAAGATCCCGACGCGGTGCGGCTGTCAACGCTGCACGCGTCCAAGGGCCTCGAATATCCGCACGTGTTCCTGGTCGGCGTGGAGGAAGGCATCCTGCCGCATTGCCGCGAGGACGAGGACCTGAGCGACGAGAAGATCGAGGAGGAGCGGCGCCTGATGTATGTCGGCATCACGCGCGCGCAGCGCAGCCTGCATATCAGCTGGTGCAAGAAGCGCAAGCGCGCGCGCGACACTTACTCGTGCCAGCCGTCGCGCTTTATTGCCGAGATGAAGCTGGAGGAGGCCCCGGCGCCGAAGGACGAGACGCCGGCGATGAGTCCGAAGGACAGGTTGGCAGGACTGAAGGCGTTGCTGGGGACCAAGGCCGCGACCGGCTGACGCGCAGCGGCCGGTGCGCCGGGCGAACGCCGAATCGCCGGCCCTTGATGTCGGTCAAGTCCGGCGCGCACCTGTCTGGCTAGCATCGAAGCGGATTCCTCAGAAGGCCGCCCGATGGTAACGACCGTCCCCCATTTCGCTCGCGAAGCCGCTGCCGAAGTCGCTCGCGGAACCGCTCCCCCAGCCTCTGCGCATTCCGTCATCCGCCGCGGCGACCTCGCCGATTTCCGCGCGCTGGCCGAGCGCATCGACGTCAACGGACCGCGCTACACCTCGTACCCGACCGCCGACCGCTTCCATGCGGGCTTCGGCGAAGACGCGTACCTGTCCGCGCTGGACGACTGCCGCGCAGCGGGCGCCGGCGCGCCGTTGTCGCTCTACCTGCATATCCCGTTCTGCGAGAACATCTGCTACTACTGCGGCTGCAACAAGATCATCACGCGCGACCATGGCCGCAGCGCGCGCTACGTCCGTTACCTGGCGCGCGAGATGGCGCTGGTGGCGGCCCGGCTGGGCGAGCGCCGGCCGGTCGTGCAGTCGCACTGGGGCGGCGGTACGCCGACCTTCCTCGATCCCGCCGAAATGCGGCAGGTCATGGCCGCGCTGCACCGGCACTTCGACCTGCGGGCGGACGGCGAGCATTCGATCGAGATCGATCCGCGCCGCGTCGACGACGAACGGATGGCGCTGCTGGCCGAGCTCGGCTTCAACCGCGTCAGCCTCGGCGTGCAGGACTTCGATCCCGAGGTCCAGGCCGCGATTCACCGCGTGCAGCCGGTGGAAGACACGCGCCGCGTGGTCGCCGCTTCTCGGCGGCTCGGCTTCCTGTCGATCAGCATGGACCTGATCTACGGCCTGCCGCACCAAACCGCCGCCCGCTTCGGCGCCACGATCGAGCGGGTGCTGGAGATGCGGCCCGACCGCCTGTCGCTGTACAGCTATGCGCATCTGCCGCATGTCTTCAAGCCGCAGCGTCGGATCGACGAGGCCGCGATGCCGTCGGCCGGTGAAAAGCTGGACATCCTGGTCTCGGCGATCGAGCGGCTGACCGCCGCAGGCTATGTCTATATCGGCATGGACCACTTCGCGCTGCCGGGCGACGCGCTGGCGCGTGCCCAACGTGACGGACGGCTGCAGCGCAACTTCCAGGGCTATGCCACGCATGCCGGCCACGACCAGCTCGGTTTCGGTATCTCGGCGATCGGCGCGGTGGCCGGCCGCTATGTACAGAACGCCCGCACGCTGGACGACTACTACGGCGCGCTCGATGCGGGCAAGCTGCCCGTGCTGCGCGGCCACGTCTGCGATGGCGACGACCGGCTGCGCAAGGAAATCATCGGCGCGCTGATGTGCCATGGCGAACTGGATACGGCCGAAGTCGCGCGGCGGCACGACATCGACTTCGACGCCGAATTCGCCGCCGAGGGCGCCGAACTGGCGTCGCTGGCAGCGCAGGGGCTGGTACGGCTGTCCGATGGGCGGATCGAGGTGACGCCGTTGGGACGGCTGCTGGTGCGGCGCGTGGCCATGGTGTTCGACCGCTATCTTCATGGCGAGCGGGCGGCCGCCGTCCAGCCGGTTGCGGATCCCGTTCCCGATCAGGCGGCGACGCACCCGCTGCTGCGGATGCCGCCGACATCCCGCTCCGGGGCGGCGCCGACGGCCCGGTACTCGCGCGTGGTCTAGCGCGGCCAGACGCCCGACGTAAAAAAGCCAGCGGCATGCCGCTGGCTTTTTTGTCCTGCCGAGGCGAGCGCCGCGCTGGCGCCCCCGGTCTTACTTCGACGCGTTGACCATGTAATCGGCCGCGGCGATCACGTCGGCGTCGGGACCGGCGTAGCCACCCTTCGGCGGCATCACGCCCTTGCCCTTCAGCGCGAAGTTGTGGACGGCGTCCATGCCTTCCTTGATACGCGGCGCCCAGGCGGCCTTGTCGCCGACCTTCGGCGCACCGGCGACGCCGGCGGCGTGGCAGGCGGCGCAGACCTGGTCGTAGACGCGCTTGCCGACCTCGGCCGATGCGGCGGCAGGCGCTGCAGCCGTGGTTTGCGCCGGCGCGGCGGCTGCCGGAGCCGGCGCGGCCGGTGCTGCCGGGGCAGCGGCGGCGGGAGCGGCAGCAGCCGGGGCGGTCGCCGCAGCGTCAGCCGCCGGCGCCGCAGGTTCCGAAGCCGCAGCGGTGGTCGCCGCCGCCGGTGCCGGCGCGGCCGGCTCCTGCAGCTTGCCGCCGGCCGAGTTGACCAGATGCACCATCGCACGGTCCAGTTCGTAATCGGAGAAGTCGTCCGGCGAGGTGCCGGCGCGCGGGGGCATCGCGCCCTTGCCGGCGATCACCGACTTCAGCAGGCCGTCGTGGCCCTGGCCGAGGCGGGCGCTCCAGTCGCCCGCGGCGCCAAACTTCGGCGCACCGGCCGCGCCGGTGGCGTGGCAGGCCGCGCAGACGGCGGTATAGACCTGTTCGCCGGTCTTGAAGACGCGCGGCGCATTGGGATCGCGCAGTTCGAGCGAGGCCACCGGCTTGATGCGGTCAACCACCGCCTCCGCCGTATCGGTGGAGCCGGCGCCTTCCGGGCCGCCGTAGCCGACGAAGCTGACCAGCAGGATGATCACGGTGATCGGCACCACGAAGGCGGCAATCACCACAGCGATCAGCTGCTTCGGGGTCTTGATGGGAGACTCGTGTTCGTTATGGACGTCGCTCATGCTGAACTCTCGATTTTGCAGGAAACCCGTGACCGCTCCGCTTGGCGGCCTTTCGTTGGTCCGTGTCTTGGGCCTGACTGCCGCCCCCTCCGCGCATCCGAGTCTGCCGAGCCTGACAGCCACACCCCATGCCGCCTGGCGCGCCGTCCGTGTGGACGAGACGCAGCCCCGCTTTTGCGCAAATAACGGGCGATTATAGCCGTAAAGCCCCTCCCGATGGCGCGAAAAGCGCCTCGGACGAAACCCGTAGGCCCCGGGAAATCATGCATCGGCATGGACGCGCTACGGCAAACACGGTATCCTATGCGACTTTCCGACAGCGGCGCTCGCCGCTGTCGACCGCGCGGCTCCCGCCGCCTCTCGTGCGCCCGTAGCTCAATGGATAGAGTACTGCCCTCCGAAGGCAGGGGTTGCTGGTTCGATCCCAGCCGGGCGCGCCAAATTTCCCATCGCTTGCACTGGCGTGCCGCCGCCCTGCGTGACCATGGCGAATCGGCCTGTCAGCCTTGGCTATCATCGTGTGCCCGCGCACGGCGAATCATGTTCTGGATCTGATCGTTTGTGCTCCTCGTAAGGAGTTCAACATCAGGATGATTCCGCTGGAAGACGCGGAAAATCTCGTCGGCAAACGCCTGGCCGATCGTTTCCACGCCGTCGAAATCGAGAATCACCGTCTTGAACCGCTCTATTCGGGCAAGAAGTCGCTGAGCCTGCGAGCGCGACAGCAGACTCTCGGCGCCCATCTTCGCGAGGCGAACCGGCACAATGGTCTTGCTGAAGGTGTACTCGTCCGGCTCCGCGAACTGGTCAAATACTTCTCGCAGGGCGCGCGGGCACGCATTGCCGTGTCGCATATATACGGTGGTACCCTGCGTTTTCGCGTCTTCATATCCATGCTCCAACAGCAGGTCAGGTCCGTCGTGGACATGATCGAAAACCAGTCCGCCGGAGAAAATGCCGTAGGAATCGAAAGCGCGCGAAGAAAAGAAAATTCCTTCGCCGGAATGGTTGCCTGGATCCGTCGTCAACTTCCCTTTTGCCAATTCCAGAATGGCTTGACGCTCATCCGGCAGTTTGCATAGGCGAGTAATACGGCGGAAGATTCCTTCCCCATCGTCCGTGATCAAGCAACTGCCATAGGCTGCGTTCACAAACAACTGCACGCGCAGGGTTGTCCCTTGAGAATGGTCAATGGCGTTGTTGATCATTTCAGTGATCCCATACTCCCAAATACCCAACGACTCCGACGTGACGTAATCGACAAGATACGGCTTTGCATACTGGGCCCAGATGACGTGTTCCTCCAGGCCCGCGAGCGGGAAGGTCTCGTCCAGATGCGCCAACGTGCTCAGGGTGTATGTCTTTGGACGTTGTCCGCTGCCGGGATGCAGATAGCCACGGTGGACGAGACGAGAGAGCATGGCCGCCGCCGCCTGACGGGAAATGCCGCGTTCCTGTTGAAGTGGGCCGACAAGCGCCATTTCAGAGCGCTCGGCAAACTGAGCGCTCAGGAACCGTACGATGTCAATGTCAAGCTGCATACGAGCGGATGACAAGATGGGTGGATGAATATGACAACATGATACTCGGCTATGTTGACATAGCCCATCAGGAAACAAGCGCAAATTTGCAAAAACCGAGCGCGGTGACGATGAGTCCACACAGGCAGTGCCGCTCCCGCGGTTCCCGTCGTCGGCCCATCTGCCATGCTCCTGACACCACGCTGTCAGCAGCCCCCTCGCAAACTGCGGTCTCCTTCAACGACCACCGAGGTGGCATCATGCAAAACGTTCTGATCAACTGGCTGGAGATTCCTGTCGTCGATATGGGCCGGGCCGTGCAGTTCTACGAGCGGGTCTTCGAGACGCAGCTGCGCCGCGAGACGATGAGCGAGATCGATATGGCAATCTTTCCGCATTCGCATTCGGGTGGCGCGCTGGTGGCTGGCGAGGGCTTCAAGCCGAGTACCGAGGGCAGCCTGCCTTATCTGCATACGCCCGCGCTCAATGACTTGCTGGCGCGTGTGGCCGGAGCGGGGGGCAAGACGGTGTTCGGACCGATGGAGCTGCCGGACGAGATCGGCCGGATCGCCCACATCATCGACAGCGAAGGCAACAAGATCGGCCTGCACGAGCCGGTGCCTGCCAACCGCTGATCCTGCCCAGACCGGCCTGACTGACTTACCTCCTCACTCACGCCAATGAGCCGCCGCGCCGACCGCCTGTTCCAGATCGTCCAGGTCCTGCGCGGCCGCCGCCTGACCACGGCGGCGCTGCTGGCGCAGCGGCTCGGCGTGTCCGAGCGTACGGTCTATCGCGACATTCAGGCGCTGTCGGTCTCCGGCGTGCCGATCGAGGGCGAGGCGGGGATCGGTTATCGGCTGCGGGCGGACTTCGACGTGCCGCCCTTGATGTTTTCCGGCATCGAGGTCGAGGCGCTGGTCGCTGGCCTGCGGATGCTGAAGGCCTGGGGCGGCGGCGCGCTTGCCGCCGCGGCCGATCCGGCGCTGGAGAAGCTGGTGGCGGCGCTGCCGCCGACGCGCCGGCTGTCGGCGCAGCAGAGCCGGGTGTTCGCGCCGGCCTACATGCATGACAGCAAGGTCCGCGAGGCCTTCGATGTCGTCCACGGCGCCATGGGGGAGCAGCGGCTGCTGCGGCTCGATTACTGCGACGCGCAGCAGCGGCTCACGGAACGCGTGGTGCAGCCGCTGGGCCTGTTCTTCTGGGGCAATGTCTGGCTGCTCGCCGCCTGGTGCACCGCGCGCGAGGACTATCGCAGCTTTCGCCTGGATCGCTGCCGAGCGATCCGCATGCTCGACGACCGTTTCCACGAGACGCCCGACCGTTCGCTGAACGGCTTCCTGAAGGCGGTCAAGGCCACCGGTTACTGAGGGGCACGCTAAGCCTCGACAGCGTTTTCGACGAGACGCGCGACCGTTCGCTGAGCCGCTTCCTGAAGACGGTCGAGGCACCGGTTACTTGGGAGCGCGCCGCGCCCCGACAGTGTTCCTGTGTTCGGCGCTACACTTGCCGGCTCGATGCATACCGGTGCCCCCACCGGCGTCGACCCCTATCCATCCCGTCCAGGAGAATCCCCCGTGAGCCCGTCCCAGGTCACGATCCGCGCGGTATTGACCGGCACCGCCAAGCCTTATGGCGGACCCAGCAAGCCCGGCAAACAGAGCGCGATCGACAAGCAGCCGATCGAGGGGCCGATCTTCGTCGACACGCTGGGCCTGCAAGGCGACGAGCAGGGCGACCGCCGCATCCACGGCGGGCCGGAAAAGGCGGTCCATTGTTATCCGTGGCAGCACTACGCGAACTGGCGGCAGGACATCGGCCCCTTGCCGGTGCTGGAGCGCGCCGGCGCGTTCGGGGAGAACCTGAGCTGGGCGGGCGGGGACGAGCATGACGTCTGCCTGGGCGACGTCTGGCGGATCGGCTCGGCGACCTTGCAGCTGTCGCAGCCGCGCCAGCCCTGCTGGAAGCTGAACGTGCGATTCGGGCGCGACGACATGTCGGCGCTGGTGCAGCAGAGCCTGCGCATCGGCTGGTATTTCCGCGTGCTCGTGCCGGGCAAGCTGCAGGGCGGCGACGTGCCGGAGCTGGTCGAGCGACCCCATGCCGATTGGTCGGTGGCGCGGCTTGCCGGCCTGGTGCGCGACCGCGAGACCGATCCCGAACTGCTCGATGCGGTGCTGGCGTTGCCGCTGGTTGACTCGTGGCGTCGGTTGTTCGAGCGGCGCCGTCAAAGCGGTGCGGTCGAGGACTGGGCCGCGAGACTACGGGGATAGCGCGCGCGTCGCGCGAGTCTCCAACGCCGCCCGGGCCGGAACTTTGCCCAACGTGCGCCGGACTGACCTTGAAGCACGCCGTCACGCCCCCAGTTGCCCGACCATGCCCGTCGCCATCCCGCACCACGAGTACCAGATCACCGCGATCCGCGCCCAGGGGGCGGGCGGGCAGAACATCAACAAGGTGTCCAACGCGGTGCATCTGCGCTTCGATGTCCGCGCCTCGTCGCTGGCCGACGACCACAAGCAGCGCCTGCTGCAGTTGCACGATCACCGCATCACCCGCGACGGCGTGATCGTGATCAAGGCGCAGCAGCATCGCAGTCTCGAACTCAATCGCGACGAAGCGGTGCGGCGCCTGCATGAGCTGGTCGATAGTGTGGCGGTGCCGCCGCCGGTGCGCCGGCCGACGCGGCCGACGTTGGCGTCGAAGCTGCGGCGGCTGGAAGGCAAGACGCAGCGCAGCCAGATCAAGGCCTTGCGCGGCCGGATCGCCGAGTAGGGCATCCGGGCCGGCTTCCTGCTCACGAATCAACCCCTGACGATTTACCTGCGGTCGGCCGACGGTCGGAATCTCGTCCGGACGCCCCGTCGGCCGTCTCTGCTTGGCAGAAATCCACGGATCGTTGTCCGAAGGCCAGGCAACGGGACTTTTAAGCTCGGTGGCATCCCTGCGAACGACAGGAAATCCGAGGAAAGTCCCGATGAAGCCGATGTCCCCGATGTCTCATGCCCGCGTGCTGGCGGTCTGCCAGGCGCTGTTCACGTCCGCGCTGTCGGTCGATCTGACGCTGACCGGGCTGGTCGGCTACACGCTGGCGCCCGACAAGGCGCTGGCCACGGTGCCGTTCGCGCTGATCACGGTGGCATCGGCGGTGACCGCGATCGCCGCGGCCTTTCTGATCGAGCGGCTCGGACGGCGGCTGGCGTTCTGCCTGGGCGGGATCGCCTGCACCGCGGGCGGGCTGATCTCGGTCTGGGCCATCGCCCATCACGATTTCCTGGCCTTCTGCGCCGGCACCGCGCTGGTCGGCGTGTTCCAGGCGTTCGCGCGCTTCTATCGGCTGGCCGCCGCCGATGCCGCGCCGGCCGCCGACAAGCCGCGCGCGATCTCGGCGGTGCTGACGGGCGGCGTGGTGGCCGCGGTCTGCGGACCGGCCATCGCCGCCTGGTCGACCGACCTGATGAGCCCGCTGCCGTTCGCCGGTTCCTATGCCGTGGTGGCCGCCTTCGGCGTGGCGACGGTGCTGCTGCTCGCGTTTGCCTATCGCGAGCCGCCTCCGCCGCCGGCTGGCAGCAACCCGGACTCGCAATTGCCGGCGCGGCCGCTCGGCGAGATCGTGCGTCAGCCGGTGTTCCTGGCGGCCTTCGCCAACAACGGCATCGGCAACGCCGTGATGATGTTCGTGATGACCGCCACGCCGATCGCCGCGGTCGCCTGCAACCACACCATCGCGCAAGGCGCGCAGATCATCGAATGGCATCTGGTGGGCATGTATGCGCCGTCGTTCGTGTCGGGCTGGCTGCTGCAGCGCTTCGGCAATCCGGCGATGCTGATGGCCGGGATCGGACTGTCGGCGCTCTCCAGCGTGATCGCGCTGGCCTCGACGTCGCTGCCGGCGTTCTATGCCGCCTTGCTGTGCCTTGGCGTCGGCTGGAATTTCATGTTCGTCGGTGGCACCACGTTGCTGACCAGCAGCTATCGCGATGCCGAGCGCGCGCGGACGCAGGCGGTGGCGGAGTTCTCGACCGCGGTGCTGACCGCCGTCGCGACGCTGGCGGCCGGGCAGATCCTGCACCACTACGGCTGGGATGCGGTGAACCTGGCAGCCTTGCCGGCGCTGGCCGTGGCGCTGGTGATCACGCTGGGCTGGCAACGGCGCAGCCGGGCGCTCGCGCCGGTATGATCGGCCGCATCCCGGCCTTCACGCTCGCCCTGATCAGGACCTTGCCCGATACCCCCATGCCCGCCCATCTGCATTCCGTCCCCGACACGCCGCGCGTGGTGCTGATCGTCGCACCGGACCCGGCGCAGGAGCTCGACGTCACCGGTCCGACCGCGGTGTTCGGCCAGGCCAACCGCCTGTCGGGCCGGCCCGGTCCGGCGTATCACATCCGCGTCGCCAGCGTCAGCGACGATGCGGTGATCCGCACCGAGAGCGGCATCCGGCTGCTGGCCGATGCGCCGTTCCATCGCATCGCCGAGACGCTTCCCGGACCGGTAGACACGCTGTTGCTGGCGGGCGGCGCCGGCCATGCGGCTGCCGCGGACAACGCCGCGCTGATCAACTGGCTGCGGGAGATGGCGCCGAAGGTGCGCCGGCTCGGCGCGGTCTGCACCGGCGCCTTCGTGCTGGCGCGCACCGGGCTGCTCGATACGCAGCGTGCCACCACGCACTGGCGCCATGCCGAGAAGCTGGCGCGGCGGCATCCGCGCGTGATGGTCGATGCCGATCCGATCTGGATCCAGGCCGGGCGCCTGTACACCTCGGCAGGCGTCACCGCCGGCATGGACCTGTCGCTGTCGCTGGTCGAGGACGACCTGGGCCACGCCACCTCGCTGGCGGTGGCGCGGGAACTGGTGCTGTTCCTGCGCCGGCCGGGCAGCCAGGCGCAGTTCTCCAGCGCGCTGCAGGCGCAGGCAGCGCAAAGTCCGGAGCTGAGGGAGTTGCAGGGATGGATCGCCGACCATCTCGACGCGGACCTGTCGGTCGGCGCACTGGCGGAGCGGGTGGCGATGAGCCCGCGCAATTTTGCGCGGGTATTCGCACGGCAGGTAGGGCAGACGCCGGCGCGCTATGTCGAGACGCAGCGGGTCGAGGCGGCGCGGCGAATGCTGGAACAGAGCGATCGCCGGCTGGAGACGGTGGCGCGCATGGCGGGATTCGGCAGCGCCGACGGCATGCGGCAGGCCTTTCTGCGGCACCTGCGCACCACGCCGGAACGCTATCGCGCCGCGTTCCGCGCGCAGTCGACGCCAACGCAGACGCAGGCGGCACCGCGGGAACCGGTAAACGCGGCCGCCTGACGCGGCGGCCGCGGCCGGTTCCCGATCTTCGGGATCAGCGGGTGCCTTGCAGCGCCGCGATACGGGCCTCGATCGGCGGGTGGCTGGCGAACAGCGCCATCCACGACTTGCCGCCCGAGATGCCCATCGCCTGCATGTTCTGCGGCAGGCCGTCGCTTTCCAGACCGCCCAGGCGCCGCAGCGCGGACACCATCGGCGTGGGCGTGCCCATCAGCCGGGCTGCGCCGGCATCGGCGCGGAACTCGCGGTAGCGCGAGAACGCGGCGACGATCAGGCTGGCCAGGATGCCGAACACGATTTCGCAGACGATCACGGTGACGATGTAGCCGATGCCCGGGCCGCTCGACTCCTCGTCGTTACGGCGCAGCATCGAGTCGACGAAGTAGCCGACCACGCGGGCGAGGAAGATCACGAAGGTGTTCACCACGCCCTGGATCAGCGTCAGCGTCACCATGTCGCCATTGGCCACGTGGGCGACCTCGTGCGCCAGCACGGCCTCGGCCTCCTCGCGCGACATGCTCTGCAGCAGGCCGGTCGAGACCGCCACCAGCGAGCTGTTCTTGGTCGCGCCGGTGGCGAAGGCGTTGGGTTCGCCCTCGTAGATGGCGACTTCGGGCATCGGCAGGCCGGCGCGCTGCGCCAGCTTCTCGACGGTCTGCATCAGCCACAGTTCGGTGCTGGTGCTGGGGTGAGTGATCACCTGGGCGCCGGTGGACCATTTGGCGATGGTCTTGGACATCAGCAGCGAAATGAAGGCACCGCCGAAGCCCATCAGCGCGGCGAAGGCGAGCAGCGTGCCAAGGTTCAGGCCGTTGGCGGTCAGGAAGCGATTCACCCCGAGCAGGCTCGCGGTGATGCTCAGCACGATCATGACGGCGAGGTTGGTCGCCAGGAAAAGCAGGACGCGTTTCATCTTGGTTCAGTCAGCAGGGAAAAGGCGCGGACAGGGCCGCATGGCGAAGGCCCGTGATGCCACGGGGCTTCGGGTTCGGAATCGGCGCGGATGGCCGGAATCAGCCGCGCGGCGGGCGCGGCAGCAGGGGCAGGTCGGGTTCGGGCAGCCGCAGCGCGGCGTAGGCAGGCGGGCCGATGCGGCCGCCGGCGTCCGTCATTGCGGGCGCGGAGGGAAGCAGCAGCTGTTCGGCCAGGTCAGCCCCCGACGGTGCGGCTTCGCCGGCTTCGGCGAACGGGGAGGGCGTGGGCGCGCCGCAGTCCGGTGACGCATCGCCGATCGCGCTCGGGGAGGCGGCGGTGGCGCTGGCCACTGCGGAGTCGATGCTGTCGATGACCTCGATGGCGTCGATGATCGCCACGGATCCGATCCCCTGCGCGGCCGAGTTGCCCGCGGGCAGGCCGGCACCTGCCCAGCCATGCAGCGGCAGCAGGGCAAGCAGCAGCGGCAGCAGCGACAGCCGGAGCAGCCGCTGCAGCGATCGCACGAAGGTGGCGGAGCGCAGCACGAGGTTCGAGTGGGGTATCGAAAAGTAATCCGGGGCGGCCGCAAGCCACGGGGCCGACCCCGGTTGCGGCGATTCTACCCGAGATACGAACGCGCCATTCGTGGCGCCAGAGCGCTTGCCATACGTTGCCGACGCCAAGGCGCCGAACCTGAGGCTTGCCGGCACCTGAGACACCGCGTCGCAGGTAATCCGCTTTCCGCTGCACTACACTGCCCCTTGAAAACCCTGTAAACGCTACAAGGTAAGCGTCATGAGAATCGGAGAACTGGCCCGCCGGTCGGGCTGCGATGCGGAGACGATCCGCTACTACGAGCGCGAAGGGCTGCTCGACGCGCCACAGCGCGAGGACAACGGCTATCGCCGCTACGGCGATGCCCATCTGGTGCAGCTGAACTTCGTCCGCCATTGCCGCTCGCTCGGCATGAGTCTGTCCGACGTGCGCCGCTTGCGCGATTTTGCCCGCGACCCTAGCGCCGCCTGCGACGGCATCAATGCGCTGCTGGACCGGCAGATCGAGCAGATCCACGCGCAGCGCCTGGCGCTGGAGGCGCTGGAGACCCAGTTGCGGGCGCTGCGGCATACCTGCCAGGAAGGTCACCGGGGCCACCCAGGCCACCGCGCCAGCGAGTGCGGCATCCTGCAGAACCTGCAGCAGGCGGCCGGCGGCGGGCCGTGCGAGTGCCACCGCACCGAAGCCGGGCAGCCGCACTGAACTTCGGCGGCCCGACGCCACGCCGCTTCGCCGGTGCTGTGCTAGCATCCCGCTAACCGGTCACGCGATTCGTCGCGTCCGCTTTTTTTTTGAGCCGCCGGTTTTAGTTTCCCGATTACAACGTTCGGGACCCGCGCCCGCCAGGGCCGCGTCCCCAAACCGAACCCATCGCCGATGTTCGCTCGACGCTTCGTCTCGTTCGCCCAGGCCCGCCGCCTTGCCCGGCTGGCCGGCGTGCGCGTGGCGCAGCAGATTGCGAACGCGGCCCGGATGCGCGCTCCGTTGATGCGCGCACCGCGCATGGCGGCCGGCCTGGCCGCCGTCCCTTCCCGCCGGATCACGCGCCGAATCTCCGCCCCGCTTGATCCCGCCCGGTTCCCAGCCTAGCCGCACAGCAGTCGCGCCGGGCCAGCCGAACCGGGCCCGAGCCTCCTTTTCCGGATCGTTTTTCTGCCAGGCGTTCCGCTCTACCGAGCCGCGCGCCGCGCGCCCACCGGCACCATCGCCACGCGGACGCCGATCCGGCCGAATTCACCAGACAAGCAAGACAAGCGCGCCCCGCGGCGCGCAAGCCAATACAGGAGCCGCCATGAATGCATCCGCTTCGCTGCAGCCCACGCTGTACCTGACCGAACTCGACGTGACCCGCCTGGAGCGCATCGCCAGCCGGGCGCCCGCCAACGGCATCGCCGAGATGCTGGACGACCTGCTGGCGCGCGCGGCGATCGTGCCGCCCGACGCGATCCCGCAGGACGTGGTGACGATGAACTCGACGGTGCGCTGCGCGCTGGAGGGCGATCCGGCGCCACGCGAGTGGACGCTGGTGTACCCCGACAACGCCGATTTCGAGGCAGGCCGGATCTCGGTGTTCTCGCCGGTCGGCCAGGCGCTGCTGGGCGCCCGTGCCGGGGAGTCGGTCAGCTACCGGCTGCCGGACGGCCGGGAGCAGCGCGTCACGGTGCTCGAGCTGTCCTATCAGCCCGAGGCCAACGGGCAGTTCACGCTGTAGTTCGGGCGGTAAAGGGCCGGCGGCCCGGCTGCGGCGCCTCGCCCCCGGGGCGCCGCTTGTTCCGCCACGATGACGTTTCACGGCGCGCAACGCACCATTCGTCGCAGCCCCATTTGTGGCCGCAAGGCCAGGGACTAACCTTCAACCCGTGCTCACATGGCGACATAGATCGCTCAGGGGCAGCAGGTAGCTGACACACAAGACAAAGCTCAGTTGAAGGAGTCCCAAATGATCACCAGCCGTATCATCGGCGGCGCGCTGGCCGCCATCGTGGCCGCGACCTCGGCGGTCGCCGTGGCAGCGCCCGCCACCTCCAGCAAGGTCGGCAAGTTCGACGTCTATGCCGATGCGCTGCGCGCCGGCAAGTTCAACACCTTCACCGACGGCGCCCGCCAGGGCAAGTTCGATACCTTCAGCGAAGGGGCCCGCCAGGGCAAGTTCGATCCCTACAGCGAAGGCACGCGCCAGGGGCAGTTCGACAGCTTCAGCGAAGGCGCTCGTGCGCCCAGCGGCGAGATTGCCGCCAGCTCGCTCGACAACGCCCGCAGCGGTGACGGTTCGCTGTACGGCTATCGCGTCTGACGCCGCGCCGGCGCCGCGTTCGCGGTGGCCACATCTGGCCACCGCCACGCCAGCGCGCCGGCCACACCGGTTTATCTCCCACCTGCCCGGTTGACCTCCCTTCCTCCTTCTCTCTCTCTCCGGGTGGGTGTTTTTTATTCCGCAGTACCGTGGCTCGCCGAACCCGGCGCGCGCTACAGCTGGCGCGCCGCGAAGGCGTCGCAGCGGCCGATATCGGCAGATTCGAGTCCGCGCCGCAGCCAGCGGACGCGCTGCTCGCTGGTCCCGTGCGTGAAGGCTTCCGGCACGACATAGCCTTGCGATTGCCGCTGCAGGCGGTCGTCGCCGATCGCGGCGGCGGCCTGCAGCCCTTCTTCGATGTCACCGGGTTCGAGCAGCTGCTGATTGGCGCGTTGCGCCGCCGCGGCCCAGACGCCGGCCAGGCAATCGGCCTGCAGTTCCATCCGCACCGACAGCTGGTTGGCCTGCGCCTCGCCCATGCGGCGACGCGCGCTGTCGACCTTGTCCGCCACGCCGAGCAGGTTCTGCACGTGGTGGCCGACCTCGTGCGCGATCACATAGGCCTGGGCGAAATCGCCGGCAGCGCCGAAGCGCTTGCGCAGTTCGTCGTAGAACGCCAGATCGATATAGACCTTCTGGTCGGCCGGACAATAGAAGGGGCCCATCGCGGACTGGCCCATGCCGCATGCCGTCTGCGTGGCACCGGTGAACAGCACCAGCGTGGGCGGCTCGTAGCGCCGGTTCAGCTCGGTTTCGAATAGCCGCGACCAGGTACGCTCGGTACTGCCAAGCACCTTGCGGACGAACACGGACATCGGATCGCTGGCGGGAGGGCCCTGGTTGGCCTGCTGCTGGGGCGCTTCGGACTGCTGCAGCACCGAGGCGCCCTGCATGATCACGGTGGGATCGATGCCGAAGAAATACGAGGCGGCGAGCGCCACCAGGATGGTGCCGATGCCGATCGTCTTGGGACCGGCACCGAAGCCTCTGCCGCCTCGCCGGTCTTCCACGTGTTGGCTTTCGGCTTCGTCGTCAAGGCGCATGGTGGCTCCGCTGGTTCAGGGTGCGCGGCCACGGAAAACGGGCGAAGGAAGACCCGGCCGCGAAGTGCCGCCAAGTATAGCAATGGCGGCACCGCGCGGGTGCCGGAGAGGTCGCCGCGGGCGGCGCCGGTTTTATGCGGGCACGGCGCTGGCAGCCTCGATCGCGACGGTGGCCGGCACCTTGCTGCCGCCGACCTCGGCGACCCGCAGCAGATTGGTGGTGCCGCCCTGACCGAACGGCATGCCGGCTGCGATCGTGATCTGGTCGCCGGGCTCCGCATAGCCTTCGGCCAGCGCCGCGCGGGTCGCGGCATCGACCATCTCGTCGACGCTCTGCACGTCCGGGCTGACGGTCGAATGCACCCCCCAGGCCAGCGCCAGCCGCCGCGCGATCTCGACATGCGGCGTGATGCTGACGATCGGCGCGCACGGCCGCTCGCGCGCGGCGCGCAATGCCGTGGCGCCCGACGACGTATAGGTCACTGTCGCCGCTGCGCCGATGATCTGCGTGACCTCGCGCAGCGCGGCGCAGATCGCGTCCTGGCGAGTGGACAGCGGCGCCTCGTGCTGGGCGTCGAGCAGATTGCGATAGAGCGGGTCGCGTTCGACCTCGGTGATGATGCGGTTCATCATCGCAACCGCGGGCACCGGATGACGGCCGTTGGCCGATTCGGCCGACAGCATCACCGCGTCGGCGCCGTCGTAGATCGCGCTGGCGACGTCGGATGCCTCGGCGCGCGTGGGCACTGGCGAGTCGATCATCGATTCGAGCATCTGCGTGGCGATCACGATGGGTTTGCCGAGCTGGCGGCACACACGCAGGATGCGTTTCTGCACGCCGGGCACGCGCTCGGGCGGCAGTTCCACGCCGAGGTCGCCGCGCGCGACCATCACCGCGTCCGACACCCGGACGATCTCGTCGAGCTGCTGCAGCGCGGCCGGCTTCTCGATCTTCGACAGCACCCCGGCGCGCGTGCCGATGATCTCGCGCGCCTCGACGATGTCCGAGGGACGCTGCACGAACGACAGCGCGATCCAGTCGGCGCCGAGCGACAGCGCGAATTCCAGGTCGCGGCGATCCTTGTCGGTCAGCGCGGGAATCGGAATCACCGCGTCCGGCACGTTGACGCCCTTGCGATCCGACAGCGTGCCGTGATTGATCACGCGCGTGGCGATGCTGCCCGCGGACACCGATTCGATCCGCAGCTGCACCTTGCCGTCGTCGATCAGCAGCGACTGGCCCGGCGCGGCGACGCGAAAGAGTTCGGGATGGGGCAGATGCACGCGCGTTGCATCGCCCGGGGTCGGATCGCTGTCGAGCACGAAGGGATCGCCGGCCTTGACCGCGACCTTGCCGACCGCGAAGGTGCCGATGCGCAGCTTCGGTCCTTGCAGATCGGCCAGCACCGCGATCGGGCGGCCGGTCTCGGCCTCGACCTGGCGCACGGCCTGATAGCGCTGGCGATGGTCCTCGTGCGTGCCGTGGCTGAAGTTCAGCCGGAACACGTCGGCGCCGGCCTCGAACAGTTGCCGGATCACCGCGATATCGGTGCTAGCCGGTCCGAGCGTGGCAACGATCTTGGCTTTGCGCTGGCGTCTCATGGTGTCTCCTGGTGCGGTATTGGCAGTGTTGCGGTGTTGCAGGGTGATGCGGCACGCTGGCGTGCCGGGGGCAATTCGATGTCGTTGCGGTGGTGATTGGCCAGGCCGTGGCTGCTGTCGTTGCCGGCCTCGGCAGGCGTCGCGACGTCGCAGCGCCATTGTCAGAGAATCAGCATCGCGCGGAAGTCGTTGACGTTGGTGCGCGTCGGCCCTGTCACGATCAGATCGTCCAGTGCGGCAAAGAAGCCGTAGCCGTCGTTGTCGGCCAGGCACGCGCGCGCCGACACGCCGCGCGCGGCGGCGCGGGCCAGCGTGTCGGGCGACAGCAGCGCGCCGGCGTTGTCTTCGGATCCGTCGATGCCGTCCGTGTCGGCGGCGATCGCATGCACGCCGGGCAGGCCGTCGAGCGCGACGGCGAGCGACAGCAGGAATTCCGCGTTGCGTCCGCCGCGTCCGTTGCCGCGCACCGTCACGGTGGTCTCGCCGCCCGACAGCAGCACGCACGGCTTGCGCCACGGCTGGCCGCGCTGCGCCACCTGGCGTGCCAGCGCCGCGTGCACCAGCGCGACCTCGCGGGCTTCGCCCTCGATGCAGTCCGAAAGAATATGGGCCTCGATGCCGAGCGCACGGGCACGTGCTGCCGCCGCTTCGAGCGACTGCTGCGCGGTGGCCAGCGTCACGCTGCGATGGCCTTCGAAGCGCGGATCGCCGGGCTTGGGCGTTTCGCCGGCGCCACTCTCCAGATGCGCGCGCACGGCCGCCGGGACCTCGATGCCGTACTTGTCGATCACCGCCAGCGCATCGGCGCAGGTGGTGGCGTCCGGCAACGTGGGCCCGCTGGCGATCAGCGTCGGATCGTCGCCCGGAATGTCGGAGATCAGCAGCGTCTCGACGCGCGCCGGCGCGCATTGCAGCGCAAGCCTGCCGCCCTTGAGCGCGGACAGATGCTTGCGCACGCAGTTCATCTCGCCGATATTGGCGCCGCTGCGCAGCAGCGCCTTGTTGACGGCCTGCTTGTCGGCCAGCGTCAGGCCGGGTGCGGGCGCGGCCATCAGGGCCGAGCCGCCGCCCGAGATCAGGCACAGCACCAGGTCGTCGGCGCTCAGTCCGTTGACCATCTCGACCATGCGCTGTGCGGCCTGCTGCCCCGCCGCGTCGGGCACGGGATGCGCGGCCTCGACGACCTCGATGCGCGAGCATGGCGCGCCATGGCCATAGCGCGTGACCACCAGCCCCGACAGTTCGCCCTGCCAGCTGGCCTCGACCGCCTGCGCCATCGACGCGGCGGCCTTGCCCGCGCCGATTACCACGGTGCGGCCCTTCGGCGGCGACGGCAGTTGCGGCGGCAGGCATTGGCCCGGACTGACCGCGGCGACCGCGGTGTCGAACAGCTCGCGCAGCAGCGCGCGCGGATCGGCAAGGCTGTCGGGACGCTGCGGCGTCAGCAGGGCGGCGGGGGAATCGGAATACATGGCGGGTGCGGGATAAACAGAGGCGATTCGACACGTCGCTCCCGCAAAGGCAGGAATCCAGCGGCTTGCAGAGTCACTGGGTCCCCGCCTTCGCGGGGACGACGCATTGCTTGGACAAGGCGAGGGCGCCGTTAAAGGGCCCTCGCTGGCCGCTTACTTGGCGATCGTATGGTTCGACATCAGCTCGATCGCGCGGCACAGCGCCGAGTGATCCTGCTTGCCGAAGCCGTTGGCTGCGCAGGTGTTGAACAGCTCCTGCGCGGTCGCGGTGTTGGGCAGCGCCACGCCCAGCGCCTTGGCGCCCTGCAGCGCCAGGTTCAGGTCCTTCTGGTGCAGCTCGATGCGGAAGCCCGGATCGAAGGTGCGCTTGACCATGCGTTCGCCGTGCACTTCCAGAATGCGCGACGACGCGAAGCCGCCCATCAGCGCCTGGCGCACCTTGGCAGGATCGGCGCCGGCCTTCGAGGCAAACAGCAGCGCCTCGGCGACCGCCTGGATATTCAGCGCGACGATGATCTGGTTGGCGACCTTGGTGGTCTGGCCATCGCCGTTGCCGCCGACCAGCGTGATGTTCTTGCCCATCAGCTCGAACAGCGGCTTGACCTCCTCGAAGGCCTCGGCCGGGCCGCCGACCATGATGGTCAGCGTGGCGGCCTTCGCTCCCACTTCGCCGCCCGATACCGGCGCGTCGAGATAGGCTGCGCCCAGCTTGTTGATGCGCGCCGCGAAGTCCTTGGTGGCGATCGGCGAAATCGAGCTCATGTCGACCACGATCTTGCTGTGCGAGGCTTCCTTGCCGGCCGCCTTCAGCGCGGCGGCCACGCCCTTCTCGCTGAACAGCACGCTTTCGACGTGCGGGGTGTCGGGCACCATGATGATCACGATGTCGGCGCGCTTGGCGACCTCTTCGGCGCTGGTGCAGACCGTGACGCCGGCGTCGACCAGGGCCTGCGGCGCGGGATTGACGTCATGGACGAACAGCGTGTGGCCGGCCGCGCGCAGGTGGCCGGCCATCGGCGCGCCCATGATGCCCAAGCCGATGAAGCCGACGTTGCGTTGGTTTGCCATGGTGAGTCTCCTTGGAATGGTGATGAATGAAAGCTGTTCTGTTTCTGTATTCGTTGCGATCCGGCGGGATCACTGCACGCCGAACTGCGCGCGCCAGCCCAGGCCGGCCTCGGTGCTCGTGCGCGGCTTGTATTCGCAGCCGACCCAGCCCGTGTAGCCGATCTGGTCGAGCCAGGAGAACAGGAAGCCGTAGTTCAGCTCGCCGGTGCCGGGCTCGTTGCGGCCCGGATTGTCGGCCAGTTGCACATGCCGGATGCGCGGCAGGTTGGCCTTCAGCGTGGCGGCGATTTCGCCTTCCATCCGCTGCATGTGATAGATGTCGTACTGCACGTAAAGGTTGGGCTCGCCGACCTGGTCGATCAGATCGAGCGCCTGCTGCGTGCGCGACAGGAAGAAGCCGGGGATGTCGAAGGTATTGATCGGCTCGATCAGCAGGTCGATCTTTTCGGCAGCCAGCTTGCGGGCGGCAAAGCGCAGATTCTCGACCAGCGTTTCCTGGGCCTGCTCGCGCCTGACGTTCTGCGGCAGGATGCCTGCCAGGCAGTTCAGCTGCTGCACGCCGAGCACCTTGGCGTACTGGATCGCGTCGCCGACGCCGTCCTGAAATTCGCCGACGCGATCCGGATGGCAGGCGATGCCGCGCTCGCCCGCTTCCCACTTGCCGGCCGGCAGGTTGTGCAGCACCAGGTCGAGCTGGAAGCGGTTGAGCCGATCGGCGATCTGATCGGCGTGGAAGGCATAGGGGAACAGGAACTCGACGCCGCGAAAGCCCGCGCGCGCGGCGGCTTCGAAGCGGTCGAGGAAACCGACCTCGTTGAACAGCATGGTCAGGTTGGCAGCCAGTTTCGGCATGGTTGTCTCCAACAGTCTGGGTAGTGATGTCGTTACGGTCCGAGGGCGGCGGACGGCACGCCGATCGATCGGCGCACGTCCGCCTGCGCGCGCGTCAGGCCGTTTCCGCTTCTTCTTTCAGGATCGCCGTGTCGGCTTCCTCGTCGACGCGATCCTCGATCGGCTCGAACTCGTTGATGTTGTCGATCTCGGTGCCCATCGCGATATTGGTTACGCGTTCCAGGATCACCTCGACCACCACCGGCACCGAGAACTCGGCCATCAGGTCGCGCGCCTCGGCGAAGGCCGGCGCGATGTCCTCGGGCTTGAACACGCGGATCGCCTTGCAGCCCAGGCCTTCGACCACCTTGACGTGGTCGACGCCATAGCCGTTCAGTTCCGGCGCGTTGACGTTGTCGAAGGCCAGCTGCACGCAGTAGTCCATCTCGAAATTGCGCTGCGCCTGGCGGATCAGACCGAGATAGGAGTTGTTCACCAGCACGTGGATGTACGGCACCTTGAACTGCGCCGCCACCGCCAGCTCCTCGATCATGAACTGGAAGTCGTAGTCGCCGGAGATCGCCACCACGTCCGATTCGGGCGACGCAACCTTGACGCCGATCGCCGCCGGAATGGTCCAGCCCAGCGGGCCGGCCTGGCCGCAGTTGATCCAGTGGCGCGGCTGGTTGACCGACAGGAACTGCGCCGCGGCGATCTGCGACAGGCCGATCGTGCTGACGTAGCGCACGTCGCGCGGGAAGTACTGGTTCATCTCGCGATAGACACGCTGCGGCTTGACCGGAACGTTGTCGAAATCGCTCTTGCGGTGCATGGTGCGGCGGCGCTGCTGCACCTCGGCGACCCAGGCCTTGCGGCACGGCAGCCGGCCGGCCTGCTTCATCTCGCGGGCGACCTCGACGAACTGCTCCAGCGCCAGCTTCGCATCGGAGACGATGCCCAGGTCCGGGCCGAACACGCGGCCGATCTGCGTCGGCTCGATATCGACGTGCACGAACTTGCGGCCCTTGGTGTAGACATCGACGCTGCCGGTGTGGCGGTTGGCCCAGCGGTTGCCGATGCCCATCACGAAGTCCGACGCCAGCAGGTTCGCGTTGCCGTAGCGGTGCGAGGTCTGCAGCCCGACCATGCCGGCCTGCAGCGGATGGTCGTCGGCCAGTACGCCCCAGCCCATCAGCGTCGGCACCACGGGCACGTTGACCAGTTCGGCGAACTCGACCAGCAGTTCGGCCGCATCGGCATTGATCACCCCGCCGCCGCAGACGATCAGCGGCTTGGCCGAGGCGTTCAGCATCGCGATCGCCTTCTCGATCTGCGCGCGCGACGCCGCGGGCTTGTACGGCTGCAGCGGCTGGTACGTTTCCGGATCGAACTCGATTTCCGCGACCTGCACGTCGAACGGCAAATCGATCAGCACCGGACCGGGACGGCCCGAACGCATCAGGTGGAAGGCCTGCTGGAACACCTGCGGCACCAGTGCGGGCTCGCGCACGGTGACCGCCCACTTGGTCACGGGCTTGGCGATCGATTCGATGTCGACGGCCTGGAAATCTTCCTTGTACAGACGCGCACGCGGCGCCTGGCCGGTGATGCAGAGGATGGGAATCGAGTCGGCCCAGGCCGAATACAGGCCGGTGATCATGTCGGTGCCGGCCGGACCCGAGGTGCCGATGCAGACGCCGATATTGCCGGCCTCGGCGCGGGTGTAGCCCTCGGCCATGTGCGAGGCACCCTCGACGTGGCGCGCCAGATAGTGGTCGATCGAGCCCGTCTTGCGCATCGCCGAATAGAACGGGTTGATGGCGGCGCCCGGTACGCCGAACGCCACGGTGATGCCTTCCTTTTCCAGCACGGCCACTGCCGCGTCCACTGCTCTCATCTTCGGCATGTCTGTCTCCAATGGTGATGAATTCCGTTGGAGTCGATCCTATTACCGCCTTGGCGCTGCGATAAAGGGAAGAGAGATCAGTTGATTCCATACCTGAGGTTTGGAATGATGTCGTCTGGCGCGTGCGCCGGCGCACCGTCCGCGTTCACCGGCGTCATGCGTTCCGGCGCATTGCCGGCATAGCGCGCGGCGGATGCCGCGGCACGGCGGCGCGGCGCACAATCGTGCGCGGGAGGAGACTAAGGTTGGACAAACTCAAACAGATCGAGGCCTTCATCTCGGTGGTGGAGCAGGGCAGCATGGCGGCCGCCGCGCTGACTCAGGGCGTCACGCCGGTGATGATCGGCCGGCGCATCAACGCGCTGGAGGCGCGCATCGGCGTCAAATTGCTGCACCGCTCCACGCGGCGCATCGCCGTGACCGAGCAGGGCGCCGCCTTCATGGAGCAGTGCAAGAAGGCGCTGGCCGACCTGGACCGCGCCGAGATGCTGATCGCCGAGGGCCGCCACAAGGCGACCGGCCATCTGATCGTTTCGGCACCCGCGGCGTTCGGCCGCAAGCATGTGGCGCCGCACGCGCCGGCATTTCTCGCCAACAATCCCGAGGTGCAGATCTCGTTCAACCTGACCGACCGCGTGGTCGATCTGGTACGGGAGGGCTACGATGTCGGCATCCGCATCGGCGGCGCGATCGACCCAAATTTCGTCGCGATCAAGCTGGCGACCAACAAGCGCGTGGTGTGCGGCACGCCGGCCTACTTTGCGCGGCACGGTGTGCCGCGCACGCTCGACGACCTGGCGCAGCACAACTGCCTGGCCTTCAATCTGCAGGGCGGGCAGCAGCGCGGCTGGTACTTCCGCCAGAACGGCAAGGCCGTCAGCGTGCGCGTGACCGGCAATCTCGACTGCAACGACGGCGAGCTGCTGCACCGCTGGACCTGCGAGGGGCTGGGGCTGGGCTGGCGCTCGACGTGGGAAATCCTGCCGCAGCTGGAGAGCGGGGAACTGATCACGGTGCTGGATGAATACGCCTTGCCCGACTACGACATCCTGGCGGTGTATCCGCAACAGCGTCCGGTGCCGGCGAAGATCCGCTTCTTCATCGAACACCTGAAGACCGAGTACAACCGCCCGGGCTACTGGACCGCGCGTTCCGGTTGCCCGTAAGGACCCGAAGCGCTTGCTGTGTAGAGGAGGGCCGATGGCCGCCTGGCTCGCCGACGCCGTGGTGCTGCTGCACCTGCTGTTCGTCGCCTTCGTGGTCGCGGGCGGCGTGCTGCTGTGGCGCTGGCCCCGCATCGCATGGCTGCATCTGCCGGCCGCGCTGTGGGGCGCCACTGTCGAATGGACCGGCTGGATCTGCCCACTGACCCCGCTGGAGAACCGGCTGCGGCACGCCGCCGGCGAACAGGGCTATGCCGGCGGCTTCGTCGAGCAGTATCTGCTGCCGCTGCTGTACCCGCAGGCGCTGACGCGGGAGACGCAGCTGTGGTTGGGAGCGGTGGTGGTGGCGATCAATGTCGCGGTGTACGGGCTGTGGTGGTGGTCGCGGCGGCGCAAGCGCTGACGCGGCGCGCCGCGGACGATGGAGTCAGGCAAGCAGCGCCGCCACCAGATCCTTGCCGGCCGGCGCCGGCACCTCGTCGAAGTGCAGCGCGCCTTCGACATGACTCAGGTGGCCGACCATCAGCTCGACCGCGCGCTCGGCGTCGCCGGCGCGGGCCGCTTCGATGAACTCGCGATGTTCGTCCGAGGAGCAGGCCGCGTCCCGGCGCGACTGGTACAGCATCGTGATTACCGCGCTGCGCATCGACAGCTCGTGCAGCATCTCGATCAGCACCTTGTTGCCGACCACCTCGGCCAGCAGGATATGGAAGTCGCTGAGCAGGCGGGTACGCGTTTGCGCGTCGTTGCCGGCCAGAGCCTTCCTTTCGGCGGCCAGATGCTTGTCGATCCGCTTGTAGTCGGCGGCGGTGGCGCGCGCGACGAATTCGCGCGCCAGCGCGGCCTCCAGAATGCGCCGCACGGCAAAGACCTCGCGCGCCTCCTCGGCGCTGGGCTTGGCGACGAAGGCGCCCTTGTCGGGCACGATCTGGATCACCTTGTCCTTGGACAGCATCAGCAGCGCCGCGCGCACCTTGGTACGGCTGACCCGGTAGACCGCCGCCAGAGCCTCCTCGCGCAGCTTGGTGCCGGGCGGCAGGCGGTGCGAGACGATCGCCGCGACGATGTCGTCGGCGATCGCCTCGGCGGTCATGGCAGGGTCGATATGCTCGGGCATGGGGCGCAGCGCGGGCGGCGCGCTTGGGGGAAATGCCGAATTCTATCGTCCCGTGGCTTTACCCGGCACCGGCGCATACCCGGGGGCCGTGGCTTGGCCACCCTCCAGGCCGTCCAGGCCATCAAGCACCGGCGCGCTCAGGCCCTCGTCCAGTTCGGCGGTCGGGATCTCGCCGTTCAGCACGGCATGCGCGCGTTCGCGATCGATGTCTTTTTCCCAGGCCGCAACCACCACGGTGGCGACGCAGTTGCCGATCAGGTTGCCGAGCGCACGGGCGATGCCGATGAACCAGTCGACCGACAGCACCAGCACCAGGCCGATCGCCGGGATCGCCGGATGCGCCGACAGCGTCGCGGCCAGGATCACGATGGCGGAACCCGGAATGCCGTGGGCGCCCTTGGAGGTCACCAGCGCCACCGCCAGGATGCCGAGCAGGTCGGCCATCGACAGCGCGGTATTGGTGGCCTGCGCGATGAACACCGCGGCCAGCGTCAGGTAGATCGAGAAGGCGTCGAGGTTGAACGAGTAACCGGTCGGAATCACCAGGCCCACCACCGACTTGCGAATGCCCATGAATTCCAGCTTGCGCATGATCTGCGGCAGCACGCTGTCGGACGAGGCGGTGCCCAGCACCACCAGCAGTTCGGCGCGCAGGTACTTGATCAGCTTGAACACCGAGAAGCCCGACAGCCGCATCACGGTGCCCAGCACCACGGCCACGAACACGACGACGGCGCCGTAGAACAGCACCACCAGGAAGCCCAGCTGCTTGAGCGAACCGATGCCGTACTTGCCAACGGTGAAGGCCACCGCGCCCAGCACGCCCAGCGGCGCCAGCTTGATGATGAAGCTCATCATCTTGAACAGCGCCTGCGAGAAGGTGTCGATCAGCCGGACCAGCGGCCGGCCCGGCTCGCCGATCAGCGACAGCGCGCAGCCGAACAGCACCGAAACCAGCAGCACCTGCAGCACGTCGCCCGACGAGAAGGCGCCGATCATGGTCGACGGAATCAGCTTGAGCAGGAAGTCGACGGTGCCGCCGCTGGCCACCTTGGCCGCGTTGTCGACATAGGCGCTCATCGCCGAGGCGTCCAGCGAGGCCGGGTTGACGTTCATGCCGGCGCCCGGCTCGAACACATACGCGAGCACAATGCCAAGCGCCAGCGCGATGGTGGTGACGATCTCGAAATAGATCACCGCCTTGACGCCGACGCGGCCGACCTTTTTCAGCTCGCCAGCGCCACAGATGCCGGCGACGACCACGCAGAACACGATCGGCGCGATCAACATCTTGATCAGCTTGATGAAGGCGTCGCCGAGTGGCTTCAATTTGGCGGCGAACTCGGGAAAGGCGAGGCCAAGCACGGTGCCCAGCACCAGCGCGATCAGCACCTGGCCGAACAGCGAGCGCGTGAAGCGATGGAGCGGATGGCGGGGGACGGGATTGGGCGTGGGCGCGTGCGGCCGGCTGGCGCCGGGCAGGGCGGGTTGCTGCATGACTTGTCTCCAGACGGGCGGGTCCGTATCGGTGTGACGGCTCGCCCTGTTCGATTCAGGACTGCCACCGTGCCGCTTGTGGGCAACGGTGTCTCGGGTCCGGCACACCTCCCCGGTGCGGGGGTGTGGGCTCGCGTGGAAGGCCCCCCTGTTGGGGCGGAATTCACGCCGACGGCTGTCTGGACCGGATTGTCCGCAGCGCTTTGTCGGAACCTGGACCCGAATATAGTGCATATCTTTTTTGTATGCAATTTTTGAATTCACTGTGCTAACATGGCCTGCATCGATGCACCCGTGCGCGCCCAAGCGCCGGGGAAACAGCGCAGCACACAAGCACAACAGCCACCGCGCCAGACGGCCAGCCCAACAGGCTCGCCAGGCCGCAAGCGAGCGCGCTACAGTCATCGCATCCCCGTCCGGGGGCCCGGGTGCCGGCGTACAGCCGGCACGATCCGTTCAGCAGGAGACACGCATGGCAGCATCCACAACGCCCTCCACGGTGTCCGGCACCGAAGTTGGCGCGCGCATCATGGCCTGGGCCGACGCCCTCGCCGTCCATACCGAGCAGCCGGGCATGCTGACTCGCACCTATCTGACCGACGCGCACCACGGCGCCGCCGCCCAGCTCGCGGCCTGGATGGAAGCGGCCGGCATGACGGTGCGCCGCGACGCCGCCGGCAACGTGATCGGCCGCTATGAAGGCACCGAGCCGGGCGCGCCGGCCCTGCTGACCGGATCGCATTTCGATACGGTGCGCGATGCCGGCCGCTACGACGGCAATCTGGGCGTGATCCTGCCGATCGCCTGCGTCGCCGAATGGCACCGTCAGGGCAAACGCTTTCCGTTCGCGATCGAGGTGGTGGGCTTTGCGGAGGAAGAGGGTGTGCGCTTCAAGGCGACGCTGCTGGGCAGCCGCGCGATCGCCGGCACCTTCGACCAGAACGTGCTCGACAACGTCGACGACAGCGGCAAGACCATGCGCGAGGTGATGCGCGCCGCCGGCTTCGATCCTTCGGGGCTGCCGGCCGCGGCGCACGCGCGCGACAGGGTGCTGGCCTTCGTCGAAGTGCACATCGAACAGGGGCCGGTGCTGCTGAACGAGAACCTGCCGGTCGGCGTGGTGACCGCGATTTCCGGCGCGACCCGCTTTATCGTCGAGCTCGACGGCCTGGCCGGCCATGCCGGCACGGTGCCCATGGACATGCGCCGGGACGCCGCGATGGCCGCCGCCGAGATCGGCCTGTTCATCGAACGCCGCTGCAGCGGCACGCCGGGCCTCGTCGGCACCGTCGGTCAGTTCAACGTACCGAACGGCGCGGCCAATGTGGTACCCGGCCGCGCGGTGTTCTCGATCGACATCCGCGCCGGTGAGGATGCGGTGCGGCAGGCCGCCGTCGCCGACGTGCTGGCCGAGATCGAACGTGTCTGCGCCCGTCGCCAGGTCCGCCCGCAAGTACGCAAGACGCACGAGGCGGCCAGCGTGCCGTGCGCCCCGTGGCTGCAGCAGCAATGGGCCGCGGCGATCGAACGCCAGGGTGTGCCCGTGCGTCTGCTGCCGTCCGGCGCCGGCCACGACGCGATGGCGATCGCCGCGATCGCCGACGTGGCGATGCTGTTCGTGCGCTGCGGCAACGGCGGCATCAGCCACCATCCGACCGAGACCATGACGGTCGAGGACGCCGCGCTCGCCGCGCGGGTGTTCTCCGACTTCGTCGAACACTTCAGCGCCCGTCCTTGATGTCGGTCGCCTTCATTCCGAACCAACTCCAGCGCCCAGCGCGCCCTCAGCCAACCAGCGAAGAGCCATGACCGCACGAGACCATATGAACCCCACGCAAACCACGCTGACCAGCTTCATCGACGCCCATCGTCCGCAGCAGGAGGCCTTCCTTGCCGAGCTGGTCAAGGTCCCCTCGGACAACCCCCCGGGCGACTGCGACGCCCATGGCGCGCGTGCGCGGCAACTGCTGGAAGGCCTGGGCTTTCAGGTCGAGGCGCACAAGGTGCCCGACGAGCTGGTCAAGGCGGCCGGCATGATCAGCGCCACCAACCTGATCGTGCGCAAGACCTTCGGCAACGGCGGTCCGACCATCGCGATGAACGCGCACGGCGACGTGGTGCCGCCGGGGCTGGGCTGGACCAAGGACCCGTACGGCGGCGAGATCGCCGACAGCCAGCACGGTCCGGTGATGTACGGCCGCGGCGTGGCGGTGTCGAAGTCGGATTTCGCCACCTACACCTACGCGGTGCTGGCGCTGATGGAAGCCGAAAAGCAGGGCGCCAGGCTCAACGGCACGGTCGAGCTGCAGTTCACCTACGACGAGGAAACCGGCGGCGACATCGGTCCGAAGTTCCTGCTGGACCAGGGTCTGACCAAGCCGGATTACGCGATCTCGGCCGGCTTCTCGTACGGCATCACGTCCGCGCATAACGGCTGCCTGCACGTCGAAGTCACCGTCAAGGGCAAGCAGGGCCATGCCGCGATGCCGCATACCGGCGTCGACGCGATCGAAGCCGCGACGCACATCCTGCAGGCGGTCTACGGTCTGCGCGCCGAGCTGGCCACGCGCAAGTCCAAGGTGCCGGGCATCGACACCGCGACGCTGAACGTCGGCCTGATCAAGGGCGGCATCAACACCAACGTGGTGCCCGACCTGGTGACCTTCCGCATCGACCGCCGCATGATCCCGGAAGAGATCGGCTTCGACGCGGAAGGCGAGATCCGCGCGGTCGTAGAGAAGGCCGCCAAGGAGCGCCCCGGCATCGAGGTCAAGGTCGAGCGCATCATCCTGGCCGAGCCGCTGTCTGAACTGCCGGGCGTGGAGAAGCTGATCGGCGCGCTCAAGAGCCGCGCCGAGGAAGTGTTCGGCGTCGACATCCCGGTGCACGGCGTGCCGCTGTACACCGACGCCCGCCACTACACCAGCCGCGGCATCCCGACCGTGCTGTACGGCGCCGGCCCCCGCACGCTGATGGAAGCCCGCGGCCACAACTCGGACGAAAACCTGCGGCTGAACGACCTGAACCGTGCCACCAAGGTGGTGGCGCTGGCGTTGTCGGATTTGATGTCGTGATTTGACCCTGGGCCGACGCCGCCCTGTGGATAGACGAACGGCCCGCTGATGCGGGCCGTTTGCATTGGACCGCAGCCGCGGCTCAACTTGCCGCGGCCTCCCCTGGCAACGCCGTCGCGCCCGCTCCCAACGCCCTCTGCATCAGCGCCGTATCGATCCACTGGCCATGCTTGAAGCCGACCGCCTCCAGGCGGCCGGCCATGCGAAAGCCCATGCGTTCGTGCAGCGCGATCGAGCCGTTGCCTTCGCCGCCGGCGGGGCAGGCGATCACGGCGACCATCTGGCGCCAGGGGCCGTGTTCGCAGCGGGCGAGCAGCGCGGCCAGCAGTACCGCGCCGATGCCGCGGCCGCGATGGGCCTCGTCCAGGTAGATCGAATCCTCGATGGTGTGGCGGTAAGCGCTGCGCGTGCGATAGGACGACGCGTAGGCGTAGCCCGCCACCACCGGGCGGCCGTCGATCTGCAGCTCGGCCACCAGATAGGGCAGGCCCTTTGCCAGTACCGCGGCGCGGCGCTCGCGCATTTCATCGAGCGTGGGCGGTACTTCCTCGAACGACGCGCGGCCGTGCAGCACGTGGTGCGTGTAGATCGCGTGGATCGCGGGGAGGTCGTCGTCGGTGGCATCGCGCACGGTGGGCGCGGCAAGGGTGGCCTGGTTCGTGGTCATGGCGTCTGGAGTGGTACCGAAGAGGAGGCGCGCGGCGCACCGGGTCGCCGGCACTGCTTGTATAGTCCGTCGTGTTCGAAGATGACAACGTTTGCGTTTCGAGGTGACGAACCCATGATCAAGATTTACCACAATCCGCGCTGCTCCAAGTCGCGCGACACGCTGGCGCTGGTACAGCAGGCTGCCGAACGCCTGGGCGAACCGGTCGAGGTGGTCGAGTACCTGAAGACGCCACCGACGCTGGCCACGCTCAAGCAGCTGCATGCGCTGCTCGACGTGCCGGTGCGGCAGATGGTGCGCGACAACGAGGCGATCTACGCCGAGCTCGACCTGGCCGATCCGGGTCTGAGCGACGCCGAGGTGCTGCAGGCCGTGGCCGATCATCCGATCCTGCTGCAGCGGCCCATCGTGGTGCGCGGCCAGCGCGCGGCGATCGGCCGGCCGCCCGAGAACGTGGCCGCGCTGCTGTCCTGAGTCGCGGATCGGACCGGGCTCGAGATCGAGGTCGTCCACCAGATCGAACCGATCCCCAGATCCAACTGAACGCCGGCTCGAACCGATCCCCCAAATAGAAACCGGCCTCCGTATGGAGGCCGGCCCGGTGCTGGAGGCGCGGTAGCTTCAGGCGGGTCGTTATTTGACACCCAGCCAGTGCATGGCCTCCTGACCGAAAGCGATGGCCGCCAGCACGATCAGCAGCAGTACCAGCGCCACGGTGCTGACGTAGACCGTGGCCTTGGCGATGTCGGCTTCATCGTCGGCGGGATGGGAGTGGGCGACACTGTGCGCGTGCGGTGGCCGGTGCAGCCGTTCGGCCAGATGCCGCCAGTGAAGATCGGGATGGAAACGCATGATCGACACCTCCTCGACAGGAACGCGCGTCAGGCGGTCTTGACCATAGCGGTGGACCGCCATGCATGGCGAGGCCGCCGCAGTTGCGCACGGCGCGGCGTCGGAACGGCCATGCACGCTTTTACTATAGGCGATGGCGACATGGTCACCGCCCAGCGTGGCGCGGACGCGACCTAGGGGTCAACCCTGCTGTGCCAGATCGTCGGGCGGTGCGGACGTATCGGCGGGCTCCGCCGAAGCAGGACCGGGCGGGGCGATGGCCGCGAGGGCCGCTTCGCGCTCGCGCAGGGCGGCCAGCATATTGCAGAACATCGCGCCCTGTTCGAGCGCGTCGTCCAGCGCGACATGGGTATGCGGCAGCGGGTCCTTCCATGCGTCCGGCATCGCAGCCTTGACGGTGCGGCGGTAGCGCAGGCCGGTCAGCGAGAAACCGAGCGTCTTGATGTCGAGCGCAGCCCAGCCGAACGGCGAGCGGCCGGCGAAGCGCATCATGTACCAGAACATCCAGGTGAAATCGAAGCCGGCCGGGAACGCTACGAACACGGGTTTTCCCGGCAGGCTTTCGACCCATTCGACATAGCGCACCATCGCCTGCTCGGGCGGCTGCAGATCGCGCCGGCAGGCGGCCCAGGCCTCGGGCTCCGTCTCCCACCATTTCATCTGCACCGGATGGCCGACTGCGCCGGGCAGCGTTTCCAGGTTGGCCGAGAAGGTGCCGAGCACGGTCTTGTCGGCCAGCATCGCCACCGAGGCGAACGACAGCATCGAGTGCGGGCCCGGGATCGGGCCATCGGCTTCGACATCGGTGCTGACGTAGATCTCGGGACGGGTATCGGGAGAGCCTGTTGTTTCGCCATGGTCGATGCACGCGGTTAGCCGACGTCGATCAGATGGTCGGCGACGAAGGGGTTGTCGCGCCGTTCGTCGCCGAAGGTCGAGACTGGTCCGTGCCCGGGCACGAACGTCACGTCCTCGCCGAGCGGCCACAGGTTGGTACGGATCGAGCGGATCAAATCGGCGTGGTTGCCGCGCGGGAAATCGGTGCGGCCGATCGAGCCGGCGAACAGCACGTCGCCGACGATGGCAAGCCGGTGCGGGCGCGAGAAGAACACCACGTGGCCGGGCGTATGGCCGGGGCAATGGTAGACCTCGAGCGTTTCGTCGCCGAACTGCACCGTATCACCCTGATCCAGCCAGCGATCGGGCACGAACGCCTCCGCGTGGCCGAAGCCGAAGCGCTGGGTTTGCTCCGGCAGCTGGTCGATCCAGAACTGCTCGTCGCGATGCGGCCCCTCGATCGGCACGCCGAATTCGCGCGAGAGCGCGGCGGCGCCGGCGCAGTGGTCCAGATGGCCGTGTGTCAGCAGGATCTTCTCCAGTGTCACGCCTTGCTCCTTCAGCGCGCTCCGGATCCGATCGAGATCGCCGCCGGGATCGCAGACAGCGGCGCGCCCGGTGCGCTCGTCGATCAGCAGGGAGCAATTTTGTTGGAAGGGCGTGACGGGAATCAGCAGGACTTTCATCGTGACGGGTGTGGGGCGGTCGCGCGGCAGGGCACGTCGGGTGAGATCGGGTCGGCGTTTTTCGCCTGTGTCGTCGCATTGTAGCGTCGGCCTATCGTTGACATGGCAGACCTCCGCCAGTGCCTGTCATGTGACTTTCGATGCTTTTCCGTTGTTACGGTGCCAATCGCAAAGAAGTCACCGAGAATCGCCGCAATCCGTTGTCAGTTCGGGGATTGCGAGCAATTGCACGCCGTAGCCAGACATTTCGTAACAAAATCACTGTAAATCGCGCGGACGACCGATGTTAGACTCGCGCGATGCTTTGGCCGACCCACCTCCTTACTCATGCTCGCCGCGCGCTCCGCTACGGCTTTCACGCCGCCTGTGCGTTGACGCTGGCCGCCTGTGCGGTGTCGCCGAACGACGATCCAGACGGCGCTGCCGCCGACCAGAATGCGGCGCCGACGGCTGCGACGCCCGCGGCAAAACAGGCGCAGGCACGCAAGTCGAAAACCCCGAACAACGACCATCGCGGCGACGCCCGCAACGAGCCGCAAGCCAACGCAGCCACCGAAACGCCGGCCCCGACCAACTCGTGGCGCCTGTTCGGGTGGGGCGACAACGAGAGCGACGACACCGAATCGGCCTCGCGCGGCACGCCGCGCGCGTCCTCGCTGGAAGGCCTGCGCGCGGATATCGGCACCTTCGAGCAGCGCGGCACGGCGTCGTGGTACGGCAAGCAGTTCCACGGCCGCAAGACCGCCAACGGCGAGCGCTTCGATATGGGCGCGATGACGGCGGCCCACCCGTCGCTGCCGCTGGACAGCTGGGTCCTCGTGCGCAATCTGCGCAACGACAAGGTGGCGGTGCTGCGCATCAACGATCGCGGCCCGTATCACGGCAACCGCGTGCTTGACGTCTCATATCGCGCCGCAAAGCGGCTGGGCTTCGTCGACCGCGGACATACGCAGGTCGAAATCCGCCGGCTGTCGCGCACGGAACTGGCGGCGCTGGGCCCGCTGCGCGAGCCCGGCATGGACGATGGCGCCACCGACGGCGGCGGCGACGGTGTCGACGACGATGACGCGGCCAAGACGGTCAAGCCGAAGCGCGTGGTGCTGAAGACCCGCAAGACGGCCAGCAAGGGTCATGCTCGCTGAGGCCGGCTTCTCCTTCCTGGCGTCCTTCCTTGTGCATCGGCGCGGCTGCGGCCTCCGCGCCTTCTACGTGACCCGCTTCGCGCGCCCCTTCGCCTCCCGCTGCGTCGCCCTTCGTTCCACCGCGCATCCACACCGGAGCGCCTGAGCGGCGCCGACCACGATGCCGGCGCGCACGGCTCCGCCTCGCATCTTTCCGGTCTTATTCCTGCTCGCGGCGCGCCAGCGCCATCGCATAGAGCGCCGCGGTATCGGCCCCGGTGATGGCCGCGGCCAGCTTGGCGGCGCGCTTGGCCGGCAACTCCTTCAGCAGCAGACCCAGTACCCGCTGCGCGTCTGCGTCCAGCGCCGCCTCGCCCTTGGCCGATGCGCCTGCACCTTCGATCACCAGCACGAACTCGCCCTTGGCGCGCGCCGGATCGGCTGCCAGCCAGGCCGGCGCATCGGCGACCGCCATGGTTTCGGCCTGTTCGAACAGCTTGGTCAATTCGCGGCCGATCAGCAGCCGGCGCGTCGGCGGCAGTTGCTGCGCCAGCGCGGCCAGCGTGTCGGCGATGCGGTGCGGCGCTTCGTAGATGACCCAGGCGTGGTCGAGCGTCGCCAGCGCGGCGATCGCCTCGCTGCGCGCCTTGGCCTTGCTCGGCAGGAAGCCGGCGAAGGTGAAGCGGCCGGCGCCGGTATCGAGCATGTCGCCGGCCACCGACAGCGCAGTCACCGCCGCGCTCGGGCCCGGCAGCGGCACCACGCGATGGCCGGCGGCGCGCACCGCTTCGACCAGCCGCGCACCCGGGTCGGAGATGCCCGGCGTGCCCGCGTCGGACACATAGGCGATCCGCTCGCCGGCGGCAAGGCGCTCGACCACGCGCACGCCGGCCTCGCGTTCGTTGTGCTCGTGGACTGCCAGCAGCGGTCGCTGCAAGCCGAGGCGCGACAGCAACTGGCCGGTATTGCGGGTGTCCTCGCAGGCGATCGCATCGGCCAGGCCGAGCACATGCAGCGCCCGCAGCGTCAGATCGGCGAGGTTGCCGATCGGCGTGGCGACGACGTACAGCGTCCCGGTGGGATAGGACTGGCCGGTTGCCAGCGAGATCCAGTCAGTCATGCTTGAGAACTTCCGTTGATGCGCACATTCAAAACCTCGACGCGAGATTCGGCGAAGGACCCGGCGAAGAACCCGACGAAAGACTCGGCGAAAGTGCGCGGCGAGCGCGCCGAGGCGCGGGCGCTGGCCTATCTGCAGGGCCAGGGTTTGGCGCTGGTGGTGCGCAATTATCGCTGCAAAGGCGGCGAGCTGGACCTCGTGATGCGCGCGCCGGACGGCACGCTGGTCTTCGTCGAGGTGCGTTCCCGCAGCAGCGACGCGTTCGGCGGCGCGCTGGCCAGCATCACGATGACCAAGCGCCAGCGCATTCTGCAGGCCGCCAACCACTATCTGGCGACGCTGGACCACGCGCCGCGCTGCCGGCTCGATGTGGTGGCGATCGGACCGCGACGGCTGGAATGGCTGCGCGATGCATTCGGGGCAGGCGAGACCGAATGACAGCGCAGTCCGTCCGTCATAATGCGCGTTGCGGCGCACGGCCCACCGGGATTGCCCGCGCCCGGCGCAGGCCGCCCTGCCGACTGCCGAACCTCTTTCGCATTACCGCTACAGCAAGGAACGCATGAAGACTTCGCTTTTTTCGCGCGACGCGCACGCTGAACCGACGCCGGTGCGCGCCCTCGCCAAGGCCCGCCGTGCCGGACGGCTCGCCGCCGTCGCCCGCGCCGCCGCCACCGCCACGCTGATGCTGACCGCCGCCACCCAATTGAGCGGCTGCTTCCCGGTGATCGCCGGCGCCATGGGGGCCGGCGTGATGAGCGCCACCGACCGCCGCCCGACGTCGATCCAGGCGGTCGACCGCGGCCTGCAGCTCGAGATCGAAAACACGCTGGCCACGCGCTACAGCGGCGCGGCGCGCGTCAACGTCACGGTCTTCAACAAGAAGGTGCTGCTGACCGGCGAGGTCAAGGACGCCAATCTGCGCCAGCAGATCGAACAGTATGTGCGCGGGTTGCCGAACGCGCGCGAGGTCGTCAACGAGCTGGAGGTGGTGTCGTCGCCGTCGTTCGCCGCGCAGAGCCAGGACGCCTTCGTGACGAGCAAGGTCAAGACGATGCTGATGACCGCCGAAGGCGTGCCGTCGAATTCCACCAAGGTCACCACCGAACGCGGCGTGGTCTACCTGATGGGCCTGGTGACCCGTCCCGAGGGCGATCGCGCCACCGAGACGGCGCGCAATGTCGGCGGCGTCAGCAAGGTGGTGAAGGTGTTCGACTATATCGACGAGGCCGAGCGCGCCCGCCTGGACGCGGCCGCATCGTCGCAGAACGCGGCCCCGGGCGAACCGGTCGGCGGCACGCCGGCGCCGGTGCAGGGCGCGCCGGGCAGCTCCGTGCCGACCACCTCGACCCCCGCGCCCGTCGGCGCCGACCTGTCATCGCCGACGACGGCGCCGACCACGGCGCCGACGACAGCACCGACCACAGCGCCGGTCCCCGGTCCGGTCGGCCTGCCTCCGGGCCGCAATCTGCCCTGATCGTCTCCCACCTCTGCAGCGCGCCGGCGAGCCAGCCCGGCGCGCCTTCGCCGCTCTCTCCACCGTCCGGCTGCTCCCGCCACGCCCCCGGCTGACCTACGCTGATGTTGCGGCCGGCCATTCGCGTTTGCCGTCCGACCATCTGCGAAAACCGCAGTACGCCCGCACGGGCCGATGTGATAGGGTTGCCCTGCCTTGCGCGTCACACGCGCGCCCCGGCCGGTCGCCCGGTCCGGTCCACTTCAATGGCCGACCGAAGCGCCGATGTGCCGATCCCAGCGAGGAGCGAGACCATGAAGAACAACAATCCCCTGCGAGCCGTACCGGCGAGCCTGGCCGCGCTGGCGATGCTCGCCATTGCGCCGGCCAGCGCCGCCGAACCCACCATCGAACAGGCGCGCGATTGGGCGGCTGCCTGCGCCAGCTGCCACGGGCCATCCGGCCGGGCGCCGGCCGGCAGCCCGGTGCCCGGACTGGCGGGCCGTCCGCAGTCCTATCTGATCGAACAGATGCAGGCGTTCAAGACCGGCAAGCGCGAGGCCACGGTGATGCACCAGATCGCCAAGGGCTATACCGACGAGCAGATCGCCGCGATGGCCAAGTGGTTCGCCGCGGTCAAATAACGCGCTCAATCCAGCGAGGGAGGCTGACATGCAACGACGCGAATTTCTGAGCGCGGCCGCAGCGACCGCCGGTTCTGCAGTCCTCGGCACGCTGCTCGCCGGCTGCGCCAGCGGCGGCACGGCGCGCGCCGGTGGGGCGAAGGTGGTGGTGGTCGGCGGCGGCTACGGCGGCGCGACCGCCGCCCGCTATCTGCGCGAATGGAGCGACAACACGATCGACGTGACGCTGGTCGAAGCGAACCCGACCTTCATCTCCTGTCCCCTGTCGAACCTGGTGCTCGGCGGCAGCAAGCGGATCGAGGATCTGACGATCTCCTACGATGCGCTGAGCCGCCGCCATGGAGTCAAGGTGGTGCGCGACACCGTCACCGCGATCGACCCGTCGAAACGCCAGGTACGCCTGGCCAGCGGCGGCACACTGGCGTACGACCGGCTGGTGCTGTCGCCGGGCGTCGATTTCATGCCCGACGACGTGCCCGGACTGAAGCGGCCCGGCGGCGACCAGATCCTGCACGCGTGGAAGGCCGGCCCGCAGACGGTGGCGCTGCGCCGCCAGCTCGAAGCGATGCGTGACGGCGGTACCTATGCGCTGACCGTGCCGCTGGCGCCCTATCGCTGCCCGCCCGGGCCCTACGAACGCGCCTGCCAGATTGCCCACTATTTCAGCCAGGCCAAGCCGCGCAGCAAGGTGCTGATCCTGGACGCCAATCCCGACGTGACCTCGAAGGCGGCGCTGTTCAAGCAGGTGTGGGCCAGCAAGTACAAGGGCATCGTCGAATACCGGCCGCAATACCGCACCGTCGATATCGACCCCGCCACCCGTACGCTGAAGTTCGAGGTCCAGGACGACGAGCGGGTCGACGTCGCCAACGTGGTGCCGGCCCAGCGCGCCGGCGCGATCGCCGTCAACACCGGACTGGCGACCGCCAATGGCCGCTGGTGCGAGGTCGACTTCCTGAGCTTCGAATCGAAGGCCGTGCCGAACATCCACGTGCTGGGCGATGCGATCCAGATCGCGCCGCTGATGCCCAAGTCCGGCCACATGGCGAACCAGCACGGCAAGATCGCGGCGGCCGCGATCGTCGCGCTGCTGTCGGGGCGGCAGCCCAACCCGGAGCCGCTGTACAACAACACCTGCTACAGCTTCACCTCCGATCGCGAGGTCATCCACGTCGCCAGCGTGCACCGCTACGACCCGCAGAAGAAGACCATGGTGACGGTGCCCGACTCCGGCGGCGTGTCGACGGCGCCCAATACGCTGGAAGGGACCTACGCCTTCGCCTGGGCCAACGCGATCTGGGCGGACGCGCTGGGGTGAGCGCCGGAGCAGGGGTAAGCGGCGAGCAAGCGCTGGGGTAAGCGCTGCGCCAAGCGAGCACTCGGCATGATGCGGGACGGCGCGCGCGCCATGAACGCCGCTGTTGCGCCGGGCGGGGAAACGGGGAGAAACGGGAGAAACGGGGTCGATCGGCTCGATCGGGACGATCGGGACGATCGGGGGTAAACGATATATGCGTGCTCACGCATATACGCATATAGTGATTTGCATGAACGAACTGGACCGCGTCTTCGAACAGGTGTCGCACTACTTCGCGCTGCTCGCCGAGCCGACGCGGCTGAAGATCCTGCACGCGCTGTGCGACGGCGAGAAGCCGGTCGGCGCCGTGGTCGAGACGGTCGGTTCATCGCAGGCCAATGTGTCGCGGCATCTGAATGCGATGTTCCGCTCCGGCGTACTGGCGCGGCGCAAGGAAGCGAACCTGGTGTACTACGCGATCGCCGACCAGAGCGTGGTGGAGCTGTGCCGGACGGTGTGCGTGCAGGTGGCCGCGCGGATCGAGGATGACGCGCAGCAGGTCGCGATGGTGGACCGCTTCATGCCCGCCGAGCCGAAGCGGCGCACGGCCACGCGGCGCAAGCCGGGCGCAGCGGCAGCGGCGCGCTGAGCGCGGCGAACCGCGAGCAGGACGAAGCGCGCGCATCGGTCGCCACCGGCGCGCGACCCAATACGAACAGGCATGCCGACCGCGCCCGCACCGGAGCGCGGCGAGCGGCCGGAGGAGACCGACGTGCCGGACCGTAGCCGCCCGGGTCGCATCGTGCCCGCGCCGGAACACTTCGTCAGCGCCGAGCTGCAGCAGGACATCGGTCGCCATGGCATCGACAGCCGCCGGCGCGATCTGCTGCGCGGCAGCTTTCTGGCGGCGGCCGGCGCCACGGCCGCGGCGGTGGGCCTGGGCAAGCCAGCGCGCGCCGCGTCTGCCAATGCCGCTGCCTCTACGGCAACCCATACCGCTGCCGAGGGCGATCCCGCCATCCTGACGCCGCAACCCTGGGCCACCTCGCTCGGCCAACCGGTCGCCGCGCGCCCCTACGGCCAGCCCTCCAGCCACGAAACGGCCATGATGCGGCGCGAATCGCCGGGTTTGACGCGCGTCTCCGCAGCCTCGGTCAGCTTCGCCCCGCTGCAGGGCCTGTTCGGCATCATCACGCCGAACGGCCTGCACTTCGAGCGGCATCACCAGGGCTGGCACGACATCGACCCGACCCGCCATCGGCTGATGATCAACGGCCTGGTCAAGGCGCCGCGCGTCTATACGATGGACGAGCTGATGCGTCTGCCGTCGGTCTCGCGCATGCACTTCATCGAGTGCGGCGCCAACACCGGCATGGAGTGGGGCAATGTCGCGGTGCCGACGGTGCAATACACGCACGGCATGCTGTCCTGCTGCGAGTTCACCGGCGTGCCGCTGCGCGTGCTGCTCGACGATGCCGGTGCCGACCAGCGCCGTGGCCGTTATCTGCTGGCGGAAGGCGGCGACGGTTCGGCGATGACGCGCACGATCCCGATGGAACTGGCCGACGAGATCATCGTCGCCTGGGGCATGAACGGCGAGATGCTGCGGCCCGAGAACGGCTACCCGCTGCGGCTGGTGGTGCCGGGCGTGCAGGGCGTGTCGTGGGTCAAATGGCTGCGCCGGCTCGAGCTGGGCGACCGGCCCTGGAATACCAAGGACGAGACGCTGCACTACGTCGACATGATGCCGGACGGCATGCTGCGGCAGTACACCTCGATCCAGGAATGCAAGTCCGTGATCACGACGCCGTCGGGCGGCCAGCGGCTGACCGGCAAGGGCTTCTACAACGTCAGCGGGCTGGCGTGGTCGGGCCGCGGCAAGGTCCGCCGCGTCGATGTCTCGGTCGATGGCGGGCGCAACTGGCGCACCGCGCGGCTGGAGACGCCGGTGCTGTCCAAATGCCTGACCCGCTTCAATGTCGACTGGGTCTGGGACGGTTCGCCGGCGATCCTGCAAAGCCGGGCGATCGACGAGACGGGCTACGTGCAGCCGGCCATCGCGCAGCTGCGCGCGGTGCGCGGCACGCGTTCGATCTATCACAACAACGCGATCCAGAGCTGGCTGGTCGCGGCCAGCGGCGAGGTGTCCAATGTCCAGGTGCGATAGCGTCCGGGCGGGCTGGCGCCATCGCGCGGTGCTCGGCTGCCTGCTGATCGGTCTTGTCGGCGCCGCGAGTCTGGCGACGGCGACGCGTGCCGCGCAGGCCGAGGCGAGTGCGGTCCCCAAGGACGCCAGAGCCGCCCGAGCCCAACTGGGACGCACCGCCACGGCCGCAGAACTGAAAGCCTGGGACATCGACGTGCGGCCCGACTTCCAGGGCCTGCCGCCGGGTCGGGGCACGGTGGCACAAGGACAGAAGGTCTGGGACGCGCGTTGCGCCTCCTGTCACGGCGACTTCGGCGAATCCAACGCGGTCTTCACGCCGATCGCGGGCGGCACCACCGCGGCCGATATCGCCAGCGGGCGCGTCGCGGCGATGACCGGCACCCAGCCCTACCGCACCTCGCTGATGAAGCTGAGCACCGTCAGCACACTGTGGGACTACATCCGTCGCGCGATGCCCTGGGATGCGCCCAAGAGCCTGACCGTCGACGAGGTCTACGCCGTCACCGCGTACATCCTGAACCTGGGCGATATCGTGCCGGCCGACTTCACGTTGTCCGACGCCAATATCGGCGAGGTCCAGCGCAAGCTGCCCAACCGCAACGGCATGACGACGGAGCACGGCCTGTGGCCGGGCCGCGGCAAGCCGGACACGCGCAACACCGCCTGCATGGCCAACTGCGCCGACAAGGTCGAAGTCACCTCATTGATCCCGGACTACGCACGTGGCGCGCACGGCGACCTGGCGGCACAGCAGCGCGGTTTCGGCCCGGTGCGGGGCATTGCGACCGGCTCGCCGGAGGACGCTCCCAGGCCCGACGGCAAGGGGCAGGGCAAGGCAGAGGCGACGACCGCCGTCCAGCCCGTCGGCGCGAAGCTGACCGGACAGTACCAATGCCTGGCCTGCCATGCGCAGGACCGCAAGCTGGTCGGGCCGTCGTTTCACGAGATCGCCCAGCGCTATCAGGGCAAGGACGCGCACGGTGCGCTGGTGCAGAAAATCCGTAGCGGCGGGCAGGGCGCCTGGGGGCCGGTGCCGATGCCGCCGCAACCGCAGGTTCCAGAATCGGATATTCAAGCCATGGTGAAGTGGATACTTGAGGCAAAATAGCGTATTGGGCCGCCCTGGCGCCCCCGCTCGAAGGGGTCGGGACGGGCCAATATGCCGCCGTGCCGGACAGCTTCGCTGTCGCGCGGCCGTGCCGTCCCCACGGCTCATTCCAGTTTGGAGAGGAGAACAATGAAGCAGTTCGTGATCGCAGCCATGATGCTGGCCGGTGCGGCCTCCGCCCACGCCGCCGTCGACGCGGCCAAGGCCCAGGAGATCGCCACCAAGAACGCCTGCATGGGCTGCCACCAGGTGGACAAGAAGCTGGTCGGGCCGTCCTACAAGGAAGTCGCCGCCAAGTACAAGGGCGACAAGGGCGCGATGGCCAAGCTGACCGACAAGGTCAAGAAGGGCGGCGCGGGCGTCTGGGGCCCGGTGCCGATGCCGGCCAACCCGAATATCAGCGATGCCGATGTGAAGACGGTGCTGGAGTGGGTGCTGGCAGGTTCGCCGGCCAAGTAATTGCCTGGTGACGGGGCCGACGGTGCGACGGCAGGCGCCATCGCGCAGTCCTGGTCGGCCCCGGCGAGCGCCACAGCAGCAACGACGTAACCAACAACGGCAATAACGGGCGGCGATGCACCGCCCGCGCCATGCCGGCCGGCGTGGCGACCAAACGAATACCGCGGGGCGGGTAGAAGCAGGAGTGCAGGACACCATGAACATCACAAGACGAGAGATGCTGCGGGTCAGCGCCGTCGTGTCGCTGATGGCCGCCGCTGGCCTGATCGGCGAAGCGCAGGCGGCCGAATGGAACAAGGCGGCCTTCGAGGGCAAGAGCGTCAACGACGTGATCAAGGCCCTGGGCGGCGGCGCGCCCGAGAAGAGCGGGGCGATCGCCTTCAATGCGCCCGATATCGCAGAGAACGGCGCCGTGGTGCCGGTCGCGGTGACCAGCAATCTGCCCGACACCGAGCAGATCGCGATCCTGGTCGAAAAGAACCCCAATACGTTGGCCGCGGATTTCGTGATCCCGGCCGGCACCGAGCCGTTCGTCTCCACGCGCGTGAAGATGGGCCAGACCTCCGTGGTGCATGCGGCCGTCAAGGCCGGCGGCAAGTGGTATGTCGCCTCCAAGGAGATCAAGGTGACGCTGGGCGGCTGCGGCGGCTGACACGTCGTTCGCAGGTCCCGCTTTCCCAGACTGCCCATCGCAACAGGAGAACGTCATGGCAGACCCGATGCGCGTACGCGCCACCGAGAACGGCGGCGTGGTCGACGTCAAGATTCTGATGAAACACGATATGGAAACCGGCCAGCGCAAGGACGCGTCCGGCAAGACCATCCCGGCCTGGCACATCCAGACCGTCAGCGCCCAGTGCAAGGGCAAGGAGGTCTTCCACGCCAACTTCGGCCCGGCGGTGTCCAAGGACCCGTTCCTGAACTTCAAGTTCAAGGGCGGCGCCAAGGGCGACAAGGTCACGGTGACCTGGGTCGACAATCGCGGCGACAAGCGGACCGACGAGGCCACCATTTCGTGATGCCGGCGCGGACGGCACGTTGCCGGCCGCTCTGGTAAGGTGCCCCTTCGGTAGCCGGGTCGACGGCCGCGCACGAGGCGCGGCGGACACGGCGGAAGGAAGATCATGCGTCGAGCATTCTTTGCAAAGGCCGCCGCCGCGCTGGCGGCCGTCGGACTCGGGAGCAGGGCTGCGGCCCAGACCGCGGCCGCTCCCCGCAGCGGGGGCGGGCGCCACCGGGTGGTGTACCAGCTGTCGGAAGGCAACGACCAGGCGGTGCGCGCGATCGGCAATCTGCGTAATCACCTGGCCGGCGCGCCGAACACGAAGATCGTCGTGGTCGCGCTCGGCTATGGGGTGGATTTCCTGGTAGAGGGTGCGCGCGATGCGCGCGGCAACACCTTCGATGCCGCGGTCGGCGCGCTGGCCGGCATGGGCGTCGAGTTCCGCGTCTGCCGCAACACGCTGACGGCGCGTCAGATTCCCGAGAACAAGCTGCTGCTTGAAACGAAGATCGTGCAGGCCGGCGTGGTCGAGATCGCGCGGCTGCAGCAGGACGAAGGCTACGCCTATATCAAGCCGTAGTGCGATGTGCGGCGCAATGTGCCGGCGCAATGCGCGGCGAGATTCGCGCCTAGAAAAACAGCGGCCCGCCTGGTCGGCGAGACCGAGAGGAGAAACCCCATGAGACCGAACCGACGCCGCCTTGGCTGGTCCGCGCTGGCCGCCGCCGGCGCCGTCGCGCTGACGGGCGCGATGGCCGTACAGGCGCAGGGCGAGAGCAATACGACCGACGAAATCGCCAAGTACCGGCAGATGCTGGCCGAGGGCAATCCCGCCGAGCTGTGGGAAGCCGCCGGCGAGGAGCTGTGGAAGAAGCCCGCCGGGCCGAAGAACGTATCGCTCGAGCGCTGCGACCTGGGCAAGGGCCCCGGCGTGACCAAGGGCGCCTACGCCGAGCTGCCGCGCTATTTCGCCGATGCCGGCAAGGTGATGGACCTGGAGCAGCGCCTGGTGTGGTGCCGCACCACGCTGCAGGGGCTGACCGAGCAGCAGGCCAAGGCCACGCCGTTCTCGTCCTCTGGCAAGCGCTCCGATATCGAACGTCTGGTGGCCTTCGTCACCGGCGAGTCGCGCGGCGTCAAGATGAACGTCAAGCTGGACCATCCGGAAGAAAAGCAGGTCTACGCGCTCGGCCAGAAGATGTTCTATTACCGCGGCGGCGCCTACGACTTCGCCTGCGCGACCTGCCATGCGGTCGACGGCCAGCGCATCCGGCTGCAGGATCTGCCCAATCTGCTGACCGACAAGGGTGCCCAGGCGGCCTACACCACCTGGCCGGCCTACCGCGTCTCGCAGGGCGAGGTCCGCACCATGCAGCACCGGCTCTATGACTGCCTGCGCCAGCAGCGCTTCCCCGAGCCAGCCTACGGCTCCGATGTGATCACCGCGCTCACGATGTTCCTGGCGCGCAATGCCAACGGCGGTACCTACGACGGCCCCGGCCTGAAGCGCTGAACCAGGGGAGAGCACAGAATGATCCAGACAGAACAATCGCGCCTGCATTGCGGGCGTATTGGCGCCGCCGTGGCCATATGCGGCGCGCTGGCGATGCTGGCCGCGCCGGCGATGGCGCAGGACAACGCGGCATCGAAGGGCAAGGGCACGTCGAAGGCAGCGGCCAATATCCCGCCCGTTTCCGACGGCGACATGAAACGCCTGATCGCCAACTCGTTCACCTCGAAGGGCCCCGCCACGCTGCAGGGCGTGCTCGAGCGCGACGAGATGCAGCAGCTGTGCAGCGACTATCCGGACCGCAGCAAGGTGCCGGCTGCGGTGGCGAAGAAGATCGAGGCCGCCGAGCAGCAGAAGATCCGCTATCCGTCCGACAACCGCTGGCTCGGCGACTGGAAGGAGGGCGAGAAGGTGGCGCAGCTCGGCCGCGGCATGCAGTTCTCCGACCCGCCCGGCGGCGTCAACGGCGGCAACTGCTACGCCTGCCACCAGATGACGAAGGCCGAGATCTCGTTCGGCAATATCGGCCCATCGCTGTATCAGTACGGCAAGCTGCGCGGCAACTCCGAGGCGGTGCTCAAGTACACCTGGGGCAAGATCTGGGACTCGAACGCCTTCGCCGCGTGCTCCAACATGCCGCGCTTCGGCCATAAGGGCATCCTGACCGAGCAGCAGATCCGCGACGTGATGGCGCTGCTGCTGGATCCGGCCTCGCCGGTCAACCAGTAAGGGGCTCGCGATGCGGGCCGCGGCGTGGATGATGGCGGTGATGACGATCGGTCGGTGGCAGCCGCTACAGGGCGCGATGCACGCCGCTGCGTCGGCCATCGTGTCGACCATCGTGTCGGCCATTGCGCTGACGTTAGCCACGCCGGCCATCGCGCTCGAAGTCGGTGACACCGTCCGGCTGCCAGCAGTCCAGCTGCTCGACGGCCGCACCGTGCCGCCCGAGCACTGGGCCGGCAAGCCGCTGGTGGTGCAGATCTGGGCTTCGTGGTGTCCGTTCTGCGCGCTGCAGAACCCGAGGCTGCAGAAGCTCTACGACAGCACGCGCGGCACGCCGCTGCAGGTGCTGACGATCAGCATCGACAAGGATCAGAAGGATGCCGTCGGCTATCTGCGCCAGCGTGGCTATACCTTCCCTGCGGCGATGGACACGCCGGCGCTGCGCGCCGCGATCGGTCCGCGCAAGGGGCTGCCCGAGCTGTACGTGATCGACGCGAAGGGCAAGGTCGTACAGAAGGAAGTCGGCGAGATGCTGGAGGAGGAAGTCGCCGCGCTGGCGAAGTACGCCAGGCCTTAGCGCGGCGGCAAAGCGGCGCGTCGCCGGTGCTGCACCGGACGGCGCGGCCGCCATCGAGAGGAAGACGACAATGAACCGACGCGAGTTCCTGCAGGTGCTGGCCATCGCCAGCGCCGCGGGCATGGCTTTCCCCACGCGCGACGCGCAGGCGGCACAGGCCGCCGCCAGGCTGTACGACGTGCCGCGCTTCGGCAACGTGCACCTGCTGCATTTCACCGACTGCCATGCCCAACTGCTGCCGGTCCATTTCCGCGAACCCAGCGTCAACCTGGGCATCGGCGACTATGCCGGCAAGCCGCCGCATCTGGTCGGCCAGGCGCTGCTCAAGCACTACCGCATCGCACCCGGCAGCGCCGAGGCGCACGCCTTCACCTATCTGGATTTCACCGAGGCCGCGCGCCGTTACGGCAAGGTCGGCGGCTTCGCGCATCTGTCCACGTTGGTCAAACAGCTGAAGGCCAGCCGTCCCGGCGCGTTGCTGCTCGACGGCGGCGATACCTGGCAGGGCTCCGCGACCGCGCTGTGGACGCGCGGCCAGGACATGGTCGATGCCGCGCTGACCCTCGGTGTCGACGTGATGACGGCCCACTGGGAGATGACGCTGGGAGCCGAGCGCGTGCGCGAGGTGGTCGATCGCGACTTCAAGGGCAAGGTCGCCTTCCTGGCCCAGAACATCAAGACCAAGGACTTCGAAGACCCGGTGTTCGAGGCCTACACGCTGCGCGAGATGAACGGCGTGCCTGTCGCGATCATCGGCCAGGCCTTTCCCTACACCCCGATCGCCAACCCCGGCTACCTCGTGCCCGACTGGACCTTCGGTATCCAGGAAGAGAATCTGCAGCGCATCATCGACGAGGCCCGCGCCAAGGGCGCCCAGGCGGTCGTGCTGCTGTCGCACAACGGCATGGACGTCGACCTGAAGCTCGCCTCGCGCGTGCGCGGGCTCGACGCCATCCTCGGCGGCCACACCCATGATGGCGTGCCCGCTCCGGTGCGCGTGCGCAATGCGGGCGGCACCACGCTGGTCACCAACGCCGGCTCGAACGGCAAGTTCCTCGGCGTGCTCGACTTCGACGTGCGCGGCGGCAAGGTGGCCGACTTCCGCTACCGGCTGCTGCCGGTGTTCGCCGACTACCTGCCGGCCGATTCGGCGATGGAAGCGCTGATCCGCAAGGTCCGCGCACCCTACGAGCAGAAGCTGGGCGAGGTGCTGGCGGTCAACAAGGAACTGCTCTACCGCCGCGGCAACTTCAACGGCACCTTCGATCAGCTGATCCTGGACGGACTGATGGACGTGCAGGGCGCCGAGATCGCGTTCTCGCCGGGCTTTCGCTGGGGCACCACGCTGCTGCCCGGCGAGGGCATCACGATGGAACGGCTGATGGACCAGACCGCGATCACCTATCCGTACACCACGGTGACGCAGATGAGCGGCGAGACCATCAAGACGGTGCTCGAGGACGTCGCCGACAACCTGTTCAATCCCGACCCCTACTACCAGCAGGGCGGCGACATGGTCCGCGTCGGCGGCCTGCAGTACACCATCGACCCGGCCGCGCCGATGGGCAAGCGCATCACCGAGATGCGCCTGAAGGGCAAGCCGATCGAGGCCGGCAAGACCTACAAGGTCGCCGGCTGGGCCCCGGTCGCCGAGGAAGCCCGCCACAACGGCGGCCCGCCGATCTGGGACCTGATGGCCGGCTGGCTGCGCCAACGCAAGGAAGTGGCCGCGGCGCCGCTGAACCTGCCGTCGGTCAAGGGGATGGGCGGGAATCCGGGCATGGCGGCGTGAGGGGGGCGGAGCTGATGGAAAGCCGCGATGGCCGAGTCGTGGCGCCGGCGCGAACCGCACCGCCACGGCTTGAAATCGCCGGAAAGCTCACGCTATAATCGCCCGCTACGGGCCGATAGCTCAGCTGGGAGAGCGCTGCGTTCGCAATGCAGAGGTCGGGAGTTCGATCCTCCTTCGGTCCACCAACATTCAAAGGCCAGAGCGTGCGCTCTGGCCTTTTTGCATCTGGGCCGGCGGCCGCACGCAAAAACCTAAACTGTGCTGCGGCGTTGAAGTCGACGCTGTGGGATAGGCATGGTCATATTCGGGCGATGGAACGAGACCATCTCCAGCTACCCGCGTCGGCGCTCCTGCCCGCGTCCGCGCTCCTGCCATACATAAACAAAACCCACCAAGGCTATGCGCACATGCGTACCCTCAAACCGGCGGGTTACTTTTTTGTGCATGGATGCCTGGCACGGCCGAGAGTGGGTGTACTGGCATCGCCGCCTCCGAGCGAGTCTCGTTTCGTTTGTTTCGATTGTTCGTTTATTTCGTTTATACTGGCTCGCACTGAACCGGAGAACGAAATGGCCACGAACATCACCCCCGCAACTCCTCTGCCTTCTCCCGAAGAGGTCGTGCTGGCGCGCGAATCGGGGCGTACCCTCTCCGCCGTCCTCGCCACGCGGGCCGAAACGCAGCGGATCCAAATCATCGATGACAAGGGCTCGTCGCATGCCGTACGGCTGCCGGTGTCCGCGCTTCGATTGCTGATCGATGTGCTGACGGAGATCGGCGAGGGCAACGCGGTCAGCATCATTCCGATACACGCCGAATTGACCACGCAAGAAGCGGCCGATGTGCTGAATGTTTCCCGGCCTTTCCTCGTTCAATTGCTCGAGCGGGGCGAGATTCCATTTCACAGGATCGGTACGCATCGGCGGGTGCGCTATCAAGACGTGCTGGACTACAAGGAACGGATCGACGCCCAACGCCGCCGTTCCTTGGAGGACTTGGCCGAGCAGGCGCAGAAACTGAACATGGGGTATGAATGAGTTCGCACTTCACCGTCGTGTACGACGCCTGCGTCCTCTACCCGGCACCGTTGCGCGACTTTCTGATGTGGCTGGCGATGACCGACGTGTTTCGGGCGCGCTGGACCAACGTCATACACGACGAGTGGATGCAAGCGGTCCTGCGCGACCGTCCCGACCTGAGCGCGGGAGATCTGGAGCGAACACGCGAGCTGATGAACGCCAATGTACGAGACTGCCTCGTGTCCAACTTCCAGCATCTGATTCCTTCCATCAGCGTGCCGGATCCCGACGACCGGCACGTCGTTGCAGCGGCCATCCAGGCCGGCGCGAGCCTGATCGTCACGTTCAACCTGAAAGATTTTCCTGCCGAAAGCCTGCAGCCCTACCAGCTTTGCGCGCAGCATCCGGACGACTTCCTCTTCGACCTGCTCGATCTACATCCCTCCCTCGTCTGCCAGGCGGCGGCGAATCATCGGCGCTCTTTGAGGAATCCGCCAAAGAGCGCCGACGAGTACCTCGACGTCGTGCTCAGGCAAGGCCTGACACAAACGGTAGGTGTACTGCGGCAGTGGAAGATGGCACTTTGAAGCCGCCCAGACTCTTCCGGGGAAACCGGTTCATCGCATCTGCCGCGCCGACGCTGTTCGGACACTTGCCGCCGACGGTACGTCATCCTTTTCGGCCGACCGCCCAATCAACGCCGCCGACACCGCCGCCCCCCAACCCGGCAATCGTCACGTAAGCACAGATCTGCCACGGCTTGCCCTCGCCCGACTTCAGCAGCGCGGTGGCGATGATCGGCGTGATGCCGACGCGAAGATGCCGGAGAACTGGTAGACGAACGAGATGCCGGTGTAGCGGACCTTGGCATCGAACAGCTCGCAGAACAGCGCCGCCTCGAAGCCGTAGACCGCGGCATAGAAGATGCCGAACGGCACGATGATGGCCAGCCACAGCAGCATCACGTTGCCGCCGCCGTTGAGCATCAGCCAGAACGCCGGGAAGGCCGAGCACGCGGTGATCAGCGGTCCCCAAAAGTAGACGCGGGTGCGGCAGATCCGGTCCGACAGGTGGCCGAAGAACGGGATGAAGAAACACATGACGATGGCCGCGGCCATCACGCCGGCCAGCGCTTCGGTGCGGCTGAGCTTGTTGCCAGGGGCTGATTTCCACGTCCGCTTATCTCCGATGCCGTCCATGGCACGTCGACTATACTTTTCCCATTGGAGGACAAGCGATGAAAGCCACTGTCAGGAACACGGTCAAGCTGATCCGCAACGATCCCGAGAGCGACAAGGCGCTGCGCGAGTTCATTGCCACCGGGAAGCTGAACTCCACCAGGACGTTCAAGATCCGGGACGCCGCCAAGGGCGTTGAGCGCGAGGTCAAGCTGAAGCTGATTCCCGCCCAGGGCTGACCTTGAACATTGCGCTGCCCGCGATGCTGCTGTTTTTCCTGGTCGCGCCGGGCTTTCTTTACCACCACTACAGCCAGGCCAGGGAGGCGCGCGAAGCCGACATGACGCCCTTCGGGGCGACGGCGATCAAATCGATTGTGCTGGCGCTGATCGTGGATGCCGTAGTCGGCCTGGCCGCGACCGAATATTTTGGCTACCAGCTCTATCTCGGCGACGCCTTGCGCATGCTGTCCGGCGGTGCCGCGGCGGCTAGCGTCCCGCCGCACCGCTATGAATGGCTGAACGAACACCCTTGGCCGGTGTTCGGTTTCTTTGCGGGGACGTTTGGCCTCGCCTTCGCGCTGGCCATGCTGCGCCGGGGGCTGGTCAGCCGGTTCCACCTGGACCATCCGAACAGCTGGGCGAGCGGCTTCTTCCGGCAGCAGGCGCCCTGGTATTACCTCTTCAGCGGCATCGATTCGGGCATCAGCGACGGCGCCATGGTGGTGGTCAGCGCCGTGGTGCCGATGAAGGACCAGTCCTATCTCTACACGGGGCTGCTCGAGGATTTCGAGTTCAAGAGCGATGGGGAGCTGGAGCGGATCATCCTGTCGGCCGCATCCCGGCGCAAATTGACCGATGACCGAGGACGCGGCCTGGAGGAGCACGGGCGCTTCTACCCCATCGAGGGCAATCGGCTGGTGATCCGCTCCAGCGAGTGGACAACCTTGAACGTCAAGTTCCTGGTGGAAGAAAAGGCCGAAGCTGCGGCTCCGGCCCTCGCGGACGACTAGCGCATCTGCCTGGCCGAAGCCGCCACTACCGGCCCTGCCTCCCGCACCTCTCCCGATCCCGACGACCGCCCGATCAACGCCGCCGACACCGCCGACACCAGCCCGGCAAACATCACGTAAGCACAGATCTGCCACGGCTTGCCCTCGCCCGACTTCAGCAGCGCGGTGGCGATGATCGGCGTGATGCCCGACGCGAAGATGCCGGAGAACTGGTAGACGAACGAGATGCCGGTATAGCGGACCTTGGCGTCGAACAGCTCGCAGAACAGCGCGGCCTCGGGGCCGTAGACCGCGGCATAGAAGATGCCGAACGGCACGATGATGGCCAGCCACAGCAGCATCACGTTGCCGCCGCCGTTGAGCATCAGCCAGAACGCCGGGAAGGCCGAGCAGGCTGTGACCAGCGAGCCCCAGAAGTAGACCCGCGTGCGGCCGATGCGGTCCGACAGGTGGCCGAAGAACGGGATGAAGAAACACATCACGATGGCGGCGGCCATCACGCCGGTCAGCGCTTCGGTGCGGGTGATCTTGACGGTCTGGGTCAGATAGCTGATCGAGAAGACGCCGAAGACGTTGAAGAACACCCCGTCGATATAGCGCGCACCCATGCCCTTGAGGATATTGCCGGGGTAGCGCCGCATCATGTCGACGAAGGGAATGCGCGTCTCGGCGTTGCGCTGCTTGACCGCGGTGAACTCCGGCGTCTCCTTGATCGACAGCCGGATATACATGCCGACGAAGACCATGCCGGCGGAAATCAGGAAGGCCACGCGCCAGCCCCAGTTGAGGAACTGCGCGTCGGTCAGTGTCAGCGACAGCAGCGCAACCACGCCGGAGGCCAGGCACAGGCCCAGCGACAGCCCGATCTGCGGCAACGAGGCATAGAAGCCCTTGCGGCCCGGCGGCGCGTATTCGTAGGCCATCAGCACCGCGCCGCCCCATTCGCCGCCCAGGCCGATGCCCTGCAGCACGCGCAGCAACAGCAGCAGGATCGGCGCCCACAGGCCGATGCTGTCGTAGGTCGGCACCAGGCCGATCAGGAAGGTCGACACACCCATGATCATCAGCGTGATCACCAGCATGCTCTTGCGGCCGATGCGGTCGCCGAAGTGGCCGAAGATGACGCCGCCGAGCGGCCGCGTGACAAAGCCCACCGCGAAGGTGGTGTAGGCCAGCATGGTGGCGACCACCGGATCGCCGGCCGGGAAATACAGCTTGTTGAACACGATGCCGGCGACGACGCCGTACAGGAAGAAGTCGTACCACTCGATGGTGGCGCCGATCACCGACGCCATCGCGACCTTGCGTACCGCCTGCTCATTGGGGCTTGCCATGCTTGTCTCCTTTGGATTGACGGCGCCCTTGGTGGAACGAGTATGCGGGCGCTCTCGCTGCCGGGGCTCGGCCTTCGGTGATGCAGCGAACCGAGCCCGGGTTCGCTGCCGATATGCGTGGGCGGTGCGCGACCGCGGCCGGGATCAGACCGGCTCGGTGATGCCGCGCTCGGATTGGCGGGGGGCCTGGTGGTGGGCCTGGTGGCGGGCCTGGTGGTGGGCCTCGTGATGGGCTTGGCCCTCGGCCTGGTGCTCCGCCTGGCGCTCGGTATCGCGTTCGGGTTGATGCTCCGGCTCGCGTTCGACCCGGGCACAACCGGCCGCCGCCGCGTCGACGATCTCGCTGACCGTCTGCCCGCGGGCATCCTCGCGGATGAAGTCCGCCGCGCGCTCGGCCATCATCACCACCGGCACATTGGTATTGCCCGACACCAGCGTCGGCATCACCGAGCAATCGACCACCCGAAGAGCTGCCACGCCATGCACGCGCAGCCGGTGGTCGACCACCGCCAGCGGATCGCTGGCCGGGCCCATCTTCGCGGTGCCCGACGGATGGAAGATCGTGGCGCCGTACTCCCGGCAGAAATGCAGGATCTCGTCATCGGTCCGCACATCGTCGCCAGGCCGGAATTCGGCCTGCATCAGCGTGCGCATCGGCTCGGTCTGCGCCACGCGGCGCGCGAAGCGGACCGAGGCGATGGCGCTGCGCCGGTCCAGCTCGGCCGACAGGTAGTTGGGCTGCATCGACGGCGGCGTGAACGGATCGGTCGAGCGGATCCGCACGGTGCCGCGCGACTCCGGCCGCAACTGGCACACCGAATAGGTGCAGCCCGAGAACGGATGGACCTGGCCGCCCGCCATGTCGGCCGACAGCGTGGCGAAGTGGAATTGCGTATCGGGCGTGGCGCTTTCCTGCGGCAGCACGCGGCAAAACATCGCGCCCTGATTGATGCCGATCGCCAGCGGCCCCTGCCGCCACAACAGCCATTCGAGCCCCATGCGCGCCTTGCCGAACAGCGAGCGCAACTGGTCGTTGGTGGTAATCGGCCTGGCCACCCGATAGATGAGCCGGATCTGCAGATGGTCCTGCAGGTTCTCGCCGACCCCCGGCAGCGCGTGCACCACCGGCACGCCGAATTCGCGCAGCAGGCCGGCCGGCCCGACTCCGGACAGCTGCAGCAGCTGCGGCGACTGCAGCGCGCCCGCGCACAGCAGTACCTCGCGGCGCGCGCGCAGCACGTGCTGGCGGCCGTTCTGCATATAGCGCACGCCGACCGCGCGCCGCCCTTCGAACAGGATCGCGGTGGTATGCGCGCCGGTTTCGATGCGCAGATTCGGACGCGACTGCGCCGGCCGCAGATACGCCACCGCGGTCGAGCAGCGCCAGCCCTTGCGCGTGGTCAGCTGGTAGTAGCCAACGCCTTCCTGGTCGCCGGTATTGAAATCGGCCTTGCGCGGCAGGCCCAGCGCCTCGCCGGCTTCGATGAAGGCATCGACCAGCGGATGGCGCCGATCGATCGAGGTCGCGTTCAGCGGGCCATCGGTGCCGCGCGTCGGGCCGGGGCCCAGGTCGTTGTTCTCGAGCTTGCGGAAGTAGGGCAGGCAGTCGTCCCAGCTCCAGCCGCGATTGCCGAGCGCGGCCCAGTGGTCGTAGTCCTCGCGCTGCCCGCGCACGTAGATCAGGCCGTTGATCGCGCTGCTGCCGCCGAGCGTGCGCCCACGCGGCCAGTAGATCCGGCGGTTCAGCATGTTGGGATCGGGGTCGGTGTGGAAGCCCCAGTTGACCTGCTTGTGGAACATCGTCTTGCCGTAGCCGATCGGGATATGGATCCACGGATAGCGGTCCGGCGGTCCGGCTTCGAGCAGGCACACCGCATGGCGCCCGTCCTCGCTGAGCCGGTTGGCCAGCACGCAGCCGGCCGAGCCGGCGCCTACCACGATGTAGTCAACGGTTTGCGACATCGTCGCTGTCTCCTGATCGGGTGTTGCGGGCAGGGTTTGTCCGAAGCGGATTGGCGCCGGAGCCTGCGAGCAACGTTCTTATAATGGAACGACTTGTCCCGATTTTATTTGTCGAACCGCAAATGGAAAGGCAATACGCGTGGAGGCGCGGAAAGTGAAACAGAACGTGCAAATTCCGTTTCAGAATCGCAGCGCAGCAGAGGGTGCGGCGGACCCCCGGGCGGCGGACGAGGACGCGCGCAGCCTGCGCGTGCTGATGGTGCTCGATGCGCTGGCGCGCGCCCAGCATCCGCAGACGTTGGCGCAGCTGTCGCAGCGCCTGCACGTGCCGAAGACTACGCTGATGCGCCTGCTGGCGGCGATGGAGCGCGCCGGCTTCGTGCTGCAGATGCCGGCCGAACGCGGCTTCGTGCCGGGGCCGAGGGCGGCGGGGCTGGCGCTGCAGACCTTGCGCAGCCCGCCGCTGCTGCGCGAATGCCGTGCGATTCTTGGCCGCCTGGTGGCGGCATTGGGGGAGACCTGCAATCTGACCGCGCTCGACGGCGATCGTGTGCTCTATGTCGAACGCGTGGAAACGCACGAGCCGCTGCGGCTGCAGCTGTCGCCCGGCATCCATGTGCCGCTGCACTGCACCGCCAGCGGCAAGCTGTTCCTGTCGGCGATGAGCCGGCTCGAACGGCAGCAGACGCTGCAGCGTCTCGTGCTGACGCGCAATACGCCGCGCACGCTGGCCGATCTGTCCCTGCTGGAGGCCGAGCTCGACCGGCTCGGCGCGCGCGGCATCGGCGTCGACAACGAGGAATTCGTGCGCGGCATGACGGCGGTGGCGGTGCCGGTGCGCGAGCTGGCGACGGAGGCGATCAACGGCACGGCGGCCACGAGCGCGCGCCCGGTGCTGGCGGCGATCGCCTGCCATGCGCCCACGGCGCGTGTGCCGCTGGAAGGGCTGCTGCGGGCGGTGCCGGTGCTGCAGGAGGCGGCGCAGCAGATGGCGCGCGTATTACGTGCTGAATGACCGCGTGGTGAATGACCGCGTGGTGGATGACCGCGTGCCGAATGACCGCGTGCGGAATGACAGCGCCCCGGAAGATCGCTTGCCGAATGACCAGTGCGCCGAATAACCAGCGTGCCGAATGACGGCCGCGCCGAACGACGAGCGATCGGCTACACGGCGCCGTGCCGCGGCACCCACACCGTGAAGGTCGTCCCAGTCCCCTCGCGCGACACCACCTCGATATCCCCGCCATGCAGCATCGCGAGTTCCCGCGCGATATGCAGGCCCAGGCCGAGCCCCTCGGATTCCGCAGCGGAGCGCCCCGAGCGGAAGGCGTCGAACAGATGCGGCAGCAGCTCGGGCGGGATGGTGCCGCCGTTGCTGACCGCCACCGTCACGCGTCCGTCCGCGCCTTCGATGCGCACGCGCACCGGCACCGCGGCGTCGCCGTGCTGCAGCGCGTTGCCGATCAGATTGGCCAGCACCTGCGACAGCAGCCCAGGGTCGACCGATGCCACCGTATCGCCGACGCGCTCCAGCAGCAGCCGGCCCTTGCCGTGCCGACTCTCGTGTTCGTCCACGATCGCCGCGCACAACGCATGCAGATCCTCGCGCTGCAGCGCGGGCTGCATGCGGCCGCCATGCAGCCGGGCGACATCGAGCAGTTGATCGACCATCCGCACCATGCGCGTGCCGCTGCGGCGAATGCGTTCGACCGCGGGCGCCGTCTTCTCGTCGTGGCAAAAGCGTTCGAGGAAGGAAGTCGAAGCCAGGATCGCGGACAGCGGCGTGCGCAGGTCGTGCGCCAGCACCGCCATCAGCATCTCGTTGGCCTTCAGCAGCCGCTGCGTGGTGGCGAGCTGCTCGGCCAGCTGCTGCTTCTGCCGCGCCAGCTGCACGAACACATCGACCTTGGCGGCGAGGATGTTGGCGTCGAGCGGCTTGTAGAGAAAATCGACGGCGCCGGTGGCATAGCCCTTGAACGTGCGCTGGCTGTCGTAGCCGGCCGCGGTCAGGAACAGGATCGGGATGTGGTTGGTACGGGTGCTGCCGCGCATCAGCTCGGCCAGCTCGAAGCCGTCCATGCCCGGCATATGCACGTCGAGGATGGCCAGGCCGAACTCGTGTTCCAGCAACAGGTCGAGCGCCTGCGGGCCCGAGTTGGCGTGCACCAGCTCGACGTCGGGTCGCGCGAGCACCGCGTCCAGCGCAGTCAGATTGCTGGCGATGTCGTCGACGGTCAGGATCTTGATGGGAGCGGACATGGCAAGGTTTCAGTGGACGGCGAGCCGCAGGCGGCTGCCGATCGCTTCCAGGGTCAGTACCTCGTCGACCGCGCCGCGCGCGATCGCCTCCGCCGGCATGGTTTCCGCCGACGCGGTATCCGGGGCCTGCACCCAGGTTCGTCCGCCGCATTGGCGGATGGTCTCGAGCCCGCGCGCGCCATCGTCGTTGGCGCCGCTGAGCAGGATGCCGAGCAGCGCATCGCGCCAGGCATGGGCGGCGGACTCGAACAACACGTCGATGGACGGGCGGGAAAAGCGCTCGGGCGGATCGACCGACAGCGCGAGCCGCACGCCCTCGGCATGGTCTGCGCGATGGTCGCCATGAAGGCCGTCGCGTTCGACCAGCAGGTGATAGTCCGGCGGCGCCAGATACAGGTGGCCGTGCCGCACCGGCATCTTGTCCTCGGCTTCGCAGACCGGCAGCGCGCAGCGCAGCGAGAACAGCTGCGGCAGCAGGCTGGGCGTATCGGGCCTCAGATGCAGCACCACGATCAGCGCCGGGCGGAAGGCCACCGGCAGCATCGGCAGCAGCACGTTGAGCGCTTCGATGCCGCCGGCCGAGCCGCCGATGACCACGGCCTCGGGCGTGCGCCAGGGCGATGCGATCGGGTGGGCTTGCGCTGTGTTCATGGAGCCGTCATCCGGTCATCGCTTCCGGTACAGCCGGTCCGACGGCATCACCGCCTCGAACGCCTCGGCGTGCGCGCTGAACTGCAGGGTCTCCTTGCTGCCCAGCCCAAGAAAGCCGTGGCGCACCAGCGCGTCGCGGAACAGGCCGAGCGCGCGATCCTGCAGCGCGCGATCGAAGTAGATCAGCACGTTGCGGCACGAGATCAGCTGCGCTTCCTGGAACACGCTGTCGGTCGCCAGGCTGTGATCGGCGAACACCGCGCGCGACACCAGGCTGGCGTCGAACTTGGCCTTGCCATAGGCGGCGTGATAGTAGTCGCCAAGCGAATGCCGGCCGCCCGCGGCCAGGTAGTTGCGGCCGAAGCCGCGCAGCCGCCCGGCATCGTAGACCCCGGCACGGGCCTCGGCGAGCGCCGCCGGATTGATGTCGGTCGCATAGAAGGTGGTGCGCTCGTGCAGGCCCTCCTCGGCGAACAGGATCGCCAGCGACCACAGTTCCTCGCCGCTGCTGCAGCCGGCCACCCACACGGTGATCGACGGGTAGGTCTTGAGCACCGGCGCCACGTGCTCGCGGATCGCCCTGAAGTACGACGGATCGCGGAACATCTCGCTGACCTGCACCGTCAGGTACTGGAACAGCCGGGCGAACAGCGTCGGATCGCGCAGCATGCGGTCCTGCAGCTGCGACAGCGTGTCGAGCTTCAGGTCGCGCAGCGCCTGCGACAGCCTGCGCCGCAGCGAGGCGCGCGAATAGCCGCGGAAATCGTGCTGGTACTTGCGAAAGATCCCCTCGAGCAGCAGTTCGAGCTCGATGTCGAAATCGTCCACGGGCACGGCCGCGAAGGCATCGTCGGCCGGTGCCGAACCGGTCGAAGGCGCGGCGTGAGGGGTCAGCGTCCGTGCAGCCATACCCGGCACAGCGACAGCAGCTTGTCGATATCGATCGGCTTGGCGATGTAGTCGTTGGCGCCGGCCAGCAGGCAGGCCTCCCGGTCCGACGACATCGCCTTGGCGGTCAGCGCGATGATGGGCAGCCGCGCGTGGCGCCCATCCTGGCGGATATGCCGCATTGCGGTCAGCCCATCCATCTCCGGCATCATGATGTCCATCAGCACCAGATCGATATCGTCGCGGCCATCGAGGATTTCAAGGGCCTGGCGGCCGTTGCGCGCGATCTCGACCTGCGCGCCGAGCGGTTCGATGACCTTCGACAGCGCGAAGATATTGCGCGCGTCGTCTTCCACCAGCAGCAGCCTGCGGCCCTCGAAGGCGTCGTCGCGGCTGCGCACCGCGCGCAGCATGCGCTGGTGTTCGGGCGGCAGCGCCGATTCCACGCTGTGCAGGAACAGCGTGACCTCGTCGAGCAGCCGCTCGGGCGAACGCGCGCCCTTGATGATGATCGACTTCGAATGGCGGCGCAGCTGCTGCTCGTCCTCGGCCGACAGCTGCCGGCCGGTGTAGACGATCACCGGCGGCATCGAGTACGAGGCGTCGGCCGCCATCTGCTCGAGCAGGTCGTGGCCCGAGCCGTCGGGCAGCGCCAGGTCCATCACCACGCAATCGAAGCGGCGTTCCGACAGCCGCGCCAGCGCCGCCGACACGGTGTCGGCGGTGACGATGTCGATGTCGGCCGATTGCAGCAGCGCGCGGATGCTTTCCCGCAGCGTGGCGTCGTCCTCGACCACCAGCACGGTGCGCATGCCGCCGCGCGCCATGCGCGCTTCCAGCTCACGAATCACGCTGGCCAGATCGTCGCGGCCGCTGGGCTTGAGCGTGTAGCCGATCGCGCCGCGATGCAACGCCGCCTCGGCATGGTCGCTGATCGACACCAGATGGGTCGGAATATGCCGCGTGGCCGGGTCGCGCTTGAGCCAGTCCAGCAGCGTCAGGCCCGAATGGTCGGGCAGCGCGACGTCGAGCAGGATGCCGCAGGGCTGGTGTTCGCGCGCCAGTTCCAGCCCCTGCTGCGCGGTGGTGGCATGCAGGCAGTCGAAGTCCAGCTCATGCGCCAGGTCGTAGAGAATCTGCGCGAAGGCGACATCGTCCTCGATCACCAGGATCAGGCGATTGCCGCGCGAGCGGCGGCCGCGGTCGTCGTCGATCGGCGCCGGGCCGAGCATGGTATGGAGCGGGGGCGCGCTGATGGTGATCGGCGTGGCGGGCGCCGCCGGCCTTGGCGCGGGTACCGGCGCGGCGGCGACCGCCTCTGGCACCGGAGCGGGCTGCGGCGCGGTGAGCGCCTCGGTCACGTCGATGCCGCCCTCGGCCGCTACCTGCGCCGCGGCCTCCAGCACCGCTGCGGGAGCCGGCGGCACCGAGGAAACCGCCGCCGCGGGCGCGGCCGGGCCGATGAATTCGAGCGGCAGCGTCAGCGTGAAGGTGCTGCCGGACCCGGGCTCGCTGTCGACCGCCAGCGTGCCGTTGAGCAGCTGCGCCAGCTGGCGCGAGATCGACAGGCCCAGTCCGGTGCCGCCATAGCGCCGGCTGGTGGTGCCGTCGGCCTGCTGGAAGGCCTCGAAGATGATCGCTTGCTTGTCCTTCGGGATGCCGATGCCGGTATCGCGCACCGAGAAACGGACGCCGTCGCTGCCGTCGCGCGCGATCGACAGCGCTACCTCGCCGCGCTCGGTGAACTTGAACGCGTTGGACAGCAGGTTGCGCAGGATCTGCTGCAGCCGCACGTTGTCGGTGACCAGCGTCGCGGGCAGATCGGGAGCGCGCTCGATGCGGAACTGCACCGACTTCTGCGCGGCGATCGGCGCGAACCCTTGCGCAAGTCCGCCGACCACCGCCTCGATGTCGACCGGCTCGGGCTGCACGGTCAGATGGCCGGCCTCGATCTTCGACAGGTCGAGGATGTCGTTGATCAGGTTCAGCAGGTCGGTGTTCGCCGAATGGATGGTGGCGGCATAGCGCACCTGTTCCGGCGTCATGTTGCCTTCCTTGTTGTCCTGCAGCAGCTTGGCCAGGATCAGCGCGCTGTTCAGCGGGGTGCGCAGCTCGTGCGACATGTTGGCCAGGAACTCGGACTTGTACTGGTTGGCGCGCTCGAGCGCCCGCGCGCCGGCCGCGAGTTCGGCCTGGTATTGCAGCAGGTCGCGCTTCTGCGCCTCCAGCAGCTGGGTGTGCTCCTCCAGCTGGACGTTGCTCTGTTCGAGCTCGGCCTGCTGCGTTTCCAGCCGTGCCTGCGATTCCATCAGCGCGCGCCCGCGCTCCTCCAGTTCCTCGTTGGAGACGCGCAGCTCTTCCTGCTGGACCTGCAGTTCCTCGGCCTGCCGCTGGGTCTGCGCCAGCAGCGCTTCGAGCCGCGCGCGATACGCGGACGCGGTCAGCGCCACGCCGGCGGCCTCGGCGATGCGGCCGATCAGCTCGACGGTGTCGTCCAGCTTCTGCTGCGCGGCGGCGAAACCGAGCTCGACCACGCCGATCACATGGCCGTCCGAGGTCAGCGGCGCGGCCAGTACCGCCTGCGGTACATCGCGTCCGAGCGCCGAGCTCAGCCGCAGATAGTGCGAGGACAGCCCGCGCGCAAGCAGCGGCCGGTTCTCGCTCGCTGCCTGCCCCGCCAGGGTTTCGCCCAGCGCCAGGCGCTCGGGCGTGTCCGCCGGCGCGGCCCAGCCGGCGATGCGCTTCAGGCTGCCATCCTCGAGCTGGTAGACCACGCCGGCCTGGGCCTGCGCCAGCGGCACCAGCACGCGCAGCAGCGCGGTGCCGACTTCGGCGGGGGTATCGAGGCCGCGGGTCTGCTGCACCACGCGCACCTGGCCTTCCTGCAGCCAGACGAAGCGGCGCATCTGCAGCTGACTGGCGATATAGCGGTAGATCGCCGCGGCCAGGAACCACATCACCACGACACCGCACAGCCGGTTGATCAAGCCGATGGTCGAATCGCCGCCGGCGGGCGAGAAGATATAGCCGGCGGCGATCAGCAGGGTCGCGCTACCAGCCGTCCAGAGCGGCATCGTCGGCCGGTCGACGAACACGCACAGGCAAATCGGCAGCAGATAGAAGATCCACTCGGCCACGCCGAGGGGGGTCATCAGATCCGCGACCAGCAGCACGGCCAGCAGCAGAGGAATGACGAGCGTACGCAGCAGATCGCTGCGCGCAAGGGAAAGAGGCATGGGCGACCGGGTGGATTGGAGGGGCGGGGGCGCCGGCGCAAAAGCCGCCCGGTGCCTGCGCATGACGTCCGATGCTAGCAGACCCAAGTGACGTAAAAAAATCAGACAAAATCCGACATGGCGGGCATGCTGGAAGCCCCGCCGGCTATGGCAGTATGGCGCGATGGCGGCGCCACCTCGCATCGGTCGGCGGCCGCCGGCGCCGCGCCGCCTCGCCGTTTCTCCATCCACACCAGGAGTCCGAACCATGCCGAGTTTCGATCGCCGTGCCGTTGCAGGCCAGTTGCCGCGGGGAGGTCGCTGATGGCCGGTGCCAGCCTGCTTGCGCTGCTCGACGATATTTCGACGATCCTCGACGACGTCGCCACCATGAGCAAGGTCGCCGCGCGCAAGACCGCCGGCGTGCTCGGCGACGACCTTGCGCTGAACGCGCAGCAGGTCACCGGCCTGAAGGCGGAGCGCGAGCTGCCGGTGGTGTGGGCGGTGGCGCTCGGTTCGCTGCGCAACAAGGTGATCCTGGTGCCGGCGGCGCTGGCGATCAGCGCCTTCGCTCCATGGGCGGTGACGCCGCTGCTGATGATCGGCGGCGCGTTTCTCTGCTACGAGGGCTTCGAGAAGCTCGCGCACCGCTTCCTGCCCGCCCATGCCGAGCCGACCGAGCGGGCCAGGGAGGCAGTCGAGCGCGTCGCGTTGCGGCAGGCCGCCTCCAATCCCGCGGTCGATCTGGTCGCGCTGGAGAAGGACAAGATCAAGGGCGCGGTCCGTACCGACTTCATCCTGTCGGCCGAAATCATCGTGATCTCGCTGGGCACGGTGGCCAACGCGCCGTTCGGCACCCGGCTGGCCGTGCTGACCGCGATCGCGCTGCTGATGACGGTGGGCGTCTACGGGCTGGTGGCCGGCATCGTCAAGCTCGACGATGCGGGGCTCTATCTGAGCGGCCGCGCCAACGGCTTCGCCCGCCGCATCGGCGACGGCCTGCTGCGGCTGGCCCCGATGCTGATGAAGACGCTGTCGGTGGCGGGCACCGTCGCGATGTTCCTGGTCGGCGGCGGCATCCTGGTCCACGGTCTGCCGTGGGCGCACCATCTGGAGGAGAGCGCCGCGCAATGGCTCGGAGGGATGCCGGGCGTCGGTCCCTTCCTGTCCTGGCTTGGGCCATTGCTGATCAATCTGGTCGGTGGCGTGATCGCCGGGGCCATCGTGCTGGCCGGCGTGATGCTGGTGCAGCGCGGCCGGCGGGCGTTGCGGCCGAGTTCGCACTGATTCTGGCAGGGACGCTCGCAACCGCAACCTGCGGTTGGGGATAACTCCGGGGACAACCCTGTGCCCGTCCTGTGCGTGGCACAAGGGACAAGCGCTGGGCAGCGTGTGGGGCGCCTGTGGACCGCGGACGAACAAGTCGGGCGCGTATCGAACCCGTTTACCGGAAGGCATCGGGTTATCCCGTATACGTCGGGTTTTCCCCTAGGGCTTATCCCGTCCGCCAGGGCTTGTGCCGCAAGGGCGCGGCGCCCTTATCCACTGCCGCGGACGCCGTTTACCTACTACTACTATCTACGTATACGTAAACAATCTTTAAAGACGATAGGCAACCGTTGCGTCGAGCGGGACCTGGGCGTGAGTTTACGCACGTAACACGCGCACGTAACACGCGCACGTAACACGCGCACGTACCGCACACCGCACACCGCGCCACGCCCACATGCCCGCTTGCCGGATTGCCCGATTGCCCGTTCGCCGCTTGTGTTAGCGGGGCACCTTGAACGCCGCGCGTCGACGCTGCGCTTCCTCACGGGCCCAGCAGCCGTGCTGGTGGTCGTTGACCATGCCCATCGCCTGCATCAGCGCATACATCGTCGTCGGCCCGACGAAGCGCCAGCCTCGCTTCTTCAGGTCCTTGGACAGCGCGGTGGCCTCCGGGCAGGTGGTCATCGTGCGCAGCACTTCGGGCGTCAGCACCGCGGGCCGGCTCCTGGGATCGGGCTCGTAACGCCACAGATAGGCGGCCAGCGAGGATTCCGTCTCCAGCAGTTCGAGCGCGCGCTGGGCGTTGTTGATCGCCGCCTCGATCTTGCCGCGATGGCGCACGATGCCGGCATCGCCCAGCAGGCGCTCGATGTCGCGCTCGCCGAAGCGCGCCACCTTCTCGACGTCGAAGTTGGCGAACGCCTTGCGGAAAGCCTCGCGCTTGCGCAGGATCGTCAGCCAGCTCAGGCCGGCCTGGAAGCCTTCGAGGCACAGCTTCTCGAACAGGCGGCGGTCGTCGTCGACCGGGTAGCCCCACTCGTTGTCGTGATAGTGGCAATAGTCCTCAAGCGTGCCGCACCAGCCGCAGCGCGGCAGCGGCGTGTCGGGCGCCGGTGCGGCTTGCTTTGGCTTGGCGGTGGCGGGCATGGCGGTCATCGTGTCTCCATTGTGTCGGTGGGCGGGCGCAGTTGGCCGGCGACAAGCAGCCGCCATGTTAGTGCGAGTTCGCCTTCGCTTGGAGAGGGCATCGCCGCAACGCTGAATTTCAAAATTTTTGACCGAGGCATCCGCAACGCTTCACGCCGGCGCGGTGGGGATTTGTCAAACTACCCCGGTACTCCACGAATCCGCGTTGTCGAAAGGACTCCCATGCTGCCCGCGCTTTATGTCTCCCACGGTTCGCCGATGTTGGCGATCGAACCCGGTCCGGTAGGGCCGGTGTTCGATGCGCTGGGGTCGCGGCTGCGCGCCTTGCAGCCGCGTGCGGTGCTGGTGATCTCGGCGCACTGGATCTACAGCACGCTGGCCGTGACCGCGGCCGAGCGCCAGCAAGCCTGGCACGACTTCGGCGGCTTCCCGCCCGAGCTCTATGCGCTGCGCTACGATGCGCCGGGTTCGCCGGCGCTGGCCGGGCGGGTCAAGGCGCTGGTCGAGGCCGCGGACATTCCCGGCGCGGGCTTTGTCGCGCTGGACGAGGCACGGCCGCTGGATCACGGCGCCTGGCTGCCGATGCGGTATTTCTTCCCCGATGCCGACGTGCCGGTGGTGCAGCTGGCGCTGAACCCCTACCTGGACCCGGCCGTGCAGATCGCGATCGGCCGCGCGCTGGCGCCGCTGCGCGACGAGGGCGTGCTGGTCGTCGGCTCCGGCAGCTTCACGCACAACCTGCGCGAGGTGTTCGGCGAGGAACGGCCCGGCCAGCACGGCGGCGCGGCCGAGCCCTATGTCGAGGCGTTTCGCGGCTGGATGGTCGACGCGCTGGACGAGGCGCTGCGCACCGGCGATACCGCGCGCATCGCCCGTTACCGCAGCGAGGCGCCGCATGCGCGCCGGGCCCATCCGACCGACGAGCATCTGCTGCCGTTCTTCGTCGCGCTGGGTGCCGCACTGGGTCCCGCAGACCCCGCAGACCGCACCGCGCCGGCCAGACCGGCCGAGGTCGCCCGCGCCACCGACGCGGTGACCTACGGCGTGCTGGCGATGGATACCTTCGTGTTCGAGGGCATGGGCGCGGCCGCCGCCGCCGCCGTGTAAGCCTTGGGCGGGCCGGCTAGGCGGCGGCCGGCGGCGCGCCCAGCATGCCGCGCCGGCGCAGCGCATAGGCGAACGCGCCGAGCGCCGCCAGTGCCAGCGCCACCATGACCCACAACATCAGCCAATAGCCGCCCGCCGCGCTCCACAGCAGCGCGCCCAGCCACGGCGCAATCGCCTGCATCAGCAGCACCGGCGTCATCATCAGCCCGTTCAGCGTCGCATAGTGATGGCGCGAGATCAGCTCGGGCATCGCCATCGCGCGCAGCATCGTGTTGATGCCGTTGGCGCAGCCGTACAGCACCGCGGCGAGCATCAGCCACTTGCCATGCCCGAGCGCCAGCGTCAGCAGGCCCAGGCCCATCACCACATAGACCGGCAACGCGATCCGCACCGGCTGCCGCGACGGCATCCGCGCCATCGCCAGCCGGCCGATCACCTGTGCGGGCCCGATCAGCGCCGCCACCATCAGTTGTTCGCCAACCGGCAGGCCCTTCTCGTTGAGCATCGGGATCAGATGCGCGCCCAGCAGCGAGGCGACCACCGCCAGCGCCGTGAAGGCCAGCACCACCGACCAGAACACCGGATCGCGCAGCGCCAGCGTGGCGATGCCGGGCGAGCCGCCGCCCAGCGGCGCCACCGGCTGCACGCTGGCATAGGTCGGATGCGGCGTGAAGCGCAGCCGCGCATGCAGCGGCGCGCAGACCAGCAGGTTCAGCGCGGCGAAGATCAGCAGCGTGCCGCGCCAGCCGATATGCAATACCAGCCATTGCGCCAGCGGAATGAAGATGGTGCTGGCAAAGCCGGCCACCAGCGTCACGATGACGATCGACTTCTGGTAGCCGTCGCCGTAGGCCTGGCGCAGCACCACGAAGGCCGGCTCGTACAGCGTGGTGGCCATCGCCAGCCCGAGCGGCACCCACATCAGCAGGAACAGTGTCGGGTTGGGACTCCATGCCCACAGCATCAGGCCGAGTCCCGCCAGCACCGAGCCGGTCCCCATCACCCATCGCGCCGGCGCGCGATCGAGCAGCCGCCCGACCGCGAACGAGCACAGCGCCCACACCAGCAGGCCCAGCGAATAGCCGCCCGCCAGGAACGGCTTGCCGTAGCCGAGCGTTTGGCTCATCGGCTCGATGAAAACCGTGAAGGTGAAATACAGCGTGCCCCACGAAATGGTCTCGGTCAGCCCCAGCACCCAGGCCAGATGGCGGGGCGGTTCGGACCAGGGGGCGGGGTGCGGCGATGTTGCGGTGGCTCCGGCGGCGCTGCTGGCGTCGGCCGGACCGGGGGCGGAGCCGTCGGCGCCGGGGCGCGTGCCGGGCCGGGGTCCTGGGGAGAGGTCGGGTGTCGTCATGGTATGCGCCGGGGAGGTCGGCGCCCGCGCGTCCGATGCGATGCCGGCGGCGCATGGTTGTGTGAAACCCGATTGTAGCGGCGCTGCGCTGTCCGTTGCGCGGGCCGTTGCATGGCCGTTGCGCGGCGGCATCGCGCCGGCTTGCGTCGCCCCTTATGCCCTGGCGTCGGGCGGCCCCTTCAGTTCGACCACATTGCCATCGGGATCGCGCAGATAGATCGACGGTCCCGTGCCCTCGGCGCCGTAGCGCGATTCGACCGGTCCCGCTTCGACGCCATGCGCGCGCAGATGCGCTGTGATGGCGTCGGCGTCGAAAGGCTCGACGCGCAGGCAGAAGTGGTCCAGATTGCGGCCCTCCGGCCCCGGCCCCGCGCCCCCGGCCTTGCCGAGCGGGCCGTCCAGCGTGACCAGATCGATCAGGCTGGCGCCGGCGCGCAGCTGCGTCAGCCCGAGCTTCGGCTGCTCGCGCTCCAGCGTGCAGCCCAGCACGTCGACGTAGAAGCGCAGCAGCGTCGGCACGTCGGCGCTGCGCAGCACCAGATGATCGATGCCCCGGATCGACAGCATGGCGTCAGGCAGGCGGCGCTACAGGCGCCGCCCGTCGAACGGGATCACCTTCAGCTTGTCCAGATCGATCCCCTCGAGGCAGCGCGCATTGACGGCCGCCGTCGGCTGGCCCTTCGGATCGATGGCTTCGCCGAACGGCCCGCAGCCGCACACCGGGCAGAAATGGTGGGCGATCTTCATGCTGTGGAAGCGATAGGTCGAGTAGTCCGACTCGGGCGTCTTCAGGCGCAGGCGCTCGCGCGGCACGAACCACAGCAGATGGCCGCGCCGCTGGCAGATCGAGCAATTGCACGACAGCACGGCTTCGATCTCGCCCTCGACCTCGAATGCGATGCGGCCGCAATGGCAGCTGCCCTGGTATTGCATGGTGTTCTCCTCGGTTCTGTGGAAGGTGCCGCGGGTCGCTTCAGCGGGTGGGCTCCAGCCGGTGGGTTCGGGCCGGTGGCGGCGATTGTCGGTATCCCGACAGTGTAGCGGCATCAACCGGTGTCACAATGCCGGAATCCCCAAGAGCGCATCAGCGCCGACCCCACCAGGAGACCACCATGAGCGAATCCCACCAGGCGCCGCGGGCGCGCTTCAGCCATATGGAACAGGGCACCCGCGAAGACTGGGCCGCGATCTCGGCCGAGTTCATGCCCTATGCCGCCGCACTGCCGGACCGCGTGCTGGCCCATCTGCGGCTGCTCGACGGCGATTGCGGCGGCTTTCCGGTTGACCGGCTCACCCACAGTCTGCAGACCGCCACGCTGGCCCACCGTGACGGCCGCGACGAGGAATATGTCGTCTGCGCGCTGCTTCACGATATCGGGGATACGCTGGGCAGCTACAACCATCCGGACATCGCCGCGGCGATCCTCAAGCCCTTCGTCAGTGCCGAGAACCTGTGGATGGTGGAGAAGCACGGCGTATTCCAGGGCTACTACTTCTTTCATCACCTGGGCCTGGACCGCAACCTGCGCGAGCAATTCCGCGGCCAGCCGGAGCTGTTCGAGCGCACCGCGGAGTTCTGCGCCAAGTACGACGCGGCTGCCTTCATGACCGACTACGACACGCTGCCGCTGTCGTTCTTCGAGCCGATGGTGCGGCGCGTGTTCGCCCAGCCGAAGAACTCGATGTATGTGAAGAAGGGCGAAGAGAAGTTGGCGCAGGTGGAGTAGGGCAGCGATCGCCCGGCGTCGACGGGCTCCCTCTCCCGCAGGGGCGGGAGAGGGAAGAACAGCCGGGGGAGAGCCAGATTTCCAGCCTCAAGCCGCCTGCTGCCCCTGCGCCGGATTCCTGAACTGCGTCAGCAGCGTCTGCCAGCGCGAGCGCACCGCCTTCAGGTTGTTGGCCTTGACGTGGCCGAAGCCGCGGATGTCGTCCGGCAGACTGGCCAGCGCCACCGCGGTGCCGTGGTTGGCGGCATTCAGCCCCGCCACCAGCTCGTCGAGCAGCGCCCGATATTCGCCGATCAGCGCGCGCTCCGTGCGGCGCTCCTCGGTCTTGCCGAACACGTCCAGCGGCCCGCCGCGCAGACCCTTGAGTTTGGCCAGCACCTTGAAGATCGTCATCGTCGACGGGCCGAAGCGGCGCTTGATCAGCCGGCCCTGCTCGTCGTGCTTCGCGATCATCGGCGGCGCCAGCCAGAAGTTCAGCTGGTAGTCGCGGCCCGGTTCGCCTTCGAACTGGTTGCGCAGCTTGTCCAGGAAGACCGGATCGGTATAAAGCCGCGCGACTTCGTACTCGTCCTTGTACGCCATCAGCTTGGCGAGATTGCGCGCCACCGCCTCGGTCAGCGGCAGCGGCTTGCCGCTGCCGACCAGCGCGCTCTCGGCCGCGCGGACGCGATTGACCGCATCGCGATAGGTCTGCGCATAGGCGGCATCCTGATAGGCGGTCAGATGCTCGGCCCGATGCGCGATCAGCTTCTCCAGCAGCGCGCCCGACGAGGTCGGCAGCTTGACCACGTCGGCGCCCTCGGCGGTGCGCTTCAGCTCGCCGGTCAGCGACAGCACATGCTCCGGGTCGTGCGCCATATGGCGGCCCCATTCGAACGCGGCCTTGTTCTTGTCGACCGACACGCCGTTCAGTTCGATCGCGCGCAGCATCGCGTCCAGCGACAGCGGCACCCAGCCCTTCTGCCACGCATAACCGAGCACCAGCGGGTTGGTGTAGATCGCGTCGCCGAGCAGCGCCACCGCCAGCGCGCTGGCATTGATGAAGTCGCATTGCTCGCCGACCGCATTGCGCACGTCCTGCTCGGCCGACAGCCCGGGGAACTGCCACTTCGGATTGCGAATGAATTCGGCGGTCGGGGTTTGCGCGGTATTGACGATGGCGCGCGTGCGGCCCGCCTGGGCCTTCGACAGGACCTCGTCGGTGGCCGACACGATGGCGTCGCAGCCGATCACCAGGTCCGCCTCGCCCATCGCGATGCGGGTGGCGTGGATGTCCTCGGGCCGCGCGGCGATCTGCACGTGCGACAGCACCGCGCCGCCCTTCTGCGCCAGGCCCGCCATGTCCAGCACGGTGACGCCCTTCTGCTCCAGATGCGCGGCCATGCCGAGCAGGCCGCCGATGGTCACCACACCGGTGCCGCCGACGCCGGTCACCAGCACGCCGTACGGCTTCTCCAGCGCGGGCAGCGCCGGCTCCGGCAGCGGCGGCAGGCTCTGCATCGAGATGCCGTGCGCCTCGGGCTTGCGCAGCTGCGCGCCCTCGGCCGTCACGAAGCTGGGGCAGAAGCCGTTCAGGCAGGAGAAGTCCTTGTTGCACGAGGACTGGTTGATCTTGCGCTTGGTGCCCAGCTCGGTCTCCAGCGGCTCGACCGACAGGCAGTTCGACTTGACCGAGCAGTCGCCGCAGCCTTCGCAAACCGTGTCGTTGATGAACACCCGCCGGGCCGGATCGGGGAAGCTGCCGCGCTTGCGGCGGCGGCGCTTCTCGGTGGCGCAGGTCTGGTCGTAGATCAGGATGGTGCAGCCCGGCACCTCGCGCAGCTCGCGCTGGATGCGGTCGAGCTCGTCGCGATGGTGGATCGTCACGCCTTCCGGCAGCTTGATCGCCGCGTTGTACTTCTCCGGTTCGTCGGTGACGATGTCGATCCGCCTGGCGCCCTCGGCGGCGACCTGGAAGGCGATGTCCTGCACCGACAGCTGGCCGTCCACCGGCTGGCCGCCGGTCATCGCGACCGCGTCGTTGTACAGGATCTTGTAGGTGATATTGACGCCGGCCGCGATCGACGCGCGGATCGCCAGCAGCCCCGAATGGAAGTAGGTGCCGTCGCCGAGGTTGGCGAACACGTGCTTGTCGCCGGCGAACGGCGCCTGCCCGATCCACGCCACGCCTTCGCCGCCCATCTGGCTGAAGGTGCTGGTGCTGCGGTCCATCCAGACCGTCATGTAGTGGCAGCCGATGCCGGCCAGCGCGCGCGAGCCTTCGGGCACGTTGGTCGACGTGTTGTGCGGGCAGCCCGAGCAGAACCACGGCTTGCGCTCGGCGGCCACACGGGGCGTGGCCAGCGCGCGCTCCTTCGCTTCGATCAGCGCAATGCGCGCGGCGATGCGGGCGCGCACGTCGCTGGGCAGATCGAACTTGTCCAGGCGCGTGGCGATCGCCTTGGCGATGATCGCCGGCGACAGCTCGTAGTGCGCCGGCAGCAGCCAGTTGCTCTGCGGGATCGACCACTCGCCGCCGGCATTGTCCTTCTCGTCGAACTTGCCGTAGACCTTGGGCCGCACGTCGTCGCGCCAGTTGTACAGCTCTTCCTTCAGCGCGTACTCCATGATCTGGCGCTTTTCCTCGACCACCAGGATTTCCTGCAGCCCTTGCGCGAAGGCGCGCGCGCCCTGTGCTTCGAGCGGCCAGACGCAGCCGACCTTGTACAGCCGGATGCCGATGCGCTCGCAGGTCTCCTTGTCCAGGCCCAGGTCGGTCAGCGCCTGGCGCGTGTCGAGGTAGGCCTTGCCGCCGGTCATGATGCCGAAGCGCGCGTGCGGCGAATCGATTTCGATGCGGTCGATCCGGTTGGCGCGCACATAGGCCAGCGCGGCGTACCACTTGTAGTCGAGCAGCCGCGCTTCCTGTTCGAGCGGCGGATCGGGCCAGCGGATATTGAGGCCGCCCGGCGGCATCGCGAAGTCCTGCGGCAGCGCGATCTGTACGCGATGCGGATCGAGCTCGACCGAGGCGGACGATTCGACCACGTCGGTGACGCACTTCATCGCCACCCATAGCCCCGAGTAGCGGCTCATGGCCCAGCCATGCAGACCGTAGTCGAGATATTCCTGCACATTGGCCGGGAACAGCACCGGCAGCCCGCAGGCCTTGAAGATGTGTTCGGACTGGTGCGCCAGCGTCGACGACTTGGCCGAGTGGTCGTCGCCGGCCAGCACCAGCACGCCGCCGTGCTTCGACGAGCCGGCCGAGTTCGCATGCTTGAAGACGTCGCCGGTACGGTCCACGCCCGGCCCCTTGCCGTACCACATGCCGAACACGCCGTCGTATTTCGCGCCCGGGTACATGTTGACCTGCTGCGAGCCCCACACCGCGGTCGCGGCCAGGTCCTCGTTCAGGCCCGGCTGGAACACGATGTTGTGGCCGGCCAGGTGCGACTTGGCCTTCCACAGCGCCTGGTCCAGCGCACCGAGCGGCGAGCCGCGATAGCCCGAGATGAAGCCGGCGGTATTGAGGCCGGCGGCGCGATCGCGTTCCTGCTGCAGCATCGGCAGACGGACCAGCGCCTGCGTGCCGCTGATATAGATGCGGCCGCGTTCGAGCGTGTATTTGTCGTCGAGGGTAACGTTGGCGAGCGCGCGACGGATGGCGTCGCTGACCGGGGCGGTCAGGGGGGCATTCATGGGTGCTCCTCTTCGGGCATGTTGTCGGGATCGCCGACACACTTCAGTGGTGGGCAGCCGCGGCAGGCCTCTTGTGAAGGCGGTAGCGACCGTGTCTCTGCCCGGCATGGTAGCACCGGCGGCGTTGACGCGGCACCCTGCGGCGCAGCATCCCGGCGCCCCTGCGGCTCGGCGATTTCCCGAATGGACAAGCGCTGGCGTGTACACTGCACTGCATCCAAGCCCGGCAGCGGGCGGCGTCCGCCGGAGGCCGCCTTGCCGCGGTGGTGCAACCTCCCACTGCTGGAGCGACCGCTCCCCCAGGACACAGACCGATGAATCCAAATCCCCGCCAGGGCACCGCGACCCTGGCCGTATTGATCGACGCCGACAATGCCGCGCCCGGCATCGTCGAAGGCCTGCTTGCCGAAGTGGCCAAGTACGGCGTGGCCGCCGTCAAACGCATCTACGGCGACTGGACCAAGCCCAATCTGTCGGGCTGGAAGGAATGCCTGCTGTCGCATTCGATCCAGCCGATCCAGCAGTTCCGTTATACGGTGGGCAAGAATGCCACCGACAGCGCGATGATCATCGACGCGATGGACCTGCTGTACACCGGCCGTTTCGACGGCTTCTGCATCGTCTCCAGCGACAGCGATTTCACCCGGCTGGCCTCGCGCATCCGCGAGCAGGGCCTGACGGTCTACGGCTTCGGCGAGCGCAAGACGCCCAAGCCCTTCGTCACCGCCTGCGACAAGTTCATCTACTCCGACCTGCTGCGCGGCGACGTCGGCACCGACGAATCGGACGAGACCACCGCGCCGGCCCGTCGCCGCAGCGGCGGCGAGCTGCGGCAGGACACGCGGCTGGTGCGGCTGCTGCAATCGGCCGCGCAGGCCGTCTCGGACGAGGAAGGCTGGACCACGCTCGGCAGCATGGGTACCCACATCGCCAAGCAGGCGCCCGAATTCGATTCGCGCAATTACGGCTACAGCAAGCTGTCGGAGCTGGTCGCCGCGACCGGCCTGTTCGAGGTCGAGACCCGCAACGGCGGCAACAACAAGACCATCTGGGTCCGGCTCAAGCGCCGCGGCGAACAGCGTGGTGGCGAGCAGCGCAGTGGGGAACAGCGCGGCGGCGATCGGCAGGGCCATGCCGGCGAGCCGCGCAGCCAGGGCGGGCAGGGCGAACAGCGCAGCCACGGTGGGCACGCCGAGCAGCGAGATCCTGTTGGCCAGGAACAAAGCGGCCAGGATGTCCGGGGAGGCCGCGGTCGCCGCCAGGGCCACGCCGCGCCGGCGCAGGCCGAATCGGCGGTGCCGGCGCAGCAGGCCCAGCTCGAGATCGGCGAACCGGCTCCGGCGCCGGTGCAAGCCGACGAACCTGTCGCCGCCGACGTGATCGAGCCCGCCGGCCATGCCGCCACGCCCGAGCCCGCAGCACCTGAGTCCGCAGCACCTGGGTCCGCTGCGCCGCGATCGTCGCGCGGCCGCCGCGGCGCGCGACGCCCCGATGTGAAGCTCAGCGACACGCCATGGCCGATCGACAGCACGGTGTTTGCCGCACCGGCGCCGGCCAGCGAAGCGCTCGAGGTGCCGGGGGCCGAGACACCGGCGAATGGCGAGCTGGTGGAGAGCGCCGAATCGGTGCAGGCCAGCGAGACCGCGCCGCCCGCACGCAAGCGCCGCAGCACGGCCCCGCGCAAGCGCGCGGCGAAGAAGGCGGCGGCAGCGGAATAAGGTCGGCTCGCCAGGGCGAGCGCCGCTTGCCCTCTCCCCCGCCCCTCTCCCGCAAGCGGGAGAGGGGAGAAGACCAGTGGTGGTCTACCGAGGGTCAGCTTTTCGGAGGGGAGAGGAGAGGAAGAAAACGGGCGCGAGAACTTGCCTTGTTTCCACGGTGTTCCCCCTCTCCCCCTCTGCGGGAGAGGGTCGGGGAGAGGGAGGTGGATTTGTCGCCCCGAAGGCGTACCCCCGAAACTACCGCACCAGCTGATTGATCTCGATGATCGGCATCAGCACCGCCAGCACGATCAGCAGCACCACCACGCCCATCGTCAGGATCAGCAGCGGTTCGAGCAGGCTGGTCAGGAACATCGTGCGCCGTTCCAGTTCCTGCGCTTCGCCCTGGGCGGCGCGCTCGAGCATCGATGGCAGATTGCCGGTGGCCTCGCCCGAACGGATCAGGTGCACCAGCACCGGCGGAAACTGGTTCTGCGCGGCCAGCGCGCGGGCCAGCGACGAGCCCTCGCGCACGCGCGTGGTGGCGTCGTCGACGTTGGCGCGCAGCGCCTCGTTGCCCAGCGTCTCGCCCGCGGCCTGCAGGCTGCGCAGGATCGGCACGCCGGCCGACACCAGGATCGCCAGCGTGCTGGCAAAGCGCGCGGTGTTGTAGCCGCGGATCAGCTTGCCGGCCAGCGGCGCCGTCAGCAGCCAGCGGTGCCATTCGAGCCGCACGCCGGGCTGGCGCAGCAGCGCGCGGATTGCCAGCACCGCCAGCACCAGCACGATCAGCGCCGCCCACCACCATTGCCGCACGAAATCCGACAGCGCCAGCATCACCACGGTCAGCATCGGCAGCTTCTGCTTGGTGTTGGCGAACACGCTGACGACCTGAGGCACCACGTACGACAGCAGGAAGATCACGATCGCGAAGGCCACCACAGTGACGATGGCCGGATAGGTGAAGGCCAGCCGGATCTTGGCGGTCAGCGTGTTGCGGGTCTCGATATAGCCGGCCAGCCGCTCCAGCACCAGCCCCAGATGGCCGGAGTGCTCGCCGGCCGAGACCAGCGCGCGATAGATATCGGGGAAATCGCGCGGATGCTGCATCAGCGCGACCGAGAGCGAGCTGCCGCCCATCACCTCGGCGCGCACGCCGGCCAGCAGCTCGTGCACGTAGGCGCGCTCGGCCTGGTCGGCCAGTGCCCCCAGCGCTTCATCGAGCGGCAGGCCGGCGACGATCAGGCTGGCCAGCTGGCGCGTGAACAGCGCCAGCTCCTGGGTCGACAGCCGGCGGCCAAAGCCGCCCGCGGTGCCGCGCGCGGCCTGCGCCGCGCTGCCCAGCGCGTCGACGGTCAGCGGGGTCAGCCCGCGCGTGCGCAGATGCGTGCGGGCCTGCTTCGGGCTGTCGGCCTCGATGACGCCGCGGTCGGTCTTGCCGGCGGCGTCGACGGCTTCGTAGCGATAGGCTGGCATGGCTTAAGTCACGGGCGCGACGGCACGGGGAGCGATGGCACGAGGCGCGATGGTATGGCGCGATCGCATGGCTTCCGTTCCCCGCTTCAATCGCGGGTCACGCGCAGCACCTCTTCCAGCGAGGTCGCGCCGCTGTCGATCCAGCGCTGCGCGTCGCCGCGCATCGTATGCATGCCGTTGGCCAGCGCGGTCTGCTTGATTTCCGATTCCGGCGACTGGCGATGGATCATGGTGCGGATGCGGTCGTCGACCACCAGCAGCTCGTACACGCCCATCCGTCCCTGATAGCCCGATTGCCCGCACTTGTCGCAGCCGACCGGGTGCCACAGCTTCTGCAGCGGCTTGCCTTCGGCCAGCAGCGTCTCGGCTTCGGCGGGCGTCACCGCGATCGTTTCCTCGCGCTTGCAGTGCGGGCACAGCCGGCGTACCAGCCGCTGCGCCAGCACGCCGAGCAGCGACGACGACAGCAGGAAGGGCTCGATCCCCATGTCGACCAGCCGCGTGACCGCCGAGGCCGAGTCGTTGGTGTGCAGCGTCGCCAGCACCAGGTGGCCGGTCAGCGAGGCCTGCACCGCAATCTGCGCGGTTTCCAGGTCGCGGATTTCGCCGATCATCACCACGTCCGGATCCTGACGCAGGATCGCGCGCAGCGCCTTGGCGAAGGTCATGTCGATGCGCGCATTGACCTGGGTCTGGCCGATGCCGTCCAGGTCGTACTCGATCGGATCCTCGACCGTCATGATGTTGGTGGTGCGCGCATCGAGCCGCGACAGCGCGGCGTACAGCGTGGTGGTCTTGCCCGAGCCGGTCGGGCCGGTCACCAGCACGATGCCGTGCGGCTGGCGGATCAGGTCGTCGAAGGCGGTCAGCGTGCGGGGCGCCATGCCCAGCTTGGCGAGATCGAGCCGGCCGGCCTCCTTGTCCAGCAGACGCAGCACCGCGCGTTCGCCATGGCCGGTCGGCAGGGTCGACACCCGCACGTCCACCGGCCGGCCGCCGACCCGCAGCGTGATGCGGCCATCCTGGGGCAGCCGCTTCTCGGCGATATCCAGCTGCGCCATGATCTTGATGCGCGAGATCAGCGCGCCGTGCAGCGCCTTCTTCGGCCGCACCACGTCGCGCAGCGTGCCGTCGACGCGAAAGCGCACCACCGAAGCCGCCTCGAACGGCTCGATGTGGATGTCCGAGGCGCCTTCGCGCGCCGCCTGCGTCAGCAGCGCGTTGATCATGCGGATGATCGGCGCGTCGTCTTCCGATTCGAGCAGGTCCTCGACCGCGGGGATGTCCTGCATCAGCCGCGACAGATCGACCTCGCCCTCGACTTCGCCGACCACCTGCGCGGCGGTGCCGTCTTGGCGGTTGTAGGCGTCGGACATCGCCAGTTCCAGCGCGTGCGGCTCCATCACGCGCAGGTGCAGCGGCCCGTGCACGCGCGCCAGCTCGGCCAGCGCTGCCGGCGAGGTCGAGCGGCTGACCCAGACCTCGAGCCCGTCGGCGCGCTGATGCGCGACCAGCAGTTTGGCTTCGCGCGCGAAGCCGTAGGGCACCAGCCGCGCCGCGATCGGCGAGGACAGCGGCGTGTCCACGGCGCCGGCCGCGCCATGCGCGGCGGCGTTGGCGGTCCCGGCGGCGCCGATCGCCGGATCGGCCGCGGGGGCGGGAATGGAGGAGGGCACTGTCGCCATCGTGATTGCCTGTGTGGTCGGCCTGCGTTCAGGCGCCTTCGCCCTGGTTGGGGGCGCGGGAGGTCGGGCCCGGCGGCGGCAGCGTCTGCTCCAGCGGCAGCGGACCCGGCACGGGCCCATTGTTGCGCGGATCGACGAACGGCGCAGCGGGCGCATCGGCCGGCGGCAGCACCGGCGTCTGCGTGTCGCGCATCATCATGTTGGGCGAGACGAAGCCCTGCTGCTCGCCGCGGATATAGCCGTAGCGGTCCTGGGTGATGCGGTCGGTCGCGCCCGAGGTGCGCATCACATAGGGGCGCAGGAAGACCAGCAGATTGGTCTTGGCGCGCGACTTGTTCTCGTAGCGGAACAGTCCGCCGATCCACGGCAGGTCGCCCAGCCCCGGCACCTTCTGCACGCCATCGCCGTAGTTGTCCTCGATCAGGCCGCCGAGCACGATGATCTGGCCGTCGTTGACCAGCACGTTGGTTTCGATCGAACGCACATTGGTGGTCGGGCCCTGGATCAGGTTGGTCGTGCCCGGCACCACCGACGACGACTCCTGATAGATCTGCAGCTTGACCAGCCCGCCGTCGGTGATCTGCGGCTTGACCCGCAGCGTGATGCCGACATCCTTGCGGTCGAACGTGTTGAACGGTGTGCCGCCGCCGACTGCGTTGTTCTGCGCGTACGAGCCGGTGGTGATCGGAATGTTCTGGCCGATCAGGATCTTGGCTTCCTCGTTCTCCAGCGTGATCAGGTTCGGCGTCGACAGCAGGTTGACGCTGCCCTGGCTGCCGAGCGCGCGCAGCAGCGCGCCCAGGCCCAGCGCGCGGTTGACCACGCCCAGGTTCAGGCCGCCGATGTCGGGCACCAGTCCGGCGGCGCGCTCGATCCCCGCCGCGCCGTTCTGCGAGATGTCGTAGACGGCCCCGCTCAGGTTGATGATGTTGCCGCCGCCGGTGCCGAAGTTGGTGCCGGCGAAGAAGTTGTTGTTGCCGCCGGCGGAGCTCAGAATGCCTTGCCACTGGATGCCGAGCTCGGCGGCCTGGGTCGAGGTCACCTCGACGATCATCGATTCGATGTAGACCTGCGCGCGGCGCGCGTCGAGGTCGTCGATCACCGCGCGCAGGCTGCGATAGACCGCTTCGCTGGCGGTGATGATCAGCGAGTTGGTGGACGGATCGGCCTGGATGATGCCGCCGGTGGTCGGAATCTGGTTCGGCGCGAACGAGGCCGAGAAGGCAGAGCCGGTACCGCCGGCGCCGCCGCCGAAGCCGCTGCCGGTGCTGCCGGTGCGGCCGTAGCCGCCCATCCCGGCGGCGCCGCCGGTGAATTGGCCGGTCGGCGCGGCGATGTTCTGCGCGCCGGCCATGCCGGCCGCGCCGCCCGCGGCGCCGGCGATCCCGCCGATGCCGCCCTGGCCCTGCTGCGCGACATTGAAGCTGGCGTCGGCCGCGACGATCGCGCGCAGCGTCGGCGCCAGCTTGACCGCGTCGGCGTTCTTCAGCGGCACCACCCAGATGTTGCCGGGGCGCGCGTGCGGCTGGTCCAGCTTCTCGATCAGCTGGCGTGCCTGCTGCAGCCGGGCCCGGCTGGTGGCACGCACCAGCAGCGCGTTGCTGCGCGGCTCGGCCACCACCGAGGTGCGCAGGCTCGCATCGACTGCCGGGCCGGCCGCGCCGCCCGGCGCGCCGCCGGCGGCGCCCGGATCGAGCAGGCGCTGCAGCACCACTGCGGCATCGCTGGCGATCGCGTATTTCAGCGGGATCAGTTCGACTTCGCCCGACGCGGGCGCATCGATCGCCGCGATGATGCGGGCGATGCGGCGCAGGTTGTCGGCATAGTCGGTGATCACCAGCGTGTTGTTGGCCGGATAGGCGGTGATCGTGTTGTTCGGCGCGATCATCGGCCGCAGCACCGGCACCAGCGCGTTGGCCGATTCGTAGTTCAGCCGGAACACCTGCGTCACCACCTGGCCGCCGCGGCTGGCGCCGGCGCCGATCACCGTGGGCGAGCCCTGCAGCTTGGCGTCGGCCTCGGGCACGACCTTGGTGAAGCCGTTGGCCTCGACCATCGCATAGCCCTGCATCCGCAGCACCGAGCCCAGCGTCTCCAGCGCTTGCGCCCGCGAGACCGGCGCCTCGGTCACCAGGTTGACGGTGCCCTTGACGCGCGGATCGATCACGAAGTTCTTGCCGGTGGCCTGGCCGACGGCGCGCACCACCGCTTCCAGGTCGGCGTTGACGAAATTGAGGACGACCTGATCGCGGTTGCGCGGCGTGACGTCGGGCGGGGCCGGCACGGCGGGGCTCGCCTGTCCGGGTGCCTGCGCCCAGAGCGGGGCCGGCGCCATCAGCGACAGGGCGCACAGCGCCGTGACGGCGCGTGCGCAGGCGGTAGGCAGGATGGGGCGTCGGTCTGTTGTCGTCATAAGCGTCGGTTGGTTGCGCGGCCCGGTGCTTGGCGCGATGCCTTGCGCCGGATCAGAAGCGCAGCCTGGTCACATTGTTCTCTCGTCTTCCCAGCAGGCTCAATAGGGAGGCCAACTGATTGGCGGCGTCGGGATCCGCATGGGCGGTGCCCTCGAAGCGCGCCTGGCGGCCCAGCGGTCCGCTGCCCTCCAGGTGAAGCGGGCCGGACACGGTCGACAGCCTCAGCATGCCGGTGGGGCCGGTCCAGTCGATTTCGGCGCGGTAGCTGCCGAGCGGCCGCAACCGGCTGACGGCCGATGATACTTGGTCGATGCGAAGGGTCAGGTGGCCGTAGAGGCCGGCGGGCCGTCCACCGCTCCCTCCTTCCGCACGAAAACGGCCCTCCAGCGCGCTCCAGTCCAGCCGCATCGCGCCGTCCGGGCGCAGCGTGTTGAACGGCGCGCCGATGCCTTCGAGCAGCGAGGCCGGCAGCCGCATCGAGCCCGGCTGGGCCCGCCAGCCAGACGGCGTCACCGTGATCGCGACGGGGGCCGGCATCGCCTCGGTATGCTGTGCGACCAGCCGCACCGAGCCGGTCAGCAGCGGCCAGAACGCGATCTTCCACTGCAGGCGCCCGGGCAGCACCGTGGCGGTGCGGCTGCCCGCGCCCGCCGACAATGCCAGCGTGGCGCTGCCGTGCCACAGCGAGCCGGCGGCATCGGCCAGCAGCACGCGGCCCTCGGTGCGGCTGGCGACGGTGTCGGCGATCCAGGCCGCCGGCAGCGCGGCGATCGTCGTCACCGCGACCGTGGCCAGGCCCAGCAACGTCCAGCGCAGCAATCCGCGGCGGCGCGCCGGCCGCGGCTCGCGGCGCCGCAGGCGCAGGGCTTCCAGCCGTGCCATCAGCCGCGTCCGCCCGGACGCTCGGGTCCGGCCCCCGGTCCCTGCAGGGTGGCGGTGACATTGACGATGGCGGTCGCGCCGACATAGACGATGCGGGCATCGGTGACTTTCAGGCGCTGCTGCTGCCGCACGTCGGACAGCCAGGCGGCCACCGCGCCGAACGGCACCTTGTCGAGCTGGATCTGAATCGTGTGGTCGCCGGTCGGCGCGACGCGGCTCGCGCTCAAGCCATGCTGGGCCAGGCCGTCGCGCAGCGCCTGCACCAGTGCCTCGCCGCGCAGCGCCGGGGCCGGGCTGGCCGACAGGCCGCGCGCCTCCTGCGCCAGCGTTTCCATCTCGGCGAGCTCGGCACGCAGCTGCGGCAGCGTCTTCTGCAGCCGCTCGCGGCCTTCCGCGGCGGGTTCCCACAGCACGCTGTAGCCGATCGTCAGCGCCAGCAGCGCGCCGCCGACCGCCAGCAGGGTCTGCTCGCGCGGGTTGCGCGCGGTCCAGAAGGCCTCGGCCCGCTCGCGCCAGCGCGCCGGCACGCGCGGACGCAGCTTGCCCAGCCGTGCCGACAGGCCGGCGGCGGCGGCGGTCCGCGATGCTGCGGCGGTGGTCGGCCGATCGTGCGCGCGGTCGTTCATGGTCTTGCCTGGTGAGCGGGAAAGCCGGCGAGGGCGGAGAAGGTGGAGCTGGCCGAGGTGGCGGGCATCACGACACGCCTCCCGGCTTGATGACCCAGCGCGATCCGGCGGGTGCCGGGCCGCTGCCCGAGCGGGCGGACTGCGCCGGCGCGCGATCCTCTTCCATCGACAGCCCGGCCTGGCGCGCGGCCTGGCGCAGCGCATTGGTGTCGGTGCCGGGCTTGAGCGTCGCGTGCAGGGTCTTGCCGCGGTATTCGAGCGCCAGCAGCGCGTCCGGCGGCAATTGACGGCCGGCCTGCGCGAAGCGGTCGGCCAGCGGCAGGAAGTCGTCGGGCGTGCTGCGGCCGCTGGCCAGGCGCAGTTGTTCGACCTGGCGGCGCATCTGCAGCGGCGGGTCGACCACCACCGGCATGCGCGGGAAGGCGCTGCGCAGCAGCTGGGTCTGGGCCTGCTGCAGCCGCGCCTGTTCGCCGCGCAGCATCAGCCAGTGGATGTTCAGCGCGATCAAGTGGACCACCAGCAGTGCGGCGGCCAGCGCCAGCGGGGCGCGCCAGGCGCGCAGGTTCCAGCGGTCGGCGCGGCCTTGCGCGAAGTCGAACTGCGCCAGATCGAGCGAGGGCTCGCGCAGGCAGGCCTGGGCGCCTTCGATCCAGACCGGCCAGCCGAGCGGGCGTACCGAAGTCAGCGTGGGCAGCGACGCCGCGTCGCGGTCGCCGTACCAGATGCCGGCCGGGGCGAGCGCCTGCCAGGCGGCCAGCGCTTCGTCGCCGAGCAGCAGGCCATAGCCCTGATAGCGTCCGGTGCGCACGGTCAGCTGCCAGACCGGCGCGGCCTGGCCGGTGCCGGTCTCCCCTTCGAGCAGCGGAGCGGCGGCGGCGAGGGCGCTGGAGGCCGCTTCGAGCGCCAGCGTGGCGGGCGGCTCGGACGGGGCGGCGGGTTCGGGCGCCGCGCCGGGCCCGGCTGGGCCGGATGAGGTGGCCGCGGCCGCCTCGTCGTCGGCCGTCGCCAGCGGCAGGCAGAACTGCGCGGCAAGCAGATGGCGGCGGCGATGGCGGTGTTCGGCGAAGGCGTCGAGCACCGCGCGCAGCCAAGCGCGCTCGGTCACCATCAGCAGGCGGCGGCGCGGTCCGCGCGCCGCGGCGGCCGCGGTGCTGGCATCGGCAGCGGCTTGCGGTGCCTCCGGCCCGACCGCGATATGGCAGGCCTGAGCATCGGCCGCGAGGGAATCTTCGACCAGGTTCGGCAGCGCCAGCTTGAGCCGGTTCGGCGCCAGCGGCGGCACCGCCGCCGTGGTCACCAGCACGTCGGCCGCGGCGACGATCAGCACCAGCCGGTCCGCCGGCGGCAGCTCGGCGATCGGCGCGTAGCCCTCGCGCAGCAGATGGCCCGTGGCGGGCGCGCGCTCGCGCCGGCCCTGGGCGGCCACGGCATCGCGCACCAGCGCGAACGGCAGCGCCCCGAAGCGCCAGGGCTGCGGTTGATCGTGGGGGCGATGCGGCAGGCGGACGAACAGGGTGGTGCTCAAGGTTTCCTTGGGACTGCGCGGCAGTGAAGATGGACGGCGGAATCGTCGACGGCCTGGGGGCGCGTCTGCAATCTGGTCCGGTTCCGTGCCGAGGCACGGTCCCGCCCGGTGGCGGCGGTGCCGGCGGCGATCGCCGCGAGCACAGCCGAGTGCCGGTAAATGCCTTTCCGCCAAGGCATCAGCATACCTTGCCTTTGTGGCGGATTCGCGTCAACCGTTTCGGTTGTGTGCGGGCGGCCGCGGTGCTCGCAGGCCGCGTTTTCCCGGCCTGTTTCCGACCGTACCTCCTTGGGCGGGATGTCGATCGGCATCATCGCAAGTCCGGCATCCGCTCGAGGTCGCGCGTCCACACCACCTGGGTCGCCTGGGCGCTGCCCAGGATCGCCGCGCGCCGCACCAGCGAGACCTGCATGCGCACCGCCCGCTCGTGGCGGATCAGGCCGTAGATCAGGAAATAGTGCGAGCGCGTCTCCAGCGCGGTGCCGACGCCGGCATCGGCCTGCGGCGCGATCGCGCGCAACTGGGTCTGCAGGTCGCCGACGTTGTTGAAATAGGCGCGGTCGCGCTGGCGCACCAGTTCGCGGGCCCGGTCCAGCGGCAGCTTGTCGATGACCGCGGCCAGCACCTCGGCGTCGGCGGTGTTCGCGTTGACGGGCGTGCGGTCCGGCAGCAGGTCGACGAAGGGCTCGAGCACCGGCAGCATGTCCGGCTCGTAGCCCGGGATGGCCAGCAGGTCCGCCAGGCTGTCGGGCGGCCGAGGGGCGGCGCGGCCGGCGCCGGCGCGTTCGGCCTGGAGCAGATAGCGCGCGGTCGCCTCGGCCAGCCCCTGGTTGAGGCCCAGCACCTGCAGCAGGCGTCGATAGGCCGCCAGGCCGGCCGGGTCGATGGTCACCGAGATGCCGCCGTTGGCGCCCGCGGTGGTCGTCACCAGATTGCGCAGATTGAAGCGGGCCTGGGCGTCGAGGATGCGGCCGGACAGGAAGGACGTTTCGCCGGCGCGGTCGGTGCGCAGCGCGGCGCCGAGGAAGTCCGACAGCCGCGTCTCGGCGATCGGCACCGCCCACGGCTCGCCCAGATGGTCGACGTTGGAGCGGCGCAGGTCGTCGCGCAGAATCAGCCGCGCCCAGTCGACGGCGGCCCGCTCGATCCAGGCGGCCTGCGCCACCAGGCGCTGATTCTCGACCGAGCGGATCTGCACCTGCTGGCGCCACAGCAGCCCGGACACCACCACCACCGCCAGCGTGACGATCAGCAGCGCGGTGACCACGGCGGCGCCGCGGTGCCGGGCGGTTCGCGGTCGGTGCGCAGGGAGGGCAGGGGTACCGTTCATCGCGCGCTCATTGGCCCGTCATGCACAGCTTGTCGAAGCGGCGCGGCGTGTCGCCGTCGCCCATCCGCGCCAGCACCACCAGCTCGAGCCCGCGCAGCGTACCGCTGGGCACGCCGATCTGCGCATTGCTGGCCGGTACCGCGCTGGCCGCGCCGATTCGCAGCGCGGCGCGCAGCTCGCCGCTGGTGTCGCGCCAGCCGCCGGGCTCGACCCAGGCGCGCGCGACCAGCCCTTCCGCGTTCGGCACCAGCGGCCGCACCAGCTCGCCGCCGCCGCCGGGCTGGCGCAGCGCGATCAGCGCCGCCTGCACGCCCTGGCGGTTGTCCAGCGGGCCGGTGGCGGCGCGCACCACGGCGCCGTTCTCGACGCGGTAGGCCACTACCTGCCACGCGCCCGGCATCCCGGGCTCGCGGCGATCGCGCACCAGCAGCAGCCGGCCGTCCTCGAGTTCGACCGGGCTCTGCTGCAGCGCCTCGGGACGGGCCAGATTCTCGCAATCGGTCTGGAACTGGCCGTACAGCAGCTTCAGCGCGTCGAGCCGCTGGTCGTGGTCGACCAGGCGTTCGCGACCGCGCGTCATCGCGTCGAGACCGCGCCAGCCCATCACCGCCATCACCGCCAGCAGCGTGATGGCGACCAGCATCTCGATCAGCGTGAAGCCACGCGCGTCAGAGCAGGTTGCGCGTTTCATTGGGGACGATGGTGACCAGCCAGGCGAGCCGCACCGAGCGGTCCTCGGCGGACGGATAGACCGCGATCTCGACGCGGCGGAAGGCGGGGTTCGGCGTCGGCGCGACGGTCTGCTCGCAATAGAGAGAGATGCCGCCCTGCGGACAGGGCGCGCCGCGCGTGCCCGGTTCGGGCCAGGTCTTGGTCAGGCGCAGCGCGACGAGTTGGTTGTCGGCGCTCCAGCCGGCCAGCATGCGCTGCTGCAGCGAGCTGCCGGCCTCGATCATCGAGCCCATCGCACGCATTGCGGCAGTCAGCGCGACCGCGAGGATGGTCAGTGCGACCAGCACCTCGATCAGCGTGAAGCCTTGCCGGCGGCGGCTTGGGGGTCCCGCGCGGGAGCGGGAGGCACGGCGCAGGGGAATCATTGTGCGCTGGCGAAATAGCGGCCGGTGCCGTCGCCGGTCACCTCGACGCGGATGTTGCCGCGTACCAGCACCAGCTGCCGCGGCGCGTCGATCCATTCGCGGCCGAACACCAGCCGCGCGCCGGCCTGTCCCGCGGCGCCGGCGGTCACCGCGACCTGGTCCAGCGGCAGCCGCCACTGGCCCGGCGCAAACACGTCGTCGACCAGCGGCATCCAGCCGGAGGGCGTGGCCTCGAGGAAGCGCCAGCCTTGCGGGTCGGCTTCCCAGGCTAGCGGCCGGGCGCGCAGCTGCGCCTCTTCCTGCGCGAGCTCGAACAGGCGGGCGACCTTCTGGCCGTCGTCCAGCACGCGGCCGCGCTCATTGGGCGTGGCGTTGATCGCCACCATCGACACCACGATGCCGGCCAGCACCATCACCACCAGCAGCTCGAGCAGCGTGAAGCCGCGCGGGCGCGACGGCCTGCGCGGTGCATGCAAGGGGTAGGGCGGGTGCGACGGGCGCGGGCCGGTGGCCATGATCAAGACGGGCGTCGGCCGGCGGCGGGACGCTTACTCCCAGTTGCCGATATCGGCGTCGTTGCCGCTGCCGCCGGCCTGGCCGTCGGCACCGAAGCTGAACACGTCGATCTCGCCGCGCACGCCGGGGTTCAGATACTGGTACGGCTGGCCCCAGGGGTCGCGCGGCAGCTTTTCCAGATAGCCGCCGCCCTTCCAGTTGTTCGGGATCGGCTCGGTGGTCGGACGGGTGACCAGCGCTGCCAGCCCCTGCTCGGTAGTCGGGTAGCGGCTGTTGTCGAGGCGGTACAGCTTGAGCGCCTGCATGATGGACGAGATGTCCTGGCGCGCCGCGACGATGCGGGCTTCGTCCGGGCGGCTCATGATCTTGGGCACGACCAGTGCCGCCAGCACGCCGAGAATCACGATCACCACCATGATCTCGATCAGCGTGAAGCCGGCACGGCGGCGGCGCAGGCGGCTGATGCCGGCGGGTTGGCTGGGTCGGACGAGGGCGGAGCTGGACGGAGTGTTTCTGCGCATCGGGTTTCAGGCCTAGGTTGTCGACGGAGTCGAAGCCGGCACGGCGACCGCGTCGCGCACCGGTGGGATGGTCGCCCAGTATACCCGCGGCTTGTGACGCCTCGGTACCGGACTGGCACCGACATCGCGCCGCATCGGCGGCCACGTTCGTCGCCGCGTCGGCTGCCCGTCGTTGCCGAGTCGTTACCGCATCGGCCGCCGCGTGCGTTGCCGCGCTGGCCGCGACCGCCGCTGTCATGCGGGCCGCAAGACAATCGCCATGACGCTCTGTTACGCTTGCCGCCATCGACAACCTGCGGCGGCCACCACGGCCGCCCGACGCGACCTCGTGCCTCTGTCCCTGCCATCCGCTTTCCGTTTCGATGCCGGCGCCGCCTGGCTGCCGCGCCTCGCCACGCTGCTGCTGTTCGTGGCGCTGTGCGCGCTGGCGACGCAATGGGTGCTGACCTTCAGCGCGATGGACACCATCCCCGTGCCGAAGACCGCGCGCGTGGCGCAGACCGAAGTGGTCGAGACCGGCGCGATCGCGACGCTGTTCGGCGGCAGCACGCAGGCGGGCGTGCGCGACGTGCAGCTGCTCGGCGTGATCGCCGATCCGTTGGGCGGCGGCGCGGCGGTGGTGTCGATCGACAACGGTCCGCCGAAGGCGCTGCGCGCGGGGGCCGCGCTGTCGCAGCAGATCCGGCTGGTCGAGATCCGCGATCGCGCGATCGTGATCGAGCGCGACGGCGCGCGCCAGACCATCGCGCTGCCGGCCCGGCCGCTGGCGGCGCGGGGGACGCCGCCGCGCGCGACGCCGGCGCCGTTGGCGACCCCCCCATCGGGCGCAGCGGCCCCGCTGTCGACACCGGCCACGCCGCCGATGCCGAATCCCGCGGCGAATCCTCCCGCGACCGCCGCCGCGGCGAACCAGCCGCGACCGTCCGGCATGGCGCCGAATCCCGGCGTGGCGGGGCAGGTTCCGCCGCAGCAGGTGCCCGATCCCGGCTTCAATCCCGGCTACGTGCCGGGCGCGAATCCCGGCGCCAACCCGGGCATGAGCCCCGCAGTGAATCCCGGTATGAACCCGGGCATGAACCCGGGCATGAGCCCCGGCATGGACCAGGGCGACGACGGGGCGATGATGTCCAAGGGCTGAACGGGCGAAGGCGCGAGGCGAACGGGCTTCCGGCGTTCTGTATCGCTTTCGTGTCGTCCGTATTGGTCTCGTATCGCGCGCGTATTGCTTCCGTATTGCTTCCGTATTGCCTCCGTATTGCCTCCGTATTGCGGCCCCTTACAGCGCGGGGCCGATTCTGTGAGCCGCGTAACATCCTATTAATTCGGCCAACTTCCCGCGATCGTCTGCGTTCTAATCGGTACATGGTCAATCCGGACCAGTTACCAAGAAGGAAAACAGACATGTCACGAAACACCATCAAGCCGCGCCCTGTTCACCAGCTCCTGGCCGCTTCGGCGGTGTTCCTGGCGATCGGCGGCAGCGCGATCGCGCAGACTCAGGCACCGGCCCCTGTCACCCAGGGCGTGCCACAAGCAGCCGCGCCTGCCTCCGCGGCCGAAGGCAAGCCCGCGCACAAGGGTCACCGTGCCGACGGCCATCACCACAAGCATCATCGCCATCACGGCCACCACGGCGGCATGTCGCTGCGCGCGGCCGATACCGACCGCGACGGCGCGATCTCGAAGGCCGAGGCCGATGCGATGTTTGCGCGCCTCGATGCCAACAAGGACGGCAAGATCGACAAGGACGAGATGCGCGCCTACCACAAGGCGCAGCACGAACAGCACCGCCAGCAGATGCGCGAGCGCTTCGACGCCCGCTTCAAGGCCGCCGACAAGGACGGCGACGGCGCGCTGAGCAAGCAGGAAGCCGAGGCGGGCATGCCGCGCATGGCGAGCCACTACGACCGTCTTGATGCCAACAAGGACGGCAAGCTGACCCGCGACGAAATCGGTGCCGGCATGCGCCAGGCGCATCAGCAGCGGATGGAACGGATGCACCGCCACCACCATGGCATGAAGGGCGCACCGGGCGCGCCGGCGGCGCCGGGCAACGCCGGCAACCCGCCGACGCAGCCGAACAATCCGGCGGTGCCGTCGACCGAGGGCGGTTGAGCGGCAACGCACCGGTGTCCCGCAGCGACGCGGTGATGCCGGCACAGCGGCAATAGAGAAGCGCGCGGTCCGAAATGGCCGCGCGCTTTGTCTTTGGCGTCCGCCAGCGGGCGTCCTCCTCGGGGCCGTGCCTGTCTCCAGTCGTCGAGAAACGGCTGCGGCTCGCCGCTACAGGACACGTCAATTCACAAAAAATTGCAACCTTGTGCCCATCTTGCTAAATTTGCGCAAAAAAATTGCTGACTGTCTTATTGCGGAGCAACAATCTCGTGAGCAAGGTGGAGCTGGACAAGATCGACCGGAAGATCCTCGAGGTCCTGCAGACCAACGGGCGGTTGACCAATCTCGAAGTCGCGGAGCGCGTCAGCCTGTCGCCCAGTCCGTGCCTGCGCCGCATCCGGCGGCTGGAGGAGATCGGCGTGATCCGGCAGTACGCGGCGCTGCTGGAGCCAGGCAAGATCGGGCTGGGGCTGCTGGCCTATATCAATGTCCGCCTGGAAAAGCACGGCGGCGCACCCAAGGGCAAGGCCCCGCTGGATCTGTTCCGCGCGGCCATCGCGATCTGGCCGGAGGTGGCCGCGTGCCATGCGATGACCGGCGAGATGGACCTGCTGCTCAAGGTCTATGTCGAGGACATGGACCACTTCGCGCGCTTCATGAAGGACCAGCTGCTGGCCCATCCGGCCGTGATCGACGTGCGGTCCAGCTTCGCGCTCGAATCGATCAAGGACACCACGGCACTGCCGGTGATCGGCGCCTGAGCGGCGCGGCGCACCGGGGCAGGGCCCAAAAGAAAACGGCGCGCCAATGGGCGCGCCGTTGCTCTGTCCGAAGCTGGCTGGACGATTTCAAACCGATCAGGCCGTGCTCTTCTGCGGCATGATCGAGCGCCAGAAGCGCTGACCGAAGCGGCGCGCGTCGCGCAGATTGCGGCGCACCACGTAGTCGAGGTCCGCGACCTGTTCGTCGATCGCCTCGGTCAGGCGGCTGACGGTGTCCGCCGGCGGCAGCTCCAGGTAGGCGTCGGCCTCGCCGTACGCGTACTGGACCTTCATGCCGGCCTTCTTGGCGATGTGCATCATCGCGGCGTTGCGCGACAGGCAGTGCATATAGAGCGTGCGCACATGCGTGTTGCGGCCGTGGATCGCGGCGCGCTCGAACAGCGCGCTGCCGATGCCGCGCCCGCGCGCGCTCTGCGACACCGAGACGCCGAACTCGGCCACGCGGCCCTGGGCGTTGTCGCGCAGATTGGCAAAGTGGCCGACGCCGACCAGCTCGATATGCTCGTCGTAGACGCCGAACACCGTATCGTGGTCGAAGTCGATGCTGTCGACGTAGGCCTCGATCACATGGTCGCCGACAGACTGGCCGAAACGGAGCAGGCGATCTTCCTCGCCGAGCGCGAGAAAATGCTTCAGCAGGCGCGAGCGATGCTGGGCCCCCAGTTCGCGCACCAGAATGGTCGGACGCTGGGCGGCCTGCGAGGCTGCGGCTGCTTTGCGAAGATCTTCGTCGGTGAAGGCACCGACGGCCTTGCTCAGTTCGAGCGGATTCACTTTCTGTTCCTTGGGCGATTCAGGGTATAAACGTCACATCGCGGCAAGCAGGCTTGTCAAAGTAGACCATCAGAATGCGTTTTTCTAATGGATGGGGCAAATCCTATCTTGCTGCAACGCGAAAAGTATTGTAGTGCATTTGTCAGTTTGACGTAAGCATGGTGCGTCGCAGAGCGCGGCGCAGGCTGGCTGAGCTCGTAGAAACGCTTTAAAGATCAATGGCTTGCGTAAAGAACTGGCGAACGTCGGGTGTGGAAATGTTGCAACGCCGCAGTCCGCCGCCGCACCAACTGCAGCTCACCACCACGTCCCAAGTAACGCCTGCTACACACCATGCCTGCCCGACCCATCGTTGTGATCTACGCCAATGCGCGCGCGCGCCGCTCGCATGTGAACCGGCCGCTGGCCGAGGCGCTCGCCGCGCTGCCCGATGTCGACGTGCGCGATCTCTATGCGCGCTATCCCGATTACGACATCGACGTGGTGGCCGAGCAGCGCGCGCTGTCCTGTGCGGAGACCGTGGTGCTGCAATTTCCGACCTTCTGGTTCAGCGTGCCGCCGTTGCTGAAGCTGTGGATGGACGAAGTGCTCGAGCGCGGCTGGGCGCATGGCCCCGGCGGCACCGCGCTGCGCGGCAAGTCGTGCCTGGTGGTGGCCACCACGCGGGGCACCGAGGAGGCCTACTCGCCCGAGGGCGTGCACCGGCATCCGCTGACGTCGTTCCTGTTGCCGCTGGAGCAGATGGCGCTCGAATGCGGCATGACGTGGCGGCCGCCGATCGCGGTTCACGACGCTTACCGGCTCGATCAGCCGGGCGTGCAGCGCGTGATCGCCGAGGTCATGGCCGCGCTCGGCCATGGCGGTGAGGCAGATCCGCTCAACGCGTCCAGCGACCCGGCGACCGCCGCCACCCGGCTGGAGCTCGCATGAATCCGCATGATGCGCTGCGCGTGGTGCTGGTGTTCCTGGTCGCCGCGGTGGTGGCGGTGCCGCTGGCGCGCCGTTTCGGCCTGGGAGCGGTGCTTGGCTATCTGCTCGCCGGCGCGGCGATCGGGCCGTGGGCGCTGCGGGTCGTCACCGATGTCGAATCGATCCTGAGCTTTTCCGAATTCGGCGTCGTGCTGATGCTGTTCGTGATTGGCCTGGAGCTCGCGCCCAGCAAGCTATGGGCGCTGCGGCAGACGATCTTCGGCTATGGCGCCGCGCAGATGGCCGGCTGCGCGCTGCTGATCGGCGCGCTGGCCGCCGCCTTCGGCGCCAGCTGGCAGGTCGCGCTGGTGGCCGGGCTGGGCCTTGCGCTGTCGTCGACCGCGATCGCGCTGGCGACGCTGGGCGAGCGCAATCTGTTCGGTACGCCGGCCGGCAAGGCCAGCTTCGGCATCCTGCTGTTCCAGGACATCGCCGCGATTCCGATGATCGCGTTGCTGCCGATGCTGACGCTCGACGGTCCCCAGCCGGCCGACGGCCAGGCCTGGATCGGTGCCGTCAAGGCGGTGGCGGTGATCGCCGCGGTGGTGGTCGGGGGCCGCTATCTGGTGCGCCCCGCGCTGCGTTTCATCGCCCGCACCGGCATGCGCGAGATGTTCACCGCGTTCGCGCTGCTGCTGGTGGTCGGCATCGCCGCGATGATGGAAGCGGTGGGCATGTCGATGGCGCTCGGCACCTTCCTCGCGGGCGTACTGCTGGCCGATTCGGAATACCGCCACGCGCTCGAGGCCGACATCGAGCCCTTCAAGGGCCTGCTGCTGGGGCTGTTCTTCATGGCGGTCGGCATGTCGATTGACTTCGGCGTGATGGCGCAGCAGCCGTGGCAGGTGCTCGGGATGGTCGCCGCGGTGGTCGGCGCCAAGGTGCTGGTGCTGCGGCTGCTGGCGCCGCGCTTCGAGATCGCGCGCGGCCAGCGCCTGCTGTTTGCGCTGCTGATCTCACAGGCGGGGGAGTTCGCCTTCGTGGTGTTCGGCGTGGCGCGCTTGGCCGGGCTGCTGCCGGAAGACATCGCCGCGCTGCTGGTGCTGGTGGTGGCGCTGTCGATGGTGACCACGCCGTTGCTGCTGCTGGCCTACGACCGGATCGTCGCGCCGCGCGCCGGCAAGCTGCGCCAGCCGCCGGACGACACGATCGAGCCGCAGGACAACCCGGTGCTGATCGCCGGCTTCGGCCGCTTCGGCCAGATCATCGGCCGCCTGCTGTATGCGCAGGGCATCGGCGTCACCGTGCTCGACCACGACCCCGATCAGATCGATTTTCTGCGTCAGTACGGCTTCAAGATCTTCTATGGCGATGCCACGCGGATGGACCTGCTCGAAGCCGCGGGTGCGCAGAACGCGAAGATCCTGGTGGTCGCCGTCGACGGCATGGACGAAAGCCTGGAGCTGATCGACCGCGTCCGCCAGCGCTTTCCGCATCTGCGCATCTACGCGCGCGCCCGCCACGTGTCGCACATCTATCTGCTGAAGGACCGCGGCGTCGAGCTGTTCGAGCGCGAGATGTTCGAGGGCTCGCTGAGGCTGGGCCGCAGCGTGTTGGAAGGGCTGGGACTGGATCCGGCCGAAGCGCGCGCCGCGGCGATGAAATTCCGCCGCCACAACATCGCCGCGATCGACCGCTTCTACCCGCACTACACCGACCAGAAGGCGATGGTGTCGCTGGCGCGGCAAGCGCGCGACGAGCTCGAGGAGATGTTCAGGCAGGACCGCGAGCAGCGGCGGCGCAGGGAGGAGGCCGAGTGGTCGTGAACCGCGCCGCGGCCGCCGCTGCTGTCTCTGCCCCCGTCGCCGCCGCCGTCGCGCGCGCGGCTACGACGACAGCTTGAGACCGACGATGCCGGCCAGCACCAGGCCGGCGCTGAACAGCCGCCAGAAGCTGGCCGATTCGCCGAATACCAGGATGCCGACCGCGAACGAGCCGACCGCGCCGATGCCGGTCCACACCGCGTAGGCGGTGCCGAGCGGCAGCGCGCGCATCGCGAGCGACAGCAGCCAGAAGCTGACCACCATCGTCACGATGGTGAAGGCCGATGGCCACAGCCGGGAAAATCCTTCGGAGTATTTGAGGCCGGTGGCCCAGGCGATTTCGGTGAGGCCGGCAAGCAGAACGTAGATCCAGGGCATGATGGGCTGCGATGGTGTCGAGGCATCGGGGCCGTCCCCGGTTGGTCGGGCGCCGCTGGGTCGAGTCTCGAAGCCGGAAGGGCTTGCCGCGGCGGCGCGGGGTCGTCCCCGGCGCAGGCGGCATTCTATCGTGGGACGCGCTGCCGCGTCAGGCGCGCACGTGTCCGGGCAGCCCGCCCGCCAGCAGCTCGATCACCATCTCGGCGAAGTCCGCATAGGACAGCTTGCCGCCGGGTTTGAGCCAGGTGAAGGTCCAGTTGATCATGCCGAACACCGTCATCGTCAGCGCCGTCTGGTTCTCGCGCGTGACCCGTTCCGGATAGGCGCGCCGCAACTGGCGCGAGAAGGCCGCGACCACGTCGCGCTCGCGCTTCAGGATGACGTCGCGCTGCTCGGGCGCGAGGAACTTGACGTCGTTGATCAGCGCGATATGGCGGGTCTGCGAGGTCTCGTACTCGGCCAGGAAGGCGCGGATCAGATTGGCGAAGCTGTCGCGCTCGCTGTGGCCCTGGCGCTCGGCCTCCGCCTCGACCTCGGTGACGATCAGCATCAGCCGCCGCGTATAGCGATCGAGCAGGTCGAACAGGATCGCTTCCTTGCTTTCGTAGTAGTGGTACAGCCGCGCCTTCGAGGTCCCGCAGGCCGCGGCCAGGTCGGCCATCGATGTACTGGGATAGCTGCTGGCGGCAAACGCCGCCGCGGCCAGCTCGAGGATCTGTTCGCGTTGGGCCTCGAAATCGGGCGCCTTGGTACGGGCCATCAGGAATCGACCGACAGATTGCGCCGCAGCTCGCAGCTTTGCAGCGAATCGGCATTGCCCCGCAGCACCATCTGGCCCGCGCCGATCAGTTCGCGGCAGCGCCAGAACACGAACCAGTCGCTGGCCAGCAGCCCTTCGATGGCGCCCATCACGCTGCCGACCACCTGGGCCGCGGGCGTCCATTCGAGCGGGGCGCGTTCGAGGATCACTTCGTCGACCGTATGGTAGGCCGCGGGCACCAGGGTGTTGCCCTTCCACAGGCGCACGTCGGCGTTTTCCTTGACGTTCTGCTGCCATTCGTAGCCGAGCCGGCCGAGCCGCAGCACCGAGACCGGCGCGATGGTCGAGAAACGGCGCGCCAGCCGTGCGGCGGGATACATGCCGATCGCGGTCAGATTGCCCTGGGTGGAGCCGTCGAGCTCGCGGCTGTCCATCGCGACCTCGTTGATCCGCTGCGGGCTCTGATACAGATGGAACACGACCCGGCGCAGCATCAGCTGGTCGGAGGCGCTCTGGCCGTGCCAGATCGCGACCTCGGGCTCGCTCTGGCGCAGCCTCTGCAACTGGTCCAGCGCCTGGCGCATCTCGGCGGCGAAGTCGATCTCGCTGTGCGGGGCAACGCGCTGCCAGAAGCCGGAGCGGATCAGGCCGCTGCTGTCCACGTCGGCGATCGGGCCGACGGCCAGGTCGTCGCGCAGCACGACGACGGGATCCGGACGGGCGGCTTGCGCAAGCGCCTGGCGCAGCGTGTTGCCCGCCATGTCACCGTTGACGACGTGGATGTATTGCATGGCCGTGATTGTATATGGATAAGACGGCTCGACAGCACCGCGGGCGCCCGGCGGCGCAGTACTGGCGCGGTATCCGGGCCGGCGGCGCCCGGGCGGCCGGTTTCAGGCAGCGGCCATTTTAACCATGCATCACTGCGGGACGGCGGCGGTGCGTGCGCTCTCGCGCGTTGCGTCCCGCGCTCCGGTTCGGCCCTATCGCTCGTCGTAGCTGACCACCACGCGCTCGGTCAGCGGCCGCGCCTGGCAGGTCAGCACGAAGCCCTTGTCCATCTCCCACGGCTCGAGCGTGTAGTTCTTCTCCATTTCGACCTTGCCCTCCAGCACCTTGGCGCGGCAGGTGCAACAGACCCCGCCCTTGCAGGCATAGGGCAGGTCCAGCCCCGCGGCCAGCGCGGTGTCGAGCACGTTGGCGTCCTGCAGCGGAATGCGCATCGCATGCTGCTTGCCGTCGAGCACCACCACCAGTTGCGCGGTGCCGGCTTCATCGGTGACGACCTTGGCCGGCTGGCGGCGCGGCTGGGCCAGCGGCACGCCGAAGCGCTCGGCGTGGATCTTGTGCGGGTCCAGGCCGGCGTCCTTCAGCGCGGCTTCGACGTCGTCGATCATCGACGCGGGTCCGCAGACGAAGGCCGCGTCGATGTCCTCGACCGGGATCAGCGTCTCGAGGAAGGCCTGCACCCGGGCACGATCGAGCCGGCCGTGCAGCAGATCGACCTCCTGCGGCTGGCGCGACAGCACGTGGTACAGCGTCAGCCGCGACAGGTACTGGTTCTTCAGGTCGTCCAGCGCCTCGGCGAAGATGATGCTGTCGATATTGCGGTTGCCGTACACCAGCGTGAAGCGGCTGTTCGGCTCGACCGCCAGCGTGGTCCGGATCAGCGACATCACCGGCGTGATGCCGCTGCCGGCGGCGAAGGCGACGTAGTGGCGCGCAGCCTCGGGGTCCAGCGGGACATGGAAGCGCCCGTCCGGCGTCATCACGTCGATGGTGTGGCCCGGCACCACCGCGTCGTGCAGGAAGTTCGAGAACAGGCCGTCGTCGACCCGCTTGACCGCGACACGCAGCTCGCCGTGTTGATCGTAGTCCTGCACGCCGCAGCAGATCGAATACGAGCGCCGTACCTCCTGGCCGTCGATCGACGTGCGCAGCGTCAGGAACTGGCCCTGTTTGAAGCGGTAGACGTCGCGTAGCGCGGGCGGGACCTCGAAGGCGACCGAAACGGTGTCGGCGGTTTCGGGGCGGACCTGCGCCACGCGCAGCGGATGGAACTGTGGGGTCATGGCGGCGTGGGGACGGTGGCCGCGGCGTGAGCCGGGCGGCCGGGCTGTACGGTGGCTAGTACGGTTTGAAGTAGTCGAACGGTTCGCGGCAGGTGCGGCAGCGGTAGAGCGCCTTGCAGGCGGTCGATCCGAACTGCGACAGCGGCTCGGTGTCGGCGCCGCCGCAGTGCGGGCAGGTCACGCTGTCGGCGGTGCTGGCACGCATGGCCGCCGTAGCAGCTGTGGCCCCCGTGGTGTGATGGCGCGGCACGAAGCGCAGCGGCCGGGTTTGCACGCCGTGGTCGGCGCAGCGCGCCGGCGGCGCGATGCCGTAGGCACGCAGCTTGTCGCGGCCCTCGGCGGTGATCCAGTCGGTGGTCCACGCCGGCGCCAGCACGGTGCGGATCTTCCACGGGCCGAGGTTCGCCTGGCCAAGCGCGCGGCCGATGTCCTCGGCGATCTCCGCCATCGCGGGGCAGCCCGAATAAGTGGGCGTGATTACGATCTCCAGCGCGCCGTCGTCGGCGATCGCCACCTCGCGCAGGATGCCGAGATCGCGGATCGACACCACCGGGATTTCGGGGTCGGGCACGGCGTCGAGCACCGTCCACGCGCGGGCCACGCGGGCCTGCGCGTCGGCATCGGCGTGGACTGCGTGTACACCGGCGTCCGGGTGCGTGTCCGTGTGCGGATCGGGGCGAGTCAAGGTGGCTGGCATGGGGTCGGCCTCGATGTGTGGGGCGTCCGCCGTTACCAGTGCGCGCCGGGATGGGCGCGCGCCAGGCTCTGCATCTGCGCCAGCAGATAGCTCATATGCTCGGAATGCAGGCCCTGCTTGCCGGTCGACACGAAGCCGGTGGCCGCGGGCAGCGTCAGCGTGGCCTCCGTCACGGTCTGTTCGACGATCGCCTGCCAGGCCGGCCGCAGTTCGGCGGTCCGCACCGCGATGCCTTGCGCCGCCGCTTCCTGCTCGACCGGGTCCGGGGCAAAGCATTCGTTCATATAGGGCAGCAGATGGTCCAGCGCCCGTTGGGTGCGATCGTGCGACAGCTCGGTGCCGTCGCCCAGCCGTACCAGCCAGTCGGCGCCATGATGCAGGTGGTAGCGCGCTTCCTTGATCGACTTCGAGGCGATCGCGGCCAAGCCGGCGTCGCGGCTGCCTTCGAGCGCGCTCCACAGCTCGACCATCAGCGCGCTGTACAGGAAGTTGCGCACGATGGTGACGGCGTAGTCGCGGTCCGACGAGGCGGTGCCCGCCAGCGGTCCGCTGTGCGGCAGCTCCAGCAGCGTCCAGTTGCGGAATTCGCGCTCGCCGCGCCAGTAGGCGTAGTCGTCCTCGTGGCGGGCGCGGCCGGTCAGCTCGGCCTCCAGTTCGCCGGCGCGCGCATAGAGCAGGCGCGCCTGGCCGATCAGGTCCAGGCTGATATTGGCCAGCGCGATGTCTTCTTCCAGGACCGGTCCGTGGCCGCACCACTCGGCGTTGCGCTGGCCGAGGATCAACGCGTTGTCGGCCAGACGCAGCACGTACTGCCAGCCGGCGGTGCGCGAGAGCGGCAGGCTGGACAGCAGCGACGAGGACGATGGCGGGTTCGACGTGATGGCGGTCATGCGCGGCCCTTCCTACATATGGTTGACTTCATCGGGCAGCTGATAGAAGGTCGGATGGCGGTAGATCTTGTCGGCCATCGGGTCGAACAGCTCGGCCTTTTCGTCGGGCACGCTGGCGGTAATCGCCGATGACGGCACCACCCAGATCGACACGCCTTCCTGGCGCCGCGTATAGACGTCGCGCGCCATGCGCAGCGCCTGGTGCGCGTCGGCCGCGTGCAGGCTGCCGCAATGCTTGTGTTCCAGGCCCTGCTTGCTGCGGACGAACACCTCCCACAGCGGCCATTCCTTTTGCGTCATCTTGCCTGTCTCCTGTTGACGGCTTGCTGTGGATCGGCTCAGGCCGCGGCGCGCGACTGCGCCGCTTCGCGCTGCGCGACCTTGGCTGCGTGGGCCAGCGCGGCCTCGCGTACCCAGGCGCCGTCCTCGTGGGCCTTGACGCGGGTCGCCAGCCGTTCGCGGTTGCACGGGCCGTCGCCGTTGATGACCCGCCAGAACTCGTCCCAGTCCAGCGGGCTGTAGTCGTAGTGGCCGCGTTCCTCGTTCCAGCGCAGGCCCGGGTCGGGCAGCGTGACGCCCAGCACCTTGGCCTGCTCGACCGTCGCGTCGACGAACTTCTGGCGCAGGTCGTCGTTGGAGATGCGCTTGATGCCCCAGGCCATGGTCTGCGCGCTGTTGGTCGACGCCGCATCGGGCGGGCCGAACATCATCAGCACCGGAAACCACCAGCGGTTGACCGCGTCCTGCACCATCTCGCGCTGCGCGTCTGTGCCACGCATCATCGCCAGCAGCGCGTCGAAGCCCTGGCGCTGGTGGAACGACTCCTCCTTGCAGATGCGGATCATCGCGCGCGCGTACGGACCGTAAGAGCAGCGGCACAGGGGGATCTGGTTCATGATCGCGGCGCCGTCGACCAGCCAGCCGATCACGCCGACATCGGCCCAGGTCAGCGTCGGGTAATTAAAGATGGACGAGTACTTGGCCTTGCCGCGATGCAGGGCGTCGACCATCTCGTCGCGCGAGGTGCCCAGCGTCTCGGCCGCCGAATACAGGTAGAGGCCGTGGCCGCCCTCGTCCTGCACCTTGGCCAGCAGGATCGCCTTGCGCTTGAGCGACGGCGCGCGCGTGATCCAGTTGCCCTCGGGCAGCATGCCGATGATCTCGGAGTGGGCATGCTGGGAGATCTGGCGGATCAGCGTCTTGCGATAGGCCGCCGGCATCCAGTCTTGCGGCTCGATCTTGCCGTCCGCAGCCAGACGCGCATCGAACGCGGCCTGCGCCTCGGCGTTGTCGGCCGCGTTGGCGCCTTGATTCGCGCCTTCATTCGAGCGTTCGTTCGCGGCGCGCTGCGCGTCGGCCGGCAAAGGCTGTTGGGGCAGGTCCAGGCTTTGGGTGTACATAGCGCCTCCTCTGGCGGGTCCCGGCCGTGCGTGGGCCGGGCGGTAGGAAGCATTATATATAAACCGACCGTTCGGTCAATTAATCGACGGGCGCGTCTGGACGGTGGCGGCTTGGCGCCGCTTTCAAGCGTCGGGAACGAAGCGCACGTGCCCGCTGCGCAGAACGATATTGCGCGAACGGGTCAACTCGAACAGCGATTGCGCGATGCTTTCGATGCGCGGCCGATGGTCGGTGAATGCGCGCACCAGATCTTCCTCGCGCGGCGAGCGCGCGCCGAAATGCGACTCGAGCGCTTCGGCGGTGATCGAATAGCGGGACGGTTGGCCGTTGACGGTGGCGGGGCACGACAGCGTCAGGCTGGCTGCGCAGTAGGTGGGGACGCTGCTGGGAAATACGATCTCAGACATGGCGTGCCTCGGCCGGAAAGGGGAGGGGTCACGACCATTCTAGGATATCGAGCGGCACTCGCCAGTCGGGCGCGGCAGCGCGCCGCAGCTGGGTCCCGCATCGCGGCTTCGGCTTGGGCCTGAGTGCTCGCTCACTTCGCGGTCGGGTGGCGGTTGGTGCAATGCAGCACAGGTCTGAGACCAAGCCGATCGTCATCGTCCTCCAGCCGACAGATGTGGACGAAAAAAAACCCGCGCAGGTTGTGCGCGGGCTGGAATCCACCGAGGTGGTGGAGGAGACAGACTTCACTATACGCGGCTTGTTGCGACGCACCAAGGTCCGCGTCTCAAAAAGCCGGAATTGAACCGATTTCGTTGCACAAATGCAACGTTTATCTGTCCCCAACGCGGCCAGCGCAATGCAGTCAATGGAAGAAGAGGTAGGCAATGGCGATGGCGGCGACCAGGCCCACCGCATCGGCGAACAGTGCGCATCCCAGCGCATGCCGGGTACGGCGCACATTGACGCTGCCGAAGTAGACCGCGAGTACGTAGAACGTCGTTTCGGTCGATCCCTGGATGATCGCGGCAAGCTTCCCCTGGAAGGAATCGACGCCGTAAGTCGTCATCACGTCGACCATCAGGCCCCGGGCCCCGGCGCCGGACAGCACCTTCATCAGCCCAACCGGCAACGCCGGCACGAAATCCGTATTCAGCCCCAGGCTCGCAACGCCGGCCGCCAGGCCCTGCATCAGCCAGTCCATGCCGCCGCTGGCGCGAAACAGCCCGATCGCGACCAGGATCGCCACCAGATAGGGGATGATCTGCACCGCCACACCAAAGCCTTCCTTGGCGCCGTCGACGAATGCCTCGTAGACGTTGACCCGCCGCACGGCCCCGCACAGCAGAAACACCACGATCAAGCCGAGGATGAACAGGCTGCCGGCCAGGGCGGTCGCGGTGTCGACCTGCGGTGCCGGCGCATGGCGCAGCCAGGCCGCCAGAGCGCCGAGCGCGGCAACCATCGCCACCAGCGTGCCCAGGATCGCGGGTCTGAACAGGTTGAGCCGCTGGGTCCAGGCCACCGCGATCAGCCCCGCCAGACACGACACGCCGGTTGCCAGCAGCGTCGGCAGGAAGATGTCGGCGGCGTTGAAGCCGACCAGCCCCTGTTTCAGTGCGATCGCCTGCCGCATCGCGATCACCGAAGTGGGAATCAGCGTCAGCCCCGCGGTATTGAGCACGATGAACATGATCTGCGCATCGGTCGCGGTGTCGGGCTTGTCGTTCAGCGTCTGCAGCTCCCGCATCGCGTTCAGCCCGAGCGGTGTCGCGGCATTGTCCAGCCCGAGCATATTGGCCGAGACGTTCATCATCATCGCCCCCTGAGCCGGATGACCTTGGGGGACGCCAGGGAACAGGTGCCGCAGCACCGGATTGACGGCGCGCGCAAAGCCTTGCACCACGCCGCCGCGCTCGCCGATCCGCATAATGCCCAGCCACAGCGCCATGATGCCGGCCAGGCTCAGGGAGATCTCGAAGGCGGTGCGAGCGCTGTCGAACAGGCTCGCCAGCATGGCCGGAAAGATGGCGGCATCGCCATGCGCCAGCCGCACGCAGCCGATGGCAAAGGCGGACAGGAAAAAGGACAGCCAGACCAGGTTCAATGCCATGGGCAGGGTGGCGGGTAAGCGGGCAGGTACGCCGGCGGATAGGCGCGCAGATGCGCTGAGTGCAGTGTGCGGCTCGCGTGGCGCGCCGTGAAGGACCGCGTGTTGCGCAAGGTGCCTATCATAGCGTGGGCGCTGCCCGTCCCGCCCGGCCGCTGTGGCGCGACGGCCTTGTCAGGTGCGTTTTCCAGGCAGAGGCCGCTATGCCAAGGCCGCGCCGCGCTTGGTCAGCAGCTTGCGCAGGATCGACCGGTGGCAGCGGTTCTCGTCCTCGCAGTAGCAGCCGATCGCGAATTCGGTCTGGTGCGACAGGGCGGCCAGCAGGTCGAGCGTCCGGCTGGCCTCGGGTTCGGCCATCTCGGCCTGAAAGCGCCGCTCGAAATGGCGCCAGGCCTTGTCGTCTTCCTTTTCCTGCGCGTGCTTCGCCTCGGCGACCAGTTCCGGCGAGGGCGATAGCAGCGGAAACCAGACATCGTAGAAGTCGCGGCTGGCGTATTCGCTGCGCGGCACGCCTCTGGGCGGCCTGCGCACCGTGCCGATGCGCAGGCCTTCGCCGGCAATGCGCGGGGTTCCGAGCCTGACGATATGGACGGCCATGGCGGACGCTCCTCTCTGCGGTAGGGCGGCGACGGCCGATGCGAATGCGACGGCCGCCACCGCGCCGTCTCCCGTCAGGCGGTCGCGGCCGGCTCCAGTCCCAGTTCGCGGATCATGGTCTCGCGCATCACGAACTTCTGCACCTTGCCGGTGACCGTCATCGGCATGTCGTCGACGAAACGAACATAACGCGGGATCTTGTAGTGCGCAATCTGGTCCCGGCAGAACGCCCGGATCTCGTCCTCGGTGGCGCTCTGTCCGGGTTTGAGCACAATCCACGCGCACAGCTCCTCGCCATACTTCGGATCGGGCACGCCGAACACCTGTACCGCCTGCACCTTCGGATGGCGGAACAGGAATTCCTCGACTTCGCGCGGATACAGGTTCTCGCCGCCGCGGATCACCATGTCCTTGACCCGGCCGACGATATTGCAATAGCCCTGCTCGTCGATCGTGGCGAGGTCGCCGGTATGCATCCAGCCGTCCCGGATCGCCTCGCGCGTACGTGCCTCGTCCTCCCAGTAACCGAGCATCACCGAATAGCCGCGGGTGCACAGTTCCCCGGTGGCACCGACCGGCACGATCTGGCCGGTTTCGTCGACGATCTTGCATTGCAGATGCGGTTGAACCCGCCCGACCGTGGCCACGCGCTTTTCCAGCGGATCGTCGGTAGCGCTCTGGAACGACACCGGGCTCGTTTCGGTCATGCCATACGCGATCGTGACTTCGGCCATATGCATGTCCTTGATGACTCGCTTCATCACCTCGATGGGGCACGGCGCGCCGGCCATGATGCCGGTGCGCAGCGAGGTGAAGTCGAACTTGCCGAAGTCGGGATGGTCGAGTTGGGCGATGAACATGGTCGGCACGCCATGCAAGGCGGTGCAGCGTTCCTCGTGCACGGCCTGCATGGTCGCCAGCGCATCGAACGCCTCGCCGGGGAAGATCATCCGCGCGCCGACGCTGACGCAGGCCAGCACCGACAGCACCATGCCGAAGCAGTGATAGAGCGGCACGGGGATGCACAGCGAATCGCGGTCGGTCAGCCGCATCGCCATCGCAACGAAGCGGCCGTTGTTGACGACGTTGTGGTGGGTCAGCGTGGCGCCCTTGGGGTTGCCCGTCGTCCCGCTGGTGAACTGGATATTGATGGGATCGTGCGGGCCCAGCGCGGAACCGGCGGGGTCCAGGCGTGCGGTATCCGGCTGGGCCAGCAAGTCGGCATAGCGCACCATGCCGGCCGTGTTCTCGTCGCCCATGCGCACGACCCACTGCAGCGCGGGCAACCGGGCCGCGCGCAATTGGCCCGGCTGGCTGTCGGCCAGCTCCGGCGCCAGCTTCTGCAGCATCTCTATATAGTTGCTCGACTTGAAGCGCGCGGCCGTGATCAACATTCGCACACCGGCCTTGTTCAGCGCGTACTCGAGCTCGGCCAGCCGGTAGGCCGGATTGATATTGACCAGGATGGCGCCGATCCGGGCAGTGGCGAACTGCGTGACCAGCCACTCCTGCCGGTTCGGCGACCAGATGCCGACGCGATCGCCGCGGGCGATACCGCGCTCGAGCAGCCCGGCGGCGAGCCGGTCGACCTGCTCGCTGAACTGGCGCCACGTCCAGCGGATTCCCTGTTCGCGGAAGACGACGGCCTCCGCATCAGGATGGGCGGCCACCGTGGCGGCCAGCAATTCGGCGATGGTCTGGTCCGACAGCGGCACGTCGGTGGCGCCAGTGACCAGCGACAGGCCGGCGTTCGGGATCAGCGTCATGGTTGTCTCCTTCGACTGATTGACTGAATCGTAGTCAGGGGGTGCTTCTTATAGGTATGGGCCGCCAGCTTAGGCCAAGCGTTCCGGCGATGCTGTCACCGGTGTGACATTTGTCGGATATGGCGCACTTCAAGGGCGGATTCGGGTTTCTACTTAAATTCGCTTGCCTTTGCGCGCCAGCTCCCTTAATATTCGCCCCCTCGCAGCCGAACGGCGGCGGGGTTGGCAGGGAAGGCGAAGGCGCTACGGTGCTGGCGCCGCAGCAGAAAGTGCTGACAAACCTGTTGACGAGAAGCGAAAGGTTCTGCATAATCTCGTTTCTC
>NZ_JABTYE010000059.1 GCF_013314895.1 Cupriavidus gilardii | reverse complement strand
AGCACGTCAAACGCGTCCTTCAGATACTGGAAGAACTGCTCGCCGGTATTGAAGCCCTGCGGCGTGGCAAAGCGCATGTCGTTGGAGTCCAGCGTGTAGGGCACCACCAGATGCGGCTTCGTTTCGCCGTTGCCGGTCGTTACCTCGGTCCAGAACGGCAGGTCGTCGCCGTAGTAGTCCGAGTCGTAGACGAAGCCGCCGTGCTCGACCACCAGGCGCCGCGTATTGGGGCTGTCGCGGCCGGTGTACCAGCCCAGCGGCGCGCTGCCCGTCAGCTCGCGGATGATCTGCATCGCGGTGCGCATGTGCTCGCGCTCGGTCGCCTCGTCGATGTTCTGGTAGTGGATCCAGCGCCAGCCGTGGCAGGCGATCTCGTGGCCGAGCTCGACGAAGGCGCGGGTCAGCTCGGGATGGCGCTGCAGCGCCATCGACACGCCGAAGATGGTCAGCGGCAGCCCGCGCTGCTCGAACTCGCGCAGGATGCGCCAGACGCCGGCGCGCGAGCCGTATTCGTAGATGCTCTCCATGCTCATGTGGCGGTCGGGATAGGCCGCCGCGCCGACGATCTCGGAGAGGAACTGCTCGGAGGCCGCGTCGCCGTGCAGCACGCAGTTCTCGCCGCCTTCCTCGTAATTGAGCACGAACTGCAGCGCAACGCGCGCGCCGCCCGGCCATTGGGCGTG
>NZ_JABTYE010000058.1 GCF_013314895.1 Cupriavidus gilardii | reverse complement strand
GGCCTAGTTCAGGCCTAGATTGGCCTTCAGTTGCGCGACCAGCGCATCGGACGCTTCGCGGTCGATGCTGCCGTCTGCCTTGCGGATCAACGTGACCGGCCACGCCAATTGCTGTTTGTCGAGCAGGAAAATCAGAAGCTCGTAGGCCACGCCATATTCGCCATAGTCCAAATACTCTTCCACGTCTCTAAGGTCTTGCGCCGGTAATTGTTTGGCCACCGACTCTAGAGCGTTCCGAAGGTCTGGCTCGAACTCTTCAAGACTGGATTCATGTCGTAGCACGTCGGGCTCCTAGGAGCATTCGTGGAGATTGCAGTTACGAATCCTCCCCATACGAACGCGAGCGCTTATAGTTGGCGTTACGACGTCCATCAGAACCGGATCAGCACGCTGGCTTCTGTCCATCAAGCAGACGCAGTGGCCGAGGCGCCGGATCTGCGCTCCCTGACAATCGGTTAAGTTCCGTTGCAGCGAGATACTTCCTTAGACGCGCGCCGGTGGAAGCCCGAAGCCGCGAATCTTCACCAGCGAAAACCCACGGCGCAAAAGATCCAGAGCCGCAAGCGGACTGATATCACAGCCCGGACTGGCGTTCCAGCATAAAGGACGTCGAGCCGCCCTCGACAATTCAGGTTAAGCCTAGGTTGATCGCAAGCTCGCGGACGAATGCTTCCTTTTCACCATACTCCTCAGCCACGTCGTGAAAACAGCGGGCCAACTCCAAGCGCTCCGATTCAGACATCAACTGGAGTTCAAAACCCAAGCGCTCCATTGCCTGTACTGCGGCATCCGGATCGACGAGATCCTCATCTGAGGATTCCAGGAACAGCGCAACGTCAATGATTGCCTTTCCGATATGCCTATTTAACATTTGGTACCACCTTGATGTTGATATTAGTGATGCCGAGCTCGCTGAACATCTTTCTGGCTCGCGCTGCTTGTTGCTCTGTCGGTACCTCCCAAAGTCCCGACATCCCATTCTGAGTTAGGACTTCAGATTGACGCAATGCCTGTGCTTGGAGTTGCCCCTGTAACTCAGGACACGCGGACACCGTTAGGTTGATGACACCGCATTACGCCTGAACTCGCGAGG
>NZ_JABTYE010000057.1 GCF_013314895.1 Cupriavidus gilardii | reverse complement strand
TTGGAGTTGCCCCTGTAACTCAGGACACGCGGACACCGTTAGGTTGATGACACCGCATTACGCCTGAACTCGCGAGGCGAGCGGTATTTCAGGGCTTTGTGCGGGTGGCGCTCATTGTAGTGTTCAAACGCGATTGCCAGACGCGAGAGCGCTGTTGGTGCGTCAGACTTGTCCATATAGGCGACGTAATTGTGCTTCATGGTCTTCACGAACGATTCCGCCATGCCATTGCTCTGCGGCGAACGGACCGGTGTGGTCAGCGGCTCAAGACCCAGTTCGCGAGCGAAGCTGCGCGTGCGGTGGTCGATGTAGGCCGAGCCGTTGTCCGTCAGCCATTCAATGGGCTGCGCGGCCTGCGTGGTGCCGAAGCGCTGTTCGACGGCGGCCAGCATCACGTCGCGCACCACATCACCGCTATGCCCGCCGGTCGTTGCTGCCCAGCTAATCGCCTCGCGGTCGCAGCAGTCCAGCGCAAACGTCACGCGCAGCGGCGTACCATCGTCGCACCGGAACTCGAAGCCATCGGAGCACCAGCGGGTGTTGCTGCGGTCCACCGCAACGCGACCGTCATGTCGCCGCTTATCTCGCCGCACGCCAGGGCGGCGCAGCAGCAACTGATGCTCCCGCATGACCCGATACACGCGCTTGACGTTGATGCACGGCGCACCGCTCTGCTCCCGACTGCGGCGCAGCAGCGCCCAGACACGGCGGTAGCCGTAGGTGGGAAGGTGCGCCACATGGGCCTGAATCTCCTCGACCAGCCCGGCATCGTTGGTCACGCGGGCACGGCGACCATCGCGCCAGTCGGACGAGCGAGCTCGCTTCACCGCCACGGCAGAGCGCGCCACGCCGAGAACTTCGCAGACCGTCTTCATCGGTCGTCCCCCGGCAGCAAGGGCGAGCGCGCAATCAGGTTTTTTGAACGGCCCCATTCCACGGCTTCTTTCAGGATTTCGACCTCCAGCGTCTTCTTCCCGAGTAGCCGTTGCAGTTCCTTGATTTCCTTGATGGCGGCGGCCAGCTCAGATGCCGGCACAACGGTTTCGCCTGCCTTCACCGCCGCCAGACTGCCTTCCTGGTATTGCTTGCGCCAGCCAAACACTTGGTTGGCGTTGACGCCGTGCCGACGTGCAACGGCCGACACCGATGCTCCCGGCTCCAATGTTTCCTGCACGATGGCGATTTTTTCTTGCGCCGTGCGCCGCCGACGGCGCTCCGGCTCGGTCAGAATTTCGATGCTTTCCACGTAATGACTAGGCTTACTGATAGGCACAAGACTATCCCTTATTTTAAGAGAGTCCTCGTGTCCTCAGATACGTGGGGCCGCTCCA
>NZ_JABTYE010000056.1 GCF_013314895.1 Cupriavidus gilardii | reverse complement strand
TGTCAAGTCCTGACATAGGTTGACAGTTCTTGGCCCTATTGAGCCAAGGTAAGCAACGCCCGATGGACCTCATCGGGCGTTTTGTATTTCAAAGCCTGATGTGGTCGCTCGCCGTTATAGATCTGTACTGACTCTCGGACCATACGGGCAGCTTGCAGCAGATCACGCGGACGGTTCAAGAGGAACTCGCTCTTGAGGATGCCGTTGATGCGTTCGGCCATGGCGTTTTGATAGCAGTCGTAGCCATCGGTCATCGAGCAGGTCAGGCCGTGCCGCTGATGGATGGCCTGATAGTAAGTCGAGCAGTATTGAATGCCACGATCCGAATGGTGTACCAAGGGCTGCCGGGTCCGGCGTGAGCGCAGCGCCATCTTCAGGGCTTGGCTCACTTGCTCAGTCTGCAAGCTATCGTGGACGTGGTAGCCCACGATCTTTCGTGAGTAGGCGTCGGTGACCAGACTAAGGTAGACCGTCTGGTGCGTCGTCGGCAGGTACGTAATGTCAGCTACCCAAAGCTGTTCTGGTGCAGTCGGTACAACCTTTTGCGCTCCATCCTTGAGCAAATTTGGATGGCGGCGAAAGCGGTGGTGGCTGTCGGTGGTCTTGTGATAGGCCCGATGCGGCTTCACCAGCAGCCTGGCCGCGCGCAGCACTTCGAACAGCCGGTCACGACCGAGCTGGATATCGGCCTTCTCCATCGGGGCCCGCAGTATTTGCTGCAGCTTGCGCGTGCCTATGCGAGGCTGGCGCAGCCGCACCTGCTTGACCAGCGCACAGATCGCGGTATCCCGAGCGGCCTGCCGCAGTTCGCTGTCGCGGCGCTTGTAGTAAGCCTGACGGCTGATGCCGAAGTAACGGCAGGCCTTGCTAACGCTTAGCCCTTGGACGAGCTCTTGCGTGAGGACCTGCCCAAAGGCTTTTTTACGATGCGCACCCCGTGCTCCTTCTGGATCACGTCGATCACTGCCTCGAACAGGCGCGCTTTCTCCTGCGCTTCGCGCAACTGGACTTCCAACTCCTTGATCCGCTGTTCTGGCGTAACCGGCTTGGTCTTGTCTTGGTTTTCCATCCTGACGTACTGGACGCCCCTGGGCAACGAGCCGCTCCAGTCCTGTAGTCCATGCTTGCGCAACCATACCAGTACTGTAGACCGGCCCTGGATGCCGTACTTGTGCTGCGCCTGTTTGTACGTCAATTCGCCTTTTTCCACCGCCTCCACAACTGCCAACTTAAAAGCCAGCGTGTAGTCACGTTGCGTTCGCTTCCGTTCCCTCTCCACAGCACTCTCCCAATCTCGGCAGGAAAAGTGTCAACCGTATTCAGGACGGGTCA
>NZ_JABTYE010000055.1 GCF_013314895.1 Cupriavidus gilardii | reverse complement strand
CCGTGGCTGTTCCCCCCACCACCCCCGATGTGCCGAGCGTGCCGAGGGCACCGGCCACCCCCGAGCGCGCCGCGCCCGGACCGGACCGCCAGCAGTTCGTCGACTGGCTGCGCGCGGTCGCGCCGTATATCCACGCCTTCCGCGGCAAGACCTTCGTGATCGCCTTCGGCGGCGAGCTGGTCAAGGCCGGCATGCTCAACGCGCTGGTCAACGACGTCGCGCTGCTGCACGCGATGGGCATGCAGATCGTGCTGGTCCACGGCTCGCGCCCGCAGGTCGAGGAACAGCTGGCGCTGCGCCAGGTCGAGTCGCGCTTCGTCGACGGCCTGCGCATCACCGACAACGCCGCCCTCGAATGCGCGAAGGAAGCATCGGGCGAACTGCGCCTCGATATCGAGGCCGCCTTCAGCCAGGGCCTGCCGAATACCCCGATGGCCGGTGCGCAGCTGTCGGTGGTGTCGGGCAACTTCGTCACCGCGCGCCCGGTCGGCATCGTCGAGGGCACCGACTACCAGCACACCGGCCTGGTGCGCAAGATCGACGGCGACTCGGTGCGCATGTCGCTGCAGCACGGCAAGATCGTGCTGCTGTCGCCGCTGGGCTTCTCGCCCACCGGCCAGGCGTTCAACCTGTCGATGGAGGATGTGGCCAGCGCCACCGCCACCGCGCTGAAGGCCGACAAGCTGATCTTCATCACCGAGGTGCCGGGCGTGCTCGATCCGGTCGGCAAGCTGATGCCGGAGATGTCGCTGCGCACCGCGGTCGAACGGCTGCAGAACAACCACCTGCCACCCGACGTCGCCTACTACCTGCAGCATCTGGTCAAGGCGCTCAAGGGCGGCGTGCCGCGCGCGCATCTGATCCCGTTCGACATGGACGGCTCGGTGCTGCTCGAACTCTTCCTGCACGACGGTGTCGGCACGATGATCTCGGACACCGATCTGGAGAGCCTGCGCGAAGCCACGCTCGACGATGTCGGCGCCATCGTGCAGCTGATCGCGCCGCTCGAGCAGGACGGCACGCTGGTGCCGCGCGGCCGCCATCTGATCGAGCGCGACATCGGCAATTTCTCGGTGATCGAGCACGACGGTGTGCTGTTCGGCTGCGCCGCGCTCTATCCCTATCCGCGCGAAGGCATGGCCGAGATGGCCTGCCTGACGGTGTCGCCCGATGCCCAGGGGACCGGCGACGGCGAACGGCTGCTCAAGCGCATCGAGCGGCGCGCGCGCGCCCTCGGCCTGGATCGGCTGTTCGTGCTGACGACGCGGACCGAGCACTGGTTCCTGAAGCGCGGCTTCGTGCGCGCCAGCGTGGACGACCTGCCCGAGGACAAGCGCAAGCTGTACAACTGGCAGCGCAAGTCGATGGTGCTGATGAAGAAACTGTAAGCGCGGTAGGGGCGAGGCGCGGCGGACGCGCCCGCTTCGCTACAATAGCCGCCTTACGAACGCCGCCGGCTAGCCCCCGACATCGCGCACCCACAGCGCGGCTCGCCGCGATCACACGAATACAAGGAGTCCCCCATGGCCCGCATGGTCCATTGCGTCAAGCTGAACAAGGAGGCCGAGGGCCTCGATTTCCCGCCGCTGCCCGGCGAACTGGGCAAGAAGATCTGGCAGAACGTGTCGAAGGAGGCCTGGGCCGGCTGGCTCAAGCACCAGACCATGCTGATCAACGAGAACCGGCTGAACATGGCCGACACCCGTGCGCGCCAGTATCTGCTGAAGCAGACCGAGAAGTACTTCTTCGGCGAGGGCGCGGATCAGGCGGCGGGCTATGTGCCGCCGCAGGGTTGAGCCGAGCCGGGCTGGGCGCAGAGGGTAACGCGTCCTGATTGTGTTCTCCCTCTCCCCCTCTGGGGGAGAGGGTTGGGGAGAGGGGGTGGTTTCCAGCCGCAATGGCAGAACACCCGCTCGATGGCCCCCCCCCCCCCCCCCCCCCCCCAGCGGGGGGGGGGGAAAAAAAAAAA
>NZ_JABTYE010000054.1 GCF_013314895.1 Cupriavidus gilardii | reverse complement strand
GCCACGTCGCTTGGGCCGGAGCGGGGCATTAGTGCCAAGGTAAACGCCTATCTGACAAAGCTGTGCGAGCCGAATTGCACGAACGAAGACTTTGTCCGGATCGACAAGCAAGTCCGAGAGTTCGAGGCGGCCGTGACCCTCGAAAGGATGGACAATCTGACGCCTGAGCAGGCGTTGAGGCTCGGGGACGCTTTGTCGAATATGATCCCCTATTTTGGATCACCGGCGATGTTGTACCAGGCGGTGACCGGCCGGACTTTAAGCGCGCAGCCACTTGAGACGGTAGACCGTTGGCTGTCCGGGATTTTGGGTGCAATCCCCGTTGGTGCTGCGGCTTATGGCAAGCTCAGCCAGTTGCTAGGGCGCGGTGCAGGGGCGGTTGATCCGGAGGCGCTCAACGCGCTCGTCGCAAACGGAGTCAAATTTACGCGCGAGCACGTGGTGGCCACAACGCGCACGCCCAGCGGACAGGTTGTTTTTCTAGAAACAGGTAGCACCACTGCCGGATTGAGGCATATTATCCAGGAGCACGCAAAGGATTTTGCTAATATCGGTGTTACCGAATCCCAGATTCCAGGTGTCGTTATGAGTGCTATTAAAGAGGGCCTTATTGTGGGCTATCAAGGGACGGGGACCGGGCGGCCGATATATCAGACTGTGGTAAATGGCCAGAAACAAAACATAGCTATCACGATCGGAAGTAATGGATTTGTCGTGGGGGCGAATCCAGCGGGGCGTATCAAATGAAGAAAATCAAGTTGATGGCAGATTACTATTGTTTCCCGTTGTGGGAGGCATCGCCTGGGGAAGTTGGGAATATCGATCCTGCCGATCTTCCTATCTCACCTCAGTTAAGAATAAGGCTTCTTAAATGGGCGGAAAAGTTGGATAAGACGTTAAATATGGATTATCCGCCAGATTCCCGATTTCCGAGCGAGGCAGAAGAGCGTCAGTTCAAACGTGAAGGGTTTGAATTGGCAGATGAGCTAAGATCGGAACTTGGTCCAGACTATGAGGTAATACTGCATTTGTGGTGATCACGATTTTATCCCAAAGCACGTGGGATGTGGTGTCGCACCGTGCTGTAGTTTTTGCTATTACGCGCCAGTTTTATAAAAGGGATAGTCTTTGGTCGTCAAATATGGATGCCTCTTAGAAAGCAGTGCTCGGCCGGGGGGCGGGTTTCGGGGATTTCATCTTTGACCCAGGGACAGCTCGACTGCTGACTCTCTTGGTCGACAAGCAGCAATTGGCATGGCCGGTCACCTTGAAAGAGGCCGGCAAGCAGATGAGATTGGCAAACCAGGCAAACCGCGAGGCCCTGTGAGCCTTTGTGGAAAGGCCTAGCCACGCGGCCATCATCCCGGAACGCCGCCGCCCCCCGTGACATCCATCCCCATGAACGGGGACCCCATCGCCCACGCCGTCCGGCGCCGAGGCCAACGGGTTCGTTTAATGGAGGAGGGATGCCATGAAGCACATCCTGACGGCCTTATCCCTATGCTGCGCAGCGACAATGGGGTGGGCCCAATCTCCCACCGACGCCCAAATCGCGGCAATCGTCGTTACAGCAAACCAGGTCGACATCGACGCCGGCGAACTGGCGCGGACGAAGGCGAAGTCCAGGGACGTGAAGGAATTCGCAGACCTGATGGTCACTGACCACACCAGCGTCAACAAGTCCGCAATGGACCTGGCCAAGAAGCTCGACCTCACGCCCGAAGACAACCCGACCGCCCAGACCCTGAAGCGGGGCGGGGAAGCAAACATCGCCAAACTGAAGGGGCTCAAGGGTGATGCGTTCGACCGGGCCTATGTCGATCAGGAGGTCGACTACCACCAGGCCGTGCTCAATGCCCTGGACAAGACCCTGGTGCCGAGCGCCAGCAATGCCGAGTTGAAGGCCCTGCTGGTCAAGGTGCGGCCGGCGTTCGTCGCGCATCTGGAGCATGCGAAGCAGTTGCAAGCCTCGCTGCCGAAGAGCAAGAACGCCACCAAGAACAAGAAGCCATGAGTGGCAGTCGGGGGACCGTTCTGGGGTCGCTGTAAAGAATACTGGGGGGACGCCCAAGATTATGTTTAGGCCGGATCCTTCTGCTCGTGGATATCACCGCAACTCGGAGTACTGTCGTGCACAAGGCCGGTAACAACTGTCGGGTATGCGGCTATATGCTCGAAACGGGCAAGCCTCATCGACATTGGTTTGAATGAGGCCGCTCTTCCTCTTAACGATGGTGATGCTGTGCTAAAGCTGTATTGTCTGCAAGAATTGGCGGGCGCTCGGTGGCGACGTTTTATCGATTGATCGAGCGTCGCCGGCAACAATATCGAGCTCAATGTCGAGGGCGCGATTACCAATACGTTGCCGCCGCCGGTCACGGTGCACGAGAACTACGGCAAGAAGGAGCAGTACGCCGG
>NZ_JABTYE010000053.1 GCF_013314895.1 Cupriavidus gilardii | reverse complement strand
GCCGACATCGCCTGCATATCGGCCGGCAGATAGATCTGCGGCATCAGCGCGGTGATGGTCGGGCAGCTCGCGGTGCCGGTCGCCGTGCAACTGGGGTCGGGAACCGTCTGCTCCACGTACCAGAGCATCGGCTTGTCCAACTCGTTGACCTGAGCCTGTGTCAGCGCCTCGCCGAGCTGGACGCCATTGGCCTGGGCGTATTCCAATGCGTTTGAGCAATCGTGCCCTCGACAATTTGCAATCGGCGCCCAGGTCCTCCACAGCTATACATCATCACCCTACAGGAACGACGAACCCGACTGTTACCGGGTCAAGCAAGGTTGGCACCAACATCAACTCAGTAATTTTTCGATGACTAAGTATCCGATAAACACCGCAGGCGCACCGATCAATACCCAATAAACGAACTTTTCGGCCGCACCCATCCGCTTCCATTGCTCTGGCGATAACCCTCCTCCTACTGCTGGCACTCTTTCTACTATTTCGAACCGGTACCCACAGGGGTCGAATGACTTCAGGGCACAATCGTGATGGCCGCATCCCCAACCACAGGGTCATATTCGTCCAAGAAATCCTTGCTCATGCAAGGCGATATCTTGAAGCGATAAACTGGCTCAATGGCCGGCACAGCATCTACAGTCCTCTGGACAGGCACATTTCCTGCCCCATTTCGATAGTACAACGCCTGCAGAAACGACGAACCGGGCTGTAGCCGGGGCTGATCTCATCGAGTCATCGTTGATAGTCCTCAACTCCGACGCACCAATTCGGCCCGCTTTGTCGCAAGTAGTTCTCCGGTCATCGCCCTCACTATTTGTGATGTAGCGCTCAATATGCGTGTCGATGACGTTGTAATCGCAGGTATCGACAATTAACATATGCCGACCCCACAACGGCGCTTGAGCAGCCTGCGATTGGGGTGCAGACCCGTATGTCGAAAACCTTCGCTCCTCTTTCCACCTTGTGGGCCAACGTACGCTCGAATCCATGTACCGAACATGGATGCGGCTACCACCATCGAGGGAAGTCCTTGAGCTTTTCTTTCATATGGGCCAAATCGTCGAGATCAACAGGAAATCGACACGTCACTGTTGTGACAGCCCCTTCTAAGGCAATCCTCTTAATTTCCCAAGAAGCCTCAATTTTTTCAGTTCCCATTTGAAGCGCAAAGACAAAACTACCACTCATATCCGTCATCCTGGCGGGCTTATTTTGAACGCTGTCTAAGGCTGCCACGAACGAGTCCCAACTGGCGCAGTCGAACCAAAAACTGCCGCAATACTCTAGCTTTTGCCCGAACTGCTCCACGCGAAAAGAAACATTTGCCTTCATTGAAGGTACATGTTGATCTATTGCAACAACATCGAGCTTCAATTGGAATGGCCTTTCGATCCTAACTTCCATATGTTTCCTTATCTTCTCGTAGGGAGGGCGTGCTTAACTACCGGCAATTTACTGCCAATCTTGGGGGAGAAAAAATCAGCTCCCATCCATCAATTTTTAACAATTGATTATAAGGTACTCCACCCTGTACTGCCGTGTTCACCGCACCCTGCAAGCTTGCCAACTGCAGCTGTGACGCGAGCCTGACAACGGCCGGCGGATGGCCTTTAGCAACCATCTGAGCATACTCAGCCAAATGCTCGGTCGCATTTCCGTGCACCCGAACACGCTGTCCATTTGGGAGGGCCATCTCGAAAGACTGAGGGATAACAGATCCCGGATGGACTGGTTGCGTTGGCTTTATGGAGTCCCATACTGTACCGGTCGCTCGGTCTCCCGCGCCACCCAGCCAGCGCGAGGTAACGTACTGGCTAAGCTTGCCATAAGCCGCGGCTCCCGCGGGGATAGCAGCCATGATCCCGGACAACCACCGATCCGCAACATCTAATGACTGGCCGCTCAAGGTCCGCCCTGTCACGGCCTGGTACAGCATTGCCGCTGAACCGTAATACGGGATCATATTTGACAAGGCGTCCGCGAGCCTCAACGCCTGCTCGGGCGTCAAATTGTCCGTCCTTTCGAGGGTCACGGACGCCTCGAACTCCCGGACTTGTTTGTCGATGCGGATAAAGTCTTCGTTAGTACAATTCGGCTCGCACAGCTTTGTCAGATAGGCGTTTACCTTGGCACTAATGCCCCGCTCCGGCCCAAGCGACGTGGCATTGTTCAGCGCTTCATTCTGCGCACCGAAAAGAGCCGAAGTCGCGTCCGTACCAGCCAACTCTCCAGCAGCCCCTCCGACCAACGCCGCAAGCCCCACCGTTAGTGCTTGGCGGAACTTGTCGTCGCTGTAGTTACGGACAGCGCTATCAACATAAACGGCATCCCGAATGTACGGCGCCAGGATGGCGCTCGATGCCGCGCCCACCGCTCCTCCGGCACAGTCGGCCGCTGTGGCACTCGCAGCAGCACACCCCAACGCCCCGTGAGCCAGCGCGTTCGCGAGCACCGTGCCGGCATCCGACCCCGGCGCTCCGATGCCGGGCAGGTTCAAGCC
>NZ_JABTYE010000052.1 GCF_013314895.1 Cupriavidus gilardii | reverse complement strand
CTAGGCCTGAACTACACCAGCAGCACGGTTGAAGACGATATTCATCAGGACTTCGTCAAGGAGAAGAAGGGGCTGCCTAGCTTCGTTGTAATTGCCGTTGCCTTAGTCGCAGCCGTAGTTACTGCCGGTGCCGCGTCCGCCGCTCTTGCGGCCGCCCAAGTGGCGGCGGCAGAGGCCGGGATGGCAACTCTGATTGCCACAGGGTCTTTTGTGGAGGCTGCTGCTGCCGGGGGCATCATGGCGAGTTCGGCATTTGCAGCCGGCGGCATGGCAAATCTCGCAATTGCTGGCGCGCTGGCCGGCATGGCCAGCAGCGCTGTCTCTCAAGTTGCGAGTTCCGGCAGTTTCGATTTCGGACAAATGCTAACCGCTGGAGCGACGGGGGCCATTACTGGCGGTCTCACTGGTTACTTTGGGCCAAACTACGGTATTGACCGCCTGTTTGCGTCAACTGTCGCGGGATGCGGAACTGCTGCGATGTCGGGCGGTGATTGTAAATCGGGGGCGATATCGAGCTTTGCAACTGCCAGCATTGCTTGGGCTGCGGATGCGATGCGCCAAAATCAGATAGACTCTTCGCGACAGTTCAATGGAATTGTAGATGCGAGGGACTCTAATAATACTTTGATAACTAACATCAGTGGCCCTAGCCAGGGTGTCAATGGAGATGGAATTAAACTGGCTGGCACCCGCATTAGCTTGGATGATTTGAGGAAACTTGGGGAAATTAGCTATGGCGCTGATGGTATTGCAGTATTCAAAGGTGCGACCGATCATATTACAGGGCAGCAAATTACTCTCGTTGAGGCTTTGAACCGCTTTGGTGGGCTTACTGGAGGCGCACAGGGTCTTCCCGGTACTTTATTTAATAAAGAGTACTTTGCCGGGTCATTTGTTGATAAACTGATGGAATCATTTGCCTGCCCTCATGATTACATGGGGAGTGTATTTGCCTACGATTCCGTTGGAAACTTAAAAGAGGGCATGACGATGGTTCAAAGGGCATTGTTCGAGGCTCAAACGAACATAGATATTCCGTTGTCGGCACCCTTTGCGCTGACTACGTTACTGAATCAATACGGTATAGACATATCTTCATTTAGGAGTCAGGCAGAGGGTTCGGAGAAGAAAGAATGAGAATTTCGTATATTCCTTTGGTCATGGTGTTATGGGTTGTCGCCTGTGGCCATGCGCCATCACGCTACCCGGGAGCAGGCGGAAACAATCTAGATCCGGACAAATATGTAGGTGAGCAATGCGTGAACCTATCGGGCCGCTATGAGGGCCGGGGCGAAATCATTGACGGCGACTCTGGTGCATTGCAGGTGAGCCCTCTTTGGCGTCTTGATAATGTATTTCCTTTTGCAAATAGCCAGCAATCGGCGGCGTTGTCGATGGCGGCAGAACGTGATGATGGCCGACTTGTTTATCCGAGCGAGGGGGTCGTGACGCGGGAATCTGACAGGAGATTTCGGATAACGTTTTTATATCCAAATGGGAAGAGTGGAACGTTTACCTCGTCGTTTGAGGATGCGAAAAAGTATATTTGTACCGGTATGCAAGGGAAGATCGTTTGGGGTGGCGGTGGCCTGGAGAGTCGATCTGAATTCGGGCCCAATAGGTCCGACTATACAATTTCTCTTCAACTCGATGGCGACGGAAATCTAATCTTGGAGAGGCAGATGCAGGTTCATATGAGTCTCAGGCTTGGTCTTATACCGGTCGGGACCGTGCAGCATTATGCTGCTTATCGGTTCAGGCGATTGCAGCGGTAATTCGCTAGTCTATCGCGTGTGCAATGCAGTCGTCCTGCACGGACTATCATGGCAATGGAGCCGGCAGTGGTATATCGATAACGGATACCTGGAGAGAAAGGTGCAGTGACGCGAAGAGAATTGTAAAGAAGGCTGGCGACCATCGGCGTCCATCCGAGCAGTTATTCATTGGACGGTATTCGGCGAAGTGATTGTGTATGTGTGGTGGCTGAAACCGGCGGATGGGGAGTTTATTACGTTGAACGTGCCGAGCCGAGTAACTTAGGACTCTTTAGTGCTGTCGAGGAGGCATTTGACTTGGTCTATGCCACGTTCTGCAGGTGGCTTGGTGTCCGTCCGTCGTGAACGCCGCCGTCCCCATGACATCCATCCCCATGAAAGGACCCGATCGATCGCCCACGCCCCTCCGGCGCCGCAGCGACGCAGTCCATTTGGTGGAGGAGCGATGCCATGAAACACATCCTGCCGACCTTATCCCTATGCTCCGCCGCGACAATGGCGGTGGGCCCCGTCCCCAAACGGCGCCCAAATCGCGGCCATCGTCGTCACAGCGAACCAAGTCGACATCGACGCCGGCGAACTGGCGCGGATGAAAGCGAAGTCCAAGGACGTGAAGGAATTCGCAGACCTGATGGCCATTGACCACTCCAGCGTCAACAAGTCCGCAATGGACTTGGCCAAGAAGCTTGATCTCAAGCCTGAAGACAGCCCCCCTCCCGCCCAGACCCTGAAGCGTGGAGGGGAGGCAAATATCGCCAAACTCAAGGGGCTCAAGGGGGGCTGTCAGCCGCTCAGGTCGAGAAGGCGATCCTGTACCAGAATGCACTGGAATACGCCCAGGCCAATGGCGTCCAACTCGGCGAGGCCTTGACGCAGGCTCAGGTCAACGAGCTCGACAAGCCGATGCTCTGGTACGTGGAGCAGACGGTTCCCGACCCCAGTTGCACGGCGACCGGCACCGCGAGCTGCCCGACCATCACCGCGCTGATGCCGCAGATCTATCTGCCGGCCGATATGCAGGCGATGTCGGCGGGCGGGAATATCAGCGGGCATAACGTCACGCTGAATTTCAATCAGGATGGGAATGGGAGCATCCTGAATACCGGCACGATCAGCGCTACTGGCAATCTGTCCGTTGACACCCAGGCGCTGAGCAACCAGGCCAATGTGGTCGACATTGGCGCGATCTGGAGCAAGGTATCCGGCGGCTATCTGAAGACCAGCGGCACGCAGGTCCAGCCCGGCGGCTTCATGGCCGCGGCACAGATGGACATCAACGCCGAGCGCATCAATGCCGTCAACGAGGCCTTCCAGATCCGCAAGGCAGACGGCAGCATCGACCGCGAAGCGTCCGATGCGCTGGTCGCGCAACTGAAGGCCAATCTAGGCCTGAACTACACCAGCAGCACGGTTGAAGACGATATTCATCAGGACTTCGTCAAGGAGAAGAAGGGGCTGCCGACTTTTGTCGTGATGGCGCTGGCGGTCGCTGCATCGGTGTTGACAGCCGGCGCAGCAGCGGGGGCGATGGGCTTTGCATTGGCCAATATGACGATTGGCCAAGCGATGATGACCGCGGCGCTGTCCAGCATGGCGAGCAGTGCTGTCAGCCAGGTCGCCTCTGGGCAAGGGTTGAACTTCGGCAAGCTCGTGATGGCGGGCGCCGTTGGCGCAGCTACGGCTGGCTTGACACACGGCATTACCTTCGACGGTTCCAGCTTCGGCCTGAGCAAGTGGGGAGTGCCACTGAAAGGAACCAACACCCTTGCGAACCTCGCTGGTACGAGCAGCGTGTCCGGGGTCACGCAGGCGATCAAGGAGGGAGGCAGCTCAGTTCTTTGGCAGCAGACCGTGGGTGTGATTGGCACTGGGTTGGTTAGTGCTGGGGTCAATACGGCGGTCTACGGTGGCAGTTTTGGTAGTGCGCTGATTGGTAACCTTGTCAGTCAAGGGGCTGCGCTCGGGGCCAGCGCGATCGGCTTGAATCTCCCAGGAATTGGGACTCCGGGGTCTGATGCCGGTACGGTGCTCGCGAACGCGCTGGCTCACGGGGCGTTGGGGTGTGCTGCCGCGAGCGCCACAGGCGGCGACTGTGCCGGAGGAGCGGTGGGCGCGGCATCGAGCGCCATCTTGGCGCCGTTCATTCGTGATGCCGTTTATGAGAAGCACTTGCTTGACCCACTAGTGAACAAATTCGGTACGCTGGAACGCGCGTTGGTCGCAATGCAAAATGCGGTCGAGCGTGCGGTGCAGCCCGGAACATATCAAATGGGGGCTTAGGTTACTGTTCAGGTCGATGGGATTCCGGTTGCTGTTAAAGGAGCCTTTGTAGACGGTGTATTTAGAATCTCGACTGCTACCATGAGGCCTTTCTGATGAAACTAACCGAAGAAGAGAAATTTGCATTGAGTATGGTGTTTAGTGGGTCTGATCCGGTGAGCGTGGCTGTCCGTGCGCAATTGAATGATGTTGAGGTTGTTGCTCGCGAGAACACCGGTGTCGGTTTTTTCTCGGCTATTTACACAACGAGCCCCTTGCCCCTAGATCGTCGAAAGCAATGGGATTGGAATTTTATGCATCGGCACATGCCCTACGGAGGCGCGTTTATGTGCTCGATTGAGGATTCCAATAACTTCGTGTTGGAGGCTGTCGCTCATATGGGCGAGTGGCCGGATAGGTTCGAGGCAGCGGATTTTAACGAAGCATAGAAGAGTCGGTTATGCCATCGCAAAGATGCTAGCCATTGGAGATGTGCTCCGACGCGTCGGAGCCGAATCTGACATCAGGCACGGGAAAGCTCATCTTGCCCCGTGGACCCAACAATGTCGTCCGCTGCTGACCTTTCCGGGACGCTTGCATGAATGGTTGGGCTTTCCGCCGCCGGGTTGCGTGGCAGTGGCTGCCTAACGGAGGCAACGTTGGTTGGAATGGGAGTTCAACGACTACCACATGTCGGTGCTCTCCTGAGGAAGCATCTTGTCGCATCGCGGTATTGGTACATATTCCGGAACGCCGCTTCCCCTGTGACCTCCATCCCCATAAACGGACCCGATCCCCGCTCATCCGGAGCAGTGGGCCGACGGGTCCCCTCAATGGGAGTCACAATCATGAACGCATGCTCACGGCCCTAGCCCTGTGCACCGCAACAATCGCCTGGGCCCAGGCCTCCAACGACGCCCAAATCGCGGGCATCGTCGTCACAGCCAACCAGGTCGACATCGACGCCGGCGAACTGGCCCGAACGAAGGCGAAGTCCAAGGACGTGAAGGAATTCGCAGAACTGATGGTCTCCGACCACTCCAGCGTCAACAAGTCCGCGATGGACTTGGCCAAGAAGCTCGATCTCAAGCCTGAAGACAACCCCACCGCCCAGACCCTGAAGCGTGGAGGGGAAGCAAACATCGCCAAACTGAAGGGGCTTAAGGGTGAAGCATTCGATCGGGCCTATGTCGATCAGGAGATCGACTATCACCAGGCCGTGCTCAATGCCCTAGACAAGACCCTGGTACCGAACGCCAGCAATGCCGAATTGAAGGCGCTGCTGGTCAAGGTGCGGCCGGCCTTTGTCGCGCATCTGGAGCATGCGAAGCA
>NZ_JABTYE010000051.1 GCF_013314895.1 Cupriavidus gilardii | reverse complement strand
CGTGCGGAATCGCACGATTGTCGCGTTGCTGATGTCCTGGCTGACGGTGATATCGCCATCCGCCCATGCCGCCCCCGTCAATACAGCGGCGCCCGCGTGCGAAAGTAGATGCCGTGCGGCGAGCGTCCGACGCGAATCGTCTTGACCAGCTTGCGGCTGGGCACGTCGATCACGCCGACCGAACGCGCCCAGCGGAACGTGACCCACAGCGTCTTGCCGTCGGCGGCCAGCTCCATGTCGTCCGGGCCCGGCGGCAGGCCGGTGATGTCGCCGACCTTGGTCAGCGTCTGCTGGTCCAGGATGCTGATGGTGCCGGAAACGCGGTTGGTCAGCAGCAGATGGCGCTTGTCGCCGAGCGCGCGGAAGTTGTGCGCGCCCTTGCCGGTCTGGATCTGCTTGACCACCGCGCGGGTGCGCCAGTCGATCACGGCGACGTAGTCGGCGCCGGTCATGCCGACCAGCAGGTAGCGCTGGTCCGGCGTGACCCAGATGCCGGCCGGCGCCGAGCCGGCTTCCATGCGCCACAGCAGCGTCTGCGTCGGCAGGTCGATCGCCGCCACCTCGTTGGAGTCCTGCAGCGTCACGAAGGCGATGCGGCTGTCGGCGGTGAAGGCGATATGGCTGGGCGTGCGGCCCAGCGGCAGCTGCTTTGCGGGCTTCAGCGCGCGCCCGTCCCAGCGGTACAGGTCGACGCGGTCGAGCCGGTTGCCGGTGACGACGAACCATTTCTGGTCCGGCGAGAAGCCGATGTGATACGGATCGTCGATGTCCGGCACCCGCTGCTGGACCCGCCCGCTGACCGGATCGAGGAAGACCAGGTCATTGCCGACCGCGTTGGCGACGATCAGCGAACGGTCGTCGGGCGTGGCGATCAGGTGGTGGGGCTCCTTGCCGACCGGGAAGGTTTCCAGCACCTTCTGGCTGTCGCGGTCGATCAGCGTAACGCTGGCATCACCCGAGTTGAGGACCACGACCACTTCGGCGTGGGCCGGCAGGGCCGGCAATGCCGCCGCACCAAGACAGGCCCAGGTGAAGCAGGCGGCGACGACACGACGAAAGACGGGCATATGCAGGGCGAACGAACGGTTGGCGGACCGTTCGGGACGGTCGGCGGAAAGGATACGAGCAAGGAAACGGATCAGGCGGAAGGGCACGGCCGGAACGGACCGATTGCCCCCGGATAATGCGACCGCCAAGGCCCACGCATTCTAACGTCGAGCCCCACCGTTTCGATGACCGGCTGCGCCAAAATCGTGCGCCGGCCGTCCTACCGTTGCATCGACTCCCACACCTTCTGCAGACGCTTGACAGACATCGGCACTGGCGTTCGCAATTCCTGCGCGAACAGCGCGATGCGCAGCTCTTCCAGCATCCAGCGGAATTCCTCCAACCGGGCGTCCTCGCCGCCCCTGCCCTGCCGCCGCTGCTTGTCCGCGCGCTGCCACTGCTGCAGCAGCGGCGCCATCTCCTGCTGGCGCTGGGCATCCCGGGCCGGATCGCCCTTGAGCTTGTCGATCCGCATCGCGATGCCCTTCAGATAGCGCGGGAAGTGCACCAGCCTGTCGTAGGGGGTCTCGGCGAGGAAATGCTTGCCCATCAGTTGCGACAGCTGGGCCTGCATGTCGGCATGGGCCGCAGCGAAGGGCTTTGCCTGCAGCAGCTTGCGCGGCAGCGCCGCGTACTCGGCCAGGATGGTGCCGGCCAGCCGGGCGATCTCCTGCGCCAGCAGGCCGAGCCGTCCGCGCCCCTCCTCCTTGCGCGCGGCGAACTCCGCCTCGTTGCGCGGCAGCGGCGCCTGCATGCAGGCGCGCTCGAGCGCCAGCATCACGATCTGGTCGCGCAGCATGTCCTGCGTGCCCAGCGTCATGTACTGCATCGCCATCTGGGACAGCCCGGGGATGTTCTTCTGCACGAACTTGACCTGCTCGCGCAGCTGCAGCGCGAACAGCCGCCGCAGCCCGGCATGGTGCAGCCGCTCGGCCTCCTGCGGATCGTCGAACACCTCGACGTCGCAGTGGGTGTCGCGGTCGACCAGCGCCGGGTAGCCGAACAGCGTGCGGTTGCCCTTGCGGATCTCCAGCAGCTCGGGCAGCTCGCCGAAGGTCCAGCCGGTCAGCCCTTCGTATTGCCCGGCCTCGGCGACCGGCGCCTCGCGCGCGACCAGGCTCTGGAACGACTGCTGCGCCTGTCCGCCCAGTTCGGCGCGCAGCTGGGCCAGGTTGCGCCCCATGTCGAGCTGGCGGCCGTGCTCGTCGACCACCTTGAAGTTCATGGAGTGGTGGGCCGGCAGCGTCTCCAGCTTGAAGTCCGCGCGCCGGATCATGGTGCCGGTCTGCTCGCGGATATCGGCGATCAGCACGTCGATCAGCTCGCCCTCGGCGAACGGCCGGCGTTCGACGAAGCCCGCCGCATAGTCCGGCAGCGGCACGCAATGGCGGCGCAGCTTCTGCGGCAGCGACTTGAGCAGCAAGTGCACCTTCTCCTTGATCATGCCCGGCACCAGCCAGTCGGCGCGCTCGGGCCGGATCTGGTTCAGCGCGTACAGCGGCACCGTCAGCGTGACGCCGTCGCGGTGGCTGCCCGGCTCGAAGTGGTAGCTCAAACCCATGTCGACGCCGGCGACGTTCAGCGTCTTCGGAAACAGGTCGGTGGTGATGCCGGCCGCCTCGTGCCGCATCAGCTCTTCGCGGTTCAGGTACAGCAGCTTGCGGTCGCGCGCGCTCTCCTTCTGGTACCACTGCTCGAACTGCGACTGCTGGTGGATGTCGGCCGGGATATGGCGGTCGTAGAACGCGTAGATCAGCTCGTCGTCGACCAGCACGTCCTGCCGGCGCGCCTTGTGTTCGAGGTTCTCGATCTCGCGCACCAGGCGCTGGTTGTGCGCGTAGAACGGCAGCCGCGTATCGAACTCGCCCTCGACCAGCGCGCGGCGGATGAACAGTTCGCGCGCCTCCTGCGGATTCATGGGTCCGTAGTGCACGCGCCGGTGCTGGTAGACCGTCAGGCCGTACAGCGTGGCGCGCTCCATCGCCAGCACCTGGCCCGCCTTCTTCTCCCAGTGCGGATCGCTCCAGCTGACCTTGAGCAGATGGCGGCCGACCTGCTCGAGCCAGTCCGGCTCGATGCGCGCCAGCGTGCGGGCGAACAACCGGCTGGTCTCGACCAGCTCGGCGGCCACCAGCCAGCGGCCCATCTTGCGCGCCACCAGCGAGCCGGGCCAAAGATGGAACTTGATGCCGCGCGCGCCCAGGTACTCGCGGCCGCGGCCGTCGGCCTCGTCCAGCTTCTGGCCGATATTGCCCAGCAGGCCGGTCAGCAGCGCCTTGTGGACCTGCTCGTAGGTCGGCTCGCTGTCGTTGAGCTTCCAGCCCTGCTCGGCGACCGTGGTCAGCAGCTGCGAATGGACGTCGCGCCATTCGCGCAGCCGCAGATGCGACAGGAAATTCGCGCGGCACTGGTCCTGCAGCTGGCGGTTGCTCTTCTTGTGCGCGACCGCGTCCTCGAACCACTTCCACAGCTTGACCCAGCCGAGGAATTCCGAGCGTTCGTCCATGAACTTGCGGTGCGCCTGGTCGGCGGCCTCCTGCGCCTCCTGCGGACGGTCGCGCGGGTCCTGCACCGACAGTGCGCTGGCGATGATCAGCACCTCGCGCAGGCAATGCTGGTCACGCGCGGCGAGAATCATCCGGGCCACGCGCGGGTCCAGCGGCAGGCGTGCCACCTGCTTGCCAAGCGGCGTCAGCGCATTGGCCTCGTCGACCGCGCCGAGTTCCTGCAGCAGCTGGTAGCCGTCGGCGATCGCGCGGCCCAGCGGCGGCTCGATGAAGGGGAAGGACTCGATCGCACCCAGCCGCAGCGCCTTCATCCGCAGGATCACCGCGGCCAGCGACGAGCGCAGGATCTCGGGGTCGGTAAAGCGCGGGCGCCCGGCGAAATCGGCCTCGTCGTACAGGCGGATGCAGACGCCGTCGGCGACCCGGCCGCAGCGGCCGGCGCGCTGGTTGGCGGCGGCCTGCGAAATCGGCTCGATCTGCAGCTGCTCGACCTTGTTGCGATACGAGTAGCGCTTGACGCGCGCCAGCCCGGTGTCCACCACGTAACGGATGCCGGGCACGGTCAGCGAGGTCTCGGCGACGTTGGTGGCCAGCACGATGCGGCGCGCGTTGGACGGCTTGAACACGCGCTCCTGCTCCTGCACCGACAGCCGCGCAAACAGCGGCAGGATTTCGGTGTGCGGCGGATGGTGCTTGCGCAGCGCCTCGGCGGCCTCGCGGATCTCGCGCTCGCCGGGCAGGAACACCAGCACGTCGCCAGGGCCGAGCCGGCTCAGTTCGTCGACCGCGTCGACGATGCCGTCGTAGAGATCGCGCTCGCGCGCCTGGGCCGATCGGGCCGGGCCATCGCCGGCCGGTTTGCCCTTGTCGCCGCGCTCGCCGATGCGGCCGCCTTCCTCGGCGATCGGCCGATAGCGGATCTCCACCGGATACAGCCGCCCGCTGACCTCGATCACCGGCGCCGGCTTGCCGCCGCTGCCGAAATGCTCGGCGAAACGCTGCGCGTCGATCGTCGCCGAGGTGATGATCACCTTCAGGTCCGGGCGGCGCGGCAGGATTTCCTTCAGATAGCCCAGCAGGAAATCGATGTTGAGGCTGCGCTCGTGCGCCTCGTCGATGATGATGGTGTCGTAGGCGCGCAGCAGCGGATCGGTCTGCGTCTCGGCCAGCAGGATGCCGTCGGTCATCAGCTTGATCGACGCGCCGGGCGACATGGTGTCGTTGAAGCGCACCTGGTAGCCGACATGCTCGCCGACCGGCGAGCCCAGTTCCTGCGCGATGCGCTTGGCGGTCGAAGTCGCGGCGATGCGGCGCGGCTGGGTATGGCCGATCAGGCCGCCCTGGCGCCGGGCCTGGCCGTTCTTGCCATCGCCGCCGTTCCCGTCCTGCGGGGCCCCGGTGGCATCGGCGGCATCGGCAGCATCGGCGCGTGCCGGTCCGCGGCCGATCGACAGGCAGATCTTCGGCAGCTGAGTGGTCTTGCCCGAGCCGGTCTCGCCCGACACGATCACCACCTGGTGCTGCTCGATCGCGCGCGCGATCTCGTCGCGCCGTGCCGAGACGGGCAGCGCCTCGGGAAAGGTGATCGGGGGCAGCGGATTGGCCGGCACGAAACGGCGCGCGGGCCGGCGGGCGGATTGGCCTTCGGAGCGACGTTCGGTCTGGCGTTCGGGCTTGTCTGCGGTCGGGCCCTGTGACGAGCCCTGGGTTGGACCCTGGGACTGGCGTGCGGACTGCGGTCGGGACGGCCTGCGGCGCTGGGCAGCGGGTGGGACGGGGCGTTGTTCGGACATTGGCGGGGATTATAATCCGCGCCATGAACGCCAGAACCGCCACGACCCGTAC
>NZ_JABTYE010000050.1 GCF_013314895.1 Cupriavidus gilardii | reverse complement strand
CGGTGCTGGCGCCGCAGCAGAAAGTGCTGACAAACCTGTTGACGAGAAGCGAAAGGTTCTGCATAATCTCGTTTCTCTGCTGCTGACAACGCAGCGACGCGAACGGCAAAGCCGGCCGCGCAGTTCTTTAACAAACGAACAACCGATAAGTGTGGGCGCTCGATAGCGAGCAGTCACCGGCAAGTCTTCGGACTTGTCAGGCTCAAAAGTTATCAAGTGCTCGCACAGCAAAACGTGGCTTCATCGGCGTCAAGACGATGGAGCCAGTCAGTTTTCTGAGAGTGAGCGACCGCTCGAAAGAGCGAGATCCTTCGGGATCACAAGGGATTTGAACTGAAGAGTTTGATCCTGGCTCAGATTGAACGCTGGCGGCATGCCTTACACATGCAAGTCGAACGGCAGCGCGGGCTTCGGCCTGGCGGCGAGTGGCGAACGGGTGAGTAATACATCGGAACGTGCCCTGTTGTGGGGGATAACTAGTCGAAAGATTAGCTAATACCGCATACGACCTGAGGGTGAAAGCGGGGGACCGCAAGGCCTCGCGCAATAGGAGCGGCCGATGTCTGATTAGCTAGTTGGTGGGGTAAAGGCCTACCAAGGCGACGATCAGTAGCTGGTCTGAGAGGACGATCAGCCACACTGGGACTGAGACACGGCCCAGACTCCTACGGGAGGCAGCAGTGGGGAATTTTGGACAATGGGGGCAACCCTGATCCAGCAATGCCGCGTGTGTGAAGAAGGCCTTCGGGTTGTAAAGCACTTTTGTCCGGAAAGAAATCGCGCTGGCTAATACCTGGCGTGGATGACGGTACCGGAAGAATAAGCACCGGCTAACTACGTGCCAGCAGCCGCGGTAATACGTAGGGTGCGAGCGTTAATCGGAATTACTGGGCGTAAAGCGTGCGCAGGCGGTTTTGTAAGACAGGCGTGAAATCCCCGGGCTTAACCTGGGAATGGCGCTTGTGACTGCAAGGCTAGAGTGCGTCAGAGGGGGGTAGAATTCCACGTGTAGCAGTGAAATGCGTAGAGATGTGGAGGAATACCGATGGCGAAGGCAGCCCCCTGGGACGAGACTGACGCTCATGCACGAAAGCGTGGGGAGCAAACAGGATTAGATACCCTGGTAGTCCACGCCCTAAACGATGTCAACTAGTTGTTGGGGATTCATTTCCTCAGTAACGTAGCTAACGCGTGAAGTTGACCGCCTGGGGAGTACGGTCGCAAGATTAAAACTCAAAGGAATTGACGGGGACCCGCACAAGCGGTGGATGATGTGGATTAATTCGATGCAACGCGAAAAACCTTACCTACCCTTGACATGCCACTAACGAAGCAGAGATGCATCAGGTGCCCGAAAGGGAAAGTGGACACAGGTGCTGCATGGCTGTCGTCAGCTCGTGTCGTGAGATGTTGGGTTAAGTCCCGCAACGAGCGCAACCCTTGTCTCTAGTTGCTACGCAAGGGCACTCTAGAGAGACTGCCGGTGACAAACCGGAGGAAGGTGGGGATGACGTCAAGTCCTCATGGCCCTTATGGGTAGGGCTTCACACGTCATACAATGGTGCGTACAGAGGGTTGCCAACCCGCGAGGGGGAGCTAATCCCAGAAAACGCATCGTAGTCCGGATCGTAGTCTGCAACTCGACTACGTGAAGCTGGAATCGCTAGTAATCGCGGATCAGCATGCCGCGGTGAATACGTTCCCGGGTCTTGTACACACCGCCCGTCACACCATGGGAGTGGGTTTTGCCAGAAGTAGTTAGCCTAACCGCAAGGAGGGCGATTACCACGGCAGGGTTCATGACTGGGGTGAAGTCGTAACAAGGTAGCCGTATCGGAAGGTGCGGCTGGATCACCTCCTTTCCGAGCACGACTGATTCAAAGTCGAGCGTTCACACTTATCGGTTGTCGAGTGTTACAGCCAAGGGTCTGTAGCTCAGGTGGTTAGAGCACCGTCTTGATAAGGCGGGGGTCGTAGGTTCAAGTCCTACCAGACCCACCAGTCTTAGGACGGGGGATTAGCTCAGCTGGGAGAGCACCTGCTTTGCAAGCAGGGGGTCGTCGGTTCGATCCCGTCATCCTCCACCATCCACATGACAAAGTCGTGTGCGTAGCAAGACCGGGCGGTCGTCAAAGGCAAGCGCTTCCATGAGCGTTTGCCTTTGGCGTTGGCCAAGACGATGTGCGGATGCACGTTGGCTGTTCTTTAACAAAATGGGATGTAGTAAAGGTGTCGCGACGCGTTGATGAGGCGCGTGGACGATCGAGACATGATCGCGCGATACCGGGTTGTGATTGTATCAACCAAAGTATTTAAGTGATCGAAAGATGACTTGGAATACGGCACAAATGCGAGAACTCAACCTGTAGCGGGGCGTTGTAGACGCACTCGTTATAGGGTCAAGCGAACAAGTGCATGTGGTGGATGCCTTGGCGATCACAGGCGATGAAGGACGCGGTAGCCTGCGAAAAGCTTCGGGGAGCTGGCAAACGAGCTTTGATCCGGAGATGTCCGAATGGGGAAACCCGGCCCGTATGGGTCATCCCACACTGAATCCATAGGTGTGGGAAGCGAACGCGGCGAACTGAAACATCTAAGTAGCTGCAGGAACAGAAATCAACCGAGATTCCCAAAGTAGTGGCGAACGAAATGGGATGAGCCTTGTACCTTTTAGCAGTGTGGTTAGCAAAACGGGATGGAAAGCCCGGCCATAGCAGGTGATAGCCCTGTATGCGAAAACCGCGTTGTGGAACTAGGGGTACGACAAGTAGGGCGGGACACGTGAAATCCTGTCTGAAGATGGGGGGACCATCCTCCAAGGCTAAATACTCGTGATCGACCGATAGTGAACCAGTACCGTGAGGGAAAGGCGAAAAGAACCCCGGGAGGGGAGTGAAATAGATCCTGAAACCGCATGCATACAAACAGTCGGAGCCTGGAAACGGGTGACGGCGTACCTTTTGTATAATGGGTCAGCGACTTACATTCAGTGGCAAGCTTAACCGGTTAGGGAAGGCGTAGCGAAAGCGAGTCCGAATAGGGCGATTGAGTCGCTGGGTGTAGACCCGAAACCAGACGATCTATCCATGGCCAGGTTGAAGGTGCGGTAACACGTACTGGAGGACCGAACCCACTAACGTTGAAAAGTTAGGGGATGAGCTGTGGATAGGGGTGAAAGGCTAAACAAGTCTGGAAATAGCTGGTTCTCTCCGAAAACTATTTAGGTAGTGCCTCGTGTCTCACCTTCGGGGGTAGAGCACTGTCATGGTTGGGGGGTCTATTGCTGATTACCCCGCCATAGCAAACTCCGAATACCGAAGAGTGCAATCACGGGAGACAGACATCGGGTGCTAACGTCCGGTGTCAAGAGGGAAACAACCCAGACCGCCAGCTAAGGTCCCCAAGATTGGCTAAGTGGGAAACGAAGTGGGAAGGCTAAAACAGTCAGGAGGTTGGCTTAGAAGCAGCCACCCTTTAAAGAAAGCGTAATAGCTCACTGATCGAGTCGTCCTGCGCGGAAGATGTAACGGGGCTAAGCCAGTCACCGAAGCTGCGGACGCGCCTTGTGCGCGTGGTAGGAGAGCGTTCCGTAAGCCTGTGAAGGTGTCTTGTAAAGGATGCTGGAGGTATCGGAAGTGCGAATGCTGACATGAGTAGCGATAAAGGGGGTGAAAGGCCCCCTCGCCGTAAGCCCAAGGTTTCCTACGCAACGTTCATCGGCGTAGGGTGAGTCGGCCCCTAAGGCGAGGCAGAGATGCGTAGCTGATGGGAAGCAGGTTAATATTCCTGCACCGTCGTATGATGCGATGGGGGGACGGATCGCGGAAGGTTGTCCGGGTGTTGGAAGTCCCGGTCCCTGCATTGGAGAAGGCGCTTTGGCAAATCCGGGCGCAGGATTCAAGGATGTGGGGCGAGCGGCCTAGTGCTGCGAAGCAATCGGAAGGGGTCCCAAGAAAAGCCTCTAAGCTTCAGTCATACGAGACCGTACCGCAAACCGACACAGGTGGGCGAGATGAGTATTCTAAGGCGCTTGAGAGAACTCGGGAGAAGGAACTCGGCAAATTGGTACCGTAACTTCGGGATAAGGTACGCCCTGGTAGCTTGACTGGCCTGCGCCAGAAGGGTGACGGGGTTGCAATAAAATGGTGGCTGCGACTGTTTAATAAAAACACAGCACTCTGCAAACACGAAAGTGGACGTATAGGGTGTGACGCCTGCCCGGTGCCGGAAGATTAAATGATGGGGTGCAAGCTCTTGATTGAAGTCCCGGTAAACGGCGGCCGTAACTATAACGGTCCTAAGGTAGCGAAATTCCTTGTCGGGTAAGTTCCGACCTGCACGAATGGCGTAACGATGGCCACACTGTCTCCTCCCGAGACTCAGCGAAGTTGAAGTGTTTGTGATGATGCAATCTCCCCGCGGCTAGACGGAAAGACCCCATGAACCTTTACTGCAGCTTTGCATTGGACTTTGAACCGATCTGTGTAGGATAGGTGGGAGGCTTTGAAGCGAGGACGCCAGTTCTCGTGGAGCCGTCCTTGAAATACCACCCTGGTTTGTTTGAGGTTCTAACCTAGGCCCGTGAATCCGGGTCGGGGACAGTGCATGGTAGGCAGTTTGACTGGGGCGGTCTCCTCCCAAAGTGTAACGGAGGAGTTCGAAGGTACGCTTGGTACGGTCGGACATCGTACCTAAAGTGCAATGGCAAAAGCGTGCTTAACTGCGAGACCGACAAGTCGAGCAGGTGCGAAAGCAGGACATAGTGATCCGGTGGTTCTGAATGGAAGGGCCATCGCTCAACGGATAAAAGGTACTCTGGGGATAACAGGCTGATACCGCCCAAGAGTTCATATCGACGGCGGTGTTTGGCACCTCGATGTCGGCTCATCTCATCCTGGGGCTGTAGCCGGTCCCAAGGGTATGGCTGTTCGCCATTTAAAGAGGTACGTGAGCTGGGTTTAAAACGTCGTGAGACAGTTTGGTCCCTATCTGCCGTGGGCGTTGGAATCTTGACGGGGGCTGCTCCTAGTACGAGAGGACCGGAGTGGACGTACCGCTGGTGTACCTGTTGTCTCGCCAGAGGCATCGCAGGGTAGCTATGTACGGAAGAGATAACCGCTGAAAGCATCTAAGCGGGAAACTCGCCTGAAGATGAGGATTCCCTGGAGCCTCGAGCTCCTTGAAGGGTCGTTCAAGACCAGGACGTTGATAGGCTGGGTGTGGAAGCGCAGTAATGCGTTAAGCTAACCAGTACTAATTGCCCGTAAGGCTTGATCCTATAACCAGTGCGTTTAGATCCGCTGGTGTTCCGCATACGTGCCATACAGCACAACCCCACGCTACATCCCAATACGCCAGATTGGCCCAGCCAGTCCGGCAACCCTTTATGCCTGGTGACCATAGCAAGTCGGAACCACCCCTTCCCATCCCGAACAGGACCGTGAAACGACTTCGCGCCGATGATAGTGCGGACTACCCGTGTGAAAGTAGGTCATCGCCAGGCTCTCCTTTGAAAACGCCCCAGATC
>NZ_JABTYE010000005.1 GCF_013314895.1 Cupriavidus gilardii | reverse complement strand
GGTCCGCGGTGTTGCCGGGCTCGTCGGGCGCGGTGGCACAGGCTGCCAGCATCAAGGCGGCGGTTGCGGCGGCGAGGGCGCGCAGCCGCATGGAAATTCGTCGGATCACGGGATCTGCTTGCTTCGGGGGCGAAGTGGTTGGCAAAAGACTGCCATGATAGAGGAAACCCTTTGCACAAAGTTCCTCAGCGCCACCAACCTAGGGTCAGTCCCGAGCGGCGGACCGGTCCCGATCCGGCGCCCTGGGGAGCGAACGGACCGGGCCGGAACGACGCCGCGCTAGCGCGGCGCGGCCGAACGGGCGAAGCGGTCGAGCTCGGCAAGCAGGGCGTTCAGATTGCCCTTGAGCTTGTCGAAGCCCTCGCTGCGGGTCAACGCCACTTCGTCCATATACAGCTTGCGATTGATCTCGAGCTGCAGGCTGTGACGGCCGGCCTGGGGCTGGCCGACCACGCGCACGATCTCCACGCCCTTGTAGGGATGGTTGCGCCAGACCTCGTAGCCCATCTCCTTGAGCACGCCTTCCACCAGATCGGTGAACCGCTTGTCGCAGGTGGTGCCGTCGCGGTCGCCGACCACGAAATCCGGATGCTGCAGGCCCGGATGCTCGGTCGCGTATTGCGCCGCTTCGCTCGGCATCGAGTGGCAGTTGATGTGCCACGCGCTGCCGTGCGTCGCCAGCGCGCGGTCGGCCAGCTTCTGCAGCTGGGCGTAGTAGGGCAGGTAGTAGCGCTCGATGCGCGCCTGCACCTCGGCCACGCTCAGCTTGCGATCGTAGATGGCCTCGCCGGTGTCGAGCACGCGCCAGACCAGTCCCTTGCCGAGCCGGGTCTTGGGCGTTTCCTGCATCGGGCCCGGCCACGGGGCGTCGAGCAGGGCCTGGTCGATCTCCTCGATGCCGCGGTTGGCATCGAGGTAGCTGCGCGGAAAGCCCGCGCACAGCAGCGCGATGCCCTGCTTCGGCGCGTCGGCGTACAGCTCGTCGACGAAGGTGTCCTCGGCCTGGCGCAGCAGGTTCAGGGGCAACCCGGCGGCGTAGCGGAAGTCCGCCGGATAGGTGGTCGCGCTATGCGGTGAGTCGAGAAAGAGCGGGCTGCTCTCGCCTTCCGGCAGCTGCAGGAAGTAAGAACGCTCCGCGCTCTTTCGGTCTGCTTCGGTCATGATGCTTGCGGCTTAGTCCATCGAGATCTTGGCGGCGGCGGCGATGCGCTTGTTCTTGGCCACCTCGTTCCGGATCTGCGTGGCGAACTGCGCCGGCGTGTCGCCGACCGGGGTCGCGCCCAGCTTCTCGAACTTCTCCTTGACCTCGGGCATCGCCAGCACCTTGACGGCGGCGTCGTGCAGTTTGGTCTGGATGTCGGCCGGCAGCTTGGCCGGCGCGATCAGGCCGAACCACGACGAGTCGTTGACTTCGGCCAGGCCCAGCTCGGCGAAGGTCGGCACATTCGGCAGCGTGGGGACGCGCTTGGGCGCGGCCACGGCCAGCGCGCGCAGCTTGCCGCCCTGGATGAACGGCAGCGACGACGGCAGGTTGTCGAACAGCACCTGGACCTGGTTTGCCAGCGTGTCGTTCAGCGCCGGGCCGACGCCCTTGTACGGCACGTGCAGCAGCTCGGTCTTGCTGCTCATCTTGAACAGCTCGCCCATCATGTGGGACACGCTGCCGTTGCCGGCCGAGCCGTAGGCCAGCTTGTTCGGCTGCGACTGCGCCAGTGCGATGAAGGCCTTCATGTCGTTGGCCTTGACCGACGGGTGGATGCTCATCACGTTCGGCACCGACGCCAGATTGGTGATGGTGGTGAAGTCCTTGGTGGCGTCGTACTGCAGGCGCGGATAGATCGCCGGGTTGATGCCGTGGGTCGACGCCGTGGCGATGCCGATGGTGTAGCCGTCCGGGGTGGCCTTGGCCAGATAGCTGGTGCCGATGCTGCCGCCGGCGCCGCCGCGGTTGTCGACCACGACGGCCTGGCCCAGTTGCTGGCCCAGCTTGTCGGCGACGATGCGGGCGACGATGTCGGTGGTGCCGCCGGCCGGGAAGGGCACGACCAGCGTGATCGGCTTGGTCGGATACGAACCCTGCGCGGCAGCCTGGAACGACAGGCCGGCGGCCAGGGCGGCCGAGCCGGCAGCGATAAGGCGGAGCATGTTACGGCGTTGCATGAATGATCCTGAAAAGGGAGTCCAACACGAATTGGGGGAAGGGGAAGGGGCGTCGGCAAAGCCCGCCCGTCGTTGCTGTGCTAGAAAGCCTTGTTGTGCTTTGCTTGCGATTCTGCGCAAATCTGCAAGAAACGTGCAAACGAATTAAAATCGCACGGTCATTCCATTTGGTCGTGAAGTCTGGGAAATCGAGGAAGTCGCATGCGGCGCCTATGCCCGTCGTTGACCGGGCTGCAGGCCTTCGAGGCCGCCGCCCGTCATCTCAGTTTTACGCTGGCCGCCCGCGAGCTCCATGTCACGCAGGGTGCGGTCAGCAAGCAGGTCCGCCAGCTCGAGTCGTCGCTGGGCGTGGATCTGTTCGAACGCGTCCGTCAGCGTCTGCTGCTGACCGATGCCGGCCGCCGCTATCTGGAGCGGATCCGGCCCAGCCTGCAGGAGATCGAGGCCGCGACCGTGGAACTGGTCGCCAGCCAGGGCCGCGGCGGCACGCTGCATATCGCCAGCATGCCGACGCTGGGCGCCAAGTGGCTGATTCCGCGGCTGCCGCAGTTCTTCGAGCGCCATCCCGAGGTCACGCTGGAATTCGTGCCGCACGCGCAGGGCTATGACTTCTCGCAGCCGGACCTGGATGCGGCGATCCGCTTCGGCGACGGCGTCTGGCCGGGCAGCCTGGCGGACTACATGACCGGCCGCGAGGTGCTGCCGGTGTGCCGGCCCGGTCTGCTCGCCAACGAGCCGAACGGCGTGGCCGCATCGCCGCGGGCGCTGCTGAACTACCCGCTGCTGCACCATACGACGGTGCCCGAGGCCTGGTCCGACTGGCTGGGCGAGCTCGGCGTGACCACGCGCGAGGCCTGGAGCGGGCCGCGTTTCGATCAGTTCTCGCTGCTGACCCAGGCCGCGCTGTCGGGGCTCGGCATCGCGCTGATCCCGCGCTGCCTGATCGAGCAGGAGCTGGCCAGCGGCGCTTTGGTGGTGGCGCATCCGGCGCGGGTGCTCAGCAAGAAGGGCTATTACCTGTGCTACCCCGAGCAGAAGCAGCATCTGCCGGCGCTGCAGACTTTCCGGCAGTGGCTGATGGAAGGGGTGGACGTGGTGGTGTGAGGGCGCACCGGCTATTTCGACAGCACCTTCATCGCCTGCTCGAGCCCGGCGATGGTGACCGGATACATCCGCGACTTCATGATCTGGTTGATCACCGAAATCGACTGGCGGTACTGCCACAGCCCCTCCGGCTCGGGATTGAGCCAGACGAAGCGGGGGAACTGGTCGATCAGCCGGTTCAGCCAGACCGCGCCCGCCTCGGGGTTGTTGTACTCGACCGAGCCGCCTGGCTGCAGGATCTCGTACGGGCTCATGGTCGCGTCGCCGACGAAGATCACCTTGTAGTCCGGCGTGTATTTGTGGATCAGGTCCCAGGTGGCGATCTTTTCCGCGTGCCGGCGGCGGTTGTTCTTCCACACGTAGTCGTAGACGCAGTTGTGGAAGTAGTAGTACTCCAGATGCTTGAACTCGGTCTTGGCCGCCGAGAACAGTTCCTCGACGCGCTTGATGTGGTCGTCCATCGAGCCGCCGACATCCATCAGCATCAGCACCTTGACCTTGTTATGCCGCTCCGGCCGCAGCTTGATGTCGAGCAGGCCGGCGTTGGCCGCCGTCGAATGGATGGTGTCGTCCAGATCCAGCTCGGTGTCGGCGCCTTCGCGCGCGAACCGGCGCAGCCGCCGCAGCGCGACCTTGATGTTGCGCGTGCCCAGTTCGACCTGGTCGTCGTAGTCTCGATAGGCCCGCGTCTCCCACACCTTGATCGCGGTGCGGTTGCCCTTGGATGGTCCGCCGATGCGGATGCCCTCCGGGTTGTAGCCGCCGTGGCCGAACGGCGAGGTGCCGCCGGTGCCGATCCACTTGTTGCCGCCCTCGTGCTTTTCCTTCTGCTCCTCGAGCAGCTGCTTCAGGCGCTCCATCAGCTTGTCGAGCCCGCCCATCGCCTCGATCTTCGCCTTCTCCTCGGGCGATAGTTCACGCTCCAGTGTCTTCTGCAGCCAGTCGAGCGGGATGTCGGACTTCCAGTCGACCAGATTCTCGACGCCCTTGAAGTACGCGGCGAAGGTCTGGTCGAACTTGTCGAAGTGCTTCTCGTCCTTGACCAGCGTCATGCGCGACAGGTAGTAGAACTCGTCGATCGACGGCGCGATCACCTGGGCCTTCAGCGCCTCCAGCATCGTCAGGTATTCCTTGACGGAGACCGGCAGCTTGGCGTGCCGCAGCGAGAAGAAAAAGTCGATCAGCATGGCGGGTCTCGGTATCGCGATGGGTGGCTGGCTGGGCGAGCGATGAAAGGCCCGGCGCTCAGCGCGGCATCTCCAGCCGGTAATGCAGGTGGCGTTTCACCGTCGGCCATTCGCTGGCAATGATCGAGAAGACCACGGTGTCGCGCAGCGAGCCGTCGGGCATCACCTGATGGTTGCGCAGCACGCCGTCCTGCTTGGCACCCAGGCGCGCGATCGCGGCGCGGCTCTGGTGATTCATCCAGTGCGTGCGGAATTCGACCGCGATGCAGCGCAGCTGCTCGAAGGCATGCGCGAGCAACAGCAGCTTGCACTCGGTGTTGACTGCGGTGCGCTGCACGCTCTGCGCATACCAGGTGTGGCCGATCTCGAGCCGCCGATAGGTTTCGTCGACGTTGAACATGCGCGTCGAGCCCACCACCGGGCCGACCACGCCGTCCTGCACGCGCCGCACCACGAAGGGCATTGCGCCGAGGCGGTCGCGCTGGTCCAGCGCGGTATCGATCCACGCCCGCATGCCGTCGCGCGTCGGCACCGAGGTGTACCACAGCTTCCACAGCTCGCCGTCGCTCGCCGCCGCGCGCAGCTCGGTTTCATGCGCGGCATCGAGCGGTTCGAGCATGACGTGGCGGCCTTCCAGCACGATCGGCGCGATCAGACGGGTCATCGAGGTTCCTGGCGAGGGTTTGGACGTTCGACGGTCGACGAGGGCAGGGCAGCCGTTCAGCGATTGGCGCGGTTCATGAACACCAGCCGCTCGAACAGATGCACGTCCTGCTCGTTCTTCAGCAGCGCGCCGTGCAGCGGCGGGATCGCGGCCTTCTTGTCCGGGCTGCGCAGCGCCTCGGGCGGAATGTCCTCGGCCATCAGCAGCTTGAGCCAGTCGATCAGCTCCGAGGTCGACGGCTTCTTCTTCAGGCCCGGCAGATTGCGCATCTCGTAGAACGCTTCGAGCGCAGCCGACACCAGCTCGCGCTTGATGCCCGGATAGTGGACATCGACGATGCGCTGCATCGTGTCGGCGTCGGGAAACTTGATGTAGTGGAAGAAGCAGCGGCGCAGGAAGGCGTCCGGCAGTTCCTTCTCGTTGTTCGACGTGATGATGACCAGCGGACGGTGTTTCGCGCGGATCAGTTCGCGCGTCTCGTAAACGTAGAACTCCATCCGGTCGATTTCGCGCAGCAGGTCGTTGGGGAATTCGATGTCCGCCTTGTCGATCTCGTCGATCAGCAGCACCACCGGCTCGTCGGACTCGAACGCCTGCCACAGCACGCCCTTGACGATGTAGTTGCGGATGTCGTGCACGCGATCGTCGCCGAGCTGCGAATCGCGCAGGCGCGACACCGCGTCGTATTCGTACAGGCCCTGCTGCGCCTTGGTGGTCGACTTGATATGCCACTGCAGCAGCGGCATGCCCAGCGCGGCGGCGACTTCCTCGGCCAGCATGGTCTTGCCGGTGCCTGGCTCGCCCTTGATCAGCAGCGGACGCTGCAGCGTGCGCGCGGCATTGACGGCCAGCTTCAGGTCGTCGGTGGCCACATAGTGGGCGCTGCCCTCGAAGCGGGCGGAGGGGGCGGCAGAGGCGCCAGCGGCGGCCTGGGCGGTATCGGTCATGTCGCGTTCTGAGGCTTCGTTCGGGTCGGAATGGGCCAGTATAAAAGAGCTTTTCCGTTCGCGTGCGGCCATGGCGCCGCTCTATGGACTGCCGCGTGCCGCGTGCGGTACAATGCGCCGGTTTGACGCGCCCCCACGTCCATCCTCCTTCCCCGGCCGCCCACGTCGCACCCTGGCGGCCCTGGTCGGGAAGCGGCGATCACGAAAGAATGGCCGGCATGACGGTCGATGCGCACGGCCCCGGCCGTGCATTCGGCGGGAGTTCCATGTCTGGCCGCTCGGGCAGGTCACGCAGGGTTCAATCCTTCCAATCCGACTACGACAATGAAAAAGCTCCTCACGATGGTGGTGCTGGGCGCCGCCGCGACGGCAGCGCAGGCCCAGGAAGTCAAGGGCAATGTGGAGGCAGCCCGGGACAAGGTGGCGATGTGTATCGGCTGCCACGGTATTCCGGGATATCGGGCTTCGTTTCCCGAGGTGTACGAAGTGCCGATGATCGGGGGCCAGAGCGCGAAGTACATCGCGAATGCGCTGCAGGAGTACAAGAAGGGCGGCCGCAAGCATCCGACCATGCGCGGCATCGCGGCGACGCTGAGCGACCAGGATATCGCCGACGTGGCTGCGTACTACGCGCAGCAGAAGCGCGATACCCGCGACAATCCGCAGAAGTGAGGGGACCCGACATGAAGACGCTCAAGACGCTCTCGTTCGCGCTCGGCGCACTCGTGCTGGGTGCCTCGGCGATGTCGGCCTCCGCCGCCGATATCGAAGCCGGCAAGGCCCTGGTGCAGAAGGGCAATTGCGCCGCCTGCCACGGCGCCGACATGAACTCGCCGATCGCGCCGGACTATCCGAAGCTGGCCGGCCAGCACGCCAGCTACCTGTATCACGCGCTGGTCGCCTACCAGATCCACGGCAACCCGCAGGTCGGCCGCTCCAACGCGATCATGCAGGGCCAGGTGAACGCCAACCCGGGCGTGGTCGGCAAGGACGGCAAGCCCCGTCCGTTCACGCGCCAGGAGCTCAAGGACATGGCCGCGTATCTCGAATCGCTGCCGGGCGATCTGGTGTTGAAGAGGTAAGCTCGGCCGAATGGAAAAAAAGCCGCTTCGCGTGAAGCGGCTTTTTTATTTGGAACGGTGGAATGGCTGCCGGTTTGCTCCCCTCGCCCACTTGCGGGAGAGGGGCCGGGGGAGAGGGCAAGCGGCGGTGCTCGTGCCGCTTTGGTTTGAAACCACCCCCTCTCCCCAACCCTCTCCCCCTGAAGTGTATGGACCGGGGACATGGGTAACACATGTGCCAGGACATGGGTAACAGTCCAAGGTCCAGGTTAGTCAGCCTGGTGCAGATCGATCGTGGCGACCTTTTGATGGCAGAAGTAGACATCAAAGGTGCCGTCCAGGTCCAGGCACGGGCGCATCGCCACAGGGGTTCCGATCAAGGCTCGCCCGACGCGGAATGTCTTTCCTCGGAAGTGGATGCGCCCACCGTCGCCGACGTATCGCACGATGTCATCGCTGCCGTACTCGATCGGCGGCAGTGTGCTTGGCATTGATCGAGGACTCGGAGCGTAGCGGCTGGCTGGCGTCTGCATATTCAGCGCGTGATGAGGGCGCTTGAAGTTGTAGACATGGCGCCACCGGCTGAAGTGATGCTGGGCATCATCGAGGTCCCGGAAGCGCTGCATGGCCAGCAGCTCAGCCTGCATCGTGCGATGAAAGCGCTCGTCCTTGCCGTTCGTCTGGGGATGCCGAGGTCGGCTGTGACTGAGCCGCACGCCCAAGCGAATGAGCCAGGCGCCCAACGTGGTAAGAGCACCGGGCATTGGAGAGCCCCAGGGCGGGCCGTTGTCCGCGTTGATCCGCTCGGGCAATCCGTAGCGCTTGAACGCATGCTCCAGCGCCTGCTGCACGGATTCAAAGCGTTCATTGCTCAACGCATCGAGCACCACATTGAACCGGGAGTGATCGTCCAGGACGGTGAGCGGATGACATCGCTGAACATCGGTAGCGAAGTGGCCTTTGAAGTCTATTTGCCACAGTGCATTAGGCCGCTCGTGTTCGAAGCGGCGCCACGCCGTGGCCCCGGCGCTGGCCGCCGCACTGATCAAGCCATGGCGGCGCAGCACCCAATTGACCGTGCTGGGGGCGATCTGTACGCCTTCGTCACGCGCCAGCACGCAGGCGATCTTGCGAGCGCCCCAGGCCGAATGCTCAGCTCTTACCGATAACACCCGTTGCTCGATTGCAGCCGGCGTCCGACTCGGACAGCTGTGTGGCCGCCGGGTTCGGTCGTCCAGATCCTCGCGATTCAACCATTTGTAACCGGTCTTGCGACTGATGCCGAAGCGCCGGCATAGCTGCGCGATGTTGGCGTCCGCCCGGCGCGCTAGGCCGACAAATTCTTCCCTCTGCTGCTTCACGGTGGTTTGGCTCCAGGGCAACTTCTTCCTCCCGCTGACTAGGCGGGAAAAGTGTTACCCATGTCCTGGCACACCTGTTACCCATGTCCCCGGTCCATACACCTGAAGGGGAGAGGGAGCAAAGAGGGCGGAATGCTCAGTTTCCGCTGCCCTTCGCCAGGCGCCGAGCCTTGACTGCATTCGCCAGGATCTCCAGCACGCGCACCGAATCGTCCCAGCCGATGCAGGCGTCGGTGACCGACTGGCCGTAGGTCAGCGAGTCGATCGGCGCGCCCTGGACATGGTCCTGGCGGCCCGCGATCAGGTGGGATTCGACCATCACGCCGATGATCCGGTCGTCGCCGGCGGCGAGCTGGCGGCCGATGTCCTCGCAGACCGGGATCTGGTTCTCATGCTTCTTGCTGCTGTTGGCGTGCGAGGCATCGATCATCAGCCGCGCGGCGAGGCCGGCCTTGGAGATCGCGTCGCAGGCCTGCTGCACGCTCTCGGCGTCGTAGTTCGGATTCTTGCCGCCGCGCAGGATGATGTGGCAGTCCTCGTTGCCCGAGGTCGACACGATCGCCGAATGGCCGCCCTTGGTGACCGACAGGAAGTGGTGCGGCTGCGACGCGGCCTTGATCGCATCGACGGCGATCTTGACGTTGCCGTCGGTGCCGTTCTTGAAGCCGACCGGACACGACAGCCCGGAGGCCAGTTCGCGGTGGACCTGCGATTCCGTCGTGCGCGCGCCGATCGCACCCCAGCTGACCAGGTCCGCGATGTACTGCGGCGAAATCATGTCGAGATATTCCGTGCCTGCCGGCAGGCCCATCTCGCTGATATTGAGCAGCAGCTCCCGCGCGGTGCGCAGGCCGTCGTTGATCTTGAAGCTGCCGTCCATGTGCGGATCGTTGATCAGCCCCTTCCAGCCGACCGTGGTGCGCGGCTTCTCGAAGTAGACCCGCATCACGACCTCGAGCTCGTTGCTGAAGCGATCGCGCTGCTCCTTGAGCAGCTTGGCGTATTCGAGCGCGGCGCGGGTGTCGTGGATCGAGCAGGGCCCGATGATGACGATCAGCCGGTCGTCCATGCCATGCAGGATGCGGTGCATCGCCTGGCGCGCGCCGTAGATGACGTCCGACGCCTTCTCCGACAGCGAGAACTCGCGGATCAGGTGCGCCGGCGGCAGCAGCTCCTTCAGTTCGCGAATACGCAGGTCGTCGGTGTTCTTCAACATGATGGCTCCAGGTCTTGTCAGGTCGTGAGGGTAGGGGATATTCGGGTGCCGGCGGAGGGCGTCGGGAAAGTCGGGCCAAAAAAAAGCCGCCAGGTCTGCTGGCGGCTTTCTTGCAATCTTGGGAGGCGCTTACGACTGATCCTCTCCTTCCGCCAGCGGTGCGAGATCGCTAAAAAAGTAAAAGTAAAACTTGGCGGACATGCGGGAGGAAAGTACGGTGATCAGTCGGTTTTGGCGCTATCGATTCTGTACGGCTTCTGTATCGCACGCGACGGAGCGTGCTGCGCCGACGACGAAGCCACTTTATAGCCCGTTTCGGCACGCTTGGCAAGCGCGCCGAAACGCCCGGGCGGCGCCGGTTGTGGCGTCCGCGCAGCAGCGGCGCCGACGCGCGCCGCCATCAGGCGGTGCCGCCCACCGTCATGTTTTCGATGCGCAGCGTGGGCTGGCCGACGCCGACCGGCACGCTCTGGCCTTCCTTGCCGCAGACGCCGACGCCCGAGTCCAGCCGCATGTCGTTGCCGATCATCGTGACATCCTTCAGCGATTCGGGACCGTTGCCGACCAGCGTCGCGCCCTTGACCGGCGCGGTGATCTTGCCGTCCTCGATCAGATAGGCCTCGCTGGCCGAGAACACGAACTTGCCGTTGGTGATGTCGACCTGGCCGCCGCCGAAGTTGACCGCATACAGGCCGCGCTTGACGCTGGCGATGATCTCCTGCGGGTCGCGGTCGCCGTTGAGCATGTAGGTGTTGGTCATACGCGGCATCGGCAGCGCGGCGAAGCTCTCGCGGCGCGCGTTGCCGGTCACCGGCATCTTCATCAGCCGCGCGTTCAGCGTGTCCTGGATATAGCCGCGCAGGATGCCGTCCTCGATCAGCGTGGTGCACTGGGTCGGGTTGCCTTCGTCGTCGAGGTTCAGCGAACCGCGGCGGCCCTCCAGCGTGCCGTCGTCGACCACGGTGACGCCCTTGGCCGCGACGCGCTCGCCCATGCGGCCGGCGAAGGCCGACGAGCCCTTGCGGTTGAAGTCGCCTTCCAGGCCGTGGCCGACCGCCTCGTGCAGCAGCACGCCGGGCCAGCCCGGGCCGAGCACGACGGTCATTGCGCCGGCCGGGGCGGGGCGCGCCTCCAGGTTGACCAGCGCCGACGACACCGCCTCGTCGACATAGCCGCGCAGCAGTTCGTCGGTGAAGTAGCCGTAGTGGTAGCGGCCGCCGCCGCCCGAGGTGCCCATCTCGCGGCGGCCGTTCTGCTCGGCGATCACCGTGACCGACACGCGCACCAGCGGCCGCACGTCGGCGGCGATCACGCCGTCGCTGCGGGCGATCAGCACCACGTCGTATTCGCCCGCCAGGCCCGCCATTACCTGCACGATGCGCGGATCCTTGGCGCGCGCCATCTTCTCGACGCGCTCGAGCAGCGCGACCTTCTCGGCGGCCGGCATCGAATCGAGCGGATCGTTGGGCGCGTACAGGTCGCGGCCGCCGTGCGAGGCCAGCGAGCCGGCCACCTTGGTGCGGCCGCTGCCGACCTTGCCGATGGTGCGGGTCGCGGCGCTGGCCTGCAGCAGCGCTTCCAGGCTGATCTCGTCGGAGTAGGCGAAGGCGGTGCGGTCGCCCGACACGGCGCGCACGCCGACGCCCTGGTCGATATTGAAGCTGCCCGACTTGACGATGCCTTCTTCGAGGCTCCAGGCCTCGCTGCGGGTGTACTGGAAATACAGGTCGGCGTAGTCGACCTTGTGCGTGAAGATGTCGGCCAGCACGCGCTGCAGCCGGGCTTCGTCGAGCCCGTACGGGTTCAGCAGCAGCTGCTGTGCGGTGGCGAGATTGCGGATTCCGAGATCGCCGGCGTTCATTGAATGTCCTCTGTTGGATTCGGTGTCGCGCTGCCCGGCATCGGGCCGGCAGCCGCAAGGGTGGGGCGCCGGCGGGTGCGGCGCCCATGTGTTCGGCAGGTCCTGCGGGTGTCCATGCTACAGCACCCGGTGCCGCAGCGCAGGCAGGTTCTGCCGCACTTCCGCGATGCGCGCCGGGTCCAGCGTGCCGCTGACCACGCCTTCGCCCTCGGGCAGCATGGCAAGCACCTCGCCCCAGGGATCGACCAGCATCGAATGGCCCCAGGTGCGGCGGCCGTTCTCGTGCTTGCCGCCCTGGGCCGCGGCCAGCACATAGCACTGGTTCTCGATCGCGCGGGCGCGCAGCAGGATTTCCCAGTGCGCCTGGCCCGTGGTGTAGGTGAAGGCGGCCGGCATCAGGATCAAGGCCAGGCCGTTCTCGCTGTCGGTGCTCGCCATCTGCCGATACAGCTCGGGAAAGCGCAGGTCGTAGCAGACCGACATCGCGACCCGGCCGCACGGCGCATCGAAGGTGATCGGCTTGCGGCCGGCGAGGATGGTGCGCGACTCGTCGTAGCGTTCCTCGCCGCGGGTGAAGCCGAACAGGTGGATCTTGTCGTAGCGCGCCACCCGTTCGCCGTGCGGATCGAAGGCCAGCGAACTGTTGTGGACGCGCTGGTCGTCCTCGCACCATAGCGGCAGCGTGCCGCCCACCAGCCAGATGCCGTGACGCCGCGCCGCATCGGCCAGGAAGCGCTGGATCGGCCCGTCGCCATCCTGCTCGCGCACCGCGACCTTGTCGCTCTCCTGGCGGCCCATCAGGCAGAAATACTCGGGCAGCAGCACCAGTTCGGCGCCGCCGCGCGCGGCCTCGGCGATCAGCGCGTCGGCGCGCGCCAGATTGGCGTCGAGCGCGGTGCCGGTCACGGTCTGGATCGCCGCAACGCGCATCGCACGCATCGCGCGCGGTGCCGCGGAGCCGGAGGCGGCAGGGCTGGTTGGCGTGGTGGCAGGATCGGCGGCTGGCATGGCATTTCCTCGGCGCGCGATGGCACGCAATTACGGCATATAGGATTGCTCGGGCTGGCGACGGTCGGGGGCCCGGCGCTGCCCGTCGGCGCTATTGTCCCCCACCTTGGCGATACGCGGCTCGGCCCAGCTTCCGGTGACCTTGTAGTGCTGCGTGAAGGCCTTGGAGAACTCGTCGGCGAACAGCAATTGCGCCGCCAGCGTGCCGATCCCCAGGGCCGGATTGATGAAGGCGGCGGCGACCGACGCCGAGGTCGCGTTGATGCGCGGAACCAGCGCGACCTCGAGATCCTGCGTTTCCTGAGGAAGGTTGGCGCTGCCCGTCATCGCCGCGCTGACCTGCGGACTCTTCAGGCGGAAGTCGCTGGTGCTCGCGATGCCGTTCTCGATGGTGCCGGTCGCGCTGATCTCGTCGAACACCAGGCCCTCGCCGGCGATGCCGCGAAAGTCCAGCGTCACCAGCCGCATCACGCTTTGCAGGCTGAGCACGCCCAGCAGCTTGGCGGCGCCGGGCTCGACGCTGACGATCTGGCCGTTCTCGAGCTTCAACGCCATGCGGCCGTTCAGCGAGGCATAGTCGATCGCCAGCGGCGAGCCGATCCAGCGGATGCGGCCCTCGAGCTTGCCCTTGCCGTCGCGCAGCGTATGGGGCATGCCGAGCCGGTCGAGCACGTCGCCGGCGTTGCGCACGTCGACGTTGAAGCTCAGCAGCGTGCGGCGCTGGCCGCCGGCCTTGCCGCTGTCGCGCACACGCCGCGGCACGCGCCAACTGCCCTGGCCGGTGAAGGTGGCGCCGGGTTGTTCGAGCGTCAGCGATTCGAGCGTCCAGACCGGTTCGCCATTGTCCAGCGCGCTGTGCGCCTTGACCTGCAGCTTGCCGAAGTCGTGGCCGCGCAGTTCGAAGCGCTCGGCCTGCAGGTCGATCGACGGCAGCTCCTCGATCTGTCCCGCCAGCGCGTCGGCCACCTTGCTGGTGTCCTGGCTGTCGGGGATGTTCAGCCGCGACAGCCGCAGCGTCAGCGCGCCGCCCGGGCTGGACGGCACCGCGCGCCATTGCATCTGGCCGGCGATCTGCCGCGAGTCCAGCCGGAATTGCCAGCCGGGATCGCCGGACTGCGGCGCGCGCACGGCGTCCAGCGTCACGTCGTCGAGCTCGCGTCCGAAGGCCAGCAGCGTACGCGATCGTGCAGTGATGCGCTCCGGCAGGTAGGCCGCGGTGGTCGGTTCGCCGGCCCCGCCGCCCCCGTCTTTGGAGGGCGCGTTGCCCGGGCCGCTCGCCAGGGCCGCGCGCCAGCCGTCCAGATCGAAACGGTCGACCGCCAGGGCGGCAGCGACGCCGGTGGCGGGCGTGGGCGCGGGTTGGCCGATGCCGATACCGCCATTGACCACCTGGACGCCGCCAGCGCCACGGCGCAGCAGATAGCGCGCGCTGAGCATCGTGCCGTACTGCAGTTCGAGTTCTTCGTGGCCGGCGCGGCCGGCGAGCGGGCGCAGTTCGAAGCGCAGCGGCGCCGGTTGTCCGGCCGGCTTGGCCAGCGGCGCCGGCAGGTCGACCGCCATGCCGGCCAGGTCGGCGGTGAACGAGACCACCGGCTGGCGCTCGCGCACGCCGATCACGGCCTGGTAGCTGGCATTGCCGTCGAAGCGGCGTGCCAGCGGCGTCAAGCCGGCGCCGGCCAGCGCCTCTGCGATGCCGCGCGAGTTGGCACTGCCGGCGGCGGTCACGCGCACCGTGCCGTCGGACTGGGTACCGCCGCTGGCGCGCACCTCGCCGCCGAGCAGGCGCGCCCGCACCGCATCGAGCTGGAAGCCGTGCTCGTTGAAGGCCACCGTGCCGGTGGCGCCGCCCAGCATCGGCAGGCCCGGCGCCAGCACCACATCGTTGCCGGTCAGGCGGTACTGGCCCTCGACCTTGCTGCGGGCGGCATCGGCCAGCGGCAGATCGACCTTGAGCCGCAGTTCGCCATTGCCCTGGCCGCGGGCCTCGCCAGTGAAATTGCCGGTCCACTCGCGCACCGGGCTGCTGGCGACATAGCGCAGGAAGCCCTGCATCGGGCCGCTGGCGCTGCCGTCCAGCGTCAGCCGCCCGCGGTGGTCCAGCTCGTCGATGCGGCCCTTGATGTCGCGCAACGCGACGCCGGCGATGCCCTGTACCGAGGCGCGCTCGACCGTCAGCCCCATCGCGCCGCGCTCGAATTGCAGGCTGCCGTCGATCTCGGTGAACAGCGGCCATAGCGGCTTGCCGTCCGGGCCGTGCGGGTCGATCTGGTAGGACGCCTGCCGCAGCGGCACGTCGACGCGGAAGTCGCCATGCCGGGCGGCGTCGCCGTGGAACGGGAAGTGGGCGAGGTCGCCCCTGACCTGGAAGCGCACCGCCTCGGACTGGCCCCCGGCCAGCGCGCCGGACAGATAGTGGCGCGTGCTGGCGGGCACATGCAGCGGCAGGTAGCGAGGCACGCGGGCAATCTGCGCGCGATCGAGCTGGCCATCGAGGTCGGCGATGCCGGCGTGGCCGTCGCCGCCTTCACGCCAGTTGCCGCGCACGGTGCCGGCCGTATCGGCGTTGGCGAAGCGGATGCCGTCGGTGCGCACCACCAGCTTGCCGCCTTCCCGGCGCCACTGGAACGCACCGGCCAGTTCGTCGAAGGGCAGGCGCGGGTCCTCGAACACGCCGGGGAAGGTCAGCGTCGCCTGGGTGCCCTCGAAGCGCGCGTTGCCGCCCTGCTGGTCGAAGGAGAAGTTGCCGGACAGGCCGCTGAAGCCCGGCACGCCGAGGTTTGCATGGCCGTCCTTGTCGAACGCCGGTTCGGCGGGTTGTTCGCGGACCGACACGTTGCGCAGCGTGCCCTGGACCCGATAGCGGGCGGGACCGCCTTGCCGCTGCAGCAGGCCCCCGCGCTCCCGGCTCCAGTCGATGTCGAGGTTGTCGAGCCGCCCCGACGGCCGCAGCGCGCGGACCTGGCGGGCCAGTGCGGTATCGAGCGGCATCGCGGTCGACAGCGCGCGCAGCGCGTCCAGGTCGAGCGTCGGCGCCTTCAGCGCCAGCCGGCGCAGCACGCCTTTGTCGTCGCGCGCCCAGCGCAGCGTGACGCGGCGCATGCCCTCTCGCCAGGCGCCGCCGGTGGCCTGCGCCTGCGCGCCGGCGGGCTCCCACAGCAGCGTGTCGACGGTCAGCTGGTTGTCGGCGCCTTCGCGCCGATGCAGCAGCAGCGCCTGCGACTGATTCAGCCGCAACGGTTCGGCGGCCCCCGTCAGGCGCAGATCGACCGCGTTGGCGCGCAGCCGTGCCTGGCTGCGCAGCATCTCGCCGTTGGCGAATTCGATGGTGCCGTCGCTGCTCAGCACGCCGCTGTCGACCTGCTCGAACAGGCTCAGATAGCGCTGCACCGCCGGCAGCTGCAGCTGGCCGATATCCCAGCTGGCCTGGCCGCGCCAGTTGCGCCAGTCGCCGGGGGCATGCAGATAGGTATGGCGGAAGGTGCCGGTGACCACCAGCGGGCGCGCGGCCAGCGCGGCCGAGCGCGCCTCCAGCCGCAGGTCGTGGCGGGCGCCGCTGCGGGTCGAGCGCAGCAGGATGTCGCCGACCTCCAGCACCGGCAGGCCGCGCTGTTCGTCGAGCCAGCGGACCTTGCCGCCGGTCAGCGTGACCGATCCCTGCGCCAGCAGCCAGTCGAGGAAGCGATGATCGTCGCCGCTGCGGTCCTGGGTCCGGACGGGCATGCCGGCGATCGCCAGCCGGCCCTGCGCAGAGCGGTGCACCAGCACGTCGGCGTGGTTGGCGTCGAAGCGGGCAAAGCGCAGTTCCAGCGCGGCCAGCGAGTGCCAGGACAGGGCGCCCTGCAGCGTCTCGGCCGACAGCAGCACGCGTTGCTGGTCGTCGACCAGCCGCACGCCGCGGGCATGAAAGGCCGGATGCCAGCCGTCCCAGGAAGTTTCCAGCGCGGCGATGGTCAGATGGCCCGACAGCGCCGCGGATCCCCGTTCCTCGAGCCAGGCCCGCGCACCGGCAGCCTGCGGCCACAGCACGAAACGCATCAGCAGCATCAGCACGGCCGCCAGCGCGGCCAGCGCGACGCCGGCACGCAGCAGCCAGCGGGCGATCCGCCCCCAGCAGCGGTGGCGCAGCGTGGCGGCGACGGCGCGGCCGATGGCGCGCGGCGACGCGGCGAGGCGATCCGCGACGCGGCGCCATGCCGAGGTCGAAGACGACTTGCCGGAGGAGGAAGACGGAGAAGACGAGGAGGCGGCGGAGGTGGCGGAGCCGGGACCGTGGGCGGCGGCGCTCGCGGCGCCCGCCGGCCCTGGGGTTGCTGCCGCGCCGCTGGACGGGGTGTGGCGTTCGGCGGGTGGGGTGGCGCGGCTGGACATGCGCAGATTATCCGACAATACTAGCCGCTCTCCAATTCGAAGCCAGCCCGGGCGGCGTTACCGGTGGCGCATGGTTCCTCGCGCGGCGTTCCTCTGCCGCGATCCATCCAAGTGACAGGAATGACTTCCCCAGATATCGCGAGTTCCCAGGCAGGCGCCGGCCGGCATGCTGCCGGTGCCGCCCATGCCCACGGTGGTGCGGTGGCCGTCGATGCCGCGGCCGCCGGCCTCGGCAGCATGGCCAGCGGCGCCTTTGCGGTGACCGCCGCGGCCGCTCTCGACCCCGCCGATTGCGAGGGACACGCATTGTACTCGGCGGCCGCCTCGCATTACGTGCGGCGCGTGATGCAGGCCCGGCCCGAGTTGGCGGCGCTGGTCGCTCAGGCCAGCCCCGAGCCGCTGACGCGCGTCTGGATGGAGTCGCGGCTGGCGGCGCTGCGGCAGCCCGCCGCCGATGCCGAGCAGGCGATCGGCCAGGCCCTGCGCCGGCTGCGCGCCGAGGTGATGTGCATCATCATCGAGCGCGATCTGCGCGGCCTCGCCACGCTGGCCGAGGTCACCGGCGCGATGACCGACCTGGCCGAGCTGGCGATCCAGCATGCGCTGGCCACGCTGACCGAGGACATGGCGCCGATCTTCGGCCGGCCGGTCGGCGAGCACAGCGGCGAGGTGCAGGAGTTGATCGTCGTCGGCATGGGCAAGCTCGGCGGCCGCGAGCTGAACGTGTCGTCGGATATCGATCTGATCTTTCTCTACGACGAGGACGGCGACACCGCGGGCGGCCAGCGCAGCCTGTCGAACCACGAATATTTCGCGCGGCTGGGCCGGCGCCTGATCAGCGTGCTGGCCGAGACTACCGCCGACGGCTATGTGTTCCGCGTCGACATGCGGCTGCGGCCCAATGGCGACGCCGGGCCGCTGGCCTGCAGCCTCGGCATGCTGGAGGAATACCTGGTGGTGCAGGGGCGCGAATGGGAGCGCTACGCCTGGATCAAGGGCCGCGTGGTGTCGTCGATGGCGACGCCGCACGCGCAGCGCACCGCCGACCAGCTGGCGCGGCTGACCACGCCCTTCGTGTTCCGCCGCTATCTCGACTACGGCGTGATCGCCGCGATCCGCTCGCTGCATGCGCAGATCCGCGCCGAGGCCGCCAAGCGCAGCGGCGGTCTGGCCGGACATAGCGTCAACCAGCGCTCGGCCGACATCAAGCTGGGCCGGGGCGGCATCCGCGAGATCGAATTCATGGCGCAGGTGTTCCAGCTGATCCGCGGCGGGCAGGATCTGGCGCTGCGCGCGCGGCCGACGCTGGAGGTGCTGGCGATCGCCGTCGAGCGCGGGCTGCTGCCGGCGGGGCAGGCGCTGCAGCTGTCCGATGCCTATCGCTTCCTGCGCCAGCTGGAACACCGGCTGCAGTATCGCGACGACGCGCAGACCCATCATCTGCCGACCAGCGAGGAAGAACAGCTGGCGGTCGCGCGCATGATGGGCTGCGCGGACTGGCCCGCGCTGCTGGCCCGCTTGGCGGAACTGCAGGAGCCGGTGGCGCAGCAGTTCGAGGTCACCTTCTCGGACCCGGAACAGGGCCAGCCGCCCGCCGAGACGCTGTGGCCGGCGCTGGCGCATGGCGAGGACGAGGAGGCGCCGTGCGCGCGCCTGGCGCAGGCCGGCTACAGCGACTGCGGGGGGCTGCTCGAACGGCTGCGCGCCACGGCCGCGTCGCCGCGCTACCGCGCGCTGTCCGAGCAGAGCCGCGCGCGTTTCGACCTGCTGGTCAACCGCGCGCTGGATCTGGCGGGACGGCAGGACGATGCCGACGCCACCATCGCGCGCTTTCTCGATTTCTTCGATGCGATCAGCCGCCGTGCCTCGTATCTGTCGCTGCTGTCCGAGTACCCGCAGGCGATGGAGCGCGTCGCCCATACGCTGCACGCGTCGCGATGGGCCGCCACCTATCTGACGCGGCATCCGCAACTGCTCGACGAACTGCTCGACGCCGAGGCGCTGGCCAGCGTGCCCGACTGGGAGGCCTTCCGCGCCCGGCTCGGCGAGCGCCTGCTGGCCGCCCACGGCCAGGTCGAGGCGCAGATGGACATCCTGCGCCGCGAGCACCATGCCGAGACCTTCCGCGTGCTGCTGCAGGACCTGCACGGCAGACTGACCGTCGAGCAGATCGCCGACCGCCTGTCCGATCTGGCCGATGCGATGCTCGACGTCACGCTGACCGCGGTCTGGCAGCAGCTGCCGATGCGCCATCGCGAGACGCCGCGCTTCGCGGTGATCGCCTATGGCCGGCTGGGCGGCAAGGAGCTCGGCTACGCGTCGGACCTCGACATCATCTTCCTGCACGACGACGATGACGACGGCGCCGCCGAGATCTACGCCGCCTATGCCCGCCGCCTGATCACCTGGCTGACCAGCCATACCGCGGCGGGCATGCTGTTCGACGTCGACACGCGTCTGCGGCCGAATGGCGCGGCCGGTCTGCTGGTCACCAGCTTCGAGTCGTTCCGCCGCTATCAGCTGCGCCAGGGCGAGAACACCGCCTGGGTCTGGGAGCACCAGGCGCTGACGCGCGCGCGCTTCTGCGCCGGCGATCGCGAGCTCGGTGCGCGCTTCGAGCGGCTGCGCGAGGAGGTCCTGTGCCAGCCGCGCGAGGCCGAGACGCTGCGTCAGGAGATCGTGGCAATGCGGCACAAGGTGACCGAAGGCCATCCGAACCGCAGCGACCGCTTCGACCTGAAGCACGACCGCGGCGGCATGGTCGACATCGAGTTCACCGTGCAGTACCTGGTGCTGCTGCACAGCCGCGCCCATCCCGAGCTGACGCGCAACGCCGGCAATATCGCGCTGCTGCGGATGGCCGGGCAGCTCGGACTGATCGACGCCACGCTGGCCGAGGCGGTCGGCGACGCCTACCGGACCTTCCGTGCGCGCCAGCACAAGCTGCGGCTCGACGGCCAGGATCAGGCGCGCGTGCCGCCGCAGACCATCGAGGCGCAGGCGCGCGATGTCCGCGCGCTATGGCAGGCCGTGTTCGGCGAGGATTGAGCGGCGGTGCGCGCCGAGCACGACGGCGGCGCCGCGCCGGCCGCGTCGCCGTCTTCCGCCTGGCCGCGCGTGCTGCCGGCCCTGGGCGCGATCGCTGCGATCGGCGCGCTGTCGGCCGCCTTCACGTTCGTGCCATGGCTCCATGCGCACGGCCTGTATCTTCGCGATGCGGTGATGCTGCCCGGCGGCGACCGCCAATGGTGGCGGCTGCTGACCGCGATGTGGGTCCATCTCGATGGACGCCACTGGCTCGGCAATCTGCTGGCGGCCTCGGGTTTGCTGTTGCTGGCCGGCCGCGCCGCCGGCGCGCGGCAGATGCTGCTGGCCTTGCTGGTCTGTGGGGTGGCGGTGCAGATCGCGCTGCTGTGGCAGCCAGCGGTGCGCTGGTATGGCGGGCTGTCGGGCGCGCTGCATGGGCTGGCGCTCTGGGGCGCCTTGCGTCTGCTGGCCGCCGACCGCTGGTCCCGCGCAATCGGGGTCGTACTGGCCGCCGGGGTGCTGATCAAGCTGTGGCTGGAACAGTCGTGGCTGGCGCCAGTGCGCTTCGATGCGGCCTGGGGCTTTGGCGTGGTGCGCGCCGCCCATGCGGCCGGCGCGATCGCCGGCTTCGGCTGGTGGCTCGTCCAGCAGTGGTGGGGGCAGCGGCGCGCCGCGCAGGGCTAGCGCGCCGGCCCTGGCTTCAACGTTGCGCCTGACGGCGACGGCCCGCGGGCAGCAGCAGGCCGAACAGGCCGGCCAGCGCCAGCGCCGCGCCGCCCCACAACGAGACCGCGCCGCCGCCGCCGTCGTCGCCACCACCGCCGTTGCTGCCACCATTGCCGCCGCCGCCGCCGCCGGTGCCCGGTGCCGGTGCGGGAGCCGGTGGAAGGGGCGCGCCCGCGGCCGCGAGCAGCGCGCGATCGGCGTCCAGCAGACCGGCGCCGCACGTGTTGGTATTGCTGCCGGTCGTGCAATAGGTATTGGCCGGATGCGGACGCGCGCTGCTCTTGAGCAGCTCGGTCACTTGCGCCGTCGACAGATTGCCGTTGACCGCCAGCATCAGCGAGGCCACGCCCGACACCATCGGCGCGGCGAAGCTGGTGCCTTGCGAGTTCACCAGCGTGTAATTGCGCGCCGTCGTTTCGCCATCGTTGGTCAGCGTGCGGATCGTCGACGGCGGCGCCAGGCAGGTCCCGTTGGAAATCTTGCTGTTGCCGCAGCCGCCGCCGGGCGCGCTGATCGCGATCTGCGGGCCGACGTTGGCATAGCTGGCGTTCTCGCCGTCGTTGACATGGGCGGTCACCGCGATGACGCCGCGGCAGTCGGCCGGTGCTTCGACGGCGCCGGCTCGGTTGCCTGCGGCCGCCACCACGACGACGCCGCGCGCGGCCAGTTCATCGACCGCCTGCTGTTCGAAGGTGCTGCAGGAGCCCGCACCGAGGCTGATATTGACCACGCGCGCCGGCGTGGGGTTGTTGGGCACATTGGGCACCGGCAGGCCGCCGGCCCAGCGCATCGCGTCGACGGTATCGGACAGCAGCGCCCCGCAGCGGCCGGAGACGCGCAGCGGCTGGATGCGGGCGCTCCAGTCCACGCCGGCGACGTCCTGGCCGTTGTTGGTGACCGCACCGAGCACGCTGGCGACCCGTGTGCCGTGCCAGGTGCTGGGCCGCAGGTTCTGGGCGGCCGGCATGCCCGGACACGCGAAGCCCTGCGGCACGTAGTCGCCGGCATCGGTCGGGTCGCCGTCGCGGCCGTCGCCATCCTGCGAATACTGCGGATCCGCGATGAAGTCATAACCTGCCACCAGCCGCGAGGCCAGATCCGGATGCCGCAGCACGCCGGTATCGACCACGGCGATCACCAGCCCTTCGTTGCCGCGGGAGCGATCCCAGGCGGCGGGGAGATTGGCCGCGCCCGGGATCACGGAGGGCGAGCCCAGATAGGGCTGGTTGATCGCGAATTCGGGATCGTTCGGCACCGTGTCATGCGGCCGCAGCCAGCGGTCCGGCACCGCGTCCGCCACGCGCGGATCCTGGCGCAGCTGGGCGGCCACGGCTTCGGGGTCGGCTCCCTTGCCGGCCGGCAAGCCGAGCAGCGCCAGGTTGCCGCCCATCTGCCGCTTGACGGTCAGTCCAATGCCGGTCTGCTCGGCGAGCTTGCGTACCTGTTCGGCGGCGGCCTCGGCCGGCATCAGCGCGGTACCGGCAGGGGCGTCCTTCCAGCGCACGATGATGTTGCCGCTGTAGACCGGCGCCGCGCGGGCGCCGGCATTGGTGTCCGGCGCGGCCAGCGCGACCGAGGGGGGCAGGATGGCGCCCGCCGACACGGCGGCGGCCAGGACCAGACGCAGGGCGACGGGCGGAATCGAACGCGGCATGAACACCTCCGGGAGGGGCGAAGCCGGTATGCGGTGGCCGGCGCTCGCAGGCATGTGACTCAACGACGATAGTCAGGGTAAGGCGGACAGGCAATCAGCCGTCGTCCGACAGCGCACGCTATCGGGGTGACGTCGGCGGCCGTTTCCCGTCCTCGATCGGTTAACGGCCGCCGTCGCGTGGTCTTCAGTCGGCCGGCATGTCGCGCCCGGTCGGCTTCGGGCGGCTCGGCGTCAGGCGGCGGTCCGCCTCGGCCGCCTCGATGCGCGGCAGGCCCCGCAGCGTGGAGACCGCCTGCTCGATGGTGGCGTCCGGCGACGGCGAGATCGCGGTGACCAGCCAGGTGCCGCCGGACATCGGGCGCTTGACCACGAAGCGGATCGGCCCCTTGGCCTGGGCCAGCAGTTCGCCGGCCTGCAGCGAGGTATCGACGGCCGGCGGCGTGAAGCGGACCAGGATGTCGCCGACCGCGCGATCGTCGGTGATGCTGCCCGGCGGCGGCATGGCCGGCTTCGAACTGCACGCGGCCGCCAGCGCCAGGCCGCACAGCGCCACCGCGAGCGTCAGCCGGCGCGTGGTGCGGCTGACTGTGCGGCGGGCCTGGATGGCCTCACAGCGCGTACTGGATGGGTCATCGGGAGTCGAGGGCGGCTTGGCGAAGAACATGGAATTTCCTGTGATCGGTGCGGTTCGGTGCGGTTCGATGCGTTTCGGGGGCGACGGGACGTCGGAGGCGCCGCAGGCGTCGGATACGTCGGATACGTCGGATACGTCGGATACGTCGGATACGTCGGCACGTTCAGCTCGCGGTTCGGCGTGCCCGCCGGCCTTCCTTCGCGGCCGGGGCGCCGCGCGCGCCCTGCGCCAGCATCTCCTCGGCGTGTTGCAGCGTGGTGGCGGTGACCGTGGCACCGCCCAGCATGCGCGCGGTCTCGACCACGCGGCCGGCGGCGTCGAGCACGCGGATCTGCGAGCGCGTCACGGCCTCGCCGCCGTCGCCGACGGTCTCCTTGCTGACCAGCAGATGCGTGCCGGCTTGCGCCGCGACCTGGGGCAGGTGGGTCACGCACAGTACCTGGCGGGCGCGGCCGAGCTCCTGCAGCCGGCGGCCGACCACCTCCGCGACTGCGCCGCCGATGCCGGTATCGACTTCGTCGAAGATCAGCGTCGGCGTCGGCGCGGCCTCGCTGGTGATCACCGAGATCGCCAGGCTGATGCGCGCCAGTTCGCCGCCAGAGGCCACCTTGGCCAGCGGCCGCGCGCTGACCCCGGCGTGGCCCGCCACCAGGAACTCGACCTGTTCGAGCCCGTGGCTGGCGCCTTCCTCGATCGGGTGCAGCGCCACGGTGAAGCTGCCGCCGGCCATCGACAGGCCCTGCATCGCCTCGGTCACGGCTGCCGACAGCCGCTCGGCGGCCTCGCGACGGCTGTCGCTCAGATGGCGCGCGATCGTCAGATAGGCGGCGCGGGCCGCGGCCTCGCGCGCGGTGATCTTGTTCAGGTCCTGCGCGGCCTGCAGGTCGTCGAGCTGCCGGCGGCGCGCCAGCAGTTCCTCGGGCAACTGTTCGGGCGGCACGCGGAACTTGCGCGCGGCGGTGTGCAGCGCCTGCATCCGTTCCTCGACGACCTGCAGCCGTTCGGGATCGAGTTCGAGCCGGTCGACGTAGCGGGTCAGCGAGTGGGCCGCTTCCTCGGCCTGCACCTCGGCCGCTTCCAGCGCCGTCACCACATCGGCCAGCGCGGGGTCGACCTCGGCCAGCTGGCGCAGCCGGTGCACGATCGCGCCGAGCGCGGACAGCACCGCGCCGTCGGCTTCGGACAGGGCATCGAGCGCAGCCCGGCCGCCCTCGAGCAGGCTGGCCGCGTGCGACAGGCGCGTGTGCTCGGCCTGGATCGCTTCCCATTCGCCCGGCTGCGGCGCCAGCTTGTCGAGCTCGCCCACCTGCCATTCGAGCCGCTCGCGTTCGAGCTGCATCTCGCGCGATTGCTGTTCGACCGCCTCGCGCTGACGCACGCAGGCGCGCCAGGTGCGCCAGGCCTCGGCCACCGCGGCCGCCTGCGCGGTCAGGCCGGCATGCGCGTCGAGCAGCAGACGCTGCGCGTCCGGCCGCAGCAGCAGCTGGTGGGCGTGCTGGCCGTGGATGTCGACCAGCTGGTCGCCGACTTCGCGCAGCTGCGCCAGCGTGGCGGCGTTGCCATTGATGAAGGCCTTGCTGCGGCCGTTGGCATCGACGACCCGGCGCAGCAGCACGTTGCCGTCATCCTCGGCCAGCGCCTGCTCGTTGAGCCAGGCGTCCAGCGCGGGGTGCGTGGAGAAGGTGGCGCTGACGCTGGCGCGCGCCGCGCCCTCGCGCACCACGCCGGCATCGGCGCGCTCGCCGAGCACCAGCGCGAGCGCATCGATCAGGATCGACTTGCCGGCGCCGGTCTCGCCGGTGAACACGGTGAAGCCGGCGGAAAAGTCGAGGTCGAGCGTATCGACGATGACGAAATCGCGGATGGACAGGCTGCGCAGCATCTTTGGCGACGGGAGGCGGCGATGACTTGGAGAGGGAACGGGATCGGCTGTGCGGGCGAAGCGGACGTCGTGCGGCGTTCGCGCTCAAAGCCGGTTGTCTTCGGTCGGATACTCGTGCCAGTGCAGCTTCTTGCGCAGCGTGGCGTAGTAGTTGTAGCCGACCGGGTGAAGCAGATTGATGGTCCTGGCGGAGCGGCGCACCACGATGCGATCGCCCGGCAGCAGCGAGGTCAGCGACTGCATGTCGAAGTTGACGCTGGCATCGCGCGCGGTGGCGACCTCGATCGACACCTCGGCGTCGTGCGGCAGCACGATCGGCCGGTTCGACAGCGCATGCGGGGCGATCGGCACCAGCACCAGCCCCGACAGCGTCGGATGCAGGATCGGTCCGCCGGCCGACAGCGCATAGGCGGTCGAGCCGGTCGGGGTCGACACGATCAGGCCGTCGGAACGCTGGTTGTACATGAAGTAGCCGTCCACCGAGACCGCCAGTTCGACCATGCCGGAGATGCCCGAACGATTGACCACCACGTCGTTCAAGGCCAGGGCGGAGAAGATCACGCCGTCGTCGCGGATCACGCGCGATTCGAGCAGCATGCGGTTCTCGGGCTCGTAGTTGCCGCTGAGCATGGCCGGCAGCACCGATTGCACATCCTCCAGCGGGATGTCCGTCATGAAACCGAGGCGGCCGTGGTTGACGCCGATCAGCGGCACCGAAAAGCCGGCCAGCTGGCGGGCGAGTCCGAGCAGCGTGCCGTCGCCGCCGAGCACCACGGCGACGTCGGCCTGCCGTCCGATCTCGTCGGCCGACAGGGCGGGGTAGTCTGTCAGGCCGGTGGCCAGCGCGGTCTCGCGTTCGAACACCACGTCCTGGCCGTTGCGCAGGATGCAGGCCGCCAGTTCCTCGAGCGGGCCTTCGATGCCGGCGGTCGAATACCTGCCGACCAGGGCAACCGTGCGGAAGGGCGCGTGCGCGGCGCCGGACTTGGGGTGTGCAGACATGCCCGGATTAGACCATACCGCCATGACCATTGTCAGCACGGGCCCGGGGGCGAGTGCCAGCGCGAGCCCCAGCGCGCAAAACTTGCGTAAAATCGGGACACCATGGACGAACGAGCGAAAACCCTTCTCAAGACCCTGATCGAGCGCTACATCGCCGAAGGGCAGCCGGTCGGCTCGCGTACGCTGTCGAAATACTCCGGTCTGGACCTGTCGCCGGCGACCATCCGCAACGTGATGTCGGACCTGGAGGAGATGGGCTTCATCGCCAGCCCGCACACGTCGGCCGGACGCATCCCGACCCCGCGCGGCTACCGGTTGTTCGTCGATACCATGCTGACGGCCCAGCCGCTCGACAACCAGTTCGACCGCACCAAGCTGGCCGGGCTGATCCAGGGCGAACTGGGCGCGCAGGAGCAAAGCCCGCAGCGGATGATCACCACGGCCGCGCGCACGCTGTCGAACCTGTCGCAGTTTGCCGGCGTGGTGATGACCCCGCGCCGCGCACAGGCCTTCCGGCAGATCGAATTCATGCGCCTGTCCGACAAGCGCATCCTGCTGATCATCGTGACGCCCGAAGGCGACGTGCAGAATCGCATCATTCAGACCGAACTGCCCTACAGCGCGTCGCAGCTGGTGGAGGCGGCCAATTTCATCAACACGCATTACGCGGGCATGCGCTTCGACACGGTGCGCGAGCGGCTGCGCGACGAGCTGAAGGCTCTGCGCATCGACATGTCCGAGCTGATGCAGGCCGCGGTCGAGGCCGGCAGCAGCGCGATGGCGGACGAGGACGAGCAGGTCTATATCTCCGGCGAACGCAAGCTGCTCGAAGTCGAGGACCTGGCCTCGAGCATGGACAAGCTGCGCCGGCTGTTCGACGTGTTCGAGCACAAGACCAGCCTGCTGCAGCTGCTGGACGTGTCTAGCCATGCCGAGGGCGTGCAGATCTTCATCGGCGGCGAGAGCCGGCTGGTGCCGCTCGAGGACATGGCGGTGATCACCGCCCCGTACGAGGTCGACGGCCAGATCGTCGGCACGCTCGGCGTGATCGGCCCCACGCGGATGGCCTATGACCGGGTGATCCCGATCGTCGATATCACTGCGCGGCTGCTGTCGAGCGCGCTGAGCAGCCAGAACTGATGGCGGCGAGGGCCGGACCCCGCCCCCAGCCAGATGGCGGCCTTCGCGGCGCGGCCGGGCGGCCTCGCCGGTGCCATGCGCTCGGCGGCGGCGCCCCGGCGATACCGGAATCCTTATGACCTTTACCGCAGAACCGGCCTATCGGCATGGGCAGGCGCCGCGCACGGCGATCCTGCTGATCAACCTTGGCACGCCCGACGAGCCGACCCCGAAGGCGGTCGGCCGCTACCTGAAGCAGTTCCTGTCCGATCCGCGCGTGGTCGAGATTCCGCGCGCGGCCTGGCTGCCGGTGCTGTACGGTCTGATCCTGCCGCTGCGCTCGCGCGCGTCGGCGCTGAAGTACGAATCGATCTGGCTGCGCGAGGCGCACCGCACCGGCTCGCCGCTGCTGGTCCATACCGAACGCCAGGCGCATGCGCTGCAGCAGCTGCTGGCCCAGCAGGGACATGACGTGACGGTGGCCTGCGCGATGCGCTACGGCAACCCGTCGATCCCCTCGGTGATGGAGGCGCTGCGGCGCCAGGGCTGCGAGCGCATCCTGGCGCTGCCGATGTACCCGCAATATTCCGGCACCACCACCGCGACCGCCTTCGACGAACTGTTTCGCGTGCTGGGCGAATGGCGCAATCAGCCTGAACTGCGGCTGGTCAAACATTTCCACGATCATCCGGCCTATCTGGGGGCGCTGCATCAGCAGGTCGGCGCCTACTGGGCCCAGCACGGCGCGCCGGATTTCGCGCGCGGCGACCGGTTGATCCTGTCCTTTCACGGCGTGCCGCGGCGCACGCTGGAACTGGGCGATCCGTATCACTGCGAATGCCTGAAGACCGGCCGCATGCTCGGCGAGGCGCTCGGGCTGCAGCCAGGCCAGTACCAGGTCACCTTCCAGTCGCGCTTCGGCAAGGCGGAGTGGTTGCAGCCCTATACCGCGCCGACGCTGACCGAGCTGGGCAAGGTCGGCACCGCGCGGGTGGACGTATTCTGCCCGGGCTTTCCGGCCGACTGCATCGAGACGCTGGAAGAGATCGCGATGGAAGGGCAGTCCGAGTTCAAGGTGGCCGGCGGCAAGGAGTTTCACTTCATTCCCTGCCTGAACGACGCGCCGTTCTGGATTACCGCGCTGTCGGAGATCGCGCTGCAGCATATGCAGGGCTGGCCGTTGCGGCTGCCGCATGCGCACGAACTGGAGGCCAGGCGCTCGCTGGCGCAGGCAAGGGGGGCCGCGGCATGAATCCGTCGTACGAAGCCGATGCGCGCCAGCGGATCGACAAATGGCTGTGGTGCGCGCGCTTCTTCAAGACGCGCTCGCTGGCGGCCGAAGCCGTCGAGCGCGGGCGGGTGGAGGTCAATGGCCAGCCATGCAAGAATTCGCGCGAGGTCAAGCCGGGCGACACCATCCGCATCGAGGCGCACCAGCAGCGCTGGGAGCTGGTGGTCAAAGGCGTCGCGCCGGCCCGCGGACCCGCTTCGGTGGCCCAGACGCTCTATGAGGAAACCGAGGAAAGCCGCAAGGGGCGTGCTGCGGAGGCCGAGCGGCGGCGGCTCCATGTCGAGCCCGCGTCGCAATTGCAGGGGCGTCCGACCAAGCGGGACCGCCGCCGCATCGAGCATCTGAAACGGTGAGGCGCTGCCAGGGCCGGCGTGGCCTGCTCGGCTTTCAGCGGGAGTACTGGATGATGTATTGGCTCAGCGCAGGATCGGCGCCCCCGGCCACGCTGTCGTGTGGGGTCAGGCCGTCGGAGAGCCAGATGAAGACGGTCAGGGCCGCAAGCGAAAGAAGAACCAGCAGCGTGAACAGCGAGAACTTCGGCGTTTTGTTGGACGGCTTCGGCAGCTTGCGCATGGCCTTACCCCGGCTGGAAAAACTTCAATATGGGACGACACCCCGGCAGTTTTGTCGCTTTTTTCGATTTATCTTAGAAGTTGCACTGCAGCAAAGCAATTTCACTTCCCGCAGCACTGGTTTAAGTTTGTAAGCTGATGTTTCCTGCAGATGTCCATCCGCTCTTGAAATATCGGCTTGGCGCCACCAGTTGCCAGCTGAATTCCGATTGACCCCAGGCGGACCGCCACGTGCGGCCGCAACTTGTTCTGAAACGGATCGACATGGAAGACCAGAAGCAAACGCCATCCAACACGCCGCCGACCTCGCCCGCAGACCAGGCCGCCGAAGCGCAAGCCGCGCAATCGGCCACGCCCCCTCAGACGGCCGAGCCCGCCGCCGCGGATGACGTGGCGAGCCAGCCGGCGGCACAGCTGGCCGCCCAATTGGCGGAACAGGAAGCCAAGGCACGCGAGCATTACGACATGTACCTGCGGGCGGTGGCCGAGGCCGAAAACATCCGGCGCCGCGCGCAGGAAGACGTGGCCAAGGCCCACAAGTTCGCCATCGAAAGCTTTGCCGAGCATCTGCTGCCGGTGATGGACAGCCTGCAGGCTGCGCTGGCCGATGGCTCGGGCGATATCGCCAAGCTGCGCGAGGGGGTGGAGCTGACCGCCAAGCAGCTGGCCAGCGCGTTCGAGAAGGGCCGCATGGTCGAACTGAATCCGGTCGGCGAGAAGTTCGACCCGCATCGGCACCAGGCGATTTCGATGGTGCCGTCGGAGCAGGAACCGAACACCGTGGTGGCCGTGCTGCAGCGCGGCTATCTGATCGCGGACCGGGTCCTGCGGCCGGCCCTGGTGACGGTGGCTGCGCCGAAGTAAGCGTCGGCGGGCAGACCGGCCCGCCACCGATGCGCAGCCACGCCCGGCGCCGCTTCGGCTCCGGGCGTTCTCTTTTGTGGAGGAATGCGATGCCTTATCCGTTCGGCTCAGCGCCGGCGCCCCACACCGATCACCGCGCGTTCGACACCTTCGGCATGCGCGAGGTCGATCATGACAGCATCGACGACGCGCTTGCCGCGGCGGGCGACGAGCTGGTCTGCGTGTTCTTCTGGGGCGCGGACTGCTACAACTGCGAGATGGCGAAGAAGGCCATGCTCGCGAATCCGGAGCCGCTGCGCGAGATGAAGCTGCACTGGCTGCATGCCGACGTCTACACCTATCCGGCGCTGGGACGGCGCTTCGGGCTGTACGGTATCCCGGTGTTCATGTTCTTCCACCGCGGCAAGAAGCTGGGCCGCGCCACCGGTTGGCATGGCATCGGACAGTTCTCCGCCGCCGTTGCCAACGCGCGGCTGAAGGCGAGCGGCAAGCCGCTCGGCGGATGACGCTCCGGTAGCGGGAGCGGGTCCCCGGCTCAGCAGCCCGGCGGCACAGAGGCTCAGCGGTTCAGCGGTTCAGCGGTTCAGCGAATAGCCGATGCGGAACTGCCAGGGCGTCTTGCGGTTGTAGTCGAGCAGGCTCTCGCCATAGCCGACGAAATAGCCCGCCATCAGATAGCCGGCGGTGCCCGGTATCAGCCGGCCCATCGGGTAGGTGAACTGCGCATCGACGCTCCCGTACCACTGGCGGGTACCCTTGCGCACCGTCGCCGCCAGCTCCCACGAGTCGGGTTTGCCGTAGGCGACCCGCAGATCCATATAGCCGCGGTAACGTGCGATATCGCTGTTGTCGCTCTTCTCCAGGTAGTAGTAGAGCTTGGGCGTCACGGTCCAGTGCCAGTCGTTGGTTTCGCCGAAGTGGAAGGTCGGCTTCAGGAACAGCGTATTGATGCTGCGCGACTGATCGCCGTCGCGGCCGTTCGACTCGTGCTCGAGGCCGGTGGCCACCGACAGCCGGCTGATCCAGCGATTGCGCACGCCGGTATCGGACAGGTAATAGAAGATGCTGGGCCGGTAGTTGGTGTCGTGGAAGGGCTTCGATTCCTCCGACAGATCCCACAGCGAGAACTGCGTGTAGCCCAGATACAGGTTGTCCAGCCAGTAGCGCGAGTTCGGGTCGCGGCCCTCGAAGATCCGGTACTTGAAGCTGAACTGGAACTTGGCGTTGGCGCCGCCGTGTGCACCGACGGCGTAGTACATCGGATCGTTGAAGGTCAGCCGGCTGCCCCCGGTCAGGATCGGCTGATCGTAGAGGGGCTGGCCCGTTCCCTTCGGCTGGATCACGGACTCGACCGGCGTCGCCGCGACATCCGCCTGCTGATCGGCCTCGTCTGCCGGCGCGGCAGACGCGGCGGCCGGCGCTGCGGAGGTGGACGGCGTCGCCGCGGTGGCCGGCGGCGTGACCCCCGACTGGTTCAGCGTCACCAGCACCGGCGCGGCATCGATGCCGACCGGATCGAGCCGGATCTGGCCGCGCAGGCTCGGCGGAATCTCGCCCTGATACTGGATGGTGCGATTCTCGCCCCGGCGCAGGCGCACCGTGGCGGGCCCCGGCGTGATCCGGCGCATCGTGATGCGCACCGGCGCGAGCATTTCCGGGGAGGCCACCACTTCCAGCGTATCCGGGACCAGATAGCTGCGGTTGGCCGTGTCGGCGGTCACCAGCAGTGTCAGCCGCAGCGGCTGCGCGCCGTCCAGCACGCGCGGCGGCTGCAGCAGCGCGATCGCGGCGTGAGCGGAGGGCGCGCACAACGCGGCGAGGGCGAAGGAGACGGCTGCCGCGGGCGCGCGCAGGCGCGGCCGACGGCCCGCGGACGGGGTTCGGAGCAACGACATCATCGGAAATTTTGGCGGGCGTGCCGGATATGACGCATGGCACCGCCCCGGAATGGCAACGCGCCAAAGCCTAGCACGCCCGGGGGAGGGCTGGCTGTGACGATTTGTACGGCCGCCGGGCCGACCGCGGCGGACTGCGCCCCGGGATTCAACCGCAAGGGCCGCGCAAATCAGCCGCGCGCGCGGCGTTGCACGCAGGCGATATATTGCTCGCCGTCGGGCGGCAACCCGCTGCGTTGCGATTGCCACAGCATTTCGCCAAGGCATTCCATCATCTGATGGTGTGCCTCATGCGGCGAATCGAGCCGGCGCGCCAGCTGTTCGAATGCCTGCCGGATGCCGCGGGGCTGGTCGACCGACACCTGCTCGGCGATCGACAGATGCATGGCCAGATGCAGGAAGGGATTGGTCTGCCCGCGCTCGGGCGTGAATTCCTCGACGATCGCCGCCTCGGCATCGGCCAACTGGTCGTGATATTCGGGGTGGGCGCGCATCCAGTCGACGGCAATGGCCTCGAGGGGCGTCAGCACTTCGTTGGCGCCTTGCTTGCGCCAGGCTTCGCAAAAGAACCGGCGGACTTCTTCACGGGAGGGATTGAACATGATGGGGGCGATTGTAAACGAGGGCCCGCGCCCCTGCCGACGGCCCGGCACGATGGAGGGGGGTGGTACTGTGCCGCAGGGGCCGCATGCCGACTAGAATGCGGGATCGTTCGACCTCCTGAGGGCCGGCCTGCTCCATGACCGCATCCCCACGCTCATCGACCCCGCTGCGGCACGCCGGCGACAAGCTCGCCGGCGTGCTGCTGATCGCCATCTCGGCCAGCGCCTTCGGCGCGATGGCGATCTTCGCCCGCTTTGCCTATGACGCCGGCGCGGACGTCTATGGCCTGCTGTCGGTGCGGTTCGTGCTGGCTGCGATCGCGCTGGCGGCGGTGATGCGCTGGCAACGGATCGCGTTGCCGCCGTGGCGGCGTGTGCTGGCGCTGGCGGCGATGGGCGGCATCGGCTATGTCGGCCAGTCCTTCTGCTTCTTCAGCGCGCTGAACCATGCTCAGGCCAGCCTGGTGGCCTTGCTGCTGTACTTGTATCCGGTTTTCGTCACCGTGATGGCGGCGCTGTTCCTGAAGGAGAAACTGACCGGCGCGGCGGTCACCGCGCTGGTGCTGTGCTCGGTCGGTGCCGGCCTGACGGTCGGCGGAGGCGAAGGCAGCGCGCTGGGCATCGGCCTCGGGCTGGCGTCGGCGCTGATCTATTCGGTCTACATCATCGTCGGCGCGCGACTGACGCCCGGGGTGCATCCGGTGGCAACGACCACCATCGTCTGCACGGCCGCCGCCGTAGTCTATGTCGGCGCCGCGCTGGCCCGTGCCACCGCAGGCATGCCGCCGCAATTTCCGGCCGATGCCGGCGGCTGGCTGGCGCTGGCGGCGATCGCGCTGCTGTCGACGGTACTGGCCATCCTGACCTTCTTCGCCGGCCTGCAGCGGCTCGGGGCGGCGCAGGCCTCGATGCTGTCCACGCTCGAGCCGGTGGTCACGGTGCTGCTGGCGGCGCTGTTGCTGGGCGAGCAGATCGGCATGGCCCAGGCCATCGGCGGCGGGCTGATCCTGGCCGGCGTGCTGTGGTTGACGCGCAAGGGTACGGCGCGGGAGCCTGTACAACAAAATTGAACGGCTTGCTGAAATCCGTGGCGTGGCGCGGGCAGGGCGCGTCGGTAGAATGCGCCCTTTCCCATACTTCCCCGAGGAATCCGCATGCAACCGCTCGACCAGGCCGCCATCGCCCAGCTGTTCACCGAAGCCCGCACGCATAACGTCTGGCAGGACCGGCAGATCGATGACGCCGTGCTGCACCAGCTGTACGAGACGATGAAGTTCGGTCCTACCGCCGCCAACAGCACGCCGGCCCGCATCGTCTTCGTCAAGACCGCGGCGCAGAAGGAGAAGCTGGTGGCATGCGTGTCCCCGGGCAATGTCGACAAGACCCGCTCGGCCCCGGTGACCGCGATCGTCGCCTTCGATACCGAATTCCACGAGCAACTGCCCAAGCTGTTTCCGCATGCGGATGCCCGTTCCTGGTATGCCGGCCAGCCGCAGAAGATCGCTCGCGACGCGTTGGTCAACAGCTCGCTGCAGGGCGCCTATCTGATTCTGGCGGCGCGCGCGCTCGGCCTCGATTGCGGCCCGATGGGCGGCTTCGATGCGGACAAGGTCAATGCCGCCTTCTTCCCGGACGGCAAGTGGTCGGTCAACTTCCTGATCAATCTGGGCTACGGCGACGCTGACAAGCTGTTCCCGCGCAATCCGCGCCTGAGCTTCGACGAGGCCTGCCGCATCGTCTGACGGTGCGATCGGACTCGATGCCGGCGCGCGCTTACAGGCGCGGCGGCAGCGTCTTGTCCGGGTATTCGCACAACGTCTCGATCGCGCAATGCCAGCATTCGGGCTTGCGCGCCTTGCAGACATAGCGGCCGTGCAGGATCAGCCAGTGGTGCGCGTCGTGCAGGAATTCGTCGGGCACGACTTCCAGCAGCTTCATCTCGACGGCCTGCACGGTCTTGCCGGGCGCGAGTCCGGTGCGGTTGCTGACGCGGAAGATATGCGTGTCGACCGCGACGGTCGGATGGCCGAAGGCGGTGTTGAGCACCACGTTGGCGGTCTTGCGGCCGACCCCCGGCAGCCCTTCCAGCGCCTCGCGATCGGCCGGCACCTTGCCGTTGTAACGCTCGGCCAGGATGCGGCAGGTCTCGATCACATGCTTGGCCTTGGTCTTGTACAGGCCGATGGTCTTGATGTATTCGATCAGGCCGGACTCGCCCAGCGCCAGGATCTTCTGCGGCGTGTTGGCGACCGCGAACAGCTTGCGGGTGGCCTTGTTGACGCCGACATCGGTGGCCTGCGCCGACAGCAGCACGGCGATCAGCAGTTCGAACGGCGAGCTGTACTCGAGTTCGGTGGTGGGCGACGGGTTGGTTTCTCTGAGCGTTTCAAACAGCGCGCGGCACTTGGCGGCGTTCATTGTGGTCGCTTGGTGTCGGAGGGAGCAGGGTGATCGGGCGCGGCGGCAGCCGGCGCGGCGTCGGGACGGTCAACCGGATCGGCCGCTGCGGCGTTGAGCGGCTGGGCAGCCTGCCGCTTCAGGCGTGCGCGTTCGATGGCCGCCTGGATGATGGCCTTCTTGCGTTCCTGCGCCTGGCGTTCGGCCTCGGACGAGGCGGCTTCCTGGCGCAGCGCTTCCAGCTTCGCGGCGGCCTTGGCCGCAAGACGCGCTTCGTTTTCCTCGCGCTCGCGCACCAGCCGCTGCTTGCGCGACAGATAGCGGGACCGGGCCTGATCGGCCTGCGGCTGCGACCAGGCGTCCCAGCCGGTGCGCTCGCCGGTGACCGGAATCATCGCGATGCAGTCGACCGGGCAGGGCGCCACGCACAGGTCGCAGCCGGTGCACCAGTCCGGCAGCACGGTGTGCATCTGCTTGGCGGCGCCGACGATCGCGTCGACCGGGCAAGCCTGAATGCACAGCGTGCAGCCGATGCACAGCGTTTCGTCGATGCGCGCCACCGCGCGCGGCTGTTCGGTGCCGTGCGTCGGATCGAGCGGCAACGGCGCGACCCCGAGTTCGGCCGCCAGACGCCGGATGCCTTCGGCCCCGCCAGGCGGACAGCGGTTGCAATCCGCTTCACCACGCGCCATGGCTTCGGCATAAGGTCGGCATCCCTGAAAGCCGCACTTGGTGCATTGCGTCTGAGGCAGCAGGGCTTCGAGGCGGTCGGCACGGGCGTCCAAAGCGGCGTCCAGGCGGACATCGGCGGGGGAAGCGGAAGCGGTATCGGCGGCGGAAGCGGTCACGAAAACAGGAAAACGATGCGGGGTAACACAAGGTGCAGCCGTACGGTGCGGCTGACGCGGCAAGGATTATCCCCGATTTCGCCGCGCCGCAGAAACCACGAAGATGCGCGCTTTGCCAGGGCGCAGCGTTGATGAACCCGGCTGGCAGGCGCCAGTGGCGCACTTGCGCCATGCCATAACCCACAAAATCGATCCCGACCACGCATGTCGAACGCCACCAAGACGAAACGCGACCCCGAAGGAACCCGTCGTCGCATCATGGATGCGGCCACCGAGGAGTTCGCCAAGGGCGGCCTGGCCGGCGCGCGCGTCGACCAGATCGCCCGCCGCGCCGAGACCAACGAGCGCATGCTGTACTACTACTACGGGAGCAAGGAAGGGCTGTTTCTCGCAGTGCTCGAACGGCAGTATGCGCAGTTTCGCGCGGCCGAGGAGCGCCTGCAGATCGGCGACGAGGACCCGGTCGCCGCGGTCCGCAAGCTGGCCCGTTTCGTCTGGGACTGGTACTACCAGCATCCCGAATTCATCCGCCTGGTCAACAGCGAGAACCTGCACGAGGCGCGGCACCTGAAGAAATCCACGCAGCTGCACGATCTGGTCAACCCGGTGGTCGACGTGCTCGCCGAGATCGTGCGTCGCGGTCAGCGGCAGGGCGTGTTTCGCGAAGGCGTCGATGTGCCGCAGCTCTATCTGACGATCTCGGCGCTGGGCTACTACGTGCTGTCGAACCGTTACACGATCAGCGCAGTGATCGGCCGCGACGTGGCCTCGCAGGACGAGCACGAGCGTTTCGCGCAGCTGCACACGGACATGCTGCTGGCGTATCTGGCGCGTCGCTAGAGCAGATCCGACCGGAAAACAAGACGGGACCGCATCGCGGTCCCGTTTGTCATTGGCGCTTCGCCGTGGGCGGGCAGCGGCTCAGCGATATTTGCGGATGAAGTCGCGCAGTTCCGGATAGATCGTTTCGCGCCAGCGGCGGCCGGAGAAGATACCGTAGTGCCCGCACCGGGGCGCGGTCAGATGCTGCTTGCGGGTCTTCGGAATGCCCGCGCACAGATCGTGCGCGGCGGCGGTCTGGCCGGCGCCCGAGATGTCGTCGAGCTCGCCCTCGATCGTCATCAGCGCGGTGTGCTTGATGTCCTGCGGCCGTACCGGCTCGCCCTGGATCTCCCAGGTGCCATTGGCCAGCCGGAATTCCTGGAAGACTTCGCGGATGGTGTCCAGGTAGTACTCGGCGGCCATGTCCAGCACGGCGTTGTACTCGTCGTAGAAGCGCACATGCGCCTCGGCGTCGTCGGCATCGCCCTCGATCAGGCTCAGGTAGTAGTCGTAATGCGAGGACAGATGGCGATCCGGATTCATCGCGACAAAGCCGGCATGCTGCAGGAAGCCCGGGTAGACGCGACGGCCGTGGCCGGGATAGTTGGCCGGCACCGTGTAGATGACGTTGTTCTCGAACCACTCGTACGACTTGTTGGTCGCCAGCGAGTTGACCGCGGTCGGGCTTTTGCGCGCGTCGATCGGACCGCCCATCATCGTCATGGTCCGGGGCGTCTTCTCGCCGGCCGAGGCCATCAGCGAGATCGCGGCCAGCACGGGCACCGTGGGCTGGCAGACCGAAACGACGTGCAGATTCTCCGCGCCGAGATGACGGATGAATTCCTGGATGTAGCGGATGTAGTCGGCCAGATGGAAGGGACCGTCCTCGACCGGCACCATGCGTGCGTCGACCCAGTCGGTCACATAGACCTTGTGGTCCTGCAACAGTGTGCGCACCGTGTCGCGCAGCAGCGTCGCGTGGTGGCCGGACAGCGGCGCGCAGACCAGCACCGACGGTTCGTCCTTCAGCAACTTGATGGTCTCGGGATCGTCGGCATAGCGCTTGAAGCGGATCAGCTTGCAGAACGGCTTTTCCATGATCGTCTGTTCGACGATCGGAATGTCGCGGCCGTTGGAGCGCACGGACTTGATGTCGAAGGCGGGCTTCTCGTACTCCTTGCCGAGCCGATACAGCAGCTCATAGCCCGCGGCCAGCCGGGTGGCCCCTGGCACCAGCGACAGCGGGCTCAAGGGGTTGGTAAACGTCTTGGCCGTCGCCTGGGCCCACGCGGTCAGCGGGTTCAGGATCGAGCGCTGAAATTCATGCAGTTGGTAAAGCATTGCCGAACACCTGCCTTTCGATATCGGGTTTTCTGCTGTGGCGGATTATGCGCTCAACCCGCTCGTTTTGCGAACGACCGTACGCACAATCTTGCAACGCAGCATATACCTAAAGGTATGCCGGCGTGAGTGGAACTCAATAGGACAATGGCTGTAATTCTGGCGCGGTGTTGGACTACACCGACAGACTGAGCGGTAGGGGTGCAGTGCACCGCACAAAGGCGCGTGTCGCAGTTCGCGCATCAGCGGGGAGGGGCGACCGGCGGGTCAAGCGGCGGGAACGGCCGCCGGAAACGACGCGGGCCCATCGTCGACGGGCCCGCTGGCGTCGGGATGCGTCCGGACGCTTGCGCTTACAGCACGGCCGCGATGGCGTCGACCACGGCGTCGATGTTGCGGCTATTGAGCGCCGCCACGCAGATGCGGCCGGTGCCGACCGCGTAGATGCCGTGCTCCGACTTCAGGCGCTCGACCTGTTCGGTGGTCAGGCCCGAGTACGAGAACATGCCGCGCTGTGCCTTGACGAACGAGAAGTCGCGCGACACGCCCTTGGCGGCCAGCTTGTCGACCAGCGCGTGGCGCATCTGCTTGATGCGGTCGCGCATTTCGGCCAACTCGTCTTCCCACATGGCACGCAGTTCCGGGCTGTTCAGCACGGTGGCGACCACGGTGCCGCCGTGCGTCGGCGGGTTCGAGTAGTTCGTGCGGATCACGCGCTTGACCTGCGACATCACGCGCTGGGCCTCGTCCTTGCTGGTGGTGACGATCGACAGCGCGCCGACGCGTTCCCCATACAGCGAGAAGCTCTTCGAGAACGAGCTCGAGACGAAGAAGGGCAGGCCCGACTCGGCGAACAGACGCACGGCGGCGCCGTCCTGGTCGATGCCGTCGGCGAAGCCCTGGTAGGCCATGTCCAGGAAGGGGATCAGGTTCCGTTCCTTGATCAGGCCGACCACCTGCTGCCATTGCTCGGGCGACAGATCGACGCCGGTCGGATTGTGGCAGCAGGCGTGCAGCACCACGATGGTGTTGGCGGGATACGACTTCAGCGACTCCACCATGCCGGCGAAATTCAGGCCGTGGCTCGGGGCGTCGTAATAGGCATAGTTGACCACGGGGAAACCGGCGGCTTCGAACAGCGCGCGGTGGTTCTCCCAGCTCGGATCGCTGATCGCGACCTTGGCGTCCGGATACAGGCGCTTCAGGAAGTCTGCGCCGATCTTCAGCGCGCCAGTGCCGCCGAGTGCTTGAGCCGTCACGACACGGCCTTCGGTGATCAGCGGCGAGTTCTTGCCGAACAGCAGCGTCTGTACCGCCTGGTCGTAGGCCGCGATGCCCTCGATCGGCAGGTAGCCGCGCGGCGTGGCCGTCGTCAGGCGCGCCTTCTCGGCTTCCTGCACCGCGCGCAGCAGCGGAATCTTCCCTTCGTCGGTGAAGTACACGCCCACGCCCAGATTGACCTTGTTGGCACGGGTGTCGGCGTTGAACGCTTCATTCAGGCCCAGGATGGGGTCGCGCGGGGCCATCTCGACGGCAGAAAACAAACTCATTTGGGATTCTCGTGGTCAGCTATGTAACAAAACGGGAAGGCGTAGAATGCTCGGACTGCGCTGGGGGCGTGCGGCGGGTCCGCCTTGAAACGGACCGCGCAACCCCGAGATTCTAGCGTATCCGCCCGTATTCCAAAGGTTTTCTGCCTGTCTATGTCGAATCTCGCCGTGCCTCTCGCGGATGCCGCGCATACCCTGGACGAGGACAAGTTCGTCACTTTCCCCGGCTCGCCATTTCAGCTGTATCAGCCCTATCCGCCGGCCGGCGACCAGCCCGAGGCGATCCGCCAGCTGGTGGAAGGCATCGAGGACGGCCTGTCCTTCCAGACCCTGCTCGGCGTGACCGGCTCCGGCAAGACCTTCACGATGGCCAATGTGATCGCCAGGATGGGCCGGCCGGCCATCGTGTTTGCCCCGAACAAGACGCTGGCCGCCCAGCTGTACTCCGAATTCCGCGAGTTCTTTCCGCGCAATGCGGTCGAGTACTTCGTCAGCTACTACGACTACTACCAGCCGGAGGCCTACGTTCCGCAGCGCGATCTGTTCATCGAGAAGGACTCGTCGATCAACGAGCATATCGAGCAGATGCGGCTGTCGGCGACCAAGAGCCTGCTGGAGCGCCGCGACACGATCATCGTGGCCACGGTGTCAGCGATCTATGGTATTGGCAACCCGAATGAATACCATCAGATGATTCTGACTCTGCGGGCCGGCGACCGCATCAGCCAGCGCGACGTGATCGGGCGGCTGATCGCGATGCAGTACACCCGCAACGACACGGACTTCCAGCGCGGCACCTTCCGCGTGCGCGGCGACACCGTCGACATCTTCCCGGCGGAACACGCCGAGGTGGCCGTGCGCGTCGAATTGTTCGACGACGAGATCGAGTCGCTGCAGTATTTCGATCCGCTGACCGGCAAGGTGCGGCAGAAGATCCCGCGCTTCACGGTCTATCCGTCGAGCCATTACGTGACGCCGCGCGAGACCGTGCTGCGCGCGATCGAGGCGATCAAGGCGGAGCTGCGCGAGCGGCTCGATTTCTTCTACAAGGAAAACAAGCTGGTCGAGGCGCAGCGGCTGGAGCAGCGCACGCGCTTCGATCTCGAAATGCTGGCCGAGCTGGGCTTCTGCAAGGGCATCGAGAACTATTCGCGCCATCTGTCGGGCGCGCGCCCCGGCGACCCGCCGCCGACGCTGGTCGACTATCTGCCGCCCGACGCGCTGATGTTCCTGGACGAATCGCACGTGCTGATCGGCCAGCTCAACGCGATGTACAACGGCGACCGCTCGCGCAAGACCACGCTGGTCGAATACGGCTTCCGACTGCCGTCCGCGATGGACAACCGTCCCCTGAAGTTCGAGGAGTTCGAGCGCAAGATGCGCCAGGCGGTGTTCGTCACCGCCACGCCCGCCGACTACGAGCGCAACCATGCCGGTCAGGTGGTCGAGCAGGTGGTGCGGCCCACCGGCCTGGTCGATCCGATCATTACCGTGCGGCCGGCGGCGACCCAGGTCGACGATCTGCTGTCCGAGATCCATCTGCGGATCCAGGCGGGCGAGCGGGTGCTGGTCACCACGCTGACCAAGCGGATGGCCGAGCAGCTGACCGAATTCCTGTCCGAGAACGGCATCAAGGTGCGCTACCTGCATTCGGACATCGATACCGTCGAACGGGTCGAGATCATCCGCGACCTGCGCCTGGGCGCCTTCGACGTGCTGGTCGGCATCAATCTGCTGCGCGAGGGCCTCGATATTCCCGAGGTGTCGCTGGTGGCGATCCTCGATGCGGACAAGGAAGGCTTCCTGCGCGCCGAGCGCTCGCTGATCCAGACCATCGGCCGCGCCGCGCGCAACGTCAACGGCACCGCGATCCTGTACGCCGACCGCATCACCGATTCGATGCGCAAGGCGATCGACGAAACCGAGCGCCGCCGCAACAAGCAGATCGCCTTCAATACCGCCAACGGCATCACGCCGCGCGGCGTGGTCAAGCGGATCAAGGACATCATCGACGGCGTCTACGATCCGAACGAGGTCAAGGCCGAGCTGATGGCCGCCGAGGAGCGTGCCCGCTACGAGGACATGAGCGAGAAGCAGGTCGCCAAGGAGATCAAGCGGCTCGAGAAGAAGATGCTCGACCATGCGAAGAACCTGGAGTTCGAGCAGGCCGCGCAGGTCCGGGACCAGCTCAGCAAGCTCAAGCAGCAGGTGTTCGGCGCGGCGGGCGAGGGCGGGGCGCTGCCGGCCTGAGCCGGGAGCGGCGGTGTCGGCGGCCCGCACAGAGTTAAAATCGGCTCCCTTTTCGCCCCCTTTGGGCTCCTTTTTGATGCCGAAACGGATGTCGACCTCGGCCCAGCAGACCGGGGCCACACATCGACCCGTACGATCCGAACGATGAAACGCTTTGCCATTTTGATGTGCTGCATGGGAAATATCTGCCGCTCGCCGACCGCGGAAGGCGTGCTGCGCGCCAAGCTCGCGCAGGCCGGGCTGGCCGATGCGGTCGAGGTCGATTCGGCCGGTACCCACAGCTACCATCTCGGCCATGCGCCGGACCGCCGGGCCCAGCAGCATGCGCTGGCCCGCGGCTACGATCTGGCCGGGCAACGGGCGCGGCTGGCGGCGGTCGAGGACTTCGCCCGCTTCGACCTGGTGCTGGCGATGGACCGCGACAACCTCGCGCGCCTGCAGGCGCTGTGCCCGCCCGAGCATCGCCACAAGGTGAAGCTGCTGATGCACTTCGCCACCCGGCACGACGCCGACGAGGTGCCCGATCCCTACTACGGCGAAGGCGATGGCTTCGAGCGCGTGCTCGATTACGTCGAGGACGCCTGCGACGGCATCGTCACGATGCTGCGCCAGCGGCAATGACTGCCGGGCCGCGCCGCGGCCCCTCCGCCTGCTTGCCCACCCGCCTGCGTCCTGCCTGATTCGCGCCTGATTCGCGCCAGCCTTTCTCTCTTTCCCGATGTTTCGATCCCTGCTTCGCAAATGGCGCGAGTCGCGCAATGCCAGCCTGCAACTGGACGCCATCCTGTCCGCCGCCAATCCGGACGGCACGCTGGCCGAGCGCAACGGCTGGCTGATCGAGCTGGGCTACTGGCTGCGCCGTGACGGCCTGCCGGCCACGGATGCGGCCGAACTGGCCGGTCAGGACACCACCTGGCGCGAGCATGTCCGGCTGCGCTATCTGCTGCAGGTGCTCGAACGCAATCCGGAACTGGCCGCGCGCTTTGCCCGCACGGTCCGGTCGATCGTGCGCGACAACGACCCGACCGGCCTGTTCTGCGACACCGGCGTCGCTTCGCATCCGGGCTTCTGGGGCGAGATGATGGACCGGCTGCAGGCGCGCTTTCTGTCGCCGCCGCCGAATCGCGGCGATATGGCCGATCTGTTCGCGCTGCTGTTCGTCGGCGAGCACGATGCCGACTGGGTCGCCGCGCTCGATGGCGAACTGCTCGATCGCCTTGGTGCGCTGCTGATGTTCGCGCCGGAGGAGGGCGGCGAACCGGCACGCGAAGGCGGCGGCGACGATGGCGGCCGCTCCGTCGACAACGAGCTAGCCGCCCACGCCGCGTCGGCGGCGGGCCAGGCGCTGCACGCGCGCTACCGGGACGATTTCGCGCGTACGCTGGCGAGCAGCATCCAGGTGCTGGCCAGCCAGGTGCGTGCCACCGGCCTGAGTCAGTCGATCCGCGCGCGCCTGCCGGGACGGGTCGACGATACGCCGTTCTTCCGCCTCGGCCCGGCCGTCGCCGCGCTGTGCGAGGAGGGGCTGGCGCACGACAGCGAAGTCTTCCTGCACCGGCTGAACTACTGCCGCGCGCTGCTCGACGGCTGTCACGACGCCGCCCGCCATGTCTACGCGGATCTGGAGCAGAACGGCGTCTCGGTCGAAGTCGTGTTCCAGATCGAGCGAATGAAGGTGCGGCTCGCCCGCATCGACTTGCTGCTGGCCGCCTGGGTCGATCCTGCCCGCCGCGGCAAGGTGGCGCAGCTGGCCGGCGAGCTGATCCGCACGACACAGGCGCGCCGCAGCGTCAAGCATCTGGCGGCCGAGTCCTTCTCGCAGCTGGCGCGCAAGGTGGTCGAGCGTTCCGCCGAGACCGGCGAGCACTACATCACGCGCGATCGCAAGGAATACGGGGAGCTGGTGCGCGCGGCCGCCGGTGGGGGCCTGATCACCGTGGGCACCGTCTACCTGAAATTCCTGATCTACGGCCTGCATCTGGACAAGTTCATCGAAGGGCTGCTGGCCTCGCTGAACTATGCCGGGAGCTTTCTCGCGATCCACTTCGCTCATTTCACGTTGGCGACCAAGCAGCCGGCGATGACGGGCCCGGCGCTGGCGCACCGGCTCGACGCGGTGGGGCGGCCGGAAGGCAGGGAGGCCTTCGTCGAGGACACCATCGCGATGATCCGCTCGAACGCGGCGGCCATCGTCGGCAATCTGGCGGTGGTCTTTCCGGTGGCGCTGGCAATCCAGTGGCTGGCCGGCAAGCTGCTGTCGGTCAACCTGATCACGCCGGACAAGGCGATCGCCACCATCGAGTCGTTCTCGATCCTCGGGCCGACGCCGCTGTACGCGATCTTCACCGGCGTGCTGCTGTGGGTGTCGAGCCTGATCGCCGGCTGGGCGGACAACTGGTTCGCGCTGCACCGGATGCACGACGTGCTGGCCTACCACCGCCGGCTGCGCTACGTGTTGGGAGAGCGCGGGGCGATGCGCGTCGCCGATTTCTGGAAGCGGAATCTGTCCGGCATCGCGGGCAATGTCTCGCTCGGCTTCCTGCTCGGCCTGGGGCCCGAGATCCTGAGCTTCTTCGGCCCGCATATGGAGGTGCGCCACGTGACGCTGTCGACGGGGTCGGTCGGCACCGCGATCGGCGTGCTGGGCGTCGATGCGCTGCGGATGCCGGCGTTGTGGCTCGCGGTGGCGGGCATCGCGCTGATGGGGCTGCTGAACGTGGCGGTCAGCTTCGCGCTGGCCTTCCATATGGCGCTGCGCTCGCGCAATCTGCGCCGCGTCGACCGCCGGGCGCTGAGCGCCGCGGTGCGGGCGCGCATCCTGCGTGATCCGCTCTCGCTGATTGTGCCGCCGCGCCAGGCGCCGGGGGCTGCTGGGCCCCGCCAGGCTTAGGCGGGCGGCTGGATGACGTCGCCGTCACTGCATCATCTGGCGTCAAAGTGACATGGGGTAGTTGACTGATTTAGTCGGGAAATTTATACTTGACGAAATTCATCAGGTATTACCCCCGCAATCATGAGATTGACGACCAAAGGCCGCTTCGCGGTGACCGCCATGATCGACCTGGCCATGCGCCAGGACCAGGGTCCGGTGACGCTGGCCGGCATCAGCCAGCGCCAGAAGATCTCGCTGTCCTACCTGGAACAGTTGTTCGCCAAGCTGCGCCGGCATCAGATCGTCGAGAGCGTGCGCGGCCCGGGCGGCGGCTACAGCCTGGCGCGCAAGTCCGAGGACGTGACGGTGGCCGACATCATCATCGCGGTGGATGAACCGCTCGATGCCACCCAGTGCGGCGGCAAGGGCAATTGCAATGGCGACGAGAATACCGGCCGCTGCATGACCCACGAACTGTGGGCGACCCTGAACCAGAAGATGGTCGAGTATCTGGACTCGGTCTCGCTGAAGGATCTGGTCGACCAGCAGCGCGCCCGCCAGCCCGGCGTGCTGCGCGACATGCGCGAGGACGGCAGCGCCCGCCAGCCGGCACCGGCGGCCCGGCCGCAAGCCGGCGCGGCGGAAAAGGCGGACAAGCCCGCCCGGCCCAAGATGGTGAATTCGGTTTTCAGCCTGGCGCAGTCCTGATCGGGACAGCAGCCAGGCGACGTACAGTGTCCCACCCGGCAGTCAAAACAAGGCAGTGACAACGATGAGCACCCCACATTTCCCGATCTACATGGATTATTCGGCCACCACGCCGGTGGACCCGCGCGTGGCGGACAAGATGATTCCGTATCTGCGCGAGCAGTTCGGCAATCCCGCGTCGCGCAGCCACGCGTATGGCTGGCAAGCCGAGAAGGCCGTCGAGGAAGCGCGCGAACAGGTCGCCGCGCTGGTCGGCGCCGATCCGCGCGAGATCGTCTGGACCTCGGGCGCAACCGAGTCCGACAACCTCGCGATCAAGGGCGCGGCCAATTTCTATTCGGGCAAGGGCAAGCACATCATCACGGTCAAGACCGAGCACAAGGCGGTACTCGACACCACGCGCGAGCTGGAACGCCAGGGTTTCGAGGTGACCTATCTGGACGTGCAGGAAAACGGCCTGATCGACATCGAGGTGTTCAAGCAGGCGCTGCGCCCGGACACCATCCTGGTTTCGGTGATGCTGGTCAACAACGAGATCGGCGTGATCCAGGACATCGAGCAGATCGGCGAGATCTGCCGCGAGAAGGGCATCATCTTCCACTGCGACGCCGCCCAGGCCACCGGCAAGGTCGAGATCGATCTGTCGAAGCTGAAGGTCGACCTGATGTCGTTCTCCGCCCACAAGACCTATGGCCCGAAGGGCATCGGCGCGCTGTACGTCCGCCGCAAGCCGCGCGTGCGCATCGAAGCGCAGATGCACGGCGGCGGCCACGAGCGCGGCATGCGTTCGGGCACGCTGGCCACGCACCAGATCGTCGGCATGGGTGAAGCCTTCCGCATCGCCCGCGAGGAAATGGCGACCGAGAACGAGCGCATCCGCATGCTGCGCGACCGCCTGTGGAACGGCCTGTCGGGCATGGAAGAGGTCTATCTGAACGGCGATTTCGAGCGCCGCGTGCCGCACAACCTGAACGTCAGCTTCAACTTCGTCGAAGGCGAGTCGCTGATCATGGCGATCAAGGATGTCGCGGTGTCGTCGGGCTCGGCCTGCACCTCGGCCTCGCTGGAGCCGTCCTACGTGCTGCGCGCGCTGGGCCGCAACGACGAGCTGGCCCACAGCTCGATCCGCTTCACCGTCGGTCGCTTCACCACCGAACAGGAGATCGATTACACGGTCGAACTGTTGAAGAGCAAGATCGGCAAGCTGCGCGACCTGTCCCCGCTGTGGGAGATGTACAAGGACGGCGTGGACCTGAATTCGATTCAATGGGCGGCGCATTGAACGCTGGCCTTCCGACCCCATAAAAGTTACGTCACAGAGGTAGCCAAATGTCCTACAGCAACAAGGTACTCGACCACTACGAAAACCCCCGCAATGTCGGCTCGTTCGACAAGAACGACGAGGCCGTCGGTACCGGCATGGTCGGTGCGCCCGCCTGCGGCGACGTGATGAAGCTGCAGATCAAGGTCAACGAGCAAGGCGTGATCGAGGACGCCAAGTTCAAGACCTACGGTTGCGGCTCGGCGATCGCCTCGTCGTCGCTGGTGACCGAGTGGGTCAAGGGCAAGACCGTCGACCAGGCGCTGGAGATCAAGAACACCCAGATCGCCGAGGAACTGGCGCTGCCGCCGGTGAAGATTCACTGCTCGATCCTGGCCGAAGACGCGATCAAGGCCGCAGTCGAGGACTACAAGAAGAAGCACGCGGGCGCCCAGACGCAACAGGCCGCCTGAGCGATCGAAGGGAAGTGGTAGCGATGATCACATTGACCGAAAAAGCCGCGAAGCACGTTTCGCGCTATCTGGACCGCCGGGGCAAGGGCATCGGCCTGCGGCTCGGCGTCAAGACGACCGGCTGTTCCGGCCTGGCGTACAAGCTCGAGTATGTCGACGAGCTGCATCCGGAAGACCAGGTGTTCGAGTCGCACGGCGTCAAGGTGGTGGTCGATCCCAAGAGCCTGCCCTATATCGACGGCACCGAGCTCGACTTCGCTCGCGAGGGGTTGAACGAAGGCTTCCGCTTCAACAACCCGAACGTCAAGGACGAGTGCGGGTGCGGCGAATCGTTCCGCGTGTAAGGCCGGCGGCCTGAGCGTTTTCCTCTCCCGACGACGGGAGAGAGCCGGGCAGGGCGGCGACGCATCGCAGCGCCGCCGCCTTCTTCGCCATAGCCTTCCAGCAGGACTACCTTGAAAGACGATTACTTCGCGCTGTTCGGGCTGCCGGCCCGCTTCACCGTCGACGAGGCCGCGCTCGACGCCGCCTACCGCACGGTGCAATCGCAGGCGCATCCCGATCGCTTCGCCCATGCCGGCGACGCCGAGCGCCGCGTCGCGATGCAATGGGCCGCGCATGCCAACGAGGCGTATCGGACCTTGCGCCAGCCGCTCAAGCGGGCGATCTATCTGCTGTCGCTGCGCGGCATCGATATCCAGGCCGAGAACAATACGGCGATGGCGCCGGCTTTCCTGATGCAGCAGATGGAATGGCGCGAGGCGCTGCAGGAGGCGGCACAGCAGCGCGACGCCGCGGCGCTCGACGCGCTGCTGCAATCGCTGCGGCAGGAAAAGCGCGAACGCCAGGCCGCGCTCGGCGACCTGCTCGATGCCGGCGACGACGAGGCCGCGGCGGCCGCGGCGCGCCAGCTGATGTTCGTGGAGAAGATCGAGCACGACGCCAGCGAGGCGATCGACCGCCTCGAAAGCTAGCGCGGCGGGCACCATCGCGGGGGCCATGACACAATGGCGCCCCGGCAAAGCGGGTGTTCCAGCGGCGCATTTTGCGACCATGCGCAACCATCGCGCGACGAGCGCTCCGGCCCACCCGACAACAGAACATTGACCATGGCACTGCTTCAGATTTCCGAACCCGGCATGTCGCCGGCGCCCCACCAGCGACGGCTTGCGGTCGGTATCGACCTCGGCACCACCAATTCGCTGGTGGCGGCCGTTCGCAACAGCATTCCCGAGGTGCTGGCCGACGAGAGCGGCCGCACGCTGCTGCCGTCGGTGGTGCGCTATCTGCCGAACAAGACCGCGCAGATCGGCTATCGCGCCCAGGAAGAGGCGGTGCGCGACCCCAAGAACACCATCGTTTCGGTCAAGCGCTTCATGGGCCGCGGCTTGCATGACGTCGCCCATATCGAACACAGCCCCTACGACTTCGTCGACGCGCCGGGCATGCTGCAGATCAAGACCGTGGCCGGCATCAAGAGCCCGGTCGAGGTGTCCGCGGAGATTCTCGCCACGCTGCGCCAGCGCGCCGAGGATGCGCTGGGCGACGATCTGGTGGGCGCGGTGATCACGGTGCCGGCCTATTTCGACGACGCGCAGCGTCAGGCGACCAAGGACGCGGCGCGTCTGGCCGGCCTCGAAGTGCTGCGCCTGTTGAACGAGCCGACCGCGGCGGCGATCGCTTACGGACTCGACAACGCCTCGGAAGGCATCTACGCGGTCTACGACCTGGGCGGCGGCACCTTCGATATCTCGGTGCTGAAGCTGACCAAGGGTGTCTTCGAGGTGATGGCGACCGGCGGCGATTCCGCGCTGGGCGGCGACGACTTCGACCAGCGCCTGGTCTGCTGGATCGTCGAGCAGGCCGGGCTGCAGCCGCTGTCCGCCGAGGACACCCGCCTGCTGATGGTGCGTGCGCGCGCCGCCAAGGAAGCGCTGTCGGAAGCCGAGAGCACGGTGATCGACGCAGTGCTGACTACCGGCGAGATCGTCCACCTGCCGCTGAGCGCCGAGCAGTTCCGCGAGATGACCGCGCATCTGGTGCAGAAGACCCTGGCGCCGGTGCGCAAGGCCCTGCGCGATGCCGGCGTGGCGGCCGACGAGGTCAAAGGCGTGGTGCTCGTCGGCGGCGCCACGCGCATGCCGTCGATCCGCAAGGCGGTCGCGGAATTCTTCGGCCAGCCGCCGCTGACCAATCTCGATCCGGACAAGGTGGTCGCGCTGGGCGCGGCAATGCAGGCCAATCTGCTGGCCGGCAACCATGCCCCCGGCGACGACTGGCTGCTGCTCGACGTGATTCCGCTGTCGCTGGGCGTCGAAACGATGGGCGGCCTGGTCGAGAAGATCATCCCCCGCAACAGCACGATTCCGGTCGCGCGCGCGCAGGAGTTCACCACCTTCAAGGATGGCCAGACCGCGATGGCGATCCACGTGCTGCAGGGCGAACGCGAGTTGGCCAGCGACTGCCGCTCGCTGGCGCGTTTCGAGCTGCGCGGCATTCCGCCGATGGTGGCCGGGGCCGCGCGCATCCGCGTGACCTATCAGGTCGACGCGGACGGCCTGCTGTCGGTCTCCGCGCGCGAACTGCATTCCGGCGTCGAAGCGGCCATCACGGTCAAGCCGTCGTACGGGCTGGCCGACGACGATATCGCACGGATGCTGCAGGACAGCTTCCGCGAGGCCGAGCACGACATGAAGAGCCGCGCGCTGGCCGAGGAGCGTGTCGAGGCGGAGCGGCTGCTCGAAGCCACCCGCAGCGCGCTGCAGGTCGACGGCGATCTGCTGTCGGACGACGAGCGCGCCGAGATCGAGGCATTGATGACCCGCGTGCGCGACACCGCCGCCGCCGACGACCATCTGGCCATCAAGGCGGCGATCGAAACGCTGTCGCGCGGCACCGACGAGTTCGCCGCCCGGCGCATGGACCGTTCGATCAAGCAAGCGCTGGCCGGCCGCAAGGTGCAGGAACTCGGCTGAAGGCATCCCGCTGCAGGAACCCGCAAGCCCGCCACCCCCATTCAGGACCCCCTATGCCACAGATTGTCGTATTGCCCCACGCCGAATACTGCCCCGAAGGCGCCGTCATCGAAGCGAAGAAGGGCACCAGCATCTGCGACGTGCTGCTCGAACATGACATCGAGATCGAGCACGCCTGCGAGAAGTCGTGCGCCTGCACCACCTGCCATGTGGTGGTGCGCGAGGGCTTCAATTCGCTGAACGAAGCCGAAGAGAAAGAGGAAGACCTGCTCGACAAGGCCTGGGGCCTCGAGCCCAATTCCCGGCTGTCCTGCCAGGCCATCGTCGCCGACGAAGACCTGACCATCGAGATTCCCAAATACACGATCAATCACGCCAAGGAAGGCCACTGAGGCTGCCCGCGAACGAAGAAGAAGCTGGAGAACCCTGATGAAATGGACCGACACCTACGACATCGCGGCAGCGCTGTACGACAAGTACCCCGATGTCGATCCGCTGGGCGTGCGCTTCACCGACCTGCGCCGCTGGGTGATGGAGCTCGATGGTTTCGATGACCTGCCCGAGCGTTCGGGCGAGAAGATTCTCGAGGCGATCCAGGCCGCGTGGATCGAGGAAGCCAAGTAAAGCTCATGGCTGGCCCGGCCGTGCCGACCTCGCGGCCACAAAAAAAAGCGCGCTTCATCGAAGCGCGCTTTTCGTTTGATCGCTCGCCGTGGCGTCAGTCTTCCCGCCGCAGGTGCGGGAACAGAATCACGTCGCGGATGTTGGGGCTATCGGTCAGCAGCATCACCAGGCGGTCGATGCCGATGCCGCAGCCGCCGGTCGGGGGCATGCCGTATTCCAGCGCGCGGATGTAGTCGGCGTCGAAATACATCGCCTCCTCGTCGCCGGCATCCTTCTGCTCGACCTGCTTGCGGAACCTGTCGGCCTGATCTTCGGCGTCGTTCAGTTCCGAGAAGCCGTTGGCGATCTCGCGGCCGGTGATGAACAGCTCGAAGCGCTCGGTGATGCCGGGCACCGTATCGGAGGCCCGCGCCAGCGGCGAGACCTCGACCGGATAGTCGACGATGAAGGTCGGCTCCCACAGCTGGCTCTCGGCGGTTTCCTCGAACAACACCAGCTGCAGCGTGCCAAGTCCCGCATTGAGGAACTGCGGCGCGCTGGTGTTGACGCCGAACTTCTTCAGCTCGGTGCGCAGGAAGTCGGCATCGGCCAGCTGCGCGTCGGTGTATTGCGGCGCGTACTTCTGGATCGCCTGCGTGATCGTCAGCCGGTGGAAGGGCTTGCCCAGATCGAGCTCGCGTCCCTGATAGGTCAGCGTCGCGCTGCCGCGCGCGTCGATCGCCGCCTTGCGGATCAGGTCTTCGGTGAAGTCCATCAGCCACCGGTAATCGGTATAGGCCGCGTAGAACTCCATCATCGTGAACTCGGGGTTATGGCGCGGGCTGACCCCTTCGTTGCGGAAATTGCGGTTGATCTCGAACACGCGCTCGAAGCCGCCGACGATCAGCCGCTTCAGATAGAGCTCGGGCGCGATGCGCAGGAACATCTGCATGTCCAGCGCGTTGTGGTGCGTGATGAAGGGCTTGGCCGCGGCGCCGCCGGGAATCGCATGCAGCATCGGCGTTTCCACTTCCATGAAGCCGGCCTCGGCCATATGGCGGCGCAGCGACGAGATCGCTTCGGTGCGCGCACGGAAGGTTGCGCGCGTTTCCGGTGACACGATCAGGTCGACATAGCGCTGGCGGTATTTCATCTCCTGGTCCGACAGGCCGTGGAACTTGTCCGGCAGCGGCCGCAGCGACTTCGACAGCAGGCGCAGCTCCTGCACCTGCACCGACAGTTCCCCTTTGTTGGTGCGGAACAGCAGGCCGCGGGCGCTGATGATGTCGCCCAGGTCCCAGTGCTTGAAGTTGGCGTAGACCTCTTCGCCGACCTTGTCGCGCGTGATGTAGAACTGGATCTGGCCACTGCCGTCCTGCACCGTGGCGAAGCTGGCCTTGCCCATCACGCGCTTGAGCATCATGCGGCCGGCTACGGCGACCTCGACGGGATTGGCTTCGAGCGTCGCCTGGTCGGCTTCGCCGTACTGCTCGTGCAGGCTGGCGGCCTGGTGGGTCGGGCGGAAGTCGTTGGGGAAGGCGACGCCTTGCTGACGCAGCGCCTGCAGCTTCTCGCGCCGTTCGGCAATGATCTTGTTTTCGTCGACGGCGGGGGCCTGCTCGGCAGGCGCGCGGGTGGGTTCGGTCATGATGTCGTCAAAGGGCGGGGCACGGGGGCCGCGCGGGAAAGTCAGGTATTGCGGATATCGTCGAGTTCGGTGCTGCCGAAGTCCGGGCGCTGCAGGTAGGCGGCGATGCGGGCGGCGGCCTCCTCGGGGCTGGTCAGCTGCGCGTTGGCCTTCAGCGAGCGGAACCGCTCGACCTGGGCGAAGTCGGCCTCGCGGATGGCGGCCTGCATGCCGGTGTCGACCACGCCCGGCGCCAGCGCCACGGCGCGCACGCCGCGTTCGGCCGGTACCGACGCGTACTCGGCATTGACCGAGCGCACGAACATGTCGAGCCCCGCCTTGCCGGCGCAGTAGGCGCTCCAGCCTTCGATCGGCCGGCGTGCGGCGCCGGACGAAATCGCCAGCACCTTGCGCGGGCAGCCGAAGCGCTCGGTGCGCGCCAGGAAGGCCGCGGTCAGCGTCATCGGCGACACCAGATTGGTCATCAGGTGCGGCACCAGCGTGGCCTCCTGCAGCTCGGCGATCGGCGCGATCGGTTCGATCACGCCGGCGTTCAGCACCAGCGTGGCGCTGGTCGGGGCATCGACGGAGTCGAGTACGCTCGCCAGCCAGCTTGCCGCCTGCGCCGGTTTCGACAGGTCCTGCAGGTGCCAGGCGATCGGCACGCCGCTGGCCTGCGCCGCCTGCTCCAGTTCCGCATTGCGGCTGCGCGCCACGCACACCAGCCGGTTGCCCGGCACCATCAGCGCGCGCACCAGGGCCGCGCCCAGGCCGCGCGAGGCGCCGGTGACGATGATCAGATGGGATGCGTCAGTCGATGCGGCTGTGGTCATGGATGTCGCCCTGGCGGAGAGAGGTCGGTTCCCGCGGCACGGCCGCGCCGCGGGATCGGTGGCGCGGTGCGCGCCGGTCCTGCTGGTTCCTGATGCTGCAACGCTCGGTCCTGCGCTTACAGGCCCTGTTTCAGGCTCGCTTCGATAAAGGTGTCCAGGTCGCCGTCCAGCACCTTCTGCGTGTTGGACATTTCGACGTTGGTACGCAGATCCTTGATGCGGCTCTGGTCCAGCACGTACGAGCGGATCTGGTGGCCCCAGCCCACATCGGTCTTGGTCGATTCGAGCTTGTCGGCCTCGGCCTGGCGCTTGCGCATCTCGTGCTCGTACAGGCGCGACTTCAGCATCGACATCGCCTCGGCGCGGTTGCGGTGCTGCGAGCGGTCGTTCTGGCACTGCACGACGATGCCGGTCGGGATATGCGTGATCCGCACGGCCGAATCGGTCTTGTTGATGTGCTGGCCGCCCGCGCCCGAGGCGCGATAGGTATCGACGCGCAGGTCCGCCGGATTGATCTCGACCTCGAACGAGTCGTCGACCTCCGGATAGACGAACACCGACGAGAACGAGGTATGCCGGCCGCCCGACGAATCGAACGGCGACTTGCGCACCAGCCGGTGCACACCGGTCTCGGTGCGCAGGTAGCCGAACGCGTATTCGCCTTCGACCTTGATCGTGGCGCTCTTGATGCCGGCGACGTCGCCCTCGGACTCTTCCAGCACCTCGGCCTTGAAGCCCTTGCGCTCGCAGTACTTCAGGTACTGTCGCAGCAGCATCGAGGCCCAGTCGCACGCTTCGGTACCGCCCGCGCCGGCCTGGATATCGATGAAGGCATTGGCCTGATCGAGCTGGCCGGAGAACATGCGGCGGAACTCCATGTCGGCGACGGCCGCCTCGAAGCCCTTGACGTCCTCTTCGATCGACACCAGCGTGTCGTCGTCGCCTTCTTCACGCGCCAGCTCGAAGAGCTCCTGCGCGCTTTCCAGATCCTCGGTCAGCTTGCCCAGTACCTGGACCACGCCTTCGAGCATCTTCTTTTCCTTGCCGAGATCCTGGGCCCGCTTCGGGTTGTTCCAGACCTCGGGGTCTTCCAGTTCGCCGTTGACTTCGGCCAGACGTCCTACCTTGACGTCGTAGTCAAAGATACCCCCGTAGATCTTCCGTCCGGGAACGGAGATCGGAGATGGCGCCGGAGATGGCGTTGAGGCGTTCTGCTTCCATGGTGTTCTTGCGCTTTGAAAACCGTGAATTATAGCGGAACGGGGCGGCATTCCCCGCGCGATGGCCGATAATGCGCCGCGCGGCCGGCGCGGCTTTCGCGACCGTTGCCGGCGCGGCGCCGCGGCGCATGTCCGAGGTGGCGCCGAACTGTGGCCGCGACCGATGGTCTACAGTTGCGGGTGCGCCAACCGTTACATCGCTGGCGCGCTTTCGTTTCCACCCGCCGTTCCCGTCCGCCGCGGTCCGCCAGGGCCATGTCGCGGCAGGGCGCCCCGATTCCGATGCAGCCATGACGATGCCAGCCACTTCGACCCTCCCGACCGCGATCGCACCGACCGTCCCCGCCATCGGCCGCCGGCGCGCCATCGCCGCGCTGGCCGCCACGATGCTGGCGACGCTGGCAGGCTGTGGCACGGTGGGCGAGGGCGGCCCCGCGCCGGACGGCTACTACCGGGTGCGCTCGGGCGACACGCTGTATTCGATCGCGCGCCGCCATCGCCGCTCGGTGCGCGACCTGGTGCGCTGGAACGGCCTGCCAAGCGGCGACCGCATCGAGGTCGGCCAGCTGATTCGCGTGCGCCCGCCCGCCGGTGCCGCGGCCGCGTCCTCTTCGTCCAGCGGTCCCACCTCGGTCGAGGACACCCCGCGCGCCGCGGCGCAGTCGAGCCGACCGCCCGCCAGCCGCATCGCGCTGCAATGGCCGGCCGATGGCACCGTCACACAGGGCTATGCGCCGCCGGCCAGCAAGGGCCTGCGCATCGCGGTGCCGGCCAACGGCACGGTGCGGGCGGCCGCGTCGGGCTGGGCGATCCATGTCGGCGCGCTGCGCGGCTATGGCACGCTGGTGATCGTCAAGCACAACGACGACTGGCTGACGGTCTACGGCAATCTCGATCAGCCGATGGTCAAGGAAGGCGCGCAGGTGCAGGCAGGGCAGGCGGTCGGCCGTATGGGCGCCGCGGCCAGCGAGCTGCATTTCGAGGTGCGCGGCAACGGCAAGCCGGTCGATCCGGCCACGATGCTGCCGGCGCGGGGGTAAGCGCGACGTCATCGCCGGTTCGCCGAAGGCGCCGGCGAATTTCCGCTTACTGCGCGTGCTCGATCACCATCTGCACGCGCGTGACGCCGTTGAAGGTGTTGTTGTCCAGCCGGTAGGCCACCATCGCGCTGGCGCCCAGCGTGTCGGCGTGGTTGAACCAGATCGCGTCGAACTGGCGCTTGCCGCGGCCCAGCTGCAGCTTCAGATGCTTGCCCTTGAGCACGGTCTGGCGCAGCACGTCGAATTCCCCGCAGAAGGTCGGCGGCGGAAAGCCCTGACCCCATACCTGCTGCTCGAGCAGCGAGACGAATGCCGGATCGAAGCAGTGGTCCTCGATCTCGCCGTCGGTCTCGATCACGCGGGCGAGGTGATCGTCGGTCAGCCATTCGCGGCCGATGCCTTCGAACGCGTCCATGAAGCGCTCGAAATCGCCCGCGCGCAGCGTCAGGCCGGCCGCCATCGCATGGCCGCCGAACTTGACCAGCAGACCGGGATGGCGTTTGGACACGAGATCGAGCGCATCGCGCAGATGAAAGCCCGGAATCGAGCGGCCCGAGCCCTTGATGGTGGCCTCGTCGCCCGGCGCGAAGGTGATGGTCGGGCGATGGAATTTCTCCTTGAGCCGCGACGCCACGATGCCGATCACGCCCTGATGCCAGGTGTCGTTGAACACGCTGACGGTAAAGCGAGACGACGGGTCGAGCCCGTCGAGCGGACGTTCCAGGATCTGCAGCGCTTCCTGCTGCATGCCGGCCTCGATATCGCGCCGCTCGCGGTTCATCGCATCGAGCTGCTGGGCAATCTCCCAGGCGCGCTCGGCGTCGTCGCTGAGCAGGCATTCGATGCCGAGCGACATGTCGGCGAGCCGTCCGGCAGCGTTCAGCCGCGGTCCCAGCCCAAAGCCGAGATCGAAGGTGGTGGCGCGGCTGGCCTCGCGCCCGGCGGCGCGGAACAGGGCGGCGACGCCCGCGTGCATCCGGCCCGCGCGCATGCGCTTGAGCCCCTGCGCGACCAGGATGCGGTTGTTGGTGTCGAGCTTGACCACGTCCGCCACGGTGCCGAGCGCGACCAGATCGAGCAGCGTGTCCAGCCGCGGCTGACTGGCCGGCGTGAAGACGCCGCGCTGGCGCAGTTCCGCGCGCAGCGCCAGCAGCACGTAGAACATCACGCCGACGCCCGCCAGATTCTTGCTGGGAAAGCCGCAGCCCGGCTGGTTCGGATTGACGATGACCGCGGCGTCGGGCAGCTGGTCGCCGGGCAGATGGTGGTCGGTCACCACCACGTCGATGCCGCGCGCATTGGCCGCGGCCACGCCATCGACGCTCGCGATGCCGTTGTCGACGGTGACGATCACGTCCGGATTGCGCTGCGCCGCCAGCGCGACGATCTCCGGCGTCAGGCCGTAGCCGTATTCGAAGCGGTTCGGCACGATGTAGTCGACCTGGGCGCCGAGCATGCGCAAACCGCGCACGCCGACCGCGCAGGCGGTGGCGCCGTCGCAGTCGTAGTCGGCGACGATCAGCAGCCGGCGGCGCGCCGCGATCGCATCGGCCAGATAGACCGCGGCGCGGTCAATGCCCTTCATCGCCTGCGGCGCCACCAGCTCGGGCAGGTCGGTGGCGAGCTCGCGCGCATGGGAGACGCCGCGCGCCGACAGGATGCGCGCCAGCGTCGGATGCAGGCCCAGCGCGGCGAGCGCGCTGGCGTGGTCGGGCTGGTGGGGGCGGATCGCGATGCGGGTCATGGGATCGGAACGATAGCGACGATAGCCACGATAGCGACGATAGCGTCGAAAGCGAAGCAGGGGCCGGGGCGGCGGCCGACCGGACGAAGCCGGCAGGATGGACGAAGCGGAATCGGCATGGTCGCGCTCATGCGGCAAGGGCCAGATCGGACAGCAGCGCGCGCCAGTCGCCGCGCATGCCCATGCCGCGCCAGAACTTGCGCAGGTCGCCGCGGCGCACGGTGAATTCGGCGTGATGGTCGTCGCCGCCGAGCACCAGCGTCAAGGCCTGCAGTCGGCCCGCTTCGAGCGCGGCCAGCGCGGGCGCAAACCAGTCGGCCTCGAGCGCATGCAGCCGCTCGATCCAGCTGCCCCAGTCCTCGGCGATATAGGGCGAGGCGCAGGCATCGAGCAGCGCCATCGCGGTGCCGTCCGCCTGCAGCGATGCCAGCGATGCCAGCGAGGGCGGCAAGGGCAGGCATGCGGCGCCGCCCGCCAGCGCCAGCCCGCGCAGCAGCGGATCGTCGCCGAGCACCGTATCGGCGAGCCGCGGCACCGCCTGCAGCGCGCCGCCGCCGTGCAGCCAGACCGAGTTGACGGGCAGCGCGCCGCGGGCCTCGCGCGCCTGGTTGACCGGATGGTCGAACCAGGTCATCTGGATCTCGTTCTGCAGCCGCCGCCAGTCGCGCTCGCGCGGGCCGGACTGCATCCAGACATCGATATTGCGGCCGGCGGCGCGCAGCGGCGGCGTGGCGTCAAGCGGGCCGAACACGGCTTCGGGCAGATACCAGCGTCCGGGGTGCGGCGCGTCGAGCGCGATGCCGGAATCGTTCAGCAGCGGCGCGATCGCCTCGCGCAGCGCGGCCGACTCCGCCGGCTCCAGCGTCAGCAGCGCGGGGTCCATCAGCACCAGATGATCGCGCGCGGCATGGATATGGACCGGCTGCAGGCAGACCCAGCGCCGATCGTCGCGGCCGGGGGCGGCGCCGGCATGTTGATGGTCGGCCAGCCGCATGTAGGGCGCGGTGGGCACGCGCGCGGTGTCGAGCCCCGCGCGCGCCGCCAGCCAGCGCTCATGCGGCAGGGAGCGCAGCCCGGTCGGGTCGTAGCCGGCGCCGTGGCGCTCGCGCGCACTGGCGCCGGCGCGCGTCAGCAACTTTCCTAGCGCGGGCAACTCCAACTGCCGCAGCAGGGCGCCGGCAATGCCGCCACCGGCGCCGTTCGGCTCGTCCAGGCCCTCGGTATCCGCGCCGGGCGGGACCGAAAAGGGCACAATCAGGGTCAGGTGCGTCGTCATGGTTGGCGAGATTGTAAACTCGCGGCTGGCCGGCGCGTCCCGATTCACCGAATTCGCGCCGGATTTGCGCGGAATGCGCACGCGCCGGGGGCGCGATGGCGGCTCGGCCGGCCCCATCGATCCGGCCTGACAGGCGCCCAGCGCGCGTTGGCAACGAAACACAGGAACCGTCTTGAACTTTCCCTACGAGTGGCAGATCGGCTGGCGCTATACCCGCGCCAGCAAACGCGCCAGCCGCAATACCTTCATCTCGTTCATCTCGATGATTTCGATGCTCGGCATCGCGCTCGGCGTGGCCGCGCTGATCGTCGTGCTGTCGGTAATGAACGGCTTCCAGAAGGAGGTGCGTGACCGCATGCTGTCGGTGCTGGCGCATATCGAGGTCATCGGCCCGTCCACGCTGCCGGACTGGCGCCGCACCGCCGCCGAGGCGATGCGCAACAAGGAGGTGATCGGCGCCGCGCCTTATGTCGCCGCGCAGGCGATGCTGACCCGTGGCGACGTGGTGCGCGGCGTGCTGCTGCGCGGCGTCGATCCGGCCGAGGAGCCGAAGGTCTCGGACATCGGCAAGCAATTCAAGGGCGGCAGCCTGACCGAGCTGCAGCCCGGCGGCTTCGGCATCGTGCTCGGCGGCGAGCTGGCCGCGGCGATGGGCGTGAGCGTGGGCGACAAGGTCGCGCTGGTGGCCCCGCAGGGCACCATCACGCCCGCCGGCGTGCTGCCGCGGCTCAAGCAGTTCACCGTGGTCGGCGTGTTTTCGTCGGGCCATTACGAGTTCGACAGCGCGCTGGCGTTGATCGACATCCAGGACGCGCAGACGCTGTTCCGGCTCGACGGTCCCAACGGGCTGCGACTGAAGCTGTCCGACATGCAGCGCGCCCCGCAGGTCGCCGACGCGCTGGCCGGCACGCTGTCGGGCGAGCTCTATCTGCGCGACTGGTCCAAGCAGAACCGCAACTGGTTCGCTGCGGTGCAGACCGAGAAACGGATGATGTTCATCATCCTGACGCTGATCATTGCGGTGGCGGCCTTCAATCTGGTGTCGACGCTGGTGATGACGGTCACCGACAAGCAGGCCGATATCGCGATCCTGCGCACCATGGGCGCGCAGCCCGGCTCGATCATGCGCATCTTCATCGTGCAGGGCGTGGCGATCGGCTTCATCGGCACCGTGCTCGGCGTGCTCGGCGGTACGCTGATCGCGACCAACATCGACGTGATCGTGCCCTTCATCGAGCGGATCCTGCAGGTCCAGTTCCTGCCCCGCGACATCTATTTCATCAGCGAATTGCCCTCGGACCCGCGCGTGAACGACATCGCCACCATCGGCACCATTTCCTTCGTGCTGGCCATCCTGGCCACGCTCTATCCCAGCTGGCGCGCCGCCCGCGTGAATCCCGCGGAGGCGCTGCGCTATGAGTGAGGCCATCCTGAACCGCACCGCTTCCCCCGATGCCACGCCCGCGGCCACGCCGGCGGGCACTGCCGCAGCCGCGCAGCCGATCCTCACCGCGCAGGGGCTGTGCAAGCGTTTCCGCCAGGGCGGGCTCGATGTCGAGGTGTTGCGCGGCGTCGATCTGCGCATCGATGCCGGCGAAAAGGTCGCCATCGTCGGCGCCTCCGGCTCGGGCAAAAGCACGCTGCTGCATGTGCTGGGCGGGCTCGACAATCCCGATTCGGGCAGCGTCGCGTTGCTCGGCAAGCCCTTCACCGATCTGCGCGAGACCGAGCGCAATCTGGTGCGCAACCGCTCCCTGGGCTTCGTCTACCAGTTCCACCATCTGCTGCCCGAGTTCACCGCGCTGGACAACGTCGCGATGCCGATGCGCATCCGCGGCCTGCGCCAGGCCGAAGCGCGCCAGGCCGCGCAGGCGATGCTGGCCCGCGTGGGCCTGGGCGAGCGCGCGAAGCATCGGCCGGGCGAACTGTCGGGCGGCGAGCGGCAGCGCGTGGCGATCGCGCGGGCGCTGGTGGGGCAGCCGGCCTGCGTGCTGGCCGACGAGCCCACCGGCAACCTCGACGACCACACTGCCGGCGGCGTCTACGACCTGATGCTGGAGCTGTCGCGCACACTGGGCACCAGCTTCGTGATCGTCACGCACGATCTCGATCTGGCCAATCGTTGCGACCGCGTGCTGCGGCTGCGCGACGGCCATCTGCATCGCGAACGCTGAAGCCGCGCCGGAGCGCATCGCCGATGTGGATTGACACCCATTGCCATCTCGACGCGGCCGAGTTCGATGAGGACCGCGACGCGGTGATCGCAGGCGCGGCCGCGGCCGGTGTCAGCGGCATCGTGCTGCCGGCGGTGGCGGTGTCGAACTTCGCCGCGGTGCGCGCTCTGGCGCATCGCCATCCGGCATGCGTCTACGCGCTCGGCATCCATCCGCTGTGCACGCCCGGGGCGGGGCAGTCCGACATCGACGTCCTGCGGCACGAGGTCGTGGCCGCGCTGCCCGATCCTCGCTTCGTCGGCATCGGCGAGATCGGGCTCGATTTTTTCGTGCCGGGCCTCGATGCGGAACGCCAGACCTGGCTCTACATCGAGCAGCTGAAGATCGCGCGCGACTTCGATCTGCCGGTGCTGCTGCATGTCCGCAAGTCGCAGGACCAGGTCGCCGCGCAGTTGCGGCGCGTCGGCGTGCGGCGCGGCATCGCGCATGCCTTCAACGGCAGCACGCAGCAGGCCGAGCGCTTCGTCGAACAGGGGTTCAAGCTCGGCTTCGGCGGCAATCTGACCTTCAGCCGGGCGCGGCAGATCCGGCGGCTGGCGGTGGAGCTGCCGCTCGAGGCGCTGGTGCTCGAGACCGATGCGCCTGACATCGCCCCATCCTGGCTGACCGACGACCAGTTCGGCGAACAGCGCAAGGTGCGCAACACGCCGGCCGAGGTGGCGGGCGTCGCGCGCGTGCTGGGCGAATTGCGCCGCATCGATGCCGAAGCGTTGGCCCGGGCGACCTGGCGCAACGCGGTCGACGCGCTGCCTCGCCTGGCGGCCTTTGCGGCCACCATGGCCCCAGCCTCCGCCGTGACGGACTGACAAGTTTCGGGCTGCCGCCCGGCGGTATAAACGCAGGCATTGTCATCCTCCGAACGAGGGCGAGCATGTCTGCGGTCCTTCCAGTCCTTCCGGTCCTTCCAGTCCTTGCAGTCTTTTCCGACGCGGCGTTGCCGGCGCGGCGATGCGCCTGACCTTGTGCGCGTTCGTGGCGGGTTGCTGGCTGGTGCAGCAGCTGCCCGCGCTGCCGGCTGCTTCGATCAGCATGATCGCCGCGCTGGCGGCGCTTGGCGTGCTGCTCGCGCTGTCGCCGTTGGCCGAACGACGCGCGCCGTCCGCAGCCGGGCCCTTGCCGTCTTCCTCGCTGGTCATTGGTGCCCGCTTGCTGGCGACCGTGCTCGCCGCGGCGATGCTTGGCGCGGCCTGGGCGGCATGGCGCGCCGAGCGTCGGCTGGCGGAGCGGCTCGTTCCCGAACTGGAGGGCGTGGCGCTGTCGCTGACCGGCGTGGTGTCCAGCCTGCCGACCGGCAGTAGTCAGGGCGTGCGCTTCAACCTCACCGTCGACGGCAAGCACCCGGCCGGTTTGCCCGCGTTGCTGTCGCTCGGCTGGCAACAGGCGCCGCCCGATCTGCTGCCCGGTACGCGGCTGGCGCTGACCGTGCGGCTGAAGCGGCCGCATGGCCTCGCCAATCCGCATGGCTTCGACTACGAGTACTGGCTGCTGCAGCGAGGCATCGGTGCGACCGGCTACGTGCTGGCGAGCCGCCCCGCAGCGCAGGTGCCGCTGCGGCCTGCCTGGCGCATCGCGCGCTGGCGCGCCCGGATGCGCGCGCGCATGCTGGCGGTGATGCCGGCCGATGCGCCGTTCGCCGGCGTGCTGGTGGCGCTGGCGATCGGCGACCAAAGCGGCATCGCCGCCGAACAGTGGCGCTGGTTCACCCGCACCGGAATCGGCCATCTGGTCAGCATTTCGGGGCTGCATATCACGATGATTTCCGGCTTGGCCGGCGTGCTGGCGCGGGCGCTGTGGCGGCGCTCGTTCGGCCTGGGCAGATGGCTGCGGCGGCCGTTGCCATTGCGATGTCCCGCCCAGCGCGCGGCGGCGCTGGTCGCGGTGGCCGCCGCGTTGGCCTATGGCCTGCTGTCCGGCATGGAGGTGCCGGCGCAACGCACGGTCGCGATGGTTGCCGTGGCCGCGCTGGCGCTGTGGTGGCAGCGCCGGCCGCCGGCTTCGCTGGTGCTGGCGTGGGCCGCGGCGGCGGCAATCGCGCTGGATCCCTGGGCGGTGCGGGCGGCGGGATTCTGGCTGTCGTTCGGCGCGGTCGCGGCGATCTTTCTGGCGGCATCGCAGCGGACCGTGGCGGCACCCGGCGCCGACCCGTCGCAGCGGGCGGCCTGGCAATTGCGCTGGCATCGCCTGCGTCGGCATCTGGCGGAGGCGGTGCGCACGCAATGGGCCGTGACCGTCGGGCTGCTGCCGCCGACGCTGCTGTTGTTCCAGCAGGTGTCGGTGGTGTCGCCGCTGGCCAATGCGCTGGCGATTCCGCTGGTCAGCCTGGCGGTGACGCCGCTGGCATTAGGCGCGGCGTTGCTGACCCTGTGGCCGGCGGACTGGCCGATCGGCGCTGCCGTCGCCATGTTGGCCGCGCTGCTGCTGACGCTCGCGCATCAGGCGATGGTGTGGCTCGCCGCGGTGCTGGTCCGGCTGGCGGCGCCGAATTGGGCGGTCTGGCAGGCGGCGCGGCCCGACACCGTCGAACTCGCCCTGGCGATGCTCGGCACGGCGGTGCTGCTGGCGCCGCGCGCCTTCGGCTGGGCGTGGCGCGTGCATGGACTGGTGCTGCTGATCCCGATGCTGTCGAGCGGTCGCGCACCGTTGCCGGCCGCCGCCTTCCGCGCTACCGCGCTCGACGTGGGGCAGGGCGCCGCGGTGCTGATCGAAACCCGCCGCCACCGGCTGCTGTACGACACGGGGCCGGCCTATGGCCCGGCAGACTCACCGCGGCCGAGCGCCGGCGAGCGCGTGGTGGTGCCGTTCCTGCGCGCGATCGGCGTGCATGCGCTCGATGCGCTCGTGATCAGCCACGAGGATGCCGACCACGCCGGCGGCGCGCGCGATGTCATGGCAGCGCTGCCCGTGCGCCGCATGTGGGCGTCGTTGCCGCGCGGCCATCCGCTGTGGCAATTGCCGCCCGGTGTCGCGCCGGATGTCGGCGAGGTCTGCGCGGCGGGCATCGCGTGGCAATGGGACGGCGTGCGCTTCGAATTGCTGCATCCGTTGCCGGGGCAGGGCGACGACGCGACGATCGGCAGCAATGCGCGCAGTTGCGTGCTGCGGATCTCGAGCCCCGATGCGGCGATGCTGCTGACCGGCGATATCGATCGCGCCGCCGAACTGGCGATGGTCGGGCGCCTGCCGCCCGATGCGCTGCGTGCGGACCTGCTGCTGGTGCCGCACCATGGCAGCCGCACTTCGTCCAGCGACGAGTTGCTCGAAGCGGTCGGCCCCGCGGCGGCGGTGTTCCAGCTCGGCTATCGCAACCGCTACCGGCATCCGCATGCGCAGGTGTGGGCGCGCTATGGGCGCCGCGGCATTGCGCGTTACCGCAGCGATCGCACTGGCGCGGTCGAACTGCTCGCCGATCGGAACGGCATCGCGATCGCGCCGTTCCGGCAGCAGGCGCGGCGCTACTGGCGGCCGGCGCCCGATGCGCCGGAGTGAGGGTTTGGCGCTGGCCGAGCCCTGCTTATGCCTGCTGACGCCTGGCCGCGCGACGTGCAACGGGCTTTGCTGCCGCCTTTGCTTCTGCTTTCGATGCCGGCTTTGCCGCGGGCTTTCCCGCCGGACGTGCATTGCGCCGCGTCCTTTCCCGCGGCACCGGTTCGAGCGCATGACCGGGTTCGGCGCTGGCGATGCGCCGCTCGCGCAGATGCGCCTTCGCGCGTTGCAGCCGGCCCGCCATCGTATCGGCCCGCGCCAGCGCGACGCCGGCGGCCAGCACATCGCCGAGCACCAGATGGCTGATGCGCGAGGTCATCGGCGTGTAGACCTCGCTGTCCTCCTCGACATCGGAGAACACGCACACGTCGGCCAGCGCGGCCAGCGGCGAGCCGCTGTGCGTCAGCGCCAGCACGCTGGCGCCCGCGCTGCGCGCCAGCGTGGCGGCGGTCAGCATGTCCCAGGTGCGGCCGCTGTTCGATACCAGCACCGCGACGTCGCCCGGTGCCAGCAGCGCCGCGGACATGCTGAACACATGGGGATCGGAATAGGCGACGGTTGGCATGCCGAGGCGGAAGAACTTGTGCTGGATATCGAGCGCCACGATGCCGGAATTGCCGCAGCCGTAGAACTCGATGCGGCGCGCGCCGGCCAGCAGCGCAATGCCGTGCTCGATCTGATCGGCCGACAGCGCATTGCGTACCGACATCAACGTCGCGATGGTGCGATCGAACACCTTGCCGGCGATGTCGGCCGGCCGGTCCTGCGGATTGACGTCCTGATGCACGAACGGCGTGCCGGCGCCGACGGTCTGCGCGAACTGCAGCTTGAACTCGCGAAAGCCGTCATAGCCCAGCGCCGCGCAGAAGCGCGCGATGGTCGGCTGCGACACGCCGGCGCGGCGCGCCAGTTCTGGCATCGACAGCCGGATCACGCTGGCGCCGTGGCGCGCCACGTAGTCGGCCAGGCGGCGTTCGGAAGGACGAAGGGAGTCGTAGACGGCGAGGATGCGGTCGCGCATGAGGGCGGAGGTCGGATTGGAGTCGGGATATGTAGAGATTCTACTGGGTCGGGCCGAATGATCGGGCCGATCGCACCGCGCCACAGTCGGGAATAACCCTGATGTCATGCGATGAAAGCCGCGGTTTTTTCGGAGGATTTGCGGAGTCACCGGTTTATTGCTGCGAATCAGGGCTTCTGGAGCGGCGCTGTCTTCGGTAGAATGTAGAAATTCTACACAAACAGGCCGGCCGCGGAGCCGCCGATCTCCTCGGCGCGCCGCCTCGGCACGCCGCCCCTGCCGCATGCCCCAGACTCTCGATCCCATCGTGCGCGAAGTCACCGAGCGCATCGTCCAACGCAGCCGCGCCAGCCGCGCCGCCTACCTGGAACGTTGCGCCCGCGCGCAGCGCGAACAGGGGCCGGCGCAGGGGCTGTCGTGCGCCAATCTGGCCCACGGCTACGCCGCGCTGCCGGCCGCCGACAAGCTGAAGCTGCGCGTCGAACACGCGTTGAATCTTGGCATCGTCACCGCGTACAACGACATGCTGTCGGCGCACCAGCCCTATGAACGCTATCCCGCGCTGATTCGTGCGGCCGCGCGCGAAGCGGGAGCGGTGGCCCAGGTGGCCGGCGGCGTGCCGGCGATGTGCGACGGCATCACGCAGGGCAATCCCGGCATGGAGCTGTCGCTGTTTTCGCGCGATGCGATCGCGATGGGTGCCGCGATCGCGCTGTCGCACAACACCTTCGATGCGGTGGTGATGCTCGGCGTCTGCGACAAGATCGTGCCGGGACTGGTGATGGGTGCGCTGCAGTTCGGCCATCTGCCGGTGGTGATGGTGCCGGCCGGACCGATGGCCAGCGGCCTGCCCAACAAGGAGAAGGCGCGCGTGCGCCAGCTCTATGCGACCGGCAAGGTCGGCCGCGACGCGCTGCTCGAAGCCGAATGCCAGGCCTATCACGGCGCGGGCACCTGCACCTTCTACGGCACGGCCAACAGCAACCAGCTGCTGATGGAGATCATGGGCCTGCATCTGCCGGGCGCGGCCTTCGTGCCGCCAGAGGGCGGCCTGCGCGATGCATTGACCGCGGCCGCGGCGCAGCGCGCGCTGGCGCTGTCGGCGCGCGGCGACTGTTATCTGCCGATCTGCCGCATCGTCGACGAACGGGCGGTCGTCAACGGCATCGTCGGCCTGCTGGCGACCGGCGGCTCGACCAATCACACGATCCACCTGGTGGCGATGGCGCGCGCGGCCGGCATCGTGATCGACTGGGACGACTTCGATCGCCTGTCGCGCGTGACGCCGCTGCTGGCGCGGGTCTATCCGAACGGCGCGGCCGACGTCAATCATTTCCACGCCGCGGGCGGCGTCGCCTTCGTGATCCGCGAACTACTGGGCGCCGGGCTGCTGCACGAGAATGTCGAGACCGTGGCCGGGCCGGGTCTGGCGCGTTATGCGCAGGAGCCGGTGCTGGAAGACGGTGCGCTGCGCTGGCGCGACGGCCCGGCGCAAAGCGGCGATGCGCAGGTGCTGGCGCCGATCGAGCGGCCCTTTGCACCCGAAGGCGGCCTGCGGCTGATGTCCGGCAATCTGGGGCGCGGCGTGATCAAGGTATCGGCCGTCGCGCCCGAGCACCGGATCGTCGAGGCGCCGGCGCGCGTGTTCGACTCGCAGCAGGCGCTGCAGGATGCGTTCACGCGCGGGGAACTCGACCGCGACGTCATCGTCGTGGTGCGCTTCCAGGGGCCGAATGCCAACGGCATGCCCGAGCTGCACCGGCTGACGCCGCCGCTGGGCGCGCTGCAGGACGCCGGCCATCGCGTCGCGCTGGTGACCGACGGCCGCATGTCGGGCGCCTCCGGCAAGGTGCCCGCAGTGATCCACGTGGGTCCCGAGGCGACGGCAGGCGGTCCGCTCGCGCGCGTGCGCGACGGTGACCTGCTGCGCGTCGATGCGATCGCCGGCACGCTGCAGTGGCTGGGCGATCCGGCCGAGTTCGCGGCCCGCGCTCCCGCTGCACCGCCGCAAGATGCGTTCGCCGACTTCAGCCTGGGCCGCGGCCTGTTCGGATTGTTCCGTCGCCACGCGCGCAGCGCCGAGCAGGGCGGCAGCGCGCTGGACCTCAGCGAGGTCGATGCGATGGCGGCGCAGGCGCCGCGCGCACTATAGTCGTGCTGTAGGGCCTACTTTCGGCAGCGGCTGCCGAACCATAAAGACCGTACCGAACCATACCGGTTCATACCGAATCAATTCCGAAGCCAGCCGGACCTCTGCGTCCGGCATCGACCGCACGCGCGAACCCGCCGGCGCGCGGTCAGACCAACAAGGACGGCCCGACCGTCCGATCCTGATCGATGGAGCAGACATGATCTATATCCTGATGGGCGTCTCCGGCAGCGGCAAGACCACGATCGGCTCGCTGCTGGCGCAGGCGCTCGATTGCGGCTTCCATGACGCCGACGAGTTCCACAGCGCCGCCAACAAGGCCAAGATGGCCGCCGGCATTCCGCTGACCGACGAGGACCGCTGGCCCTGGCTCGATGCGATGCGCGCCGCCATCGACCAGGCCCGCGCCGAAGGGCGTCCGCACGTGTTCACCTGCTCGGCGCTGCGGCAGGTCTACCGGGACCGGCTGACGCCGCCCGACGGCGGGGTCAGCTTCATCTATCTGAAAGGCGATGCGGACGTGCTGCGCTCGCGGCTGTCGGGCCGCAGCGGGCACTTCTTCGACCCCAAGCTGCTGCAGAGCCAGCTCGATACCCTCGAGGAGCCGCGCGACGCGCTGGTGCTCGATATCCGCAAGCCGCCAGAGGAACTGGTGCGCCAGATCCTCGCCGAGCGCCCGCCGGTCTGTGGCGGCAAGCCGGTGCACTGAATTGGTGTCCGGGGCGGTGTCGCCGCGCCGCTTCACGGTGCTTTCCCCCGCTCAACCACTGGCAGACATCTTGCTTGAATGTCTGCCAAGGCACCTGGCCTCCTTCTCGGGGGCAGCGGCCGGACGTATGCTGTAGGAGTCAACATCCGCGGCGGCCAGTGGGGCGCCCGGCACTGGGGGGAGGGGCATCATGGCGGCGCCGTTTTTCGATGAAATGCTGGACTGGCGCGGCGATGCGCCCCCGATCATCGCCGCCGGACAGGCCTTGTCGCCCGAGGCGGTCCGGCCGCACTACCGGCAGTTCTGCGACTGGCTGGCGCGCCAGTCCGATGCCACCATGGCCAACAAGCGCGCCGAGGCCGATCTGGTGTTCCGGCGCGTGGGCATCACCTTCGCCGTCTATGGCGACAAGGACGAAGCCAACAGCGGCACCGAGCGCACCATTCCGTTCGACGTGATTCCACGGATTTTTCCGGCAGCCGACTGGGCGCTGCTGGAGAAGGGCCTGCGCCAGCGCGTGGCCGCGCTGAACCGCTTCATCCACGACATCTATCACGGCCAGGACATCATCCGCGCCGGCGTGATCCCGCCCGAGCAGGTCTACGACAACGCGCAGTACCGGCCCGAGATGCTGGGCATCGACGTGCCGCGCGACATCTATGCGCATGTCGCCGGCATCGATGTGGTGCGCGCTGGCGAGGGCCAGTTCTATGTGCTCGAGGACAATCTGCGGGTGCCGTCCGGCGTCTCGTACATGCTCGAGAACCGCAAGATGATGATGCGGTTGTTCCCGGAGCTGTTCGCGCGCAACCGCGTCGCGCCGGTGGCCCACTATCCCGACCTGTTGCTCGACATGCTGCGCAGCGTGTCGCCGCAGGGCATGGCCGACCCCACCGTGGTAGTGCTGACGCCGGGCATGTATAACGCGGCCTATTTCGAACATGCCTTCCTGGCGCAGCAGATGGGCATCGAACTGGTCGAGGGCAGCGACCTGTTCGTGCAGGACGACCATCTGTACATGCGCACCACGCAGGGGCCCCAGCGCGTCGACGTGATCTACCGCCGCGTCGACGACGACTTTCTCGATCCGCTGGTGTTCCGGCCCGATTCGACGCTGGGCGCGGCCGGGCTGCTGGCCGTCTATCGCGCCGGCAACGTCACGATCTGCAATGCGATCGGCACCGGCGTCGCCGACGACAAGTCGATCTATCCCTATGTGCCCGAGATGATCCGCTTCTATCTGGGCGAGGAACCGCTGCTGGCGAACGTGCCGACCCATATGTGCCGGCGTCCGGATGATCTGCAGTACGTGCTGGACCATATGGACGAGCTGGTGGTCAAGGAAACGCACGGCGCCGGCGGCTACGGCATGCTGGTCGGGCCGGCGGCGACGCGCGCGGAGATCGACGCGTTCCGCGAGGTGGTCAAGGCGCGGCCGCATCAGTACATCGCGCAGCCGACGCTGGCGCTGTCGACCTGTCCGACCTATGTCGAGGCCGGCATCGCGCCGCGCCATATCGATCTGCGGCCGTTCGTGCTGTCGGGCAAGGAGGTGCGCATGGTGCCGGGCGGGCTGACGCGCGTCGCGCTGCGCGAGGGGTCGCTGGTGGTCAACTCCTCGCAGGGCGGCGGCACCAAGGACACCTGGGTGCTGGAACGCTGAGCCCCCGCACCGCTTCCTTGACCTCGCGACCTTCCGACCGGACCCCGGAGAGCCATCATGCTGAGCCGCACCGCCGACCACCTGTTCTGGATGGCGCGCTACACCGAGCGCGCCGAAAATACCGCGCGCATGCTGGACGTCAACTACCAGACCTCGCTGCTGCCGCAGTCGCTCGAGGTGGCCGAGCAGGGCTGGTGGGCGATGCTCGATATCTCCGAGCTGACGCACGCCTTCGATCGCAAGTACGGGTTGCTGTCGCGCGAGGACGTGATCGACTTCATGGTGCGCGACATGACCAACGCGTCGTCGATCATGAGCTGCCTGCGTGCGGCGCGGGAAAACGCGCGGGCGGTGCGCGGCTCGCTGACCACCGAGGTGTGGGAGACGCTGAACACCACCTGGCTCGACGTGCAGCGGATGATCGCCGACGGCATGCTGCGCGACGATCCGTCGCAGTTCTTCGAATGGGTCAAGTTCCGCTCGCATCTGGCGCGCGGCGTGCAGTTCGGCACCATGCTGAAGGACGACGCCTTCCACTTCATGCGGCTGGGCACGTTTCTCGAGCGCGCCGACAACACCGCGCGGATTCTCGACGTCAAGTTCCAGGCCACCGGCAGCGAGAACGGCGGCAGCGAGCGGACCGAGCAGGACTTCTATCACTGGGCCGCGGTGCTGCGTTCGGTATCGGGCTTCGAGGTCTACCGCAAGATCTACCGGACCGTGATCACGCCGGTGCGCGTCGCCGAACTGCTGATCCTGCGCCCCGACATGCCGCGGTCGCTGGTGTCCAGCATGGACGAGGTGGTGGCGATCCTGGCGCTGGTGCGCAACCAGCAATCGGCCGAGACCGAGCGGCAGGCTGGTAAACTGCATGCCGACCTCAAATACGCGCGCATCGACGACATCTACGCGGTCGGGCTGCACGCTTTCCTGACCAGCTTCCTGGAACGCATTGGCGATCTGGGCAGCGGCATCAGCCGGGATTTCCTGGTGCCGCCGCTGGCAGCCTGAACCGGCGTCGCCGGATTTGTCCATGGATTCGCCCACGGACGCGCCAGGCGCACGGGCCTCGGCGGATCTGGCGGCGCAGCGCAACATGACCGTGAAATACCAGATCCACCATCGCACCGTTTACCGCTATGCCGAGCCGGTGATCCGCAGCGTGCACGAACTGCGGCTGGAGCCGCGCACCGGCCCGCTGCAGCGCGTGCACCAATGGCAGCTGTCGGTGCCCGGCAACCTGTCCGAGGCGCTCGACGGCTTCGGCAATATCGTCCATCAGTTCACGCTGGCGCGGCCGGCCGACACCATCACCATTGCCGCCAGCGGCGAGGTCGAGATCACACCCGCCTCGGATGCCGACGGCTGCTTCAGCGACGCGCCGCCGCCGGGCGAGGCGCGCGTGTCGCCGCTGTACTTCCGCAGCGGCACGCCGCTGACCAGCGCGCCGCCCGAACTCAATGCGTTCGCCGCGCCGTATCTGGCCGCCGGCCATGAGCCCGCGGCGCTGCTGGCGCTGGCGCAGGGTATCGGCGAACGCGTGCGCTATCAGCCCAATGCCACCGATGTCGGCACCAGCGCCGCCGAGGCCTTCGCGCTCGGCGCCGGGGTCTGCCAGGACCAGGCCCAGGTGATGGTGGCCGCCTGCCGCGCCTTCGGCATTCCGGCACGCTACGTCAGCGGCTATTTCTACGACCCGGCCGCGACCGAACTGGCCAGCCATGCCTGGGCCGATCTGTGCGTCGACACCGAGCGCGAGCGCTGGTGCAGCATCGACGTGACCCACGGGTGCTTCACCGATACCCGCCATATCCGTCTGGCGGTCGGGCGCGACTACCGCTCCGCCGCGCCGATCCGCGGCGTGCGCGAGGGCGGCGGCACCGAATCGCTGTCGGTGCAGATCGTCATCGAGCCGGCCTGATTCCGCACGCCGCCCCGGACGGGTGGCCGTTGCGGGCCGTGACATGGGATGTGCGAAGGGCGCCCACGAGGAGGGCGCTAGAATGCCGGGATGCTCCCCGCGCGTTCCGCCGCGCGCCATGTCACCAGAACAAGACAAAGTCATGACGTACTGTGTAGCCATGCGGCTCGATGCCGGCCTGGTATTCCTGTCCGACTCGCGCACCAATGCGGGCGTCGACGCGATCTCGACCGCCCGCAAGATGACGGTGTTCGAGGAACCCGGCGACCGCGTCATGGTGTTGATGACCGCCGGCAATCTGGCGATCAGCCAGTCGATCCGGCAGATCCTGATGGAGAGCCGCGACAGCAAGCGTTCGCTGTGGACCGCCCGCGACATGTTCGAGGCCGCCTCGATCGTCGGCGACGCGGTGCGCCAGGTGCATCGGCGCGACGCCGATGCGCTGCGCGATGCCGGCATCGAGTTCAATGTCAGCCTGATCTTCGGCGGCCAGATCGGCCGCGAGCGGGTGCGCCTGTTCAATGTCTATGCGGCCGGCAATTTCGTCGAGGCGACGCCGGAGAACTGCTACTTCCAGATCGGCGAGGCCAAATACGGCAAGCCGATCATCGACCGCGTGGTCCATCCGTCGTTGCCGCTGGCCGAAGGCGCCAAGTGCGCGCTGATCTCGATGGACTCGACGCTCAAGTCCAATATCTCGGTGGGCCTGCCGCTCGATCTGCTGGTCTACGAGGCCGATTCGCTGCAAGTCACGCGCTTTGCCACCATCGACGAGCGCAACCCGTATTTCTGCATGATCCGCGAGACCTGGGGGCAGCGCCTGCGCCAGGTGTTCGGCGAGATCGACAACCCCGAATGGGATGCCGCCGCGAAGGCCGAGCATCCGCTGGCGCGGCAGGGAGAGGGCGACCGCTGGGGGCAGCCGGTGCGGGCGCGGCGCGAGCGTCCGCGCGAACCGCAGTGAGCGGCCCGGCAACGGCCTGCGCGGTGCCGGGTCCCGCGGGAAAACGACGCGCGAGCGCACAGTCCAGCACGCCGATTCGGGGCGTCGATCCCGCCTCGCTCATGTATAATCCCGATTTCCCCGGCAAGCTCGGTTTATGACCAAATTCGTCTTCGTCACCGGTGGCGTCGTCTCTTCCCTCGGCAAGGGCATCGCTGCCGCCTCGCTCGCGGCTATTCTCGAGTCGCGCGGCCTCAAAGTCACCCTCCTCAAGCTCGATCCCTACATCAACGTCGATCCCGGCACGATGAGCCCCTTCCAGCATGGCGAAGTATTCGTCACGGAAGACGGCGCGGAGACCGACCTCGATCTTGGCCACTACGAGCGCTTCGTCTCGGCCAAGATGCGCAAGTCGAACAACTTCACCACCGGCCAGATCTACGAATCGGTGATCCGCAAGGAGCGGCGCGGCGAATACCTGGGCAAGACCGTGCAGGTGATTCCGCATATCACCAACGAGATCCAGGCGTTCATCGAGAAGGGCGCGGCCGCTTCGCACGAAGGCAAGGCCGACGTGGCGCTGGTCGAGATCGGCGGAACCGTCGGCGATATCGAATCGCTGCCGTTCCTCGAAGCCGCCCGCCAGATGAGCCTGCGCATGGGCCGCAACCACGCGGCCTTCGTCCATCTGACGCTGGTGCCGTTCATTGCCAGCGCCGGCGAGCTCAAGACCAAGCCCACCCAGCACTCGGTGCAGAAGCTGCGCGAGATCGGCATCTCGCCGACCGCGCTGCTGTGCCGCGCCGACCGGCCGATTCCGGACGACGAGCGCGCCAAGATTTCGCTGTTCGCCAATATCCCGCAGGAAGCGGTGATCTCGGTGTGGGACGTCGACAGCATCTACAAGATCCCGCAGATGCTCAACGAGCAGGGCCTGGACCGGCTGATCTGCGAGGAACTGCGCCTGGACCCGAAGCCGGCCGATCTGTCGATGTGGCAGAAGCTGGTCAACGCGCAGGAAAACCCCGAGCACGAAGTGACGATCGGCATGGTCGGCAAGTACGTCGACCTGACCGAGTCGTACAAGTCGCTGATCGAGGCGCTGCGCCACGCGGGCATGCATACCGCGACCCGCGTCAATATCGAATACATCGATTCCGAGGAACTGGAATCGGGCCACCTCGAAGTGCTCAAGCCCCTGGACGCGATCCTGGTGCCGGGCGGCTTCGGCAAGCGTGGCACCGAAGGCAAGATCCGCGCGATCCAGTATGCGCGCGAGAACAAGGTGCCGTACCTGGGCATCTGCCTGGGCATGCAGCTGGCGGTGATCGAGTTTGCCCGCCATGTGGCCGGCATGCGCGACGCCAACTCGACCGAATTCAGCCTGGAAACCGAACACCCGGTGGTGGCGCTGATCACCGAATGGGTCGACCGCGACGGCAAGGTCGAACAGCGCTCGGCCGATTCCGATCTCGGCGGCACCATGCGGCTGGGCGCGCAGCGCGTGCCGGTCAAGCCGGACACCAAGGCCGCGCAGATCTACGGCGCCGAGGTCAACGAGCGGCATCGCCATCGCTATGAGGTCAACAATCACTACGTGCCGCAGCTCGAGCAGGCCGGCATGGTGATTTCCGCCCGCACCCCGACCGAAAACCTGCCCGAGATGATGGAGCTGCCGGCGCAGATGCACCCGTGGTTCGTCGGCGTGCAGTTCCACCCGGAATTCACCTCGACGCCGCGCGCGGGCCACCCGCTGTTCAAGGCCTACGTGGAAGCCGCGCTGGCCGGGCAACAGAAGCGCAAGGGCGCCTGAAGCGGGCGCCCAGCAGGAGAGCAAGATGAAATTGTGTGGATTCGACGTCGGCCTGGACCAGCCGTTCTTCCTGATCGCCGGTCCCTGCGTGATCGAGTCGGAGCAGATGGCCCTCGATACGGCGGGCCAGCTGAAGGCGATCACCGGCGAACTCGGCATCCCCTTCATCTACAAGTCCTCGTTCGACAAGGCGAACCGCTCGTCGGGCAAGTCCTTCCGCGGACTGGGCATGGAGAAGGGGCTGGAGATCCTGGCCACGGTCAAACGCGAGATCGGCGTGCCCGTGCTGACCGACATCCACGAGATCGACGAGATCGCGCCGGTGGCGGCGGTGGTCGACGTGCTGCAGACGCCGGCCTTCCTGTGCCGGCAGACCGATTTCATCCGCGCCTGCGCGCAGAGCGGCAAGCCGGTCAATATCAAGAAGGGCCAGTTCCTGGCCCCGGGCGACATGAAGAACGTCATCGACAAGGCCCGCGACGCCGCGCGCGAAGCCGGCCTGCCCGAGGACAGCTTCATGGCGTGCGAGCGCGGCGTGTCGTTCGGCTATAACAACCTGGTTTCCGACATGCGCTCGCTGGCGATCATGCGCGAGACCGGGGCCCCGGTGGTGTTCGACGCGACCCACTCGGTGCAGCTGCCCGGCGGGCAGGGCACCAGCTCGGGCGGCCAGCGCGAGTTCGTGCCCGTGCTGGCGCGCGCCGCGGTGGCGGTCGGCATTGCCGGCCTGTTCATGGAGACCCATCCGGACCCGAGCAAGGCGATGTCGGACGGCCCCAACGCCGTGCCGCTGTCGCGCATGCGCGAACTGCTGGCCGTGCTGAAGGAGCTGGACACGCTGACCAAGCGGGCCGGCTTCCTCGAAGACAATTTCGGCTGGCCGGCCTGCGCCTGAGCGCACCGCCAACGTCAACTGCAACGGCTTTCTCGCCGATCACCGATCCCCGCACGTTGCCGCCGTCATCCGGCGGCAACGATGACAAGCATAAGATTCGTCCTGGAGATACGCATGGCCGCCGGCTACATCATCGCCTACGTCGACGTCACCGATCCGCAGCAGTACGAGCAGTACAAGGTCCTGTCCAGCAAGGCGATGCAGGAGCATGGCGCCGAGGTGCTGGTACGCGGCGGCCGCACGGTCCCGCTCGAAGGCGAATGGGCGCCCACCCGCGTGGTGCTGCTGAAGTTCCCCAGCGTCGAGGCGGCGCAGGCGTTCTACGACGGCGAGACCTATCGCGCTGCCCGCAAGGCACGCGAGCATGCCGCCAGGATGAACATGATCGTGGTCGAAGGCGTTTGAGCTTCGATCGCAGCGCTGTCTGACGCGGGTCTGCCCGACGCGGGTTTGCCCGCCGAACCGGCAGCGCAGTACCAGACGCAGTGCTCACACATACCCAGCTTCATCCGATCTAGATCAAGAGGAATCCATGAGTGCAATCGTAGATATCATCGGTCGCGAGGTTCTCGACTCGCGCGGCAACCCGACCGTCGAATGCGACGTTCTGCTCGAATCGGGCGTGATGGGCCGCGCCGCGGTGCCGTCGGGCGCGTCGACCGGCTCGCGTGAGGCGATCGAACTGCGCGATGGCGACAAGTCGCGCTATCTGGGCAAGGGCGTGCTGAAGGCGGTCGAGCATATCAACACCGAGATCTCCGAAGCCATCATGGGCCTGGACGCCTCCGAACAGGCCTTCCTGGACCGCACGCTGATCGATCTGGACGGCACCGAGAACAAGAGCCGACTGGGCGCCAACGCGATGCTGGCCGTGTCGATGGCGGTGGCCAAGGCCGCCGCCGAGGAAGCCGGCCTGCCGCTGTACCGCTACTTCGGCGGTTCGGGCGCGATGCAGATGCCGGTGCCGATGATGAACATCGTCAACGGCGGCGCGCACGCGAACAACAGCCTGGACATCCAGGAATTCATGATCATGCCGGTGTCGCAGAAGAGCTTCCGTGAAGCGCTGCGCTGCGGTGCCGAGGTGTTCCACGCGCTCAAGAAGATCCTGGCCGACAAGGGCATGTCGACCGCGGTCGGCGACGAAGGCGGCTTCGCACCGAACTTCGCCTCGAACGAGGAATGCCTGAACACGATCCTGCAGGCGATCGAGAAGGCCGGCTACCGCGCCGGCGAGGACGTGCTGCTGGCGCTGGACTGCGCCTCGAGCGAGTTCTTCCGCGAAGGCGAGGACCTGTACCACCTGGAAGGCGAAGGCCTGACGCTCAATTCGACCCAGTGGGCCGACTATCTGGCCAATCTATGCGACAAGTTCCCGATCGTGTCGATCGAGGACGGCATGGCCGAAGGCGACTGGGACGGCTGGAAGGTGCTGACCGACAAGCTCGGCAAGCGCGTGCAGCTGGTCGGCGACGATCTGTTCGTCACCAACACCAAGATCCTGAAGGAAGGCATCGAGAAGGGCATCGGCAACTCGATCCTGATCAAGATCAACCAGATCGGCACGCTGACCGAGACCTTCGCGGCGATCGAGATGGCCAAGCGCGCCGGTTACACGGCCGTGATCTCGCACCGTTCGGGCGAGACCGAGGACAGCACCATCGCCGATATCGCGGTCGGCACCAACGCCGGCCAGATCAAGACCGGCTCGCTGTCGCGCTCGGACCGCATCGCCAAGTACAACCAGCTGCTGCGCATCGAGGAAGATCTGGGCGATATCGCCAGCTACCCCGGCAAGAGCGCGTTCTACAATCTGCGCTAAGCTCGGGAGTCGGCGGGTGTGCCGGGCTTCGGCCGCGGCATACCCGCCACACCCGCGACGCAACCGCCCGGTCGTCCGTTTCCTTATTGCCCATGCGCCTGATTACGCTGCTGTTGTTCGTGGTGCTGCTCGCGATCCAGTACCCCCTGTGGCTGGGCAAGGGCGGCTGGCTTCGCGTCTGGGAATTGAACAAGCAGGTCGGCGAGCAGACCGCGCGCAACGAGCAGTTGAAGCGCCGCAACGCCAAGCTCGAAGGCGAGGTGCTGGACCTGCAGGACGGCACCGGCGCGGTCGAGGAGCGGGCGCGCTACGAGCTAGGCATGGTCAAGGACGGCGAGGTGTTCATCCAGTTCGTCGCGCCGGCCCCGAAGGTCAGCGCCACGCCGCCGTTGCCGCCGCCTCCGGCCACGAAGCCGGGCTCCGGCGGGCACTGAGCGTCACGGCTCGAGTCCGAGGACTCCTGCCTCGAGGCTCCAGCCTCAAGACCCCAGCCTCAAGACTCCCGCCTCAAGACTTCCGCCTCAAGACTTCACCACCCCCGTTTCACCACCACCAGTACGGATAGCCGCCCCAGCCCCAATAGCCGGGCGATCCGATGCTGACGCCACCGCCCCAGCGGCCGCGGCCCCATCCCCCGTAGTAGAGACTCCAGCTCGACAGCGGATACGCCGGATAGGCGTAGGGATAACCGTAGGTCGACGCACGCGCCCAGGCCTGCGCCTGCTGGTCGCGCGCGATCGCGGCTTCCTGGTCGCGCAGCACCTGCTTGTTCAGCGCGTCGAGCCGTTTGCGCTCCTCGGCACTGAGCGGCGCCGCGGGCCCGCGCGAGGCGGCATCCGGCGCCAGCCGGGCGGTCGGCGGCGAACCGTTGATATCGCGCGGCAGATTGGCGGCGCACCCCGCGGCCAGCAGCGGCGCGGCCAGCAGTGCAACACGGATCGACGAAGGGATGGCCGGCATGATGACCTCCAGGCGGTGCGGGGAGAGCGGCAGGACTTTGTTGACTCTGTTCGCTTTGATTTTAGTGAGCGGGCAAAGTTTGCTGCCTTTCCGTGATCTCGTGGTTTCTCCCCTCTCCCGCGCGCGGGAGAGGGGTAGGGGAGAGGGCAGCAGCGGTGGATATGGCGGTGTGGCTCGAAACCACCCCCTCTCCCCAACCCTCTCCCCCTGAGGGGGAGAGGGAGAACACCTCAGGCATCAACTACAACCGGGGCGATCGGTCGCTTGTTGCTGCCACTCAATGCCGATGCCCCGCGCCCTCGCCGACACCGGTCGGCATCGGCGCGCCGCTGAACAGCTGCGCGCAATCGACGGGGTCGAAGCGGTACTCCTGGCCGCAGAAGTCACAGTGGATCTCGACCGAGCCGCGCTCGGCGACGATGTCGTCGACCTCGGCCTGGCCCAGCGACTGCAGCATGTTCGCCACCTTGGTGCGCGAGCACGAGCACTGGAAGCGCGGCGTGCCCGGTTCGAACACGCGCAGCCCGGCGTCCTGCAGGTCCTCCCAGAACAGCCGCCGCAACAGCGTATCCGGCGTCTCCGCCAGCAATTCCTCGGTCTTGAGCGTCGCGCCCAGTTGGCACGCGCGGTCCCAGGTATCGAGATCCTGCGCGCGGCCATGGGCCGACAGCGGGGCGCCGGTCTCGCCGACCTGCGCCGGCGGGCGGCCCGGCTTGCCTTCCATCGTGCCGCCGTATGAAGGGAGCTTCTGCAGCAGCATGCCCGCCGCGACGCGGTCGTCGGCGGCCAGCCACAGCCGTGTGTCGAGCTGCTCAGACGCCTGCATATAGTGCTCGAGCACGGCGCTGATCGATCCCAACGGCCCATGGGCGTCGGCCAGCGGCACGATGCCCTGGTAGGGCTGCTGGCCCGGCAGCTTGTCGTGCGGGTCCAGCGTGATGGCAAAGCGCCCTTGGCCGTGCTGGTTGACCAGCTCGGCCAGCGTGGCATCGTCGGCGATCTCGACGCCTTCCGCCAGCTTCGCAGTGCCGCGCAGCGACAGGTCGGACAGGCATTCGACCACCAGCATCCGCACCGGCCCGTCGCCATGCAGCTGCATCACCAGCGCGCCATTGAACTTCAGATTGGCCGACAGCAGCGCCGCCGCGGCCATCATCTCGCCCAGCAGCCGGCGCACCGGTTCGGGGTAATGGTGGCGCTCCAGCGCTTCCTGCCAGGTCGATTGCAGCCGCACCAGCTCGCCGCGCACCGGGGCGGCGTCGAACAGGAATTTTTGCAGGGTGTCCGGGGTTTGGGTTTCAGTCACGATCATCCATCGGTGGGATCGGCCGGCGCGCGGGCGCTCAGTCGATGCGTTTCAATTCTGTCTTGTAGACGGCCTGGCGTGCCGCATACGTGTCGGTGTTGCGGTACAGGCCGGCCACTTCCTCGTCGCTCAGCTGCCGTACCGCCTTGGCGGGGGCGCCCAGAATCAGCGTGCGATCGGGGAATACCTTGCCTTCGGTGACGATGGCGCCGGCGCCGACCAGGCATTCCTTGCCGATCACCGCGCGGTTCAGCACCACCGCCTGAATGCCGATCAGCGCGCCTTCGCCGATCGTGCAGCCGTGCAGCATGGCCTGGTGGCCGATGGTGACGCGGTCGCCGATCGTCAGCGGGCAGCCCGGATCGGTATGCAGCACGGCGCCTTCCTGTACGTTGGTCGCTTCGCCGACGACGATGGGCTCGTTGTCGCCTCGGATCACCGCGCCCGGCCAGACGCTGGCTCGCGCCTTGAGCGTCACGTTGCCGATCACGGTGGCTTCCGCGGCCACGTAGGCGTCGGCATCGATGGAAGGCGCGGTCTCGCCGAGCTGGTAAAGCGACATGGGGTCTCCTGTACAGGGTTCGTTTCTAGATGGGGATGGCCGCCGGGCCTTAAAGAGCGGGGAAGCGTAGGGCTCAAGCGCCACGCCGACGCCGCGAATGGCGGGTCAGCCGTCCGACCGGACCGTGCCGGCAGGGCTCTACAATGGCGGCAGACCGGATTTTACGCCCATGCCTGCCTACGCTGCCGAACCCGCCCCCGACCGCAATCCCGAGGGGCCGCCCGATTCAGGTGCGAACTCTTCGCCGCTTTCCCTTCGCCACCGCGCGCTCGCCGTGCTGACGGAGCCCGATCCCGCCGCCAAGGCGGCCGCCGCCCGCGCATTGCGCGCCGCCGCTCTGGCGGCCGGCGACGACGCCATCGGCGCCGGCCTGACCGTCGAGGCGGTTGGCCGCGTGCCCGGCCGCCCGGCGCGGCCCGAGCTGGTGCCGCCGCAGAAGGTCGAGCGGCGCCGCTCGCTGCAGGATCCGGCGGGACGGGCGGTGCTGATCCACGCGCTCGCGCATATCGAATTCAACGCGATCAATCTGGCGCTCGATGCGGTCTGGCGCTTTGCCGGCATGCCGGCGGCCTATTACCGCGACTGGCTGCAGGTCGCCGACGAGGAGGCGCTGCATTTCACTCTGCTGGCCGCGCATCTGCGCACGCTGGGCTACGCCTACGGCGATTTCCCGGCGCACAACAGCCTGTGGGAGATGGCGGACCGTACCGCCGACGATGTGCTGGCGCGCATGGCGCTGGTGCCGCGCACGCTGGAGGCGCGCGGGCTGGATGCCTCGCCGGTGGTCCGCACGCGGCTGGCCGACGCGGGCGACGCCGAGGCGGCGGCCATCATCGACATCATCCTGCGGGACGAGGTCGGGCACGTCGCGATCGGCAACCGCTGGTATCGCTGGCTGTGCGAGCAGCGGGGCCTCGACCCGGTGACGACCTACGCCGAACTGGCCGAGCGCCATCAGGCGCCGCGGCTGCGGCCGCCGTTCAATCTGGCGGCGCGCCGTGCGGCCGGTTTCGACGAGGACGAGCTGGCCTGGCTGACAGGCAGCGCTGGCTAGCCGCTGACGCTGCCGAGCGCCTGGCCGTTGCCGACGCGCGGGGCCTGGGCACGCTGGCGCGCCGCTTCTTCCTCCTGCAGCCGCAGCACGCGGCGCTGGATCTTGCCGGTGGTGGTCATCGGCAGCTGATCGATGAAGGCGATGGCCTTCGGGTATTCGTACGGCGCCAGCTGCCCGCGCACATGCTGCTGCAGCTCGGCGACCAGCGCGGCTTCCGCCTCGGGCGAGCGTTGCACGCCCGGCGTCAGCACGATGAAGGCCTTGACGATGGCGCCGCGCTCGAAGTCCGGCGACGGCACCACCGCGCAGTTCGACACCGCCGGATGCTTGAGCAGGCAGTTCTCGATTTCGCTCGGGCCGATCCGGTAGCCCGAAGACTTGAAGACATCGTCGGCGCGGCCCTGGTACCACAGGTAACCGTCTTCATCGACGCGCGCGAGGTCGCCGGTGCGGCACCAGCGCAGGCCGTCGTGCTCGAGGAACTTGCCCTCGGTCGCCGCCTCGTTCTTCCAGTAGCCGAGGAAGAACACCGGATCCGGATGGCCGTGAATATCGGTGGTGCAGACCGCGACCTCGCCATCCTCGCCGGGCGGGCAGGGGCGGCCTTCGTCGTCGACCACGGCGACACGGTGGCCGGGGTAAGGCCGGCCCATCGAGCCGGGCCGCGCCGGCCAGCCCAGCCGATCGTCGTCGTATTGCGCGGTGCAATTGCCGACGATGTAGTTGATCTCGGTCTGGCCGAACATCTCGTTGACGATCACGCCGAAGGCTTCGCGGCACCAGTCGAACACGGTCTGGCCGACCGCCTCGCCGGCGCTCATCAGCGCGCGCAGCCGCAAGTCGTAGCGCTCGCGCGGCGCCGGGCAGGCCTTCATCATCTGCTTGAGCGCGGTCGGAAACAGAAAGGTGTTGGTGACGCGGTAGCGCTCCATCAGGCCGAAGGCCACCTCGGGCGAGAAGCGGCCCTGGTAGCCGACGATCGGCTTGCCGAAATACAGCGCCGGCATCAGCGCGTCCCACAGTCCGCCGGTCCAGGCCCAGTCCGCCGGGCTCCAGAACACATCGTCGTCGTGCGGATACCAGTTCTGCGAGCAGACGAAGCCGGTCAGATTGCCGATCAGCGCGCGGTGCGGCAGCAGCGCGCCCTTGGGCGGGCCGGTGGTGCCGCTGGTGTAGATCAGCACGGCGGCCTCGTCCGCCTTGGTTTGCTCGGCGGTGAATGCGTCGGACTGGTCCGCCAGCGCCGCGTCCCAGTCGCGGTCGCCGCGACCCGCGGCGTCGCCTACGGCGATCACGGCCTGCAGCGCCGGGCAATCGCCGCGCGCGGCGAGCAGATTGTCGATCGAGGTCTCGTCGGCGATCGCCACACAGGCCTCGCTGTGCTGCAGGCGATAGCCCAGCGCCTCGGGGCCGAACAGCATCGAGAGCGGCATCGCGATCGCGCCGAGCTGGTAGACCGCCATATGCGCGACCACGGTCTCGATCCGCTGCGGCAGCACGATCGCCACGCGGTCGCCGCGGCGAACGCCCAGCGCGCGCAGCGCGTGCGACAGGCGGTCGGCGTCGCGCTGGATCTCGCCGTAGCGATGGGCGGCGCGCCGGCCGTCCTCATGCTCGGTATGGACGGCGATGTTGTCTCGCGTGGCAGGGTCGCGCGCCCAGCGGCCGCAACAGGCGTCAGCGAGATTGAAGTATTCGGGAACGTGCCAGTGGAAGTCGCGGTAGAGCGCGTGATAGTCGTCGCGCCGGCTGTCCGGTAGCGAGGATGCGGCCATGATGGTCTCCGTTCTTGTGTCCGGGGCGTGGCGCGCCCGGGATGTTGTTCGCATGCTGGCTGGCGTCGCGGACTCGCTTGTGGCTACAATCGCGGTAAATCGAACGAGCGTTCGATTTTGTCGCGGCCGGCTCAGCCATGCTGGCGACGGCCATCGCGACAGGCAAGGACAATCGCCGCAACACACAGCCGACAGGCGGGACAGGGCAGACCATGACGATCCGCGACACATCGCGCTCCGAATGTATCACGGTGCGTGGCCTCGATTACCACGTGCGCCACTGGGGAGAACCCGGCGCGCCAAAGCTGTTTCTGCTGCATGGCTGGATGGACGTGGCGGCCTCGTTCCAGTTCCTGGTCGACGCGCTGCGGGGACGCTGGCATGCGATCGCGCCGGACTGGCGCGGCTTCGGCATGAGCGGCTGGCCCACCCGCCATCCGGGCACGGCCTCGTACTGGTTTCCCGACTACCTGGCCGATCTCGAAGTCCTGCTCGACTACTATCAGCCCGACGGTGCGGTCGATCTGGTCGGCCACAGCATGGGCGCCAATATCGCGTGCTTCTATGCGGGCGTGCGTCCCGAGCGGGTGCGCCGCGTGGTCGATCTGGAAGGCTTCGGCATGACCGCCACGCGGCCGGATCAGGCGCCGCGGCGCTTTGCCCGCTGGCTCGACGAGTTGCGCGAGCCGCCGACGCTGAAGACCTACGACAGCGTCGAAGCGGTGGCGGCGCGGCTGAAAAAGACCAATCCGCGGCTGCGCGACGATCGGGCGGCGTTTCTCGCCGAACACTGGTCGCGGCGCAATGAACAGGGCCGCTGGGAAATCCTGGGCGACCCGGCGCACAAGATGATCAATCCGGTGCTGTACCGCGTCGACGAGGCGATGGCGATCTGGGCCGCGGCGACCGCGCCGGTGCTGCACGTCGAGGCGCGCGATTCGGAGACGCTGCGCCATATCGCCCACAAGCAGAGCATCGCGGAATTCAAGCAGCGCTTCACCGCATTCCGCGATTTCCGCGAGGTGATCGTCGACGACGCGGGCCACATGCTGCATCACGATCAGCCCGAGGCGGTGGCCGCGCTGATCGAATCGTTCTGCGGCTGAACCCGCGCGGCACACTTCAGGGCCGCAGGGCCTGGGGCCTCGGGGCCTCATTACCTCAATCCGTCCCGTGCGTCAGCGCCTCCTTCAGCGCGGCGTTGTTGCTGGTGTGCACGTGGACCAGGGCCTTGTCGGGGAAGGCGTAGTGATAGGCACGGCGCAGCGCCAGCGCGGCCTCGTGAAAGCCCGACAGGATCAGCTTCTGCTTGTTCGGATAGAAGGCGATGTCGCCGGCGGCGAAGATGCCGCGACGCGAGCTCTCGTAGGTGGTGGTATCGACCAGGATGCGGCCGGCGCGCATATCCAGGTCCCAATGGGCGATCGGGCCAGGCTCGGACACCAGCCCGTACAGCGCGACCAGTTCGTCGGCCGGCAACGTCAGCGTGTCCTCGCGGGTGCGCACCTGCGCCGCCACCAGCGTCTCGCCCTCGGTCTGCAACGCGCCGAGCATGCCGACGACGAAGTCCATCTCGCCCGCCGCGACCGCGGCGCGCATCTCGGCGACGGTATGGTCGGCCGCACGGAAGCCCTCGCGCCGATGCAGCAGCGTGACGCGCGCGGCCACCTTGCGCAGCGCCAGCGCCCAGTCCAGCGCCGAGTCGCCGCCGCCGGCGACGATCACGCGCTTGCCGGCAAAGCGCGACACATCGCGCACCGCATAGTGCAAATGCCGGCCCTCCAGCGCCGCCGCCTCCGGCAGCGACACGCGCTGCGGCGCGAAGGCGCCGGCGCCGGCGCAGATCAGCACGGCCGCCACGTCGAAACGCTTGCCGGCATCGGTGGCAACCAGCAGCCGCTGCGGCTCGCCGGGCAGTTCCTGCACGCCCTCGGCGCGCTGGCCGAAATGCATCGGCACGGCGAACGGCGCGCATTGCTCCAGCAGCCGGTCGACCAGTTCCTGGGCCAGGCAGCCGGGTACGGCGGGGATGTCATAGATCGGCTTCTCGGGATAGAGCTCGGTGCACTGCCCGCCGGCGCGATCGAGCACATCGACGATCTCGCATTGCAGCCCCAGCACCCTGGCCTGGAAGGCGGCGAACAGGCCGACCGGACCGGCGCCGACGATCAGCACGTCGGTGCGGACCGGTTCGGCGTTCCGGGCAGTCGCCGCGGCGGGCAGGGAGGAAGCGTCGTCAGAGCGGGAGGCCGGATGGAAGTTCTGCATGATCGGATCGTTGCGGTCGGCGTGCGCCATGGCGGCGCGCCGCGCGGAGAGACTGGGGAGGCGTCAACTATACCCCGGCCCCGCGGTGCTTCCGGCTACGCCACCGTTGGCGGCATGGCTATGGACCGCTGCGTGCCGCTGCATGCCGCTGCATGCCGCCGCGTGTGGCGCCTCGCCATGCGCCGCCGTGGGCGGGCCCCTGCGCCCGGACCCTGCGGGCAGCGCAGGCCCGGGAGTAGAATGGCGGAATGCACGCTTCCCACGCCATCAACGCCGACCTGCATTGCCACTCGACCATCTCGGACGGCACGCTGCCACCCGCGGTCGTGGCCGAGCGGGCACACGCCAACGGCGTCGAGATCTGGTCGCTGACCGACCATGACGAACTGGGCGGCCAGCTGATCGCGCGCGAGACCGCCGAGGCGCTGGGCATGCGCTATGTGCCGGGCGTCGAGATCTCGGTGACCTGGGCCGGCCAGACCGTCCATATCGTCGGCCTGCAGATCGATCCGCTGTGCCCCGAACTGATCGACGGCCTGACCGCGACCCGCTCCGGCCGTGCGCGCCGCGCGCAGGACATCGGCGACGCGCTGCAGGCGGTCGGCATCGAAGGCGCCTACGAAGGCGCGCTGCGCTACGTCGGCAACCCCGACCTGATCTCGCGCACGCACTTCGCCCGCTGGATGGTCGACGAGGGCATTTGCAGCAACATCTCCGAGGTGTTCGACCGCTATTTGACCGAAGGCCGGCCGGGCTACGTCGGCCATCGCTGGGCCACGCTTGGCGAGGCGGTCCAATGGATCCGCGCCGCCGGCGGCATCGCCGTGATGGCGCATCCCGGCCGCTACGATTACACCGACACCCAGCACGACGCGCTGTTCGACGAATTCACCGCGCTCGGCGGCGGCGCGGTCGAGGTGGTGACCGGCAGCCATACGCCGGACCAGTACCGGCGCTATGCCGAGGTCGCGCGGCGCTACGGACTGCTGGCCTCGCGCGGCTCGGACTTTCACGGGCCGGGCGAGGGGCGGGTCGAGATCGGCACGCTGCCGCCGCTGCCGTCGTCGCTGACGCCGGTCTGGCACGACTGGTAAGCCGCCGGACCGCGCCATGTCGCAGTTCTTCGATATCCATCCGCTCGATCCGCAATCGCGGCTGATCAAGCAGGCCGCCCAGATCGTCGGCAAGGGTGGGCTGATCGCCTTGCCCACCGATTCGAGCTATGCGCTGGCCTGCCGCCTCGACGACAAGGCCGCGGTCGAGCGGCTGCGCCGGCTGCGCGGCATCGACGACAAGCATCACCTGACGCTGATGTGCCGCGACCTGTCCGAGCTCGGCAATTTCGCGCGGGTCGACAATCGCCAGTACCGCTGGATCAAGGGCGCCACGCCAGGGCCGTATGTGTTCATTCTCGAGGCCACCAAAGAGGTGCCGCGGCGGCTGTCCCACCCGGCGCGCAAGACCATCGGCGTGCGCGTGCCCGACCATGCCATCCCGCAGGCGCTGCTCAACGAGCTGGGCCAGCCGATCATCAGCGCGACGCTGCAGTTGCCGGGCGACGTCGCGCCGCTGGACGACCCGCTGGACATCCGCGAACGCCTGCAGAAGCAGCTCGATCTGGTCATCTGCGGCGGCATTGCGCCCGCCCATGCCTGTACGGTGATCGACCTGACCAGCGGCGAGCCGGTGCTGGTGCGCGCCGGACGCGGCGATGTCGCCCGTTTCGGTCTCTGAGCGCGGCAGGATGCTGCTGCCGAGCCGGCACCGCCCGATGAAACGGCGTGGCGACCGGTGCCCGCCGTTACAATAGCGCCCCATGGACGCCTCTCTGATTCAGACCTTCGCGGTCTACGCGCTGCCCGTGCTGTTCGCCATCACGCTGCACGAGGCCGCGCACGGCTATGTGGCCAAGCATTTCGGCGACAACACCGCCTATATCCTCGGCCGGGTCAGCCTCAATCCGGTCCGCCATATCGATCCGATCGGGACCATCGCCGTGCCGCTGCTGCTGTATCTGGTCACCAGCGGCCAGTTCGTGTTCGGCTATGCCAAGCCGGTGCCGGTCGCCTTCGGCCGCCTGCGCAATCCGCGCTGGCACAGCATGTGGGTGGCGCTGGCCGGGCCGGGCGCGAACCTCGTGCAGGCCTTCGCCTGGGCGCTGATCGCGCTGGGACTGGTGCTCGCGCAGGTCGAAGAACCGTTCTTCGCGCAGATGGCGCGCGCCGGCGTGCTGGTCAACCTGGTGGTGGCGGCCTTCAACCTGTTTCCGATTCCGCCGCTCGACGGCGGGCGCGTGCTCAGCGCCTTGCTGCCGCAGCGCATGGCGTATGCGCTGTCGAAGATCGAGCCGTACGGCATCTTCGTCGTGCTGGCGCTGGTCGCCGCCGGCGTCATCACCCGGGTCTGGATGCAGCCGGTGATGAGCCTGCTGGGCTCGCTGGTCCAGCTGCTGCTGGCGCCGATCCTGGCACTGGTGCAATGACGTTGGTGCAATGACGCTGGTGCAATGACGTTGGTGCAATGACGCTGGTGCAATGATTTCCTGAAAGACTGATTACAACGACATGTTCCCCGATCGCGTTCTCTCCGGCATGCGGCCTACCGGCGCGCTGCATCTTGGCCACTACCATGGCGTGCTGAAAAACTGGGTCAAGCTGCAGTCGGAGCACCCGTGCTTCTTCTTCGTCGCCGACTGGCACGCGCTGACGACGCACTACGAGTCGCCCGAGGTGATCGGGCAATCGGTCTGGGAAATGCTGACCGACTGGCTGGCCGCCGGCGTCGATCCGGAGCAGGCGACGCTGTTCATCCAGAGCCGCGTGCCGGAGCACGCCGAGCTGTTCACGCTGCTGTCGATGGGCACGCCGCTGGGCTGGCTCGAACGCGTGCCGACCTACAAGGACCAGATCGAGAAGCTCAAGGACAAGGACCTGGCGACCTACGGCTTCCTCGGCTATCCGCTGCTGCAGGCGGCCGACATCCTGATCTATCGCGCCGACAAGGTGCCGGTGGGCGAGGACCAGGTGCCGCACGTCGAAATCACGCGCGAGATCGCGCGCCGCTTCAACTTCCTGTACGGCCGCCAGCCCGGCTTCGAGGAGAAGGCGCAGGAGGCCGCGAAGAAGCTCGGCGGCAAGCGCACCCGCGTGTTTCTCGACCTGCGCAAGACCTTCCAGGAGCAGGGCACCGACAGCGCGCTGGAAGAGGGCCGCGCGCTGGTCGCGCAGTCGCAGAGCCTGTCCAATGACGACCGCGAACTGCTGCTGGGCTATCTGGCCGGCTCGCGCAAGACCATCCTGGTCGAGCCGCAGGCGCTGCTGACGGCGGCGTCGCGCATGCCCGGGCTCGATGGCCAGAAGATGTCGAAGTCCTACGGCAACACGATCCGCATGCGCGAGGACAAGGACTCGGTCGAAAAGAAGGTCCGCACCATGCCGACCGACCCGGCGCGCGTGCGCCGCACCGATCCGGGCGAGCCGGCCCGCTGCCCGGTGTGGCAGCTGCACCAGGTGTATTCCGACGAGCCGACCAAGGAGTGGGTGCTCAAGGGCTGCCGCAGCGCGGGCATCGGCTGCATCGAATGCAAGCAGCCGGTGATCGAAGGCATCCTGCGCGAGCAGCAGCCGATGCTCGAGCGCGCGCAGCCGTACATGGACAATCCGGCCCTGCTGCGCGACATCGTCGACCACGGCTGCGCCAAGGCCAGCGCGGTCGCGCAGGAAACCATGCGTGAAGTGCGCGAGGCCATGGGGCTGGGATACCGCTGATGGGGTCGCTGCCGTCGTCGACCGTGTCGTCCGCCATGTCGTCATTCACGCGCGTCGCCGCCCCGCATGCCGCGATCGGCGAGCCGTCACCATGGGTCGTGCGCTGGGCGCCGTTGCTGCGTGCCGGCGGCCGCGTGCTCGACCTGGCCTGCGGCAGCGGGCGCCATGCGCGCTGGCTGGCCGGGCGCGGCTTCGACGTGCTGGGCGTCGACCGTGATGCGGTCGCGCTGTCAGGGCTGCCGGGTGCCGTGCGGACCCGCCAGGCCGACCTGGAGCAGGGCGTCTGGCCGCTGGGCGACGAGGCACCGTTCGACGCGGTGATCGTCACCAACTATCTGCATCGCCCCTTGTGGCCGCATCTGCTCGATGCGCTGGCACCCGGCGGCGTACTGATCTACGAGACGTTCGCGGTGGGGAACGAGACGGTCGGCAAGCCGTCCAACCCCGATTTCCTGCTGCGGCCGGGCGAACTGCTCGATGCGGTGCGCGGGAGCCTGCGGGTCATTGCCTACGAGGACGGGGTCATCGAAGTGCCCAGGACGGCGTTCGTCCAGCGCGTGTGCGCCGTGCGCGAGGCACTGGACCGTGCCGAAGGGGCGGCCCCGCCACGCTACCGGCTGGACGGCTGACCGCGCGGGGTGATGTCGGCGCGATGTCGGCGCACAAGCGGGCCGATGCGTTGATCCACTTAGTGTTTGCCCGGGTAGGCAGGGGGTGCCGGTGTGCTTCGGCGGCCAATTCGTATCCGGTACAATCCCGCTATTCGAAATCTCGAAAACCATACAAGCTATGACACAGATTACCGGCAGCATCGTCGCGATCGTGACGCCGATGCAGGAGGATGGCAGCCTGGATTACCCCGCGCTGCGCAGCCTGATCGACTGGCACGTGGCCGAAGGCACCGATGGCATCGTGATCGTCGGTACCACGGGCGAATCGCCCACCGTGTCGGTCGAGGAGCATTGCGAGCTGATCCGGGTCGCGGTCGAGCAGTCTGCCGGGCGCATCCCCATCATTGCCGGGACCGGCGGCAACTCGACGCGCGAAGCGATCGAGCTGACCGCTTTCGCCAGGCAGGTCGGTGCCGATGCATCGCTGCAGGTGGTGCCGTACTACAACAAGCCGACGCAGGAAGGCATGTATCGGCATTTCCGCACGATCGCGGAAGCGGTCGATCTGCCGGTGCTGCTGTACAACGTGCCGGGACGCACCGTCGCCGACATGAGCAACGACACCATCCTGCGCCTGGCGCAGGTGCCCGGCATCGTCGGCGTCAAGGAGGCCACCGGCAATATCGACCGCGCGGCCCAGCTGATCAAGGACGCGCCGGAAGGCTTCGCGATCTACAGCGGCGACGATCCCACCGCGGTGGCGCTGATGCTGCTGGGCGGCCACGGCAATATCTCGGTGACCGCCAACGTGGCACCGCGCAAGATGCACGAGTTGTGCGTCGCCGCGCTAAAGGGCGACGCCATCACGGCCCGCCGCCTCCATATGGAACTGATCGACCTGAACAAGGCGCTGTTCATCGAGGCCAACCCGATCCCCGTCAAGTGGGCGCTGCAACAGATGGGCAAGATGGGCGCCGGCATCCGCCTGCCGCTGACGCCGCTGTCGCCGGACCACCACGAGACCGTGCGCCGCGCGCTGGCCGGCGCCGGGCTGCTCGCCTGATCGACCCCATTTTTCTTTCGCGCCAAGCGGTCATTCCCTTCACTAGGATTGCGTGTCAATGAAACTCAAGCTTAACCGCCATGGCGTGCCGCAAGGCCGCCGTGCCGCCCTGGTCTTGCCGCTGCTCGCGGTCGGCATGATCGCTGGCTGCAGCACCGTCAACGACATGATGCAGGCCGACAAGATCGACTACAAGTCGGCCGCCGCGGCCAAGCGCACCTCGACGCTCGAGGTGCCGCCGGACCTGACCAAGCTCGACGGCGATCGTCGCTATTCGGTCCCCGAGCAGGCGAGCGCAACGTTGTCGGGCTACCAGCAGGCCACCAGCACCCAGCCGAAGGTTGCCGGCACCAACGTGCTGCCGTCGGCCGAAGGCATCCGCGTCGAACGCGACGGCAACCAGCGCTGGCTCGTCATCAGCAACGGCATGGCGCCCGACCAGTTGTGGCAGACCATGCGCGAGTTCTGGCAGGAGAACGGCTTCCTGCTGGTACAGGACTCGCCCGAGACCGGCATCATGGAAACCGACTGGGCCGAGAACCGGGCCAAGATTCCGCAGGACTTCATCCGCAACACCATCGGCAAGGTGTTCGACAGCCTGTATTCGACCTCGGAGCGCGACAAGTTCCGCACGCGGGTTGAGAAGGGCCAGAACGGCAACCTGGAAGTCTTCATCAGCCATCGCGGCGCCAAGGAAGAGCTGACCGGCCTGGACAAGTCGCAGACCGTGTGGACGCCGCGCGCAGCCGATCCCGAACTGGAAGCCGAATTCCTGTCGCGCCTGGCGCAACGCCTGGGCGTGCAGAAGGAACAGGCCGACCGCATGGCGAAGAACGGCACGCTGCCCGCACCGGCGGGCGCCGCCAAGCCGGCCGCACCGGCCGACGCCGGCGCCGGCAAGACGGCGGCCGCCGCTGCCGGTTCGGCGAGCTATCTGACGCAGGTCAACGGTGCGCAGGCGCTGCAGCTGCCCGAGCCATTCGACCGCGCCTGGCGCTCGGTCGGCCTGGCGCTGGACCGCGTCAACTTCACGGTGGAAGACCGTGACCGCGGGCAGGGCCTGTACTACGTGCGCTATGTCGACACGCGTGACACGGTGGACGACAACCGCGGCTTCTTCTCCAAGCTGTTCACGCGCAGCGGCGGGGATGCCGCGCGTCAGGCGAAGAAGTATCGCGTGGCGCTGAAGGGCAGCGGCACGGGCACCACGGTGACCGTGCTGAACGACGCGGGCCAGCCGGAGTCGACCGAGATCGCCAAGCGCATCCTGACGCTGCTCGACGAGCAGCTGCATTGAGCGCTGCGTTGAATCGGCCGGTCATGCCGAACCGTTGCGCCGCCGCGGTCCGCCCCATGGGGTGGGCGCGGCGATGATGCGGTTCGGCTTTCTCGGCAGCGGCAGCGAGGGCAATTCGCTGCTGATCGAATCGCGCGACGGCGTCAGCGTGACTCGTGTGCTGCTCGACTGCGGCTTCGGTCTGCGCGAAACGGCGCGACGGCTCGAACGGCTCGGTGTGACGCCCGACGGTCTCGATGCGGTGCTGGTCACGCACGAGCACGGCGACCATATCGGCTCGGCGTACGCCTTTGCCGCCCGGCACGGTCTGCCGGTTTTCACCACGCATGGCACCTGGCTGGCGACCTCGCATCTGCGCGGCGCCGACAAGGCCGATGTGCGCGTGATCGGCGCCGACTATGCGTTCGAGATCGGCAATCTCCAGGTGCTGCCTTACACGGTGCCGCACGATGCGCGCGAGCCGGTGCAGTTCGTGCTGTCCGATGGCGATGCGCGTCTCGGCGTGCTGACCGACGCCGGAATGGAAACGCCTTATCTGGTGGCCCGTCTCGCTGGTGTCGATGCGCTGGTGCTCGAGTGCAATCATGACCGCGAGATGCTGCGCAACTCGGTCTATCCGCCTTCGCTGAAGCGACGCATCGGCGGCGATTTCGGCCATCTGGCCAACGAGGTCGCGGCGGCCATTCTGGCGCGCGTCGCGCACGGCGGTCTGTGCCGCGTGGTGGCAGCCCATCTGAGCCAGCAGAACAATACGCCGGCATTGGCCACCGGGGCGCTGGCCGCGGTATTGGGCGCGGGACCGGACGACATCCTGGTGGCGGACCAGCACGAAGGGCTGGGCTGGCAGACGGTGAAGGGATGAAGCAATAAAGCGATAAAGCGATAAAGCAATCGAGAAGCAGGCACCGCGCCGGATGGGAATGGCAATCCGGCGAGCGCCCATAAAAAAACCGGCCCGAAGGCCGGTTTTTTCGTTCGGGCGAACGCTTACTTGGCTTCCGCAGCCGAAGCGTCAGCGGCCGGAGCCGAAGCGTCAGCAGCCGGGGCCGAAGCGTCAGCAGCCGGAGCAGCAGCGGTGTCAGCAGCCGGAGCCGAAGCTTCGGTAGCCGGAGCGGTAGCAGCCGGAGCAGCGGTGTCAGCTGCGGGAGCGGCTTCTTCCTTCTTGCCGCAAGCGGCCACGGCAACAGCAGCCAGCAGGGAAGCGATCAGGAGAGACTTCTTCATTGTTCGTCCTTTAACTTGTAATAGAAAGAAAAACAGGCGATGAATAATTACCGGTAATTATCGCTCGTGAACTTCAATTTAATGGCTCTCCCCGGTGCCGTAAATGCATTGGTCCACAGTACGAGCCAGCTGGCGATTATATCCACGTTTTCCCGGCTTGTGTAGCGGCGTCATTTGCTGACCACACTGTTACGCATTATTACACCGCCGCCGGTGCCAGCTGCAGCCAGCCCTCCAGCGTCCAATGGTGAAATGTCTCCATCAACTCCGGCAGATCGGCGCATTGGCCGACCTCGGCGGCTGTCAAATGGCGGCGGTCGGCCAGGCGCCGCAGCCAGCCGGCCAGCTCGCCGGGGACCTCGTACGCTTCGCCGTTGAGGAAGAAATGGCTGCGGTCGTATAGCGCGATCGAAGCGGGCGCCAGCACAATGCCGTGGGTTGTTGCCAGCTTCGCGTATTTTCCCGGCGCGATTTGCGGAACCTCGGCGAACTCCACGCCGGGCTTCGGTTCGGACAGATGGGTGCCGATAAACTCGGACACCATGTCATTGGACCAGCGCAACGCCTGCAGCCTTTGCGCAACCGCTCGCGACAGGTCCGCGGGCAGTTGTGCGGGCCGGGAAGTGGCAGGCTGGCCGGCATCGGCATAACGGCCGGACAGCGCCTCGTTGTCCTCGACGGTTTCCGACAGCCATGCCAGAAAATGCCCCGCCAACTCGCGGTACGCCGGCGCGCGGAAACCGATCGAGCAGGTCATGCACTCGCCCTCGGCGATGCCGTCGTGGGCGTATTGCGGCGGCAGGTAGAGCATGTCGCCGGGCTCCAGCACGAACTCCTGTTCCGCTTCGAATTCGGCCAGTATCTTTAAAGGGAGATCCGGCACCAGGTCGAGCCGGTCTTGCGACGAGATGCGCCAGCGGCGCCGGCCCGAAACTTGCAACAGGAACACATCATAGGAGTCGAAATGCGGGCCGACCCCGCCGCCATCGGTGGCATAGCTGACCATCACGTCGTCCAGGCGCGCATCGGGGATGAAGCGGAATTGCCCCATCAGCGCGGCCGCCGCGCTATTGTGGAGGTTCACGCCCTGGACGAGCAGGGTCCATTGGCGCGCCTTGGTCGACGGCAGATTGTCGGCAGCAAAAGGGCCGTGCGCCAGTTTCCAGCGGTTGCGGAAGTGGGTGACCAGCCGCGATTCGACATCGTCGCGGTCGGCCAGCTCGAAAAGCGCTTCCCGGGAGACTGGCGGCACGATATCAGGGATGGCTTGTCGAACCAGCAGGGGTTTGCGGTGCCAGATATCACGCATGAATGCGGCGGGCGTCATGCCCCCGAGCAGCTGAAGTGGCGCATCCGGATCCACCGGGCCGCGGGGCAGGGCCTGCGCGTATAATGCGGAATCGTTCATGGAGTGAAGAATTGAAAATCGCGAAGAACACGGTTGTGTCCGTGGTGTACAAGCTGTCGGATACGCAGGGCAATCTGATCGAAGAATCGGATGAGCCGATGGTCTACTTGCACGGCGGCTATGATGGCACGTTCCCCAAGATCGAGGAAGCACTCGACGGTCATGCCGCAGGCTTCGAGACGCAGTTGCAGCTCGAACCCGAGGACGCCTTCGGCGACTACGACGCCGAACTCGTCAAGGTGGAGCCCCGCGATCGTTTTCCGGAGCCGCTCGAAGTCGGCATGCAGTTCGAAGGCGTGCCCGAGGACGGCGACGAAGAGGATTCGGTGATCTACACCGTGACCGATGTCGCCGAAGACAAGGTGGTGCTCGACGGCAACCATCCGCTGGCCGGCATGGCGCTGCGTTTCTGGCTCAAAGTCTCCGAAGTCCGCGAAGCGACCGCCGAGGAAGTCGAACATGGCCATGCGCATGGCGCGTCGGGCATCGAAGTGGTCGACGAGGACGAGGACGACGACAGCCCGCGCACGCTGCACTGATCGACGTATGGATCCATCGAACGAAAAAGCCGGCAATGCCGGCTTTTTCGCTTTCTGGGGAGCCGATGCGGCAGGCTAGTTCTTGCCGGCGCCGTCCTGCAGCGCGACCGAGAACAGCGCGCGCGAATCGGGCGAGATCGTCAGTTCGGTCCACTGCTTCGGCGAGCCGACCGGCAGCGCGACACGCGTGAAGTTGCGGATCGTCTTGCCCTTGGCGTCGCGCAGCGGCGTATCGATGCCGAAGCCGCCAATGCTGCTGTGGATCAGCAGCACCTGGCCGCGATAGCCGCTGACCAGCTCGCGCAGTTGCCGTTTGAATTCGAGATAGCCGTCGCGCTGGCGATGGCGCAAAAAGCCATCGAGCAGTGTCGGCTTGCCGCGCTTCTCCCAGCCGTTGGCGAACTGCGGGTCGCCGTGGATCACCAGCACGATGCCATCGAGCGATTCCTGCTCGGCGACCGAGAATGCGCGCGCCAGCCATTGCCGGTTCGCTTCGCGGCGATCCTCGAATTCGCCGTTGCGGCCGGCCTCGGTGCGATAGTGGTTGTTGTCGTCGGGCACGTTCATGCCGACCATCAACACCTTGCCCGCGGTCCAGCGCACGTTCTCGCGATAGCTGCGGAACTTGGCCTGGTCCGATTGCCGGATCAGCCCAAGCTTGCGGTGGCCCAGCGAATCGTCGTCCGGAAAGGCCAGCTCGCGCAGCCGCGCCAGCCGTTCGTCGGGATCGAAGCTGCCATTGATCGCTTGCTCGCATTCGGCCCAGTCGGTCTCGCCCGGGATATAGATCAGCGGCAACGGGGACTCGTCGAGCAGCCGCAGCCGCCCGGCCAGCATCGCATCGGCGCACGATTCGGTGTCGCCCTTGATGCCGCCGGCATGGATGACGAAGGCGAGCTTGCGCTGCGCGAGCGTTTCCAGCAGTTGCCGCGTCGGCCCCTCGGCCTCGGGCCACTGCGGCAGGTCGGCAATCAGCGCGACGCGGACCAGCCGCGAGTCGGCGGTCTTGCCGCTTGGTGCCTGTGCCTTGGCCGCCGCCGGCTGCACGGTGGCGGCGCCGTGCGAGGACCAGGTGCCCAGCAGCGTCGCGGCCATCGCGATGGCCAGCAGCGGTCGGCACCTCAGTGCCCGGCGGCGCGCGCTTCGCATCGTCATGCCGGCTGGCCGGATTCCTCGGCGAGAGCCTTCAGGCGGTACAGCGCATCGAGCGCCTGTCGCGGCGTCATGCTGTCGGGATCGAGGTCGCGCATCGCCTCGCCCAGCGCATCGTTGGCGGGGGCGGCCGATGCCGAACCGCCGCCGCCGCTGTCGTCGTCGCTGTCGTCGTCGGCGTCGGGCACCGTCGGCGCGGCAAACAGATCCAGCTGCGGCGTCGGCGTGGCGTCGGTCGATTGCTGCTCGAGCCAGGCCAGGTGCTTGCGCGCGGCGCGGATGACCGGCTGCGGCACGCCCGCCAGTTGCGCGACCTGCAGGCCGTAGCTCTGACTGGCTGGGCCGTCCTGCACGGCATGCAGAAAGACGATGCCGTCGCCGTGCTCGACCGCGGACAGATGCACATTGGCCGCCTGCGGAAACTCCTGCGGCAACTGCGTCAGCTCGAAATAGTGCGTGGCGAACAGCGTGTGGCTGCGATTGTGCGCCAGCAGATGGCGGGCGATCGCCCAGGCCAGCGCCAGTCCGTCGAAGGTCGACGTGCCGCGGCCGATCTCGTCCATCAGCACCAGGCTGTGCGGCGTCGCGTTGTGCAGGATGGCGGCCGCTTCGGTCATCTCCACCATGAAGGTCGAGCGGCCGCCGGCCAGGTCGTCGGCGGCGCCGATGCGCGTGAAGATGCGGTCGATCGGCCCGACCGTCGCGCGCCGCGCCGGCACATAGGCGCCGACGCAGGCCAGCAGCACGATCAACGCGGTCTGCCGCATGAAGGTCGACTTGCCGCCCATGTTCGGGCCGGTGATCAGCAGCAGCTTGCGCGCCTCGGTCAGCTGACAGTCGTTGGCGATGAAGGGCGTCGATTCGGCGGCCAGCTGGCCTTCCACCACCGGATGGCGGCCCTGCACGATGTCGATCACGTTCTCGTCGACGCGTTCCGGGCACGACCAGTCCAGCGTGCGGGCGCGCTCGGCCAGTGCCGCCAGCACGTCCAGGCGCGACAGCGCCGCGGCGACGCGGCGCAACTCGCCGATATGCGGCAGCAGCAGTTGCAGCAGCGCCTCGTAGAGTTGCTTCTCCCGTGCCAGCGCGCGGTCCTGCGCGGACAGCGCCTTGTCCTCGAAAGCCTTCAGTTCCGGCGTGATATAGCGCTCGGCGTTCTTCAGCGTCTGGCGACGGCGATAGTCGTCGGGCACCTTGTCGGCCTGGCCGTTGGTGACCTCGATATAAAAGCCATGCACGCGGTTGTATTCGACGCGCAGATTGGCGATGCCGGTGCGCGCGCGCTCGCGCGCTTCCAGGTCGATCAGGAACTGCCCGCAGTTCTCCGAGATGTCGCGCAGTTCGTCGAGCGCGGCGTCGTAGCCGCGTGCGATCACACCGCCATCGCGCACCGCCGTCGACGGCTCAGGGGCGATCGCGCGCGACAACAGGTCCAGGCAGGCCTGCGGCACTGCCAGCTCGGACAGCGTCTGCGCCAGCAGCGGGGCGGTGTCGTCGGGCGCCACGCAAGCCTGCACCTCGGGCAGGGCGGCCAGCGTATCCCGCAGGGACGACAGATCGCGCGGACGCGCGCTCAACAGCGCCAGCCGCGCGGTGATGCGCTCGACATCGGCGAGCCGGCGCAGGCGTGCGCGCAGCGTATCGAGATCCTGCGCCAGCAGCGCGCCGATGGCCTGCTGACGCGCCTGCGGTACCGCGCGCTCGCGCAAGGGGTGGTGCAGCCAATGACGCAGCAGACGACTGCCCATCGCGGTCGCGCAGGTATCGAGCAGCGAGAACAGCGTGGGCGCCTCGCCGCCGCGCAGCGTCTCGGTCAGTTCGAGATTGCGGCGCGTGGCGGTGTCCAGCCCGACGAACTCGGTTTCGTGCTCGACGGTGACGCCCTGCACATGGCGCAGCGATTGGCCCTGCGTGCTGGCCGCGTAGTTCAGCAGCGCGCCGGCCGCCCCGAGGGCCGCCCCGAGGGTGCGGCAGCCGAACGGATCGAGGCTGGCGACGCCCAGTTGCTCGCGCAGGCGGCGGGCGCCGGCGTCCTGGTCGAAATGCCATTCGGGCAGCCGGGTACGCGCGCACGGATGCCCTGGCAGTTCGATGCCATCGGTGTGCAGCAGCTCGGCGGGGCGGATGCGTTCGAGTTCGCGCGCCAGTTGCGCCGCTTCGCACTCCATCAGCCGCAGCTCGCCGCTGGCGAGGTTCAGCCATGCCAGGCCGGTCTTGCTGACGCCGCGACGCGTAGTCTGCTGGTGGACCGCCATCAGGAAGGTATCGGCCTTGTCCGGCAGCAGCGCCGCGTCGGTCAGCGTGCCCGGCGTGACGATGCGCACCACCTTGCGCTCGACCGGGCCTTTGCTCGCGGCCGGATCGCCGATCTGCTCGCAGATCGCGACCGATTCGCCAAGCTTGACCAGCCGGGCCAGATACTGGTCGACCGAATGAAAGGGAATGCCGGCCATGCGGATCGGCACGCCGTTGGAGCTGCCGCGCGAGGTCAGCGTGATATCGAGCAGCCGCGCGGCCTTTTCGGCGTCGTCGTGGAACAACTCGTAGAAATCGCCCATCCGGTAGAAGAGCAGGGTGTCCGGATGGTCGGCCTTGATGCGCAGGTACTGCTGCATCATCGGCGTATGTTTTTCCGTGGCACCAGCCGATGCGCTGGCGACTGCGGTAGTTGGCAGGTCTTCGGACATGCAATCCTCTCGGCGGGCCGCTGCGAATGGGCAGCGGCCGGGTTCGGCGCGTGCGCGAGGCCGTGGGCTCGGACGCAAACGCGCATTTTACTGCGCGTTGCGGCTGGGAACGGAGAGGAATTGGATGGAAAGGAGGGGAGGCGCCGCGAATGGGTCGGCGGACGGGCGACGGTGGGCCACGGGGACCGAGTCCTCAGGCGATACGCAGCTCCATCCGCCTGCCGAGGGCGCGGAAGGCGGCCTCGATCGTGTCGATCTTGGTGGCGTGATCGAGATTGACAATGCGCTGAACGTCCTGCGGGCGGGTATCCAGGCGCCGTGCCAGTTCTGACTGACTGACCTTCTGCGCAAGCATCTCGTTCAGCAGCAGGACTTTCGCAGACAGGCTCGCTGGCAAGTCGACCAGTTCCTGCCCTGCTTTGGGGGCCGAGGGCATCGGCACAGGTCGCCGATCTTCGAAGTAGAACTCCATCGCCGTGACAAGGGCGTCGGCGGCCATCTCAAGGGCGTCCTCGCGCGAGTCGCCACAGGTCAGCGCCTCGGGGATGTCCGGGAAGGAGACCGCCACACCATCGTCGTCGGCGGTGAGGATGACGGGGTAGCGCAGCATGTCGAGTACTCCTGTGCGGTGGACCGATTCGGCCCCGGCTTCACGCCAATCCAAGTTGCTTCAGGATGGCCTTGCGCGTCGGTTCGGCGATGTCCTTGCCGGGATGTCGCGGCATCGTGCTCTGTCGGCCATTGAGATAGACCTTCAGGTGCTTGCCGCCGTCGACGAAGGTCGCGCCTTGCCGGCTTAGCCAGCGTCTGAACTGGCTCTGCTTCACTTCGCCTCCGTCCTCGAACGGAAGCGAAGTGTCAGCTAGATTCGCTCATACGCCTTTGGCGAATATAAACAATTTTGCGTATATTGCCCACCGACTTCAGTGCGACGGCGTATTGGAAACCAGCGGGACACCAGCGGGATACCAGCGGACACCGTCGAACATCATCAGCCGCTTTCCCGCCCTCAGGCCGCCGGTCCGCCGTTATCCAGCGAATACGGCGCCAGCAGGCGCACCATCTGCGCGAATGCCTTCGGGTTGCCTGCCAGCACCTCGCCCTGCTCGAGCTGGCGGGCTTCGCCGGCGTAGTTGCCGACCAGGCCGCCGGCTTCGGTGATCAACAGCATGCCAGCCGCCATGTCCCAGGGCTTCAGGCCCGTCTCGAAGAAGCCGTCCAGGCGGCCGCAGGCGACATAGGCCAGGTCCAGCGCGGCAGCCCCGGGGCGGCGCAGGCCGGCGCAGTTCTGCGTCATCAGCGCGAACACTTCGACATAGGCCTCGAGGCCGTCCAGATCGCGGAAGGGGAAGCCGGTGCCGATCAGGCAGTCGGCCAGCTTGTCGCGGCGGCTGACGCGGATGCGGCGGTTGTTCAGGAAGGCGCCGGCGCCCTTGGTCGCGGTGAACAGTTCATCGCGGGTCGGATCGTAGACCACCGCCTGCACCGGCGAGCCCTTGTGCATCTGGGCGATCGACACGCAGTACTGCGGGAATCCGTGGATGAAGTTGGTGGTGCCGTCGAGCGGGTCGATGACCCAGGTGTACTCGTGCCCTTCCTCGCCCTCGCGCCAGGACTGGCCCGACTCTTCCGCTAGAATGCCGTGTTCCGGGTAGGCGGTACGGATGATCTCGATGATCGCGGCCTCGGCGGCACGGTCGACCTCGGTGACGAAATCGTTGTGTTGCTTGCGCGAAACCCGCAGGAGATCCACGTCCATCGACGCGCGGTTGATGATGGAACCCGCCTTGCGAGCGGCCTTGATGGCGATATTGAGCATCGGGTGCATGAATCTCTCCAGCCGCCGAAAAGCGGGCAGCGCTGCGGACGGCATGGCGCGCGCGGCTCCCGGCGGACAACACAACGGATTGTAGAAGAACGGGCGCGCTGACCGGATCTCCGGTGGCCGGCATCGAAGCCTTGGCCAGGGTGGCGGAGTGGCGCGCCAAAAATGGAACCCTGCATTGTATAGGAACTCGTCAATGGACACGAGCGAGCACGCCAACGAGGCACCGGCCGCGCAGCAGGCGGCCGTGGAGGCGGCATTCGCGCGCGTGCGCTTCGTGCTGGTCGAAACCAGCCATCCCGGCAACGTCGGCTCGGTCGCCCGCGCCATCAAGACCATGGGGTTCGGCGCGCAGCCCGGGGCGCTGGTGCTGGTGTCGCCGCGAGAGTCCGCGGTGCGCGAGCATCCGGAAGCGGTCGCGCTGGCCAGCGGCGCCGACGACGTGCTGCGGGCCGCGCGCGTGGTCGACGATCTGGAGACGGCACTGGCGGGCGCGTCCTATACCGTCGCGATGACCGCGCGCCAGCGCGAGTTCGGGCCGCCGCGGCTGTTGCCGCGCGACGCGACGGCGCGGGCCAGCCAGCACCTGCTGACGGCCGCGGCTCCAGCGGCCGAGGCTCCCGCCGCAGCGACCGACATCGCCTTCGTGTTCGGCAACGAGCGCTATGGTCTGCCCAACGAGGCGGTAGACCGCTGCTCGGTGGTGACCCATATCCCCGCCAACCCCGCGTACGCTTCGCTGAACCTGGCGCAGGCGGTGCAGCTGATCGCCTACGAGATGCGGCTGGCGCTGCTGCAGGACCGCGCGGCGCCGCCGAGCGATATCGGCTATGCTGGCCAGGTCGCCACGGCCGAGCAGATCGAGGCGATGTTCGCGCATCTGCAGCAGGGCCTGGAGGCGATCGGCTTTCTGGATCCGGCCCATCCGAAGAAGCTGATGCCTCGGCTGCGCCGGCTGTTCGCGCGCAGTGGGCTGGAGCAGGAGGAGGTCAATCTGCTGCGTGGCATCGCCAAGCAGATGACGCTCGCCGGGCGCGGATCGCGCGGCGGCGACCGCAGTGGCGACTGCAGTGGCGACCCCCGTTGCGACACCACGGAGACATGACATTGGCGCGAATCGTCGCCTCCTCTCGATGGCATCCAGCCCGTCACGCACGACGTGACCGAGCGGGCCGTCTGTCGCTCGATCGACGCGAGCTGACCGCAAGCACTGCCGCCCCCGCTTTCCATCGCGAGCGATGTTGACGCCAGCGCCGCGCACGCCCGGGCTTTTCCCGCGCGTGTCGACGTAGCGGCGGGGCAGGTGCGGCGCCCGATGCCCATGACGGCATCAGGGTGCCAAATCTCTTACACTCCCTGCTTCCGTTTCCCCAGGGCATTGCCCGGACACGACCCTGACGGCATGCGCGCCCATATGGCCCCGATGCGGACAATCCATATGCGCGCGCGGTACGGCGGGGCAATCGCACACGACCAAGATGTTCTCTCGCCTCAAGGAAGATATCGACACCATCATGCAGCGCGACCCCGCCGCGCGCAGCCGGCTGGAGGTGCTGACGTGTTACCCGGGCCTGCATGCGGTGGTGTTTCACCGCTTCGCGCACGCCTGCTGGAACGCGGGGCTGCATTGGCTGGGCCGCTGGATTTCGCACTGGTCGCGTTTCCTGACCGGCATCGAAATCCACCCCGCCGTGAAGATGGGCCGGCGCGTGTTCATCGATCACGGCATGGGCGTGGTGATCGGCGAGACCGCCGAGATCGGCGATGACTGCACCATCTATCAGGGCGTGACGCTGGGGGGCACCTCGCTGTACAAGGGCCAGAAGCGCCATCCGACGCTGGGCACCGGCGTGGTGGTCAGCGCCGGCGCCAAGGTGCTGGGCGGCTTCACCATCGGCGATGGCGCCCGGGTCGGCTCCAATGCCGTGGTGCTCAAGCCGGTGCCGCCGGGCGCCACCGCGGTCGGCGTACCGGCCCGCATCATCCTGCCCGATGCGCCCCCGTCGCAGCAGGGCGCGCGGCAGGAGTTCTCGGCTTACGGCATCACGCCGAATGCCGACGATCCGGTGTCGCTGGCGCTGAAAAGTCTGATCGACCATGCCGCCAGCCAGCAGGAAAAGCTCGAGGCCGTGCAGGCCGCATTGGACCGGCTCGGCGAGCATCTGGAGAACACGCCGAACGATCGCTTCGATGCCAGCGAGCTGCGCAAGCTGATGAAGTAGCGCGATGCCATGAACGACATGGGGCAGGGCGCATCGGCCTTTGCCCCATGTTGCTCAGCCGAGCTGATCAGCCGAACTGCTCAGTCGAGTTGCGGCAGCTCGCGAAAGCCCTCGGCGTCGAGCTGCAACGCCGCCGCGCGCGGATGCGTGCCATCGAGATCCCAATCGGTCAGTACCCAGCGCAGGCCGTGCGGCTCGTCATGCCGGGCCGGCCGGTGCGTATGGCCATGCACCATCGCCGCGGTGCCGCTGTCGCGCAGCAGCGCGGCCACCGCGGCCGGGGCGACATCGCCATAGTCGCGCGGCGGTCCGGGCCGCTGGCGGCCCGCCTCGCTGTCGCTGCGCAGCTTCTGCGCGATGCCGAGCCGCCATGACAGCGGCAGCGCCAGAAACAGCCGCTGGATCCAGGGTTTGCGCGTCCAGTGCCGGAACCGCATGTAGCGCGTGTCGTCGGTGCACAGCATGTCGCCGTGGGTCAGCACCACGCGATGGCCGGCGCAATCGATCACGGTCGGATCGGGCAGCAGCGTGACGCCGGCCTCGCGGGCAAAGCGCGGGCCGAGCAGGAAGTCGCGATTGCCGTGCATCAGATAGACCGGCACGCCGCGCGCGACCAGACGGGCGAGCGCCGCGGCAACGGCGCGCGGAAACGGCGCCTCGCTTTCCTCGTCGCCGATCCAGAATTCGAAGAAGTCGCCGAGGATGAAGAGGGTGCGGGCCTGTGCGGCCGCGCGTTCGAGCACACGTTCGAATGCGGCCAGCGTGCGCGGCATCCCGGGCGTCAGATGCAGGTCGGAAATGAACCACGCCGGCGCCTCCACCGCCAGGGCGGAGGCAGCCGGCGTGCTGGCGGCAGAGCTCATCGATTCGGGAAGATGTCCATGGGCGAGGGGATGCCGCCGTGAAGGGCGCGCGCTGTGCCGCAAAGACGCAGCACGCGCCGTGCTGCGAAGAAGCAGCGCACGACTTATTCGAGCACCACCGCCTTCTCGATCACGACGTCCTCGAGCGGCACGTCCTGATGGAAGCCGGCGCTGCCGGTGCGTACGGCCTTGATCTTGTCGACCACGTCGGTGCCTTCGACGACCTTGCCGAACACCGCGTAGCCGAAGCCCTGCGGCGTGGGCGAGGTGAAGTTCAGGAAGTCGTTGTCGACCACGTTGATGAAGAACTGCGCGGTGGCCGAGTGCGGCGCGTTGGTGCGCGCCATCGCCACGGTGTAGCGATCGTTCTTCAGGCCGTTGCCGGCCTCGTTGTCGATCGGGTCGTCGGTGGGCTTCTGCTTCATGCCGGGCTCGAAGCCGCCGCCCTGGATCATGAAGTTCTTGATGACGCGGTGGAAGATCGTGTTGTCGTAGTGGCCCTTGCGGACATAGGACAGGAAGTTCTCCACCGTCTTGGGCGCCTTGTCGGCGTCGAGTTCGATGACGATGGCGCCGTGATTGGTTTGGAGCTGGACCTTGGACATGGCTTTCCTCTGTTACTTGACGATGGTGGCCGACTCGATGACGATCGGCGTGGCTGGCACATTACGCATGGGGCCGTAGGCGGTGGTCGGCGTCTTCTTGATGCGATCGACGGTGTCCATGCCTTCGACCACCTTGCCGAACACGGCATAGCCGTTGCCGTCCGGCTGCGGATAGTCGAGATTCGGATTATCTACCACATTGATGAAGAACTGCGCCGTGGCCGAGTTCGGGTCGCCGGTGCGGGCCATGGCCACGGTGCCGGCCTTGTTCTTCAGGCCGTTCTGCGACTCCAGCGGAATCGGCGCGCGCGTCGGCTTCTGCTTCATGTCGCGGTCGAAGCCGCCGCCCTGCACCATGAAGCCGTTGATCACGCGGTGAAAGATCGTGCCGCTGTAGAAGCCGCTATTCACGTACTCGAGAAAGTTGGCGACGGTCTTCGGCGCGGCCTCGGGATAGACCTCGATGGTGAAGTTGCCGGCGTTGGTGGTGAAGCGCACGCGCTCCGCTGCCTGAGCGGGCGCCGAAGCGGAAGCCGAACTCGGCGCCTGTGCCTGTGCGGCACCGAAGCTCAGGGTGCCGGCCATCAGTGCGGCCAGCATGGCGCCAAGGGCGCCGCGTCGGTTGAGGGACATGGGGTTCTCCAGGGATAGGGCGAGGGCGATCGGCGGATGCCGGCGCTTGGTGGATCGGCCGCCTCGACGGTCGCCTCGCATGGATATCGATTACGCGCGCTCGCTACGCATTGCCGGGGCCTCGCCTCCAGCCTCGTATCGAGCAGCGGCGCCAGCGGGACTGCGCTGCCGACGGGTCAGTCCAGGTCGTCGCGATCGGGACCGGGCGGCCTGGGCAGCGGCGGCGGTGCGACCGGTGCCTGCGGCGCGGCGGCCGGCTCCCGTGTGCGCGGCGGGGTTGCGGCGGGCGCGTTGGCGGACGCATTGGCGGCAGCCTTGGTGCCGACCGCGGCCAGCCCGCTGCGGGCGCGCGCATCGCCGGGATTGCGCTTGAGCGCTTCGGCGTAGGAGCGCTCGGCGAGCTTGCGGTAGACGTCGCCCAGATTGGTATAGCCGATCGCGAAACCGGGCCTGGCTTCGAGCGCCGCCAGCAACTCGGCCTCGGCGCGCTTCAGATCGCCGCGGCGCGCATAGATCAGCGCCAGATTGTTGTGCGGCTCGGGCAGCTCGGGATATTCCTGTGCGATCTCGTGGAAGGCCTGCACCGCTTCATCCTCGCGACCGGCCTGCGACAGCGCCCAGGCGCGTTCGAAGCGGGCCTGCACATTGCGCGGGTTGGCGGCGATCACCTTGTCGAAGCGCTCGACCGCCTCGGCATAGCGGCGCTGCTGCGCTGCCTTCTCGGCTTCGGCCATGCCGGGGTCGGCCGAGGGCTGGAAGCCCGTCGCGCCGGCCGCGCCGCTGCCGGGGAAGCCGAGCGACTGCGCCAGCGCGGGGGCGGCGGGCAGCGCGCACAGCAGCGCGGCGCTCGCCACCGTGACGGCATTCGCGCGCACGGTGCGCGCGGTGGCTGCGGCGGCGCGCCGGCACACGGTCATGATGCCGGGCGTGACGTTGGGCGTGACGTTGGGCGTGGCGTCGGTCGCGACGTTGGGCGATGGCAAGCTCATGTAGGTGCGGTCCTTTATACTTCGCGGCATTCTAGCAAAGCGCGGCATCGACGCCGACGCGCGAAGGCTTCCGGTAAGATATGGCCTCGCTCGGCGAACCGATTTCGACGCCGGCGGCCACGACGCACCGGCCCGGCTGATCGACCGGCGGGCAACCGGCAAGTCGGCTCCGGCTGCCGCGCGGCGGGCGCCACGCATTCTCTTCGAACACCTCGTTTCATGCATCCACTGAACATCTACAACACGCTCGCGCGCGAGAAACAGCCCTTCGTGCCCATCGAACCCGGCAAGGTCCGCATGTATGTCTGCGGCATGACGGTGTACGACTACTGCCACGTCGGGCATGCGCGCGTGATGGTGGTGTTCGACATGGTGCAGCGCTGGCTGCGCGCCGCCGGCTACGAGGTGACCTATGTGCAGAACATCACCGACATCGACGACAAGATCATCCGCCGCGCCGCCGAAAATGGCGAGACCATCGGCGAGCTGACCGAGCGCTTCATCGGCTATATGCACGAGGACGCCGACGCGCTGGGCATCCAGCGCCCGGACCACGAGCCGCGCGCGACGCAGTTCGTGCCGCAGATGCTCGACATTATCGGCAAGCTCGAGGCCAGGGGCCTGGCCTATCAGGCCAGCGACGGCGACGTCAATTACGCGGTGCGCAAGTTCAACGGCTACGGCAAGCTGTCCGGCAAGTCGCTGGAAGACCTGCGCGCCGGCGAGCGTGTGGCGGCCAACGATGCCAAGCACGACCCGCTCGACTTCGTGTTGTGGAAGTCCGCCAAGGACAGCGAACCGGCCGAAAGCAAGTGGCCGTCGAAGTGGGGCGTCGGCCGTCCGGGCTGGCATATCGAATGCTCGGCGATGAGCTGCGCGCTGCTCGGCGAGCATTTCGACATCCATGGCGGCGGTGCCGACCTGCAGTTCCCGCATCACGAGAACGAGATTGCGCAGTCCGAAGGGGCCAGCGGCAAGCCCTTCGTCAACGTGTGGATGCACAACGGCTTCGTGCGCATCAACGACGAGAAGATGTCGAAGTCGCTCGGCAACTTCTTCACGATCCGCGAGGTGCTCAAGCAGTACGACGCCGAGGTGGTGCGCTTCTTCATCCTGCGCGCGCACTATCGCAGCCCGCTGAACTACAGCGACGCGCATCTGGACGACGCGCGCCACGGCCTGACCCGTCTCTATACCGCGCTCAAGGACGTGCAGCCCGACAACGCGCCGCTCGACTGGGACGAACCGCACGCGCGCCGCTTCGCCGAGGCGATGGGCGACGACTTCAATACGCCGATCGCCGTCTCGGTGCTGTTCGACCTGGCCGGCGAAGTCAACCGCAGCGGCTCGCCCGCGGCGGCGCGGCAACTGAAAGGTCTGGCCGCCACGCTAGGCCTGCTCGGACGCGATGCGCACGCTTTCCTGCAGGGCGGCGCCGATGCGGGCGGCATCGCGCCGGAGCAGATCGAGGCGCGCATCGCCGCGCGCAAGCAGGCCAAGGCCGAACGCAATTTCACCGAGGCCGACCGCATTCGCGCGGAGCTGCTCGAGGCGGGCATCGTGCTCGAGGACAAGCCGGGCGGCGTGACCGAATGGAGGCGTGCTTGAACGCTGCCGTGCGCAAGACGCCCGGCACGGCGGCCAGGACCGCCAAGCCGGCGCGGGCCACCGGAGAGCCGGCCATCAAGGCCGCCAAGGCGACCAAGGCAGCGAAGGTCGCCAAGGCGCCGGCCGCCGGCGGCACGGCCGCGTCCAGCGCGCCGCCCGCGCCCAGGAGCCGCACGGTCGCCAAGGCCGACGGCAAGCCGACCTTGAAGACGGCGCGCGCCGGCAAGACCCTGCCCGAGGCCGCGGCGATTCCGCTGCCGGTCGAGACGGTCGAAGGCGCCGTGCGTCCCGCCTATTGGGACGAGGCCTGCGCCGACCTGATGAAGCGCGACCGCATCCTGCGCAAGATGATTCCGACCTACGGGCCGGCCCATCTGGTCTCGCGCGGCGATCCCTTCGTCACGCTGGCGCGTTCGATCGTCGGGCAGCAGATCTCGGTCAAGGCCGCGCAATCGGTCTGGGAGCGGCTGGCCGCGGCCTGTCCGAAGCTGACCCCCGCGCAACTGCTGCGCGCCGGCGTCGACAAGCTGGCCGCCTGCGGGCTGTCGCGCCGCAAGGCCGAGTACATCGTCGACCTGGCCGAGCACTTCAAGGCGGGGCGCGTCCATGTCGACAAATGGGCCGAGATGGACGACGAGGCGGTGATCGCCGAGCTGACGCAGATCCGCGGCATCGGCCGCTGGACCGCGGAGATGTTCCTGATGTTCAACCTGATGCGGCCGAACGTGCTGCCGTTGGACGACATCGGCCTGATCAACGCGATTTCGGCCAACTATTTCAGCGGCGAGCCGGTCACGCGCAGCGAGGCGCGCGAAGTCGCTGCCAACTGGGAGCCGTGGCGCACCGTGGCGACCTGGTACATGTGGCGCAGCCTTGATCCGCTGCCTGTCACTTACTAGTCTGGCATTCGATAGCCGGAGCACGAAAGTGCTCCTTTCACCATCTTCAGGCGGCGAATTCGGCGCATTCGGGGCGATTTCGGCCCCCGGAGCGCAAGGAAATTCCGGTAGAATGCGCCCCTTCACAGACAGGTACGCGTGATTCAATGAAAACCACCTTTCTGGATTTCGAGCAGCCGATCGCCGAACTCGAGGCAAAAATCGAAGAACTGCGCTTCGTGCAGGACGACTCGGCGGTCGACATTTCCGAAGAGATTTCGCGGCTGGCCGGCAAGAGCCAGCAGCTGACCAAGGATATTTACGCCAACCTGACCCCGTGGCAGGTGGCCCAGATCGCTCGCCATCCCCAGCGTCCCTACACGCTGGACTATGTGCGGGAAATCTTCACCGACTTCCACGAACTGCACGGCGACCGCGCCTTCGCCGACGACCTGTCGATCGTGGGCGGGCTGGCCCGCTTCAACGGCCAGGCCTGCATGGTGATCGGCCACCAGAAGGGCCGGGACACCAAGGAGCGCGCGCTGCGCAACTTCGGCATGTCCAAGCCCGAGGGCTATCGCAAGGCCAAGCGGCTGATGGAACTGGCCGACAAGTTCGGCCTGCCGATCTTCACCTTTGTCGATACGCCAGGCGCGTTCCCGGGCATCGATGCGGAAGAGCGCGGCCAGTCGGAGGCGATCGGCCACAACCTGTACGTGATGGCCGGCCTGAAGGTGCCGCTGATCGCCACCATCATCGGTGAAGGCGGTTCGGGCGGCGCGCTGGCGATTGCCGTGGGCGACGTGGTGCAGATGCTGCAATTCGCCACCTACGCGGTCATTTCGCCGGAAGGCTGCGCGTCGATCCTGTGGAAGACCGCCGAGAAGGCGCCCGAAGCCGCCGAGGCGTTGGGCCTGACCGCGCATCGCCTGAAGGCGCTGGGGCTGATCGACAAGATCGTCAACGAACCGCTCGGCGGCGCGCACCGCGATCCGAAGGCCATGGCCGCGATGCTCAAGCGTTCGCTGGCCGAGTCGCTGCGCCAGTTCCAGGGCATGAGCGTCAAGGAACTGCAGGCACGCCGCCACGAGCGGCTGATGGCCTATGGCAAGTTCAAGGAAACCGGCGCCCAGGGCCAAGGCTGATCCCGTCGCGCCCGATTTGCGCGACCCGACCGCCACGCTGACCGACAAGGTCGCACAGGCCCTGCAGGCCGGTGCGGCCTTTGTCGTTTCCGGGGCCGGCCAATATGGCGCGCATGGTGGGAGAGCGGTGGCGGTGGCCCTGTCGGGCGGCCGCGATTCGGTCGCGCTGCTGCATGCGGCCCGCGCCGCGCTCGCCGCGACGCGCGTCGACGATGCAGAGCCCGCGCCCTTGCTGGCGTTGCATGTCCATCACGGCCTGCAGGCCCAGGCTGACGAATGGGACCGCTTCTGCGCCGAGCTGTGCCGCGACTGGGGCATCGAATACCGTGCCGCGCGCGTGACGGTCGTGCCCGCGCAGGGGGAAGGGCTGGAAGCCGCTGCCCGGCGTGCCCGCTACCAGGCACTGACGGATCTGTGCGAGCAGCACAACGTCGGCTGGCTGCTGTTCGGCCATCATCTGGACGACCAGGTCGAGACCGTGCTGATGCGGCTGTTCCGCGGCAGCGGCGTGCACGGCCTGGCCGGCATGCCCGCGCTGCGCCGCCTGGCCGAGCGCAGAGACATCGCGCTGCTGCGCCCCTGGCTCGAGATCGAGCGGCGCGACATCGAGGCCTATTGCCGCGCGCACGGCCTGCGCTGGATCGACGATCCCTCCAACGACGACACTCGCTTCGCCCGCAATGCGCTGCGCCAGCAGCTGCCGGGCCTGCTCGCCGCCTTCCCGGCGTTGCGCGCCAATGTTGCGCAGGCCGCTGCGCACCTGGCCGAAGCCGCGCAGGCGCTCGATGCCCTGGCGGCTCGCCAGTTGGCGAACCTGGCGCATCCGGGGCGCGATGCGTCGACGCTGGCCGAACTCGACCTCGACGGGCTGCGCGCGTTGCCGACGGCGCAGGGCGATGCCGTGCTGCGGCTGTGGCTGCGCGACCTTGGCGCGCGGGCGCCGTCGGTGGCCCGGCTGGCGGCGATGCGCGAGCAGTTGATCGACCACCATGGCGGCGAACCGGCGCTGCCGCACGATGGCCTGGTGCTGCGCCGCTTCCGTTCGCGGGCACTGGCCTGCGTGCCGCCCGGCGCGCCGCCGGTCCAGACCGTCGCGCTGCAGTGGCAAGGAGAGGGCAGCCTGCCGGTTCCGGCCTGGGACGGCGAACTGCGCTTCACGCGTGACGATACCTTCGGCGTGCCGGAGGCGGTGCTGCGACAGCCGCTGACGCTGGGGCCGCGCACTGGCGGCGAGCGCATCGTGTTGCGGCCGGGCGGCCCCGCCCGGGCGCTGAAGCAGGCCTATCAGGAGGCTGCCGTGCCGGCCTGGCGCCGTCCCTATCTGCCGCTGCTGCGCGCGGGGGAAACGGGGGAGCAAATCGTGCTGGCCGCCGGTCTCGGCATGCATCGCCGCTGGCCGGACGCGGCGCCGGCGCCGCGCTGGCGGGTCGAATGGCACGCCCGGCGTCCGGAGATCGAACCGGCGCAGTGACCGGCACGTCGAGGGAGTCTTTCGCTCCCGCTCGCCATGCCGCCTACCGCACGGGACATCGTTCCCGCAAGGCTTGACAAGGCGAAACAACCGCTATTCCGCCTTGCCGGGCGCCGGTGCTTGGTGTATTTTCAGTGGTTTTGCACAATCGCTGGCGTCGACAAGAAGATGGCTCTCATCGTTCACAAATACGGCGGCACTTCGATGGGTTCCACGGAACGCATCAAGAATGTCGCCAAGCGCGTGGCCAAGTGGCACCGCGCCGGTCACCGCGTAGTCGTGGTGCCTTCGGCCATGTCGGGCGAGACCAATCGCCTGCTGGGACTCGCCAAGGAGATTTCGCCGCAGCCGGATCCGCGCGAGCTCGACATGCTGGCCTCGACCGGCGAACAGGCCAGCGTCGCGCTGCTCGCCATCGCGCTGCACGGCGAGGGCATCGACGCCATCAGCTATACCGGCTGGCAGGTCCCGGTGAAGACCGATTCGTCGTACACCAAGGCACGCATCGAATCGATCGACGATGAGCGCATCCTGGGCGATCTCGACGCCGGCCGCGTGGTCATCGTCACCGGCTTCCAGGGCATCGACGCGCTGGGCAACATCACCACGCTGGGCCGCGGCGGCTCCGATACCTCGGCCGTCGCCATCGCGGCCGCGATCGAGGCCGACGAATGCCTGATCTATACGGACGTGGACGGGGTCTACACCACCGACCCGCGCGTGGTCGAAGACGCGCGCCGGCTGGACCGTATCACCTTCGAGGAAATGCTGGAAATGGCCAGCCTCGGTTCCAAGGTGCTGCAGATCCGCTCGGTGGAGTTTGCCGGCAAATACCGCGTCAAGACGCGCGTGCTGTCGTCGCTGACCGACCCCCTGATGCCGCTCGAGCAGGAAATGCATTCGGGCACGCTGATTACTTTTGAGGAAGACCCTGACATGGAAGCAGCCGTCATCTCCGGCATCGCCTTTGCCCGTGACGAAGCCAAGATCACCGTTCTCGGCGTGCCCGACAAGCCCGGCATCGCCTACCAGATCCTGGGCCCGATCGCCGACGCCAATATCGACGTCGACATGATCATCCAGAACCAGTCCGTCGACGGCAAGACCGACTTCACCTTCACCGTGCCGCGCGGCGACTATCAGCGCGCACTCGGCATCCTGAACGACGGCGTCAAGGCGCATATCGGCGCGGGCAGCATCTCCGGCGATCCGAAGGTGTCGAAGGTGTCGGTGGTCGGCGTGGGCATGCGCTCGCATGTCGGCATCGCGAGCAAGATGTTCCGCACGCTGTCGGAAGAGGGCATCAATATCCAGATGATCTCGACCTCGGAAATCAAGATCTCGGTGCTGATCGACGAGAAGTACATGGAGCTGGCCGTGCGCGCGCTGCACAAGGCGTTCGAGCTGGAACAGGCCTGATTTCCGGCGCGTTCGCGCGCCGGCGCTGGCGAGGGCAGGCAAGTGCGGTGTCATCGATTCGTCGTTGACCAATTGCCACACCCTCGCTAGAATACGCGCTTCGTTGTGCGGCCTCCCTCGCACAACGCAAGTTTGGGAGACGTGGCCGAGAGGTCGAAGGCACTCCCCTGCTAAGGGAGCATCCGGGCCAAAACCTGGATCGAGGGTTCGAATCCCTCCGTCTCCGCCAGTACATCGGTACATGGCGGCGGAACCCCGGAAGATCGCGGTCTTCCGGGGTTTTGTTTTTGGGGCATGCAGCAGTCATACCCTTGCCTGCAAAGGCCTATCTCGCCTGCGACAGCGCCGCGTTGCGTCGATCACGGTTCTGTGGCGGCCACGCACGCTGGGGCTCGCCGACACCGCGCGGATCGGTCCGCGCATCGTCCTCGGCGTCATCCATCCCCACCAACCGCACCGTCCGCACCGGCACACCAAACTCGACATCGAGCTTGCTCAGCTCGGTGACCATCGCCAGATTGATCGACTGCTGGATATCCATGTACAGGTTGTAGTCCGGATCGGTGACGAAGTAGACCACCTCGAACTCAAGCGCGCTTTCGCCGAAGCCCTTGAAATGCGCGCGGTCGAAGCGCGTTCGCCCTGCGGCGACGACGGCGGACTTGACGATCTCGGGGATGCGCCGCAGCGTGTCCGGCGGCGTCTGGTATGTCACGCGGAAATTGAACTGGATGCGGCGTTCCGCCATGCGCTTGTAGTTGTGGATCGTCGTCTTCAACAGTTCAGTATTGCTGCAGACGATCTGCTCGCCGCTCAATGCGCGCAGCCGCGTGGTCTTCAGGCCGATGCGTTCGACGCTGCCGGCGATGTCGCCGAACACGATGAAATCGCCGTTCTCGAAGGGTTTGTCCAGGCCAATGGCCAGCGACGCGAACAGGTCGCTGAGGATGTTCTGCACGGCCAGCGCCACCGCCACGCCGCCGACGCCGAGGCTCGCCACAAAGGCCGTGATATTGACGCCCACATTGGCCAGCATGGCGAGCAGCAGCACCGACCACAGCATCACGCGCATGCCCCACGCCATCACCGTGGTGAACACGGGATTATGGGCGGTCGGACCGGTGCCGGTCAGTCGGTCGTGGGTCCATAGCGTGACGGCGTGATTGATCCAGATCGCGATCTGGAAGCCGATCAGCAGAAACCACAGATGGCCGATACGGCTGGCCCATTTCGGCGGCAGGTCCAGGAAGTCGACGGCGATCAGCAGCGCGGCCAGCAGCAGCACGAAGCGCGACGTATGCCGCAGCATGTCCGCCATGCGGTCGATGATCACGGGCCGTGTCCGGGCCGCGAGCCGGTCCAGCCGTGCGCAGGCGAAGCGCAGCAGCGTGATCAACACCAGATAGCTGACCACGGCGGCGATGCCGGCATGCAGCCAGTCGAGCGCCGAAATCCCCAGAAAGACGTTCAGATCGAGCCATTCCTTCATGCCTTACCTCCTGTGCCGAGACGGACGCATGGGGGTAGGGGCTTGCAGGATTGATGCCACTGCACGAACGGAGATCGGCGCGCCGTCCGCACGCGGCGGGAAATCGGGCCATTTCAAGCGATCGGGCGGTCGACCGCGGCCACTGCCATTGCTCGGCATGGCGATGGCAACGGATGCCGCATCTTCCAAACTTCAAACGCGCGCAACGCTGACATGGTGTCCCCGGCCAGAGATGGTGTTTCTGGTGGACCTGCCGCATCCGGCGATCCGCACCGAGCGGATCAATCGGACCGACGCACCGCGCATGCAGCAGCAGGTAGAAAACGAAAAGCCCCGGAATACTCCGGGGCTTTTTGCCATTCCGACGGTCTTTCGCTCGGCGGCGCCGTAGATCGCGCGAGCATCGACACGCCGGCGCTTTCAGCGCGCCGTCGCTGCCATCAGCGACATCCCTCCGACCAGTACCAGGCTTAACGCCCATGCGGCGTCCGTATTGAGCCAGCTGCGCGATACCAGCGCGAGGCCGACGTGGCGATAGGTGACCCACGCCATCGCGCCGCCGCCCGTCATCATCGCCGCGGCATGAACGATCGAGACCAGCACGGCCATGCCGGCGTTGCCGAAGGCGAGCGCCGTGGCGGCTTGATGCCCGGGGTGGGTAGCCGTGCTGCAAAGGCCGAGATAGATCGGTACCAGCATGAGTCCCGCGCCATGGGCGAGCGCAATGGCAAAGGACCACAGCGTCAGCCGCGACGGCGGGATGCGGGCGAGCGCGCGTGCATGGCGCCGTCGCGCCAGCAGCGCGATGCCGTAGCCGATCACGAGGGCGGCGGCAACGAAGCGGATCTCGCGCTGCCAGCCGGCCAGCGACGCGAGCAGGCCGAATGGCAGCGTCAGCGTCATCACCGCGGCGGCATGACCGAGGCCGAGATAGCCGAGCGCGGCGAACACGGCGTCGTCGCGCCGGGCCATCAGCCCGTTCGACACCGCCAGCGGCCAGCCCATCGCGGGACTCAGGCCGTGGTACAGCCCGCTGACGATCACACCGGTCCAGAGACCGGTCTGTTCCCACGTCATCGCGGTCCGACGGAGGGATAGCAGAACGAGTCGGTCGAGCAGTCGCCGCCTTCGAGGCGGATCTGATGGGCGCGGTAGCCCGCGGGAAAGTCGACCCAGAAGTCGTCGGCCAGCGTCAGGCCGCCGTCCGGGTCGGCATGCGCCATGACCTGCGCAGCGGGCACGCCGTCGGGATAAAACTGGTTGTCCCAGCTGGAATAGAGCGAATTGGACCAGTAGACGCGACGGCCGTCGCGGCTGATCTCGACCATCTGCGGACCTGCGGCGAACAACTTGCCGTTCGGGTGCGGCGTGCGGCGGGCGATGCCGCCGAGATGCACGGAGCCGGTCAGCTTCGGCTTGCGCGGATCGGTGACGTCGTACTGACGCATCTCGCCGGTGCCCCAGCAGGAGACGTAGAGAAAGCGGTCGTCGAGCGACAGGTCGATGTCGGTGACGAGCGGCGGCACGGCGCCGAAGCCCTGCAGCAGCGGCGGCAGCACGTCGGCCGAGGCCGGTTCCGCCGGAATCGTCGCAGTCTTCTCGACGTGGAATTGCCCGTCCTCGCGCCACCACGTCCAGATCGATCCTTCCAGGTTGGTGGTGTCGACCACCACGCCGACGAAGCCGTACTCGCGCACCGGGTCGTGGGCAGGGCGTACTTCCAGCGCCATCTGATGCTGCGCGCCCAGGTCGATGGTCTGCACGTTGCGCCGCGCGCGCAGGTCCCAGAAGTGCAAGCGGTGCCCATAGCGATTGGACAGCAGATCCTCGGGCACCAGGCCGTTCTCGAACTGCGGCGGCAGCGCCCATTCGCTCGACACCATGTAGTCGCGCGGCAGGTTCCACCAGAAGTCGTAGTGCTTGTCCTGCGGACCGCGATCGATCTCCCAGCGTCCGAGCACGTCGAAGGTTTCGCAGTCCATGATGAAGATGCCGGGCGCGCCGTCGGTTCCATCCTTGCCCCCGCCGCCGAGCGTGCTGACGTAGATGCCTTCGGGACCGCAGTGCACGGTGTGCGGCCGCGAATACCCGGTCTTGCGGAAGATCTCGTCGGGCTCGATGACGCGGTGGATCGCCGCCTGGGTCGGATGGGGTCTGGTATCGACGATGTAGATGCGCGACGAGCGCATGCCGGGGATGATCAGGAAGCGCCGTTCCAGAAACGCGTGCCCCGTCAGCGGCGATAGCGCCGACGAGCAGGCGTTCCAGCCGAAGTGGTGCAGTTCGTCGCCGCGCTGGGTCATCGGCACCGTATGCACGACCTTGCTGTAGGTCGGCGAGCCGGGCTTGACGTCGATGACGGCGAGCGCATCCGGCTGCGAGGCATCGGGGCTGAGCATCACCGTGTAGGCGTACTCTTCCGCCGGCGCCTGCATCGCCAGTGCGGGCGATGCGTGGAATGTGGGATCAGGCCGCAGGCTCATGGGAGGCCCCTCCTTGCAGCGGATATGTCGAGCGAACCTATCTACACTAGGTCGCGACGGAAGGGGCGTCAACGGAACCGGGGCCTTGTCTTACGACGGATTCCGAATGAGCTTATGCGGCCTCTGCGGCCTCTGCGGCCTCCGCGGCGTCTGCGACGATGGCGGCCCGCCAAGCTGCCGCGCGGGCACGCACATTGGCCCGGGGCCTTACACCACCTTGCCCGGATTCATCAGCCCCAGCGGATCCAGCGCCTGCTTGATCGCCCGCATCATCGCCAGTTCGATCTCGCTCTTGTAGCGCCGATTCTCGTCGCGCTTGAGCTGGCCGAGGCCGTGCTCGGCGGAAATCGAGCCGCCGTGCGCATGCACGCTGTCGTGCACGATGCGGTTGATCGCGTCCTGGTGGGCGAGGAAGGCGTCGTGGTCCTGTCCCGCCGGCGGCGACACGTTGTAGTGCAGATTGCCATCGCCGAGATGGCCGAAGGTCACCATGCGCACGCCGGGGAATGCGGCCTGCAGCTGAGCGTCGGTGCCGGCGATGAAGTCGCCAATGCGCGAGATCGGCACCGCGATGTCGTGCTTGATGTTCTTGCCTTCCTCGACCTGCGCCAGAGGAATGTGCTCGCGCAGATTCCAGAAGTCGCGCGATTGCTGTACAGATTCGGCCACCACGGCATCGGCGACGATACCGGCGTCAAAGGCCGCTTCCATTAGCGTCTCGAAGGTGGCGCGCGCATGCTCGGCGCTTTCGCTGTCGGACAGCTCGAGCAGTACCACCTGCGGATGCGGGCGGTCGAACGGATAGCGCAGCTGCGGATAATGGCGAGTCACCAGCTCCAGGCACATCGCCGACATCAGCTCGAAGCCGGTCAGCATCGCGCCGGCATGGCGCTGGGCGAGCGCCAGCAGCGCCAGTGCGGCGCGCGGATCGGCGACCGCGGCCAGCGCCGTCACGCGGGCGCGCGGCGCCGGGTACAGCTTCATCACCGCGGCGGTGATCACGCCCAGCGTGCCTTCGGCGCCGATGAACAGGTCGCGCAGATCGTAGCCCGTGTTGTCCTTGCGCAGGCCGCGCAGCCCGTTCCAGACCTCGCCGCTGGCAGTCACCACTTCCAGACCCAGGCACAGCTCGCGCGTGTTGCCATAGCGCAGCACGCCGGTGCCGCCGGCATTGGTGGCCAGATTGCCGCCGATGGTGCAGCTGCCTTCCGCGGCCAGGCTCAGCGGGAACAGGCGGTCATGCTCGCTGGCGGCCTGCTGGACCTGTTGCAGGATGACGCCAGCCTCGACGGTGATCGTGTTGTTCAGCGGATCGACCTGGCGGATGCGGTTCAGGCGCTTGAGCGACAGCACCACCGAGGGCTGCGACGCATCCGGCGTAGCACCGCCGCACAGGCCGGTGTTGCCGCCTTGCGGCACGATCGCGATCTGGTGCGCATGGCATGCGCGCACCGCTGCGGCCACTTCCTCGGTGGTGCCGGGCAGCAGCACGGCCAGCGCATCGCCGGCATAGCGCCGGCGCCAGTCGGTCAGATAGGCTGCCTTGTCCTCGGCCTCGGTCAGCACGTGGGTCGGTCCCAGCGCAGCGCGGCACAGCGACAGGAAGGAGTGGAGGCGGGCGTCGGTCGGGGCTTGCGTCATGGCGATGGGCTGTCGATGGAAGCGGCGGGTGGATCGGATCGTGCGGGGCGGTCAGCGCCGCGCCTGCGGAGAAGCCGGCGCGTCGGCGCTGGCTTTCGCCCGCGCACGGCGCTTGTACGGCCGCAGATAGAAGATGGTCGCGAAGAAGAACAGCAGCGTCAGCGCGACCTCGCACCATGCGAGCCACGACGACGGCGCGCGGTCGCTGGTGGCGCGCACGATGCCTTCGGTGAAATACAGCAGGATCAGCATCGACGACCACTGCATCGTGTAGCGGTTGCGCGTCAGCATGCCCCGCAGCGGCAGCAGCAGCGGCAGGAACTTGATGATCAGCCACGAGCCGCCCGGCCGCAGCGGCGCCAGAAACCATTCCCAGGCGATCGACAGCACGATCAGCGCGAGCAGGCTGGCGATGCTGAGGCGGTACAGCAGCGGGCTATGCAGCGCGGCGTCGTCGCGCGTGTCGACTGCGGTCATCGCGCGCCTCCGTTGGCGGGAGCGTTGGCCGCCAGCCGCAGCGCGGTCTGCGCCAGCCGCTTGCCCATCGCGATCGCCAGCGCCGATTCGTCTTCGCTGACCGGCCGGCTGTTGTCGCCGAGCGCGTGATGGCTCGGTCCATAGGGCGTGCCGCCGCCGACCGTGGTCATCAATCCGCGCTCGCTGTAGGGCAGCCCCATCAGCAGCATGCCGTGATGCAGCAGCGGCAGCATCATCGACACCAGCGTGGTTTCCTGGCCGCCATGCAGGCTGCCGGTCGACGTGAACACGCAGGCCGGCTTGCCCGTCAGCGTGCCCGACAGCCATTCGGCGATGGTGCCGTCGAGGAAATACTTCATCGGCGCGGCCATGTTGCCGAAGCGGGTCGGGCTGCCGAGCGCCAGGCCGATGCATTCGTGCAGATCGCGCAGTTCGACGTAGGGCGGGCCGTCGGCCGGAATGTCCGGCGCGGTCGCCTCGCATACCGTCGAGACCGGCGGCACCGTGCGCAGCCGCGCGTGGGCCCCGGGCACGCTGTCGATGCCGGTCGCGATCAGCTCCGCGAGCTTGCGGGTGCTGCCGTGGCGGCTGTAGTAGAGGACCAGGATGTCGGACATAGGGGCGGGGCAGGTGGCGCGCGGCGGGCGCGCAGTGTGCAAGAAGGTAGCGGGAAGGACATCGGCTTGCGCCGCGACTTCGGCCGGGCGGCACAAGCATCGCGTGCGATGCAACCGGCGTATTATAGTGGCGGGCTCGGCGCCCGCCGCCATGGAGTTTGCCCCGCATGTCCCATCCCAGTCTTGTGTCCCGCTGCACCAACCGTATCGCGCGCCTGCGGCGCGAATGGAACTGGCAGAAGCTGCGTGCACTGCTGCGCTATGCCGCGCGGCGCGCCGGCGAGGACCGTCTGCCGCAGGTCGCGGCCAGCCTGACCTTTACCACCGTGCTGTCGGTGGTGCCGGTGCTGACGGTCGCGTTCGCGCTGCTCGCCGCGTTTCCGATGTTCGCGAACTTCCGCAACGCGATCGAAGGCTTTCTGTTCCAGAACCTGATTCCCGGCAATCTGACCGATTCGATCACCGGCTATCTGGGTCAGTTTGCGCGCAATGCCAAGGGCCTGACCGCGGTCGGCCTGGTCGGCCTGATGGTCACCGCGGTGCTGACTATGCTGACGGTCGAGGACGCGCTCAATGCGATCTGGCGCGTCAAGCAGAAACGCCGCTTCGCGCAGCGCGTGCTGGTGTTCTGGGCGGTACTGACCTGCGGCCCGGTGTTGATCGGCGGCAGCCTGTCGATCAGCTCGTATCTGATCTCGATCTCCGCCGGCTATGTCGGCACGATGCCGTTCGGCGTCGGCTTCGCGGTGAGCCTGGCGCCGGTGCTGCTGTCGGCGATCGCCTTCGCTTTGCTCTATACGGCAGTGCCCAACGCCTATGTCGAATGGCGCGATGCCATCCTCGCCGGCATGGTGGCGGCGCTGGCCTTCGAACTTTCGAAGCGGGGCTTCGGTTATTTCGTCACGCGCTTCCCGACCTATACCGCGGTCTACGGCGCCTTTGCCGCGCTGCCGATCTTCCTGCTGTGGATCTATCTGAGCTGGCTGGTGACGCTGCTGGGCGCCACCATCGCCGCCAACCTGCCGGTGGTCCGCCAGGGCTACTGGCGCCGGCGGACCTTTGCGGGCAGCGACTTCTACGATGCGCTGGGCGTGCTCTACGTGCTGTACCGCGCGCGCGAACAGGCGCCGCGCAGCGTCGGCGAGCTGGACCTGGGACGCAAGCTGCGGGTCGAGGCCGATTACCTGGCCGTGCTGCTCGGCAAGCTCGACGCGATGCATCTGGTCGGCAAGCTGCAGCACCATCGCGGCCAGGCGCACTGGGCGCTGCTGTGCGACCCGGCGCGCGTACCGCTGCGCCTGCTGCACGACCGGCTGGTGCTGAATCTGCCGCGGCTGCCGCGCACCGCGGTGGCACAGCTGCTCAATGGCGCCGACGTGCTGCGCGGGGTGCTGGAGAATCCGATGCTGGACAAGACGCTGCAGGAGATCTTCGACACGGGCGCGATGTCGCCACTGCAGACGCCGGAGACACCCAAGACGCCCCAGACGCCCCAGACGCCCGACACACCGATCGGCGAGGGGCAGCGGCGCACGCTCGAGGTGGTGCCGCCCGGCTGGCACGGACAGGTCTGAGCGGGCCGCAGCGCGCCGCGAAACGGACGCCAACCATCGCGTCGTTTCCGCGAACGCGGGAACCCAGCGTCTTCCTGAGCCACTGAGTCCCCGCTTTCGCGGCCATGACGGTATCGGCGATCAACCACCGTTCGCGATCACGCGCCGCGCAAAGCCGGCCAGCGCGTCCAGCACCTCGTCGGGCTTCTCGCCCATGATGTTGTGGCCGCAGGGCAGCTCGACCACGCTGGCGCGCGGCATCGTCGCCGCCAGTGCGCGGGCCGAGCGGGCGGGCGTCATCATGTCCTTGCCTCCCACCACCACCAGCGCCGGGCACTGCAGGCCAGCCGCGGCGCGCTCGCCGTTGGCGTAGGCGTTGCAGGCGGCGAAGTCGGTATGGAAGACCTGGGCCTGCGGATTGCGCCGGCCGACCCGTTCCATCAGCCGCTGGCTGACGCCATGCATCCAGAAGCCCGGCCCCGGCGACGACGGCTTGTTGGCCAGGCTCGAATGCGACCACGCATTGACCATCGCGATGGCCTCGTGCTCGCGGTTCTGCGCGGCATCGAGCAGCGCGTCGGAGACCTTCATCGGATAGGCGGTCGCCAGCATGCCGATCGCGCGCACCGCGCCGGCATGGCGCGCGGCGCATTCCAGCGCGATCAGCGAGCCCATGCTGTGGCCGAAGATCAGCGCGGGCGCCTTGACGCCCGCCGCGCGCAACAGCGCGACGACCCAGTCGGCCATCTGCTCGACGGTGGCCAGCGGCGGCCCCTCGCTGCGGTTGTGTCCGGGCAGGTCCACCGCCAGCACCGAAAATCCATGATGCGCGAACCAGCGCGTCTGCAGGCCCCAGACGCTGTGGTCGTTCTGCGCGCCGTGCACGAACACGGCACAGGGCAGGGCGGGATCGAAGGGTTTGCCGCCGGTATAGGCGTAGGCCCGCTGGCCATTGACGTTCAGATACATCAGGCTTGCCCTCCGTTGCTCTTGTTGCCGGCGGCGCCGGTACCGCTGGCAGCGCTGCGACCGCTGCTTCCGCCGCCTTTCTCCATCGACTTCTGCGCCGCCTTCAGCCCGCGCTTCAGATCGTCGATCAGATCGTCCGGATCTTCCAGGCCGATCGACAAGCGGATCGTGCCCTCGGCGATGCCGGCCGAGCGCAGCGCCGACGCATCCATGCGGAAGTGCGTGGTCGAGGCGGGATGGATCACCAGCGAGCGGGCGTCGCCGACATTGGCCAGATGCGAGAACAGCGTCAGGCTCTCGATGAAGCGCTGGCCGGCGGCGCGATCGCCCTTCAGATTGAAGCTGAACACCGCGCCGCAGCCGCGCGGCAGCAGCCGCTTCGCGAGCGCATGGTCGGGGTGCGATTCGAGCTCGGGGTAGGCCACCGACTCGACCATCGGATGCGAGACGAGGAACTGCACCACGCGGCGCGCATTGTCGACATGGCGGGCCATCCGCAGCGGCAGCGTCTCGATGCCCTGCAGCAGCTGCCACGCCGCCATCGGGTTCATGCAGGCGCCGAAGTCGCGCAGGCCCTCGCGACGCGCGCGCAGCAGGAACGGTGCGACGGTGCTCTCCTCGGTGAAGACCATGTTGTGAAAGCCCGCGTACGGCTCCGACAGCTCGGGAAAGCGTCCCGAAGCCTCGAAGTCGAAGTTGCCGCCCTCGGCCAGCACGCCGCCGATGGTGGTGCCATGGCCGCCCAGGAACTTGGTCGCCGAGTGGTAGAGCAGCGCGGCGCCGTGCGCGAACGGCTGGATCAGATAGGGCGTGGTGAAGGTCGAGTCCACCAGCAGCGGAATGCCATGCTCGTCGCCAAGCTGAGCGAGCGTCGGGATGTCGAGCACGTCCAGCCCAGGATTGCCCAGCGTCTCGCCGAACAGCAGCCGGGTCTCGGGGCGGATCGCGGCGCGCCAGGCGTCGATATCGCGCGCCTGCACGAAGGTGGTTTCGATGCCGAAACGGCGCAGCGTGTAGTGCAGCAGGTTGTGCGAGCCGCCGTACAGCGCGGACGAGGCGACGATATGCGAGCCGCTGCCCATCAGCGTGGCGATCGCCAGATGCAGCGCAGCCTGGCCCGAGGCCGTGGCGATCGCGCCGACGCCGTTCTCCAGCGCGGCGACGCGTTCCTCGAACACGGCCACGGTCGGATTGGAGATCCGCGAGTACACGTGGCCGGCGCGTTCCATATTGAACAGCGAGGCCGCGTGCTCGCTGTCGCGGAACACGAACGACGTGGTCAGGTGGATCGGCGTGGCACGCGCCCCCGTGGCGGGGTCGGGCGCGGCGCCGGCGTGCAGCGCGAGGGTATCGAAACGGGTATCGGACATGGTCTCTATCGAATCGTGGTTCCAGCGAAGCGGTCTGACGGCGGCCGGCATCGGCACGGTCCCGCGGGGAGCAGGCGTGCGGCGGCATGCGGATGTGCCGGCCTGCATCGTAGCATTGGCCCGCCGGCGGCGGACCGCATGGCCGAAGGGCCCCGGCTTTACTTGGGCGCCCGCTTTCGGCTAGCATCGGCCCATCTATGGCGGATGGCGCGCAACGCCTGCGCGGCCACGCGGTTCGGGCGGATCAGGCAGGGCGGGCGGGGCGACGCCCGCCGCCCGCCGCACCGGCATCATCGAGGGGAGACCATTATGAAAGTCAGCGACATCCTGCAGATCAAGGGCAATACGCTCTATACCGTCAAGCCGGATACGTCACTGCTGGAGGCGGTCACCACGATGGCCGAGCACGACATCGGCTCGCTGGTCGTGATGGAGTACGGCGAACTGGTCGGCATGCTGACCTTCCGCGAGATCATCCAGACGCTGGCCTCGAACAACGGCAATGTCGGCAACGCGACGATCCGCCGCGTGATGGACGACGCGCCGCTGACCTGCACGCCGGAGACCGATGTCAACGAGGTCCGCCGCATGATGCTCGAGCGCCATGCCCGCTATATGCCGGTGCTCGACAGCCGCACGCTGATGGGCGTGATTTCGTTCTACGACGTGGCCAAGGCGGTGGTCGAGGAGCAGAGCTTCGAGAACCGCATGCTGAAGGCCTATATCCGCGACTGGCCGGAAGAGAAGGCCAACTGAAGGGGCGGCCGAGGCCGCCCCGCGCCCGGCGGGCGGACCGTGACGGTACCGCCCGCGACTCTCTCGGCTGATCCACCCGTCCCGCATCACCGCGGCCCGATCGCGCCGCATCGTTGCCCGCAACATCCCGCGCGCCGTCCCTCGCGCCGTCCCTTTCGCCAATCGCCCTCCCATGAGCCAATCGAGCCAGTCCCGCCTGCTGCGCGAGCGCCGCTTTGCGCCGTTCTTCTGGACCCAGTTCCTGGGCGCGATGAACGACAACGTGTTCAAGGTCGCGTTCACCTCGCTGGTGACCTACCAGACCGCGCGCTTCGAGGGCGTGGACGGCGCCAGCGCGGCGTTCCTGATCTCGGCGATCTTTATCGCGCCGTTCGTGCTGTTCTCGGCGACCAGCGGGCAGATCGCCGACAAGATCGAGAAGTCGCGGCTGATCCGGCTGGTCAAGACGCTGGAGATCGCCATCATGGTGGTCGGGCTGGCGGGCTTTGCCTGGTATAACGCGCCGCTGCTGTACCTGACGACCTTCCTGATGGGCCTGCATTCGACGCTGTTCGGCCCGGTCAAATACGCCTACCTGCCGCAGCATCTGGACGAGAGCGAGCTGGTCGGCGGCAACGGGCTGGTCGAGATGGGCACCTTCGTCGCGATCCTGCTGGGGACCGTGCTGGGCGGCGAGCTGGCGGCAGTGGGTGGAGCGGCATCCCAGGACGGCATCTCCGCGACGCTCTATATCGGCGGCGCCTGCGTGGCGCTGGCGATCACCGGCCGCGTGGCGGCCTCGCGCGTGCCGCTGTCTCCGGCACCGCAGCCGGATCTGCGGCTGAACTGGAATCCGGTCACCGAAACCTGGCGCAACCTGATGCTGGCGCGCAAGAGCCGCACCGTGTTCCTGAGCCTGCTCGGCATCTCGTGGCTGTGGTTTCTCGGCGCGACCTTCCTGACCTCGTTCTTCGCCTTCGCCAAGACCGTGCTCGGCGGCGACCAGAGCGTGGTGACGCTGCTGCTGGCGGTGTTCTCAGTCGGCATCGGCGTTGGCTCGCTGCTGTGCGAGCGGCTATCGGGCCGGCATGTCGAGGTGGGGTTGGTGCCGTTCGGCTCGATCGGCATGACGGTGTTCGCGATCGACCTGTACTTCGCCAGCCGCGGCCAGGCGCCGGCCGCGCTGAGCGGCGTCGCGGCCTTCATCGCAGAGCCCGCGCACTGGCGCGTGCTGGCCGACCTGTTCCTGCTGGCGATGTTCGGCGGCTTCTACAGCGTGCCGCTCTACGCGCTGATCCAGAGCCGCAGCGCGCCCACCCATCGCGCGCGGATCATCGCCGCCAACAACATCCTGAACAGCCTGTTCATGATCGCCTCGGCGCTGCTGGCGATGGCGATGACCGGCGCCGGCTACAGCATCCCCGAACTGTTCCTGGCCGTGGGCCTGCTCAATGCGGTGGTGGCGATCTACATCTATTCGGTGGTGCCGGAGTTCCTGCTGCGCTTCGTCGCCTGGATCCTGGTGCATACGGTGTACCGGCTCAAGCGGGTCAATGCCGACCGCATTCCCGCCGAGGGGCCGGCGGTGCTGGTCTGCAATCACGTCAGCTTTGCCGACGCGGTGGTGCTGATGGCGGCCAGCCCGCGCCCGGTGCGCTTCGTGATGGACCACCGGATCTTCGGAGTACCGCTGCTGTCGTGGTTCTTCCGGCAGGCGCGCGCGATTCCGATCGCGCCCGCGCATGAAGACCCGCAGACGCTGAAGCACGCCTACGACGAGGTCGCGCGTGCGTTGGCGGCCGGCGAACTGGTCTGCATCTTCCCGGAAGGCAAGATCACCGCCAGTGGCGACATCAATCCGTTCAAGCAGGGCGTGCAGCAGATCGTGCGGCGCACGCCGGTGCCAGTGGTGCCGATGGCGCTGCGCGGCCTGTGGGGCAGCTTTTTCTCGCGCAAGGGCGGCGCGGCGATGACGCGGCCGTTCCGGCGCGGCATCCTGAGCCGCCTCGAACTGGTGGTGGGCGAGCCGATCGCGCCGGAGCAGGCCACGCCGGAAGGCCTGCAGCAGGTGGTGCAGGGCTTGCGCGGCGAGTGGCGGTAGGCCAGGGCCACCAGCGTCGGAGCCGGCGCCGCAGTGCGGTGCCGTGCAGCGCCGTGCAGTGCCGTGCAGTGCCACATCAGGCCGTACAATGTAGGCCTTTCCCAATTCCTGCGTGGTTTTCATCATGTCCGGCAATACTCTCGGCCTGCTTTTCACAGTCACCACCTTCGGCGAGTCGCACGGACCCGCCATCGGCGCGGTGGTCGATGGCTGCCCGCCGGGCATGAGCCTGTGCGAGGCCGATATCCAGGGCGATCTGGACCGCCGCAAGCCGGGCACGTCGCGCCACGTGACGCAGCGCAAGGAGCCGGACCAGGTCGAGATCCTGTCGGGCGTGTTCGAGGGCAAGACCACCGGCACGCCGATCTGCCTGCTGATCCGCAATACCGACCAGCGCAGCAAGGACTACGGCAATATCGTCGAGACCTTCCGCCCGGGCCACGCCGATTACACCTACTGGCAGAAATACGGTATCCGTGACCATCGCGGCGGCGGCCGTTCGTCGGCCCGACTGACCGCGCCGGTGGTGGCGGCCGCAGCGGTCGCGCGCAAATGGCTGCGCGAGCAGTACGGCACCGAGATCCGGGGCTATATGTCCCAGCTGGGCGAGATCCAGGTGCCGTTCACCGACTGGGCCGAGGTGCCGCGCAATCCGTTCTTCGCCGCCGACGCCAATATCGTTCCCGAGCTGGAAACCTATATGGACGCGCTGCGCCGCGACGGCGATTCGGTCGGCGCGCGCATCGAGGTGGTAGCCAGCGGCGTGCCGGTGGGCCTGGGCGAGCCGCTGTTCGACAAGCTCGACGCCGATATCGCGCACGCGATGATGGGCATCAATGCGGTCAAGGGCGTCGAGATTGGCGCGGGCTTCGCCAGCGTGGCGCAGCGTGGCAGCGTCCATGGCGACGAGCTGACCGCGGCAGGTTTTCGCACCAACAATGCCGGCGGCGTGCTGGGCGGCATCTCGACCGGACAGGACATCACGGTGTCGCTGGCGATCAAGCCGACCTCGAGCATCCGCACGCCGCGCGAATCGATCGACAAGGCCGGGCAGGCCGCCACGGTCGAGACCTTCGGCCGCCACGACCCCTGCGTGGGCATCCGCGCCACGCCGATCGCCGAGGCGATGCTGGCCCTGGTGCTGATGGACCACGCGCTGCGCCATCGCGCGCAATGCGGCGACGTGCGGGTGGAGACGCCGCGGATTCCGGCGCAGGCGCCGGGCGTGACGGGCTAAACCGAGCTGTAGGGGTTCTCCGCTCTCCCGCATGGCGGGAGAGGGGGAGCCAGGCCAGCGACAATTGGAACCCGTCGTTACTGCGCGGCCATCCCCGCCACCTTCTCCCCGATCGCCAGCGATGCCGTCAGCCCTGGCGATTCGATCCCGAACAGATGCACCAGCCCGGGCACGCCATGCACGGCCGGGCCGTCGATGCGGAAGTCCGCGGCAGCCTCGCCCGGTCCGCTGATCTTCGGACGGATGCCGGCATAGCCCGGCTGCAATGCACCCTCCGCCAGCGCGGGCCAGTAGCGCCGCACCTCGTCATAGAAGCTGTCGGCATCGTGCGGATCCACGCCGTATTCGATCTCGTCGATCCATCGCACATTCGGGCCGAAGCGTGCCTGGCCGCCCAGATCCAGCGTCAGATGCACGCCCAGGCCGGCCGCCTCCGGCACCGGATAGATCAGCCGCGAGAAGGGCGCGCGGCCAGTCAGCGTGAAATAACACCCTTTGGCATAAAACTGCGGCGGGATATGCGCCGCCGGCATGCCTTCGATCCGGCGCGCCAGTTCGGGGGCGGTCAGCCCGGCGGCGTTGACGACGGTGCGGGCCAGCAGCGTGGTCGCGGTGTCGCCGCCAACCTGCAGCACGATGCCGTCGGGGGTCACGGCGCCGCTCAGCACCGGCGAACACACCGCCAGCATCGCGCCGGCCTGTTCCGCATCGCCCAGCAGCGCCAGCATCAGGCCATGGCTGTCGACGATGCCTGTCGATGGCGACAGCAGCGCCGCCTCGCATTGCAGATTCGGTTCGAGCGCCAGCGCTTCCTCGCGCGAGAGCAGACGCAGATCGTCCACACCGTTGACCGCAGCCTTTGCGCGAATGCCTTCCAGCGTGGCGATCTGGGCGGCGCTGGTGGCGACGATCAGCTTGCCGCAACGCTGATGGGCGATCTGGTGGCTCGCGCAATAGTCGTACAGCATCGCCTTGCCGCGCACGCACAGCCGCGCCTTCAGCGAGCCGGCCGGGTAGTAGATGCCCGCGTGTATCACCTCGCTGTTGCGCGCGCTGGTGATCGTGCCGAAGGTGTTCTCCGCCTCCAGGATCACCACCTCCCGCCCTTGCTGCGCGAGCGCCCGCGCCACTGCCAGGCCGACCACGCCGGCGCCGATCACCACGCAATCCACTGATTCCATGCCGTGCTTCCCTTGCTTTGCTTGTTGGCTTGCTGCCTTTCCAATTGCTGCCTGTTTGCACGAGGGAGCGCATGCAGGCAGTGACCTGCCATCGCGCCGGTCCCCTTGTGTCGTCGATCAATCCAGTTCGAGCCCCATCCGCGCCGCGGCGGCTTCCAGATGGCGGCGCGCCGCCTGCCGGGCCGCGCTCGCATCGCCGGCGGCGATCGCATCGGCCAGCGCGGCGTGCTCCGCTTCGGCCGCGCCCGGTCCGCCGCGATAGCGGGCGGCGTTCTCCCAGGCGAGCCGGCGGGCGACCAGCAGCTGCTGGCCGACGAAATCCGTGAGCCCCGCGATGCACGGGTTGTGCGCTGCCTGCGCGATGGCCTGATGGAACGCCACGTCGGCTGCCGCGGCGCTCACCGGATCGTCACGCTGTACGCGCATCGCGGCCAGCGCGGCGGCGATCGCCTCCAGGTCCGCGTCGGTGCGGCGGCGCGCGGCCAGCTCGGCGCAGGCGGTCTCGACCATCACGCGCAGTTCGAACAGCTGTGCCAGCGTCGGCCCGTCGCCGGGGCCGCCGTCCGCACCGGCGGCATCGCCGCGCAGCCGCCAGACCTGTCCGCCGGGCGTGTCGGAGACGTAGGCCCCCGAACCTTTGCGCGTGACCAGCACGCCGTCCGCCTTCAGTTGCGCGATGGCCTCGCGCACGATCGGCCGGCTGACGCCGAAGGCTGCGGCCAGGGCGGATTCGGCCGGCAGGCGCGCGCCGGCAACAAAGCGGCCCGCGCCGATGTCGGCACGGATCGCATCGGCGATGCGGGAGGCGAGGGAGGAAGGGCGGCTCAGGGGTTCCAAGCGGATTTGGCAGGTTGGGCGCGAGACGGGCAGCATGGAGCAGCCTTTCGTTGCCGGTAATCTGTAAGGCTGTCAGACAGCTTGGGCGGGATTCTGGCCTGGCTCGGTGCTTGCGTCAAGGGGACGATCCGCCGCGCTTTCGCTGGCCGTCGGATAACCGCGGCGCCATGCGCTGCGCTATCCCCCTTAGGTAGGGGGGGCGCTAAACCTTTGCGGCGTGACGCCGATAGCTGTGCATCAGGAAGCGCGACCGCGGTCCCGCGGTCCGGCGGTCCGCTCCGTACTGTCGCCCACGCCGGTGGGCATTGAATTGGGATGCCCATGATTCCTTTGACACCGAACGACCTGCCGGTCGGCCAGCCTTTGCCCTGGTCGCTGCTCGACGGGGCGGGCAATCTGCTGCTCGGCAGCGGCAAGGTGCTCGCCGACGGCCGCGACGTCGCGCTGGTCTTTCGTCACGGTTCGGTATGCCGGCCGGATCCTGCGCCGGCGGACGATGCCGCCCCATCGGACGTCGCGCCCGCGCAGCAGGCATCGGGTCCGCTCGGGCTGCAGGTCGGCACGCTGCTGCAGATCCGGTCCCCCGACGATGGCGGCAGGGCCGCGGCGAGCCGGCTGATCGGTTTTATCGAACAGGGCCTGTTTGTCAGCTGGCCGCAATTCGGCGGCAACGATGCCACTTTTCAGGCGGGGGAAGACGTGTTGCTGCGCGGTTTCACCGGCCAATCGATCTACAGCTTCCGCTGCACCGTGACCGCGGTGTGCCGCAGCCCGTTCCGCTATCTGGTGCTTTCCGTCCCCACCGAGGTGCAACAGGTGCCGGTGCGCAGCAGCCCGCGCGTGCAGACGCGGCTGGCGGCGCAGTTGCTGCATTCGAACGGCGACACGACCGGCGTCCCGCGTCTGGCGGTGCTGTCGGACCTCAGCGCCGGTGGCGCGCTGGTGCAGACCGCCGCGCCGTTGCCGGCACCGGGCACGCGGCTGCAGTTGCGCTTCGTGCTGCGGACCGTGGGCACCGACAGCGAGATCACCGTGGACGCCTGGGCCCGCAATCCGGCGCGCGACGACGACGACACCGAGTTTCCGGCGTTCGGCGTGGCGTTCGATCTGCTGGGGGAAAGGGAGGCGGCGCTATTGCACTGCTACATCTACGAGCAGTTGCTGGCCGCGGCAAGCATGACGGTGTAGCAAGTCACTCCCCTCTCCCGCAGGCGGGAGAGGGGAGAACAGCCCTGAAGAAGCGCTGCCTTACATCCCCACGTAATTCGGACCGCCGCCGCCTTCCGGCGTCACCCAGACGATGTTCTGGGTCGGGTCCTTGATATCGCAGGTCTTGCAGTGGACGCAGTTCTGCGCGTTGATCTGCAGCCGCTGGCCGCCGCGCTCCTCGTCGGCGACGAACTCGTACACGCCCGCCGGGCAATAGCGGCTCTCCGGGCCCGCATACTTGTCCAGGTTCACCTGCACCGGCACGCTCGCGTCCTTCAGCGTCAGGTGAGCGGGCTGGTTTTCCTCATGGTTGGTGTTGCTGATGAACACCGAGCTGAGGCGATCGAAGGTCAGCTTGCCGTCCGGCTTCGGATAGACGATCTGCTGGCATTCGGCGGCCGGCTTCAGGTAGACGTGGTCCGGCTTCTCGCGGTGCAGCGTCCACGGCGGATTGCGGATGCCAAGCTTGGGCAGCAGCCATTGCTCGATGCCGGTCATCAGCGTGGCGGTGGTGCGGCCCTTCTTGAACCACTGCTTGAAGTTCTTCGCCTGCAGCAGTTCCTTGTACAGCCAGCTGCTCTCGAACGCGGCGGGGTAGGCGGTCAGCTCGTCGTGCTGGCGGCCGGCCTGCAGCGCTTCGAAGGCGGCCTCGGCGGCCAGCATGCCGGTCTTGATCGCGGCGTGGCTGCCCTTGATGCGCGAGGCGTTCAGATAGCCGGCGTCGCAACCGACCAGCGCGCCGCCCGGGAAGATCGTCTTGGGCAGCGACAGCAGGCCGCCCGCGGTGATCGCGCGCGCCCCGTAGCCGATGCGCTTGCCGCCCTCGAAGTACTGGCGGATCTCCGGATGGGTCTTGAATCGCTGGAATTCCTCGAACGGCGACAGCCAGGGGTTGGTGTAGTCGAGCCCGACGACAAAACCGACCGCGACCTTGTTGTCCTCCATGTGATAGAGGAAGGAGCCGCCGTAGGTGGCCGGGTCCAGCGGCCAGCCGGCCGTATGCACGACCAGGCCGGGCTTGTGCTTGCCCGGATCGATCTCCCACAGCTCCTTCAGGCCGATGCCGTAGCTCTGCGGGTCCTTGCCGGCGTCCAGACGGAACCGTTCGATCAGCTGCTTGCCCAGATGGCCGCGCGAGCCTTCCGCGAAGATCGTGTACTTCGCGTGCAGCTCCATGCCGAGCTGGAAGTTGTCGGTCGGCTCGCCGTCCTTGCCGACGCCCAGGTTGCCGGTGGCCACGCCCTTGACCGAGCCGTCCTCGTTGTACAGCACCTCGGCGGCGGGAAAGCCCGGGAAGATCTCCACGCCCAGCGCCTCGGCCTGCTGGCCGAGCCAGCGCACGAAGTTCGACAGGCTGACGATGTAGTTGCCTTCGTTATGGAAGCACTCGGGCAGCAGCGCCGGCGGCGTGCCGCGCGAGCCGGTCTCGTTCAGGAACAGGAACTGGTCCTCGGTGACCGGCTGGTTCAGCGGCGCGCCCAGCTCCTTCCAGTTCGGCAGCAGTTCGTTCAGCGCGCGCGGGTCCATGATCGCGCCCGACAGGATGTGGGCGCCTGGCTCCGAGCCCTTTTCCAGCACGCAGACATTGACTTCGCTGCCTTTGTCCTGCGCGAGCTGTTTCAGGCGGATTGCCGTCGCCAGGCCGGCGGGACCGCCGCCGACGATGACGACGTCGTATTCCATGGATTCGCGGGGGCCGAACTGCTCCACGAGCTGCTGCTGGTCCATTGTCTCTAACCCTCTTTATTGCTGCGTACTTGTGTATGGGGAAGCGGTGATCCGGGGTGGCCTGTGTCGCCGGAACCGGGCGGCGGCAAGGACGGCAGGGATGGCAGTGGGCCGGCAGGCGGGGACGGATGCTGCAGGTTGACGCGCGGTCCGGCTGCTTGTGGTCGGCTTTCTGCTAGACGGCGATGGATCGGCGCGCGGTTTGCCGCTTGCACAGTTTCGCCTCGCTGTTTCCTTTTTGTGCCCGAGTTCTTAGAATCTCCGGCATTGTCCGGGACTCGACACCCACAGGCAAGATATTTTTTTGAACGATCGTTCTTTTTTTTGATATCCTGCCTTCGATCCCACGCAACGAGGGCAGCCATCGAACGCGCATGCCGGCACACGCCGCGACGCGTTCCACTGCAGAGGTCCATATGGGTTTGTCGATCAATCTGGAAGGGAAGGTCGCGATGGTGACCGGTGCGTCGAGCGGACTGGGCATGCGCTTCGCGCAAGTGCTGTCGGCCGCCGGTGCCAAGGTGGTGCTGGCCTCGCGCCGCGCCGAACGGCTCAAGGAACTGCGCGCGGCGATCGAAGCCGATGGCGGCAGCGCGCATGTGGTGCGGCTCGACGTGACCGACCCGGACAGCATTCGCGCCGCCGTGGCGCATGCCGAGACCGAGGCGGGGGCCATCGATATCGTCGTCAACAACTCCGGCGTGTCGACCACGCAGCGGCTGACCGATGTCACCGCCGAGGATTTCGACTTCGTTTTCGACACCAATACCCGCGGCGCCTTTTTCGTGGCGCAGGAAGTGGCCAAGCGGATGATCGCGCGGTCCAAGGGCGCGGAGCGCAACGGCACGCCGCTGCCGCAGTCGCGCATCATCAATATCGCGTCGGTGGCGGGGCTGAAGGTGCTGTCGCAGATCGGCGTCTACTGCATGAGCAAGGCCGCGGTGGTCCACATGACCAAGGCGATGGCGCTCGAGTGGGCCCGCTACGGCATCAATGTCAATGCGATCTGCCCCGGCTATATCGACACCGATATCAATCACCACCATTGGGATACCGACGCCGGCCAGAAACTGATCCAGATGCTGCCGCGCAAGCGGCTCGGCAAGCCCGAGGACCTCGACGGCCTGTTGCTGCTGCTGGCGTCGGACCAGTCGCAGTTCATCAATGGCGCCGTGATCACCGCCGACGACGGTATGGTATAAAGCCAGCCGCGCGCGCCGCCGATCTCGCTGCTCAGCGGATGGGCCGGCGCGCCCGACGGCGTTCGCCTGTGTCCGCCGCCCGCCAGAAGCGGGGCGGACCTGTCCAGCCCGGGGCTTATCCGGTCCCCTCGGGCGCCATGGCCAACGCCAGGCCACCTGCATGCCGATGCCATCCCCTAGGGTATTGGAGGTGTCCGCCCATCGCCAGTGTGGGCATAATTCGCTGGTGCAAAATTCCATAAGCCCTTAAATAGCCGCGCCGGCTCGGCGGGACGGTGCGCCTTCAGGCGTGCCTCGTCGACAGCGGCAACAACAAGGGCATTCACAGAAGCACGCCGCCAAGGCGTCATGCAGCAACTGCCGCGGACCTGCAGGCCACGGCAGACCGGACCGGAGGCCGGGGAGATGGAGCAGCAACAGGAGGCGCGGCGCGAGGCCGCGCCACAGCACGCGGTCGATTCGGCCCTGATCACCGAACCCGTGGACCAGGCAGCGGATGCCGAATTCCGCATCAGCCCCCGCATCGAAGACTGGATCGGCATCGTCGTGATGATGCTGCTGGTGGTCATCACCTTTGCCAATGTCGTGGTGCGCTATCTGACCGACGAATCGTTCGCCTGGACGGAGGAGTTCTCGGTCTTTCTGATGATCGTGCTGGCGCTGGTCGGCGGCAGCGCGGCGGTCGCGCGGGACCGGCATATCCGCATCGAATTCTTTTTCGAGCGCGGCAGCGCGGCACGCCAGCGTCGGCTGGCGGTGGTGTCGGCGCTGGCGGTGGCAATCATGTTTATCGCGCTGGCGGTGCTCGGCGCGCGTATCACCTGGGACGAATACACCTACGGCGAGACCTCGCCGGGCATCGGCGTGCCCAGCTGGTGGTACTCGGTCTGGCTGCCGCTGCTGTCGGCCTGCATCGCGCTGCGTGCGCTGGCACTGGCCGGCCGCAATCTGCGCGCGCTGAAGGCGCTGCACGCGCACCGCGTGCCGGACGGCGAGGAGCGCCGGCCATGACGCTGATCGCCATCGTGCTGTTTGCCGTCTTCATCGTGCTGATGCTGCTCGGCGTGCCGATCGGCGTCGCGCTGGGCCTGGGCGGCCTGGTGGCGATCGGGCTGTCCAATCTCGATACACAGATGTTCGGCCTGCTGGCCGTGCCGCAGAACTTCTACGCGGGGCTGGCCAAGTACCCGCTGTTGGCGATTCCGATGTTCGTGCTGGTCGGCTCGATCTTCGACCGCTCCGGCGTCGCGCAGCGGCTGGTCACGCTGGCGATCGCAGTGGTCGGGCGCGGCCCGGGCATGCTGCCGCTGGTGGCGATCCTGGTGGCGATGTTCCTGGGCGGGATTTCCGGCTCGGGGCCCGCCACCGCGGCCGCCGTCGGCGGCGTGATGATCGCCGCGATGACCCGTGCGGGCTATCCGGGTTCGTTCAGCGCGGCCGTGGTCGGCGCCGCGGCTGCGACCGACATCCTGATCCCGCCTTCGATCGCCTTCATCGTCTACAGCGTGCTGGTTCCCGGTGCGTCCGTGCCCGCGCTGTTTGCGGCCGGCATGGTTCCCGGCGTGCTGGCGGGCCTCGCGCTGATCGTGCCGGCGGTGTGGCTGGCGCGCCGGCATCGCATGGGTGCGGCCGAGGCCGCGGTGCCGCGGCCGCCGTTCTGGCGCAGCCTGCGCGAGGCTGCCTGGGGCCTGTTCGCGCCGGTGCTGATCCTGGGCGGCATGCGGGCGGGCTGGTTCACCCCCACCGAGGCCGCGGTGGTGGCGGTGGTCTACGGTCTCTTCGTCGGCATGGTCGTCTATCGGACCATCGGCGTGCGCGACCTGTACCTGATCTTCCGCGAGGCAGCCGAGACCTCGTCGGTGATCCTGCTGGTGGTGGCGTTGGCCGGCATCTTCGCCTATGCGCTGTCGACGCTCGGCGTGACCGATCCCGTCGCCAACGCCATCGCCAATTCGGGGCTCGGCGAATACGGCGTACTGGCGCTGATCGTGCTGCTGCTGGTCACTGTCGGCATGTTCCTCGACGGCATCTCGATCTTCCTGATTTTCGTGCCGCTGCTGTTGCCGATTGCCAATGCATTCCAATGGGACCCGGTGTGGTTCGGCGTGGTGCTGACGCTGATGGTCGCGCTGGGCCAGTTCACCCCGCCGCTCGCGGTGAACCTGATGGTATCGTGCCGGATCGCCCGCGTACGGATGGAGCAGACCGTGCCCTGGGTGATGTGGATGCTGCTGGCGATGTTCGTCGCGATACTGCTGGTGCTGGCGTTTCCGCCTCTGGCCACGTGGCTGCCGACGCGGCTCGGCTATTGAGACGCTGTGCCGGCCTGGATTCACGCTTGCCCTTTCCGCTTGTCATTCAGTCCAAATAACGATTCCCGAGAGGAGAACTGACTCATGAAACGCCGTGTCCTGATGCTGTCGATGGCCGCCACCATCGCTGCCGCCGCCCTTGCCCCTGCCGGTGCGATGGCGCAGACCTACAAGTCCGAATACAAGATGTCGCTGGTGCTCGGCCCCGCTTTCCCGTGGGGCAAGGGCGGCGAGATCTGGGCCGACCTGGTCCGCCAGCGCACCAACGGCCGCATCAATATCAAGCTCTATCCGGGCACCTCGCTGGTGGCCGGCGATCAGACCCGCGAATTCTCGGCGATCCGCCAGGGCGTGATCGACATGGCGATCGGCTCGACCATCAACTGGTCGCCGCAGGTGCGCGAACTGAACCTGTTCTCGCTGCCGTTCCTGATGCCCGACTACAAGGCGCTCGACGCGCTGACGCAGGGCGAGGTGGGCAAGCATCTGTTCGCCACGCTGGAGAAGGCCGGCGTGGTGCCGCTGGCCTGGGGCGAGAACGGCTTCCGCGAGGTGTCGAACTCCAAGCGCGAGATCCGCAAGCCCGAGGACCTGAAGGGGCTGAAGCTGCGGGTGGTCGGCTCGCCGCTGTATATCGACACGTTCAACGCGCTGGGCGCCAACCCGACGCAGATGAGCTGGGCCGATGCGCAGCCGGCGATGGCCTCGGGCGCGGTCGACGGCCAGGAGAACCCGCAATCGGTGTTCGCCGCCGCCAAGCTGTACACGGTCGGCCAGAAGTTCGTGACCACCTGGGGCTATGTTGCCGATCCGCTGATCTTCGTGGTCAACAAGCAGATCTGGGAAAGCTGGACGCCGGCCGACCGCGAGATCGTGCGGCAGGCCGCGATCGATGCCGGCAAGCAGGAAGTCGCGCTGGCCCGCAAGGGCCTGGCCGAGCCCGGCGCGCCGGCCTGGAAGGAAATGGAGGCACACGGCGTCAAGGTCACGCACCTGAGCCCGGCCGAGCATGACGCCTTCCGCAAGGCGACCGCCAAGGTCTACGACAAGTGGAAGAAGCAGATCGGCGCGGACCTGGTGGGCAAGGCCGAGGCGGCCATCGCCAAGCGCTGATTTTGTGCGAGAACCGGGCGTGAACCGTTCCCGCGCCTGCCGGCGCGGGAACGTCCGTCCGGCCGGGTCCCGAACCACACGACAACCCAGAACCACACGCGATGAAACACGTCTTCACGCTGCGCATGCCGATCCGCTGGGGCGACATGGACGCGATGGGCCACGTCAATAACACCGTCTATTTCCGCTACCTGGAGCAGGCGCGCATCTCGTGGTTCGAATCGCTGGGCTGCAACGGCCGCGACGAGAACGGCCAGGGCCCGGTGATCGTCAACGCCCATATGAATTTCCGGCGCCAGCTGCGCTATCCGGGCGACATCGAATGCCGCCTCTACGCCGGCGAACTGGGCCGCAGCAGCTTCGAAACGCGGGCGGAAATCCGCCGCTGCGACGACGCGGAGACCGTGTTCGCCGATGGCGGCGCCAAGGTGGTCTGGTGCGACTACGAGGCGGAGAAATCGGTGCCGCTGCCGGCGGCGATCCGGGAATTGCTGGAAGGCTGAGGCTGGGGCTGACTGAGGCTGAGGGTTTTCTCCCCTCTCCCACAGGCGGGAGAGGGGAGCAAACAAGCGGTACGAAACGCCTCGTCCGGTCAATGATTGACCAGCCGCTGCACCAGGTCCACCGCGGTATGTGCCCCGTATTTCTTCATCAGCCGCGCCCGGTAGATATCGACGGTGCGCGGGCTGATCGATAGCGACTTGCCGATCTGCTTGCTGGTCTTGCCCTCGACCAGCTGGGCCGCGATATCGCGCTCGCGCGCGGTCAGCTGCGCGGTCACCGGGCGCTTCTGCGACAGGTCCTCGAAGCTCCAGATGCCGGCCCCCAGCGGCTGCTGCCGGTCCAGCGCGCGGCCGGTGACGTGGCACCAGAACAATTCCCCGTTGGCCCGCTTCATGATCCGTTCGTCGGAATAGAGCCCGCGCGCGTTCATGATCGGCACGATGCGCGCCCCGGTACGCTCGAACTCGTCGGCGGTCGGATACAGTACCTGGAACGACTGGCCGATCAGCGCCTCCCGCGTCGTGCCGAAGATGCGGCAGACCTCGTCGTTGCAGTCCTCGATCCTGCGTTCGCGCGAGAGCACGAGGCCGACCGGCGCCAGCTGGAAGGCGGTCTGGTAGTCGATGGCAGGCATTGTCCTTATGTATTTCTACGTACTGGCGTCCGCTGCGGGCCTTGCGTATCCTTTGGAGCGCTGTCGACGGCCGGCGCGCGGGTCCCGCGCCCGGCGCGGGCCGTAGCGATTGTAACGTTACCCGCGAGCGGCGTCGCCGCCTCGTCCGGGAACATCATCGAGGAAGGAGAGACGATATGAACAAGGTCTACGCCAGCGCCGCCGAGGCGCTTGCCGGCGTGGTCCGCGATGGACAGACCATCGCGGTCGGCGGCTTCGGCCTGTGCGGCATCCCGGAAGCCCTGATCGCGGCGTTGCGCGACAGCGGCGCCAAAGGGCTGACCTGCATCTCGAACAATGCCGGCGTCGACGGCTTCGGCCTGGGCCTGCTGCTGGCCACGCGGCAGATCCGCAAGATGATCTCGTCCTATGTCGGCGAGAACAAGGAGTTCGAACGCCAGTACCTGGCCGGCGAACTCGAGCTCGAATTCACGCCGCAGGGCACGCTGGCCGAAAAGCTGCGCGCCGGCGGCGCCGGCATCCCGGCCTTCTTCACCAAGACCGGCGTCGGCACCATCGTGGCCGAAGGCAAGGAAATCCGCGAATTCGACGGCGAGCAATACGTGATGGAGCGCTCCCTGACCGCCGATGTCGCGCTGGTCAAGGCATACAAGGCCGACAAGGCCGGCAACCTGATCTATCGCCGCACCGCGCGCAACTTCAACCCGATGTGCGCGATGGCGGGCAAGGTCACCGTCGCCGAGGTCGAGCAGATCGTCGAGATCGGCGAGCTCGATCCGGATGAAGTCCACACGCCGGGCATTTTCGTGCAGCGCATCGTGCTGAACGCCCATCCCGAGAAACGCATCGAGCAGCGCACCGTGCGTGCCGCGGCCTGACGATCAAGGAGACAGATCATGGCATGGACACGTGATGAAATGGCGGCGCGCGCCGCGCGCGAGCTGCAGGACGGCTTCTATGTGAACCTCGGCATCGGCCTGCCGACGCTGGTGGCCAATCATGTGCCGCCGGGCGTCGAAGTCTGGCTGCAGTCCGAGAACGGACTGCTGGGCATCGGCCCGTTCCCGACCGAGGAAGAGGTCGACGCCGACATGATCAATGCCGGCAAGCAGACCGTGACCACGCTGCCGGGCTCGTCGATCTTCTCGTCGGCGGACTCGTTCGCGATGATCCGCGGCGGCCATATCAACCTGGCCATCCTCGGCGCGATGCAGGTCAGCCAGAAGGGCGACCTGGCCAACTGGATGATCCCGGGCAAGATGGTCAAGGGCATGGGCGGCGCGATGGACCTGGTGGCCGGCGTCGGCCGCGTGGTGGTGCTGATGGAACATACCGCCAAGAAGAAGGACGGCAGCGAGGACCTGAAGATCCTGGAGGCCTGCACGCTGCCGCTGACCGGCGTCGGCGTGGTCGACCAGATCATCACCGACCTGGGCGTGATGGATGTCACGCCGCAAGGGCTGAAGCTGGTCGAGACCGCACCGGGCGTCAGCCGCGAGGAAATCCAGAGCAAGACCGGCGTGCCGCTGCTGTAAGGGTTCGGTCGACGCGACCGGCGTCAGCCGGGCCGCAAGCCCCGCCTCGTATCGAGGCGGGGCTTTTTGCATCTGGGCTGCGGGTAAGCGCGTGCGAGCGCTGGGGAGAGCGGGGGGCGAGCTGGGGGACGAGCGGTACAGAGTCGCAGACGCGATCGCGCTGCCGTCGAAAGCGCAAGGATCGATCGGCAGCAAAAGCGTGGGGACGGGATCTCGGCCACATTGCGGCCGTGCCGCATGCCGGCACTTCCCATGACTCTCCACTGACCGCGATCATGCCCTTGCACCGTTCCTCCGCTATCCCTCCGACCGCGTCGGGATTGCCCGGCGCCGATACTCCACCTGCTGTTCCGCATGCCGATCCCTCCGTATCGGGAACGCTGCCGATCCCGGCCGCGCCCGCGTCCCATCCGCTCTCCGACGCCGCGCCCGATCGAACGGCATCCATCCGACTGTTGCCTGGCGATGTGCTGGCGCAGGTCGTGGCCCTGCTCGATGCGCCATCGCGCCGGGCGCTTGGCGGCGCGGACCGGCACGCGCGCAGCTTGCTGACGCCGCTGCGCCGGTTCGACCGGCTGCATGCACAAATCCGCTGGTCCGATTCGATTGCGCGGCTCGCCGAGCTGCTTGGCAGCGTGCCCGGCGAACCGGCGCCGCAACGCGGCACGCTGCTGTGCAGCGTCGTCGAACGGATTGTGCGCCTGGGCAGCGTGTCGCAGTCGCTGTCGGTCCGACTGATCGAAGAGATCGAGCGCTTGCCGGCCGCCGAGAAGGCCAGGCCGCTGGCCGCGCTGGCCGCGGTACTCGGTCGGCAACACCCCCGCGATCATGAGCTGGAGCGACGCATGCTGGTGCTTGCCGAGCCATTGCCGCCCGGCACGCGCGGCCAGATCATGGGGCAGTGTCTGATGTCGTTCTGCCCGGCAACGACGCAGGCAGGGCTGCAGCATTGGTTGGCGATGGCCGATGGCTTGCCGCCCGAAGGGGCGAGTCGCCTGTTGACGGCGATCGTCCATGTTGCCGCGCGGCGCGAGCAGCTGAGCGAGGCGCTGGTGGCGTCGGTGCTCGAGCGGGTCCGCGGGCTGCGCACGAGCGACGGAATGCCGGCACCTTGCCAGGCATCGGTACTGAAAAAACTGGTCGATGAACTGGATTCGGTGGTGGAGGCGAAGGGCGGGGTGGAGTCACGCCTGGCGGCTTGGGATGCGATCTTCGACACCGCTCGGGACGCGCTTCGATCGGGCCATTGGCCGCTGCTCGTGGCCCTTGCGCTGCACCGCTGGCTGGCTGGGTGGAACGTGCCGTCGAACGATCGGTCGCTGCGCACCGGCCAGTTGACCCAGCTGTATGCGGGCTCCAGGGCGGACGAGCTGCTGGAAGCGGCCGGTGGCGAGACCAGGACCATCATGCGAGTGATGTGGTCGGACGTGCAATTGATGGCAATCCGCCGTCGCTTCGACCAGGCCGCCGAACTGGACGCCCCCACCCAGGCGACCCTATATGCCGAGTACTCCCATCTGTTCGTCGCGATGCCTGGCGTCGAGCGCGATGATTACCTCGAGCAAGAGCTATTCCGCATGGGACTGCAGCGGATCGATACGTTGAATCCCGCGCCCTTGCGCGTCGAGCCGCTGATCAAATGGGGGGAGGCGCTGCAGGTTTCGGAGAGCGCCGCGCTATGGAGGGCATTCGCGAATGCGGTCAACGCGCTGCCCGTCGAGCACCGCGCGTCCGTTCTGATGCGAACGATCTCGTCATCGCACTCGCGATCCGGATTTTGGGTGCTGCTGAAGCAAACCGGGGAGCTGCCGGCCGCGCTCGGGGGGCCGCTGCTGGGCGCGCTTGCCTTTCAAGTGATGGGCCAACCCGCCGATCAGCAGGGCGGGCATGTGCAAGCGCTGCTCTCGCTCGCCTCGACATGGCCGCCCCTCGCGTGCACGGACTTCGTGGGATGGCCACCATCGGGTTGTTGAAAGAGGACGCCAGTCTTCCGTTGCAGCGGTTCGCGACGGACATCGTGGGACGTCTTCCGCTGGCCCGGCGCGCCGGGGTGCTGGTGGAGATCGCCGGGCACCGCGATCCCGTGGCGAAGGGCTGGGTCCTCGATCAGTTGTCCGCGCTGGCCGATGCGCAGCGCCGGCTTGCGGTGGCGGGCGAGCCGATGTTGCCCTATCGCGCCGAGATCGTGCGCAGGTTGATGGTAGCGCTGGGCGCCAGGGATGTACCGACGGCAATCCAGTTCGGCATGCTGTGGCCCGCATTGCGGGCGGCATTGGATGGGTTGGATGGACCGGATGGCGAGGCGCGCGGGTCCGCCGTTGCCGCATTGCGCGGGATCCTGACACGGCTGCCGCCAGCGCTGCGCGAGGACGTCGAGCAAGCGTTGGCGACGCGCTCGAGCGTGGACCGGCCGGCCCGGCCGCCGTTGCCCCCTGGCGCGCCAGGCAGCTGAGCCAGGCCCGGCCGCTGACCATCCGCGCCGGCTAGTGCGGCGCCGCCGGGCGCGTCGGGTAGCGCGCGAACACCGACGCGCCGCCGTCGGCGCGCACCAGCAATACCGAGTAGGGGTCGACCCGCGGTCCCTGCTCCATGCCGGGGGAGCCGATCGGCATGCCCGGCACCGCAAGCCCGACGGCCTTGGGTCTGCCCGCCAGCAGCTTGCGGATCTCCGCGGCGGGCACATGGCCCTCGATCGCATAGCCCGCGACCACGCCGGTGTGGCACGAGCCGAAACGCTCCGGCATGCCAAGGCGGGCGCGGTGCACCGCCGTGTCCTCGACGTCGTGCACCTTGACTTCGAAGCCGTGCTCGCGCAGGTGCGCGACCCAGCCGTCGCAGCAACCGCACAGCGGGCTCTTGTAGACCTCGATCGGGGTCTTGTCTGCGGCCGCCTTCGTCGTGGCCGCTTTCGCCGCGGGTGCGGCGGCCCGGGCCAGCGGCGTCAGGCCGGCCGACAGCGCGGCGCCGGCGAGCAGGCCTTTCAGAACGTCTCTTCGCTTCATCGTGTCCGTGGAGCGCGCCATCACTGCGCGACCCAGCCTCCATCCATGTTCCAGGCCACGCCACGAACCTGGCGCGCCGCATCGCTGGCGAGAAACACCGCGAGCGCACCCAGTTCCTCGGGCGTGACAAATTGTCCCGAGGGCTGCTTTTCCATCACCAGCTCGCGCTTGGCCTGCTCGACCGGAATGCCCTCGCGCTCGGCCCGCGCTTCGACCTGCTTCTGCACCAGCGGCGTCAGCACCCAGCCCGGGCAGATCGCATTGGCCGTGACGCCGGTCTGCGCGGTTTCCAGCGCGGTGACCTTGGTCAGGCCAACGATGCCGTGCTTGGCGGCGACGTAGGCCGACTTTTGCGCCGACGCGACCAGGCCGTGTGCCGAGGCGATATTGATGATGCGGCCCCAGTTTTTCTGCTTCATGCCGGGCAGCGCCAGCCGCGTGGTGTGGAAGGCCGAGGTCAGGTTGATGGCGATGATCGCGTCCCAGCGCTCGACCGGGAAGTCCTCGATATTGGCCACATGCTGGATGCCCGCGTTGTTGACGAGAATGTCGACGCCGCCGAACTCGCTGTCCGCGTAGCGCATCATGTCCTCGATGTCGGCCGCCTTGCTCATGTCGGCACCGTGGTAGCCGACGCGGATGCCGCTGCCGGCCTGCTCGATCTGGCGCTTGGCGCCGTCCGCATCGCCGAATCCGTTGACGATCAGATGCGCGCCTTGCGCGGCCAGCGCCTGGGCGATGCCCAGACCGATTCCGCTGGTCGAACCGGTCACCAGCGCCGTCTTGCCCTTCAGCATATGAGCCTCCGTGGGGAAATGGGGTGGCAACGGGCCATGCCGCGGCGGCACGGTCCTCGTTGCTGTCGCATTGTAGCGCTGGCGTACAATCGGGCTTTGCCCAGCCGGCGCCGCACCCGTGGCGCAATGCGCGACGCCCCGGTGTCGCTGTTTTCGTTGTGCGCCATTGGCGCGCCTTTTCGCGTTTCTCGCGCAGGGAGTCAAGATGTCAGCCAGTCCGCGCCTCGGCTTCGTGCAGTGCATCAGCCCCGCTGGCCTGCACCGCATGGCGTACCACGAGTGGGGCGACCCTTCCAATCCGCGCGTGTTGATCTGCGTGCACGGCCTGACCCGCACCGGCCGCGATTTCGACGAGATCGCGCGCGCGTTCAGCGGCGAATACCGCGTGGTCTGCCCCGATGTGGTTGGCCGGGGACGTTCCGACTGGCTTGCCGATCCGCGCCGCTACATCGTGCCGCAGTACGTCTCCGACATGGTGACGCTGATCGCGCGCCTGAACGTCGAGCAGGTGGACTGGTTCGGCACGTCGATGGGCGGGCTGATCGGCATGGGGCTGGCCGCATTGCCGAAGAGCCCGGTGCGCAAGCTGCTGCTCAACGATGTCGGCCCGCGCATCGCCGCCTCGGCGCTCGAGCGGATCGGCTCCTATCTGGGACTGCCGGTCCGCTTCAAGACCTTCGAGGAGGGCCTGGCGTATCTGCAGACCATCAGCGCTTCGTTTGGCCGCCATACGCCGGAGCAGTGGCGCGAATTGAATGGCGCGATCCTGAAGCCCGTCCAGGGCGCGGAAGGGCTCGAATGGGGCCTGCATTACGATCCGGCGATGGCGGTGCCGTTCCGCGAGACCACGCCGGAAATGGCCGCGGCCGGCGAGGCCACGATGTGGCGCATGTTCGAAGCGATTCCGGTGCCGGTGCTGGTGGTGCGCGGCGCGCAGTCCGACCTGCTGACGCGCGAGACCGTCGCCGAGATGGTCGCGCGCGGCAAGCAGGTGCGCTCGGTCGAGGTGCCGGACGTGGGCCATGCGCCGACCTTTGTCGATCCGGACCAGATCGCCATCGCACGCGAATTTTTTGTCGGCGCGGCCGGAGCCTGAGTCCGGCCCGCGCTCCGATGTCGTGGCAGGGCCGGCAACCTTGCCGGTCACGTCCAACAACCAACCGCAGCGCAGGCTGCATGTCATATCACGATGAGCACGACCGAATTGAAACGCGCCCATGTGGGCAAACGTCTTTCCGAATATGCCGTCTACAACGGCGTGGTCTATCTGGCGGGCCAGGTGCCCGAGGTCGATCCGGACGCCGATATCCGCGGGCAGACCCGCGAGGTGCTCGGCCATATCGACCGGCTGCTGGCCGAGGCCGGCAGCGACAAGACCCGCATCCTGTCGTGCCAGATTTTCCTGACCGATATCGCCGACATCGGCGCGATGAACGAGGTGTGGGACGAATGGGTGCCGCAGGGCAATACGCCGCCGCGCGCGACCGTTGAAGCGAAGCTGGCCAATCCGAAGTATCGGATCGAAGTGGTGGTCACCGCGGCGCTGCGTTGAGCGTTGAGCGTTGAGCGGCAACGTGTATTGATTTGAATTGGCGTGGCAGGTGCAGCAGGGGAAGTGGTGACATGGTGACGTCCACCGACGCGACCGGACAGATCGCCGGCACGCCGGACGCGGGCCTGGTCGAGCAGGCACTGGCGTATGCGCGCGAGCATGGCGAAGCGGTGGCGCTGCCCACCGGCGAAACCGTGCTGTCGCATGCCGAAGGGATGCTGCGCATCCTCGACGGCCTGCGCATCGACGACGCCGCCCGCGCCGCGGCCTGCCTGTTCCCGGTGGCGGCCTTCGTGCCGGAGACCGAGGCCGAGATCGCCGAGCGTTTCGGCGACGAGGTCGCGCGTCTGGTCAAGGACGTGCGCCAGCTGCTGCGCATCGGCGCCATTGCCGTCAATCGCGGCGACAGCGGCGAAGTGCCGCAGTCGCGCAACGAGGCGCAGGCGCGCCACGAACAGGTCGAAGCGCTGCGCAAGATGCTGCTCGCCTTCGCGCAGGACATCCGCGTGGTGCTGGTGCGCCTCGCTTCGCGGCTGCAGACGCTGCGCTGGCTGGCGCAGACCAAGAACGCGCCGCTGCCCGGCGTGGCGCGCGAAACGCTCGACATCTATGCACCGCTGGCCAACCGGCTCGGCATCTGGCAGATGAAGTGGGAGCTGGAGGACCTGGCCTTCCGCTTCGAGCAGCCCGACACCTACAAGCGCATCGCCCGCCTGCTCGACGAAAAACGCATCGAGCGCGAGGGCTATATTTCGCAGGCCATCGAACGGCTGCAGCGCGAGCTGGCGGCCGCCGGCATCCGCGCCGAGGTCAGCGGCCGGCCCAAGCACATCTACAGCATCTGGAAGAAGATGCGCGGCAAGGACCTGGACTTTGCCGATCTGTACGACGTACGCGCCTTCCGCGTGATCGTCGACGACATCAAGGACTGCTATGCGGTGCTCGGCATCGTGCACCACGTCTGGCAGCCGATTCCGCGCGAGTTCGACGACTACATCTCGCGTCCCAAGGCCAACGGCTACAAGTCGCTGCACACGGTGGTGATCGGCGACGACGGGCGCGCCTTCGAGGTGCAGATCCGCACCCACGAGATGCACCACTTTGCCGAGTACGGCGTGGCGGCGCACTGGCGCTACAAGGAGGCCGGCGGCAAGGGCTACAGCGGGCAGTTCGCCGCCAACGAGAGCTACGACGAGAAGATCGCCTGGCTGCGGCAGCTGCTGGCGTGGAAGGACGATGCCGACCACACCGTGGCGCACGACGAATCGCCGTGGGAGCAGCTCAAGCATGCGGCGATCGACGACCATATCTACGTGCTGACGCCGCAGGCGCGCGTGGTGGCGCTGCCGCAGGGCGCGACGCCGGTCGACTTCGCCTACTACCTGCATACCGACCTCGGCCATCGCTGCCGCGGCGCGCGCGTCGACGGCGCGATGGTGCCGCTGAACACGCCGCTGAAGAACGGCCAGACCGTCGAGATCGTCGCGGTCAAGCAGGGCGGGCCGTCGCGCGACTGGCTGAACGCGGACCTCGGCTATCTGGCCAGCTCGCGGGCGCGCGCCAAGGTGCGCGCCTGGTTCAACGCGCTCGATTCGCAGGAGACCATCGCGCAGGGCCGCGTGCTGATCGACAAGACGCTGCAGCGCGAGGGCAAGACCGCCGTCAATCTGGACGTGCTGGCGACGCGGCTGGGCTTCAAGACGCCGGACGAGCTGTACGCGGCGGTGGCCAAGGAAGAATTCAGCCTGCGCCATGTCGAGCAGGCGCTGCGCCATCCGGAGGGTGAGGCCGCGCCGCAGGTCAGCGAGGAAGAGGCGGTCACGAAGAAGAGCCGCGCCACCAGCGTCGCGCGCGGCGCCAAGAGTGGCGTGCTGGTGGTCGGCGTCGATTCGCTGATGACGCAGATGTCGCGCTGCTGCAAACCGGCGCCACCCGATGACATCGTCGGCTTCGTCACGCGCGGACGCGGCGTGTCGATCCACCGGCGCCAGTGCCATACCTTCCAGCAACTGGCGGCGCGCGCGCCTGAACGCATCATTCAGACCGAATGGGGCAAGAAGAGCGACGCGGTTTATCCCGTCGCGATCCACGTCGAGGCGATCGACCGCCAGGGGCTGCTGCGGGATATCTCCGAAGTGCTCTCGCGCGAGAAGATCAACGTCACCGGGGTCAAGACGCTGAGCAGCAAGGGCGTCGCGCGGATGCAGTTCACCGCCGAGGTGGCGGAGGCTACCCAGCTGCAGCGCGCGCTGGGCTTGATCGAGGAGGTGTCCGGGGTGTTGCAGGCTCAAAGAAAGTGATGCTATACTTGCGGCTTCGCTAGGCTCGTAGCTCAGCTGGTTAGAGCACCACCTTGACATGGTGGGGGTCGTTGGTTCGAGTCCAATCGAGCCTACCAACGAATTGCAGTACCGAAGACAGCAGTATCAAAGACATTTCACCGAAGGACATCCAGACGCCATGGTTATGACACCGCGAACTACTACCGCTGACAAGCGACAGTAGGTCGAGGTGCGTCTTCGTCCCAGGTTGCCCGGAACATCGGGTCGATCGATTGGGTGAAATTATGAAAAACGCGGCCTTGGCCGCGTTTTTTTTCGCCTGTCGCCTGCCAGCACCCTGATAAGCTGCCGGTCGCCCTGTCCCGTGCGGGGCGGCCAGTCGAGAACATTCATCCGCCCGGGGCAACGACCTTGCCGGCGGATTCCCTGTAAGAGGTCCCAAGATGATCGCAATCACGCTGCCGGATGGCTCCCGCCGCGAGTTCCCCGAACCCGTCACGGTTGCCCAGGTCGCGCAGAGCATCGGCGCCGGTCTGGCCAAGGCCGCGCTGGCTGGCAAGGTCGACGGCAATCTGGTCGACACCAGCTATCTGATCGATCGCGACGCCTCGCTGGCCATCGTCACGGACAAGGATCCGGAAGGCGTCGAAGTCATCCGCCACTCCACGGCCCACCTGCTGGCCTACGCGGTCAAGTCGCTCTATCCGGACGCGCAGGTCACGATCGGTCCGGTGATCGAGAACGGCTTCTACTACGACTTCGCCTACAAGCGCCCCTTCACGCCGGAAGACCTGGCCGCCATCGAGAAGAAGATGGCCGAGCTGGCGAAGAAGGACGAGAAGGTGACGCGCGAGGTCTGGAATCGCGACGAGGCGGTCAAGCTGTTCGAGTCGATGGGCGAAAAGTACAAGGCCGAGATCATCGCGTCGATTCCCGCCGGCGAGGAAATCGGCCTGTATCGCGAAGGCGACTTCGTCGACCTGTGCCGCGGCCCGCACGTGCCGTCGACGGGCAAGCTGAAGGTCTTCAAGCTGATGAAGGTGGCCGGCGCCTACTGGCGCGGCGATGCCAACAACGAGATGCTGCAGCGGATCTACGGCACGGCCTGGGCCCGCAAGGAAGACCAAGACGCCTACCTGCACATGCTGGAAGAGGCCGAGAAGCGCGACCACCGCAAGCTCGGCAAGCTGCTGGATCTGTTCCATCTGCAGGAAGAGGCGCCGGGCATGGTGTTCTGGCACCCGAAGGGCTGGCAGATCTGGCAGGCGGTCGAGCAATACATGCGCGGCCGGTTGACGGAGGCCGGCTACAGCGAGGTGCGCACGCCGCAGGTGATGGACCGTTCGCTGTGGGAGAAGTCCGGCCACTGGCAGAACTACAAGGAAAACATGTTCGTCACGGAGTCGGAAAAGCGCGACTACGCGATCAAGCCGATGAACTGCCCGGGCCATGTCCAGATCTTCAACCACGGCCTGCGCTCGTACCGCGACCTGCCGCTGCGGCTGGCGGAGTTCGGCTCCTGCCACCGCAACGAGCCCTCTGGCGCGCTGCACGGCCTGATGCGTGTGCGCGGCTTCGTGCAGGACGATGCCCATATTTTCTGCACGGAAGAGCAGATCGTGGCCGAGGCCAAGGCCTTCAACGATCTGGCGTTCTCGGTCTACGACGACTTCGGCTTCAAGGACGTGGCGGTCAAGCTGTCGCTGCGCCCGGAGCAGCGCGCCGGTTCCGATGCGGTCTGGGATCACGCCGAGGAAGGGCTGCGGATGGCGTTGCGCGCCTGCGGTGTGCAGTGGGAGGAACTGCCTGGCGAGGGCGCCTTCTACGGTCCGAAGGTCGAATACCACATCAAGGACGCGATCGGCCGTTCCTGGCAGTGCGGCACGCTGCAGCTCGATCTGGTGCTGCCGGAGCGCCTGGGTGCCGAATTCGTTTCCGAGGACAACTCCCGCAAGCGGCCGGTGATGCTGCATCGGGCGATTCTCGGCTCTTTCGAGCGCTTCCTCGGCATCCTGCTGGAAAACCACGCCGGCGCGCTGCCCGCCTGGCTGGCTCCGGAGCAGGTCGTCGTGATGAATATTGCAGATTCCCAGGCGGAATATGCGGAAAACGTCGTGCAATTGCTGCAAAAACAAGGGTTTAGGGCCAAGGCGGATTTGCGTAACGAGAAAATTACGTATAAAATCCGCGAGCACTCGCTGCAGAAGGTGCCGTACCTGATCGTGGTCGGCGACAAGGAGCGGGATGCCAATCAAGTGGCCGTGCGTGCCCGTGGCAACGTGGATCTGGGTGTGATGCCTGTCTCCGCGTTCGTGGAGCGTCTGAACAACGACGTCGCCACCAAAGCCTGATGGGAGCACGGCTTGTTTTTTTCTTCTTGAGGTAACGGAACATCGCTACGGACAAAGGTCATCGCATCAACCGCGAGATCAGCGCATCTGAAGTGCGGCTGGTAGGGGTTGATAACGAGCAGCTGGGCATCGTCAAATTCATGGACGCATTGCGCCTGGCCGAAGAGAAGGACTTGGATCTGGTGGAAATCGCGCCCAACGCGGTTCCTCCCGTGGTTCGCATCATGGACTACGGCAAGTTCAAGTACGAGGAAGCCAAGCGCGCCCACGAGGCCAAGCTGAAGCAGAAGATCATCCAGGTCAAGGAAGTCAAATTCCGCCCTGGCACGGATGATGGCGACTACAACGTCAAGCTGCGCAATCTGAAGCGATTCCTGGAAGAGGGCGACAAGACCAAGATCACGCTGCGTTTCCGTGGTCGCGAGATGGCCCACCAGGAGATCGGCGCGCGCATGCTCGAGCGGCTCAAGAGCGATCTGGAGGAGTTCGGCCAGGTCGAGCAGATGCCGAAGATGGAGGGCCGCCAGATGGTCATGGTGCTGGCGCCCAAGAAGAAAAAGTAAGCCTGGTTTTGCGTGGCGTGCGGGGCCCCGATGGGTGCCCGGACGACGCGCGAACACAGCGCGGGCCGCTCGCGGCGCCGTGCAAAACAAGTGGATGCGGGTCTTGCAAGCGTCGGCGTCAGCCGTCCACCTGCATGCATGTCATAGAGCTGGAGTTTTTCATGCCGAAGATGAAGACCAAGAAAAGCGCCTCCAAGCGCTTTACTGCGCGTCCGAACGGTTCGTTCAAGCGTGGCCAGGCCTTCAAGCGTCACATCCTGACGAAGAAGACCACCAAGAACAAGCGTCAACTGCGTGGCACTCAGGACGTCCATGAGACGAACCTGAAGTCCGTTCGCGCGATGATGCCCTACGCCTAACCCCTGACGAAAACGAAAGGAGAGTTTCATGCCTCGAGTCAAACGTGGGGTCACCGCACGGGCCCGCCACAAGAAAGTCATCGACGCTGCCAAGGGTTACCGCGGCCGTCGCAATAATGTCTATCGCATCGCCAAGCAGGCGGTCATGCGTGCTGGCCAGTACGCATACCGCGATCGTCGCAACAAGAAGCGCGTGTTCCGCGCCCTCTGGATTGCACGTATCAACGCGGCGACGCGTGAGCATGGCATGACCTACAGCGTGTTCATGAACGGTCTGAAGAAGGCCTCGATTGAGCTGGACCGCAAGGTGCTGTCGGACATGGCGATTCACGACAAGCCTGCCTTTGCCGCCATCGTCAACCAGGTGAAAGCCGCCGTTGCCTGATGCCGGTTCCGGTCGCGCAAGCGACCGGGCGCATGCACCGACCGCAAGGTCGAAAGCGGCCTCCGCCAAGGGGCCGCCGAAACGGGGCTCCGAATCGAGTCCCGTTTTTTTTTGCCGGTCCTGCCGCGTGCAGGGCCGGGAGCCATACACCACTCATCGCCGACCACCGCCATGTCACTGGATCCGGACCAAATCGTCGCCGACGCGCAGGCCGCCTTCGCCGCCGCCAACGACAACGCCACGCTGGAAAACGAGAAAGCACGCTTTCTCGGCAAGACCGGCGCGCTGACCGAGCTGCTCAAGGGCCTCGGCAAACTGGACCCGGAAGCCCGCAAGGAGCAGGGCGCCCGCATCAACCAGGCCAAGCAGCAGGTCGAGGCCGCGCTGCAGGCGCGCCGCCAGGCGCTGGCCGACGCGCTGATGAACGCCCGGCTGGCGGCCGAGGCGATCGATGTCACGCTGCCCGGACGCGCGGTCGCGCGCGGCAGCCTGCATCCGGTGATGCGCACCTGGGAGCGCGTCGAGCAGATCTTCGGCTCGATCGGCTTCGATGTCGCCGACGGTCCCGAGATCGAGACCGACTGGATGAATTTCACCGCGTTGAACAACCCGGACAACCACCCGGCGCGTTCGATGCAGGACACGTTCTACGTCGACGGCCGCGACAGCGACGGCAAGCTGCTGCTGTTGCGCACGCATACCAGCCCGATGCAGGTCCGCTATGCGCGCATGCACGTCGAGAAGTACCGCGGCAAGGCGATGCCGCCGATCAAGGTGATCTGCCCCGGCCGTACCTATCGCGTCGACAGCGACGCGACCCATTCGCCGATGTTCAACCAGGTCGAGGGCCTGTGGATCGGCGAGAACGTCAGCTTTGCTGACCTGAAGGGCGTCTATACCGATTTCCTGCGCAAGTTCTTCGAGCGCGACGATATCCAGGTGCGCTTCCGTCCGTCGTACTTCCCCTTCACCGAGCCGTCGGCCGAGATCGACATGGCTTTCGAGGAAGGCAAGAATGCGGGCCGCTGGCTGGAAATCTCCGGTTCGGGCCAGGTGCACCCGAACGTGCTGCGCAACATGGGGCTGGACCCCGAGCGCTATATCGGCTTCGCGTTCGGCTCCGGGCTGGAACGGCTGACGATGCTGCGCTATGGCATCAATGACCTGCGCCTGTTCTTCGAAGGCGACGTGCGTTTCCTGCGCCAGTTTGCGTGAGGACGGCAGGCGCGTGTGTTTGCCGCGCCTTGCCCGCATCCCCGAACGGCCGTAGCGTCATCGTCGAACCCTGGCGGCGCCATGCCGCCGCCCACAGCATACCCACCGGATCAGTAGCGCCATGCAATTCTCGGAATCCTGGCTTCGTACCTTCGTCAATCCCGACAATCTGACCACCGATGCGCTTTCGCACCGCCTGACCATGGCCGGGCTGGAAGTCGAGGAGGTCGGGCCGGTCGCGCCGCCGTTCGACAAGATCGTGGTCGCGCGCGTGCTGGCCACCGAGCGCCATCCGAACGCCGATCGCCTCAACGTCTGCCAGGTCGATGCCGGCACCGGCGAGACGCTGCAGATCGTCTGCGGCGCGCCCAACGTCAAGCCCGGCATCCTGGTGCCGTGCGCGCTGGTGGGTGCGGTGCTGCCGCCGACCGAAGCCGGCGGCAAGCCGTTCGAGATCAAGGTCGGCAAGCTGCGCGGCGTCGACAGCTACGGCATGCTGTGCTCGGCGCGCGAACTGAAGCTGTCCGAAGACCATGAAGGGCTGATGATCCTGCCCGACGATGCGCCGGTCGGCGAGAACATCCGCCGCTACCTGGACCTGGACGATCAGGTCTTCGTCATCAAGCTCACGCCGAACAAGGCCGATTGCCTGTCGATCCACGGTGTCGCGCGCGAAGTCGCCGCGCTGACCGGGGCTCCGCTGACGCTGCCCGCGATGGAGCCCGTGGCGGTCACGATCGACGACCGCCTGCCGGTGAAGATTTCCGCGCCCGATCTGTGCGGCCGCTTCAGCGGCCGCGTGATCCGCGGTGTCAATGCCCGCGCCGCGACGCCGGCGTGGATGGTGCAGCGGCTCGAGCGCGCCGGCCAGCGCAGCATCTCGGCGCTGGTCGACATCTCCAACTACGTGATGCTCGAACTGGGCCGTCCTTCGCATGTGTTCGATCTCGACAAGATCCACGGCGGGCTCGATGTGCGTTGGGGCCGCAAGGGCGAACAGATCAAGCTGCTGAACGGCAATACCGTCGAGGTCGACGAGACCGTCGGCGTGATCGCAGACGACAAGGAAATCGAGAGCCTGGCCGGCATCATGGGCGGCGACAGCACCGCCGTGACGCTGGACACGACCAATATCTACCTGGAGGCCGCGTTCTGGTGGCCGCAGGCGATCCAGGGCCGCGCGCGCCGCTACAACTTCTCGACCGATGCCGCGCATCGCTTCGAGCGCGGCGTCGACTATGCGACGACCGTCGAGCATATCGAGCGCATCACCGCGCTGATCCTGCAGATCTGCGGCGGCCAGGCCGGTCCGGTCGACGACCAGATCGTCAACCTGCCGCAGCGGCCGCCCGTGCGGCTGCGCGTCGCACGCGCGGAGCGTGTGCTGGGCATCGCGCTGAACACGGCCGAGATCGCCGATGTGTTCCGGCGGCTGGGCCTGCCGTTCTCGCAGAGCGAGGGCGCCGATGGCACGGTGTTCGAGGTCACGCCGCCGAGCTATCGCTTCGACCTGGAAATCGAAGAAGACCTGATCGAGGAAGTCGCGCGTATCTACGGCTTCGAGCGTATTCCGGCCCGGCCGCCGGTCGCCGAGAGCGAGATGCGCCCGACCGGCGAGGCACGTCGTTCCACGCATGCGGTGCGTCACGCCGTCGCCGCCCGCGACTATCAGGAGGTGATCAACTTCGCCTTCGTCGAGGAGAAGTGGGAGCGCGATTTCGCCGCCAACGACAACCCGATCCGCCTGCTGAACCCGATCGCCAGCCAGCTGGCCGTGATGCGCTCGACGCTGATTGGCGGGCTGCTCGACAAGGTGCGCTACAACCTGAACCGCAAGGCCGCGCGCGTGCGCCTGTTCGAGGTCGGCCGCGTGTTCCTGCGCAATGCCGAGACCGCCGACGGCGGCCTGACGGTGGCAGGTTACGATCAGCCGATGCGCGTGGCCGGCATCGCCTACGGCCCGGCCTTCGAAGAGCAATGGGGCGTGCCGACGCGGCCGGTCGACTTCTTCGACATCAAGGGCGATGTCGAGGCACTGCTGCAGCCGCGTCAGGCGCGCTTCGAACCGGTCTCGCATCCCGCGCTGCATCCGGGCCGTGCCGCCACTGTGCTGCTGGAAGGCAAGCCGATCGGCGTCATCGGCGAATTGCATCCGCAGTGGCTGCAGGCGTATGAGCTGAGCCATGCGCCGGTGCTGTTCGAACTGGACCTGGACGCCGTGCGCGATATCGGTCTGCCGAGCTATGCGGAGATTTCGAAATTCCCGGCAGCGATGCGCGACCTCGCGCTGGTGGTCAAGCAGACCGTGCGCGTGCAGGACATGATCGACGCCATGCGCGCGGCGCTCGACAAGCAGGGCTTCGGCCGCTATTTGCAGAGCCTGGTGCTGTTCGACGAATTCCGCCCGAAAGCCGCTTCGGCGGCCATCGGCGCGGACGAGAAAAGCCTTGCCTTCCGCTTGACCTTGCAAGATACTGGGGCGACCCTCCAGGACGAGACCGTCGACAGCGCCGTGCGCTGCATGGTCGAAGCCGCCACCGCCGCCTTCGGCGCCCGGCTGCGCGGCTAGCCACAGCCCGAACCCTGAATGGGCCGCCCGGGCACCCGCATCCGGGCGGCAGACTGACGAGATGAACGACCAACACGCGACTCTGATGACCGCAGCAGCATTGGGCGAAGCTGACGACCGGCACGCGGCTACGCAGGCGGACGAAACGCCCGAACCGCGCGTCGCCGAGGTGCCCACCCTGACCAAGGCCGAACTTGCCGAGATGCTGTTCGACCAGGTCGGTCTCAACAAGCGTGAATCGAAGGACATGGTCGAAGCCTTCTTCGACGTGATCCGCGAAGCGTTGGAGCAGGGCGACAGCGTCAAGCTGTCCGGCTTCGGCAACTTCCAGTTGCGCGACAAGCCGCAACGCCCGGGCCGCAATCCCAAGACCGGCGAAATCATTCCGATCACCGCCCGCCGCGTGGTGACCTTCCACGCCAGCCAGAAGCTCAAGAGCCTGGTGGAGGAACGCGCCGGACTGGCGTCCAGCGACTGACTCTCACTGACAGCCCACAGCCGCACGGTCCATTGCCGCTCCCGCGGTCAATCTGTATGCTGCTGCTGCGCGCCAGGTCGGCGCGCCATCCCATTCCAACCACCGCCGGCGCGGCCTGAAACCCGTCCGTCCATTGCATGTCGGATAAATCGAGCGAGCGCATCACGTTGCCGCCCATTCCCGCCAAGCGCTATTTCACCATCGGTGAAGTGAGCGAACTGTGCGCCGTCAAGCCGCACGTGCTGCGCTATTGGGAGCAGGAGTTCACGCAACTCAAGCCCGTCAAGCGGCGCGGCAACCGGCGCTACTACCAGCACCACGAAGTGCTGCTGATCCGCCGCATCCGCGAACTGCTGTACGAGCAGGGCTTCACCATCAACGGCGCACGCAACCGGCTCGACGAAGGGCGGCATCACGCCGAACCGCCCATGCCCGAAGAAGCCGCACCGGTGCCGGCTGTGAGCGCCGGCACATCGCCTTCCGCATCCGTGCTGACCGTCGACGTTCGGGCCTTGCGCGCGGAACTGATCCAGGTACAGCACGTGCTCGCGCAACTCAAGCAGATCGCCGCCAAGGACTAAAAAATGCGCTCCACCGCCTATTCATTTCGGTGGGGCTTCTGATATACTCTTGTGCTTTCGGGGCGTAGCGCAGCCTGGTAGCGTACCTGCATGGGGTGCAGGTGGTCGGAGGTTCAAATCCTCTCGCCCCGACCAAATTGAAGCCCGCGTAATCGGAAGATTACGCGGGCTTTTGCTTTATCTACAGTGGGGCGCTAAAGGCAGTTTCTTGTATGGCATCCGATATCAAGCGGCCGGCCACTGCAGTCGGACAGTTGTAACGTTGCGCGCCCATTGGCGCGCTTTTGCACGACGAATGGCATTCCACTGGTACGCCGACGCCGGCCTGCTTAACACTCTCCGGCGCGCCAACCAGACCTACGGTTGGTCGCTTGAGGGCGAGTGTTGCGCCTGCGGTTGTGTGGGCTGTGGCACCTGCGGTTGGGGGGTACCTAGGCCAACCGCCTGAATTGGGAGTCCCGCTCTGCCTAGCACACTGGCGACGCCCTTCCGGATCATGGCCTGCTCGGTCAGCAGATCGCCATGCGCGACCGGAAAGTAGACCTGCGTTTCAATATCCAGGTCTGGGAAGCTGTATCCCAAGTAGTCGCCCATGCGCTTTAGCAGCGCAGGCGCCAACTTTCGACGCTCCTTTTTCCATGCCCTGTGTTCGGCATCGGTGTAGTTGCTGGCGTCGACGTTGAAGTCGTGCAACAGCTTGCGCCACTCGTCGTTGATGAGATTAAAGGCGGAGGCCGAGACCGATTTTGAGTCTTGCCCTCATAGAAGACGATAGGGATCGCATTCAACGCCTCGACATGTGCGGAGGCCATGGACATAGCGCGGGGCACCATCAATTTCCCCTGGGCGCTTAATCAACCGCTTGGCCCACCGTGCACCCCGTATAATGCGCCAAGAAAGTCACCAATAACTGCGTCACGGGTACAGAATGCGGGTCGTTTATTACTCCACGGCGCCTAAACCAGGGTCACACGCCGGCGGTGTAAAGGTCATCTATGACCATTGCAACGCGCTTAACGATATGGGAATTCCCGCTGCCATCCTTCACGAGCGGCGGGGCTATCTTTATCGTTGGGCGCGGCGGCCCGCACCCACCATCGCAGCGACGGATCTCGGTCCGACAGACCACTTGGTCCTGCCGGAAATCAAGGCGGCCTCGCTCGCCCGGATGCTAGTTAAGGCCGGTATGCCGTACTCGATCTTCGTGCAGAACGGGTACTACTTGAACGAGCGTTGTCGGCACACGTCGGACGCCGACGTCTGTTTCGCATACCAGAACGCGGCAGCAATTCTCTCGATCTCGACCGACACGTCGGATCTCCTTGCCTTGCATTACCCAACGCTTGCTGATCGCATCGTGAACGTGCAATGCTCGATCGACGCGGACACCTTTTCAATCGGTCATGGCAAGCGCAATGTCCTCACATATATGCCTCGCAAGAACGGTCGGCATGCCGCTGCGGTTCTGTTCGCCCTGAAGCAACGCCTACCCTCAGGCTGGGACACGGTTGCGATCGATGGCATGAGCGAAACGCAAGTCGCGGAAACGCTGCGGACGTCCCGCATCTTCATGTCTTTCTCCGACTTGGAGGGCCTTGGCTTGCCTCCGATCGAGGCGGCGCTCTGTGGCAACTACGTGATTGGCTATCACGGCGGAGGTGGGCGCGAGTATTGGGGCGCTCCTAATTTCGAGTCGGTCGACACGGGGGACATCGGAGCCTTCGTGCGTCGGGTCCTCGCCAGAGTGCATCAACTGGGAGAAACACCCGCCGATGCCATCGGCGAGTTGCTCCCTGGTATTGAAGCCCTACGGGCACGTTACTCACCACACAACGAACAGGCGGCGCTCCGCCGCTTCGTTTCGACTATTGGCGCGACCGTTGCTCGCACACAGCCTGGCTCCGCGACACGCCTCGACTCGCTCTCGAAGCTACAACGACGAGCCAAGCTTCGCTGGTGGCTAGGCACGGTCGTAGCCGGCTGACTGAGCTATGCCGCGTGTGCCCGCGGGCACCGCTCAAAAGAGCTGTCCCGAGTCTTCCTGTTTCCAATTCATGATCACCAGCTCACGCCTCGTCTGAGGACGTCCCTGGGCGTTTGCCATGCTGTACTTGGTGTCGAGACCCATCATATGGTGGCCGGCGAAGGCTGCGCGAATGACGGGATGGTCGTTGATGGGCACCATGACTTTCCCTTGAGCCGCCCGCATCATCTCGGTCATTTCAACGTGGTTGTCGAAGGCGAACGGCACACCATGCTCGTCGGTCCGCCAGTATGCTGGCTCGAGATAGAAGAGCGTGTGTGACCGATCGTAACGTCGCATGCATTCCCGCCACGGAGGTTTTCGACGTTGGTGCCAGCGAGGCGTAGATGCGCAGCGAAGAAGTTCTCCTCAATCCGGCAGAGGTTGATCATCAGCGCGGTCGTGGCCGTGCCATACGTTTGGCGGTCAACTTTGCCGCCGAAGGCATGGTGATGTAGGTAGAAGAACCGCGCAGCTCTCTGAATGTTGGTAAGCGTTTCTTCTGATACCGGCGCAAGCCCGGCAACCGGCAATTCCATCGGAACGCTTGCCGACGTGCTTGACGCCTCCGAATCGCAGGGCAAGAGTGCGAACAGACCTATGACGGCTCAAGAACGTTGGAGGTTTAAACGATTCCCCGCAGGCCGATCACGAAGCTGACAACTGATCCGATCCCGATTAACCACGTGGCTCCCAGTGCGACGAAGAGCCACCATGGTGGCTGCATCGCGGTGATCGGGGCGTTGTTCGTGAGGATCAATATCGTCCGCTAGGCAACATCCCGATCCAGCACGATCGGCCGGCCAACCGGAAAGCGGTGGTGGTTGTAGGCCTGGAAGTACAGCGCGTCTGGGATCCATAAGATGGCGTTTAGGTGGTGCGTCTCGGCGCCGCGCACGAGGATGGCGCCGCGCTCGACGGTCACGGCTTGGCACTGCAGCAGGATCTCGTCACGGTCGTCACCGAAGAACTCAACCTCGAGGAAGATCGACTTGGCGGAATAGGTGGCTGGCATTGTTGGCTGGCCGACTACTGCATGAATGTACAGGTATTGGCGGCCTTCTAACTAAGACCGCTAGCCCGCCCGGAAACCCGCATGCAGCCGTGCCCAAAGTTTGGGCATGTAGTTAGAAGCGATTGCCGAGAAGCCTTGTCGATGCGACTGCGTCTGCAACGGTGGTCCGGCCCGCGCCATGTCACTGCCGCGCCTCATCGAGGCAGGAAGCCCGAAGACGTGCAGCGCAAACCTTCGATTTCCGACCCGGTATCCAAGGTTCTCGTCACCGCCCGCTTCTTTGTTCCCGCGCGTCTTGGCACCATGACAGCTCCCCAACCCACTTGGAGGACGTATGGACGCAAGCCATTCGCAAGAGCTGGTCAAGCATCTGAGAGAGGTCGTCGAGCGTCTCGACGACATGTCGTACTACGGCGCTTCGTCGACAAGCCAGCGAGTGCATTTGGCCGCTTTGGCGATGCAGGGATTGGTCACGAGCATGTCGGGAGAAATGGAAGTCGCGGCTGCCGCCAAGCGAGCCGTTCAGTACGCGGACGCCTTGATTTCAGCGTTGGAAGACGAGTAGCACCGCAGTAGGGAAGCGAGATGAAAAGCCCGCGTGGTCACAGCCACGCGGGCTTTTTGTTGTGGACTGGTATGTCCTCTTCGCGATGATGTGCCCGTCGTGGCCGCGCGCTCCCGCCCAGGCCGTCGGTAATCTACAGAAGCCAGCCCGTTTTCAGTATGAGCGGCAGCAGGCTGCTACTAATGTATCGGCAGGCAAGGGCGGGATGCGTTGGACGGCAACAATGCCGCTGCCCCCATCAGCGGCAACGCGCCGGTCACCGCGTCTCGTCCGAGCCTATTTCCTAGTCGGTTGCATTTGCCCGATACCTTCATTGGTATCGGGCTTTTTTCATTGCGCGCAAGCCGTCCCGAGCAAGGTTGTCGTTGGTACCGCCGATGGCGAGCGTACTCCTGAGGCTCGAATGCAAAACGCCCGATGAGGGTCATCGGGCGTTTTCGTACCGGCCGGATAAATCAATCAAAAGCGGGCATCGGAAATTACGGGTGAGTCGTTCGCGCGATCAGCCGCCAGCGAATGTGTCCCTGCAGCACCCCATGAACATGGTGGTTCGGCGGTGGCAAGGGATGTTCACGAGCCGAGACGGCGCTCGAACCGCAGCCCTCGCACCGGTAGATGCCTGAGTACGGGGCCTGGGCGCCCGGAGCGAGCACGAGCTCGTAGGCGGGGTCTTCCTCTTGCGTGAAATAGCGCGTGTCGTTGCAGAATGGCATATCTCCTCCTTGGAAAAAAGGCCGGGGAGCCATTACGCCATCAGTCAGCGCCGCTTCTGTCGTAATCGAGTTACCTTCTTTCGGATCCGATGCTGAGCCCTCCGACCTCCACTAGAGGAGCCTTCGTCAGAGGGCCCGTGCCGTTGGAGCTCGGCACGTCCTTTTCGCGACGATTGGACGGTCATGGTCGGGCGCGTCCATCGACGCCGTCGGTTGTCTACAGAACCGAGCCCGTTTTCAGTATGACGCGGGGCGCGCTGGAACTAAGGTATTGCCAGGCGAGGACGAGGTGCCTAGGCCGGTAACACGTCGGTGCCCCCATCAGCGGCGTTGCACCGGTCACCGTGCCTCGTCTGAGCCTATTTCCTAGTCGGTTGCATTTGCCCGATGCCTTCGTTGGCATCGGGCTTTTTTCGTTGTTCGAGGCGCTATCTCGTTCCGCTACCGCCGCTCTACTTGCCGACATGGAACTTCGCCTCGAAGGATCTGGCTCGTGCCGTTTCCGGGTCGAGTGCACAGGTGAAGGTGAAATTTCGCCATCCCCCGCGGCTGCGGGCCTGGCCGCTTCCTTCGAGGACGGTATTGCCCTTCAAGGTCAGGCTTTGCGGCGTGTCGTCGCCAAGGAATACGCGATCGACCTTGGCGTCGGTGCGCTTCAGTTCCTGCAGGGCCAACGGGCGGCACATGACTTCGGCGACTTTCTTGGCGTCGCTCCATTGGCTGGCGACATTGCGGTCCGCGGGCGTGCGCAGGGTGTCGATGGCACGATCGAGCGCCTGCCGTTGCGAGTCGTTCAACGGACTGTTGTCCTGGGCGACGGCAGGACAAGCGGCCATCGCGAAGAGGGTGGCCAGCAGGGCGCGATGCAGTCGGTTCGGTCGTGCCATACGAAGTCTCATCGAGTTGGAATATCGGCGATTCTACGGCGATGCCGGCGGGGCGGCATCATTGCCCGGGCGGCACACGTCCAGCGCGAGGCGCATTGCGCAGCGCAGGTGCACCGGCAAGCCGAGTTCGCGTTCGTGCTCGAGCACGGCGGTGAGCCGTTCGTCCAGTGTGTCGCCTTCGATCGCGTCGAATCCCAGCTGTCGGTAGAAGGGCCCGTTCCAAGGGAGATCGCGGAATGTGGTCAGCGTGACCGCCGACAACTGTTGCCGACGCGCATGCGCAATGGCCTCTGAGACCAGGGCGCGGCCCCAGCCCTGGCCCTGGCAATCGCGATGGACGGCAAGTTCCCAGATATGCAGTGCTTGCCCGAACCGCTCGGCGCTGACGAAGCCCCGCACCTTGCCGGTGTCATCCACCGCAACCCACGCGGTGCCCGCGGCAATGAAGCGAAGGTGGACGTCCGTCGAGAGGACGTCGTCGTCGGCAATCCATGCCAATGCCGGCACGGTTCTGAACAGCGCTGCGGCGGAGCGTTCGATGTCCGGCAGCGATGCCGCGTCGCTGGTTAGCGCGGGACGGATCAGCGGCGCCATGGTCGACGCATGCTGCAAGCGCGCGAAGTCATCATGCCTCGGTGTCGTCGTTCGCTGGCTGCTTGATCTCGCGGATCACGCGCGCCGGGTTGCCGACCGCGACCACATTCGGCGGAACATCGCGTGTGACCACCGCGCCTGCGCCGATGACGCTGTTCTCGCCGATCGTCACGCCCGCGAGCACGATGGCGCCGCCGCCGAGCCAGACGTTGTTGCCGATCACGATAGGTTTGGCCGCTTCGTACTTCTGCCGCCGTAGTTCCGGATCGACCGGGTGTGTCGGCGTCAGCAATTGCACATTGGGCCCGATCTGTACGTCTTCGCCGATCGTGATCGGCGCGACGTCCAGTGCCATCAGTCCGTAATTGACGAAGGTACGTGCGCCGACGGTGATGTGTTTGCCGTAGTCGACGTAAAGCGGCGGCTTGATATTGACGTCCGGTCCGACGGCGCCAAGCATTTCGTGCAGGACCTGCTGTGCGCTGTCGAGATCGACGGCATAGCGCGTCTCGTATTCGCGCGACAGGCGATAGGCGCGGCGCGATGCGGCCTGTAGTTCAGGGTCTTCGGCGATATAGAGATCGCCGGCAAGCATTCTTTCCTTTTGACTGCGATGGTCGATCTTCTCGGTGTCGGTGCTCGACATGGGTATTCGGATGGCTTGTTGTCGCGCGGCCGATCATAGCAGGGGCGACGCAATCTTCCTCGCGGCGAGTCAATCGCCGCCGTCGCCACCACCGTCGCCCGCATCCCCTTCATGGCCGTGGCCATCGCCGCGGTCATAGCGCGTGCGCTGCTGGATCTGCCCATCGGGCCCGTGAATCACCAGTTCGACCTTGTCCTTGCTCGCTTTTTCGCGTCCGGCCGCGATGGCCTCTTCCTGCGATGGATAGTGCGAGGTGGCGCCGTCGGTATCTTCGACGGTCACCGCCCATCCGTGGTCGGCAGGCAAGACGTGGACGGTACGATTCATGGCTGTTTTCCATTCCCCGGCAGGCGGCGTTGGCGGTGCCTCCGCTGCCTGCCGGGGATCAAGCCGCAAGGCTTTCCTGTTCGGTGAGGCGGCGGATCTCGCCGTCGGCTTCCTGGACCAGCAGGCCTACGCCGCGCCGCCGGGCGGCGGCCATGGCGAGCTGCAGCGCGTCATCGCGTCCGTCGTAGCGCAGGATCGATTGCGCCTGGCCTTCGACGGACAATTCCCATCCGGTATGGGTGGCTTTCAATACGAAGTTGCGTGGCATGGTCTTCGGTCGAGAGCGGAGGGAATCTGCATCGTAGTGCATCGCGATGGCAGCCAGTATGCGAGTTCGTCCTACGTCATCCTTTGGACGCCGCCGGATCGTGGCCGAAGCTGTTGCGCATGCGGATCTGCCCATCGCGGCCGTGTACCAGCAATTCGACGCGGTCGCGCCGCGCCGCATCGGTGGCGACTTCGATCGCTTCTTCCTGCGTGTCGTGATGCGAACTGGCTTGCGGTTCGCCTTCGCGGCTGACGTTCCAGCCGCTGCCATGCGGCGTCACATGGATATTGCGTCCTGCCATGGTGGCACCTCGTGGTTGGTAACCTGGTTGGAGACTTTCTTCCTTTCTAGAGCGGGGGCGAGGCGTGTGGTATCGGTGGCTGTCCGACAGGGGGACTGGCGCGAAGCGGGACCGGTCGCGTCAGCCGCGCCACCACCGCCATGCGAGCAGTGCCGCCGCCAGCCACAGCGCCACCACGATGGCCGCGCCCCAATAGTTTCGTGGCTTGCCGCGCCGTTCGTCGAGCCAGCGCTGCGCCTGGGCGCGGCAGGAGTGGGCAAGGGGAGCAGGCAGGGTGCGCAGCGCGCACCAGATCAGCGCAGGCAGCAGGACGATCTCGTCGAGGTAGCCGAGCACCGGCACGAAGTCCGGAATCAGGTCGATGGGACTGAACGCATAGGCGACGATCAGCGCGCACAGTCCGCGGGTCAGCCACGGCGTTGCAGGGTGGCGGCAAGCGAACCAGAGCGTCAGCACGTCGCGTCGCAGTCGTGCGGCCCACGCACGCAAGGTCTGGAACATGGCGGGATGTCGGGATGGCGGGATGCCGGGGAAGCCGTGGCGCTGGAGCGGATACCGCACGTTGGCGCGGCAGCGCGCATGCTAGCATGCCTCGCATCGAGGTCACGGGAGAGAACATCATGGCCAAGCGCGAACGGCCCGCACGTGCGCTGCAGGATGAAGTGAGCCGCCGTATCCAGCGGCTCGATGAAATCGTCGACGAAGGTCTGAAGGTGCGGGTGCCCGTGCCGCAGCCGCATCCGCGCGACGCGCGCGGGCGCAACTGGGATATGCAGGGCTTCGGCCATGTCCGCGGCCATGAGCGCGCGATCCGGGCCGTGGTCGACAAGGTGCGCGACGAATTCGATCTGTCCGACAATCCCGCCACGCCAACGGACCCGTTCACCCCGGCGTCCTGATTCGGCGGGCGGATCGGCGGGTCGATCGGCGGGTCGATCGGCGCGTCGATCGGCCCACCGAAAAATCACCATCGGCGCACGTTCAGCGCAATATCGGCGCCCGATCAGCGGCCCATCACGGCTTCATGCCGGCTCGCGTTCGGGCATGCCGGTGCAGGGCCCGTTCCGGCAAGGCCGCGGCGAATCGCCGCCGAGAATGGCGGACGCCAGCGCGCGCCCGCGCTCGCCGAGCGCGCGATACCGCTCCAGCAGTTCCAGGTTCTGGCGGATATGCTGCTCGGAAAACATCGAGGTGATGACGATGCCGTGCTCGCCGGCAAGGCTTAGCGCGAAATGCATCGCCAGTTCCTGCTCGGTCAGATCGTCCAGTCCGAGCTTGCTGACGGCCTCGCGCACCGGCCGGCTGGCCGCGCTGCCTGCCAGGCTGTCGGGCCCGCCGCCATAGGGCCGCGACAGAAAGCGCTGCCGCCCGGCGCCCATGCCGGCATGCAGGCGGTCGAGCACGTTCAGGTTGGCCTCGAACAGCCATGCCGGCGCCTGCTGCGCAAGCGGGGTTGCCATGATCTGCGGCGAATCGATCGTCACGCCCCACTGGCCGATCTTGCCGTCGCGCTGCGCGTCGTCCAGGAAGCGCTGCAGTTCGTCGGTCAGCACCTCGGGCGAATGCGGCTCGTGGATCAGGTAGTAGTCGATGCGCTCGCTGCGCAATTGGCGCAGCGATTGCTCCAGGCAGCTGCGCGCATAGCCGACCTCGTAGTTGCGCTGCGACAGCGCAACGCGCGAGGCGGCATGAACCATGCGGCGGCCGCCGGGCATGCGCTTGAGCCAGCCGCGGGCGAGGCTCTTGGCCAGGCTGAGCGCGCGGGTATTGCGCGGCGGCACCACGCCGAACTTGCTGGTGATCGTCACGTGCTGGCGCTTGCCGGCCAGGAATTCGCCGAGCAGCGCCTCCGCCTCGCCGAAGCCATAGGAACGGGCGACGTCGAAGTGGCGGATGCCGTTATCGTATGCGATCGCCAACGCCCGCAGCGATTCCTTCCTGCCCACCCGGCCCAGCATGGGAGCACAACCGAAGCCCAATCGTCCAGACAGTTCCTTGGAATGCTCACTCACCTTGGCGCTCCTGCGGTCGCTACGGCAACGGGCTCGTCGAGCGGTTCGACGGAAGAGGGGATCCGGGCCGCCACGGGCGTGACGTCGGTCGCCATGTCGTTAGTCATGCGAGCGTCGTTTCGGTTCGCGGCATCGCTTACCGCATCGTTGGCCGCTTCGTTCGCCAGTTGTGCCGCAATGTCGTCGGCAATGCGCGCCGACAGCGCGACGATGGTCAGGGTCGGGTTGGCCTGTCCCGACGACGGGAATACTGCGCTGCTGGCCACGTACAGATTGTCGGTGCCGAACACGCGGCAGCGTGGGTCCACCACGCCGTCGCGCCAGTGCGCCGCCATGCGCGCGGTGCCGATCTGGTGAAAGCCGTCCGCCGCCTGGGCCAGCACCGCGTCGATGCGCTCGGCTTCCGGCATCCAGTAGTCCAGCCGGCCGGCACCGGTCTTGCGCAGATGCCGGTCGAGCAACGCGTGGCAGCGGACCACCGAATCGGCATCGGCCTGCTGATAGCGCAGATCGATCCGCAGCCGGCGCATGCCGTGGCAGTCGGTGCTGTCGGCCAGCGTCACGCGGCTTTCCCGCGAGGGCAACTGCTCCGCATGATAGTGCAGCGCATAGACATTGTTCGGGCTTGGCAGAAAGAAGCCGGGCAGCCGCGGCCGTGCGAAATAGCGCCGATAGACGAAGGGCGGCACGAAGGTCGCGATCTTGGCCAGGTCCTTGCAGACATTGCGGACATGGGCGCCGCGGTCCTTGCGCGCGCTGGCGTTGGCCACCAGCTTGGCGATCGCGGGCGGCGCCAGATAGCGGCTGATCACCGGCGTGCACAGCGCGAGGTAAGCGAACGACAGGATGCCGTTGCCGTGCGCGGGATCGGCGGGCGGATGGTTGTCGAGCCACATCGCGGTGTTGAGCAGCCGCTGTTCGCGTTGCACGCGGGCCGGCACGGTAAAGCGGCGGCGCGCATAAAACCCCTGCGCGTCGCGCTCGAAATGGTAGACGGTGCGCGACGCATCCGAGTCGAAACGTACGCTGGCAATCTTGCCGGAGATGTGACCCATGTAATGCCGTCCCAGCAGACCGCTGCGATTGCCGAGTCGGTCGCCGTGCCGCGCATTGACGTTCAGCAGCAGCCGCGTCACCTCGAGCCCGCCGCAGGCCAGCACGAAGTGGTCGGCGACGATGCGCGTGCGCGCGGTGCCGCGGGCCACCACGATGCTGGCGACATGCTCATGATCGGCGCTCGGTTCGATATCGACGCAGGTGGCGCCGAGCAGCAGCTGCACGGTGGGATCGCGCTCGAACCAGTCGCGATAGCGGCGCGCAAAATTCGGTTCGCCGCTCCAGCGCTCCAGATCGGAGGCGATCACGTCGCCCGGCTGGAAGCGCGCGGTGATGGGGCGGCTCGCCGATTCCGCGGCGAGGCGATCGAGCGTGAAGGTGGGTTGGCCGCAGTTGGTGTATTCGCAGGCGCGGGCGTAATAGGGCAGCAGCTCGTCATAGCGGATCGGCCAGGCAGTGTCGGGCGCGTAGTCGCGCGCCTCGAAATCGATCGGATCGAACGGGATGCAGCGCCCGCCCCAGAGCCAGGACGTACCGCCGAATGCGCGTCGCACGGCGTCCTGCATCGTGGCATGGCGGCGCGCATCGGCGATCTCGGCATCGCACATTGCCTGCGCGTCGTTCTGGAAGGTCTCGCCGCCGCTTTCGACGAGAATCACGGCGATGCCGCGCCGGGCGAGTTCCCTTGCGCAGGTGATGCCGGCCGGCCCTGAGCCGACCACGCAGACGGTCGTACGCAAGCTCGCTTGGTGCGAGGGGGGACGCAGTACCATGGGGGTTCTCCGGCAGCCTGGCGATCGCGGGATGACGCGGGACGGCCTGCCGCACGCCCGGTGGGGCGCGAGAGGCATGGGCCGGTTCGACACGCTCAATCTATGGGTCGGGTTGACCAGCGTCCGTGCGTTGCCACACGCAGTGCTGCGCTGCGCAAGAGCGCGTGCCAGCGTCGCGGCCAATCAGGCGGCGTGCTCCAGCATGCCGATCTCGCGCGTGGCCACCGACAGCATCGACAGCCCGGTGGCGCCGGCCGCGCGCTGGTCGGCCAGCATGCGGCCGAAGCGTTCGAGCGGCGCGTGCCGGGCCTGGCGCCAGCGCTCGATCAGTCCATCGGCGCCTTCTTCGCGCGTGCCGCCGCCGGCCTGCTGCAGCACGCTGACGGTCAGCGCGCGCTTGAGCCGGTCCAGATCGTCCAGCGTGGTGGTGCGCGCGAGCAGATCCCAGTGCGTGTCCGCCGGCAGCGCCTGCGCGCGTTCGCGCAGCCAACCGAAGCTCAGATGCCGGTCCAGCGCGAAATAGACATCCGCCACCTGCGCCAGGCTGCGCTCGCAGCCCGAGGCAACCTCGGCGATATCCAGGGCGGCGACGGCGATATCGCCGGCCGCCACCTGCAGGGCCAGCGCGTCGTCGATGCCGAGCGCGGTCAGCGACTCGCGCCGCTGGGTCAGCGCGGCGGCCTCGTGCTCGGCCAGCAGCGTCGGCAGCCGCGGCGTCAGCCAGACCGCCGCGGCGGCGTAGTCCGGCCGCGCGCCCGCCGGCGCACCGTTGGTCGGGCGCCGCCGCAGCAGCCATAGCGTCGCGCCTTCGAGCAGCCGGGCCAGGCCGGCGAACATGCCGGCCTGCACCTCGTCGGCGACGCGGTTGTCCAGCGCGTCGATGGCCTGCCACAACCCGGTCAGTCCGAACACATCGCGCGCGGTCAGGCAGGCGCGCACGATATCGGCCGGGCGCGCGTCGGTCTCCTCCATCATCCGGTGCACGAAGGTCGGGCCGACGCGGTTGACCAGCGTGTTGGTCAGATAGGTGGCGAGGATCTCGCGACGCAGCGGGTGCCGCTGCATCGCGTCGGCGTAGCGCGCACGCAGCGGTTGCGGGAAATAGTCTGCCAGCAGGCCGGCCACGGTCGGGTCCTCCGGCACGTCGGAGGCAAGCAGCGCGTCGTACAGCCACATCTTGCTGTACGCGAGCAGCACCGCGCGCTCGGGCGAGGTCAGGCCGAGCCCTGCGGCCTTGCGCTCGACGATCTCCTCGTCGGGCGGCAGGAATTCGATCGCGCGATTGAGCCGGCCCGCGCGTTCGAGCGCGCGCATCAGCCGGGCCTCGATATCGAGCACGTCCGCGGCACGCCGGTTGGCGATCGACAGCGCCTGGGTCTGGTAGTAGTTGTCCTGCAGCACCAGCGCCGCCACTTCGTCGGTCATCTCGGCCAGCAGCTTGTTGCGCTGCTTGTCGGTCATCTCGCCATCGGCGACCACCAGCCCGAGCAGAATCTTGATATTGACCTCGTGATCGGAGCAGTCGACGCCGGCCGAATTGTCGATCGCATCGGTATGGATGCGGCCGCCCGCGAGCGCGAATTCGATGCGGCCGCGCTGCGTGAAACCGAGGTTGCCGCCTTCGCCGACCACCTTGCAGCGCAGCGACGCGCCGTTGACGCGCACCGCGTCGTTGGCGCGGTCGCCCACCTGCTGGTGGGTCTCGTCGGTGGCCTTGACGTAGGTGCCGATGCCGCCGTTGTACAGCAGGTCGACCGGCGCCGTCAGAATCGCCTGGATCAGCTCGGCCGGGGTCAGGGCCGCCGCCTCGATGCCGAGCGCGGCGCGCACCTGCGGCGTCAGCGCGATGGTCTTGGCGCTGCGCGGGTGCACGCCGCCGCCGGCCGAGATCTTGCTCGCATCGTAGTCGGCCCAGCTCGAACGCGGCAACGCGAACAGCCGGCGCCGCTCTTCCAGGCTGACGGCGGTATCCGGATCGGGGTCCAGGAAGATATGGCGGTGGTCGAATGCGGCCAGCAGCCGGATATGGGGAGACAGCAGCATGCCGTTGCCGAACACGTCGCCGGACATGTCGCCGATGCCGACGACGGTGAAGTCGGTCGACTGGATATCGATGCCGAGCTCGCGGAAATGCCGCTTGACCGATTCCCAGGCGCCGCGCGCGGTGATCGCCATCTTCTTGTGGTCATAGCCGACCGAGCCGCCGGAGGCGAAGGCATCGGCGAGCCAAAAGCCGTATTCGGCCGAGATCGCGTTGGCATAGTCCGAAAAGCTGGCGGTGCCCTTGTCGGCGGCGACCACCAGATAGGGGTCGTCGTCATCGTGCCGCACGACCTGGGGCGGCGGCACCACCGCGCCGCCGGCCAGGTTGTCGGTGACATCGAGCAGGCCGCGCAGGAAGGTCTGATAGCAGGCGACCCCTTCTGCCATCCAGGCATCGCGATCGGTGGGCGAGGGCGGCCGCTTGACGACGAAGCCGCCCTTGGAACCGACCGGCACGATCACCGTATTCTTGACCATCTGCGCCTTCATCAGCCCGAGCACCTCGGTGCGGAAGTCTTCACGGCGATCGGACCAGCGCAGTCCGCCGCGCGCAACACGGCCGCCGCGCAGATGCACGCCTTCGACGCGCGGCGAGTAGACCCAGATCTCGAACATCGGCCGCGGTTCGGGCAATCCGGCCACGCGCGCCGGATCGAGCTTGAACGACAGGCACGGGCGCGGCGTGCCGTCGGCACTCAGGCGGAAACAGTTGGTGCGCGTGGTGGCCTGAATCACGCCGAGGAACTGGCGCAGAATGCGGTCCTCATCGAGATTGGGCACCTCGTCGAGCGCGGCACCGATCGCCTCGAGCAACTGCGCGCAGCGGGTCTCGCGCGCCGGGGCCGAGCCGGCATCGTTGGCAGGATCGATGGCGGGATCGAAACGCGCGGCGAACAGCGCCACCAGCAGCGCAGCAATGCGCGGATTGCCGGTCAGCGCGCGCTCGATATAGGCGTCGCTGAAGGTCGAGCCGACCTGCCGCAGATACTTCGCGTAGGCGCGCAGGATCGTCACGTCGCGTGCCGGCATCTCGGCCAGCAGCACCAGCCGGTTCAGGTCGTCGTTCTCGATCGCGCCATCCCAGGCCCGGGCGAAGGCGTCTTCGAACAGGTCCTTGGCGCGGGCCATGTCGAGCTCGGCGCCGCCGATCAGTTCGAGGCCGAAGTCATGGATCCACAGCGGCGCGCCCTCGTCGGGCTCGATCCGGTAGGGCCGTTCCTCGTGCACGCGCACGCCGAGATGCTCGAGCATCGGCAGGCTGTGCGACAGCGCGATCGGCTCGCCGGCGCGATAGACCTTGAAGCGGAATGCGCCAGGCGGGGCCTCGATCGGCCGATACAGATTCATCGACAGGCCGTTGCGCCGCCGTGCCAGCTCCATCAGCTCGATATCGCGCACCGCGGTGCGCGCGGGGTAGTCCTCGCGATAGCCGGCGGGAAACGAGTCGCCGTAGCGGCGCAGCAGCCGGTTGCCCTGTTCCTCGCCGGCCTTGTCGAGCAGCGCCGCCGCGAGATCGTCCTGCCAGCGGCGTGTCGCGGCAACGATGCGTTCCTCCAGCGCGCGCGTATCGACCTCGGGCATGGTGCCGGGCTCGCCGCGCACGGTCAGATGGATGCGCGCCAGCGGGGACTCGGACAGCTGCGGCGTGAACTCGCAGCTCGTGCCGCCGAACGCCTGCATCAGCAGCTTCTGGATGCGCTGGCGCAAATCGGTGTTGTACTTGTCGCGCGGCACGAACACCAGGCAGGAGACGAAGCGGTCGAAGCGGTCGCGCCGCACGAACAGCCGGATGCGCTGATGTTCCTGCAGCCGCAGGATGCCCAGCGCGATGTCGAACAGTTCGTCCTCGCTGGCCTGGAACAGTTCGTCGCGCGGATATTGCTCGAGGATCGTGACCAGCGACTTGTACAGATGGCCGCGCTGCAGAAAGCCCGCTCGCGCCAGGATATGGGCGCACTTGCGGCGCACCAGCGGTATCTCGCTGGTCGACACCATATAGGTCGTCGACGTGTACAGCCCGAGAAAGCGCCGCTCGCCGAACAGCTTGCCGTTGGCATCGAGCAGCTTGATGCCGATGTAGTCGAGATAGCCGGGCCGGTGCACCGTCGAGCGCGAGTTGGCCTTGGTCAGGAAGATCGGCGATTCGCCCTGGATGATGGCGGTCGCCGCAGGCGGCAGCGGCGTCAGGTCCTCCGCGGTGGGCGCGCGCCGGCTTTCGCGCAGAAGGCCCGCGCCGGAGCCCGCCACGCCGCGCAGAAAGAAGCGGCCGTCCTGCTCGACCAGCTGGTAGTCGCGATGGCCGAGGAAGCAGAAGTGGTCGTCGACCATCCACTGCAGCAGCGCGCAGGCTTCGGCCGTATCGCCTTCATTGCCGCCGGGCAGGCGCTGCAGATCGGCGATGCTGGCGCGTGCGATGTCCAGCATCTTCGGCCAGTCTTCGACCGCGGCCCGCACATCGCCGAGGATGCGTGTGATGCCGGCCCGCAGCGCCTCCAGCTGTGCCGGCTCGCTGCAGCGGTCGACCTCGAAGTGGATGAACGATTCGAGCCGCGATTCGGGGTCGGGCGCCTTGTCGCCTCCCAGCGCGATGCGCGCGATGCCGCCGTCCTGCCCGCGCCAGACGCGGAATACAGGATGGAAGGCCGAATGCAGCGTCAGGCCATGCCGGTTGATCTCCATCGTCACCGAGTCGACCAGGAACGGCATGTCGTCGTTGACCATCTCGATCACGGTGTGGTCGGAATGCCAGCCGTGCTGTTCGAGGTTGGGGTTGTAGACGCGTACTTGCGCGCGGCCTGGCACGAAGCGTTGCGCGGTCTGCCAGTGGGCCATCGCGGCGCCGTAGAGGTCGGCGATATCGCGCTCGGCCAGATCCTCGGCGTCGGACACGTCGTAGTAGTGCCGCAGCAGCGGTTCCGCGATGGCGAAGACGGCGTCCGGCAGGCGGGCTCGCGCAAACTCCACCAGATCGGCCAGTTGTTGTTCGACGCGTTCTTCGCTGTCCGCTTGCATGATGTCTCCTTGGGGGAGGCCGCCGGCCGTCGTATCGGGTCGCATCGCATGCGATCGCGCGGTATGGCGACTATCGCGTCATATCGGTGCGATGCGCGGCAGTCCGTCGGAGGGCGAGGCGAGTGCCGGTGCCTGCTCTTAATGTAGAGCATAAACACGGCGTTGGCGGGACAAGGGGAAAGCGGGGCGGGGAGGGCCGGCGTGGGCCGGTGCTGCGAAGGAGCAGCGAGGGCAGCGAGGGCAGCGAGAGCAGCGAGAGCAGCGAGAGCAGCGAGAGCAGCGAGAGCAGCGAGAGCAGCGAGGGAGGAGCGTGGCGGCAGCCAGGGAAGAGGCGGACCGCCGCCGGCTGGGGCGGTCCGCGCGCGGCGCCCGATTACTCGAGCGTGATCTTCTGCTCCTGCGCGATCTTCTTGCGCAGTTCCAGTTCGCGCTTGATCTGCGCGGCGAACTGCTGCGGCGTGTTGCCATCCGGATAGGCGCCGCTTTCGGTCAGCCGGCGCTTGGCGGCCGGATCCTGCAGCGCCTTGACGGCGGCATCGTGCAGGCGTGCCACGATCGCGGGCGGCGTGCCGGCCGGCGCGACCAGGCCATACCAGGCCATATTGTTGTTGTCCTTCATGCCTTCCTCGGCAAAGGTCGGCACATCGGGCAGCCCTTCGACGCGCTTGGGTGCGGCCACCGCCAGCGCGCGCAGCTTGCCGGCCTGGATATGCGGCATCGACGACGGCAGGTTGTCGAACTGGCCGCTGACCTGGCCGGCCAGCGTGTCGTTCAGCGCCGGACCGGAGCCGCGATACGGCACGTGGACCATGTCGGTCTTCGTGGTCAGCTTGAACAGCTCGCCGTCCAGATGCGAGATGCTGCCCTTGCCGGCCGACGCATAGCTGTACTTGCCGGGCTCGGCGCGCAGCAGCGCGATGAACTCCTTCAGGTTCCTGGCCGGGACCTTCGGATTGACCGTCAGCACGTTCGGCACGTTGACCAGATTGGTGATCGGCGCGAAGTCCTTCAGCGGGTCGTACGGATTCTTCGGATTGGTGGCCGGGTTGGTCGCCATGGTGCTGACCGTGGCGATGCCGATGGTGTAGCCGTCGGGCGCGGACTTGGCGAGCGCATCGGCGCCGATCGCGCCACCGCCGCCGCCACGGTTCTCCACCACCACGGGCTGGCCCAACTGGCGGCCAAGCGCGTCGGACACCGCGCGGGCGACGATATCGGTGGTGCCGCCGGCGGCGAACGGGACGATCAGCCGCACCGGCTTGTTGGGATAGGCCTGGGCGTGCGCGACGCCGTGGGTCAGGCCGAGTGCGGCCACGCAGGCTGCCACGCTGGCGGTCAATGCGGATTTCAAGAATGCCTCCATCTGTTGCGTTGGCCGGCGCATCGCGAGAGGGGCGGGGCACCGGTCGGGGTCGGGCAAGGGTTCCGTATAGCGGAACTTGGTTTCGTAATATGCCCGGACCGGCATTCAACCCGGAATGGCGCGGCGGGGATATCAGTAACAACCCGTAACAGGGAACCCGTAACAACGAGGTGCGCTGAACGAGCCGCAGGCACGCGAGGTAAGGGAAGCGTGAAGGAGGCGGCAAACAAAAAGGCCGGGCTGCGATGCAGTCCGGCCTTTCGAGAATTCGCTGGTGGGGCGTGAGTGACTCGAACACTCGACCTACGGATTAAGAGTCCGCTGCTCTACCAACTGAGCTAACGCCCCAACGAAGTCCGCTATTCTAGCGCGGACTTCCGGGGTTTGCAAGCACTGAAGCGATGCCGGAGACGCCTGACAGCGAGCAACCCCTGCGCGGCTACAATGCCCGGCTGTCGCGCGCGGGCTGCTGCCGCGGCGACATTCCCCGGAGACCTGGATCGATGCATGCCCGCGTGTTGCGCTATCTGGATGAAGTGGTCCGCTGCGGGTCGATCCGCAAGGCGGCCGCGGTGCTGCACGTCGCGCCGACCGCCATCAACCGGCAGATTCTGGATCTGGAGGCCGAGCTCGGGGCGCCGCTGTTCGAGCGCATCCAGCGCCGGCTGCGGCTGACGCCGCTCGGGGAGATGGTGCTGGCCCACGTGCGGCAGACCCTGCGCGAGCACGACGCGCTGCGCGAGCGGATCGCGGCCTACCACGCGGGACAGCGGGGCATCGTCACGATCGCTACTACCGCCGGCCTGGCGGGTTCGCTGTTGCCCCCGCTTGTTCACGATTTCCGTCGACGCCATCCCGGCATCGTGGTGCGCGTGCTGGACCTGCCGGTGGCCGAGATCGTCGCCGCGCTGGCCGACGGTGACGCCGAGCTCGGGCTGGGCTACGACGTGTCACCGGCGCCGGCCTTCGCAACGCTGGCCGGCGGCGAATGGCCGATCGGCGCGGTGGTCGCACCCGGTCATCCGCTCGCCGAGCAGTCGTCGGCCCTGCTGGCCGAATGCGTCGGCTATCCGCTGATCCTGCCGGTGGCCACGATGTCGCTTCGCGGTCTGCTCGATGATGCGTTCGTTCGGGCCGCGATTCCGGTGCCCGCGGCGGTCGAGGCCGGGTCGACCGTGCTGATGCGGCGGCTCGTGATGCTCGGCGCCGGCATCGCGCTGCTCAACCCGCTCGACGCCATCGAGGAACTGGAGGCCGGCACGCTGGCGTTCGTGCCGTTGCGCGATCCTGGCTTGCCGCTGCAGCGGCTCACGCTGTTCGCCCGGGCACGCAGTCCGCTCGATTCGGCGGCCTCCCTGATGGCCGAACGGATCGGCGCAGCGTTGAAGGCGCTGTCCGGCGGGACCGGGCGTTAGCGCGCGCCCTGTCGGCAAAGGCATCCGGCGGCAGAGCGGCGTCCCTGCCGGTGTGCGCGCAATGTGCACACCGTGGGCGCAAATCGGCGCTATCGCGCGGCCGGCCGCTCGCCGTAGACTGGCGCCCGCTATCCCAGCGCCGACCATCCGGCTATCCGACTATCCGACTATCCGCCATCAGGGAGACAACGATATGACGCTGATCCTGACCCACGCCGACGTCCTGGTGACCATGGACGCGAACCGCCGCGAGATTGCCGACGGTGCGCTGGTGGCTGAGGGGCCGGCGATCCGGTGGGTCGGCGCAACCGCCGATCTGCCGGCCGACTGGCGCGCGCGCATCGACGATGGCAGCGCACAGGTGCTCGACATGCGCGGCCATGTCGTGCTGCCCGGCCTGATCAACACGCATCACCACATGTACCAGAGCCTGACGCGCGCGGTGCCGGCCGCGCAGGATGCCGAACTGTTCGGCTGGCTCGGCGAGCTGTACATGCTGTGGGCCAATCTGACGCCGCGCATGATCGCTGCGTCGACCCGCACCGCGATGGCCGAACTGATGCTGTCGGGCTGCACCACCACCAGCGACCACCTCTATCTGTATCCGAACGGTTCGCGGCTGGACGATGCGATCGAGGCCGCCGCGCAGATGGGCATGCGCTTTCATGCGGCGCGTGGCTCGATGAGCGTCGGGCGCAGCAAGGGCGGGCTGCCGCCCGATGCGGTGGTGGAGCAGGAGGAGGCGATCCTGCGCGACAGCCAGCGGCTGATCGAGCAGTACCACGATGCCTCGCGCCACGCGATGCTGCGCGTGGTGCTGGCGCCGTGCTCGCCGTTTTCGGTGTCGCGCGAGCTGATGCGCGAGTCGGCCACGATGGCGCGCCACTATGGCGTCTCGTTGCATACCCATCTGGCAGAGAACGACAACGACGTCGCCTATTCGCTGGAGCGCTTCGGCATGACGCCGGCGCAGTATGCCGAGGACCTGGGCTGGGTGGGCCACGATGTCTGGCACGCGCACTGCGTCAAGCTCGATGCCGACGGCATCGCGCTGTTCGCGCGCACCGGCACCGGCGTCGCGCACTGTCCCTGCTCGAACATGCGGCTCGCTTCGGGCATTGCGCCGGTGCGCGCGATGCGCGACGCCGGGGTGCCGGTCGGGCTCGGTGTCGACGGCAGCGCGTCCAACGACGGCGCGCACATGCTGGGCGAGGCGCGCCAGGCGATGCTGCTGCAACGTGTGGGTTATGGGCCGGCGGCGATGGGCGCGCGCGAGGCGCTGGAGATCGCCACGCTGGGCGGCGCGAAGGTACTGAACCGCGACGATATCGGCGCGCTCGCGCCCGGCATGTCGGCCGACTTCGTCGCCTTCGACATGTCCGCGGTCGGCTATGCGGGCGCTGGACACGACCCGGTCGCCGCGCTGGTGTTCTGCACGCCGGGCACGGTGTCGACCAGCGTGATCAACGGCAGGGTGGTGGTGCGCGACGGCGTGCTGCAGAGCGCCGATCTGCCGACGGTGCTGGCAGAGCATCGGCGCATGGCGCGGGAGCTGGTGCAGGCCCGGCGCTGAACGTCCGGCGTGCGCTGGTTACAGCCAGACAAAATGCCAAACAAAAAGGCCGGCGCTGCGAAGCAGCCCGGCCTTTTCTACAATATTCGCTGGTGGGGCGTGAGTGACTCGAACACTCGACCTACGGATTAAGAGTCCGCTGCTCTACCAACTGAGCTAACGCCCCAACGAAGTCCGAGATTCTAGCATTATTTGTAAAGTTGTCAAATCCCGGCGCGGCTTGCCGCTTCAGCTCGCGTGACAAAATTTGCGGGTGCGAATGGGAACTCGGGATGGCGGCGGCAGTCTCGGCAGATGACCGATCTTCGCAAAGGACTTTTCTGCGAGGCCGGCGGGACCCATGTTAGGATGCCCACTCACTTGCAATGGAGGGCTGTACCGATGGAGATCAAATTCCAGGAGCAAGATCGTTATGACATCAATAACGAAGGCTTGCTGTTTCACGCCATTGTCGACGGCCAGAAGGTGACCTGCGTGGTCACGCGCGAGGCATTGTGGGAAGGATTCAGCGCCGATCAGGTGCTGTCGCTCGAAGAAGCATTCCGCGCCGGCCGCGATACCATCGAACGCGCCGCAGTCGTGTTGATCGAACAGGGCGTGCCGCAGCCCATCGTGGTCAAGCGCGCGCACGTGGCGCCCGTCTGAGCAGGGGCGCCAGCATCGGACCGCTACGGTCCGGGCAACAGGGCGCGCTGCGTCTGGACCCAGTCTGGCGCCGGTTTCATACCGGCGTTTTTCATTTCCGCTTATCCCCGCTTTGTCTTTTCGATCGCGCCCGCTGTGACTTCCGGCCGGGTGGCTTGAACCGATTCGCCCGATTCGCCTGACTCGCCCAACTCGCCCAACTCGCCTGATCCTGCCGGTTTTGCGGCCTCGTGCGGGCACTCCTCGAACACCCGCACCGTACATGTCGCGCAGATCTGCGGATCCAGCGTCGGCACGATGCTGTGCAGCGCGTGCCGCTTCGTGGCGAAGATATGGTCCTCGCCGAGCTTGGCGATAAACCCCGTCTGCGCCCAGGTCTGCAGCACCTGCGTGCGCGGACGATGGAAATAGAGATCGCCGCCCAGCGCGCGGCGCTCGGCCAGTTCTGCCTCCCACATTTCCGCGCCGGCCAGGTCGATGAAATTCATGCTCTTGGTCATCGCCAGCAGGCGCGTCTGCGTGGGAATCTGCGCGCGCGCCTCGTGCAGCCGGTCGGTGACGTACTGAACCGCGCCGAAGAAGATCGCGCCTTCCATCCGGATCAGTTTCAACTGCGGGCATTCCGGCTGCGGGCGGCGCAGTTCGTCCAGCGGCGTGAAGCGCCGGTCGGGATCGTCGGCGTCCGGCACCAGCGTACGCACCGCCGGCCGCGACGTCCGATATAGATAGGCCACCAGCGACAGCACGGTACCGAGCAGCACGGCCATTTCCAGCCGGATCATCAGCGTGGCGCCGAAGGTGCCGAGCGCGATCGCGAACTCCGTGCGCGAGAGCCGCGCAATGCGTCGCAGCCGCGCGAAATCGAACAGCCCCCACGCCACCAGCAGCAGCATCGCCGCGATCGCCGCCAGCGGAATCTGCGCCAGCAGCGGCGCGCTGACCGCGACCAGCGCGACCAGCAGCAGCGCGGAGAACACGCTGGCCAGCGGCGTCTGCGCGCCGGCCTCGAAATTCGGCATCGAGCGATTGAGCGAGCCGCAGGAGATATAGGCCGAGAAGAAGCCGCCGGCGACATTCGACAGCCCCTGGCCGATGAATTCCCGATTGGCGTCGATGTGCTGGCCCGACCGCAGCGCGACGGCCTTGGCGATCGAGATCGACTGGCCGAGCGCGACGATGGTCAACGCCGAGGCGATGCCGAGCAGGTCGGACAGGCGGTCCCAGGGGATGTCGGGAATGCGAAAAGGGGGAATGGCCGCCGGAATCGGACCGACCACGTCGACATGATGCGCGCCGCCCCAGCCGCTGCGGTTCAGCAGCCAGGCGCAGACGAAGCCAGCCAGCAGCCCGAGCAGCATGAACGGCAGCCGGCGCGAGACGCGCTTGACTGCCAGCGTGACGGCCAGCGTCATGGCGCCTACCGCCGCCGCGCTCCAGTTGATGGTGGCGGCCTGTTCGAACAGGTGGCGCACCACCCCGAAGGCGCTGGTGCCGGTTGGCACCTGCAGCCCGAACAGATCCTTGAGCGCATACAACGCGATCAGCGACGCCGCGCCGCAGGTAAAGCCGAGCAGCACCGACGGCGAGATGAAATTGGCCAGCGAACCGAGCCGCAGCGTGCCGACCGCCAGTTGCAGCACGCCGACCAGGATCGTGACGACCAGCGCCAGATTGATGTATTCGGGACTGCCGGCGAAGGCGATCGGGCTGAGCATCGCGAACAGCGCCAGCGAATTCGCATTGGTCGGGCCGGACATCACGTGCCAGCTCGAGCCGAACAGCGCGGCAACGATGCAGGGCACCACCGCGGCGTAGATGCCGTATTGCGGCGGCAGCCCGGCCAACGTGGCGAACGCCACGCCCTGCGGCAGCACCAGCACCGCGCCGAGCAGGCCGGCCAGCATGTCGGCGCGCAGCGTCGCCGTGGTGACGCGATGGCGCCAGGCCGGCAGCAGCCGTTGCCAGCCGCGGGCGGGGCAGCTCACCGCCGGGGCCGTCACCGCGGGGTCGCGGGAACGGCGTCCCGCGGCAGGTCAGTGGCGCCGGCGACGTTCGTCAGGCGGGCGGGAAGAAAGGCGAAGGAAGGAAGCGGTTGCAAGGCTTGCATGGCGGGCCCGAGGGGCTGCGCGACGGCTCGTGGGCCGGCGCGTCGGTAGAGTCTCTGCCCCGCATGATAAGCGATGCCACCGCCATTCGAAAAACATCGCCCCGGGCGGGCGATGTGTTGGGACCGATGAGTCGGCCGCTCGGGGAGGATCAAGCGGCCGCTGCAGCGATCGCCGCAACGGCCCCGATGTTCACCCCAGCCGCATCGTGGCAACCACCGGCGTATGGTCCGACGGCTGTTCCCATTTGCGCGGCGTGCGGTCGATCGTGCAGTCCGTGCAGCGCTCGCGCAGCGCCGGCGACAGCAGGATATGGTCGATCCGCAGGCCGGCATTGCGGCGGAACGCCAGCATCCGGTAGTCCCACCACGAGAAGCTCTTCTCCGGCTGCTCGAACAGCCGGAAGGCGTCGGCGAAGCCCAGTTCGAGCAGCCGCTGGAAGGCGGCGCGCTCGGGCGGCGAGACCAGGTTCTGGCCTTCCCACTTCGCCGGGTCGTGCACGTCCCGGTCTTCGGGCGCGATATTGAAGTCGCCCAGCAGCGCCAGCTTCGGATAGCGCTGCAGCTCCTCGCGCAGCCACGCGGTCAGCGCCTCGAGCCAGCGCAGCTTGTAGGCGAACTTGTCGCTCTCCGGTGCCTGGCCATTGGGAAAGTACGCGCAGATCAGGCGCACGTCGCCATAGGTGCCGGCGACCACGCGCTGCTGTTCGTCTTCGAAGCCGGGGATATTGCGCACCACGTCGGTGGCGGGCGGCATGGTGGTGTTGCGCGCCAGGATCGCCACGCCGTTATAGGTCTTCTGGCCGACGAAGATGCTGTGGAATCCGGCACTCTCCAGTTCCGCCAGCGGGTACTTGTCCTCGGGCAGCTTCAGTTCCTGCAGGCACAGCGCGTCGATCGGCGTATCGGCGTTCTCCTGCGCGATCAGCCAGTCCAGCACCTGCGGCAGCCGGATCTTCAGCGAGTTGACGTTCCACGAGGCGATCCGCAGCGTGGCCGGCGCGGTGGCGGGCACGGGTGGCGGCAGCGTGCTGCCCGGCGCGGGAACGGCTGGAGCGGCCGGAGCGGCCCCATCGAGGCCGCCCGGCAGGTCGTGCGGCGCGCCGCTCATGCCGCCATCCCGCCGTGGCGCAGCAGCGCGTCGATCTGCGGCGGCCGGCCGCGGAACGCGGTGAACGATTCCATCGCCGGGCGGCTGCCGCCTACCGACAGGATCTCGCGGTGATAGCGCGCGCCGGTCTCGCTGTCGAGCACGCTGCCGGTCAGCTGCGCGGCTTCCTCGAAGGCGGCGTAGACATCGGCCGACAGCACCTCGGCCCACTTGTAGCTGTAGTAGCCCGCCGCATAGCCGCCGGCGAAGATATGGCTGAAGGTGTTCGGCCAGCGCGACAGCGGGTACTGCGGCACCACGTGAATGCGGTCGTTGATCTCGCGCGACAGTTCCAGCACCGACTTGTCGCCATCCGGATCGAAGTCCGTGTGCAGATGCATGTCGAAGGCCGAGAACACGATCTGGCGCAGCGTCATCATGCCGTTCTGGAAATTCCTGGCCGCCAGCATGCGCTCGAACAGCGCCCGCGGCAGCGGCTCGCCGGTGTCGACATGGCGCGTCATATCGGCCAGCACCTCGTATTCCCAGCAGAAGTTCTCCATGAACTGCGAGGGCAGCTCGACCGCATCCCATTCGACGCCGTTGATGCCGGACACGCCCAGCTCGCCGACCTGGGTCAGCATGTGGTGCAGGCCGTGGCCGAACTCATGGAATAGCGTGATGACTTCGTCGTGCGTGAACAGCGCCGGCTTGTCGCCGACCGGCGGCGAGAAATTGCAGGTCAGGTAGGCGACCGGCGTCTGCACGGTGCCGTCGCTGCGCTCGCGGCGGCCGCGCGCGTCGTCCATCCAGGCGCCGCCGCGCTTGCCTTCGCGCGCGTACAGGTCCAGGTAGAACTGCGCGAGGAGCGCGCCGTCCGGCGTGGTGACGCGATAGAAGCGCACGTCCTTGTGCCAGGTCTGCGCCTCGTCCGGTGCAATGCGCACCGAGAACAGCTTCTGCACGACGCCGAACAGGCCTTCGAGCACCTTGGGCTCCGGGAAGTATTGCTTGACCTCGTGCTCGGAGAAGGCATAGCGCTGCTGGCGCAGCTTCTCGGACGCATAGGCGACGTCCCACGGCGCGAGTTCGGCCAGGCCCAATTCCTTCGCGGCGAATTCGCGCAGCTCGGCCCAGTCGCGCTCGGCATAGGGGCGGGCCTTGGCGGCCAGCTCGTCAAGGAAGCGCAGCACCTCGGACGGCGAATCGGCCATCTTGGGCACCAGCGACACCTCGCCGTACGAGCCATAGCCCAGCATCCGCGCTTCTTCGCGACGCAGCGCCAGTTGCTCGCGCATATTGGCCGTGTTGTCCCAATCGGCCTGGCCGGTGCCGTATTGCGGACTCAGCTCGGAGGCGCGCGTAACGTTGGCCTCGTACAGCGTCTGGCGCAGCGCGCGGTCGTCGGCGTACTGCAGCACCGGGAAATACGAGGGGAAATGCAGCGTGAACTTCCAGCCTTCCTTGCCGTCCTTGGCTGCGGCCTCGCGCGCCGCTTCGAGCGTGTCGGGCGGCAGGCCGGCCAGGCGGGCCGGGTCTTCGATCACCAGCGAATAGGCGTTGGTCGCGTCTAGCACGTGGTCGGAAAAGGCCTTGCCCAGTTGCGCCTGCTTTTCCTGGATTTCGGCGAAACGCGGCTTCTGGTCTTCGGGCAGCTCGGCGCCGCCGAGGCGGAAGCCGCGCAGTTCGTTATCGAGCAACTGCTTGCGGGCCGGGCTCAGCGTCGCGTACTCGGGGCTGGCGGCCAGCGCCTTGTACTTTTCGTAGAGCGCCAGATTCTGGCCCAGCGAGGACCAGAACTCGGTCATGCGGGGCAGGTTTTCGGCATGGGCCTGGCGCAGCGCGGGCGTATCGGCGACCGAGCTCAGATGGCCCACCACGCCCCAGGCGCGGCCCAGCGGCTCGGTGGCCTGCTCCAGCGTGTCGACGGTATCGGCCCAGGTCGCCGGCCGGGCCGGATCTTCGACCAGCGCGACGGCACGTTGGGCCGCTTCGAGCAGCACGTCCAGCGCCGGGCCGATATGCTCGGGGCGGATCTCGGCGAAGCGGGGCAGGTCGCTGAAATCGAGCAGCGGGTTGGCGGCGTTCTTGTCGGCTTGGTCCATGGCTTTCTCGTTGGCGGTGACGTTCGGATATTCCGCAGCTTGGGGCGGATCCGCGGTTTTCCAGCGTGGGTTTCGGGCGGCTTCCCCGAGCGAGCTATCGATCGAGTTCTTGAGCGAGTTTTCGAGCGAGTTTTCGAGCGAGTTTTCGAGCGAGTTTTCGAGCGAGTTTTCGAGCGAGTTTTCGAGCGAGTTTTCGAGTGTACCGGCGCTCGCCTCAGCCCGCCGCGCGCTCGGCCGCCTCCAGCGTATTGATCAGCAGCATGGTGATCGTCATCGGGCCGACGCCGCCGGGCACCGGCGTGATATGGCCGGCGACTTCGCGCACGCCGGCGAAGTCCACGTCGCCGCACAGCTTGCCGGCGTCGTCGCGGTTCATGCCGACATCGATCACCACCGCGCCGGGCTTGACCATGTCGGCCGTGATCAGGTTGCGGCGGCCGACCGCCGCGACGATCACGTCGGCCTGGCGGGTATGGGCGCCGAGGTCGCGCGTCTTGCTATTGCAGATCGTCACGGTGGCGCCGGCCTGCAGCAGCAGCATCGCCATCGGCTTGCCGACGATGTTCGAGGCGCCGACCACCACCGCGTGCGCGCCGCGCAGCGGGTACTGGATCGACTCGAGCATCTTCATGCAGCCGTAGGGCGTGCAGGGACGGAACAGCGGTGCGCCAGTCATCAGCGCGCCGGCGTTGGCGACATGGAAGCCGTCGACGTCCTTCTCCGGGGCGATCGCCTCCAGTACCTTGTGGCTGTCGATGTGCCTGGGCAGCGGCAGCTGCACGAGGATGCCGTGGATTTTTGGGTCGCGATTCAGTTCGTCGATGCGGGCCAGCAGATCGGCCTCGGACAGATCGGCCGGATAGCGGTCCAGCGACGAGAAGAAACCATTGTCCTCGCATGCCTTGACCTTGTTGCGGACATAGACCTGGCTGGCCGGGTCCTCGCCGACCAGGACCACGGCCAGCCCCGGCTGGTGACCGCGTTCGGTCAGGCGGGCGGCGCGCTGGGCGGCTTCGGAACGGATTTGCTTGGCAAGGGCGTTGCCGTCGATCAATTGGGCAGGCATGGGCGGGGACGCAGAAGCGGCTGGGAGATGGGAGATGAAAATCGGGGAGCGACGGGACGAGCCGGCCGGCATGCGCGCCGATGGCCAAGGTCTGCCGTCGCAAAGGGGGACATTATAAGGTGTCGCGCCGTGGCGGGCGGCGCGGGCGCCGCCGCACCGCGGCGCGCGGACGGCGTCGCTTGGGCGCTCAGCCGGGGCCGAAAGAACTGCCGTCCGGCCGTGGCGGTCCGCCGGCGGCAAATTTGGCGGACGCCTGCAGCCAGGCTTCCAGGTGCTGGGGATCGCGCGCGGCCGGCTTGAACCAGTGGGCGAACCGGCTGTAGACCGAGTCGATGGCATCGCGCGGCAGCGTGGCAGCGATTTGCCAGATCGCCTGCCGGACCGCATCGAAGCGGCCGCGCTCGACGTCCGGCCGGAAATCTCCCATCCGGCCTTCGGCCTCGACCAGCCGCGGCAGCCAGCGCCGGCGTTCGGCCGCGGTGAAGCGGGCCTGCACCAGCGCGGCGGCGCGCAGCAAGGTCGGCCGCGCCCAGCATTCGCTCGGCAGCAACGTGTCGTCGCCCGGCCATCCGCGAGGACGCTGCTTGAGGCGATACAACATCTCCATCGCGCTGCGGACGGTCTGTGCGTCGAGCCGGTCGATCAGGTCCCAGGCGCGATCGACCAGTTCCGGGGCGCGCGATTGCAGCCACAGGCCGCAAGTCAGCTGCGCCATGCCGGCCAGCAATTTCGGCGTGTGACTGGCGCAGACGCCGGTTTCCAGCACGCCCAGCATGTCGCCGGCCATTTGTGGCAAGACAGCGTGCGGGATCGACGGCAACAGTTTCGGGCCGTTCTCCACCATGTCGTTGCAGCGCACCACCCAGGCGGCGGCCAACTCGCTCAGTTCCGCCCAGCATCCCGCGGATTGCAGCTGTTGCGCGAGCGGCAACAGCCTGGGCAGCAGCTCGTCGGGCCATCCGCGCTGCGGCAGCCATTCCGCGAAGGCGCGGGCCTGCGGCACCAGGGGCAATTTCCCGATCACGGACAGGATCCGGTCGGCGGGCTCGTCGTCATCGGTATAGATCCATCGCACCAGGGGCAGGAATTGATGATGGCGCAGCGCCAGGTCGCTCGCCACATCGAACAGCGCCTCTGCGTGGGCGGTGCCGGGCGCGCATTGGCTGCTCGCCTGCCACAGCAGCGCGGCGCGTTGCGCGGGCGTTGGCGCGGTGGCGTTCAGACAATAGTTCTGCACGCGGCGCCATCCCTCGACCGGGTCGCAAGGATTCAACCGCAGAATATTGGCCAGCGCGATGGCGACGGATGGCAGCGAGTGCTGCTCGGCCTGATCCCACAGGGCGCGCCATGCTTGCGCTTGCTGCCGGGGCGGCAGACAGGGCAGCAGCTCGGCGCGTATTTGCAGCTGTCGCGCGATCTGCATGGGCGAGCCCTGCAGATGCGCCAGCACGGCCGCGGTCGCCGCTGCAGCGCAATCGGGATCGTCCAGCGCCGCGGACTGCATGGTGTGGACCGCCGACCGCGCTACCTCGAAGGCGGCATCGCCCGGCAGCGCCGCCGCCGCCCCGAGAACCGTGCGCCAATGCTGCAGCGACGTCGGTGCCGAGGGAGGGCTGCGGTAGTAGGCGCTCGCGGTGCGGCCGCCCGGCAGCAGCGTCAGCAAGGCGCAGAACACGCGGGCAGCAAAGGCAGCGTCGCGCTCGATCTGGCCGGCGGCTGCCGCCAGCAGTGCGGACCAGTGCGCGGCGAAGGTGGCCTCATCGTCCGCGCGTGCCATGACGCCGCACAGCAACTGGCCTGTCCCCTTGCGCTGCTCGGCGGCGGGCAGGGCGCGTGCAATGGAGAGCGGGCTCAATGTCTCGGGCAGCAGCGTCGCGGCAAGCTGGCGCGAGGACGGCGAGGACCGCGGCCCGGCCGTCCGGCCCAGGACGGCGACGATGGCACGTGCGCTGGCCGCGATCGGCAGCGAGGCGACGGCTTGCGCCAGTCTTGCCCATTGCGTCGGGCCGGGATTCAGGCCGGCCGCCAGGTCGGCAAGCACCGCCGCCAAGGCATCCATCACGGGCGCCAATGCGCCGGACACCGTGTCGAGCCGCTCGAGCACCGCTTCGATCGCGCTCCAGCGTTCGTCGGTCGGCAATTCGGGCACGCGCGCCAGCATGCCGGCCATCACGCGGGCGCGCCCGAACGCCGGCAAGTCCGACTGTGGCAGGCCGTCAAGCTGGGCCCGCAGCGAGGCCGCGGTCCAGATATTCGTGGTCAGCATCACCGCGGCATCGGCGGCCGCGCACGCCTGCAGGCGCTGGCTCAGCGGGTGGCAGATCTTGCGTTCCAGCACGACCCGGTCATGCAGCGACAGAAACTCGAGCACATGGTCGAGGATCGATTGAGGTAGCAGCGTGAAGCGGGATGGCGCCGTTTCGTTCGCCACGTCGGCGGTGTGGTCACGCCCCGAAGGCGTGGGGAACGTGGATAGCGTGGAGAGCGCAGGGGGCGTGGGGCAGGTGGGTTCAAGCATCGGTCGGCTCCGGCAGTGGGAAGAGCGGGAGCGGCCAGGGCCAGCATGAGTCGAGAGAACCAGAACGAAGATGGCGGACCGCGCCCGGCGAACCGAACGATGCGCGGCGGCGCTTCCGCACGCTGTTGCGGAAGCGCCGGAACGCTAGCTTTCTCGTGAACTGGCCCGTGTCCGGCGCGATGCCGGCCACGGGCCAGAGGGGGTGCGGGGAAAGAGGAGGGGAAGCCGGGACCGGGAAACCGGATCGGGAAACCCGATCAGCTGTTGCGCGACAGGGCGAGCCGCAGCAGGTCCGCTACGGTGTTGACGTTGAGCTTTTCCATGATGTTGGCGCGATGCGCCTCCACCGTCTTGATCGAGATGCCCAGATCGTCGGCGATCTGCTTGTTCAGGCGCCCGGCGACGATGCGCTCGAGCACCTGCTGTTCGCGGGTGGTCAGCTTGCCCAGTAGGTCCTGCGCGGCGCGCTGCTCGCGCGCGGCCGAATGGTCGGCTCTGGCCTTTTGCAGCATGCGCTCGACCAGCGCGCGCAGCTCGGATTCGTCGAACGGCTTCTCGATGAAGTCGATGGCGCCTTTCTTCATCGTCGACACTGCCATCGGCACGTCGCCATGGCCGGTGATGAAGACGATCGGCAGATGGATGTTCTCCGCGATCATGCGCTCCTGCAGTTCGGGGCCGCTCATGCCCGGCATGCGCACGTCCAGGATCAGGCAGGAGACCTGGTTGGCATCGTAGGCGGCCAGGAACTGCTCGGCACTGGCGAAACTGCGAACCTGGTAGCCATTGCCCTCCAGCAGCCAGGTCAGCGAGTCGCGCATCGCTTCATCGTCGTCGACGATGAAGACGGTCTCGCCGCGGTGGGGAGTGGGGTTTGGCGCTACGGTCATGAAGTCTCCTGATGCTGCGTCTGTGCGATTCGGCTAGTGTAACTCCGGCCGCGCGCGCCGCACACCCGTCGCGGCGGGGGCAAGTGTGGGCGGGGCGATCGTCGGACGATCGCCGGACGATCGTCGGGTGAGCGTCCGACGATCTGGCCGGCCGCCCCTACTGATCGGCGGTATCCGGCTCCAGCGGCAGCATGATTTTAAACGTACAGCCGATGCCGTCCGCATTGTTTTCGACCCACAGCCGGCCCTGGTGCGACTCGATGATCGAGCGGCAGATATTCAGGCCCATGCCCATGCCGTCGGACTTGGTGCTGAAGAACGGCTCGAACAAGCGCTCCTTGGTGGCCTCGTCCACGCCCGGCCCCTGGTCGATCACGTCGATGCAGACCGTCTGGCCGAGCTCGCCCTGGTCGATGCGCGCGTGCAGCCGCACCACGCCCGCGGCCCGCATTGCCGGCAGGCCCGACATCGCCTCGACCGCGTTCTTCAGCAGATTGACCAGCACCTGCTCGATCAGCACCGGGTCGACATAGAGCGTGACCGGCGGAGGCGGCAGCCGGGTCAGGATCGTCACGCGGCGGCGCGTTGCCTCGATATCGGCCAGGCCCACCGCGTCGGCGACGATGTCGTGCAGTGCGGTCTCGCGCCGCTGCGGCTGGCTGCGTTTGACGAAGCCGCGGATGCGGCTGATGATCGTGCCCGCCCGCACCGCCTGCGCCGAAGTCTTCTCGAGGATCGGCATCAGGTCCTCGGGCGTGCTGCGGCCCGAGCGCAGCCGCGCCACCGCGCCCATGCAGTAGTTGTTGATGGCCGCCAGCGGCTGGTTCAGTTCGTGCGCCAGCGACGAGGCCATCTCGCCCATGGTGGTCAGGCGGCTGGTGAACTGCAGGCGCTCCTCGTGCTGGCGCGCCATTTCCTCGGCCGCCTTGCGCACGGTGATGTCGGTGGCGATCTGCATCTGCGCCAGATGGCCGTCGACCCACTGGATATAGCGGCGCCGCACCTCGAACCACTTCTGCATGTCGGGCACGAAGATCTCGCGCGCGTCCGACGCATAGGGCATCAGCTCGGAGGCGGGCAGGCCGGCATAGGCGTCGACGAAGTCGGTGTGGTCGCTGGTGACCTGTTCCTGCTCGACCTCGCCGCCGGCCAGCTTCAGATGACCCTCGGGCTCCCAGCCGAACAGCTGGCGGTAGTAGCGGTTGGCGAACAGCAGCTCGGGTTTGTCGGTGGCCAGCACCGACACGGCCGCGTCAAGACTTTCCAGCACCGTGGTGAAGCGATCGTGCGCGGCAGCCAGTTCCTCGCGCGCGCGCTTGGGCTCGGTGATATCCGTCATCGAGCTCATCCAGCCGGTATGGCGGCCGCGGCTGTCGATCAGCGGCGACACGTACATGCGGGCGAAGAAGCTGGTGCCGTCGCGGCGCATCACGCGCATCTCGTAGCCGCCGGTGGGCGACTTGCCCTGCAGCGTCAGGTCGATCTGGCGCTGCATCTCCTGCTGGTCGTTGGGCGGCCAGTAGGGGAAGGGCGGCACGCGGCCGACCAGCTCGTGCTCCTGCCAGCCCGTCATGCGGCAGAACGCCGGATTGACATAGGTGATGCGCCCGTTCAGATCGAGCGCGCGCAGCCCGATCAGCATCGAGTTTTCCATCGCGCGGCGGAACGAGGTCTCGGCCAGCAGCGCGCGCTGCGCCTCGGAGCGGCGGCTGGTATGCCGCCACATGCTCCACAGGCTCCACAGCAGGAAGCACGACAGCCCCACCACCAGCCACAGCAGCATGTTGTTGGGCAGGTTCGACGCGGGCGGATAGGCGTCGGCGCGCAGCGACAGCGAATGGCCCGGCGGGTCGAGCAGCACCTCGTAGGACAGCGCGGTGGCCGGCACCGGCCGCAGCGAAGTGCTGGCGCGCAGCTGGTTGTTCTTGTCGATCAGCGAGAAGCGGTAGCGCTCGGTCAGCTCGGGCGGCAGCAGATGGGTCAGGATGCCGTTGATCGAATAGAGCGCGCCGAGCGTGCCGAGGAACTCGTTGTCGCGCACGATCGGCACCTGCATCAGCATGAAGCTGTCGCCGCGTTCATTGACGAGCGGGCGCGAATAGACGACCCGCTGCGTCTCGCGCGCGGTGTCGAAGGTGTCGAGCACCTCGGGTTCGAGCGGCTGCTCCGGCGTCTCGCGCAGCCGCGCGGCGAATTCCGACGTCGACGGCAGCGACCAGCGCGCGCGCCGCGTGGCATCAAGCCAGTTGATGAAGACGATTTCCGGGTTCTCGCGCAGCACCTCCTGCGCGGCCGTGCGGTAGGCGCGCTGGTCAAGCTGCGCGGCGGCGATGTCGCGCGCCAGCGAGGCGAGCTGATCCTGATTGCTCAGCAGCGACAGCCGCACGCGCTGCTGCGCCCAGGCGGCGTCGCGGTACAGCGCGTCGCGCTGCTGCTGGCGCTCGGTCTCGTGCAGGGACCACAGGATCACGCCCATCGCACCGGAGAACAGCACGATCGCCACCAGCGGGATGAACATGAACCAGCTGGTCGCGACCAGATTGCGCCAGCGCAGCCACCACAGCCCGCGCGGCGGGCCCGTGAAGGGGCGGCCGTCGGCGGCCTCGTCGGCGGGGCCGAGCCCTTCGAGCGCGTCCAGCGGCGTCAGCGCGCTCAACTGGTCGATGGCGCCAGGACCGCCGGCCGGCATTCCGGCGCCGCCGGCATCGCGGGAGGCATCGGCGGCAGGGGGAATCATGGGCAGGCGGAAGGGCGACAGCAGCCGAAGGACGAGGCGGTGGATGGACAGCATGATGGGATTGACGACTGACCGAGCAGTGTAGCTCGATTGCTGCAGTGCGTCGCTTGGGGAAAGCGCCTATGCGGCACGCGCGTCGGGCCGTCAGCCTGCAGGCCGCACGGCGGCGCGGCTGGCGGGGTCGTGGTGCGTCGCCGCAATATTTCGCATCATGAGAAACGATACCGTAATTTGAAAATTTCGCTTGTGCTGCGAAATCGCCTTCCATAGAATCGGTGCCGACCGAACGATGCGGGAGGAAGGCGGTCGGACCTTGTCCGGGTACCAGCGACAGGCCAGCCCATCCGCCCATCCAGCCTCGCTCCGCACCCCCGTCAGACAGCGCCAGGCCAGCCACCCACGAAAGCGGCCGTTGCTGGCGCACGCATTCCACAGGAGACGATCCATGTCAGCCGTACCAGAGCAGATCCTCGGCGCAGCCGGCGCCAATGACGCCGACCCGCAGGAAACCCAAGAATGGCTCGAGGCCCTGCAGGGCGTGATTGGCGCGGAAGGTAGCGAGCGCGCGGCCTTCCTGATCGACAAGCAGATCGAATATGCGCGCGTGAACGGCGTCACGCAGCCGTTCCACGCCGAAACCCCGTATATCAATACCATCCCGGTCGAGCAGCAGGCGCGCATCCCTGGCGACCAGGACATCGAGCACCGCATCCGTTCGTACTCGCGCTGGAACGCGATGGCGATGGTGCTGCGGGCCAACAAGCACACCAACGTCGGCGGCCACATCTCGTCCTACGCGTCGGCGGCCACGCTGTACGACGTCGGCTACAACCACTTCTGGCACGCGCCGTCGGACAAGCATGGCGGCGATCTGGTCTTCGTGCAGGGCCACTCGGCGCCGGGCGTCTATTCGCGCGCCTTCCTGCTGGGCCGCCTGACCGCCGAGCAGCTCGACAACTTCCGCCAGGAAGTCGACGGCAAGGGCATCTCGTCGTATCCGCACCCGTGGCTGATGCCGGACTTCTGGCAGTTCCCGACCGTGTCGATGGGCTTGGGCCCGATCATGGCGATCTACCAGGCGCGCTTCATGAAGTACCTGCAGAGCCGGGGCCTGGTCAATACCGAAGGCCGCAAGGTCTGGGCCTTCCTCGGCGACGGCGAGACCGACGAGCCCGAATCGCTGGGCGCGATCGGCATGGCCGGCCGCGAGAAGCTGGACAACCTGGTCTTCGTCATCAACTGCAACCTGCAGCGCCTGGACGGTCCGGTGCGCGGCAACGGCAAGATCATCCAGGAACTGGAGTCGGAATTCCGCGGCGCCGGCTGGAACGTGATCAAGGTGGTCTGGGGCAGCCGCTGGGATTCGCTGCTGGCGCGCGACACCAAGGGCCTGCTGATGAAGCGGATGATGGAATGCGTCGACGGCGAGTACCAGACCTTCAAGGCCAAGGACGGCGCTTACGTGCGCGAGCACTTCTTCAATACGCCCGAGCTCAAGGCGATGGTGGCGGACTGGTCCGATGACGACATCTGGCGCCTGAACCGCGGCGGCCACGATCCGCACAAGATCTACGCCGCCTACAAGGCCGCCACCGAGCACAAGGGCCAGCCGACGCTGATCCTGGCCAAGACCATCAAGGGCTACGGCATGGGCGATGCCGGCCAGGCGATGAACATCACCCACCAGCAGAAGAAGATGCCGGTGGAGGCGATCCGCCGCTTCCGCGACCAGTTCAATCTGCCGGTGCCGGACGACAAGCTGGAAGAAGTCCCGTACCTGACCTTCGAGGAAGGCTCGAAGGAACTGGAATACATGCGCGCCCGCCGCATGGAGCTCGGCGGCTATCTGCCGACGCGCCGCCAGAAGGCCGACCCGCTGCCGGTGCCGGAGCTGTCGGCATTCTCCGCGCTGCTCAAGGCGACGGGCGAGGGACGCGAGGTCTCGACCACGATGGCCTTCGTGCGGATCCTGAACACGCTGCTCAAGGACAAGCAGCTCGGCAAGCATGTGGTGCCCATCGTCCCGGACGAGTCGCGCACCTTCGGCATGGAAGGCCTGTTCCGCCAGATCGGCATCTGGAACCAGGAGGGCCAGAAATACGTGCCGGAAGACCATGACCAGCTGATGTTCTACAAGGAATCGCAGACTGGCCAGGTGCTGCAGGAAGGCATCAACGAAGCCGGCGCGATGTGCGACTGGATCGCGGCCGCCACGTCGTACTCGACGCACGGCGTGCAGATGATCCCGTTCTACATCTACTACTCGATGTTCGGCATCCAGCGGATCGGCGATCTGTGCTGGGCCGCCGCCGACATGCGTTCGCGCGGCTTCCTGCTGGGCGGCACCTCGGGCCGCACCACGCTGAACGGCGAAGGTCTGCAGCACGAGGATGGCCACTCGCACGTGTTCCACGCGGTGATCCCGAACTGCATCTCGTACGATCCGACCTTCCAGTACGAGCTGGCCGTGATCATGCAGGACGGCCTGCGCCGCATGTACGCCGAGCAGGAGGACGTGTACTACTACCTGACGGTGATGAACGAGAACTACGAGCATCCGGAAATGCCGGCTGGCGTGGAGAAGGACATCGTCAAGGGCATGTACGCCTTCCGCAAGGGCGCCGAAAACAGCAACGCGCCGCGCGTGCAGCTGCTCGGCTCGGGCACGATCTTCCGCGAGGTGATCGCCGCTGCCGAACTGCTGAAGAAGGACTGGGGCGTCGAATCGGATCTGTGGAGCTGCCCGAGCTTCACCGAACTGGCCCGCGAAGGCCAGGCCGCCGAGCGCTGGAACCTGCTGCATCCGACCGAAACGCCGCGCGAATCGCACGTGACCAAGTGCCTGAAGTCGGTGCGCGGTCCGGTGATCGCCTCCACCGACTACGTGCGCGCGTTCGCCGAGCAGATCCGTCCGTTCGTACCGCGCCGCTACGTGGTGCTGGGCACCGACGGCTTCGGCCGCTCGGATACCCGCGAGAAGCTGCGCCACTTCTTCGAAGTGGACCGCCACTGGGTCACGCTGGCTGCGCTGAAGGCGCTCGCCGACGAGGGCGCCATCGCGCGCGACAAGGTTGCCGAGGCCATCAAGAAATACAACCTCGACCCGAACAAGCCGAACCCGATGACGGTCTGATCCGGCTGTCACTCCCGCGAACCCCCCGGGCACGGCAACGCCGCGCCCGGGTCGCCCGGGCCTTGCCTGGGCGTTGTCCAGTAAATGGTCCGGGCGCCGCGGCGTGACAAGGCACGTGCGTCAAAGTAATCTCGACGCTTTCGTTGTCACGCGCGCCGTCCTGTCCAGGAGACACTGAATGAGTCAAGCGATTGAAATCAAGGTGCCGGATATCGGCGACTACGACGCCGTTCCCGTCATCGAAGTCCACGTGAAGCCGGGCGACACGATCAACGCCGAGGATGCGCTGGTCACGCTGGAATCGGACAAGGCGACGATGGACGTGCCCTCGCCGCAGGGCGGCACGGTCAAGGAAGTCAAGGTCAACGTCGGCGACAACGTGGCGGAAGGCTCGGTGCTGGTGATGCTGGAACCGGCGGGCGCCGCGGCCCCTGCACCGGCTCCCGCTGCCGCACCGGCACCGGCGCCTGCTGCCACGGCTGCATCGGCCCCGGCGCCCGCCGCTGCGCAGGCACCGGCTCCGGCACCTGCTCCGGCTGCTGCCGGCGGCGGTACCGTCGAGGTCAAGGTGCCCGACATCGGCGACTACGAAGGCGTGCCGGTCATCGAGGTCCACGTCAAGCCCGGCGACAGCGTCAATGCCGAGGACTCGCTGATCACGCTCGAATCGGACAAGGCCACCATGGACGTGCCGTCGCCTTCGGCGGGCGTGGTCAAGGAAGTCAAGGTCAAGGTCGGCGACAACGTGTCCGAAGGTACGTTGATCGTGATTCTGGAAGGCGCTGGTTCCGGCGCGGCCGCGGGCGCCGCAGGCGCTGCTGCGCCGGCACCTGCCGCCGCACCGGCTCCCGCCCCGGCGGCCGCAGCGCCGGCTCCGGCTGCCGCACCGGCACCGGCCGCTGCAGCGCAGGCCGCGCCGGCTGGCGTCAGCGGCAAGGCCGCGCATGCCAGCCCGTCGGTGCGCAAGTACGCGCGCGAACTCGGCGTCGACGTGTCGCGCGTGCCGGGCTCCGGCCCCAAGGGCCGCATCACCCATGAAGACGTGCAGCGCTACGTCAAGGGCGTGATGACCGGCCAGGCCGCGGCGCCCGCGCAGGCGGCTGCCGGTGGCGCCGGGGGCGGCGAACTCGGTCTGCTGCCGTGGCCGAAGGTCGATTTCACCCGCTACGGCGAGATCGAAAGCAAGCCGCTGTCGCGCATCAAGAAGATTTCCGGCGCGAACCTGCATCGGAACTGGGTGATGATCCCCCACGTGACCAATCACGACGAGGCCGACATCACCGAGCTCGAAGCCTTCCGCGTGCAGCTGAACAAGGAATACGAGAAGCAGGGCGTCAAGGTCACGATGCTGGCCTTCATGATCAAGGCCACGGTCGCCGCGCTGAAGAAGTTCCCGAACTTCAACGCCTCGCTCGACGGCGACAACCTGGTCCTGAAGAAGTACTTCAACATCGGCTTCGCCGCCGATACGCCCAACGGCCTGGTCGTGCCGGTGATCAAGGACGCCGACAAGAAGGGCGTGATCGAGATCGCGCAGGAGATGGCGGAACTGGCCAAGCTCGCGCGCGACGGCAAGCTCAAGCCCGACCAGATGCAGGGCGGCTGCTTCTCGATCTCGTCGCTCGGCGGCCTGGGCGGTACCTATTTCACGCCGATCATCAATGCGCCGGAAGTGGCCATCATGGGCGTCTGCAAGTCGTATCAGAAGCCGGTCTGGGACGGCAAGCAGTTCGTGCCGCGCCTGACGCTGCCGCTGTCGCTGTCGTGGGATCACCGCGTGATCGACGGCGCCGAAGCCGCCCGCTTCAATACCTACTTCGGTCAGCTGCTGGCCGATTTCCGCCGCATTCTGCTGTAAGCGGCCCGGCCACAGGAGCAAAGCATGAGTGTGATCGAAGTCAAGGTGCCGGATATCGGCGATTTCGACGCGGTAGAAGTGATCGAGGTTCTGGTCAAGCCGGGCGACACGATCGAGCAGGAACAGTCGCTGATCGTGCTGGAGTCGGACAAGGCCAGCATGGACGTGCCGTCGTCTGCGGCCGGCAAGGTGGTCGAGGTCAAGGTCAAGGTCGGCGACAAGGTGGCCAAGGACACGGTGATCTGCACGGTCGAGGCTCAGGCCGCGGCCGCAGCGGCGCCTGCCGCTGGCCCGGCTCCCGCGCCGGCTCCGGCCGCAGCGCCGGCTCCCGCATCGGCATCGGCATCGGCACCGGCGGCGGCACCCGTTGCGGCAACGCATGCCGGCGGCGCCGATATCCAGTGCGAGATGCTGGTGCTGGGCGCCGGCCCCGGCGGCTATTCGGCGGCGTTCCGCAGTGCCGACCTCGGCATGAATACCGTGCTGGTCGAGCGCTATGCGAGCCTGGGCGGGGTTTGCCTCAATGTCGGCTGCATCCCGTCGAAGGCGCTGCTGCATAACGCCGCGATCATCGACGAGGCCAAGGCGCTGGCCGCGCACGGCATCGTGTTCGGCGAGGCCAAGGTCGATCTGGACGGCCTGCGGAAGTACAAGGATTCGGTGGTCGGCAAGCTGACCGGGGGCCTGGCCGGCATGGCCAAGGCGCGCAAGGTGCAGGTCGTGCGCGGCATCGGCACTTTCCTCGACCCGCATCATCTCGAAGTGCAGGAGACTGGCGGCGACGGCAAGGACACCACCGGCAAGAAGACGGTGATCCGCTTCGACAAGGCCATCATCGCCGCCGGCAGCCAGGCGGTGAAACTGCCGTTCATCCCGGAAGATCCGCGCATCGTCGACTCGACCGGCGCGCTGGAACTGCGCGAAATCCCGAAGCGCATGCTGGTGATCGGCGGCGGCATCATCGGCCTGGAAATGGCCACGGTCTACAGCACGCTGGGCGCCAGCATCGATGTCGTCGAGATGCTCGATGGCCTGATGCAGGGCGCCGACCGCGATCTGGTCAAGGTCTGGGAGAAGATGAACAAGGATCGCTTCGACAAGGTGATGCTCAAGACCAGGACCGTCGGGGTCGAAGCCAAGGACGACGGCATCTACGTCAGGTTCGAAGGCGAGCAGGCGCCGGCAGAACCGCAGCGCTACGACCTGGTGCTGGTGTCGGTGGGCCGCGCGCCCAACGGCAAGCGGATCGGCGCGGAGAAGGCCGGCGTCGCGGTGACCGATCGCGGTTTCATCGAGGTCGACAGCCAGATGCGCACCAACGTGCCGCACATCTTCGCGATCGGCGACATCGTCGGCCAGCCGATGCTGGCGCACAAGGCCGTGCACGAAGCGCACGTGGCCGCGGAAGCCGCGCACGGCGAGAAGGCTTACTTCGACGCCAAACAGATTCCGTCGGTGGCCTATACCGATCCGGAAGTGGCCTGGGCCGGCCTGACCGAGGAACAGTGCAAGGCGCAGGGCATCAAGTACGGCAAGGGCGTATTCCCGTGGGCCGCTTCGGGCCGCGCGATCGCCAATGGCCGCGACGAGGGCTTCACCAAGCTGCTGTTCGACGAGGAAACCCACCGCATCATCGGCGGCGGCATCGTCGGCACGCATGCGGGCGACCTGATCGGCGAAGTGTGCCTGGCGATCGAGATGGGCGCGGACGCGGTGGACATCGGCAAGACTATCCATCCGCACCCGACGCTCGGCGAGTCGATCGGCATGGCCGCCGAGATCTACGAGGGCGTCTGCACGGACGTCCCGCCGCCGCGCAAGCGTTGAGCGGCTGGTTGTAGCGGCACAGAACAGGGCCCGCCGGGATGGCGGGCCTTGTTTTGTTTGATAACGCAATTAACCGCCGACGTCGGGGCCGCTCTGGCTATGGCTGCGCCCAGAGCCGGCAGGGCCACCAGGCCACCAGGCCACCAGGCCACCAGGCCGCTAGGCCGCTAGGCCGCTAGGCCGCTAGGCCGCTAGGCCGCTAGGCCGCTAGGCCGCGACGAAGATCCCCGCCGCGTCGGACCGGCGCGCCGGCCGCACAACGATCTCGACATGCTGGTCGAGCGCAACGAGGGCCTGCATCAGGCGCTCCAGCGAGATGTTCTGCAACCTGTAGCGTCGAATCTGCGACACCTTTGGCTGCGTCATGCCCATGATATGGGCTGCTTCGACCTGACTGAGCCGCCGCTGGTCGATCACGTCGTTGACCTTGACCGCCAGCAGTACTTTTGCCGACAGTTCCTCGGCATCGGCAAATCCAAGGTCGACCAATACATTGTCCGTGCCTGTTCGAATGCGATTGCGCGGCATCACGACCTCCCGCTTTTTCCGTATCTGGCGAGCACCGCCTTTAGCCGCTTCTCGATCAGCGCGACATCCGGTTGCGGTGTGGCGATGCCCGACTTGGACTTTTTCTGAAACGCGTGCAGCACGTGCACTGCGCCGCCCACGCAGACCGTGTAGACGGCCCGAAAGGTATCGCCGCAGTGATCCTCGACCAGTTCGTACACGCCCGAACCGAGGCCCTTCCACGGCTTCGCCGAAGGAGGCGTGCGTCCCAACTGGACGACGAACAAGGCGACCCCCATGTCCTTTTGAACCGGAATGGGGAATGCCTTGAAGTCCTTCTTCGAAGAGCCTTCCCAATACAGCAGCTTGCGTTCGTCGAGCACGAATTATACCTGTTCGGATATAAGTCGCAAGCGACAGATGCCCCAGCGGCACTGGCCCCACCATGACAAACCGACTGCGAAGCGCAACCGAATCGCCTTGCGAAAGGCGGCGATGATAGCGGCGATCGGGCGGCAAAAAGGTGTACGACCGTGACGACCGCGGTCCGCGGTGCGAATGCGCCAACTGCGGTGCCAGCGGCAATAAAAAAGCCCGGCACGAATGCCGGGCTTCGGAGGTCAGCGTAGACGCTTGGTGCCCCACGAGGGGACACCAGCCAGCGCGATCAGGCTGCGGTGGTCTTCTTGCCAGCGGTACGGGCGGTGGCGCTCGCTTGCTGGGCGGCCTTGGTGGCGGCGGTGGCGGCCGCCTGGAAATTGCTTTCGGCGATTTCCACGGCTTGCTTGGTGGCCTTCTGGACCGACTCGTAGGCGTTGTTGGCGGCCGAGATGGCCGACTTTACGATCGCCACGGTCGATTCCGAACCGGCGGGTGCGTTCTTGGCGAAGTTGTCGACCAGGCTCTGCACGTTGCGCGAGCTTTCGGCCAGCTGGGCCTCGGCGACGCGGGTGAATTCCGACTGCGTGTCGGCCGCGATCTCGTAGACGTGGCGGCTGTAGGCCACGGCCTTTTCGGCGACCGGCTGGATCAGCGAAACCTGCAGCGCGACCAGTTCCTGGGCATCGCGGGCGGTCAGCGTGCGCTTGGCGTGCTCGACGTTTTCGGCCAGGGTGGTCTTGACGACTTGCATGTTCAGCTCGACCAGCTTTTCCATGCCTTCGAAGGCCTTGGTGGTCAAACCGAACAGGGTTTCCAGATTGGCTTTGTGGGCAGCGGCAACTTGTTCGGGGGTAAAGGACATGCTGGTCTCCATCAGAATGAAGTCGAGTTCAAGCGAACTCAAAAATAGGTCGCCTAGATGTCAAGGCCGTGAAGTTGCGGTGGCCAGCCCAGGCGCGTGAATGGTTTTGTGCGTTCGCTCCAGGGGCCGATCGGCCGGTCCGGAAACCGTCTTTCGGGTAATGGTGCGTCGCAACAATTCCGTATTGTATGGACCATGTTTGGTGTGTCAAGCGGTTTTTGTGCATCGCACAACCAGACTCGGGTAAACCCCCTGGCGGGTCCGGCACATTGCCACGTTTCGATCACTTCGCTCGCCACGGGCACGTGACGAACAGGGCGGTGCTACCATCGCGCATTCCGTTCAATGCAGGGCGGGGCAGGGGCGCGAGCCCAGCCGCCGCGCGGCCCGCCCGTTCCGCAATCTAGCCGATGTCCCGCCAAGCCGCCCCTTGCCGCCTTCCCGGCATCGCGATTCCCTCTCCAGCCACCGGCTTCCCGGTTGCCTCGCGCATGCAGGGGCGCGCATGAGGCCGGCGGCCGAAACCACCGCGGGCCGGACCGCATCCGCCGGCGCCAATGTCTGGCTGGTGTCGATGCCCTGGCTGTTCGTGCTGATCTGGAGCACCGGCTTTATCGTCGCCAAGTACGGCATGCCCCATGCCGAGCCGATGACCTTCCTCTTCCTGCGCTTTGCCGGCGTAGTGGTGTTGATGGTGCCGTTCGTCGCGCTGGCGCGCGTGCCCCTGCCGCGGCGCGACGGCCGCGTCGACTGGGCCATGATCGGCCGCATTGCGCTGGCGGGGCTGCTGCTGCAGACCGGCTATCTGGGCGGCGTCTGGGCGGCGGTCAAGCTCGGCATGCCGGCCGGCATGGCCGCGTTGATCGTCGGCATGCAGCCGCTGCTGACGGCGCTGATCTCGCTGCGCCTGGGCGAGCGTTTGCGCGGATGGCAGTGGATCGGCCTGCTGCTCGGCATCGTCGGCGTCGGCCTGGTGGTGGCCGGCAAGCTGTCGGTCGGCGCGGCGACGCCGTTCAGCGTGCTGCTCGCCGTCGGCGCCTTGCTGTCGATCACTGTCGGCACGCTGTATCAGAAGCATCGCTGCCCGGTGTTCGACCTGCGCATGGGGTCGCTGATCCAGTTCACTGCAGCGGCGCTGGCCTGTTTGCCGTTCATGTTCGCGTTCGAAACGCGCGAGGTCGACTGGAACGCCGAGATGATCGGTGCGCTGGCATGGTCGATCGTGGCCCTGTCGATCGGCGCGATCTCGCTGCTGTTCGTGCTGATCCGCCGCGGTGCCGCCACCAGCGTATCCAGCCTGATGTACCTGACGCCGCCGACCACTGCCGTGATGGCCTGGTTGCTGTTCGACGAACGCTTTCCGCCGATGGCCGCCGCCGGCATGGCGCTCGCCGCGGCCGGCGTCGCGCTGGTGATGCGCGGCGGCGCCTCCTCGCCGCGCCGCGATTGATCGTTCCGTCCGCCAACTTTCCTGAGTCCGTTCCGCACGCCATGAAGCCGCAAGCCCAGACCCGCGACTGCTATCGCCACTTCCTGCCGATCACGACGCGTTGGATGGACAACGATGTTTATGGCCACGTCAACAACGTTGTCTACTACAGTTATTTCGATACCGTGGTGAATCGCTACCTGATCGAGCGCGGCGTGCTTGATATCGAAGCAGGCGACACCATCGGGCTGGTGATCGAGACGCAGTGCAATTACTTTGCCTCGCTGAGCTTTCCCGAGACGGTAGTCGCGGGTCTGCGCGTCGCGCGGCTCGGCAACAGCAGTGTGCGCTACGAGGTGGGGCTGTTTCGCGAGGGCGAGAACAGCGCCGCCGCGCAGGGGCACTTCGTGCATGTCTATGTCGATCGTCAGACGCGCCGCCCGGTGGCCTTGCCCGCGCCGCTGCGCGAGGCCCTGCAGCCGCTGCTGGTGGCGGCTGCGGATCGGTAGGGAGCGTGAACGTGAACGCGCACAGGGGCCGTACCGGCCTGACTCTCGCGCCCGGCATCGGGTGCGGGGCAGTGGGCGCGCCGCGCGCCGGATGTTGCGGTGCAGATGTGAACCGCAACCGGGTTTCGCGCGTTGCTGATCGTGTTGGCGCGACCGCCGTTCGCCTGCCCCCTCAATTTCTCGCCAGATCTGACGTTAGCAAGACGTGCGCGTTCGCAGGGCGGAAGAGTGCCGGGCCGGGAAGCCGCGTCATGCAGATTTCCATGTGCTGCAAGCGTCTTATTTTTCGTATTACGGAAATGTCTGTAATCGAAGCTTTAAGTCCGCTGTGTAAGTCATTAATCTTGCTAACAAATTCTTTTTTTTCTACACTGGCGCCATTCCCGATGCGCGCCCGAGAATCATGTCCCGGTTCGACCTCCCATTTCTGAGATTTCTCGGCACCCTGCCTCTGCCGACCGTGGCAGCGTCCATGCTGGTGTCGGCGGCGCTGATTGCCGCGCCCATGGCGGAGGCGGCGAGTAAATCGTCAAAACCCGCCAAAAAGACCGAAAAGGTCGTCAAAGTCCAAAAATCTTCCGCTAAATCGTCAAAGGCGTCGAGCAAGTCGGCCAAGGCCGGCAACGACTCGAAGCGCGCGACGGTCGCCAAGACCGGCAGCCGCAAGGTCATCGTTTCCAAGAACGGCAAGCGCAAGGTCATTCTGGTCCAGCGTCAGGCCGCGCCCGTGCGCGCCGCCTTCACCCCGCCGTCGCGTCCGTCGCTGGGCGAGGCACTCGGGCTGCGCGATACCGACGATGCGCTGTCGCTGCGCTCCAGCGTCGCGCTGGTGATGGACCAGAACACCAACGAAGTCCTGTTTCAGAAGAATGCGGCCGCGGTGCTGCCGATCGCCTCGATCACCAAGCTGATGACCGCGCTGGTGGTGATGGACGCGCGCCTGCCGATGGACGAGGTGTTGACCATCACCGAAGAAGATCGCGACACCGAGAAGCACAGCAGCTCGCGTCTGCGCTTCGGTACGCAGCTGACCCGCCAGGAACTGCTGCTGTTGGCGCTGATGTCGTCGGAGAACCGTGCCGCCTCGGCGCTGGGCCGACACTATCCGGGCGGCCTGCCGGCCTTCGTGCAGGCGATGAACCGCAAGGCGCGCGAGCTCGGCATGAACGACACCCACTTCGTCGATTCGAGCGGCCTGTCGAGCAGCAATGTCTCGTCGGCGGTCGATCTGGCCCGGCTGGTCAAGGCGGCCTACCGCAATCCGACCATCCGCGCGTTCTCCACGCAGACCGAGCATGAAGTCAACGTGCTGGGCCGCACCCAGCACTACGTCAGCACCAACCGCCTGGTGCGTGGCGGCAACTGGGAGATCGGGCTGCAGAAGACCGGCTTCATCTCCGAGGCCGGGCGTTGCCTGGTGATGCAGGCACGCATCGGCGGCCGCGATGTGGTGATGGTGTTCCTGGACTCGTCCGGCAACCTGACCCGCTTTGCCGACGCCAATCGCGTGCGCGACTGGCTGGAGCATTCGCCGCCCTCGGCGCCGAACCGCTTCCCCAGCACGCCGAACCTCACCCAGGGGCCGGCCAACTCGCCGCACTATGTGCTGACGTCGCAGCAGGCTCGCGGAATCTGACGGCAGGGCGGGCAACCCGTCCCACGACGAAAGACGCGCCCCTCGTGGGCGCGTCGTCGTTTCCGGCGCGATGCTTGGGGCTTGGTTCGCCGAACGACAGCCGTCAGCGCCTCACAGCAGCTTGCCCGGATTCATGATCCCCGCCGGATCGAGCAGCCGCTTGATCCCGACCATCAGCCGCAGTTCGAGCGGATCCTTGTAGCGGTGAAAGTACTCGCGCTTGAGCTGGCCAATGCCGTGCTCCGCGCTGATGCTGCCGCCGTGGCGCATGACCTCGTCGAGCACCTCGGCGGTGACCGCCTCGCCATGGGTTGTCGCCCAGTCGCTGGGCGCGCCGGCCGGACGCGACAGGTTGTAATGCAGGTTGCCATCGCCGAAGTGGCCGAAGACGAAGGGGCGGATCGCGCGGTCGAGCCGTTGCAGCCGCGCGTCCATCCTTTCCATGAAGGTGGGGATCGATTCGATCGGCAACGAGATGTCGTGCTTCAGATGCGGGCCGTCTGCGCGCTGCGCTTCGGAGATTTCCTCGCGCAGTTTCCACATCGCCTCGACCTGGCTCAGCGATGCCGACACCGCCGCGTCGACGCACAGTCCTTGTTCGAGTGCGTCGCCGATAGTCGCTTCCAGCAGGGAGTTCAGCCCGGCCTCGTCCGTGGTGTCGGCCAGCTCCACCAGTACATAGGCCGGATGCCGGCCGGCGAACGGCGCCTGCACGCCTTCGGCATGGGTCAGCACCAGATCCAGGCACGGGCCGGTGAAGAACTCGAAGGCTTGCAGCCGTGCCCCGCAACGCGAATACAGCAGCGAAAACAGTTGCAGCGCCTGCTGCGGCGACTCCACCGCGGCCAGCACCACGGCGCGCTGATCGGTGCGCGGCAGCAGCCGCAGCGCCACGGCGGTGATCACCCCCAGCGTGCCTTCGGAGCCGATCAGCAACTGCTTCAGGTCGTAGCCGGTGTTGTCCTTGCGCAGTGTGCGCAGTCCATGGAAGACCTCGCCGTCGGGCAGCACCGCTTCCAGCCCCAGCACCAGCTCGCGCGCCATGCCGTAGCGCACCACGTTGACGCCGCCTGCATTGGTCGCCAGGTTGCCGCCGATCTGGCACGAGTCCTCCGCGGCCAGTGACAGCGGCAGCTGGCGGTCCGCGTCATGGGCCGCGCGGCGCAGATTGCCGAGGATGCAGCCGGCCTCGGCCACCATCGTATTGGCGATGGTGTCGACCGAGCGGATCGCGTTCATCCGGTCCAGGCTCAGCACCACGTTGGCGGGACGATCGTCGGGCGTGGCGCCGCCGCACAGGCCCGTATTGCCGCCGCGCGGCACCACCGGCACGCGCCACTGCTGGCACAGCGCCAGGCAGCGCGCGACTTCGTCGGTATCGCGGGGCCGCACCACGGCCTGGGCATCGCCGCGGTAGATTCCGCGCCAGTCGCTGAGCCAGGGAGCGATCGACGGCGCATCGGTGGTCACCACATCGGGTCCCAGCGCCTCGAGCAGGCGCGGCAGAAAACCGGAGTCTTGCATCTCGTCGTGTGCTGTCTGTCGATATCGGGGAGGGCGGAACGCGCGAAATCGCGTTCCTGGCGTGACGTGAGGGGCGGCGGCAAGGCCGCGGCAAGCGGGCCGAAGCGGCGGCGCCAGGCTGCGCGCCGCTGCACGTCGCTACAAGCGGCTACACGCTGCTACACGTCGCTATCGGCGGTATAGCCCATGCCGCGCGAAATCTGCAACGCCGTTTCCTTCAGATTCTGCAGCCAGCTGTCCTGCAGCCGGTCTGCCGGCGCCGACAGCGACAGGCCGGCGACCAGCCGGCGGGAGTCGTCGTAGATACCCGCGGCAATGCAGCGCACGCCGAGCTCGAGTTCTTCGTTGTCGCGCGCATAGCCGTTGGTGCGCACCCAGTTCAGCTCGCGCTCCAGCTTGGCGAGATCGGTGATCGACGTGCGGGTATGGCCGGCGAGCCCGGTGCGGGTCGCGTAGTTGCGCACCCGCGCGACCTCGTCCGCGGCGAGGAACAGCTTCCCGACCGAGGTCAGATGAAGCGGCGCGCGCCCGCCGATGGCGCGCACCACCTGCATGCCGGAGCGCTCGCTGTAGGCGCGTTCGATATAGACGATCTCGTCGCCCTGGCGCACCGACAGGTTGACGGTCTGGCCGGTGACGCGGTGCAGCGCGCGCATCGGCGCCAGCGCCGCCTCGCGGACCGAGAGCCGGGCCTTGACCAGATTGCCCAGTTCCAGCAGGCGCATGCCGAGCCGGTAGCTGCCCGGATCGGAGCGGTCGACGAAGCGGCACGCGACCATGTCGTTGAGAATGCGGTGCGCCGTCGAGGGATGCAGCCCGGTAGCCTGGGAGAGTTCCTTCAGACTGACCGGATCGGCATGCCGCGCGAGCGCATCGAGCAGCGTCATCATGCGTTCGATCACCTGGATCGACGTCTTGCCGGGTTCCTTCTCTGCTTCAGCCATGGGGAAATTGTTGCCATGCGGCATATTAAGCGACTGCCTGATTCTATCTCGCATCGTGAAAATTTCAATACGTGAAATGTCATAGTGGGGCAATCCGCACATAAACCGCCCCAAATTGGGGCGCCGCACGCCTGTGGCGGCAAACAAAAGCGTCCGCTTCGCATCGGCGCAGTGGCGGAACCGCGGCGCAAAAGCGCATAATTGCGAGGTTTTGGGTCTGGAAAAAGGTAAGAATCCATGCGAGTCGGTCTGTTCGTCACCTGTCTGGTGGACCTGATGCGGCCTGAAATCGGCTTTTCGGTGCTCAAGCTGCTGGAGAAAGCCGGCTACGAGGTGATGGTCCCCGAGGCCCAGACCTGCTGCGGCCAGCCGGCCTACAACTCCGGCGAGCGCACCGCGTCGCGCGACCTGGCGGAGAAATTCCTGCGCGAGTTCGAAATGTTCGATTACGTGGTGGTGCCGTCGGGCTCCTGCGGCGGCATGATCCTGCACCACTACGGCGACCTGCTGCGCAACGATCCCGAACTGAACGGCCGCTACGAGCGCCTGCGTCCCCGCGTCTACGAACTGACCGATTTCCTGGTCAACGTCGCGCGCATCGACACGCTGGACAGCAGCTTTTCCGGCCACGTGACCTATCACGACTCCTGTTCCGGCCTGCGCGAGCTTGGCATCAAGCAGCAGCCGCGTGCGCTGCTGGGCAAGCTGCCAGGGGTGCAGCTCACCGAGATGAAGGACTGCGAGGCCTGCTGCGGTTTCGGCGGGACGTTCTCGGTCAAGTACGGCAATATCTCGACCGCGATCGTCGACGAGAAGTGCGCCAATATCGCCGCCAGCGGCGCCGAGGCGGTGGTGCTCGGCGATCTGGGCTGCATCCTCAATATCGAAGGCCGCCTGCGCCGGACCGGCGATACGCGCACCCGCGTGCTGCATATCGCCCAGGTCCTGGCCGGCGACGCCTGATCCCCGCATCCCCGCATCGATCGCCCACCGCGCAAGAGGCTAAACGCATGCAAGTGCACAGCATGGAATTCAAGGCGCGCGCCGGCCAGAAGCTGGCCGACCAGCGCCTGCAGCAGAATCTGAAGAAGCTGTCGACCAAGTTCGTCACCGCGCGCGCGGCGGCGATCGAGGACATCGATTTCCCCGCCACGCGCGAGGCGCTGAAGGAGCGCCGCGACCGCGCGCTGGCCAATCTGGACGTGTGGCTGGCGACCTTCGAGGAGAACGCGACGCGGCGCGGCGCCACCGTGCTGTTCGCCGAGACGACCGCCGACGCGGCGCGGCTGGTCGGCGAGATCGCGCAAAAGCACGGCGTGCGCAAGGTCATCAAGAGCAAGTCGATGGTGACCGAGGAGATGCGGCTCAACGAGGTGCTCGGCGAGCTGGGCGTGCAAAGCATCGAGACCGATCTGGGCGAATACATCCTGCAGATCAACGACGCCGAGCCGCCGTCGCACATCATTGCGCCGGTGGTGCACAAGGACAAGGACGAGATCGCCGATCTGTTCGCCAAGGTCCACCAGAAGCCGCGCCTGACCGAGATCCCCGACATGACGCGCGAAGCCCGCGAGGTGCTGCGTCCCGAGTTCCTGTCGGCCGATATGGGCGTGACGGGCGGCAACTTCCTGATCGCCGAAACCGGCTCGGTCGCGGTGGTGACCAACGAGGGTAACGAGGGCATGTGTACCGTGATGCCGCGCGTGCATGTCGCCGTCACCGGCATCGAGAAGGTCTTGCCGACGCTGGAGGACCTGGCCACCGTGATGCGGCTGCTGCCGCGTTCGGCCACCGGCCAGGCGATCTCGAACTATTTCTCGCTGCTGACCGGCCCGCGCGCGCCGGGCGAGCAGGACGGTCCGGAGCATATGTACTTCGTGCTGGTCGATGGCGGACGCACCGGCCTGATCGGCGGCGACTTCCAGGAGATGCTGCGCTGCATCCGCTGCGGCGCCTGCATGAACCACTGCCCGGTCTATCAGAAGATTGGCGGCCATGCCTATGGCTGGGTCTATCCGGGGCCGATGGGCAGCGTGCTGACGCCCAGCTATGTCGGCCTGGGCAATGCCATCGACCTGCCGCAGGCGGCCACGCTGTGCGGCGAGTGCAACCGCGTCTGCCCGGCCTCGATTCCGCTGTCGGACCTGCTGCGCAAGCTGCGCGAGAAACAGATGGAGCGCGGCATGCGGCCCTGGCAGGAGCGTTGGGGACTGCGCATCTGGGGCTACGTGGCCAGGCGGCCAGGCCTGTACGCGCTGGCCACGCGGCTGGGTGCCAGTGTGCTCTCGCGCATGGGCCGCAACGACGGACGCATCGGCAAGCTGCCGCTGGGCGGCCGCGGCTGGACCGACACCCGCGACATGCCGGCGCCGAGCGGGCGCACCTTCCGCGACCTCTACAAGGAAAGAAGGGCAAAGGCATGAGCGATCCGGCGAATCAGGGCAATCCATCCAATCAGGCGCCCTTGCGCGCCATGCGCAACGCGCTGGACGGCCATCGTGCCGGCGTGCTGCCCGCCGACGGGCTGGTGCGCACCTGGCGCGAGCAGGGCGCGGCATTGACGCTGCCGCCGGTGTTCGGCCAGGCGATGGAGGAACTGCTGCGGCGGTTGGAGATGTCCTCGGTGTTCGCACAGGACAGCTGCTCGTTCTCCAGCACCGCGGTGACGGACCAGCTGGAACGCTGGCTGGCGAAGGCGGCTTCGGTCTGAGGCCGCCGCCCCGTCCCGCATCGGCAGCAAGACAAAACCCCGGCCGAGGCCGGGGTTTTGCATGGCGAAGCAGGGCGCGAAATCAGCCGAGCAGCAGGGCGTCGTCGTCCAGCTGCTCGTGCCGGCTGCGCTCGAACATGCGCAGCAGGTCGGGCACGTCGAGGCCCTTGCGTTCCTCGCCCGACACGTCGAGCACCACCTGGCCCTGGTGCAGCATCACGGTGCGCTGGCCGTAGTCCAGCGCCTGCCGCATGCTGTGGGTCACCATCATCGTGGTCAGCTTGTTTTCCTCGACGATGCGGGCCGTCAGCTCGAGCACGAAGGCGGCGGTCTTCGGGTCCAGCGCGGCGGTATGCTCGTCCAGCAGCAGGATCCGCGAGGGCTGCAGCGACGCCATCAGCAGGCTGACCGCCTGGCGCTGGCCGCCGGACAGCAGGCCGATGCGGTCGGTCAGCCGGTTTTCCAGCCCGAGGTTCAGCAGCCGCAGCTTGTCGCGGAACAGTTCGCGCGAGGCGCGATTCAGCGCCGGGCGGAAGCCGCGGCGCGAACCGCGCGCCATCGCCAGCGCCATGTTTTCCTCGATCGTCAGCGCTTCGCAGGTGCCCGCCATCGGGTCCTGGAACACGCGCGCGACCAGCGGCGCGCGGTCCCAGGCGGGCTTGCGCGTGACATCGTTGCCGTCGATGGTGATGGTGCCGGAATCGACCATCTGGTCGCCGCTGACGGCGTTCAGGAAGGTCGATTTGCCGGCGCCGTTCGAGCCGATCACGGCGACGAACTGGCCCGCCGGAATCTCCAGGCTCAGGCCGCGCAGCGCGCGGGTCTCGATCGGCGTGCCGGGGTTGAAGGTCAGCTTCAGGTCTTGTGCGCGCAGCATGTCAGCCTCCATTCGCCTTGCGGCCGAACAGCTTCTTGCGCGTGGCCGGCAGCACCAGCGCGACCGTCACCAGCAGCGCGGTGACCAGATTCAGATCCTGTGCCTTCAGGCCGATGAAGTCGCTGTTCAGCGCCAGTGCGATGAAGAAGCGGTAGAGGATCGCGCCGAGCACCACGGCCAGCGTCGTCAGGATCAGCCGGCGTGCCGGCAGGATGGTCTCGCCGATGATCACCGCGGCCAGGCCGATCACGATGGTGCCGATGCCCATCGAGATGTCGGAGCCGCCCTGGGTCTGCGCGAACAGCGCGCCGGCCAGCGCGACCAGTGCGTTCGACAGCGCCATGCCGGCCAGCGTGGCGCGGCCGGTGGCGATGCCCTGCGCGCGCGCCATGCGCGGATTGGCGCCGGTCGCCCGCATCGCCAGCCCGAGCTGCGACGAGAAGAACCAGTCCAGCCCGAGCTTGGCGACGATCACGATCGCCACCAGCACCAGCGGGCGCAGCATGAAGTCGGGCAGCCATTCCGGCTGCAGCACCGTGAACATCGTCGGCTCGGTGATCAAGGGCACATTGGGCCGGCCCATGATGCGCAGATTGATCGAGTACAGCGCGATCATCATCAGGATCGACGCCAGCAGATCCATGATCTTGAGCCGGACATTGAGCCAGCCGGTGATCAGGCCGGCGACCGCGCCGGCGACGATGGCGAGCGCCGTGGCCAGGAACGGATCGTGGCCCATCGCGATCAGCGTGGCGGCAACGGCGCCGCCCAGCGGAAAGCTGCCATCGACGGTCAGATCGGGGAAATTGAGGATGCGGAAGGAGATCAGCACCCCGAGGGCGACGAGGCTGAAGATCAGGCCGATCTCGAGCGCGCCCAGAAGGGAGAAGAGAGACATGGTGAATCCTGTTGCGGTATGCGCGCCCGCCGGTGGCCGGGCGTGCTGACTGGCGCGGCAGCCGCCGGCGGATCATGCGCCTGGGCGGGCCGCAGGCTGCAACCAGCGGCGTCGGCGCGCGGCCCGGTAGGGCGTGGCGCCGGCCAGCCGCCCGCTGCGCGGCATGCCGGCAGCGGGGCGGCGGGTCGTCATGGCGTCATTGCTTGATGACCTGCTTGGCTTCCTTGATCAGGTCCTGCGACAGCGTCACGCCTTGCTTCTCGGCGGCGCTCGTGTTGACGAACAGCTCCAGCTTGTCGCTGGTCTCGGACGGAATCGCGCCCGGCTTTTCGCCCTTCAGGATGCGCACGACGATCTTGCCGGTCTGCACACCCAGGTCGCCGTAGTTGATGCCCAGCGCCGCGATCGCGCCGCGCTTGACGCTGTCGGTATCGGCGGCCACCAGCGGCACCTTCGATTCGTTGGCCACCTTGACCAGCGCCTCGTAGGCCGACACCACGTTGTTGTCGGTATTCGTGTAGATCACGTCGACCTTGCCGACCAGGCTCTTGGCGGCCGAGCCGATATCGACGGTGCGCGGCGCGGCGGCTTCCCGCAGCGTCATGCCTTCCTTGGCCAGCAGCGTCTTCAGTTCCTTGACGACAACGACCGAGTTGGCCTCGCCCGGGTTGTAGACCATGCCGACGGTCTTGGCCTTGGGCACCACGCGCTTGATCAGCGCGACCTGCTTGTCCAGCGGCAGCTTGTCCGACACGCCGGTCACGTTGGTGCCGCTGGCCTGCCAGCCCTTGACGAGCTGCGCCGCGACCGGGTCGGTGACGCCGGAGTAGACCACCGGCACGGTCTTGGTCGAGGCCACCACGGCCTGCGCGGCCGGCGTCGCGATGGCGACGATCGCGCTGGGCTGGTCGCCGACGAACTTGCGCGCGATCTGCGCGGCGGTGCCGGTATTGCCCTGCGCGCTCTGGTATTCCCACTTCAGGTTCTTGTCGGCGTCGTAGCCGGCCGACTTCAGTTCGGCGCGCACGCCGTCGCGGATCGCATCCAGCGCGGGGTGATCGACGATCGAGAGCACCTTGACGGTCTGCGCGTTCACCGCGCCGCCGTGCAGCAGGGCCAGCGCGACGGCGCCGGCGAGCAAGGTCTTGGTCGAAGTTTTCAGCATGGTCATGATCGAATCTCCCCTCGAATATTTGGTTGTGGGTTTCGTTCGGGTCGGCCGCCCCTCTGCCTCGGTGGTTCCAGTGGATCGCCGGCAGGTACGCGTGGTACGCGCACCGCCAGCGGGGGCGGCGTCAAGCCCGCGAGGATACCATTTCCACGGCCCGTGGTGCCCTGTTGCGGTGCGGTGGGAGACCCCACCAAGGTCGGGTTTCCGGCTGCGTGACCGGGTTCCCGACAGAACCCCTTATTGCGCCGGATTGTGGATCTCGGCGTGGATCCGTTCGATGCCGGCGAGCACGTCTTCTGACAGCTGCACGCCCCAGGCATCGATGTTCTCCTGCAGCTGCGCCAGCGTGGTCGCGCCGATGATGGTGCTGTGCGCGAACCAGCGCGAGTAGCACCAGGCCAGCGCCAGCGTGGCGGGCGACAGGCCATGCGCGCGTGCCAGCTCGACGTAGCGGGCGCTGGCCGCCAGCGTTTCCGGGCGCAGATAGCGCGGGCTCCAGTCGGCCGGGAAGCGCGTCAGCCGACCCTGTGCGGACGGATCGAAGGTCGGCTGCGCGGCGTCCGCCTTCAGGTATTTGCCGGTCAGCTGGCCGAAGGCGAGCGGGCTGTAGACCAGCAGGCTGACGCCGGTGCGATAGCAGGCCTCGTCCAGCCCTTGTTCGAAGCTGCGATTGACCAGGTTGTAGGGGTTCTGCACGGTGGCGATGCGCGGCAGCCCGTGCAGCTCGGCCTGCTTGACGAACTCGGCGATGCCCCACGGCGTTTCGTTCGACACGCCGACGTAGCGGATCTTGCCGGCGCGCACCAGTTGCGCCATCGCATCGAGCTGTGCGGCGATGCTGGTGCAGGCGCGCTCGCGCGACGGGTCGAACTGCTTCTGGCCAAAGATCGGCGCGTTGCGGGCCGGCCAGTGGATCTGGTACAGGTCGATGTAGTCGGTCTGCAGGCGCTGGAGCGACGCGTCGACCGCGGCGCGGATGCTTTGCGGCGTCAGATCGCCGCCGTCGCGGATCCACGGCATGCGCGCCGGGCCGGCGACCTTGGTAGCGAGCACGATGCGCTCGCGCGGCTGGCGCCTGAGCCAGCTGCCGACGATCTGCTCGGTGCGGCCGTAGGTCTCGGCGCGCGGCTTGACCGGGTACATCTCCGCCGTGTCAATGAAGTTGATGCCGCGCGACAGCGCATAGTCCAGCTGCTGGTGGCCTTCGGCCTCGGTGTTCTGTTCGCCGAAGGTCATCGTGCCGAGGCAGATGCGCGAGACCTGCAAATCGCTCTGGCCGAGTCGGATCGTTTCCATGCGGTTTTCCTCTGAATGGGGCGGGACGAAAAAGGAACGGAGCGGGGGCGCTAACGGGCGCTATCCGCGGCTCAGCGGCGCAGCGCGGCTGCGCATTCCTTGACCAGCGCCGGACCGCGGTAGATCAGCCCGGTGTAGAGCTGCACCAGCTGCGCGCCCGCGTCGATCTTGGCGCGTGCCTGCGCGCCGTCGAAGATGCCGCCGACGCCGATGATCGGCAGCGCGTCGCCGACCACCGCGCGCAGCGCGCGCACCACCGAAGTCGACGCGTCGAACACCGGCCGGCCCGACAGGCCACCGGCTTCCTCGGCATGCGGCAGGCCCTTGACCGCCTCGCGCGAGATCGTCGTGTTGGTGGCGATCACGCCGTCGATGCGGTGCCGCACCAGCGCGTCGCCGATATTGCCGATCTGGTCGGCGTCGAGGTCCGGCGCGATCTTCAGCGCCAGCGGCACGTAGCGCCGATGCTGATCGGCCAGCCGCTGCTGCGCGGTCTTCAGCGCCGACAGCAGGCCGTCGAGCTCGCTGGCGCCCTGCAGCTGGCGCAGGTTCCTGGTGTTCGGCGACGAGATGTTGACGGTGACGTAGCTCGCGTGCGGATAGACGCGTTCCAGGCAATACAGATAGTCATCGACCGCGCGCTCGATCGGCGTGTCGGCGTTCTTGCCGATGTTCAGCCCCAGCACGCCGCCTTCGGCCTTCCAGCGCGACGCATTGACGTTCGCGACGAAGGCGTCGACCCCGCCGTTGTTGAAGCCCATCCGGTTGATCAGCGCCTCGGCCTTCGGCAGCCGGAACATGCGCGGGCGCGGATTGCCGGGCTGCGGGCGCGGCGTCACCGTGCCGACCTCGATAAAGCCGAAGCCGAACGCGGCCAGGCCGTCGATATAGGCGCCGTCCTTGTCGAGGCCGGCCGCGAGTCCGACCGGATTCGGAAAGCGCACCCCCATCACGGTGCGCGGATCGTCGTCGATGCGGTTGCCGAGGCAGCCGGCCAGTCCGAGGCGCTGCGCGCGGCGCAGATTGTCGAGGGTCAGATGGTGAGCGTCCTCGGCGTCCATCGAGAACAGGGCGGGACGAAACAGGGGATAGAGCGCGTTGAGCACGGCGGAAATCGGGCAGGGAGTCGGGGCAGGAATCGGGGTAGTCAACCGGGGCAGCGAATCGGAGACCGGGCGGCCAGTCGAATGCGGCGGGGCGGTACCGGAAGGTGGCCGCGGCCCCTCGGCGCGCGGCCAAGGCGATATTGTAACGGCAGCGGCGCTTGGGGCGCCGGCCGCGCGGCTATTGCAGGGTCAGGCGACGCCGGGCTCGAACGGCCGCCACTGGTTGCCGACCAGCACCTGCAGCGGCTGAAAGCGCGCCTTGTAGGCCATCTTGCGGCTGTTGGCGATCCAGTAGCCAAGGTAGAGGTGAGGCAGGCCCAGTTCGCGGGTCTGCTCGATCTGCCACAGGATGTTGTAGGTGCCGTAGCTGGTCTTGGGCTGCAGCGGATCGTAGAAGGTGTAGACCGACGACAGGCCGTCGTCGAGCACGTCGATCATGCTGACCATGCGCAGCTTGCCCGGTTCGGCGGCGTCGGGCGGATCGCGAAATTCGACCAGCCGCGAATTGACGCGGCTCTGCAGCAGGAACTGCTCGTATTGATCGCGGCTGTCCTGGTCCATGCCGCCGCCGGCATGGCGCATCGACTGGTAGCGCAGATACAGCGCGTAGTGTTCTTCGACGTAGGTCAGCGGCGCGACCAGCGCCTGCAGATGGCGGTGGCGCTGCCAGGCGCGGCGCTGGCTGCGGTCTGGCTCGAACTGGTCGACCGCCAGCCGGCAGGGCGTGCAGGCGTGGCAATCGTCGCAATAGGGGCGGTAGGTGAAGACGCCGCTGCGCCGGAAGCCGGCGCGCACCAGGCGGGAATAGACGTCGGCATTGATCAGGTGCGCGGGGGTGGCCACCTGCGAGCGGGCCATGCGGCCTTCGAGATAGCTGCAAGCGTAGGGCGCCGTTGCATAGAACTGCAGCGCGGAAAGGGGCAATTCCTTGAGCTTGCTCATGATCGGATGCTGCCGTCGGGTGCTGCCGCGGTCGGAGTGCGGGGCGCTAGCGCTCGGCGTGGCGCGCCCGGGTCCACCATTCGAGCACCGACTTGTCGAACCGCCACGGCACGATCTGCGGCTGCGCGGTCGCCGTGCGCAGATGCGCGACGAATTCGCTGCGCGGAATCGGCCGCGCGCCCAGCGAGGCGAGGTGCTCGGTTTCCTGCTGGCAGTCTATCATCGTCACCCCGTGGCCGGCGAGGAAGGCGCACAGCCCCGCCAGCGCGATCTTGGAGGCGTCGGTGCGGCGCGCGAACATGGACTCGCCGTAGAACATGCGGCCGAGCGCCACGCCGTACAGCCCGCCGACGCGCTCGCCGCGATACCAGGTCTCGACCGAATGCGCCATGCCGCGCGCATGCAGCGCGCCGTAGGCCTCGACGATCTCCGGCGTGATCCAGGTGCCGTGCTGACCGGCGCGCGGCGTCTCGGCGCAGGCGCGCATCACCGATTCGAAATCGTCGTCCACGCGGATCTGCCAGTCGTCCTCGCGCAGCACGCGCTTGAGCGTCTTGCGCAGACTCAGCGAGACGCGCAGCGCGGCCGGAGCGAGGACCATGCGCGGATCGGTGCTCCACCACAGCACCGGCTGGCCCTGCGCATACCAGGGAAAGATGCCGTGGCGGTAGGCCAGCAGCAGGCGCTGCGGGGTCAGGTCGCGGCTGGCGGCGAGCAGGCCCGGCGCTTCGGAGTCGGGGCCCAGCGCGGCATCGACCGGGGGAAACGGATCGTGCGGGTCGAGCCAGGCGATCATGCGCGGGAGACGGGATGGGCCAGGGGACGGGCCAAGGGACGAACCAAGGGTGGGACGAAGGAGCGGGGGAACAGGGCGCGGCTTGCGGCGGGCACGGAGGCGGCCTCGATGGCGGGCCGCCCGTTCAGGGCTCGACCGTCGCACGCGCCGTCAGCGGGCGCATCGGCTTGTCGATGTCGAGCGTATGCAGCCGGAAGCTGCCGTCGGCAATGCGGCCCGCGGCGCGGTCGGCGAAGAAACAGCGCAGCGTGTGGATCACGGTGGGGAAGGCCAGCTCGTCCCAGGGCACGTCGGCCTCGTCGACCAGCTTGACCTCGAGGCTTTCCTCGCCCGGTGCGATATCGAGGTCTTCGAGCCTGGCCAGATAGAACAGATGGACCTGGTGCACGTGCGGCACGTTCAGCATCGAGAACAGTTCGCCGATCTGCACGCGGGCGCCGGCTTCCTCGAGCGTCTCGCGCGCGGCGGCCTGCGCGGTGGTCTCGCCGATCTCCATGAACCCCGCCGGCAGCGTCCAGAAGCCGTAGCGCGGCTCGATCGCGCGCTTGCACAGCAGGATCTTCTCTTCCCAGACCGGAACGGTGCCGACCACATTGCGCGGATTGACGTAATGGATGGTGCCGCATTGATCGCAGAGATGGCGCGGCCGGTTGTCGCCATCGGGGATGCGCAGCACGACCGCATGGCCGCAGTTCGAGCAGAATTTCATGGATTCGGTCCGGGAGGAATGGCCGCAGTTTATCACCGGGCCCGGGGGCAGCAGGGCGATAGCGGAACGGCGGTGCCGCCAGGGCAGGCTAGCCGCGCACCGCGCTGCGCAATGCGGCGCACAGCGCGGCCAGCGCATCTTGCGGTCGCCCGTCCCTGACCCTCGAATGGAGCACGATCGGCAAGCGCGGCAAGTCGGGCAAACCCAGGCGGGTGCCAACCTCGACCGCGCCAAATGGAAGCATGCGCGGCGCCAGGGCGGCCACGCCCAACCCCGCCATGACCGCGGCCGCCACGGCCGCCACGCCTCCGCCGACAAAGATCTCCTTCCACGGCACCGCTGCCGCATCCAGGCACTGCGCGGCCATCGCCCGCACGCCGCATGGTTCGGCCAGCGTGGCAAGCGGCAGCGGCTCGTCCGCGCGATGCTGCCATCCCGGTGCGGCGAACCAGCCGAATTTTTCCTCGGCCAGCACTTGCCCGTCGCTGCGCCCGGCATGCAGCCGGACGATCACCGTATCGAGTTCGCGGCGGTCAAAGCTCTGGAGCAGTTCGCCCGATGAACCGATCCGGATTTCGATCAGCAGCTCGGGATCCTGGGCGTTCATGCGCGCGATAAGCGTGGGTAGCTCGGGGCCGGCGACATGGTCGCTGATGCCGATGGTCAGGCGCTGGCGCCCCCCGGCGAACACCGACAGCGCACGATCGTGGGCCTCCAGCAGCTCGCGGGCGTGTTGGAGAAAGGCCGCTCCGCACGCCGAAAGCTCGACGTAGCGGGGCGTGCGCTCGATCAGGCGAAAGCCGAGCCTGTCCTCCAGCCGTTTGAGTTTCAGGCTGACCGCGGCCTGCGTAGTGCGCATGGCGTCGGCCGCCAGCGTGAAGCTGCCCAACTCGGCGATACGGACGAAGGCCTGGACGGCATCGAGGTCCAGCGGTCGGTCAATCATTTCGATCTCTTATCGATGAATTAACTGTCCATAGCATAGCGAAATAAATAGCATGGAAACACGACAACAGCCCAGGGAGCCGTGCCATGCCGCTCGTTCATATCGCCATGCGTGCCGGAAAGCCGGCAGCGTATCGTCAGGCCATCTTCGACAGCGTCTATCGCGCGCTGCGGGAAACGTTCAATGTGCCGGAAGACGACCAGTTCATGACCATCACCGAACATGAAGCGGCGAACTTCCGCTATGGCGCGTCGTATCTGGGCGTCGCCCGCAGCGACGACCTGGTGTTCATCCAGATCACCGCCAACGACACGCGCACGCTGGAGCAGAAGAAGGCGCTGTTCCGGCGCACGGCGGAGTTGCTTGGCGATCGTCCGGGCATTCGGCCGGAGGATGTGTTTGTCAGCCTCGTCGAAGTGGCCAAGGAGAACTGGTCCCTGGGCCACGGGCTCGCGCAATACGCCTGAGCGGGCCGGCAGAGCAGAACGTCCTGGGAACGTGCCGAAGAGGCAAGGGGGGAAGGGGTGGAAGGCAGGCGCACCGGCGAAAAAAAACCGCCCGGTCCGATATCAGGATGAGGCGGTTGTTTCTTGCGACGCTGTCGCTTGCTTCGATCGGTTGGTTGCGGGGGCAGGATTTGAACCTGCGACCTTCGGGTTATGAGCCCGACGAGCTGCCAGACTGCTCCACCCCGCGTCCGTCGAAGAAGTGATTATAGGGCAATCGCTTTCGCAATGCAACAGTAGATGTAGGCCAAGGTATTCGAGCCCGCATTTCAAGCCGTCGCGGGCGCCGCATTGCCGTTCGGGCGTTCCCAGGTTACCGCCTCGAACTCGAAATTCTCGCGTTGCAGCAGATCGTCGCGTTGCCAGATCACACGGTCGGGCCGCACCGTCAGCATCCATGTCGTGGTGACCAGCGGCGCGGGCGCGGAGAAGGCCAGCGGCGTCAGCACGGCGGCGCAGTGCCCCTGGCCGGGATCGCGTACCGAGCGGTAGCGGATCAGCCCCAGACCGGCCTCGCGGGCGACACGGGCGAAGGCCTGGCAGCCCTCGTAGTGCACCGGGTCCTGCCATTGTGCGGCGTCGCGCGCGAACGGCGCTTCGTCCAGCGCCACACCGTCGGTGCGCACGCCGACCTGGAACAGCGTCTGCGCGCGCGCATCGATGCGCGGCAGCGCGGGGCTGTCGCGCAGGAAGCGCCAGCGCCAGTAACCCAGCTCCGCGCAGGCCGTGCGGATTTCGTCGGCGCCATAGAACACGCCCGGATCGTGCGCCGCGCGAAAGCGCGACCCCCACGGCGAGGGCGGATAGCGAAACGGCGTGAACAGCAGATAGTGCAGATGGCGGGCGTAGGAGGGGACCGCCGGTTTGCCGGCGTCGAGCACGGCCTCGAGCACAGCCTGCTCTTCGAGGCTGTCGACCAGCGGCATCGTGGAAACCACATGCTGGGCTTCCACCGCCCGCCACAACGTGAGCGCAAACGGCTTGCGCTCAGATGCGACCGCGGGTGGCGTCCAGGTAGTGAACGACACGAACCAGGCCTTCGGTAGTACGGATCAGTTCGAGCGGCTTGCCGCCCAGCGCGAGATTGTCATTGGCCAGCCACAACCGGGCCTGGTCGCCATGCCCGAGGATGGCATCGAGGGAGCGGAACAGGCGTACGAACAGCACACCGAAATCCCATTCCTTGCGATGGTTGTCCAGTACGTAGTGGCCCGAAGCCATCCGCGAGACGGAGGCCGTGCTGATGCCCAGCACGCTGGCGACCACGGCCTGGCTGATGCCGAGGAAGCTGGCCGCGCGCATCACGGCCTTGGTCAGGGTCGTCCCGGCATCCGGGGCGCCGGCGGGAAGCTGTTGCCGAAGTTGCTTGGTCTGCATCGCCATGCTCCTGTTTCCTTGGAAACATTATAGGCCACTTGTTTCGCAAGGGAAGCAGGAAAACCACTTTTGCGAGGATTCCTTGCGCACGCCCATTCGACCGCCGGTTTTTCGCGGCCGTTCCCAAGGCTTCGATGCGGGCCGCAGGGGCGATGAAATATAGTGCGGGCCGGTGACGCGGGCCGCGTGGCCTCAGGCGCCGGCGTCCTGCAGCACCGTCTGCAGCGCTTGCAGCGACGCGTCCAGGCTTTGCCCGCTGGTATCGATCACGGCGTCGGCGCGCGCGTAGAGGGGGGTGCGTGCCTGCAGGATGCGGCGCAGATCGGCCATCGCCTCGCTATTGCCCTGCATCGGCCGCATATCGCCCTGGGCGACCACGCGCGCCATGTGTTCCTCGGGCGAGGTCTTGACCCAGACCGTGTAGCAGTTGGCCAGCAACAGGTTGAAGGTGGCCGGCTCGGACACCAGGCTTCCGGGCGTTGCCAGCACCAGCCGGTCGTGCTCGCGCAGCACGCGTTCCAGCGCACGCAATTCGTAGCGGCGATAGGCGGCCTGGCCGTACAGCGAATGGATTTCCGACAGCGTGGCGCCGGCCTCCTGTTCGATCGCGCCGTTCAGTTCGACGAACGGCAGCTCGCGCGCCTCGGCCAGCGCCCGTCCCAGCGTGGATTTGCCCGCGCCGCGCAGCCCGATCAGCGCGATCCGCTGATGGCGGGCATCGAACGGCGCGGAAGGGGCCAGCGCATTGCGGCAGGCCTCGCGCACGCGGGCCAGATCGGCCGGCGGCAGTTGCGCCAGCCACTGCAGCAGCTGGCCGAATTCGGCGGCGCGCGCGCCGTTGCCGCCGTCGGCCTCGGCCAGCACCACCGGCAGCGGCACGTTCAGGGCCGCGGCGACCTGACGCAGTAGCAGCACGGAGGCGTTGCCCGTTCCGGTTTCCAGATTGGCGAGATAGCGCTCCGAGACGCCGGCGCCGCGCGCCAGATCCTTGCGCGACATGCCGCGGGCGGCGCGCAGCGAACGGATACGGTCGCCCAGCTGGGTCAGATACGGATCGCGCTCGCCGGGCTGGCGGGGCTCGGTGTCGGACAAGGGCGCAGTGGCTTCAGTGGCGCGGCGCATCACGGACAAGGGTTGGATCCTGAATGGAGGAAGCAGCGAAAAGCGCAGGGTGCGGCATTATAGGCCCACCCGGAGCACACCCGGGCCACACCTCGGGGCCACCCCAGCCCTTTTTTGCTGCCATATAGTGCATTCCTGAGCTTGCATCTTAGTCGATGTGCAATAAAATGCATCAACAACGATAAGGTGCCGCCGCCAGGGTGCGCACCGACGGCCTACAAGATGCCGCCTTCGGGCCGCCCAAGGAGTGAGACATGACGTCCCCGACCGCTTTGCCGGCGCGTTACAACGCCGCCGCCGATCTGCTGTCGCGCAATCTGGATGCCGGCCGGGGCGACAAGCTGGCCTATCGCGACGACACCGCCACGCTGACCTACACAGAGCTCGATGCGCGCAGCCGCGGCTTCGCCGGCGCGTTGCTCGCGGCGGGGCTGCGGCCCGAGGAGCGGCTGCTGCTGTGCGCGCTCGATACCATCGACTTTCCGGTGGCGTTTCTGGGCTCGCTGCTGGCCGGCGTGGTGCCGGTCGCGGTCAATACGCTGCTGACGGTGGACGATTACGCCTACATGCTGGAGCACAGCGGCGCGCGGGCCGCCGTGGTATCGGCGCCGCTGCTGCCCGCCGTGCGCGAGGCGGCGCAGCGCGCCGGGGTCGACCCGCTGTGGATCGTCGCGGCGCCGCTGCCGGCCGATGGCCACTTGCCGCAAGGCGAAGCGCCCGCGGCCGCGACCGTGGCGGGCCTGGCCGGCAGCGGCACGCCGCTGGCGCACCATGCCGCGACGGGTCCCGACCATATGGCGTTCTGGCTCTATTCGTCGGGCTCGACCGGCCGTCCGAAGGGCACCGTCCATACCCACGGCAACCTGTTCCACACCGCCGACCTGTACGCCCGCCAGGTGCTGGGCCTGCGCGAGGACGACGTGGTCTTCTCCGCCGCCAAGCTGTTCTTCGCCTATGGACTCGGCAACGCGTTGACATTCCCGCTGTCGGTTGGCGCCACCACGGTGCTGATGGCCGAGCGGCCGACGCCGCAGGCGGTGTTCCGCCGCCTGGCCGAGCAGCGGCCCACGGTGTTCTGCGGCGTGCCGACGCTGTTTGCCGGCATGCTTGCCGCGCCCGACCTGCCGGCACGCGAGGCGGTGGCGCTGCGCGTCTGCACCTCGGCCGGCGAGGCGCTGCCGCGCGATATCGGCGAGCGTTTCCGCGCCCATTTCGGCTGCGACATCCTCGACGGCATCGGCTCGACCGAGATGCTGCATATCTTCCTGTCGAATCGCCCCGGCGACGTCCGCTACGGCACCACTGGCAAGCCGGTGCCGGGCTACGAGCTCAAGCTGCTCGATGACGCCGGCCAGCCCTGCGCGCCCGGCGAGATCGGCGACCTGTACATCAAGGGACCGTCGGCGGCGCTGATGTACTGGGGCAATCGCGACAAGACCCGCGATACCTTCGTCGGCGAATGGACGCGCAGCGGCGACAAGTATCTGTGCGATGCCGACGGCTACTACGTCTATGCCGGGCGCAGCGACGACATGCTGAAGGTCGGCGGCGTCTATGTGTCGCCGTTCGAGGTGGAGGCGGCGCTCGCGCGCCATCCCGCGGTGCTGGAGGCCGCGGTGATCGGCGTCGAGGACGGCGACCGTCTGGTCAAGCCCAAGGCCTATGTGGTGCTGCGCCCCGGCCACCAGTGGCACGAGGGCATGGAGGCCGAGTTGCAGGCCTTCGTCAAGAGCTGCCTGGCGCCGTACAAGTATCCGCGCCGGATCGAATGCGTGGCCGAGCTGCCCAAGACCGCGACCGGCAAGATCCAGCGCTTCCGGCTGCGGCAGCGCGAGCAGCAGGCGCGCGAGGCGACGCCCGATGCAGCCGCTACCGTCGCCGCGCCATGAGACAGGGTAAGCCGCGATATCCCCGAGCCCCGCGCGTCATTACACTCGGGCGCGAGCCGATGGCCGCGGCACCCGGGCTCGCCCCGGCGCCGGGTTCCACTGCATTGACGCCGTCCATGGCGGGGTTTATAACGGCGAAAACTTCAAACCTAAAATAATTGGCGCCGGACCCTTCGATGGCCCCGCATGCACGCACCACCGCGGGCTCGGCCAGGCATGACAGCAAGGGAACGGACGCCGCCGCACCGTCGCGCGAGCGACCCGCTGAACCACCAGGAGGAGACATCCATGCATCGCTTCATCTCGCGCCGCCTGGCGCCGACCTGTCTTGCCGTCGCCGCGCTGACGCTGGCGGGCGCCGCCGCGGGGCAGCCCGCGCCATCGGCCGCAGCCGGCAAGATCAAGGTCGGCTTCATGCTGCCTTACACCGGCACCTACGCGGCGCTCGGCACGGCGATCGAGAACGGCTTCCGCATGTATGTGCAGGAGCAGGGCGGCCGGCTGGGCGGGCGCGAGGTCGAGTATTTCAAGGTCGACGACGAATCGGATCCGGCCAAGGCTCCTGAGAACGCGACCAAGCTGGTCAAGCGCGACCAGGTCGACGTGGTGGTCGGCACCGTGCACTCGGGCGTGCAGATGGGCATCGTCAAGGTCGCCAAGGAAAACAACACGCTGCTGATCATCCCGAACGCTGGCGCCGACGAGGCCACCGGTCCGCTGTGCGGGCCCAACATCTTCCGCTCGTCGTTCTCGAACTGGCAGCCGGGCTATGCGATGGGTCAGGTGGTGGCCGATCGCGGCATGAAGCGCGTCGTCACGCTGACGTGGAAATACGCGGCCGGCGAGCAGTCGGTGCGCGGCTTCAAGGAGGCCTTCGAGGCCAAGGGGGGCAAGATCGTCAAGGAACTGAGCCTGCCGTTCCCGAACGTCGAATTCCAGGCGCAGATCACCGAGATCGCCTCGCTCAAGCCCGACGCCGTGTTCGTCTTTTTCGCCGGCGGCGGCGCGGTCAAGTTCGTCAAGGACTGGGCCGCGGCGGGGCTGAAGGACAAGATCCCGCTGTATGCATCGGGCTTCCTGACGGACGGCACGCTGGAGGCGCAGGGCGCCGCGGCGCAAGGTCTGGAAACCACGCTGCACTATGCCGACGGCCTGCAGAATCCGCGCGACAAGCAGTTCCGCCTCAATTATGCGAAGGCTTACCGGCTGCAACCCGATGTCTACGCGGTACAGGGGTACGACGCGGCGCAGATGCTGGCCGCCGGCGCAGCAGCGGTCAAGGGCGACATGAGCCGCAAGGCGGACGTCTACAAGGCCATCGCGGCGGCGCGCATCGACAGCCCGCGCGGGGTCTTCACGCTGTCGCGCGCGCACAACCCGGTGCAGGACTTCTATCTGCGCAAGGTCGAGGGCCGCGAGAACAAGGTCGCCGGCATCGCGGTGAAGGCGCTGGCCGATCCCGCGCGCGGCTGCCGCCTGTAACGCAAGGCCGGGTTGCCCACGTCAATCGCCTGCGCCTCGCGCGCATCACCGGCCGCGGCACACCGGCTCCCGCCGGCCGCGGCCTCGCCAACGACCGATCGCCTCGCATGGACCTCGTCTCCTTCCTGATCCAGTGCCTGAACAGCGTGCAGTACGGCCTGCTGCTGTTTCTGGTCGCCAGCGGCCTGACGCTGATCTTCGGCATCATGGGCGTGATCAATCTCGCCCACGGCAGCTTCTACATGCTGGGCGCCTATCTGGCCTTCACGCTGGCGAGCATGACCGGCAGCCTGTTCATCGCGCTGCCGCTGGGCATCGTGCTGGCGGTGGCGTTCGGCTATCTGCTCGAGTGGGTGTTCTTCAGCTATCTGTACGAGCGCGACCACCTGCAGCAGGTGCTGATGACCTATGGCCTGATCCTGGTGTTCGAGGAGATGCGCAGCATCCTGGTCGGCGACGACGTGCACGGCGTGCCGGTGCCGCCGCTGCTCGACGGCGCGCTGCCGATCGGCAACGAGATGACCTATCCGGTCTACCGGCTGTTCATCTCGGCGGTGTGCCTGCTGGTGGCCGCGGCGATGTACTACGTGATCCGCCGCACGCGGCTCGGCATGACGATTCGGGCCGGGGCCAGCAATCGCGAGATGGTGCAGTCGCTCGGCGTCAATATCGGCCGGCTGTACCGGCTGGTGTTCGCGCTGGGCGTCGCGCTCGCGGTGCTGGCCGGCATGATCGCCGCGCCGGTGTCGTCGGTCTATCCCGGCATGGGCAGCCAGGTGCTGATCGTCTGTTTCGTGGTGGTGGTGATCGGCGGCATCGGCTCGGTCAAGGGCGCGATGGTGGCCGCGCTGCTGCTCGGCTTCGTCGATACCTTCGGCAAGGTGTTCTGGCAGGAGGCGGCGGGCGTGCTGGTCTATCTGCTGATGGCGATCATTCTGCTCTGGAAACCCCAGGGTCTGTTCAAGGCGGGCTAGCGCGATGGCATCGACACCTCCGACCAACCTCGGCGCCGACATCGGCACGGCGTTCGACCTGCAGCGGCGCGCCAGCCTGCGCTGGACCACGCTGGCGTGGATGATCGCCTTCGCGGTGCTGGCGGCGCTGCCGCTCGCACTCGGCGGCGAGGGCAACAAGTTCTACATCGACCTGCTCAGCAAGGTCATGATCATGGCGATCTTCGCGCTGTCGCTGCAGCTGCTGATCGGCTATACGGGGCTGGTCAGCCTGGGTCACGCCGCGTACTTCGCCACTGCGGCCTATACGACCGCGCTGCTGGCGCCGCAGTCCGAGCCGGGCAACGGCTGGTGGCTGCTGGTGGCCGCGGTCGCGGCCGCGGCGCTGCTCGCGCTGCTGGTCGGCATGCTGGTGCTGCGCACGCGCGGCATCTATTTCATCATGGTGACGCTGGCCTTCGCGCAGATGGTGTACTTCGTCTTCCACGACACCAAGATCGCCGGCGGCAGCGATGGCACCTACATCTATTTCCGGCCGGAGTTCGGCGTGTTCGGCGCGCGGCCGCTGGGCATCGACGATCCCCTGCATTTCTACTGGCTGGTGCTGGGCGCGCTGATCTTCACCGTGGCGGCGCTGGCGATGGTGCTGCGCTCGCGCTTCGGCCACGCGCTGATCGGCATCCGCCACAACGAGCAGCGCATGCGGGCCGCGGGCTTTGCGACCTACCGTTACCAGCTTGGCGCCTTCGTCGCCGGCGGGGCGTTCGCCGGGCTGGCGGGCTATTTGTATGCGATCCAGTTCGGCTTCGTCAATCCGGAGATCGCATCGTGGCACCAGTCGGGCAACGCGATGCTGATGGTGATTCTGGGCGGCGTCGGCAGCCTCGCCGGCGCGGTGATCGGCGCGTTTTCCTTCGTGCTGCTGGCCGAGTGGTTCAGCACGCTGACCAAGCACTGGCAACTGCTGATGGGCGGCTTCATCATCGCCGCGGTGGCGCTGCTGCCGGGCGGGCTGGTCGGACTGGCCGCGGTGGCGCGGCGACGCCTGAGCGGCGGAGCTGGCGGAGTCCGCGGCGCAGGGCGGGGCATCAAGGGAGAACGGCGATGAACGCGCGCCAGAACAACGAGCCGGTGCTGCGCGCAGCCGGACTGACGCGCCGCTTCGGCGGCCTGACCGCGGTGTCGGGCGTCGATCTGGCGCTGGACCTGCATCAGATCCACGCCGTGATCGGCACCAATGGCGCCGGCAAGTCGACGCTGATCAATCTGCTGTCGGGCGAACTCGCACCGACCGCCGGCCAGCTGTTCCTGCACGGCCGCGATGTCACCGGCTGGCCGCAGCCGCGGCTTGCCTGCGCCGGGGTGGGGCGCAGCTATCAGCGCAACAACGTGTTTGCGCCGCTGAGCGTGCGCGAGAACTGCCGGCTCGCGGCGCAATCGCGCGCGCAGCGTGCCTGGCGCCTGTGGGAGAGCGCGCAGTCTTGCCGCACCGCGCGCGCGCTTGGCGACGAAGCGATGGAGCGCGCCGGTCTCGCGGACTGTGCGGCGCTGCCCGCAATGGCGCTGTCGCATGGACAGAAGCGCCAGCTCGAGGTCGCGATGTGCCTGGCCACGCAGCCGGTGGCGCTGCTGCTGGACGAGCCGCTGGCCGGCATGGGCGCCGAAGAATCGGCACGCATGCTGGCGCTGCTGCGCGACCTGCGCGAGGGCCACGCGATCCTGCTGGTCGAACACGACATGGACGCGGTGTTCGCGGTGGCCGACCGCATCACCGTGATGGTCAACGGCGTGGTGATCGCTACCGGCGAGCCGGCCGCGATTCGCGCCAACCGCGAGGTGCAGCAGGCCTACCTCGGCGAGGACGAAGGTGCGGGCGAACTGGCCGATGTCGCCGACGACACGGTGGCTCATGGCGCAGGCGCCGGCGCGGCCGCCGGCACGCGCAAGGAGTGCGCAGCGTGAAGCCGATGATCGAAGCCACCGGCGTGCAAGCCTGGTATGGCACCAGCCATGTGCTGCGCGGCGTCGACTTTCGTGTCGACCCCGGCGAAACCGTCGGCCTGCTCGGGCGCAACGGCATGGGCAAGAGCACGCTGCTGCGGACCTTGCTTGGTCATGTCACGCAGCGCGCCGGCACGATCGTCGTCGCCGGCCGCGACGTGTCGCGCGCGCGGCCGTACGATGTCGCGCGGCTCGGTGTGGCCTATGTGCCGGAAGGCCGCGGCATCTTCCCAAACCTGTCGGTGCGCGAGAATCTGCTGATGGCCGCACGCAAGGGCTGCAACGGCCGTCATGACTGGGACGAGGCGAGGGTGCTCGACCTGTTCCCGCGGCTCAAGGAGCGGCTGGACCACGGCGGCCAGCAACTGTCCGGCGGCGAGCAGCAGATGCTGTCGATCGGCCGCGCGCTGATGACCAACCCCGACTGCCTGATTCTGGACGAGGCCACCGAGGGGCTGGCCCCCAAGATCGTGCGCGAGATCTGGGAAGTGATCGCGGCCGTGCGAGGCACCGGCATCGCCACCGTGGTGGTCGACCGCAACTATCGCGCGGTGCTGGCGCAGGCCGACCGCGTGGTGGTGCTGGAGAAGGGACTGGTCGCGGCCAGCGGTGCTGCGGCGGAACTGGCGGCCACGCCGGCCTTGCTCGAGCGGTATCTCGGCGTCTGATCTCCGAACGTGGACGACATAGAAGACATAGCAGACATAGAAGACATAGACATAGAAGACATGGAAGTCTTCGCAGACAGGAAACGGCGCGAATACCCCTTGTCGCGCCGTTTTTCTATGGCTGTCGCGCCACACCGCGGGGCTTGACCGAGCGGCGCTTCGCTCGCATCCTTGCGTTCCTGGGTAGGGCGATCGCCGGCCATCCCCGTCTTCGCGCTCCATCGGCAGCGCGCTCGACACGGTCTCAAAAAAGATTCCTGATGACGCTGCCGGCCCACTTCCACTAGAATGGCGCCCGATTGTGCATTGCAAAAAAATTCCTCGAACGATGCGGTCGGCCGCGGCATAACGGGCCTCCCGCTCCGAATCCATGACACAACCCACCACGAGCCATTATTTCGTCGAGACCCCCAGCATGCGCATGCTGGTACTCGCGGCGATCGGTGTCGTCTTCGGCGACATCGGCACCAGTCCTCTCTATGCATTGAAGGAGTGCTTCAGCGCCGAGCACGGCATTCCGTTCAGTCCCGAAGCCGTGATGGGCGTGATCTCGCTGCTGTTCTGGGCGATGATCCTGGTGGTATCGATCAAGTACGTGGTGTTCGTGATGCGCGCGGACAACGACGGCGAGGGCGGGGTGCTGGCGCTGATGGCGCTGGCGTTGCGCAGCGCCGCACCACGCTCGCGGCGCGCCAAGGTGCTGATGATGCTGGGCATCTTCGGCGCCTGCATGTTCTACGGCGATGCGGTGATCACGCCGGCCATCTCGGTGCTGTCGGCGGTCGAGGGCATCGAGATCGCGACGCCGGCGCTGTCGCACTATGTCATCCCGATCAGCCTGGCGATCCTGCTGGTGCTGTTCCTGCTGCAGCGGCGCGGCACCTCGTCGGTGGGCAAGCTGTTCGGACCCATCATGATGGTGTGGTTCCTGTCGCTTGGCGGGCTGGGCATCTATCACCTGATCGAGGCGCCCGCCATTCTTGCCGCGATCAATCCGCTGTACGGCGTGCGCTTCCTGCTCGAGCACACGCTGCAGGCCTTCATCGTGCTCGGCGCGGTATTCCTGGTGCTGACCGGTGCCGAGGCGCTCTATATCGACATGGGCCATTTCGGCCCCACGCCGATCCGCGTGTCCTGGTTCGCCATCGTGATGCCATGCCTGATGCTGAACTACTTCGGCCAGGGCGCGATGCTGCTGGGCAACCCCAGCGCGGTGCGCAACCCGTTCTACCTGATGGTGCCCGAGCTGCTGCTGATCCCGATGGTGCTGCTGGCCACCTGCGCAGCCGTGATCGCCTCGCAGGCGGTGATTTCCGGCGCGTTCTCGTTGACCAGCCAGGCGATCCAGCTCGGCTTCATCCCGCGCATGCGCATCCGCTACACCTCCGAAGCCGAGATCGGGCAGATCTATCTGCCGGTGATCAACTGGGTCTTGCTGGTGGCCGTCGTGCTGGTGGTGCTGGCCTTCAAGAAGTCGGAGAACCTGGCGGCGGCCTACGGCATTGCGGTGACCACCACGATGGTGATCACCACGCTGCTGGCGATCGTCGTGATGCGCCACGTGTGGAAGTGGCCGCCGGCGGTCGTGGGGGCTGCGGGGGCGGCCTTCCTGGTGATCGACCTGTCGTTCTTCTCGGCCAATCTGCTGAAGGTCGCCGAGGGCGGCTGGTTCCCGCTGCTGCTGGGCAGCGCGGCCTTCTTCCTGCTGATGACCTGGTACGGCGGCCGCAAGCTGCTGCGCGCGCGCAGCCTGGAGGAGGGCATTCCGCTGGAGCCCTTCATGGCCGGTCTGCTGGCCCATCCGCCGCACCGCGTCGAGGGCACTGCGGTCTTCCTGACCGGCAACACGGAGTTCGTGCCGGTTTCGCTGCTGCACAACCTGAAGCACAACCGCGTGCTGCATGAGCGCGTGGTGTTCCTGAGCTTCGTCACGCGCGACATTCCCTATGTCGACGACGACCACCGGCTCAGCTGCAAGAATCTCGGCGGCGGCGTCTTCATACTGAAGTCGGAATACGGCTTCAAGGAGACCCCGGACGTGCACAAGGTGCTCGATCTGTCCAAGCGCAAGCTTGACATGGAATTCGAGCTGATGGAGACCTCGTTCTTCATCGCGCGCGAGTCGGTGATCCCGTCGCGTCTGCCCGGCATGCCAATGTGGCGCGAGACGCTGTTCGCGTGGATGCATCAGAACGGCGCCAAGCCGTCCGACTTCTTCCGCATTCCGGCCAACCGGGTGGTGGAGCTGGGGACCAAGGTCGAGATCTGAACGCGGCGGCGGGGCCGACAGGCGCCGCCGATCGAATCGCCGAAAAGCCTGCGTGCGGCGCTGCCGTTTGCAGGCTTTTTTCCTTCGGTTTCGACGCGGGATGGATGTCGATTTCTATTGGTGTGCGAGACGACCGGACCCGCCCAGCCAGATGGCGTCCGCCCGCGGCAACGCCGACGATTGGCGCTTCCATTGCCAATCCGCGAGCCAGCCGGCCCGCGTCGGTAGTCGGTTGCGGGTCGAATCGAGCGCCATCAACGGCAGCAGCCGGTCGTTTGGATGCAGGCTTAGCGTTGCCTCCCATATCCGTTGCCAGGCCGCCGGCCGTTCCGTTGCCGGGTGCAGCCGTTCGATATTGCCGGCCAGGCCGGCCAGCGGCACCGGCCGGTCGAGGCGCGGCAGCCCCTGGATCGCGTGGAATACCTGCTGCGACAGCCCGCTGTCGAGAACCAGCCGCGACAAGAGCGCCAGCAGGCCGATGCGGTCCTGGCGCGGCAACTGCCTGGCGGCTTGCAGCAGGCGAAGCAGCGCTGGATCCACCAGGTCACGCGGAAGGTGGGCCATGGCATTCGCCAGGGCCGACAGGGCCGCGCCCTGTTCGTGGACAGGCAGTTCGAGCGTCATGGCAAGGATCGCGTCCCATGCGGCGCCGCTGTCCGGCGCCACGTCCAGTGTCGACGCCAGTGCCGGCAGCATCAGATTGCGGTGTTCAGGTTCGAGCGCCTCGGCATGGCCCAGGGCCGTATTCCACGCCTGCACCATCCGCTCGCCGGACACCAGTGCCAGGGCCAGCAGAACGGGACGGAACGGCAGCGCTTGCACGGCGCAGGCGTCGATCAGCGTGGTCACGAGATCGATGTTGTGCTCGCCGACGATCCCGTTCTGGACCCGACAAAGCTGCCGCAGGACGATGTAGCGCTCGCCGGATGACCGCAGATGGACCATGGCCAGGGTATACAGGGCCAGCCAGTAATCCGCCTGCAGTTGCGGTGGGAGTCCGGGAAGTGCGTCAGCCAGCGCCTCCAGCAGCCAGCAACGCAAATCGGGCGGCAGTTCGCCGAGCTTGTTGATCGCGCCATGCCAGCCCCCCAGGCAGTCCTCGGGCGGTAGCAACGGCAGCAGCTGTGCAGCGGCGATATGGCCGAGCGCGGCTGACGATCCCTGGTGGGAGGCGGCGAATTCGATCAAGCGATCGTAGTGCTGCGTGACCGTCTGCCTGTGGATCGCTCGCGTCGGCATGGCGAACGCGATCAGCAATGCCTCGGGCGTATCGGCCGGCAATTCCGCGATGGCGCGCCGCAAGGCATTCTCGGCGTCCCGAAAGGCCGGCGGCGCTTCGAATGCCGGCCGTGCCGCACCGCGCAGCGTCCAGATATGTTCACCCTCCAAAGTCGACGCCACCATCGCCGCCAACCAGTTGTTGACCGGTGGCTCGGCCAGTCGCTGCGAAGAGATATCCCGCAGCACGACTGACAGGGCATCGACCCGTAATGACGCGGGCAAGTCCATCAGTGCGTCCTGCACACGTCGATACAGCTGTCTGCGCGATTGCATGGCGCCTGACGGGAGCAGGTCGTCGCACGCCAGCATCGCGAGCACCACCGTGCCGAGCGGTGCGGGACGCACGGCCTCCGGCAGGCGCTCCACCGCGCCGAGCAGCGAACCGGCGGCGGACAGCGAGAGCGCGGGCGGCATCCGGCAAATCGATCGGCCCAGCCGGGCCAGGACCTCCGAGCGGGGCCCCGGCTGCAGGCGAAGGCTGTCGCGCAATACCGCATCGAGGTTCGATGGTGTCACCGCGCGATCGCTGCGCACGTCGATACCGTGCCGGAAGGCCATCGGTCCCAGCAGGCGAAGGCAATGCGGCTCCACACGGGACAGCGCGCTGAGGTCGCGCGGGCCGAGATATTCGGCCAACTGCAACAAGATGGGGTCGGGCAATGCCGCGAATCCGAGCCCCCGAGGCCAGGCGCGCGCCGCAGGGCTCGGGCCGCGAGCCGGACGGCCCGCGCCGCCTTTGGTCTGCGTCGTTGCCGCTTGACCAAGGTGCCGACGGCCCCATGACAACCATCGATCCAGCAGTGTCTGGCCGGGCTGTCCCGGCTGTGCATTGGCTTCTGGGCGCAAGGGCGAGATGGAGGGCATCCTGTCGCCCCCAGCAGGGAAGGAGGGCGAGGCCCGCATGCCGCTGGAGCAGGCCGGTTCGGGGTGTTTGAAAGTGGGCCGCTGGGGCGAGGACGAGATAGGACTGCCTGCTGCCTGCATAGTCGATTCCTCCTGGCGATGGTGCGCGACGCCGGACGGTTTGCCGGCGTAACGCGTGACGGCAGTCTCGACGGTGCAAGCCAGGGGGATATCGAAAAACGAACGCGGGCTTTGAGATCCCGTTCCGTGACGGGCGGCACGACGGCCGCCCGTATCTGCTTACCGCTTCAGCTTGGCAAACGCCGCCGCCATCGCGCCGGCGGGTTCGGCTTCGCGCCGGCCGCCGTTCTGAAAGCCGCGGGCCGGGCGGTTGCCGCCGCGGTCGGGGCGCTCGCCGCCGGCGGCGCGATTGCCGCTCTGGCCGGGCTCGTCGTCGAGGCGCATCGACAAGCCGATCCGGTTGCGCTTGACGTCGACTTCCATCACCTTGACCTTGACGATCTGGCCGGCCTTGACGACCTCGTGCGCGTCCTTGACGAACTTGTTCGACAGCGCCGAGATATGGACCAGCCCGTCCTGGTGCACGCCGATATCGACGAAGGCGCCGAAGGCGGCGACGTTGGTCACCACGCCCTCGAGCACCATGCCGGGCTGCAGGTCCTTGATGTCCTCGACGCCGTCCTGGAAGGTGGCGGTCTTGAACTCCGGACGCGGGTCGCGGCCGGGTTTCTCCAGTTCGCTGAGGATGTCGCGCACGGTCGGCAGGCCGAAGGTATCGTCGGTGAACTGCGTCGGCGACAGCCCGCGCAGCGCGTCGCGATTGCCCATGACCTCGCGCAGATCCTTCTTGATATGGTCGAGGATGCGCTTGACCACCGGGTAGGCCTCCGGGTGGACCGACGAGCGGTCCAGCGGATTGTCGCCGTCGTTGATGCGCAGGAAGCCCGCCGCCTGCTCGAAGGTCTTGTCGCCCAGCCGCGGCACCTTCTTCAGCGCATCGCGATTGGGGAAGGCGCCGTTGGCGTCGCGGAACTCGACGATATTGCGCGCCAGCACGCTGTTCAGGCCCGACACGCGCGCCAGCAGCGGCACCGACGCGGTGTTGACGTCGACGCCCACGGCATTCACGCAGTCCTCGACCACCGCGTCGAGCGTGCGCGCCAGTTCGCGCTGGTTGACGTCGTGCTGGTACTGGCCGACGCCGATCGATTTCGGATCGATCTTGACCAGTTCGGCCAGCGGGTCCTGCAGCCGTCGCGCGATCGACACGGCGCCGCGCAGCGACACGTCCAGATCGGGAAATTCCTTCGCCGCCAGTTCCGAGGCCGAATAGACCGAGGCACCGGCCTCGCTGACGACGATCTTGGTCAGCTTCAGCTCGGGCGCCTGACGCATCAGGTCCTGCACCAGCTTGTCGGTCTCGCGGCTCGCGGTGCCGTTGCCGATCGATACCAGCGAGACGCCGTGCTGCTTGGCCAGGCGCGCCAGCGTGGCCAGCGAACCGTTCCAGTCGCGGCGCGGCTCGTGCGGGTAGATCGTCGCGGTCTCCAGCAGCTTGCCGGTGGCGTCGACCACCGCGATCTTGCAGCCCGTGCGGATGCCCGGGTCGATGCCCATCACCGCCTTCGGTCCGGCCGGGGCGGCCAGCAGCAGCTCATGCAGATTGCGGCCGAAGATCTTGATCGCCTCGCCTTCCGCGCTTTCGCGCAGCTGGGTCAGCAGTTCGGTTTCCAGATGCGGCTGCACCTTGACGCGCCAGCACCAGCGGCAGACATCGCCCAGCCATTTGTCGGCGGGGCGGCTCAGGTTCTGGATGCCGACATGGCGCGCGATCATCGCCTCGCAGGGATGGGGCACCAGCGCGTCCTGTTCCTCGCCCAGCCCGAGCTTGATCATCAGCACGCCGGCATTGCGGCCGCGGAACAGCGCCAGCGCCCGGTGCGACGGGATCGTGCGGATGGTCTCGCTGTAGTTGTAGTAATCGCGGAACTTCTCTTCCTCTGCGGTTTCCTTGCCTTCGACCACCGACGAGGTGACCACGCCGTTGGCCCACAGATGTTCGCGCAGCTTGCCCAGCAGCTCCGCGGTCTCGCCGAACTGCTCCGACAGGATGTCGCGCGCGCCGTCCAGCGCGGCCTTGACGTCGGGCACGCCGCCGTCGGCCGTGGGCTTGCCGTTGACGTATTTGGCCGCCTCCGTCTGCGGCTCCAGCGTCGGGTCGGCCAGCAGCGCCTGCGCCAGCGGCTCCAGGCCGCATTCGCGCGCGATCTGGGCGCGGGTGCGGCGCTTGGGCTTGTAGGGCAGGTACAGATCTTCCAGCGCCTGTTTGGTGACGGCCGCCTCGATCGCCGTGCGCAGCTCGGGGGTCAGCTTGCCCTGTTCCTCAATCGACGCCAGGATCGCGGCACGGCGTTCCTCCATGTCGCGCAGGTACAGCAGCCGTTCCTCGAGCGCGCGCAGTTGCGTGTCGTCGAGGTTGCCGGTGACCTCCTTGCGGTAGCGCGCGATGAACGGCACGGTGGCGCCTTCGTCGAGCAGTTCGACGGCCGCCGCCACCTGGCGGGGTTGGACGGACAGCTCGGCCGCGATGAGCGACACGATCTTTTGCGTGACGGAAGCTGGCAGGTTGGACATCGGAAAAACACTCAGTCGAAAGCGGGGCATTTTGCCACAAGCGAAGGGCGCTTCATCCGGCATGCAGACAGCACAGGGATCGATTCTGAATCGCGCCCCGAACCGGGTCGGCAGGCGGGCGTCCGTGGGCGCGGCGGCATGCCCCGATGGTAGAATCCGCCCCATGAACCTCAAGCCACAACGGGCCGCATTGCCGGCATGTTTTCCGGCCGCCGAGCGCGCGGCAACGACGGCTGCCACCGGGCTGGCCAAGGGCCTGATGCTGGCACTGGCGTGCCTGGCCGTGCCGCTGCCGGCGGCGCTGGCGCAGGGCCCGGCCGCTGCGCCGACCGCTGCGCCGACGTCTGCACCGGCCGCTGGCTCCGCGGATCTGGCGCCGCCGCGCGACTTCGACGCCGAGCGCAAGGCGGTGTCCGACTCGCGCGCCTGGACGAACTACCGCTTCGCCACGGCCGAGCGCGCCTGCTACGACAAGTTCTTCGTCACCAACTGCATCGAGCGCGCCAAGGAAACCCAGCGCGCCGAGCTGGCGGTGCTGCGCGAGCGGGAGCTCGAAATCGGCGAGGCCGAGCGCGCGTTCAAGGCCGCCAGGCGCGACCGCGAGCAGGCGCTGCGCCAGGCCGAGTACGAGGCCAGCCAGCCGCAGCGCGCCGCCGAGGAGCAGGCCAATCGCGCCGATTTCGAGCGCAAGCAGCAGGAGCAGAAGCTGCGCGATGCGCAGCGGCAGGCCGAGGCGCCGGAGCGCGCCGCCAACGCCGCGGCCTACCAGCAGAAGCAGGCCGACTACGACGCGCGGATGCGCGAGGCGCGCGAGCGCGGTGCGGAACAGGCCCGCCAGCGTGCGGAGAACGCCAAGGCGTACGAAGCGAAGCAGCAGCAGGCGATCCAGCGGCAGCGCGAGGTCGAGGAGCGCCGCGCCAAGGCCAAGGAAAAGCAGAGCAGCGGCGAATCGCCGCGGCCGTTCGGCTTCTGATGATGGACGTCGCCGGTGGGGGAGGCCAATGGACGATGGACCGCGATCTGAACACCCTGGCACGCCAGATCATCGAGTTGCAGATCGAACACCGCGATCTGGACTATCTGATCGACCGGCTGTCCGGCGAGGCCGGCCACGATGAACTGCATTTGCGCCGGCTGAAGAAGCGCCGGCTAAAGCTGAAGGACGCCATCACACTGCTGCAGCTGCAGCTCGAACCCGACGTACCCGCCTGATCTCCCGGTCCGCGATCCCGCGGCCCGCCATGCCCGCGTCGCCAGCCATCGCCGGCGACGCACGAATTCCTGCCAGCCTTGTCCGATTCCGATCTTTCCCATCCCGGCGACGATGCCGCCGGCCCCGCCATCCAGCCGGACGCGGCCGACGCGCGCGCCGCGGCGCTGGCGCGCATCTTCGCGCCGACCGGCACGCTGGCGCAGGCCATCGACGGCTACCGGCCGCGCGATGCGCAGGCGAAGATGGCAGCCGCGGTGGCCGATGCGATCGAGGCGCACGATACGGTGATCGTCGAGGCCGGCACGGGCACGGGCAAGACCTTTGCGTATCTGGTCCCGGCGATGCTGTGGGGCGGCAAGGTGATCCTGTCGACCGGGACCAAGAACCTGCAGGACCAGCTGTTCCTGCGCGACATCCCGACCGTGCGCCGCGCGCTCAATGTGCCGGTCTCGGTTGCGCTGCTCAAGGGCCGCGCCAACTACGTCTGCCATTACCACATGGAGCGCGCGCAGATGAACGGGCGGCTGGCGTCCAAGCAGGACGCGGCGTGGCTGCGCGAGATCGCGAACTTCGCCAAGACCACGTCGTCCGGCGACAAGGCCGAACTCGCCAGCGTGCCGGAGAACGCGCCGGTATGGCAACTGGTGACCTCGACCCGCGACAACTGTCTCGGCACCGAATGCCCGCACCACAAGGAATGCTTCGTGATGCGGGCGCGCAAGGAAGCGCAGCAGGCCGACCTGGTGGTCGTCAACCATCACCTGTTCTTCGCCGACGTGGTGCTGCGCGATACCGGCATGGCCGAGCTGCTGCCGGCCGCGAATACCGTGATCTTCGACGAGGCGCACCAGCTGCCGGAGACCGCGACACTGTTCTTCGGCGACAGCCTGTCGACCAGCCAGCTGCTGGAGCTGGCGCGCGATACGGTGGCGGAGGGCCTGTCGCATGCGCGGGATGCCGCCGACTGGGTCGGCATCGTGGCGCCGTTCGAACGCGCCACGCGCGATCTGCGGCTGGCCTTCGGCAAGGACAATGTGCGGCTGGCGCTGGGGCAGATCGAGGCCGACGCTCGCATCGGCGAGCCGTTCTTCGAGACGCTCGACGCGCTGGAGAAGGCGTTGGACGATGTGGTGGCCCTGCTGCAGGGCCAGGCGGAGCGCGCCGAATCGCTGGAGCAGTGCCATCGGCGCGCGCTGGAACTGGCGCAGCGGCTGGCCGCCTGGCGCGACGACAGTCCGGCGCCGCAGCCTGTGGCCGATGCGGGCGAGTCCGGTGGCGCGACCGAGCAGCCGGCATTGACGGGAACGACAACGCTGCCGGAGTCTGGCGTTGCCTCGGAGGAGCCCACCGGCGATGCGCCGACTTCCGACCAGATGGCGCCGAACGTCAGGCCGCCCGAAACGGTGCGCTGGGTCGAGGTGTTCTCGCACACCGTACAGCTGCATCGCACGCCGCTGTCGATCGCACCGATCTTCTCGCGCCAGCGGGCCGGCCATCCGCGCGCGTGGATCTTCACGTCGGCGACGCTGTCGGTCAAAGGCAATTTCGCCCACTATGCCGCGCAGCTGGGGCTCGACAAGGACCGCTCGCTGTCCCTGCCAAGTCCATTCGATTACGGCGAGCAGGGCCTGCTATACGTGCCGCGCGAGCTGCCGGCGCCGCAGTCGCCGCAGTTCACCGATGCCGTGGTGGCGGCCGCCTTGCCGCTGATCGAAGCGGCCGGCGGGCGCACCTTCCTGCTTTGCACCACGCTGCGCGCGGTGCAGCGCGCCTCCGACCTGCTGTACGAAGCGTTCGCCGAGCGCGGACTGCAGCTGCCGATCCTGGTGCAGGGGCAGGCCAGTCGCACCGAGCTGCTCGACCGCTTCCGCGAGCTGGGCAATGCGGTGCTGGTCGGCAGTCAGAGCTTCTGGGAGGGCGTCGATGTGCGCGGCGAAGCGTTGTCGCTGGTGGTGATCGACAAGCTGCCGTTCGCGCCGCCCGACGACCCGGTGCTGGCCGCGCGCATGGAGGCGCTGCAGAAGAAGGGCCTGAGCCCGTTCGCCGTGCACCAGTTGCCGCACGCGGTGATCACGCTGAAGCAGGGCGCCGGCCGGCTGATTCGCTCGGAGAGCGACCGTGGCGTACTGGTGATCTGCGACACGCGGCTGGTCGAGAAGCCCTATGGGCGGCAAATCTGGCAGAGCCTGCCGCCGTTCAAGCGCACGCGCGAGCGCGATACGGTGATTGCGTTCCTGCAGGGACTGAAGAAGGAATAGGGCGTGCGGACCGCTGCGGTATGGCGGCGCCAATGAAAAAGCCCGGTTCGGATTTGCCGAACCGGGCTTTTTTGGGGCAGTCGCTTATGTCGGTCGCTTATGTCGGTCGCTTATGTCGGTCGCTTATGCCGGTCGCTCATGCGAGTCGCTGACCGATCAGAACAGCTTCCACCACGGCTTGTCCTTGTCGCGGCGCTCGCCGTACTTGATGAAGTCGCTGTCGGGGAAGTTGGTCTGCATCACGCGCATCGTATCGTCGCGCAGGTCCTTCATGCCCAGCGCCTCGTACGAACGGATCATGATGTACAGCGCCTCTTCGTTGGCCGGCGCGCCATCGTAGTCCTTCAGTGCCTGCTGCGCGCGATTGACCGCCGCCAGGTAGGCGCCGCGGCGATAGTAGTAGCGCGCCGCGTGGACTTCGTGCTGGGCCAGCGAATTGACGATGTACTGCATCCGCGCGGCGGCATCCGGCGTGTACTTGCTTTCGGGGAAGCGCGTGACCAGCGTATGGAACGCGTCGTACGCCGCCCGTGCCGCCTTCGGATCGCGCTCGCTCAGGTCCTGGCCCGAGAAGCGGCCGAGCCAGCCGAGGTTGTCGTTGAAGTTGATCAGCCCCTTCAGGTAGTAGGCGTAATCGACGCTGGGGTGGTTCGGGTGCAGCTGGATGAAGCGGTCGACCGACGCCAGCGCGGCTGCCGTCTCGCCGTCCTTGTAGTTGGCGTAGGCCGTATCGATCTGCGCCTGCTGCGCGAACCGGCCGAACGGATAGCGGCCCTCGAGCTTCTCGTACAGCTTGACCGCGCGCGGATAGTCGCCGCTGTCGAGGGCGTCCTTGGCTTCCGAATATAATTTGTTGGCTGACCAACCCGAGGTTTCGTCGGGTTGTTCCGAGAGCAGGCCGCATGCCGACAGCATGACGCAGCCGCCCGCGAGCAACATCGCTCCAACTCTTGCGCGCCAACTGGCGCGTCTCGTGCTCATCGATTGCATGGGCAACCTATTCCGGATGAAAAAAAGCGTCAAGCATTATAGCCCAAGCCCCTCGGTCGCCAGCCCGCAAGCGGCCCTCGACAGCGAGGCCGACCGCAATACGGTGGTCGAAACCGACCTGGAGGATTTCGACGAGCTGCCCGCAGCCGCACTTGTCGAGGCAGAAAGCGGCGCCGACATGGTGCCGGTGGTGCTGGAAGTCGACAGCGCCGCACACGGAGAACGGCTCGATAAATTATTGGCCCGCCAACTCAGCGAATTCTCGCGCAGCCGCATCCAGCAGTGGATCGACAGCGGCGCCGTGACGGTCGATGGCGCCGTGCGCCGGCCGCGCGACAGCGTGCAGATGGGGCAGCGCATCGAGGTCAGGCCGCAAGCCGCGCCCGAGACGCTGGCCTTCACGGCAGAGCCGGTACCGCTTGAGGTCGTCTACGAAGACGCAGCGCTGCTGGTGATCGACAAACCGGCCGGCCTGGTGGTGCATCCCGCCGCCGGCAACTGGAGCGGCACCGTGCTCAACGGGCTGCTGCATCGCGATCCGGCGGCGGCCGCGCTGCCGCGCGCGGGCATCGTCCACCGGCTCGACAAGGAGACCTCGGGCCTGATGGTGGTGGCGCGCTCGCTGACCGCGCAGACCGATCTGGTGCGGCAGCTGCAGGCCCGCACGGTCAAGCGGACCTATCTGGCGCTGGTGTGGGGCGAGGCGCCCGACGAAGGCACCATCGATGCGCCGATCGGCCGCGATCCACGCGAGCGCACCCGCATGGCGATCGTGCATACCTCCAGCGGCAAGCCCTCGCGCACGCATTTCCGCACGCTCGGCGTGGCCCCGCTCGGACGCGGCTGCGTGTCGATGGTGATGTGCCAGCTCGAAACCGGGCGCACGCATCAGATCCGCGTGCATTTCGAATCGATCGGCCATCCGCTGCTGGGCGATCCGGTCTATCACCGCGCCACCCAGCGCGGCCAGCGCCCTGCCATCAAGGCACCGCTGCCGGTGCCGTTCGAACGCCAGGCGCTGCATGCCTATCGGCTCGGGCTGGTGCATCCGGTCAGCGGCAAGGCGATGTCGTGGCGTGCGCCCGCGCCGGACGATCTGCAGGCGCTGATCGACGCGCTCGACTTCACCACGCTGGAGGAGCGCGACTACGGCGCGGACGACGAGGACGGCCAGGCGTGGGACGGCGCCATCCTCTATGAAGGCGACGACGATGATGACGATGACGATCGCGACGATGCGGGGCGCCGATGACCAACGATGATGCCGGCCGGCTCTCGCAATGGATTCCCGATTGGCCGGCGCCGGCGCAGGTCCGCGCGCTGTCCACGACGCGCATCGGCGGCGTCAGCCGCGGCACGTACGGTCTGGCAGACGGCAGCGCGGGCGGGCTCAATCTCGGCACCCATGTCGGCGACGATGCCGATGCGGTTGCGGAGAACCGGCGGCGCCTGCAGGCCTGGCTGCCCTCGGCGCCCAGATGGCTGGAACAGGTGCATGGCTGTGCGGTGGTGACAGTCGATGGTGGCGAAGTTGTCGATGGTGGTGATGATGTCGACGGCTCGGCGAACGACGCGCCGCCGCGCGCCGATGCCAGCACCAGCACAACGCCGGGACAGGTCTGCGCGGTAATGACGGCCGACTGCCTGCCGGTCCTGCTGTGCGACCGTGCCGGCACGGTGGTCGGTGCCGCGCATGCGGGTTGGCGTGGCCTGTGCGAGGGCGTGATCGAGGCCACGTTGGACCGCATGGCCAAACAACGCACGGACGCCGGATCTTCACCGCAGTGGCTCGCGTGGCTCGGCCCGGCGATCGGGCCCGATGCATTCGAAGTCGGTGCCGAAGTCCGTTCCGCGTTTCTCGAGCGGGCGTTGCCGCGCGAGCGCGATGCGGTGGAGCAGGCATTCCGGCCCGCCGCGGCCGGCAAATACCTCGCGGACCTGTACGCGCTCGCCCGCATCCGGCTGGCACGTGCCGGTTGTGTCGAGGTCTACGGGGGCGATGCCTGCACGGTCAGCGATCCGCAGCGCTTCTATTCGTATCGGCGCGATGGCGTGACCGGGCGGATGGCGAGTCTGGTGTGGCTGGAGACGACGGCGACAAGATAAGCCGCCGAACGCAGGGAAGGGCAGCCCGACGCAAGCTCCGCTGCCCTATTGTCCGAACGACCGGACATTTGCCTCACGGATTGCCGCCGCCCTCCGGCGGTGTCGCCGCCGCGGCCTTGGCCGCGGCAACGGCGGCCTGTTCCGCTGCGCGCCGCCGCTTGCGGCGTCCCGGCGTGCCGAGAATATAGAGCAGCAGCGCGACCGGCCCGACGCCATACAGCAGGAAGGTGGCGACGGCGGCCACCACCGTATGTTCGGTAATGGCCATCATCAGCGCGACGTAGAGCCAGCCGATCGCGACGATATACATCGGAATTTCATCCTCCTGGTGGACACTGTCCGGGCCCCCGATCGCCGCGCGCAAAGCGCCTTTGAGTCAAGACGTTTCCCGCATTGACAGCGTCGTCGTTGCAAGGCAACAATGCCCCGGACGGCGAGTAACTGCGCGGCCGCAGCGCCCCGCACCACGGCGTGTCGTGGAAAGCGCGCTGGCCGTCATTCGGCAAGCATACCGCACGCGCACCGTGGCCGGAGGAGCGCGACGCATGCCGGTTCTCCCGGAGCGAATCGCCGAGCGGCGTTCCGGGCCGGCTCACCCATCAGACGGCAGAGAGACACGACATCATGGCGACCGGCAAAGGCGCGGCAGCTTCCGCACAGGAAGAAAAGACCACACCGTTTTCATCGACGCCGGGGCCATTCGATCCAGCAACATGGCTGGAGTGGTCCAGGCAGGCCCAGGCCAATGGCGGCATGCCGTTCGGCATGCCGGGCGCGGATGCCTTCGCGGCGCTGGGCACTTTGCCTGGCGGTGCATTCCCCGGCGGTGCCTTTCCGGGAATCAAGATCGCTCCCGCGCAATTGGCCGACATCCAGCAGCGCTTCATGCAGGGTTTCACCGACCTGTGGCGCGCGATGGCCGCCGGCGACCAACAGCAGGTGCAACTGACCGACCGCCGCTTTGCCGGCGATGCCTGGCGCAGCAACGCGCCGTATCGCTATGCCGCGGCCTTCTACCTGCTGACCGCGCGTGCGATGAGCGAGATGGCCGATGCGGTCGAGGCCGATGCCAAGACGCGGCAGCGCATCCGCTTTGCCGTGGCGCAATGGGTCGACGCGATGTCGCCGGCCAATTTCCTCGCCACCAATCCCGAGGCGCAGCGGCGCCTGATCGAGTCGAATGGCGAATCGCTGCGCGCGGGCCTGCGCAACATGCTCGAGGATCTGACCCGCGGCAAGATCTCGCAGACCGACGAGTCCGCCTTCGAGGTCGGCCGCAATGTCGCGATCACCGAGGGCGCGGTGGTCTACGAGAACGAATACTTCCAGCTGCTGCAGTACAAGCCGCTGACCGCCAAGGTGCATGCGCGTCCGCTGCTGATGGTGCCGCCCTGCATCAACAAGTACTACATCCTCGACCTGCAGCCGGAAAGCTCGCTGGTGCGCCATATCGTCGAGCAGGGGCACACGGTGTTCCTGGTGTCATGGCGCAATCCCGATGCCAGCATGGCGGCGCGTACCTGGGACGACTACATCGAACACGGCGCGATCCGCGCGATCGAGGTGGCGCGCGAGATCAGCGGGCAGGAGCGCATCAACGTGCTGGGCTTCTGCGTCGGCGGCACGATCGTGTCGACTGCGCTGGCGGTGCTGGCGGGACGCGGCGAACGCCCCGCGCAGAGCCTGACGCTGCTGACCACGCTGCTGGACTTCTCCAATACCGGCGTGCTGGACGTCTTCGTCGACGAAGCCCACGTGCAGTTGCGCGAAGCGACGCTGGGCGGCGCTGCCGGCGCGCCGTGCGCCTTGCTGCGCGGCGTCGAGCTGGCCAACACGTTCTCGTTCCTGCGGCCGAACGATCTGGTCTGGAACTATGTGGTCGACAACTACCTGAAGGGCAACACGCCGGTGCCGTTCGACCTGCTGTTCTGGAACGGCGACGCGACCAATCTGCCGGGCCCCTGGTATTGCTGGTATCTGCGCCATACCTATCTGCAGGACGAGCTGAAGGTGCCGGGCAAGCTGACCGTCTGCGGCGTGCCGGTCGACCTGGGCAAGATCGACGTGCCGACCTATGTGTACGGTTCGCGCGAGGACCATATCGTGCCGTGGACCGCGGCGTATGCGTCGACGCGACTGTTGTCCAACGACCTGCGCTTCGTGCTGGGCGCCTCCGGCCATATCGCTGGCGTGATCAACCCGCCGGCGAAGAAGAAGCGCAGCCACTGGCTGAACGACGAATTGCCCGACAGTCCAAACGACTGGTTTGCCGGCGCCACCGAGGTGCCGGGAAGCTGGTGGCCGGACTGGTTCGCCTGGCTGGGCAAGCACGCCGGCGCGAAAAAGGCGGCGCCGACGCAGTACGGCAGCCGCGACTATCCGGTCATCGAGCCGGCGCCGGGCCGCTACGTCAAGGCAAAGGCTTAGAGAACCGGGGCAACGCGACACCGGAGGCAACGTCGGACCGGCAACCGCTCAGGGCGATCGCGCTGATCGACTGCTTCCCGTCTGCGCTTCGCATCGACATCGACATCGACATCGAAACCATCCTGAATTCGCAGTATCCGTATTCCATTGAGAGGACAGAACATGACTGACGTTGTGATCGTATCGGCCGCCCGTACCGCGGTAGGCAAATTCGGCGGGTCGCTGGCCAAGGTGCCGGCACCCGAATTGGGCGCGATCGTCATCAAGGCCGCGCTCGAGCGCGCCGGCGTCAAGCCGGAGCAGGTCAGCGAAGTGATCATGGGCCAGGTGCTGACCGCCGGCTCGGGACAGAACCCGGCGCGCCAGGCGGCGATCAAGGCAGGGCTGCCGCATATGGTTCCCGCGATGACGATCAACAAGGTTTGCGGTTCGGGCCTGAAGGCCGTGATGCTTGCCGCCAACGCGATCGCCTCCGGCGATGCCGAGATCGTCGTGGCCGGTGGCCAGGAGAACATGAGCGCGGCGCCGCACGTGCTGCCGGGCTCGCGCGATGGCTTCCGTATGGGCGACGCCAGGCTGATCGACACGATGATCGTCGACGGCCTGTGGGACGTCTACAACCAGTACCACATGGGCATCACCGCCGAGAACGTCGCCAAGGAATATGGCATCTCGCGCGAGGCGCAGGACGAGTTCGCGGTCAGTTCGCAGAACAAGGCCGAGGCCGCGCAGAAGGCCGGCCGCTTCGATGAGGAAATCGTTCCCGTGATGATTCCGCAGCGCAAGGGCGAGCCGCTGGCGTTTGCCACCGACGAGTTCGTGCGCCACGGCGCCACGCTGGAGAGCATCGCCAGCCTGAAGCCGGCCTTCGACAAGGCCGGCACCGTGACCGCGGCCAACGCGTCGGGCATCAACGACGGCGCGGCGGCGGTGGTGGTGATGTCGGCCGCCAAGGCACGCGAGCTCGGGCTGACGCCGCTCGCCACGATCCGCGCGTTTGCCAATGCCGGCGTCGATCCCAAGGTGATGGGCATGGGCCCGGTGCCGGCCTCGCAGCGCTGCCTGTCGCGCGCCGGCTGGAGCGTGCAGGATCTGGACCTGATGGAAATCAACGAGGCCTTCGCCGCGCAGGCACTGGCGGTGCACAAGCAGATGGGCTGGGACACCGACAAGGTCAACGTCAATGGCGGTGCGATCGCGATCGGCCATCCGATCGGCGCTTCCGGCTGCCGCATTCTGGTGACGCTGCTGCACGAGATGAAGCGCCGCGATGCGAAGAAGGGCCTGGCGTCGCTGTGCATCGGCGGCGGCATGGGGGTGGCGCTCGCCGTCGAACGGTGAGGAGGGGTGGGCCGGCGGGCAGGGTGTAAATGCGGGCGGCATGGCGCCGTCCGTCCGGCGCGCCGGCGTCGATAACAAGAATCTGATCAGGAGTGGATATGACTCAGCGCATTGCATACGTAACGGGCGGCATGGGCGGTATCGGTACCGCGATCTGCCAGCGGCTGGCCAAGGATGGCTTCCGCGTGGTCGCGGGCTGCGGCCCGAATTCGCCGCGCCGTGAACGCTGGCTGGAACAGCAGAAGGCCCTCGGCTTCGACTTCATTGCCTCCGAGGGCAATGTGGCCGACTGGGATTCCACCAAGGCGGCGTTCGACAAGGTCAAGGCCGAGGTCGGCGAGGTCGATGTGCTGATCAACAATGCGGGCATCACGCGCGACGTGGTGTTCCGCAAGATGACGCGCGCCGACTGGGACGCGGTGATCGATACCAACCTGACCTCGTTGTTCAACGTGACCAAGCAGGTGATCGACGGCATGGCGGATCGCGGCTGGGGCCGGATCGTCAATATCTCGTCGGTCAACGGTCAGAAGGGCCAGTTCGGCCAGACCAACTACTCGACCGCGAAGGCCGGCCTGCATGGCTTCACGATGGCGCTGGCGCAGGAAGTCGCGACCAAGGGCGTGACGGTCAACACGGTCTCCCCGGGCTATATCGCCACCGATATGGTCAAGGCGATCCGCCAGGACGTGCTCGACAAGATCGTCGGCACGATCCCGGTCAAGCGCCTGGGCCAACCGGAGGAGATCGCGTCGATCTGCGCCTGGCTGGCGTCGGACGAATCGGGCTTCGCGACCGGTGCCGACTTCTCGCTGAACGGCGGCCTGCACATGGGCTGACCGGACCGGGTCGGCTCTGTCCGGCCCGCGCCGGGTGCGCCGCGTCCGGGCGGTGCTGCGCTGCGTTGGACGCGCCGCAGCACCGTGCCGGCCTGCGTGTGCGCCTCATCGCGACGCATCGTTTTGCATTCTTTTATCCGGCGAATTCGCGCGTTTGCTTGCGGGTTTTCCTTAGCGCCCGCGCCTTTTCACAGTGCCTTGTTAAGCATAGAATCAGGGCATTAACGCCGCCGGCACCAATTTGGAACATCCAGAAATACGACGCGGATCGCGCCCATCGCCGGCGGATCGGCCCCGCGCCGCAAGCGTTGCCGGATTGCGCACTGCACGGCATGCGGTGCAACAGCGAACGATCGACCGTGCCGCACGAGCACGGGCTGCGGCGTCAGCGCACCGGCAGCGGACTACAAAAGGATAGAGCACCGATGGCCACCACCAAGAAAGGCGCAGAGCGACTGATCAAGAAATATCCCAATCGCCGGCTCTACGACACGCAGACCAGTACCTATATCACCCTGGCCGATGTCAAGCAGCTCGTAATGGACAACGAGGAGTTCAAGGTCGTCGACGCCAAGTCGGGTGACGAACTGACGCGCAGCATCCTGCTGCAGATCATCCTCGAGGAAGAGACCGGTGGCGTGCCGATGTTCTCCAGCGCGATGCTGTCGCAGATCATCCGCTTCTACGGCCACGCGATGCAGGGCATGATGGGCACCTACCTGGAGAAGAACATCCAGGCCTTCATCGACATCCAGAACAAGCTGGCCGAAAACTCCAAGGGGCTGTATTCGGGCGAGGCCTTCAGCCCCGACATGTGGTCGCAATTCATGAACATGCAGGCGCCGATGATGCAGGGCATGATGAGCAACTACATCGAGCAGAGCAAGAACCTGTTCGTGCAGATGCAGGAGCAGATGCAGAACCAGGCCAAGAACATGTTCGGCAACTTCCCGTTCAATCAGCCGGACAACAACAAGAAGACCGGCCAGGGCTGAAGCGGCCGCCGGTTGTTAGCGGGCAGCGGTAGCGGCGGTGCGCAGCGCGCGCCTGCCGACGCGGTGGTCTCGGGGTAGAATCGCGGTCGTTCCGCCGCCACGGCCGTCTTCGGGATGGCAGGTCGCAGCCCCAGACAGCGCGCGCCGCGTGGCGGCGCCGCCCCACACCGCGAAATCCATGTCGTCTCAGTCGTCCTCTCCATCCTCGTCCCCTGTCGGCACCGTTACCGGCGCCGCTGCCGCCACGCCGAAGGTAGGCTTCGTATCACTCGGCTGCCCCAAGGCCCTCGTCGATTCCGAACAGATCATTACCCAATTGCGTGCCGAGGGGTATGCCATCAGCGGCACCTATGACGGCGCCGACCTGGTGGTGGTCAATACCTGCGGCTTTATCGACGAGGCGGTGCAGGAGAGCCTGGATGCGATCGGCGAAGCGCTGACCGAGAACGGCAAGGTCATCGTCACCGGCTGCCTCGGCGCCAAGAAGGACGCCGGCGGCAACGATATCGTCACCAGCGTGCATCCGAAGGTGCTGGCCGTCACCGGTCCGCATGCGCTCGGCGAGGTGATGCAGGCCGTGCACACGCACCTGCCGAAGCCGCACGATCCCTTTATCGATCTGGTTCCGCCCGCCGGCATCAAGCTGACGCCCAAGCACTACGCCTATCTGAAGATTTCCGAGGGCTGCAATCACCGCTGCTCGTTCTGCATCATTCCGTCGATGCGCGGCGATCTGGTGTCGCGGCCGGTTGCCGAGGTGATGCTCGAGGCCGAGAACCTGTTCAAGTCCGGCGTCAAGGAACTGCTGGTGATCTCGCAGGACACCAGCGCCTACGGCGTCGACGTCAAGTACCGCACCGGCTTCTGGAACGGCCGCCCGCTGAAGACCCGCATGACCGAACTGGTCGGCGCGCTGGGCGAGCTGGCCCGCGAGTACGGCGCCTGGGTGCGTCTGCACTACGTCTATCCGTATCCGCATGTCGACGAGATCATCCCGCTGATGAACGACGGCCATGTGCTGCCGTATCTCGACGTGCCGCTGCAGCACGCGCATCCGGATGTGCTCAAGCGCATGAAGCGTCCGGCGAACGCCGAGAAGACCATGGAGCGGATCCGCGCCTGGCGCGAGATCTGTCCGGATCTGACCATCCGCAGCACCTTCATCGCCGGCTTCCCTGGCGAGACAGAGGCCGAATTCCAGACGCTGCTCGACTTTATCGCCGAGGCCGAGCTGGACCGCGTCGGTTGCTTCGCCTATTCGCCTGTCGAAGGCGCGACCGCCAACGATCTGCCCGGTGCGCTGCCGGACGAGGTCCGCGAGGAGCGCCGCGCGCGCTTCATGGAAGTCGCCGAGGAAGTGTCGGCCCGACGCCTGCAGCGCAAGGTCGGGCAGACGCTGCGCGTGCTGGTCGACGAGGTCAACCAGGAAGGCGGCATCGGCCGCTCGGCCGCCGATGCGCCCGAGATCGACGGTCTGGTCTATATCGACCCGCCCGCGAAGCCGTACCAGCGCTACAAGACTGGCGAATTCGTCTCGGTGCGGATCACCGGCGCCGACGGCCACGATTTGTGGGGCGAGGCGGTCGTGTAACGTATCGCGCGGACATCAGGCATGCCAGCCCGAGCCGGGATCGCCCGACCCGACATTAGGTAAAAGTACGATCGTTCGGAAAACGAACCGCAGGGCTATACTTTGCGGTGCAACATTACCCAATGGAGACAGACATGACCCGTGAAGTGGTGGTGGTCAGCGGCGTACGGACCCCGATCGGAACCTTCGGCGGCAGCCTGAAAGACCTGTCGCCGACCGAGCTCGGCGCGATGGTGGTGCGCGAGGCCCTGGCCCGCGCCAGCGTGCAGGGCGATGAAGTCGGCCACGTGGTGTTCGGCAACGTGATTCAGACCGAGCCGCGCGACATGTACCTGGCACGCGTGGCGGCGGTGGACGGCGGCGTGTCGATCGACGCGCCGGCCCTGACGGTCAACCGGCTGTGCGGTTCCGGCCTGCAGGCCATCGTCAGCGCGGCCCAGACCGTGATGCTGGGCGATGCCGATGTCGCCATTGGCGGCGGCGCGGAGAGCATGAGCCGCGCACCGTATCTGGCGCCGGCCGCCCGCTGGGGCGCGCGCATGGGTGACGCCAGGCTGCTAGACATGATGCTGGGCGCGCTGCACGACCCCTTCCATTCGATCCATATGGGCGTGACGGCCGAGAACGTCGCGCGCGAGTACGACATCAGCCGCGCGCAGCAGGACGAGGCCGCGCTGGAATCGCATCGCCGCGCCTCGGTGGCGATCCGCGAAGGGCGCTTCAAGGAGCAGATCCTTCCGGTCACGCTGAAGTCGCGCAAGGGCGACGTCGTCTTCGACACCGACGAGCATGTGCGCCACGACGCCAAGGCCGAGGACATGGCCAAGCTCAAGCCGGTCTTCGTCAAGGAGAACGGCACCGTGACGGCCGGCAACGCGTCGGGCCTGAACGACGGCGCGGCCGCGGTCGTGCTGATGGAGCGCAGCGTCGCCGAGCGGCGCGGCCTGAAGCCGCTGGCGCGGCTGGTGTCGTACGGCCATGCCGGCGTCGACCCGAAGACGATGGGCATCGGCCCGGTGCCGGCCACGCGCAAGGCGCTGGAGCGCGCCGGCCTGTCGGTCGCCGATCTCGACGTGATCGAGGCCAACGAGGCCTTCGCCGCGCAGGCTTGCGCGGTCAACAAGGCGCTGGGGCTGGATCCGCAGAAGGTCAATCCGAACGGCTCCGGCATCTCGCTGGGCCACCCGATCGGTGCCACCGGCGCGCTGATCACGGTCAAGGCGCTGTACGAGCTGCAGCGGGTGCAGGGCCGCTATGCGCTGGTGACGATGTGCATCGGCGGCGGTCAGGGCATCGCCGCGATTTTCGAGCGGATCTGACGATGCGGCGGCAGCGGGGGGCAGGCTTCGTTTCAGCGATCGGCGCGGTGGCGGCCCTCGCTGCCGCGCTGGCGTGGTCCACGCCGGCCGGCGCCGCCGGCGACACGGTACTGTCGACCGCCTCGCCGCCGAGCGCCAGCAACGGCAAGGGCGGCGGCAAGGCGCCGGCGCAACGCCAGCGCGAAGCGGTTCGCGGCATGCCCGCGGTTCCTGCCACGCCGCCGCCCCAGCCTTATCCTTCCGGCGCGCAGATGCCTGTCTATGTCGGCCCCGACGGCGTGGTCGCGGTGCCGTCGATCGACATGACCCCCAATAGCGGCGTGGTCTACGCGCCGCCGCCGCCGCGCTCGTCGATCATCGAAGACCGCAAGCGTTAAGCGGGCATGGCCACGTAAGACCGTGGCGCGGCAACCGTCGTCATGGCGGCGGCGCCGTCATTGCTGGTAAGCTCGGAGACTCTATCCGCACTCGCCAGACAAGGAATCCGCCGTGTCCGACCGTCCCCTGACCGATACGCACGCCGCGTCCACGAACGACTACGATCCCGGCGCAACGCCCGACTGCTACGTGCAGACGCTGGCGGTGCAGCCACCTCTGCAGGTTCCCCCCGGTTTCGCCTCCTTCTCTCCGCCGACCCAGCGCGGCTCCACCGTGGTGTTCCGCAATCTCGCCGAGCTGCGCGCGCATGGCGACGGCGCGACCACCTACTGGCGCTACGGCATCCATGCGACGCCGACCAGCGAGGCGCTGTGCCAGCATCTGGCGATGCTGGAGGGCGCCAGCCACGCCTTGCTGCTGCCCTCGGGCCTGGGCGCCATTTCGCTGGTCTATTTCGCGCTGCTGAAGGCCGGCGACGATGTGCTGGTGCCCTACAACGTCTACGGTCCCAATCGCGAGCACGGCGAATGGCTGGCGCGCGATTTCGGCATCACGGTGCGGCCGTACGATCCGATGATCGGCGCCGGCATCGCCGAGCTGATCCAGCCCAATACGCGGCTGATCTGGATGGAGGCGCCAGGCTCCGTGACGATGGAAGTGCCCGACAGCGAAGCCATCGTCGCGGCCGCCAGGGCACGCGGCGTGCTGACCGCGATCGACAACACCTGGTCGGCCGGCATCTATTTCCGGCCCTTCGACAAGGGCATCGATCTGTCCGTGCAGGCGCTGACCAAGTACCAGTCCGGCGGCAGCGACGTGCTGATGGGCGCGGTACTGTGCAGCGACGAGACGCTCTACCAGCGTATCAAGCGCGTGAGGATGCTGATGGGCTGGGGCGTGTCGGCCGACGACTGCTATCTGGTGCTGCGCTCGCTGCCCAGCATGCCGGTGCGGCTCGCCGCGCACGACCGCGCCGCGCGCGAAGTCGCCGAATGGCTGGCGCAGCGGCCCGAGGTCGCCAGGGTCCTGCATCCGGCCTTGCCGGACTGTCCCGGCCACGCCTTCTGGCGCCGCGATTTCTCCGGCGCCAGCGGCCTGTTCTCGGTGGTGCTGCGTGCGCGCTATCCGCGCGCCCAGGTCGATGCCTTCGTCGAAGCGCTGCGGCTGTTCGCGATCGGCTGGTCGTGGGGCGGGGCGCACAGCCTCGCCGTCCCATACCACGTGCAGACCATGCGCCCGGCGGGCAGCTGGCCGCCGGCCGAATGGCAGGACGCCGGCGAGCTGGTGCGGCTGTATATCGGGCTGGAAGATACGCGCGATCTGATCGCGGATCTGAAAGCGGCGATGGAGGCGAAGCTGATCGGTTGAACCGGCCTCGTCTCATTGCGGGGCCCGAAGCCGGATCCGGATCACGCGGTGGCGATGCTGGTTCGACCCATCCTGTCTGCAACCTAAAGTGCGGCACATCTTTTCGTTAGCACGAGGTTCCGTGCAAGGGCATTCTTCGCGGCATCTCAACAACGCTAAACGAAGCTATGGCCCGGGACTACGACGCCGGCTACAAGCTGTTGTTCTCCATGCCGGAAATGATGCGCGACCTCTTGCGCGAATTCATTCGCAGCGACTGGCTTCGCGCGCTCGATTACTCGACGCTGGAACGGGTTTCCGGCAACTACGTCGCCGACAACCTGCGGCAGCGTGCCAGCGACATGGTTTGGCGAGTCGATGCCGGCGATCCATGGGGCCATCTGTACGTGCTGCTCGAATTCCAGAGCACCATCGATCGCTATATGGCGCCGCGCATGGCGACCTATACTGCTTTGCTGCACCAGGAGCTCGTTCGTGCCGGGCGCGTGCTGCCGGATCGCAGGGTGCCCGCGGCGCTGTCGATCGTTCTGTATAACGGCGAAACACCATGGAGCGCATGTACGAACATCCGGGATGTCGTCGTGTCGCTGCCGAACGACCTGGCAACGTGCCAATTGCAGCAGCAACATACGCTGCTCGACATCAACCGATTGAGCGAAGCGCAGTTGCCCGAGGACAATCTGGCGGCGCTGCTGTTTCGCATCGAGCGGGCAGCAGATTACGATACGGTCGTGTCGCTGATGATCGAATGCAAGACGCGCTTGCGCGATGAGCCCAAGCTCAAGCTGGCGTTCGCCAAGACCCTGGCGGCACTGCTGTGCGGCCAATGGGGCAGCGTCCTGACGCCCGCTCAGGTGTTTCAATTGATGGAGGTCGACATGCAAGTGGTAGGTGCCAATCTACAACGTTTCACCCGCAAGCTCCGCGAGGAGGCCCGGCAGCAAGGGGAGGCCCACATGCTGCAAAAGCAGTTGACCGAGCGCTTTGGCCCGCTGCATGCATCCGTTGTGCAGCGGATCGAGATCGCGACGTCTGAGGAGCTCGAACGCTGGGGCATTCAGCTTCTGCGCGCGGAAGCGATCGAGGATGTCTTCCGGGCCTGACGAGACCATCGGCCCGGAACCAGAGCGACAAAAAAGGCGGAGCCACCGGTCCGCCTTTCTCGCTTCTGCTTGCGTCTTGCTGCCGCGACGGCGCCTCGTCAGAAGCTGAACGTCGCGCTGGCCCGCACCGTGCGCGGCGCGCCCTGGGTCAGGATGAAGCCATAGCTGGGCAGCCAGTACTTCTCGTTGGTCAGGTTGTCGACCACCAGCCGGAACACCGCGGGCGTCTTGCCCAGCTTGGTTGAATAACGGATCCCCGCATCGAAGGTGTGGTAGGCCGGCACCCAGTTGCTGTTGTTCGCCTCCAGCGCCATCTTGGACACGTACTGCCCGCCGGCGGTCAGCACCAGGCCGGGCACGGGCGGCACGGCGTACTCGACGTAGGCCGTCGCCTTGAAGGTCGGCGCGCTGTAGGCGCGCTTGCCCAGCACGTCGGGCGAGGCCTCGACGTTCTCCGAATCGAGCAGCGTGACGCCGCCCATCAGCGTCCAGTCGCGCGCGAGCTTGCCGCGCGCCGACAGTTCGATGCCGCGGTAGCGCGTCTCGCCGTCCTGCGTGTAGACGTTGTCGCTGCGCAGGTAATTCAGGCCCCGCTGGATCTGGAACAGCGCCGCGTTCAGCGTCCAGTCCTCCAGTTCCGCCTTGGCGCCGATCTCGTACTGGCGGCTCTTTAGCGGGCCGAACACTTCGCCCGCGTTGCGCGCCGTCAGCGGTGCCGAGCCTCCAGCCTCCAGCGATTCGACATAGCTGCCGTACAGCGTCAGCGGCTGCACCGGCTTGTACATCAGCGCGACCGTCGGCGTCAGGGGCGACTTCTTGTAGGTGCTCGAGATCGCGCCCTCCGGCGTGTAGCCGGTCTGCTCATAGCGGGTATAGCGCAGGCCCGCCAGTACCGACCATTGCTCGTTGAACTTGATGGTGTCGCTGAGGAACACCGACTTCTGCTCGATCTTCGAGGCGCGGTACAGCACGTCGGAAGAGGGCACGCGCGACAGCGGCAGGCCGGTCGGCACGAACTGGCCCGGATCGTACAGATTGCCAAAGCCGATGACGCCGCCGCCGCTGAAGCTGCCCCAGTTCTGCACCAGGCTCTGCCACGACAGTCCGGCCGCGATGTCGTGCTCGAGGCTGCCGGTGCGGACCTTGCCGGTCGCCATCGTTTGCGCATGCTGATAGTGGTAGCGCGAATACGAGCTGTACTGGTTCTCGGCGTAGTTGCCCGCGTTGTCCAGCAGCAGGATGGCGCTGTCGGCGTTGCCGCGGTTCTGCTGCGTGAAGCGGTACGAGGTGCGCAGGTTCCAGTCGTCGGCGAAGCCCCAGTTGAGCTCCGTGCCGATGCTCTTGATCTCGGTCTCGTAATAGGTGCCCTTGCTGGCCACGCGCTGGCTGCCGTCGAGCGTGCGCGGCGTGTTGACGAACTCGGTCACCGGCGCGCCGAAGTCCTGGCCGGGGATGATGCCGTAGTAGGCGCCCTTGACGTTGCGCTGCTGGTAAAGGCCGTCGAGTGACCAGCGCAGGTTGTTGGTCAGCTTCGCGTCGAGCGCGACCGAGGCCGAGTCGCGCTTGATATGGCCGCCGTCGACGAAGGTGTCGCCTTCCTCGTGCACGAAGCCGACGCGCGCGCCGAACATGTCGTTGGCGCCGAAGCGGCCGCCGACGTCGATCGACTCGCGCAGCACGCCGTCGGAGACATAGCCGAGGGTCGCGCTGCCGGCGAACTTCGAGGTGGGGCGCTTGGTGACGAAGTTGGCGATGCCGCCCGGCGCGCCGAAGCCATACATGAAGCCGCCCAGGCCCTTGAGCAGCTCGACGCGTTCGAAGTGTTCGAGCGGCACGTCGCTGCCCCAGTTCGGAATGGCGAGGCCGTCGATCTTGTAGCCCTCGAGCAGATCCAGATGCAGGCCGCGGATCGTCAAACCCGCCGACTCGCCGATATAGCCGTCGCCGATCGGCGCGACCGACGGATCGCCGCGGAACACGTCACCGAGCGTGATCGCCTGGCGATTCTCGATCAGTTCCTGCGGCACCACCGAGACCGAGAACGGCGTGTCCTGCAGCGGCTTGTCGCCGAGGGCGCCCGTGCTGGCGTCGCGGGCGCGATAGGCGGGCTCGCTGCCGGCGGTGACGTGGACGGTCGGCAGTTCGGCCTGCGCGGTGGCGGTGGGTGTGGCAGCGGGTGTAGGTGGAACGGCGGCGGTGCCCGTGGCGTTCTGCGCGAGCGCCGGCGTGGCGGCGCCGCCGACGGCGACGATCAGGGCAAGCTGGCGCGCCAGTGGTGTCAGCGCGGGGCGGCCGCGGCGAGGGTTGGACATGGCTCGATCTCCTCTTCGGTCGTGATGCGAATGCGTTATGCGAACGCGCACGGCTCCGCGGACGCCGCGGGGAACCGCGTGCGCCTGGGAGCTGTGCAAATTGGGTGGGGGTGTGGTGTTGTGGGCCGCGGCGCCGGGAACCGCGCCGCTCAGCCCTGCCGCACCTCGGTGGGTGCGGTTGGGGCACCGGGGACGCCCGGTGCGGCCGGTGTTACGGCGTGTCGACCACCGGCGGCGCCGACGGGCCCGGATCGCCGCGGCTCGGGCGCGGTGCCCATACCGAATCGGCCGGGCCGGTGCGTGCGCGGCGCTGGGTCGCGCGGGCAAGCGCGACGAAGCCCGCCGCGAAGGCCAGCGCGCCGATGTCGAAGCCGGCGACCGCCCATTCGCCTTGCTGCACGCTGCGCAGCAGATGGTCGCCGGTCAGGATCGCGTTGGCCACCGGTACCGCCAGATAGGCCAGCGCCGCTGCGTACAGCAGCTCGATCGCGGCCCGCACCGGCGGGCGCAGCAGGGCCCACGCCAGCGCGGCGAAGAACACCGGGAAGTAGACGAACGACGACGGACGCTCCGGCCACAGCAGCGCGCCGGTGAAGGCGACCGCCACGCCGACGCAGCAGCCGATGCAGACGCCGACGGTGGCCTGCGCGAGCAGCCGGTGCACGCGCGGCTGCTCGGCCTGGCGCGCCTTGCGGCGCGACTCGATCCACAGCAAGTTGCCCGAATAGAACAGGAATGCCCCGGCCAGCCCGGCGATCAGATAGACCAGCCGCAGCGCCAGGTCGCCGTAGGTGCCGAAGTGCAGCGCGAACAGCGCGCTGTAGAGGCCGTGGTTCGCATCGCGCCCGCTGGCCGTCTGGTTGGCGATCACGCGGCCGCTGTCGGGCTGGCCGGCGGCGGCGTGGATGCCGACCGAGCCGAAGTTGCCCAGCGCGCGCTCGCTGTCGCCGCGCACCTCGATCAGCGCATTGGCGTCGCCGACGCGCTGATAGCGCACCGAGTTCGGCTTGAAGCCTTCGCCGGCGGTGCGCTGCGCGATCTCGATCAGCCCGCGCGCCGGCATCAGCGGCGCGGGCTTGCCGGCGGCCTGCACCTCCGGCACCGACGACATCGCGGTGGGCAGCGCGGCCATCAGCTTGCCGTCGAAGGTGAGCACGTTGAAGGCCATCGCCAGCGTCATCGACACGCAGAACAGCGCGCCGGTGATCGCGATCACCAGATGGAAGGGCAGGCTGAACAGGCCGATCACGTTGTGCGCGTCCATCCAGAAGCGCTTCAGGTTGCGGCCCGGGCGCACCGCGAACAGGTCCTTCTTCAGCCGCGGCAGGTGCAGCAGCACGCCGGAAACCAGCGCCAGCCCGTACAGCACCGACACCACGCCCATGAAATGCATGCCCACCTGCATCGGCAGGCCCAGCGTGTAGTGCAGGGCGTTCAGGAAGTTCGACAGCTCGCCGCGCACGCCGTCGAGGGAGGTGTCCTGCGGCGAGGTCCGGCCCGCGCCCAGCTTCTCCTCGTTGGTGGTCTGCCACTCGCCCTTGGCGTCCATCCAGTAGGCGGTGGTGTGCGGCTCGCCCTCGGTCGGCAGGCCGATATAGACGCTGGCCGCCGCCTCGGGATGGGCCTTGACCAGCGTGGCGACAAAGCGGTCCAGATCCTCGGGCGACGGCTTGGCGGCGGCGTGGGTCTCGCCGCGAATGCGCGCCGGCGACTGCCACTCGTGCAGCTCGTGGTGGAACACCGTGATCGCGCCGGCGAAGAACGCGATAAACAAAGCCCAGCCGGCCATCAGGCCGACCCAGGTATGCAGCGTCTGGTAGACGCGCAGTGTTGCAGCCTTCATGGGGTACTCCTTACGCGGCCGCGCCGGGCACGGCCATCAGCCGCAATCCCCACAACGCGCCGAAACAGATCAGGTTGGCCGCGCCCAGCCACAGCCAGGCGGCGCGGCTGCTGGCAAACAGCAGGCTGGCGCTGATGATGGCGACCCACAGCGGCAGGCTGGCGGTCACCGCGCCGATGATGCCGCTCTGCCAGCCGCCCGGCAGCCACAGGATGGCCAGCGTGCAGACCGCCAGCGACAGCGGAAAGCCGAGCAGCGTGCCGGCCAGCCATTTGGTGCCGATGCCGCCGTTCATGCCGCCTCCTCGCCGCCGCGGCGCTTGTGCAGATAGCAGCCGAGGAAGGGCCACAGCGACAGGCCGGTGCCCAGTGTGGCCAGCGTCGCGGCGATGGCCGAGGGCCAGCTGTGCTCGACCGACCAGCCGACCGCGCCGGCCGAGGTCAGCACGATGCCGAGCCAAACCATCATGCGGCGCTGGGGCGGTCGGCGCAGCAGCACCTGGTTGGGACCGGCCAGATACAGGCAGGCAGCGCCCGCCAGGCCGAGGAGAGCGGCAAAGGGTTGCATCGCTAAGAATTTGTTACGGATTCAAAACACGAATGGTAATGATTCGTATTTGGAGATGCAAGTTATTGATATTGTTTGCAATGTATTGGTAGACGGGGAGGGAAGGGACGCCCGCTTCGGCGGACGTTGCCCTCTCCCCGGCCCTCTCCCGCAAGCGGGAGAGGGAGAACACAGTGCGCGCGCCGGAAAGGCGGACGATTTGCTCCTTCTCCCGCAAGCGGAAGAGAGGCGGCTGGTTTGCTCCCCTCTCCCGCTTGCGGGAGAGGGGTTGGGGGAGAGGGCAGTGCGGCGGTGGGTGAACGACGGCGCGGGCCAGCAGCATGCCGGCTGCGTCGAGCAAGTTAGTCCGCAAACAGATTCAGCAACCCATCCAGCCCGACATGATTGAACGCCACGCTGGCCTGCGCGCGCACCACCGGCTTGGCGCGAAAGGCGACCGACAGGCCGGCGATCGCCATCATCCTGAGGTCATTGGAGCCGTCGCCCATCACGATGGCCTGCTGCGGATCGGCGCCGATGGCCTCGCAGGTTTCGCGCACGGTGCGAGCCTTGACCTCGGCATTGACGATCTCGCCTTCGACGCGGCCGGTCAGCTTGCCGTCGACGATTTCGAGCGTATTGGCGCGGGCGAAATCCAGGCCCAGCCGGGCCTTCAGCTTCTCGGTGAAGTGGACGAAGCCGCCCGACACCAGCAGCGTGCGCAAGCCTGCCGCGCGCGCGGCTTCCAGCATCCGCTCGGCCCCGGGCGACAGCCGCAGCCGCTCCTCGTAGACACGATCGAGCACGCTGGCGTCCAGGCCCTTGAGCAGCGCGACGCGGCGCCGCAGGCTTTCGTTGAAGTCGGTGATCTCGCCGCGCATCGCGGCCTCGGTGATCGCCGAGACCTCGGCCTTCAGCCCGCAGAAATCGGCGATCTCGTCGATGCACTCGATCGTGATCAGCGTCGAGTCCATGTCCATCGCCACCAGCCGGAAGTCGGATAGCTTCCGGTGCGTCGGCAGCACCGCCCAGTCGAGCCGGCGCGGCTCGCAGAACGCCTCCAGCGCATCGCGCAGCCGGTCGTCGAGCGGCGCGCAGGCCTCGGCGGTGGCGACGGTGTCGCCGCGCAGGCTCAGGCCGGGCGCGTCGGCGAGGGCGCGCAGCGCGTCGATATCCTGGGAAGCGATGGGGTGCAGGCTTTGGGCGATCAGGGGCATGGAAAGGATCGGAGGCATGCGCCGCCCCGCGCAGGGAGCGGGGGCGACGGTGAAAGGACGCTATTGTAATCGTCCCGCGCCTGCCCCCGCGCCATGCCGATCAGCGCTGCGCCATCGTCATGTAGTCGACCGTCAGGTTCGACAGGGCCCGCACGCCGTTGATCAGCGCCGGCTCATCGACGTAGAACTCCGGCGAGTGGTTCGACGGCGCCTTGGTGACATCGGTGCCCTTGGGCGTGACGCCGAGATTGAAGAACAGGCCCGGCACCTTCTCCTGGTAGAACGAGAAGTCCTCCGACGCGGTGGCCTTGGGCGCCAGCATCCAGTTGCCGTCGCCGGCCACGCGCTTGAGCGTCGGCGCCATCTTCTCGGTCAGCGCGGGCTGGTTGACGGTGGCGTTGTAGAGCTCCACCACGCGGAAGGTCGCCTCGGCGCCGGAGCTGGCGGCGATCGACTCGGTGGTGCGCTTCATGCGCGCATGGATGTCCTTCTTCATGCCTTCGTCGTAGGTGCGGATGGTGCCCATCATCTCGACCTTCTCCGGCACGATGTTCATGCGGTTGCCGCCGTGGATGGTGCCGACGGTGATGACCGACGGCTCCAGCATCGCATTGACCTGCCGGCTCTGGATGGTCTGCAGCCCGAGCACGATCTGCGACGACACCACGATCGGATCGATGCCGCCCCACGGTCGGGCGCCATGGGTCTGGCGGCCCTTGACGTCGATCCAGAACTGGTCGGCGGCGGCCATCGCCGGGCCGCTGCGCCAGGCCAGCTTGCCCGACTCGATCCCGCTGCTGACATGCAGGCCGAAGATCGCGTCGACCTTCGGGTTCTCCAGCACGCCTTCGGCCACCATCTGCTTGGCGCCCCAGATATTGGTGCCGTCCGGCTCGATATCGGCCGGGCTTTCCTCGGCTGGCTGGAAGATGAACTTGACGGTGCCGGGCAGCTGGTCCTTCATGCCGGCCAGCACCTCGGCGGTGGCCATCAGGATCGCGACGTGCGTGTCGTGGCCGCAGGCGTGCATCACGTCGACCTCCTTGCCGAGATACTTGCCCTTCGCCTTGGAGGCGAACGGCACGTCGACGCGCTCCTTGACCGGCAGGGCATCCATGTCCGCGCGCAGCGCCACCACCGGTCCCGGCTTGCCGCCCTTGAGCAGGCCCACCACGCCGGTCTTGGCCACGCCGGTCTTGACCTCCATGCCCAGCTTGCGCAAATGATCGGCCACGAGCTTCGCGGTGCGCACCTCGTAGTTGCCCAGTTCCGGGTGCTGGTGGATGTCGCGGCGCCAGGCGATCAGGCGGGCCTCGGCCGCCTTGGCGCGCGTTTCGATCTGCGCGTGCAGGGCCGGGTCGCCGATGGTCGGCTGGCTTTGCGATGCGGGCGCGGACACAGCCTGCGTGGTCTGTGCCGTCTGTGCGGTCTTTGCGGTCTGTGCGGTCTTTGCGGTCTGTGCAGTCTGTGCGGTCTGTGCGGTCTGTGCGAACGCGGGCGAGACGATGGCGGACCCGCCCAGCAGCCCGGCCGCCGCGGCCAGCGCCGTGATGGCGGCCGGCAGCGGGCGGAAGCGGAAGTGGGGAGCGTGAGCGGGGGAGCGGCGTGCTGCCATGTCGAGTTCTCCTTTGATGTCGTTGTGGTCGATGTTGCGGTTCGTGGTGCAACAGGGCCTCTGCGTGCCCCTTGTTGGTCCGGCCGGACCATGCGCGGCCCGGCCGTTCAGGCCATCGGTGAGGAGGCGCGATGCGCCTCCGGGACGGGATGCTGGATGTCTTGCTGTCCTGACGTGGGCCGTCAGGCTGCGAGGCGCAGGCTGTCGACGACCTTGTGCAGGAAGGCCTCGCATTGCGCGAGCTGTTCCAGCGCGACGAATTCGTCGGCCTTGTGGGCCTGCTGGATGTCGCCGGGGCCGCAGACCACGGCCGGGATGCCGGCGCGCTGGAACAGCCCGCCCTCGGTGGCGTACGCCACCTTGCTGATCGCGTGGTCGCCGGTCAGCGCGCGCACCAGCTGCGTGATGGCATCGCGCTCGGCGGCGTCGAGCGCCGGCGCCGCGGCGATGCGCGTGATGCTCAGGTCCGCGTCGGCATGCTCGGCACGCATGCGCGGCAGCAGCACGTCGTTGGCATAGGCCTGGATGCGCGCGTGGATCGCCTCGGGATCGACGCCCGGCAGGTTGCGGTACTCGAAGACGAACTCGCACAGCGCGGGGATCGTGTTCAGCGCGATGCCGCCGTGGATGGTGCCGGTCGACGCGGTGGTGAAGGGCACGTCGAAGGCATCGTCGTACGGGCCCTTGGCGCGGAAATCGTCAGCCAGGTCGCGGATGAAGCAGATCAGCCGCGCTGCGTATTCGATCGCATTGACGCCGCGCGGCGTCAGCGACGAATGCGCGGCCTGGCCCTTGACGCAGCAGCGATAGGCGTTGATGCCCTTGTGCGCGACGATCACGCGCATGCTGGTCGGCTCGCCGACGATGCAGCCGGCCGGCTGGATGCCGCGCTCGCGCAGGTCGTCGAGCAGATAGGGCGCGCCCATGCAGCCGACCTCCTCGTCGAACGACAGCGCGTAGTGCACCGGTTCGCGCAGGCGCGCCTGCAGCAGCGTGGGCAGCAGCGCGAGGCTGGTGCCGATGAAGCCCTTCATGTCGCAGGCGCCGCGCCCGTACAGCCTGCCGTCGCGCAGCGCGGGACGGAACGGGTCGGTGCTCCAGTCCTGGCCGTCCACCGGCACCACGTCGGTATGTCCGGACAGCACGATGCCGCGTTGCTCGCTGCCGTCGGCGGCGGGCACGGTCACATGCAGATTGGCCTTGTTGCGCTGCGGGTTGTAGCTCAGGTGGGGCTTCAGGCCCCGAGCCACGAAGTGGTCGCGCACCGTTTCGATCAGGCCCAGATTCGACTCGCGGCTGGTGGTATCGAATTCGATCAGCCGGCGGGTCCAGTCGAGGGCGGAGTGTTCGGGGGCGTCGGTGAGGGTATCGGTGGGGGCAGGGGTATGGGCTGGCATGCGGCAGGATCACGCTGGTGGATGTCCGATCCTACACCTGGATATGTGGTGCGGTCCACTTGGCCCGAGGCCAGCCCTCTCCCCAACCCTCTCCCGCAAGCGGGAGAGGGAGCCGAACGCGAGCGCTTGCGTCGCTGCCATCGCCGCGGGGCTCTGCCGACGATCGGAGAAGGTTCCCCTCTCCCGCTCTGCGGGAGAGGGGTGGGGGAGAGGGCAACCGCCACCAGGCATTTCCCACAGCCCGTCAGCCGCTCAAGCCAGCTGCCGCAGCGTCTGCTTGATCGTCTGCGCGCGCACCGCCACGTCGGGCATCTTCGCCTCGATGCGCAGCTTGTCCTGGCCGGCCAGCTTGATATGCCGGTTCTTCTGCACCAGATCGATGATGCGGATCGCGTCGATCGGCGGGTTCGGCACGAACTGCACGCTGATCGAAGCCTCGCCGGCGTCGATCTTGCGCACGCCGAGCGGGACCGCGGCGATGCGCAGCCGGTGCGTTTCGATCAGCGCCTGCGCCTGCGCCGGCGGACGGCCGAAGCGGTCGACCAGCTCCTCGTGGATGTCGTCGACCTGTTCCGGGCGTTCGCAGTTGGCCAGCCGCTTGTACAGCGACAGCCGCTCGTGCACGTCGGTGCAGTAGTCGCTCGGCAGCAGCGCCGGCGTGCCCAGGTTGATCTCGGTGGTCGCCGCCAGCGGCGCCATCAGGTCGGGCTCCTTGCCGGCCTTCAGTGCCTTGACGGCGGCGTTCAGCATGTCGGTGTACAGCTGGAAGCCGATCTCGTGGATTTCGCCCGATTGCTTGTCGCCGAGCACCTCGCCGGCGCCGCGGATCTCCAGGTCATGCATTGCCAGATAGAAGCCCGAACCCAGTTCCTCCATCTGCTGAATGGCCTCGAGCCGCCGCTGCGCCAGCTTGGTCAGCCCTTCCGGATCGTGCACCAGCAGGTAGGCATACGCCTGGTGGTGCGAGCGGCCGACGCGGCCGCGCAGCTGGTGCAGCTGCGCCAGCCCGAACTTGTCGGCGCGGTGGATCAGGATCGTGTTGGCCGACGGCACGTCGATGCCGGTCTCGATGATGGTCGTGCACAGCAGGATGTTGGCGCGCCGCGCGACGAAATCGCGCATCACGCGTTCCAGCTCGCGCTCGTGCATCTGTCCGTGCGCCACCGCGATGCGCGCCTCCGGCACCAGTTCGGCGAGCCGCGCGCGCTTGTTCTCGATCGTCTCGACTTCGTTGTGCAGGAAGTAGACCTGACCGCCGCGCTTGAGCTCGCGCAGGATGGCCTCGCGCAGCACGCCGTCCTCCTCGCGCCGCACGAAGGTCTTGATCGCCAGCCGCTTCTGCGGCGCGGTCGCGATCACCGAGAAGTCGCGCAGCCCTTCGAGCGCCATGCCGAGCGTGCGCGGAATCGGCGTCGCGGTCAGCGTCAGCACGTCGACCTCGGCGCGCAAGGTCTTCAGCGCCTCCTTCTGGCGCACGCCAAAGCGATGTTCCTCATCGATGATGACCAGGCCCAGCCGCTGGAACTTGACGTCGTCGGACAGCAGCTTGTGCGTGCCGATCACGATATCGACGGTGCCGTCGTTGATCTGCTTGATCGCCGCCTCGACTTCCTTCTTCGTCTTGAAGCGCGACAGCTCGACGATGCGCACCGGCCAGTCGGCGAAGCGGTCCGACAGCGTCTGGAAATGCTGCTCGGCGAGCAGCGTGGTCGGCGCCAGCATCGCGACCTGCTTGCCGCCCATCACCGCAACGAAGGCCGCGCGCAGCGCGACCTCGGTCTTGCCGAAGCCGACATCGCCGCAGACCAGCCGATCCATCGGCTTGCCGGAGGTCATGTCGGCAATCACCGCGGCAATCGCCGCCGCCTGGTCCGGCGTCTCCTCGAAGCCGAAGCTCTCGGCGAAGGTCTCGTAGTCCTTCGGCGACAGCTGGAAGGCATGGCCCTCGCGCAGCGCGCGGCGCGCGTACAGGTTCAGCAGTTCGGCCGCGGTATCGCGGATCTGCTGCGCGGCGCGGCGCTTGGCGCGCTCCCATTGGCCCGAGCCCAGCGAATGCAGCGGCGCAGTTTCCGGATCGGCACCCGAATAGCGCGAGATCACGTGCAACTGGTGCACCGGGACATAGAGCTTGCTGCCCTTGTCGTAGTCCAGGTGCAGGAATTCCTCCTCGCCCTGGCCCATGTCCAGCGTGACCAAGCCCTGGTAGCGGCCGATGCCGTGTTCGCTGTGCACCACCGCGTCGCCGATCTTCAGCTCGGCCAGGTCGCGCACCATCGCGTCGACGCTGCTGGCCTGCTCCTGCTTGCGGCGGCCGGCGCGGCGCGCGGTATTCGCATAGAGCTCGGCTTCGGTGACGAACGCCAGGCCGGGGTGGCCGTCGGCACCGGTCAGCACGAAGCCGCTCTGCAACGGCGCCACCGCGATCGCGAACGGCGCGTCGCTGGCGAGGAAGGCCGCGCAGTCCTCGACCGGATGCGGACGCAGGCCGCTGTCGGCGAACAGCTGCAGCAGCGTCTCGCGGCGGCCCGCCGAATCGGCGCACATCAGCACGCGCGCCTGCTTGCGCAGCAGCAGCGCTTCCAGATTGACCAGCGGATCCTCGGCGCGGCGGTTGACCGAGACGTCGGGCAGGGCGGCCGACAGCGGCGTGACATCGGGTCCGCCAGGGCCTTCCTGCAGCACCAGCCGCGCCAGCGGCTTGGCGCCGCTGAAGAACTGCTCCTCGCTCAGGAACAGCTGCGCGGGCGGCAGCAGCGGCCGCTCGCGGTCGTGCCGCATGAAATCGTAGCGCTGCTGCGTGTCGGTCCAGAAGCGACGGATCGCCTCGTCGATCGCGCCGACGTACGCCAGCTGCGTGCCGGCCGGCAGATAGTCGAACAGCGTCGCCGCCGATTCGAAGAACAGCGGCAGGTAGTACTCGATGCCGGCCGACGGCACGCCGTTGCCGATGTCCTTGTAGATCGGCGACTTGCTCGGGTCGCCTTCGAACACTTCGCGCCAGCGGCCGCGAAACGCCGTGCGCGCGGCCTCGTCCAGCGGAAACTCGCGCCCGGGCAGCAGGCGGACTTCCTTGACGGGATAGAGGCTGCGCTGCGTGTCGGGGTCGAACGCGCGGATGGTCTCGATCTCGTCGCCGAACAGATCGATCCGGTACGGCAGCGCCGAGCCCATCGGGAACAGGTCGATCAGGCCGCCGCGCACGCTGTACTCGCCTGGCCGCATCACCGCGCTGACGTGCTCGTAGCCCGCCAGCGTGAACTGCGCCTTCAGCGCGGCCTCGTCGAGCCGCTCACCCTGCTTGAAGAAGAAGGTGTAGGCGGCCAGGAAGGCCGGCGGCGCCAGCCGATACAGCGCGGTCTGCGCCGGCACCAGCATCACGTCGCACTGGCCGGTCTGGATATCGTGCAGGGTCGCCAGCCGCTCCGACACCAGGTCCTGGTGCGGCGAGAAGCTGTCGTAGGGCAGGGTCTCCCAGTCGGGCAGCACGCGCACGCGCAGCTCCGGCGTGAACCACGGGATCTCGTCGGCCAGCCGCTGCGCGTCGACCGCATTGGCGCAGACTACCGCCAGCATCGGCACGTGTCCGTGGTGGGTGCGGGCATAGGCGGCAAGGGCCAGGGCATCGGCCGAGCCGTGCAGGCCGGCGATGTGATGGCGCTGGCCGGCCTTGAGCAGCGGCAACTGGTTGGAAACGGGTAGCGCGGAAGGCGATTTGGCGTCGGGCATAAAGCGGTTCGGATCAAACGACGACGCCCCGCCGGCAGCGCGGGCGGGGGTGTCGAGAAGAGGGACGTATTATAGAATGCGCAGCGCCCGGCCATCGAGCGCCGCATTTCGTGCCGCTGGCCATGAGAATACCCACCGCGCATGGTCGACCCATCGTGGGGCCTTGGTTGGCGCAACGAGTCGATCCCCTTATCCGCAATTGCGCCGCATGTCCGAACGACGTTTTGCCCTGATTCCCTGTGCCGGCAGCGGCAGCCGCGCGGGCGCCGGCCTGCCCAAGCAGTATCGCGAGCTGGCCGGCCATCCGATGATCTGGTACGCGCTGGCGGCGTTCTCGGCGTGCGAGTCGATCAGCGCCACCGCACTGGTGCTGGCACCGGACGATCTGCCGCTGGAGGCGCGCTTTGGCGCGGCGGCGTTTGCGGGGCTGCGTTTCGATACCGCCTTCGTCGGCGGCCAGTCGCGCCATGAGTCGGTGCTGAACGGACTGCGCCATCTGGCCCAGCTCGGTGCCGCGGATCAGGACTGGGTGCTGGTGCACGACGCCGCGCGTCCCGGGCTGACGCCGCTGATGATCGAGACGTTGATCCGCGCGGTCGAAGGCGACAATGGCGACGGCCCCGACGCGGCGATCGGCGGCATCCTGGCGGTGCCGGTGCCCGATACGCTGAAGCGGGCCGAGGCCGAACCGCTGCATGGCAGCCTGTCCGTGCAACCCCCGCAGCCGTCCCGCATCGGCGGCACCGTGCCGCGCGAAGGGCTGTGGCAGGCGCAGACGCCGCAGATGTTCCGCGTCGGCGTCCTGCGCCAGGCGCTGGAAGACGCGCTCGCCAGCGGCGCGGTCGTGACCGACGAGGCCAGCGCGATCGAGCGGCTCGGCCTGAAGCCGCGGCTGGTCAACGGCTCGCTGCGCAATTTCAAGGTGACCTATCCCGAGGACTTCGCGCTTGCCGAAGTCCTGCTCGGCGGGCCGTCCGCCGCCCCTTCTTCTGGTTCTTCTGGAGACCGATCGCGATGATGCCCTTCGATATCCGCGTGGGACAAGGCTACGACGTGCACGCGCTGGTGCCGGGCCGCAAGCTCGTGCTCGGCGGCGTGGAAATTCCGCATGACCGCGGGCTGCTTGGCCATTCCGATGCCGATGCCTTGCTGCATGCGATCACCGACGCCTTGTTCGGCGCCGCCGGGCTGGGCGATATCGGCCGGCATTTCCCCGATACGGATCCGGCCTTTGCCGGCGCCGACAGCCGCGCGCTGCTGCGCGAGGCCGTGCGGCGCGTGCGCGAGGCGGGCTTCGAAGTCGGCAATGTCGATGCGACGGTGATCGCACAGGCGCCGAAGCTGGCGCCGCATATCGGCGCGATGGTGGCCAAACTGGCCGAGGATCTGGGCATCGCGGTCGGCCGCTGCAACGTCAAGGCCAAGACCAACGAGAAGCTGGGCTTCGAAGGGCGTCAGGAAGGGATCGTCGCGCAGGCGGTGGTGCTGCTCTGGCGCGGCGCGATCGTCGCGCCGCAGGACTGAACGGGCTCAGTGCGCAGTGATTCGGGCCGTTACAGGCCCGGCTGCGGCGCGTCGGCTTCCTTCGGCTCGAGCACGTAGACGTAGTCGACCAGCCGCTCCAGCGGGCCCGAGCGCGCGCCGGCTTCGGTGCGCTTGACGAACCCCATCTGCTGGCACAAACGGTTGGCCGCGTCCATTTCCGGCATGGTGCGCACCACCAGCGCCTGCGCGCCGATATCGCGCGCCCGCTCGATGCAGATCTGCATCAGCGTGCGTCCGAGGCCCAGGCCGCGCGCCTGCGGGCTGACCGACAGCAGGCGGGCTTCGGGCAGGGCCAGCGTCACCGTGCTGCCGTCCAGCGCCTGCAGCGTTGCACCGGGGTGGCAGAACAGCACGGCGCCGCTGATGCCGTGGTCGGTCTCGGCGACCCACCATTCCATATCCGACGTATTGGTCGCCAGCACCGAGCGCATGCCCTGCTGGAACGAGGCGCGGCAGTCCTCCATGATCTCCAGCTCGTACTGCGCATAGGCTTCCTGCGTGACCGCGGCGATCTGGCCCCAATCGGAAGCGGTGGCGAGACGGTAGTGGAAATGCGGCGAGGAGGGCGAGGGCAGTTGGCTCATGATGGTCCGCGAAGCAGAATCTGCCTCGATTGTAGGCCGGACCGTGCACAAATGCAGTCGGAGAAATGCGGACGCGCCGATGCGGACGTGCCAGACGACAATGGCCGCCCGAGGGCGGCCATCGATGGCCCGATGATGGCGGGATACGCGTGCCGCGAGGATCGCGGCGGCGCTTACTCTGCCGAGATCACGTTGGCGGCGGCCGTCACCACCGCCGCGATGCGGCCGACATCGCGCAACTGTTGCGAGGTCATGCCTTGCTCGTTCTTCAGCAGCTCATAGTGCGACTTGACGCAGAAGTGGCACTTGCCGACGATCGACGCGGCCAGCGCGTACATCTCGAAGCGGCGCTTGTCGACGCCGCCGTGGGTCGCGTACGCATTCATGCGCAGGCCGGCGGGCTGGCTGGCCAGATCCGGGTCGCCGGCCATCTCGACGTACGGATACCAGACATTGTTCATGCCCATCAGCGCGGCCGCGGTCAGCGCGCCGTTCAGTTCTTCGGGCGAGAGCACGCCGGCGTTGCGGATCGCGTCGACGATGATCTTGCTCTTGGCGGCGAAGGCGGCGGCCAGCGCGACGCCCACCGCATCGTTACCCTCCAGCGAGGAGCGTGCGATGGTGCCGTCCAGATTCAGGCGAATGTCCTTCGCATAGTCGGGAATGAGATTCTTGATCGTGTTGAGGAATTCCATCAAATTCTCCTATCGCTTTGGGCGGAAAAAACCCGCATGAGCGGGTTTCGGTGCGCACTGGGGCGCGGTTGCCGGCGGCGAACCGCCGGCAACTTCGACATGGCGCGAATTACAGCGTTGCGCCGCCGACAGCGCGGTTGCACGGGCACAGCTCGTCGGTCTGCAGGCCGTCCAGAATGCGCAGGATTTCTTCCGGGTTACGGCCGACGTTCAGGTTGTTGACCGAAACGTGCTGGATCGTGTTGTCCGGGTCGACGATGAAGGTGGCGCGCAGCGCAACGCCGGCTTCCTTCTCGCGCACGCCCAGCTGGTCGACCAGCGAGCCGGTGGTATCGGCGAACTGCCACGAGTTCAGCTTGTTCAGGTCCTTGTGTTCACGGCGCCATGCCAGCTTGACGAACTCGTTGTCGGTCGAGCCGCCCAGCACGATCGCGTCGCGGTCGGCAAAGTCCTGGTTCAGCTTGGCGAAGGCCACGATTTCGGTCGGGCACACGAAGGTGAAGTCCTTCGGGTAGAAGTAGATGATTTTCCACTTGCCTTCGAACGACTTCTCGGTGATGTCTTCAAAGGCCGACTGGCCGTTTTCTTCGTGGGCGTTGAAACCCGGCTTGACACCGACGACGTGGAACGGTTCGAGCTTGTCACCAACGGTCTTCATGGACTTCTCCTGGATACGGTTGAACAGACGCGAGCGCGGCATCGCCAATGGCCATCGTCGAAGACGATGTTCTCGGGCCCCTGCGTATGCCACGCAACGAATGGGAAGTATGCAGCATCCTGCTCGGCACGGCTAATTGAAAATCTCAAAGAGGCCGATAGGCGAGGACGGCTGCTGCTTGGTGCTGTCGACGCCGCGAACGCAGGGACGACAGCAGCCTCCCAGCAACCTTCATGCAGCATCGCGCCACCATACACGATCGTTATGACGGCGGCATGGCGACGAACTGCGCCGCTACGCGCGCCGGAAACACGCGCTGACCACCAGGCCGCTGCCCGGCGGCGGACGATTGGTCAGCACCAGGCGGCCGCCATTGCGCTGCATGATCCGGTTGACGATCGACATGCCCAGGCCCGCGCCCTTGGCCTCGCTGCGCGCCGCGTCGAGCCGATAGAAGGGCCGCGTCAGCAGCGGCAACTGCTCGTCTGGCACGCCGTCGCCGCGATCGGCCACCACCAGCATCGCCTCCTTGTCATGGTTGCGCGTGGTGATCTCGACCTCGGCGATGCCGCTCTCCGGATGCTTGGCATAACGGCGCGCGTTCTCGACCAGATTGTCGAGGATGCGCTGGACCTCCATCCGGTTGGCCATCGCCATCACCGGCTCGGGCGCATGCACGCGGATGCGGACGTCGTCGTGCGCGGCATAGACGTTGACCGCGTCGCGCACCAGCGACGACAGGTCCACCGGCTCGCTGCTCTCCTGCGCGGGGCGCGCGTAGTTCAGGAACTGGCCGATGATCGCGTCCATCTGCTCGATATCGGCGATCATCGCCTCGCGCGTGGTGTCGTCGACCGGGGACATCTCGGTCTCCAGCCGCAGCCGCGTCAGCGGCGTGCGCAGATCGTGCGAGATGCCGGCCAGCATCACCACGCGGTCGTCGTCGAGCTGGCGCAGGTCGCGCACCATCTGGTTGAAGCTGTGGTTGGCCTGCGCAACCTCGCTCGCGCCGCGCTCCGGCAGCGGCGGCGGATCGCCGCCCGAACCGATCGCGCGCGCGGCATCGGCCAGGCGCTTGAGCGGCCGGTTGACCCGTGCGGTGATGAAGGCCGCGCCGAAGATCGACAGCAGCAGCGCCGCCACGGTCCACCACAGCCATTGCAGCCCCGGCACGCGCTCGAAGCGCTCCGGGCTGATCGCCACCCAGTAATCGTCGCCCTCGATCTCGAAGCTGACCCAGACGCCCGGGATATCGTTGACCGTGGTTGCGATCACGGTATCGCCGCCCAGCCGGCTGCGGATTTCCTGCTGCACCAGCTGGGTCAGGAAGGGATTCGCGGTGGGGGTGGTGAAGTCGTCGTCGCGCTCGCGCGGATAGACCTTGATGCCTTCGTTCTGCACCAGGTCGAGCAGCAGGAAACGACGCCGCGCGGGGTCGGAGTAAAGCAGGGCCGCGCGCGTCAGCTTGACCACGCTGACCACCTGCATCGCGATCTGCTGCGCGCGCGGGGCGCGTTCGAACAGCCGGTAGCTCTGAAACCAGATGCCCAGCGAAATGGCCAGCAACAGCGCGATCAGCATGAAGGTCCGCCAGAACAGCGAACCGAAGAAACGCGTGGCCGTGCGGCGGATCACAGTCGCCACGATAACGGCCGGGACTTATTTCACGCCATCGGGAATGAAGACGTAGCCCAGCCCCCAGACGGTCTGGATGAAACGCGGATTGCCCGGATCGGGTTCGATCAGCTTGCGCAGGCGGGAGATCTGCACGTCCAGGCTGCGGTCGAACACTTCGTACTCGCGGCCGCGCGCCATTTCCATCAGCTTCTCGCGCGACAGCGGCTGGCGCGGATGGCGGGCGAACACCTTGAGCACCGAAAACTCGCCGGTGGTCAGCGTGATTTCCTCATCGTTCTTGGTCAGCGTGCGCGTGGCCAGATTCAGCACGAAGTCGCCGAAGGCGAAGGTCTCGGGCGTTTCCGACGGGGCGCCGGGCACTTCGGCCGGGCCCTTGCGGCGTAGCACCGCGTGGATGCGCGCGATCAGTTCGCGCGGATTGAACGGCTTGGGCAGATAGTCGTCGGCGCCCATTTCCAGGCCGACGATGCGGTCCACGTCCTCGCCCTTGGCGGTCAGCATGATGATTGGCGTCTGATCGTTGGCGCCACGCAGACGCCGGCAGATCGACAGACCGTCTTCGCCCGGCATCATCAGATCGAGGACAAGCAGGTCGAAACGCTCGCGCAGCCAGAGCTTGTTCATGGCAGTGGCGTTTTCCGCGACCAGCACGGTAAAGCCTTGCTCGCCGAGATAGCGGCGCAGCAGATCGCGGAGACGGGGGTCGTCGTCCACGACGAGAATCTTGTGGCTGGTATTTTCCATGGCGCTAATCTTAGCGAGTCTCGCTAGGGGTCAAAATGGCTTAACAAAAGGTTACATACTTTACCTTGCGGACCGCCAAGTGCACAGCGGGCAGCGTTTACACTGCGCGCTGCCCGCAAAGGGCGATCGGTCAGCCTCGATCTGGGAGTCCTGGAGTTGTCCAGCGCAAGCCCGAGCCGGGCAAGTCCCAGACCGCCATTATCAATGAAAGCGAAATCCACCCGGTCCGAACCGCGCCGCGCCTCCGGCGCCCGACGCCGTGTCGCCGGAGCCCTGCTTGCGCTGCTGCTGCCGTCGATGCTGCTTCATGCCGCGAGCGCGTCCGCGCAGTCGCCGGGACTCGGCGCGCTGCTGCAGGGACACGGGCGCCATCCGGGCCGGGGCGCGGAGGGCTATCCGGGGCATTCAGGCCATGCCCGGCAGGACCGCGAACGCCCATCGCCGCGCGAAAGCCGTGGGCGCGCCAACCGCCAGCGCGCCGAGCGCGAGGCCGGCGAGCGGCAGGGCCGCGGCGGCAAGCTGTCTGCCGACGAACGGCGCAAGCTTCGGCAAAGCCTTTACGACATCGGCAGGGAGATGTACCACGGCAACTAGGAGACGCCGTCGCGATGGCGGTGTCCCGGGTTGCTCTCCCCCGTCCCGCGTGCGAGAGAAGCGAGTCACCAGGGGGAGTCACCAGGGGGAGTCACCAGGGGGAGTCACCAGGCCCGCAAGCGAGAGAGGAGATCACCGGCCCCGCAAGCGGGCGAGCGGAGCGGCGGCACCGCTCATCGCGGCTGGAAATGCCGCAGAAAATCGACAAATACCTCCGCCGCCAGCTGCGCGTCCTCGGCGGTAATCGTCTCCAGCGGATTGTGGCTGATGCCGCCGTTGCCGCAGCGGACGAACAGCATCGCCACATCGGTGATCCGCTGCATCATCATCGCGTCGTGTCCTGCCCCGGAGGGCAGCTCGAAGGCCTGCAGCCCGCGCTTGTTCAGCACCGCCGCCAGCTGCGCGCGCAGCCATGGCGCACACGGCGCGTTGTTGACCGGCGGCACCCGTTCCACTTCGGCACGCACGCCGCGTCGCGCGGCGATCGCCTCGATGCCGGCGACGATATCGGCGATTGCGGCCTCGCGCACCGCGTCCTCGCCGGCGCGGATATCCATCGAGAAGTGGCACGCGGCCGGAATCACGTTGCTGGAGCCGTTCGGCACCTGCAACTGGCCGACCGTGCCGACCAGCGTCGGCGCCTGACCGCAGCGCGATTCGACCAGCAGCACCATCTCGGCTGCCGCGGCGGCGGCATCCTTGCGCATCGTCATCGGCGTGGTGCCGGCATGGCTGGCCAGCCCTTCGACGCGCACCTGGAAGCGGCTGCTGCCGGCGATCTGCGTGACGATGCCCAGCGGCAGGTCATGGTGCAGCAGCACCGGTCCCTGTTCGATATGCACTTCGACGAAGCCCAGCAGCGTCGACGGATCGACCGCGGCCGCGCGCAACGCTTCGACATCGCCGCGCCCCGGCAGGTCGGAGTCGGCCAGCGCCTGCGCCAGCGTGATGCCGTCGGCGTCGGCACGCGCCAGCAGGGCCGGATCGAAGCGTCCGGCGAGCACGCTGCTGGCCAGGAAGCTGGTCTTGAAGCGCAGACCTTCCTCCTCGGCGAAGCCCACCACGTCGAAGTGATAGGGCAGCCGGATGCCGGCCTCGTTCAGTGCGCCGACCACCGCGATCGGCAGCAGGATGCCCAGGCGTCCGTCATAGCGTCCGCCGTTGCGCACCGTGTCGAAATGCGAGCCGGTCATCAGCACTTTCGCGTCGGGACCGGCCGACGGGTCGGCCTCGTAGCGGCCGATCACGTTGCCGATCGCATCGACGCGCACCTGCATGCCGGCTGCGCGCATGCGCTCGGCCAGCATCGCCGCGGCGGCGCGATGCGCCGGCGTCAGATAGGCGCAGGTCAGGCCGCCTTCCATATCGGAGAAGCGCGCCAGCGCGTCCGCGGCATCGAGAATGGACTGGCCCAGGGAAGGAGAGGGGGAATGCATGTGCTGGCTCTTCGGTACGTCGATGGGAAGGAAAGTCATGCCGTCGCGGCGGACCGCACGTGTTCGCGTTGCAGCAGCGCCGCGGCCGCCGAGCCGCTGCGGGTCGCCGCTTCGATGGTGGCCGGGTAGGGGCCATACCGGTTGTCGGCCGGCGCGTCGGTATAGTCGCCGGCCAGCGCCAGCCGCGGCACGCCGATATCGTTGCCGGGACGCGCAAGCCCCGGCACGCAGCGGAACGTGGCAAGGCGTTCGGCGATCACGAACTCGCCGCGCGCCTCGGCCAGGCGCGCGGCATCGGGAAGCAAGGGCGCCAGCTGGGTGGCGAGCTGCGCGCGCACGCGCCGCGCCAGTTCGCCCTGCGGCAGCGCGGCGGCATCGTCGGCCGCGCTGATGACCACTGACCAGACATTGTCGCGGCCCGCGTCGGCCGGCGCATCGGGATCGGTGGACAGTGCGGCGCGATCGAAGACGAATTGCCCCGGCGCGGCGGCGCTGGCATCGAGCGCCAGGAACGGGCGCGGCAGGCGCAGCGCACCGACGTTCAGATACAGCGTAACGATCGGCGCGTGGTCGAAGGCGTGCAGCGTGGCCGCGGCCGCCTGCAGCGCGCCTTCATGCGAGCGATGCCGGATCTGCGCCAGCAGGCGCGCCGCCTGCCGCGGCGCGGTGGCAATGACGAGCTGCGACACCTGCTGCTCGCTCGCACCTGTCCGCAGAAGCCAGCCGTGCGGGCTCTCGGCGATCGCCTGCACCGCGGCGCCGGTGCGGACCGTGCCGCCGGCGGCAACGATCGCCTGCGCGGCGGCCTCGGGAAACAGCCGGCTCAGGTCCCAGCGCGGCACCAGCATGTCGCTGTCGCTGCGCGCCGCCAGCAGGCTGTCGCGCAGCACGCGGCGAAACACACGGGCATCGGCCTGTTCGGCCGGCGTGTTCAGCGCCGCCACGCACAGCGGAAACCACAGCCGCTGCTGCAGCGTCGGCGGCATCTGTCCGAGCCAGGCGGCAACGGTCTGGCCAGCCATGCCGTCTTCGTCGATGTCGCCTTCATCGTTGCCGGCGCGCAGCTGCGACAGTACCCCTGCCAACGCCTTGCGCTCGCGCCAGTGAAGGCCACGCGCGGTCAGGCCCATGCCGACGAGATGCCACGGTGCGGGCAGGCGCGGCGCCTGCAGACGCCAGCCGTCGGCATAGGCCATCTGCAGCGGCAGCCGCAGCAGCGCGGCATCGGGATCGACGCCGGCGCGGCGCATCAGTGCGATGGTATGGCGATAGGCGCCGAGCAGAAGATGCTGGCCGTTGTCGAGTTCGCCGGCGACCTGCGGATGGCGCCGCGCCACGCGGCGCGCGCGGCCGCCGAGCACCGGCGCGGCTTCGAACACATGGACCGTGCGGCCGGCCTGCGCCAGTTCGAGCGCTGCGGCCATGCCGGCCCAGCCGCCGCCAATGACGCCCACCGCGTCGACCGCGCCGCCGGCTCGCGGCGACGCCGTGCAGGGCGCGGCGGCGCGGTCGGCCATCGCGGCGTTCAGCGGTTGCGTATCCACGTCTTCCATGCGATCCACAGCTTGCGCATGGGTGTCAGCGAGATGCGCTGGTTCAATACCTGGAAGCCGCTGGCCTCGATTTCGTCGAGCAGGGCGTGATAGATCGCGCCCATCAGCAGGCCGGCGCGCTGCGCGCGGCGATCGGCATCGGGCAGCAGCGCCAATGCCTCGCGGTAGAAGCCGCGCGCGCGTTCGGCGTGATATTCCATCAGCGCGACGAAGCGCGGCGAATGGCGGCCCTGCATGATGTCGGCGGCCGGCACCTCGAAGCGCTGCAGCACATTGACCGGCAGATAGATGCGGCCGCGCCGCGCGTCCTCGCCGACGTCGCGGATGATATTGACCAGCTGCAGCGAGCGCCCGAGCTTCTCGGCGAACTCGAGCGTGCGCGGGTCGCGGTAGCCGAAGATGCGCGCGCTCATGGTGCCGACCACGCCGGCCACGCAGTGGCAATAGCGGTCGAGGCCGGCCTCGTCCAGATAGCGCGTCTGCATCAGGTCCATCTCCATGCCTTCCAGCACCTCGGCCAGCATCGGCTGCGTCAGCCCGCAGGCGGCCAGATGCGGCTGCAGCGCGAGTGTGGTCGGATGGGTCGGCTCGCCGGCGAACAGGCGGTTCAGCTCGCCGTGCCACCAGGCCAGCTGCTGCTGGGCGACGGTCAGATCCTGGGTCTCGTCGACGACGTCATCGACTTCGCGGCACCAGGCATAGAGCGCGGTGATGGCGCGCCGCCGTTCCGGCGGCAGGAACAGGAAGCTGTAGTAGAAGCTGGAGCCGCTCTGGGCGGCCTTGTCTTGACAATACTGGTCGGGCGTCACGCCGGTCTCGGGCTCGCTAGGGGGCTCAATGTCGGGTCCCAATGTCGGGCCCCAATGTCGGGCCATGACGGGCTTCGATCTGGGGCTCGATGTGGGACTCGATCTGGGGCTCAATGCACTGATTTGCTCGCCGCGGCGCCGGCCCGGTAGCGCGCTGCCGCTCGCCATGCCAACAGCAGCCAGTCGGCAGGCCCGAGCGTCGGGCGGCGCCGGAAGACATCGTAGCCGACGGCCTCGAGGCGTTCCAGCACACGCAGGCCGCCTTGCACCACCAGCCGCAACTCCCAGCCGATGCGCCAGTCCACCGTGCGCGGCAGGTCCAGCGCGAGCGAAGCGCCGGATTGTAGCATCGCCTCCGTGCGGATTTTCAGCTCGTCCATCAGCGCCAGCCAGCGCACGTCGCAGCGGCCCTCGGCCAGCGTGTTGTCGTCGACGCCATGGCGCGCCATCGCGTCGGCCGGCAGGTAGACGCGGCCGCGCGCGAAGTCGATGGCAACGTCCTGCCAGAAGTTGACCAGCTGCAGGCCGGTGCAGATCGCGTCGGACCGGGCGAAGCGGTCCGGCGTGGCCGCGCCGTACAGATGCAGCATCAGCCGGCCGACCGGATTGGCGGAGCGGCGCGAATAGTCGAGCAGGCTGTCCCAGTCGGCATGGCGGTGCACGGTCACGTCCTGGCGGAAGGCATCGAGCAGGTCGTGGAACAGCGTCAAAGGCAACTGGTATTCGGCGATGACCGCGGCCAGCGCGCGCATCATCGGCGTGCCGGGATCGGTGCCGGCCTCGATGCGGTCGAGCGCATCGGCGAGCGCCCCGAGCGCAGCCAGCCGCTCGTCCGGCGTGGCATCGCCCTCGTCGGCGAGATCGTCGGCGGTGCGGGCGAAACGGTAGATCACCGCCACCGGCCGGCGCAGCCGGCGCGGCAGCAGCACGCTGGCGACCGGGAAGTTCTCGTAGTGGTCGATGGCGAAGCCTTGCTCGGCGGCGGGAGTGGGCGGCGTTGGCATCGTATCGGCGGAGGACGCATCGGGCTCGGACATGGCGGCAGCATTGTAACCACCGGCTCGCCGCGCGGACCGCCGGGGCCGCTTTGGAGCTGCTTTGGAGCTGCCTTGGAGTTGCCTTGGAGCTGCCTTGGAGCTGCGCGGGAGCTGCTTTGGAGCCGCTTCCACCCTACCGATTGGGGGCATGTCGGCACGCATCGCACGCCAATTCGCGCCTAAATCGGCGGTTTTACCCCTCAAATGGGGTGGTTCGTCGCGTCGCGTTTGACGCACCCCGAACGGCTGGATATATTGCTGACCGGCCGGTTATTTACTGCCGGACCCGCCGTCCCTCGGACGGCGCCATCGTCGTGTCGCGCGGCAGCGTAGCAGCTGGCCGCCAGTCCGGCCATGCCGGGCGCACGTCGCCTCTCGTCATGCCGTTGCACCCGTCTTATCGCCATCCATGCCAGTGCCTTGTCCCGGGCCGGAAGTCGCGGCCGTCAACGCTTTCAAGCCCTTGCCGTCGACCGTCGGCGCGGTGTTGCTGTTTGCCCTGCTGGTGTTGAGCGGTTGCTCGCGCGAGCCCGAGCGCGCGCCGGAGGTTCGGCCGGTGCGTCTGCTGCAGCTGCAGTCCGCCACCGGGCAGTCTGTCTACGAGTTTTCCGGCGACGTGCGGCCGCGGGTCGAATCCCGGCTCGGTTTCCGCGTCGGCGGCAAGATCGCCGCGCGGCTGGTGGACGTGGGCGCCACGGTGCGGCGCGGGCAGCCGCTGGCCCGGTTGGATCCGACCGATCTGAATCTGGCCGAGCAGGGCTCGCGCGCGCAGTACGAGGCGGCGCGCACCGACCGCGATCTGGCGGCCGCCGATCTGAAGCGCTACAACGATCTGTTCGCCAAGGGGTTTATCAGCGCCGCCGAGCAGAACCGGCGCCAGGCCAGCTACGAAGCGGCCGCCGCGCGGCTGCGCCAGGCCGAGGCGGCGCTGCGCGAGCAGACCAACCAGACCGGCTATACCGTGCTGGCGGCCGACGCCGACGGCGTGGTCACCGCGATCGATGCCGAAGTCGGGCAGGTGATCAGCGCCGGGCAGTCGGTGGTGCGGGTCGCGCAGACCGCCGAGAAGGAGGTCGCGATCGGCCTGCCCGAGGATCAGGTCGATTGGCTGCGCCAGATCCGCGACGTCAGCGTGCGCACCTGGGCCGAGCCCGACCGCATCCTGCCGGGCCGCGTGCGCGAAATCGCCGCGGCGGCGGACCCGATCACGCGCACCTATGCGGCGCGCATCACGGTGCCGAATCCGCCGGCCGATCTGAAGTTCGGCATGACGGCGATGGTGACTTTCGTGCGGACCGGCGCTTCACCCGCGGTGCGCGTGCCGCTGACTGCGCTGCTGCAGCAGCAGGGCACCAACCAGGTCTGGGTCTACGACGGCGCGGCGGGCACGGTGCAGCCGGTTGCCGTTACGCTCGGTCAGCCGATCGGCAACGAGATCGAGGTCAGCAGCGGCTTGCGTCCGGGCCAGACGATCGTCACCGCCGGCGTCCATCTGCTCAAGCCGGGGCAGAAGGTGCGGCCGCTGCAGACCTTGGCGCCGGCGTCCGCGCCGGGGGCTGCGTCCGCCGGTCCGAGCCCGGCCCCGGCCAGCGCGCCGGGCGCGCGCAGCTAAGGGCGCGGCGATGGAGCATTCCCGATTCAATCTGTCGCGCTGGGCCCTCGAACACCAGGCGCTGACCCGCTATCTGCTGGTGGTGTTCCTGCTGGCGGGCCTGATGTCGTATTTTCAGCTGGGCCAGGACGAGGACCCGCCGTTCACCTTCCGCGTGATGGTGGTGCAGGCCTTCTGGCCTGGCGCCACCGCCGAGCAGATCGCGGTGCAGGTCACCGACAAGCTCGAGCGCCAGCTGCAGGAGGTGCCGTACGCGGACAAGATCCGCAGCTTCTCCAAGCCGGGCGAGACCACGGTGATCTTCCAGCTGCGCGACGATGCGCCGGCCAGGGAGACCGCGCAGATCTGGTACACGGTGCGCAAGAAGATCGGCGATATCGCCGGCACGCTGCCGGCCGGCGTGCGCGGACCATTCTTCAACGACGAGTTCGGCGATGTCTACGGCACCATCTACGCGCTGTCCGCCGACGGCTTCACCTACAAGGAACTGCGCGAATATGCCGATCTGGTGCGCCAGCAGCTGCTGCGTGTGCCGTCGGTCGCCAAGGTCTCGCTGATCGGCCTGCAGGACGAGAAGATCTATATCGAGTTCAACCAGACCCGCTTCGCGCAGCTCGGGCTCGATCTGAACGCGATCGCCGACCAGATCGCCGAGCAGAACAACCTGACCGCCAGCGGCGTGCTGGTGACGCCGAGCGACAACGTGCAGGTGCGCGTGTCGGGGCAGTTCGCCGACGTCGGCGATCTGCGCAATATGGTGCTGCGCGGCCCCAACGGCGCGGCCAATATCCGGCTCGGCGATATCGCGCGCGTCTATCGCGGCTATGTCGATCCGCCGGCGCCGCGCATGCGCTTCAACGGCAAGGACGTGATCGGCCTGGGCATCTCGATGGAGAAGGGCGGCGACATCATCGCACTGGGCGAGTCGCTGCGGGCGGAAGCGGACAAGCTGCGCAAGCAGCTGCCGGTCGGCATCGAGATGGAGCAGGTGCAGGACCAGCCCGAGGCGGTCAAGCGCTCGGTCGGCGAGTTCGTGCGCGTGCTGATCGAAGCGGTGGTGATCGTGCTGGCGGTCAGCTTCATTTCGCTGGGCCTGCATACGAAACCGCTGCGGCTCGACGTGCGCCCCGGCCTGGTGGTGGCGCTGACGATCCCGCTTGTGCTGGCGGTGACCTTCCTGTTCATGAACGTGTTCAACATCGGCCTGCACAAGGTGTCGCTCGGCGCGCTGATCATCGCGCTTGGCCTGCTGGTCGACGACGCGATCATCGCGGTCGAGATGATGGTGCGCAAGCTGGAGGAGGGCTTCTCCAAGATGGAGGCCGCGACCTTCGCCTATACCTCGACCGCGATGCCGATGCTGACCGGCACCTTGATCACCGCCGCCGGCTTTCTGCCGGTGGGGCTGGCGCGATCGACGGTCGGCGAATACACGTTTGCGATCTTCGCGGTGACGGCGCTCGCGCTGGTGCTGTCGTGGCTGGCGGCGGTCTACTTCACGCCGTATCTGGGCTATCTGCTGCTGAAGGTCAAGCCCAGCGAGGGCGGGCACCACGAGGTGTTCGACACGCCGTTCTACGCGCGCTTCCGCCGCGCGGTCGACTGGTGCGTCGACTGGCGCAAGACCGTGATCGCGATCACGCTGGCGACGTTCGCGCTCGGCATCTTCGCCTTCCAGTTCGTCGAGAAGCAGTTCTTCCCCGATTCGAGCCGCCCAGAGCTGATGGTCGAGATGTGGCTGCCCGAGGGCGCCAGCTTCGCGCAGAGCGAGGCCGAGGCAAAACGCTTCGAGGCGGCGCTGCGCGGCGATGCCGATGTCGGCAGCATCACGACCTTCGTCGGCACCGGCGCGCCGCGCTTCTATCTGCCGCTGGATCAGATTTTCCCGCAGAGCAATGTGGTCCAGCTGATCGTGCTGCCGGTCGATGTCGAGGTGCGCGAGCGGCTGCGCCAGCGGATCATCGCGCTTCTGGCCAGCGACTTCCCGCAGCTGCGCGGCCGCGTCAAGCTGCTGCCGAACGGGCCACCGGTCGCCTATCCGGTGCAGTTCCGCGTGATCGGGCCCGAGGCCGCGGGGGTGCGGCGTATCGCCGATCAGGTCAAGGCCATCATGAGCGCGAATCCGAATACGGTGGGCGTCAACGACAACTGGAACGAGAACGTCAAGGTGCTGCGCCTGGACATCGACCAGGAAAAGGCGCGCGCGCTGGGCGTGACCACCAATGCGATCGCCCGCGTCACGCAGACCGTGCTGACCGGCGCGCCCGTCGGGCAGTATCGCGACGGCGACAAGCTGATCGACATCGTGATGCGCTCGGCCCGGGACGAACGCGAGGCGCTGGCCGATCTGCACAACGTCCAGGTGCCGACCAGCAGCGGCCGCGCGGTGCCGCTGACGCAGGTCGCCCGCATCGGCATCCGCTCCGAGCCCGGCATTGTCTGGCGCGAAAACCGCGATTTCGGCGTGACCGTGCAGGCCGATGTGGTCGACGGCATCCAGGGACCGACGGTTACGGCGCAGATCGATCCGGAGCTCGACAAGCTGCGCGCCGAACTGCCGGCCGGCTACCTGATCACGGTGGCCGGGGCCGAGGAGGAGAGCGGCAAGGCTGGTGCGTCGATCGCCGCGCAGCTGCCGCTGTGCGTGTTCCTGATCTTCACGCTGCTGATGCTGCAGCTGCACAGCTTCTCGCGCGCGGTGATGGTGTTCCTGACCGGCCCGCTCGGGCTGATCGGCGCCGCCGCGACGCTGCTGCTGCTGCAGGCGCCGATGGGCTTCGTCGCCCAGCTCGGCATCACCGCGCTGGTCGGCATGATCATCCGCAACTCGGTGATCCTGGTCGACCAGATCGAGCAGGACATCCGAGCCGGCGTGCCGGCCTGGACCGCGATCGTCGAGGCCGCGGTACGGCGCTTCCGGCCGATCATGCTGACCGCGGCGGCTGCCGTGCTGGCGATGATCCCGCTGTCGCGCTCGGTGTTCTGGGGGCCGATGGCGGTCGCGATCATGGGCGGGCTGCTCGTCGCCACGGTGCTGACGCTGCTGTTCCTGCCGGCGCTGTATGCCGCCTGGTTCCGCGTGCGGCGGCCGGAGGAGGGGCTTGGCGTGATGGCTTGATCGTGGGGCGGTCGGGGCGCGATCCGAAGGCCATCGAGGGGGCTGGATTCGCGCCAAACCATGCGCTACAATCCGCGGTCTTTGCCGGGCAGCGGTGCAACGCCGCGGGACGGCCGAAGAAGCAGGGGGCGCATGCGGTTCCGGTCGCCTCTTTTTGTTTTTTCGGCCCCATGCCGGGCAGACCGCGGCGCCTCCCGTCTGGGCGGTACCGTTTGGACCGCGAGGGTGGCGAAATTGGTAGACGCACCAGGTTTAGGTCCTGACGCCAGCAATGGTGTAGGGGTTCGAGTCCCCTCCCTCGCACCACCACGCCTTCATCGTCTCGTCATCGCCTCTCGTTGGCGGTCCGCGGCGATTGTGATCGGCGAAACATCTGCTTACCAACGTTTCACCTTTGGGCTCCCTTGTGACGGGTGCCGGCGCTAAGCTTCCCGACAAGAAGAACTGCGCAGAAACACTGCGTGTGACGCCCGCGTCGAATCGGAACCCCCACCATGACCCAAACCGCTCAATCCCTCTGCCTTGCCCTCTTGCTGGCCTTGCCGCTGGCCGCCCAGGCCGACCCCTGGAAGGACGAAAGCGGCCATGGCAAATGGCGCGGTCATCACCATGGCGGCGACTACAAAGAGGAATACTGGGACGGCAACTGCAAGGTCGAACGCAAGTTCAAGGGCAACGGCGACTACAAGGAAGAGCGCAAGTGCAAGGGTCCGCGCTACGGCTATTACGGTCCGGCTCCGGTGTATGTCGAGCCCGCCCCGGTCTATGTGCCGCCCGGTGTCACCGTCCACGGTACCGTGACCTTCCCGCGCTGATTCCTGGCGCGGTTTTCCGCGCCGTCCTTCGCACCGTTCCTCGTACCGTTCTCCACACCGCTCTTCCGGCCGTTCTCGCCGTCATCCGCCCCGGGCCGCGCGACCGCCGCCGCCCGGGTTGCCGCGTCCTATAGTAGAGACCCGCAGACCAGCGTTGCACCGGCACCCATCAGCGGGCCGGGCGCCCTCCGCCCCACGCCAGTGCGCGCAATCCCTGTATCTCGATGAGGGGACCCATCATGGCACTGGCAACCACCCTGGCGACTTGCCTGAGCAGCAAGAACAGCCATTTCGATATCATCCGCCACCCCTATGCCCTCGGCAGCATGGCGACCGCGCAGGCGGCGCATGTGCCGGGCGATCGTCTGGTCAAGACCGTGCTGCTGGAGGACGAGGCGGGCTATGTGGTGGCGGTGATGCCGTCCACCCGTCTGCTCGATCTGTCCGAACTGTGCGAGCGCACCGGCCGCCGGCTGACGATGGCCAGCGAGGACGAGGTCCGCGAAGTGTTCAAGGATTGCGCGCTCGGTGCGATTCCTCCGGTCGGCATGGCCTACGGCATGCGCACCTATATCGACGAGAGCCTGCTCGGCCAGCCCGAGGTCTATTTCGAGGCCGGCGACCATGAGGAGCTGATCCACATGACGACGGAGGCCTTCCTCGAACTGATGGCCGGCGCCGAGCGTGGGCAGTTCACGCGGCGCATGATGTAGCAGCCCAGCGCTGGAGAAGCGGCCCGGCCGGGCGCGGCGCTCAGGGCTGCACGCCCTCCAGCGTGAAGCTGGCGCCGGCGTCCTGGCCAAGCAGTTCGACCAGCGCCGGCAGCGCCGCTTCCAGCGCTGCGCGCAACGTCCACGGCGGATTCGCCACGAACATGCCGCTGCCATGCAGGCCGAGCCCGCCGGGCACCGGGTGCTTGACCGTCAGCGTGGCATGCAGCCAGCTCTTGAACGGCAGCGCCTTCATTTGCACCGGCAGTTGCGTGGACTCGCGCCGCTGCACCTGCGGATACCAGACCGCATAGGTGCCGGTGGCAAAGCGCTGCAACCCGTCGCGCAGGCATTGCACGGTGCGGGCGTAGTCCTGCTTGTCCTCGTACGACGGATCGATCAGCACCAGCGCGCGGCGCGGGGGCGGCGGCAGAATGGCCTTGATGCCGCCGAAGCCGTCGCCGTCGTACAGCATCACGCGGCGCCCGGCGCCGCGGAAGTTGTCGCGCAGCACCTGGATCTCGGTGCTGTGCAGTTCGAACAGCCGCAGCCGGTCCGCTTCGCGCAGCATCTGCCAGGCCAGCCAGGGCGAGCCGGGATAGTGCCTGAGACGGCCATCGGGGTTCAGCGTGCGCACCTGGTCCAGGTATTCCTGCAGCAGCGGAGGCAGTTGGCGGCCATCCGCGGCGGCGCGCCACAGCGGCGCGATGCCGGTTTCGAACTCGGACTTTCTGGTCGCATAGCCCTCGTCCAGCGCGTAGAGGCCCGCGCCCGCATGGGTGTCGATATACCAGAACGGCTTGTCCTTCTGCGTCAGGTATTCGAGCAGGTGGGTGACGATGGCGTGCTTGAGAACGTCGGCGTGATTGCCGGCGTGGAAGGCGTGGCGATAGCTGAGCATGGCAGGGGCGGGCGGAGCAGGGCGCCATGCTACCATCCGGCCGGCCTTCCGCGGCAGCCGCGGCCGTCATCCAGCGGCCGCCATGCAGCGTGTTGCGCCGGTTTTGTCCCGTGCCGCGACGCCTTTGGCCCAGCCACGGTCCGCCTGGTTTTCCGTCCCCATGTCCCGCGCCCTCGATCCCGCCGAGCCCATCCTGTCCGCCCAGGGTACGCCGTACTCGCCCCGCTATGACGACGTCTATCACAGCGTCGAAGGCGGACTGGCGCAGGCGCGGCACGTGTTTCTTGGCGGCAATGGCCTGCCGCAGGCGTGGCACGGACGCGAACAGTTCGTCATCGTCGAGACGGGCTTCGGCCAGGGGCTCAATTTCCTGGCGACGTGGCAGGCCTGGCGCGACGATCCGCGCCGCTGCGCGCGCCTGCATTTCGTGTCGATCGAGAAGCATCCGTTTACCCGCGAAGGTCTGGCGGCATTGCATGCCGGGCTCGACGCGCTCGCGCCGCTGGCGCAGCAGCTGCAGGCGGCATGGCCGCTGGCGCTGCCGGGTCTGCATCGGCTCGCCTTCGAAGGCGGCGCGGTCGTGCTGACGCTGGCGCTGGGCGACGTGCAGACGCTGCTGCCGCGGCTGGCCGTCGGCGCGGATGCGTTCTATCTGGACGGCTTCGCGCCGGCGCGCAATGCCGACATGTGGGACCCGGTGGTGATGAAGGGACTGGCCCGGCTGGCGCGTCCCGGTGCCACCCTGGCCACCTATACGGCGGCGGGCTTCGTGCGCCGCGGCCTGCAGGCGGCGGGCTTCGACGTCAGCAAGGCGCCCGGCTTCGGCAGCAAGCGCGACATGACGATCGCGCGCGTGCCGGCCGAGCGGCGGCGCCGTCATGCCCCGCCTGCGCCCGGCGCCTGGACCCGGCGCCACGCGATCGTGATCGGCGCGGGGCTGGCCGGCTGCGCCGTGACCGAGCGGCTGGCGGCGCGCGGCTGGCGCGTGACGCTGATCGACGCCCACGACGGCCCCGCCCGCGCGACCTCGTCGCATCGCGCCGCCGCCATGCATCCGCATCTGTCGCCCGACGACAGTGTGCTGTCGCGGTTGTCGCGCGCCGGCAATCTCTACGCGTTACGCGCCTGGCAGGCGCTGGCCGACGCCGGCCATGCGGTCGGCTGGCATGGCTGCGGCGTGCTGCAGGTCGGTCAAAACGACGAAGACACGGCACTTCAGCAGCGCGCGCTGGCCGAACTGGGCTTGCCGCAGCAGTATGTGCAGTGGATGTCGGCGCAGCAGGCCGCCGACGAACATGGCGCGACGGTGGGCCGCGGCGGCTTGTGGTTCCCGCAAGGGGGATGGGTCGCGCCGCCCGACGTCTGTCGTGCCCAACTGACGATGGCGGGGGCGTCTGTGCAGACGCGGTTCGGCTGCCGCATCGCTTCCGTGCAACGGACCGATGACGGCTGGCAGGTCTTCAATGAAGCTGGGCGGCCGGTGGCCGAGGCGCCGGTGCTGGTGCTGGCCAATGCGCACCAGGCGAGCGGCCTGTTGCCGCTGCGCCATCTGCCGATCCGCCGCGTGCGGGGGCAGCTGACCACGCTCGAGCCTGGCGATGCCGATCGATTGGGCCGGTGGCCCGATTGCGTGGTGACGGGCAGCGGCTATCTGCTGCCGCGCGACGCTGACGGCAGCGCCCGGATCGGCTCGAGCTACGAGCCCGACGAAGGGCCGCTGGTCGAACGCGTCGAGACTCATGCCGACAATCTGCGCCGGCTCAAGATGCTGCTGCCGGACAGGGCCGCGGCGGTGGACGGGCTGGATCCCGCTGCGCTGCGCGGCTATGTCGGCGTGCGCAGCGTCTCGCACAATCGCTTGCCGTGGGTCGGCCAGGTAGCCGACGAGGCCGAGTGCGCGCGCCGGGCCGGGTCGCTGTGCGGCGCCCATCTGCGCCATCTACCGCGGCTGCCCGGCCTGTATGTGGCGCTGGCCTTTGCCTCGCGGGGACTGACGTGGGCGGCGCTGGCCGGCGAACTGCTGGCCAGCCGCATCGAAGGCGAGCCGCTGCCGGTGGAAAGCGACCTGGCCGACGCGCTGGATCCGGCGCGGCTGCTGCTGCGGGCGTTGCGGCATGGGCAACATGACGGCGCGGAGCAGGACGTCGATGAGCAGGGCGGCGATGAGGCCGCAGGCCAGGGCGCCGAGCAGGCCAGTCAGGCCCGCTCAGGGTAAAAACTGCCGGAACCGGATCGAAACCGTGCGATAATCCCCGTTTTCCGTTTGCGCGGTGTGTTTGTTTGCGCGAGTTCGCGATCGGGGCTCAGGCGGCTTGTCCGCATGCCTCATGCGTGGCTGGTGCGTGCGAACCGTTCGACGGCCTGAGGGAGCAAACCCTGCACGCAGGCACGCAAGCGGAACGCGCTGACGAACACAACAACATTTCTGGATTGGATTGACGACCATGTCGAATGTGATTGAAAACCTCGGCAAACTCGACCGCAAGGTGACCCTGGCCATCCCCAAGGCCGAGGTCGAGAAGGAGAAGCAGGAGCGCCTGGTTCGCCTGTCGAAGACGGTCAAGATGGCCGGCTTCCGCCCGGGCAAGGTGCCGATGAAGATGGTCGAGAAGCAGTACGGCCAGCAGGTCGAGTTCGAAGTGCGCTTCGACAAGGCCGCCCGCAAGTTCTTCGACATCACCCAGCAGCAGGACGTCAAGGTCGCCGGCCAGCCCAAGTTCGAGATCAAGACCGAAGGTGTGGCGGATGACGAAGTGGCATTCGACGCTACCTTCGAGGTCTACCCGGAAGTCAAGATCGGTGACCTGTCGGCCGCCGAAGTGGTCCGCACCAAGACCGAAATCACCGACGCCGAGATCGACAAGACCATCGACATCCTGCGCAAGCAGCGCGTCCACTACCATGCCCGCGGCGAAGCCGGCGAGCATGGCGATGGCGGCGGCGAAGTGGCGGCGAAGAACGGCGACCGCGTGACGGTCGACTTCGTCGGCAAGATCGACGGCGTCGAGTTCGCCGGCGGCAAGGCCGAGGACTTCGTCTTCGTGCTGGGCGAGGGCCGCATGCTGCCCGAGTTCGAGCAGGCCGCGCTGGGCCTGAAGGTCGGCGAGAGCAAGACCTTCCCGCTGGCGTTCCCCGAGGACTATCACGGCAAGGAAGTTGCGGGCAAGACCGCCGAATTCACCATCACGATGAAGCAGGTCGAGTGGGCTCACCTGCCCGAGGTCGACGACAACTTCGCCAAGTCGCTGGGCATCGCCGACGGCAGCGTCGAGAAGATGCGCGCCGACATCCGCGAGAACCTGGAACGCGAGGTCAAGCGCCGCACGCACGCGATGCTGAAGGACCAGGTCATGGAAGCGCTGCTGAAGGCCAGCGAGCTGGACGTGCCCAAGGCCCTGATCGAACAGGACCAGGAGCGCCTGGTGCAGATGGCCCGCCGCGACCTCGAGCAGCGTGGCATGCCGAACGCCAAGGACATGCCGATTCCGCCGGAGATGTTCGCGCAGCAGGCAGAGCGCCGCGTCAAGCTGGGCCTGATCCTGGCCGAGATCGTCAAGGCCAACGGCCTGGAAGCCAAGGCCGACCAGATCAAGGCCGAGATCGAAGAGTTCGCCAAGAGCTACGAGGATCCGAAGGAAGTCATGCGCTGGTACTACGGCGACCAGCAGCGCCTGGCGGAAATGGAAGCCTACGTGCTCGAAAACAACGTGGTAAATTTCGTGTGCGAGAAGGCCAAGGTCATCGACAAGTCGGTGTCCTTCGAGGAGCTGACGGCCGAAGGCAACGGCGGCCAGCAAGCCTGATCGATAGCCGCCTCAGGGCAAAGCCGCCTTCGGGCGGCTTGTTTGCCTTTTGCCGAGGCCACTGGCCTGCCACCGAATTCCTGGAGAACTCTGCATGACCCGCAATGATTTGCTCGATCGTCTCGCCACCACGCAAGCTTCGGCGCTCGAGACCATGGGCCTCGGGCTGGTGCCGATGGTGGTCGAGCAGTCCGGTCGGGGCGAGCGCGCCTATGACATCTACTCGCGCCTGCTGAAGGAGCGCCTGGTGTTCATGGTGGGCGAAGTCAACGACCAGACCGCCAATCTGGTGATCGCGCAGCTGCTGTTTCTGGAGAGCGAGAATCCCGACAAGGATGTCTTCCTCTACATCAACTCGCCGGGCGGTTCGGTCTCGGCCGGTCTGGCGGTGTACGACACGATGCAGTTCATCAAGCCGGACGTGTCGACGCTGTGCATGGGCATGGCCGCCAGCATGGGCGCGTTCCTGCTGGCCGCCGGCGCCAAGGGCAAGCGCCTGGCGCTGCCCAACTCGCGGATCATGATCCACCAGCCGCTGGGCGGCGCGCGTGGCCAGGCCTCGGACATCGAGATCCAGGCGCGCGAGATCCTCTATCTGCGCGAACGGCTCAATTCGATCCTGGCCGAGGTCACGGGTCAGCCGGTCGAGAAGATTGCCCGCGATACCGACCGGGACAATTTCATGAGCGGCGATCAGGCCGTCGACTACGGCCTGATCGACAAGGTGATCGCCCGCCGCGGTTGAGCCACGCTCGCGCGGCGCGCCGGTTTCCGGCGTTGCGGCTCCAGTCGGGCCCGAGCCGGACCCCGATCCGGCCCCAAACAGCCAAGCCTACACCACAAAACGAGGCCCTGCGCCTCGTTTGTGGTGTTTGCCCCCACACCCAGGGGGTTCCGCCCGCTGCCCTAAAGGTTTTGGCGTATGATGCGTTTGACGCGTATCGCCAAGGTCCTTTCTGCGCCCTGGCGCGCCCCTGCTAATGTGACGATTCCTATGGCGGACAAAAAAGGTTCATCCAGCGAGAAGCTTCTGTATTGCTCCTTCTGCGGCAAAAGCCAGCATGAGGTCAAGAAGCTGATCGCCGGCCCGTCGGTGTTCATCTGCGACGAATGCATCGACCTGTGCAACGAGATCATTCGCGATGAAGCCGCCGGCGCCGACAAGGACGCCCCGGCCGCGGCCAAGTCGGATCTGCCGACGCCGCACGAGATCCGCGAAAGCCTGGACCAGTATGTGATTGGCCAGGAGCAGGCCAAGAAGATTCTGGCCGTGGCTGTCTACAACCACTACAAGCGGCTCAAGCATCTTGGCAAGAAGGACGATGTCGAGCTTTCCAAGAGCAATATCCTGCTGATCGGCCCGACCGGCTCCGGCAAGACGCTGCTCGCGCAGACGCTGGCCCGCCTGCTCAACGTCCCGTTCGTGATTGCCGATGCGACCACGCTGACCGAAGCCGGCTATGTCGGCGAGGACGTCGAGAACATCATCCAGAAGCTGCTGCAGAACTGCAATTACGAGGTCGAGAAGGCCCAGCGCGGCATTGTCTACATCGACGAGATCGACAAGATCTCGCGCAAGTCGGACAACCCGTCCATCACCCGTGACGTCTCGGGCGAGGGCGTGCAGCAGGCGCTGCTGAAGCTGATCGAAGGTACGATGGCCTCGGTGCCGCCCCAGGGCGGACGCAAGCATCCGAACCAGGACTTCCTGCAGGTCGATACCACCAACATCCTGTTCATCTGCGGCGGTGCCTTCGATGGACTGGAAAAGGTGATCATGCAGCGTTCGGACAAGACCGGCATCGGCTTCGGTGCCCAGGTCCAGAGCAAGGAAGAGCGCGATGTCAGCGAGGTGCTGCCGCAGACGGAGCCCGAGGATCTGATCAAGTTCGGCCTGATTCCCGAGCTGATCGGCCGCCTGCCGGTCGTCGCGACGCTGTCCAAGCTGGACGAGGCCGCGCTGGTGCAGATCCTGGTCGAGCCGAAGAACGCGCTGGTCAAGCAATATCAGAAACTGCTGGCGATGGAAGGCGTCGAACTGGAGATCCGGCCGGCAGCGCTGTCCGCGATTGCCCGCAAGGCCATCAAGCGCAAGACGGGTGCGCGCGGCCTGCGTTCGATTCTCGAACAATCGCTGATGGATGTCATGTACGACCTGCCGAATTACAAGGGCGTGCAAAAAGTCGTGATCGACGAAAGCACGATTACCGGCGACGCACCTCCCTTGCTGATGTACGAGGACCAGCCCAAAGTGGCTGGCTCCAACTGACGCGAACGCCGGCGCAGGGCGCGTCCGCGCCGGCAGCCAACCGACAGGCCGTTCGCGAAAAGCGAGCGGCTTTTTTTCTTCATTTCGCCAAACGAACGGGAGGAAACGCGGGTATGCTGTTTGCGCGGGATTCGCAAGTGTCGGGGCCGTCATTTGACTGATGCTGCGAACCGGTGATTGCTGTCTTGTAATCGGTTCGTGCGACCCAATTTACGCCTTAAATGACTGACTGGGGAAACTGATGTCTGGAACACAACTCCTCCCGGCTGAGCCGATTCGCCTCCCATTGTTGCCGCTGCGCGACGTGGTGGTGTTTCCGCACATGGTGATCCCGCTGTTCGTGGGTCGCCCGAAGTCCATCAAGGCGCTGGAAACTGCGATGGAGTCGGGCAAGAGCATCATGCTCGTGGCCCAGAAGACGGCGGCGAAGGATGAGCCCACCGCCGAAGACCTGTACGAGGTCGGCTGCATCGCCAATATCCTGCAGATGCTGAAGCTGCCGGACGGCACCGTGAAGGTGCTGGTCGAAGGCACGCAGCGCGCGAATATCCGCGAAGTGAGCGAGGACGACTCGCATTTCATGTGCGAGGCCGTGCCGGTACCTCTGGGCCCGGGCGAAAGCGCCGAGACCGAGGCCCTGCGCCGCGCGATCGTGTCGCAGTTCGACCAGTACGTGAAGCTGAACAAGAAGATCCCGCCGGAGATCCTGACCTCGCTGTCGGGCATCGACGAGCCGGGTCGCCTGGCCGACACCATCGCCGCGCATCTGCCGATCAAGCTCGAGCAGAAGCAGAAGATCCTGGAGATGGTCAACGTGACCGAACGCCTGGAGAGCCTGCTGTCGCAGCTCGAGGGCGAGATCGACATCCTGCAGGTCGAGAAGCGCATCCGTGGCCGCGTCAAGCGGCAGATGGAGAAGAGCCAGCGCGAGTACTACCTGAACGAGCAGGTCAAGGCCATCCAGAAGGAACTGGGCGAAGGCGAAGAGGGCGCCGATCTCGAGGAGCTCGACAAGCGCATCAAGGCCGCCCGCATGCCGAAGGAGGCCAAGAAGAAGGCCGAGGCCGAGTTCAAGAAGCTCAAGCTGATGTCGCCGATGTCGGCCGAGGCGACCGTCGTGCGCAACTACATCGACACGCTGGTCAACCTGCCGTGGCGCAAGAAGAGCAAGGTCAATAACGATCTGGCCAACGCCGAGCGCGTGCTGGACGAAGACCACTACGGTCTCGAAAAGGTCAAGGAACGGATCCTGGAATACCTCGCCGTGCAGCAGCGCGTCGACAAGGTCAAGGCGCCGATCCTGTGCCTGGTCGGCCCGCCCGGGGTCGGCAAGACCTCGCTGGGCCAGTCGGTGGCGCGGGCCACCAACCGCAAGTTCGTCCGCATGGCGCTGGGCGGCGTGCGCGACGAGGCCGAGATCCGCGGTCACCGCCGGACCTATATCGGTTCGATGCCCGGCAAGATCCTGCAGAGCCTGACGAAGGTCGGCGTGCGCAATCCGCTCTTCCTGCTCGACGAGATCGACAAGATGGGCATGGATTTCCGCGGCGATCCGTCGTCGGCGCTGCTCGAGGTGCTGGACCCGGAACAGAACCACACGTTCCAGGACCACTACATCGAGGTGGACTTCGACCTGTCCGACGTGATGTTCGTGGCGACCTCGAACTCGCTGAACATTCCGCCGCCGCTGCTCGACCGGATGGAAGTGATCCGGCTGTCCGGCTACACGGAGGAAGAGAAGGTCAACATCACCCAGCGTTATCTGCTGCCGAAGCAGATTCGCAATAACGGCCTGAAGCCGGGCGAGATCGAGGTCACCGAAGCGGCGATCCGCGACATCATCCGCTACTACACGCGGGAAGCCGGCGTGCGCTCGCTCGAACGCGAGGTATCGAAGATCGCCCGCAAGGTGGTCAAGATGCTGCTGCTGAAGAAGGAGAGCGGCACGGTCAAGGTCGATTCGGACAACCTGGATAAATTCCTCGGCGTGCGCAAGTACGACTTCGGCCTGGCCGGCAAGGAAAACCAGGTGGGCCAGGTCACCGGTCTGGCGTGGACCGAGGTCGGCGGCGATCTGCTGACGATCGAGGCGGCGCTGATGCCGGGCAAGGGCAATATCACCCGCACCGGCTCGCTGGGCGACGTGATGAAGGAATCGGTCGAGGCCGCGCGTTCGGTGGTGCGTTCGCGCGCCCGCCGGCTGGGCATCACCGACGAGATGTTCGAGAAGCGCGACATCCACATTCACGTGCCCGAGGGCGCGACGCCGAAGGACGGTCCGTCCGCCGGTATCGCGATGACGACGGCGCTGGTGTCGGTGCTCAGCGGTATCCCGGTGCGCGCCGATGTGGCGATGACCGGCGAGATCACGCTGCGCGGCGAAGTGCTGCCGATCGGCGGTCTGAAGGAGAAGCTGCTGGCCGCCCACCGCGGTGGCATCAAGCTGGCGCTGATTCCGGAGGAGAACGTCAAGGACCTCGCCGAGATTCCGGACAACGTCAAGAACAACATCGAGATCGTTCCGGTGCGCTGGATCGACAAGGTGTTGGAAATGGCGCTCGAACGGATGCCCGAGCCGCTGCCGGAAGAAGTCGCCAGCCCTGCCGAAGTCAAGGACAAGGGTGCGGCGGCCACGCACGAGATGATTCATCACTGAGCGCGCCGATCGTGTGCCGGCCGGGCGTCCCGCCCGCCGGCACCGCAAGACGCAAAAACCGCAGGGTTCGCCCTGCGGTTTTTTTTTGCGGCGCGCCCGGTGTTCGGCTTGGCAAAGCCGAACACGCTGTATTACACTTGCGGCCTCGCAGCGCAAACGGCAGTCGACGGCTGATACGTGCGCGGCGATACAGCCTGATTCGCGGCATTGCAGCCACATGGCGGCAACATCGCGGCAACATCGAGCGGGTGCTTAGCTCAGCTGGTAGAGCGGCGCCCTTACAAGGCGTAGGTCGGGGGTTCGATCCCCTCAGCACCCACCACTCACTCGATGGCCCCGATCGCCATGCCGCCGCGTCATTGAAGGGCCGTATCGCCGGGCAGCGAGACCGACATCGGAGTGGTAGTTCAGTCGGTTAGAATACCGGCCTGTCACGCCGGGGGTCGCGGGTTCGAGTCCCGTCCACTCCGCCACATTGCATCCGGGCACCGCCAGGTGGCCGGCCGAATCAGCCGCCTCCAAGCGGCTGTTTTCATTTGTGGCCCCATTCGCAAGCCCATTTGTAGCCCCTCGAGCAACGGCCGCCCACGCCACATCCCGCGGGCGGCTCCGCGCAGCCTGCTAGAATCGCGGAGTTTTGACCTCCGTCCCAACTTGATCCCGAGTCAGCATGCTTGATTTCGTTCGCAACAACCGGCGCCTGATGCTTTTGCTGCTGCTGGTGCTGGTGTTTCCGTCGTTCGTGTTCTTTGGCGTGGAGAGCTATTCGCGCTTCATGGACAGCTCGCACGACGCCGCCAAGGTCGATGGCCGTGCCATCACCCAACAGGAAGTCGACAACGTGCTGCGCGAGCAGTCCGAGCGGATGCGTCAGGTGCTGGGCGCCGCCTACGATCCGCGCCAGTTCGAGGGTCCGGAAGCGCGCAAGGCTGTACTGGACCAACTGATCCTGCAGCGCGTGGTGGCCAACGAGGTCAATCGCGAGCACCTGACCGTGTCGAACGAGCGGCTGTACGAGGCGATCGTCAATATTCCCGCGATCGCGCAGCTGCCGAAGAAGGCGGACGGACGGGTCGAGGACAAGGCCTATCTCGAACTGCTGGCATCGCAGGGCATGACGCCCGAGCAATTCGACGCCCGCATGCGTTTCGATCTGGCGACGCAGCAGCTCGGCCAGTCGATCGGTGCGACCGCCTTCATGCCGAAGTCGCTGCTCGACCGCCTGATCGCCGCGCGCGACCAGCAACGTGAAGTTCAGCCGCTGCTGCTGAAGGCCACCGACTACGCTGCCAAGGTGACGGCCGACGACGCCGCGCTGAAGGCGTACTACGACAAGCATCGCCAGGCGTTCAGCGTGCCCGAGCAGGCCAAGGTCGAATACCTGGTGCTCTCGGCCGATGCGCTGGCCGCCGGCATCAGCATCACGCCCGAGCAGCTCAAGTCCTACTACGACAGCAATATCGCGCGCTTCCGTACCGACGAGCAGCGCCGCGCCAGCCATATCCTGATCGCCGCCTCGAAGGACGCGCCCGCCGCGGAACGCCAGGCCGCCAAGGACAAGGCGACCAAGCTGCTGGAAGAACTGCGCAAGCATCCGGACACCTTCGCCGACGTCGCGCGCAAGCAGTCGCAGGACCCGGGCTCGGCGGAGAAGGGCGGCGACCTCGGTTTCATGGGCCGCGGCGCACTGGTCAAGCCGTTCGAGGACGCGATGTACGCGCTGCAGCCGAATCAGCTCAGCGACGTGGTCGAAACCGACTATGGCTATCACATCATCAAGGTGACGGAGATCAAGCCGTCGCAGACGCGTCCGCTCGAGGCCGTCAAGCCCGAACTGGAAGCGGAACTGCGCAAGCAGCTGGCGGCCAAGCAGTTCACCGAGCAAGCCGACGCCTTCGGCAATACCGTCTATGAGCAGGCCGACAGCCTGAAGCCGGCCGCCGACAAGTTCAAGCTGACGATCCAGACCGCGGACAACGTGACCCGCGCGCCCAACCCCGCGCTGGGCGCGAACAATCCGCTGAACAACGAGAAGGTGCTGGCGGCGCTGTTCAGCGACGATGCGATCAAGAACAAGCGCAATACGGAAGCGGTCCAGGTCGGTCCCGAAACGCTGGTCGCCGGTCGCGTGGTCGAGTATCGCCCCGCATCGGTGCGGCCGTTCGACGCGGTGCGCGACCAGGTCCGGGCGCAGTATGTTGCCGAGCAGGCCGCCGAACTGGCGCGCAAGGACGGCGAAGCGCAGCTTGCCAAGCTGAAGCAGAGCGGCTCGGCCGAAGGCTTTGGCGCCGCCGTCACGGTATCGCGCCAGCAGCCGGCCGGTCTGGCGCCGAAGGCGGTCGAGGCGGTGATGCGTGCCGATGCATCGAAGCTGCCGGCCGTGGTCGGCGTGGATCTGGGCGGGCAGGGCTATGCGATCTATCGCATCGCCAAGGTTTCGCAGCCGGCGCAGGTCGATGCCGCGCAGCGCCAGGCCGAGGCGCAGCAGTTGTCGCAACTGGCCGGCCAGAGCGAGCTGGAAGCGTTCTTCGAGAGCCTGAAGGCGCGGTCGGAGGTCGAGGTGCTCAAGCCCGCGGCGCCGGCGGAGTCGCAGCCGGCAGGCTGATGGCGATGGAGGAGACCGGCCGCACAGGGTCGGTCTCGTAGCGAAAAAGAAAGGGGCCCCGCGGGGCCCCTTTCTCATGTGCCGGTGGTGGTGGTGAACGGCACTATGCTGACATCAACCGCGCCGTGGCGGTGCCTTGCCTTCCTCGGCGCTGCGTCGCTGGCGCTTGAGCAGCGGCTCCAGCTGCGGCCACACGGTTTCGAGCAGCGCTGGCTGGGCCTGCGCGGTCGGATGGATGCGATCGTCCTGGAACCATTCCGGCCGTGTGACCACCTTGTCGAGCAGGAAGGGCACCAGCGGCAGCTGATATTCCTTGGCCAGCTTCGGATACAGCGCGAAAAAGCGCTCGGTGTAGTCGGGCCCGTAGTTGGGCGGGATGCGCATGCCGATCAGCAGCACGCTGGCCTTGGCAGCCTTCGCGCTGGTGACGATCTGACGCAGATTGGCCTCGGTACTCTGCAGCGGCAGGCCGCGCAGCGCGTCGTTGGCGCCGAGCTCGACCACCACGATCGCGGGCCGATGACGGGCCAGCAGGTCCGGCAGACGGGTCTTGCCGCCGACCGTGGTTTCGCCGCTGATGCTCGCATTGACGACGCTATAATCGAACCTCTCCGCGCGCAGGCGGTCTTCCAATAACTTGACCCATCCTGCGCCGCGCGCGATGCCGTATTCCGCCGACAGGCTGTCGCCAAGCACCAGGATGGTGGGCGAGCGTTGCGCCAGCGCTGGCACCGCCGCCAATGCGAGCAGCGCGCCCAGCATCAGGGCACGCCAGCGCCCACCGATGTCCCGCCAAAAACCGTTCCGGAAACCCTTGCTCATGTCCTCATCCATTCTTGCTGTCGAATCCTTGGGAAAGACCGTGACGGACGCGACCGGTTCGCTGACGATTCTGCATGACGTGACGTTTTCCGTCACGCCCGGCGAAACGCTCGCCATCGTCGGCGCCTCGGGTTCGGGCAAATCGACGCTGCTCGGTCTGATGGCGGGTCTCGATCTGCCCAGCCGCGGCACCGTGTCGCTGCATGGCCACGACCTGTTCGCGCTCGACGAGGACCAGCGCGCGGCGCTGCGCGGCAGGCATGTCGGCTTCGTGTTCCAGTCGTTCCAGCTGGTCGGCCATCTGACCGCGCTCGAGAACGTGATGCTGCCGCTGGAGCTTCGCGGCGAGGCCGAAGGCGTGCAGGAGCGGGCCAGGGCGATGCTGGAACGGGTGGGCCTGGGGGCGCGCCTGTCGCACTATCCCCGCACGCTGTCGGGCGGCGAGCAGCAGCGCGTCGCGCTGGCCCGCGCCTTCGTTACGCGCCCCGATATCCTGTTTGCCGACGAGCCGACCGGCAGCCTCGATACCGCGACCGGTGAGGCCGTGATTGCGTTGATGTTCGAACTGAATCGCGACGCCGGCTCGACGCTGGTGCTGGTCACGCACGACCGGTCGGTGGCGGCGCGCTGCGGCCGCATCCTGACCATCGAGGCGGGGAAGGTCGCCAGCGACGAGTGGATGGGCGCCGAGGTCTGAACGCGTGAAAACGTGAAAGGTCGGCCGCGGCCGACTCTCAGCCCCCCCGCGCCAGCGCGCTTCTGGCGCGCGCGATCAGCCCGCTGGTGGATGGATCGTGCGGTGCTTCCGCGCCACCGTTGAGCTCCGCTTCGATCGGCCGCGCCAGCAGCTTGCCCAGTTCGACGCCCCACTGATCGAACGAGTTGATATTCCAGATCGCGCCCATCACGAAGGTGCGGTGCTCATACAGTGCAATCAGCGCACCCAGCGCACGCGGCGTGATGCCCTCGATCAGCAGCATGTTGCTCGGCCGATTGCCCTCGAAGCGCATATGGGCGATGCGCTCGGGCTCGACGATGCCGGCCGCGCGCAGTTCGTCCTCGGTCCGTCCGCGCATCAGCGCCTCGGCCTGCGCGAAGCAGTTGGCCAGCAGCTTGGCATGATGGCCCGGCAGCGTGCGCGGCGCGGACAGCGGCGCGACGAAATCGACCGGCACGATCTGCGAGCCCTGATGGATCAGCTGGAAATAGGCGTGCTGGCCATTGGTGCCGGCCGTGCCCCAGACCACGGGCGACGTGTCCACGCGCACCGGCGCGCCGTCGCGCTGCACCGACTTGCCGTTGCTCTCCATCTCCAGTTGCTGCAGGAAGGCCGGAAACAGTTCCAGCGAGGTCGAGTACGGCGCCATGCAGCTGGTCGGCAGGCCGAACACGTTGCGGTACCAGACTCCCAGCAGGCCGAGGATCACCGGCATGTTGCGGTCCAGCGGCGCGCTGCGGAAGTGCTCGTCCATCTCGCGGCCGCCGGCGAGCAATTCCGCGAAGGCCTCGTAACCGAGCGCCAGCGTGATCGACAGCCCCACCGACGACCACAGCGAGAAGCGACCGCCGATCCAGTCCCAGAACTCGAACATATTGGCCGGATCGATGCCGAACGCTCGCACGGCCTCGAGATTGGTCGACACCGCGACGAAATGGCACGCCAATCCGGCCTCCGGCACGCCGCGTTCGACAAACCATTGGCGCGTGCTGATTGCGTTCGCCATCGTCTCGAGCGTGGTGAAGGTCTTCGAGCAGACGATCACCAGCGTGCGTTCGGGATCGAGCCGCGCCAGCGTCTCGGCCAGTTCGGTGCCATCGACGTTGGAGACGAAATGCACGCGCGGCCCCGATGCCGCGCCACCAACGTCGCTGCCGTCGTCGCGGCCATCACCGGCAAGGTGGGCCAGCGCACGGCACACCATGCGCGGGCCAAGGTCCGAGCCGCCGATCCCCAGGTTCACCACGTCGGTAATGGTCTTGCCGCTATGGCCCTTCCACTGGCCGCTGCGCACGCGCTCGGAGAAGGCGCGCATGCGGGCCAGCACATCATGGACGGCCGGCATCACCGGCTTGCCGTCGACCTGGAAGGGCGCGTCCGGCGCGGCACGCAGCGCCGTATGCAGCGCGGCGCGGTCCTCGGTCGCATTGATATGTTCGCCAGCGAACATGGCATCGCGGCGCGCGGGGACGCCGGCCTCTTCGGCGAGCTGGACCAGCAGGTCCATCGTCTCCGGCACGATGCGGTTTTTCGAGTAATCCAGGAACAGGCCGGCCGCTTCCAGCGAGAACCGGTCGACCCGCTCCCTCGCGCCTGGCGCGGCAAACCAGTCGCGCATCCGCTGGTCGCGGAGCGTTTGGTAGTGCTGCTGCAGACGTTGCCAGGCGGGAAGGTCAGTGGGCATTGCGAAAAACGAGCGGAGAAGACGCAGGATGTGCGGAGTATAGCCTGCACGTTCGGCGAAAACTGTCAGACAACGCCGCAATCAGCGCGTTCCGCCGAGGCTCCGAGCCACCAGCCGCAATGCCGATTCGCCGCCCGCGACCAGCACGCCGCCGGCGCAGATCACCGCGATGCCCAGCGCCGTGGTCCAGTCGGGCAGCTGGCCGAAAGCGAGGAAGCCGACCGTGGTGGCCGAGATGATCTGCAGATAGAGGAAGGGGCTCAGGAACGATGCGTCCGCGTACTGGAAGGCGCGGATCACGAAGTAGTGGCCGAGCGAGCCGGTGATGCCGGCCGACAGCAGCAGCGCGCATTGCAGCGGGGTCGGCATCGCGGTGAACCAGAAGAACGGCACCAGCAGCGTGGTCAGCACGGCGCCGGTGATGCCGCTCCAGATCAGCGTGGTCATCGGCGCATCGTGGGCGGCCATGCGCCGCGTCAGCATTTGCAGCAGCGCGAACAGCAGCGCCGAGGCAAGGCCCAGCGCCACGCCGCCCGGCGTCAGCTCGCCGCCGGGGCGCACCACCACCAGCATGCCGGCAAAGCCGATCAGCACGCCGCTCCAGCGGATCAGGCGCGCGTGGCGGCCGGGGCGTTCGCCGAGCAGCCATGGCGACAGCGCGACCACGAACAGCGGCGCGCAGAAATTGAGCGCGGTGGCCGTCGCCAACGGCATCAGCTTCAGCACCGAGAAGAACACCAGCGTCGAGGCCAGCATCAGGCCGCCGCGCAGCCATTGCAGCCGCGGCTGGTCCGTGCGGACCTGGGCGCGGAAGCGTGTGGGACCGAGCAGAAGGAAGATGGCCACCACATGGCCGACATAGCGGACCCACGCCACCGCGACGATCGGCAGGCCCTGCTGGGTCAGTGTCTTGCCGGTGGCATCGAGCAGCGTCAGGATCCATTGGCCCAGCACCAGCAGCGCGATGCCGGTCCACAGTTGCCGGCGGCTCGGCGCCGCGCCCGGCATGGAGATCGCGCCGTTCATCGCCACGCGCTCAGCAGGTTGAGCTCGTGCCGTGCGGCCCGCGGCAGTTCGCCGGCGGTCAATCCGGCCGGGCCTTCGCCGCTGGCCACCAGCCGATCGGCGGCCCGGCCATGCAGCCAGACCGCGGCCAGCGCCGCCGGCTCCGCAGCCATGCCCTGCGCCAACAGCGCGCCGATCATGCCGGCCAGTACGTCGCCGGTACCGGCGGTGGCCAGGCCCGCATTCCCGGTCGGATTGATCGTGACCGCGTGCTCGCCAGGGGCGGCGATCACGGTGCCCGAGCCCTTGAGCACGACCACCGCCTGCCATTGCGCCGCGAGCGCGCGCGCGGCGGCCAGGCGATCGCGCTGGATCTCCGCCACGGTGCCGCCCATCAGCCGCGCCGCTTCGAGCGGATGCGGGGTCAGCACGCGTGGCGCGGTGCCGGCCCTGGCGATCGCCGCCAGGGCTGCATTGGTAGCCAGCAGGTTCAGCGCGTCGGCATCCAGCACCGTGGGCGCGCCAGCCCGCAGCGCTGTCTCGAGCCATCCGCGGGCATCGTCGCCGGTGCCCATGCCAGGGCCGACCACCAACGCCGACATCTCGGCCGGTTGCAGCCGGTCGACCGGATGCAGCATCAGCTCCGGATGCACGGGATCGAACGGCGGTGCCGGATCGGCCAGAAAGCCGATATGCACGCGCCCGGCGCCAAGATGCAGCGCGGCACGCGCGCCGAGCAGCGGCGCGCCAACCATGCCGATACTGCCGCCGATCACCGCCAGCGTGCCGAAGCTGCCTTTATGGCTGGCATGCCGCCGGCCGGGCAGTGCTGTGGCGAAGCGGGCGGGCGTATTGGCCCACGCCGCCACCGTTTCTGGCGGCACTTGCGGGGGATAGTCCAGGCCCAGCGGTGCGATATCGACTTCGCCGGCGCAGTCGCGCCCGTCGCGCGTCAGCAGTCCCGGCTTGGCCGCGATAAACGTCAGCGTCCGCGTCGCGCGTACCGCCGGTGCACCGGCGCCGGTATCGCCCGACAGGCCGCTCGGTATATCCAGCGCGAACACCGGCACGCCCTGCTCGGCGAGCCCACGCAGGCGATCGATCCATTCGGCCAGCGCGCCGCTCGCGGGACGGTTCAGGCCGATACCCAGCAGGCCGTCGACTACCGCGGTAAAGCGCGGTGCCGTTGTGGGCCAGGGCGGCGCGGTCTGCGGCGACGCGGGGTCGGGCACCACCACCTGCAGCGGCACGCCGGCGTCGCTCGCCTCTTTCCACGCGCGTGCGGCGTCGGCGGGCAAGCGGGAAGGGTCGGCCAGCAGCCATGCCTGTACGTCGCGGCCCGCCCGATGCAGACACGTCGCCGCGACCAGCGCGTCGCCACCGTTATTGCCGGGCCCGGCCAGCAACAGCAGCGGTCCTGCCGGTGCATGGGCGGTCAGCCACGCGGCAGCGGCGGCACCGGCGCGGGCCATCAGCGTGAACGGCGACAGCCTGGCGTAGGCGGCCTGTTCGAGCCGGCGGATCGCGGCGCTGTCGAACAACGGGATCGACGTGGCGCTGGCCGGATCGAAGCGCAGCCAGTCCGCGGTAACCGATGTGTCCGAGGTCGTCCCGGAAGCGGCGGGCGAGGAGAAGGGCGTCATCGGCGCATTATCGCAGCGCCGCCGGCCACTGGCTCATTGCCGCGGACCCAGGCCGTAGCGGTCTGGCGTCAGGCCTTCCATATCGATATCGGGCTGGGCATCGGCGACCTGCGCGGCAAGCAGCTTGGCGGAACCGCAGGCCATCGCCCAGCCGGACGAGCCATGTCCGAGATTGAGGAACAGCCCCGGCACGGCAGTGGCGCCGATCAGCGGCGGGCCGTCGGGCAGCATGGGCCGGGCACCGGTCCACAGCGACGCTTCGCCGTAGTTGGCCGCGCCCGGGAACCAGTCGCGTCCGACCTTCAGCAGCGTGCGCACCGCTGCCTGGCGCAGGTCCAGCTTGCGCGAACCGAGCTCGGCGGTGCCGGCCAGCCGGATGCGATTGCCCATGCGGGTGATCGCGACCTTGTACGACTCGTCCATCAGCGCGGCCAGCGGTGCCTGCAGGGCATCGCGCACCGGCACCGTCGCCGCATAGCCCTTGACCGGATAGAGCGGCACGCGCAGGCCCAGCGGGCGCAGCAGCGCGGCGCTGGCGACGCCGGCCGCGACGACCACGCGCTGCGCATGCAGGGTCGAGTCTCCGCCCTGGCGCCGCATGGACACCGAAAGCAGGCCATCGCGCGGGGCGTTGATGCCATGAACCGTGGTGTCCATCAGAAACCGCACGCCGGCGGCCTCCGCAAACTGGCGCAGCCGGCGCGTGAACATCGGGCAATTGCCCGATTCGTCCTCGGGCAGATGCAGCCCGCCGGCCAGCGCCGTGTCCGGGGCGAGACCGGGCTCGAGGCGGCGGCATTCGGCGGCGTCGATCAGCCGATGCGGTACCGCGTTCTCGCGCAGCAGCGCCAGCGCGGGCTGCGCCATGTCGAGATCGTGTTCGCCGCGGAACAGCTGGAGATAGCCTTGCGACTGCTCGTAGTCGATCTGCAGCTGGTCGCGCAGCTGATGCAGACACGTGCGGCTGTAGAAGGCCAGCCGCTGCATGCGCAGCTTGTTGATGCGATAGCGTTCGAGCCGGCATTCGCCGAGCCAGCGCGCGATCCAGCGCCACATCGCGGGGTCGGCGCTGGGCCGGAACACCACCGGCGAGGTGCTGGCGAAAAGGGTGCGCAGCACCTTTGCCGGCATCCCCGGCGCGGCCCACGGTGTCACGTAGCCAGGCGCGATCACGCCCGCATTGCCGAAGCTGGTTTCCTGCGCGGGCGAGGCCCGCCGGTCCAGCACGGTGACCTCGAAACCGGCCTCGCGCAGATACCAGGCGGAGCAGACGCCGATCACGCCGGCACCGATCACGATGGCGTGCATGGCATCTACATCTTCATCTGCGCGGGCAGATAGGTGACCAACCCGGGGAAGGTCCAGATCAGCAGCACCGCCACCACCATCAGCACGAAGAAGGGGAAGGCAGCCCAGGCGATATAGCTGATATTGCGCCGGGTCATCCCCTGCAGCACGAACAGGTTGAAGCCGACCGGCGGCGTGATCTGCGCCATCTCGACCACCAGCACGACGAAGATGCCGAACCACAGCAGGTCGATGCCGACCGCCTGAATGGTCGGCAGCAGCACCGACATCGTCAGCACCACCATCGAGATGCCGTCGAGGAAGCAGCCGAGGATGATGAAGAACACCATCAGCGCGACGATCAGCAGGAACGGCGTCAGGTTCAGGCCGACGATCCATTCGGCCAGATGGCGGGGCAGGCCGATGAAGCCCATCGCCAGCGTCAGGAACGACGAGCCCGCCAGGATCAGCGCGATCATGCAGTACATCCGCGTGGCGGCCATCAGCGAATCGCGGAAGGTCGGCCAGGTCAGCGTGCGCTGGGCCAGCGCCAGCAGCAGCGCGCCCACCACGCCGAGCGCCGCAGCCTCGGTGGCGGTTGCGATGCCGGCGTAGATCGAGCCCAGTACCGCGCCAATCAGCAACACCACCGGAATCAGATGGCGCGATTCCGCCAGCTTGGCATGCAGATCGAGCCGATGCTCCGGCACCGGGATCGCATCGCGATGGCGCCAGCCCCAGACCGCGACATAGCCCATGAACAGCAGCGCCAGCAGCAGCCCCGGCAGCACGCCGCCGATGAAGAGCTTGCCGATCGACACGTCGGCCGTGACGCCATAGACGATCATGATGATCGACGGCGGAATCAACAGACCCAGCGTGCCGGCGCCCGCCAGCGAGCCGATCGCCATCGACTCGGGATAGCCGCGTTTGGCCAGTTCCGGCAGCGAGATCTTGCCGATGGTCGCGCAGGTCGCGGCGCTCGAGCCCGACACCGCGGCAAAGATCGTGCAGCCGATCACGTTCACATGCAGCAGCCGCCCGGGCAGGCGCTGCAGCCACGGCGCCAGCCCGCGGAACATGCCTTCGGACAGCCGCGTCTTGAGCAGGATCTCGCCCATCCAGATGAACAGCGGCAGCGCCGTCAGCGTCCAGCTCGACAGCGAGCCCCAGACCGTCAGCGCCATCGATTCGCCGCCGACCTTGTTGGTGAACAGCTCCATCGCAAACCAGGCGACGCCGAGAATCGCGATGCCGATCCAGACGCCGGCGCCGAGCACGGCGAAGATGGCGACGATCAGGAAGAAGGTGATCCAGAGATCCATGTTGTTGCGTTCCTGTGGGGGGCCGTCCAGGCGGTACGTCCCGGGACGTCGCCGTTATTCGGTGCGCGCCATTTCGCCGCTTTCCTCGCGCGGCAGCCGGCGCGTGCGCAGCACGTAGACGAACTCTTCGGCAAACGCGACGAACAGGCCGAACAGGCCCACCGCCATCGACAGCTGTGGAATCCACAGCGGCGTGGCGTCGGTGTTCTGCGAGATGTCGTGATAGATGAACGAGTCGTACGCGAGCTTGCCCGCGTAGTAGGTGAAGTACGCGGTCAGCAGCGTGGCGACTGCCAGACAGAACATCTCCGCCCATACGCGCGGCTTGCCGTGCAGGCGCTGCAGGATCAGCGTGACGCGGATATGGTCACCCTGGCGCAGTGTCGCGGCGAGCGCAAGAAACGACCCCGCGGCCATGAAATAGCCGGCATAGGCGTCGCCGCCGTCGATCTGGAAATTGGCGAAGCGTCCGACGATGATGGCCAGTTCGACCAGCAGCGTCAGGCAGATGAAGACGGCCGCCAGCGCGCCAAGCGCCTGGTAGAACCACTGAAAGCGGGAAGTCATGATGCGTCCGGAAGGCCAGGGGAGGGGGAGCGGGACACGATGTCGCTACGTGGCCGTTTGGCGCGAAGCCGCCGTCGTCCCCGCTTCTGCGGGAACGACGAGGACAGTCTTCGGCACGCCGGCCCGCACCTTACTTGCGATACGCCGCGATGATTTCCTTGCCCTCGGGCCCGGCCTTCTTTTCCCATTCGGCCAGCAGTTCGTCGCCGATCTTCTTCATGTCCGCCTGCAGCTGCGGCGTGGGCTTGACGATGGTCATCTTGTTCTTCGCCAAAGTGTCGAGCGATTGCTGCGTGTATTCGCGCATCCGCTGCCAGCCGCGCGTCTCGGCAGCCTGGGCGGCCTTCAGCAGCGCCTCCTGCGACGGCTTGTCGAGCTTGTCGAACTCGCGCTTGTTGACGATCACCATGTTCTTCGGCAGCCAGGCATCGACCGTATGGAAGTGCGACAGGCTCTCCCACACCTTGCTGTCGACGCCGGTCGCGCCCGAGGACATGAAGCTGTCGACCACGCCGGTGGCCAGCGCCTGCGAAAGCTCGGCGGCCTGAATCGTCATCGGCTGCGCGCCGACCGCCTGCGCGATGCGCGTGGTGGCCGGATTGTAGGCGCGCCACTTCAGGCCCTTCATGTCGGCGCCCGAGCGGATCTCCTTCTTGGCGTAGATGCCCTGCGGCGGCCACGCGACCGCGTACAGCAGCTTGATGCCCTGACGGTCCAGCAGGCGGTCGATCACGGGCCGCTGCGCCTGCCACAGCTTGTACGAGGCATCGAAGCCGGTGGCGAGGAAGGGCACGGCGTCGACGCCGAACAGCGCATTCTCGTTCTCCAGCAGCGACATCAGCACCTCGCCCGCCTGGGCCTGGTTGCTCTGCACCGCGCGCTTGATTTCGTTGGCCTTGAACAGAGAGCCGTTCGGATGCAGCGTGATGGCCAGCTTGCCCTGCGTGGCCGCGCTGACCTCCTTGGCGAACTGATCCAGATTGACCGTGTGCGGGTTGTTGGCCGGATAGCCGGTCGGCAGATCCCACTTGACCTGGGCCTGCGCCAGCGGCGCCATCGCGAAGGCGCAGGCGAGCAGCCCGCACGCAGACATCGACTTCAGCAATCCCTTGCGCTGCATCATTTCTCTCCTGGTTGTGTCGTTACCGCGTCGTTGGTGTGTGCGCGTGCGTGGATCTTGCGCCGCCAGCGGGGGCTCGTCCACTGGGTCGTCCACTAGGTTGTCGCGCGTCGTTCGCGCCGTCGTTCGCGCTGTCGTCCGACGTGGCCTCAGCCCTGCAGCGGCGCGGGCGCCAGCACGGCCTCCAATGCAAGCGCCGTGCCCAGCAGCGGCGCGTCGCGCATCGGGCCGTGCGCCAGCATGAGGCCGACCGGCAGTTCGTCGGGCTGGTGGCACGGCAGCGAGATCGCGCAGCCGTCGAGGAAGTTGATCGTCGAGGGATTGCGCAACAGCAGCGCGTTGGTGCGCGTAAACAGTGCGTCGTCGGCGATCAGCGGCGCGATCGGCGGCGCCACCACCGGCACGGTGGGACAGGCGAGCGCGTCGTAGCCGGCCAGGCGCGCCATCACGCGCTCGCTCCATGCGGCGCGAGCACGCACCAGATCGACATAGTCGGCCGCGCCGATCGCGGCGCCGCGATCGATGCGCGCGGCCACGCGCGGGTCGTACAGTGCGCGCCGCGTGGACAGCGTGCCACGGTGGATCGCATAGGCTTCGGCCGCGGTCAGCCCGCCCTGCGCGTTCAGCGCCGACAGCTCCAGCAGCTCGGGCAGATCCACATGTTCGATCTGCACGCCGGCGGCGGACAGTCGTCCCAACGCGCGATCGAAGGCGCGCGACACGGTCTGGTCGAGATCGTCGAGCAGCAGCTGGCGCGGTACCGCCAGCCGCAGCGCGCCGGCGGCCTTGCGCACCGGGACCAGTGCCTGATCGGCGATCACGCCATCGACCAGCACGCAGTCGGCCACCGTGCGTGCCATCGCGCAGGCGGTATCGAGCGAGAACGACAGCGGAAAGGCGCCGGTCAGCGGCACGCGCCGCGCGGTCGGCTTGAAGCCGGTCAGCCCGCACAGTGCGGCCGGGATGCGGATCGATCCGCCGGTATCGCTGCCCAGCGCCGCCACCGCGAGGCCAAGGGCCACGGAGGCCGCGGCGCCCGAGGACGAGCCGCCGCAGATGCGCGCCACCGCGGTGTCGTGCGGATTGACCGGCGCGCCGTAGTGCGGATTGATGCCGACGCCCGAGAAGGCGAACTCCGTCATGTTGGTGCGGCCGACCAGTGCCGCGCCCGCCGAGCGCAGCCGCGCCACGACGGGCGCATCTTCGAGCGCCGGTGCGGCATCGGCACGTACCGTCGAGGCGGCGCGGGTGATATCGCCGCCGATATCGAACAGGTCCTTGATCGATACCGGCAGCCCGGCCAGCGGATGCAGCGGCTTGCCGGCCAGCGCCGCGGCATCGGCCGCCTGCGCCGCGCTGGCGGCGGTGTCGAAACTGGTCTGCAGGAACACCGCCTGCGCCGCGGGCTCGTTCGCGCGCGCCTGCGCCTGCTGCAACAGTGCCGTGCGGGAGAGCCGGCCTTCGCGGGCCAGGCGGTTCAGCGTATCGATATCGGGAAGCAGCGCGGCAGGCATCGTCATCGGGTAAGCGGTGGTGCGTGGGCTCGGCGGAGGGCTCGGGCGGTGGTCGAAGTCGGAACGGGGATGTGCATCGGGCCCGGACTCGTTGCCGCTTGCCCCGCGACAGTGCGCGGACCGTGCGCGGACCGTGCGCGATTGGTCCGATGCCCAGGATTCGTGCGCGAATTGCCACCGAAGCGGTCATTGCAGTGCCGCGCAATCCCCATCGTTACCGGGTACTCATGCTCATAATTTGTCGATAAACTGTCAAGCTGAAATTTCAGTCGCGGCCCCCGGGAAATCACCTACACGGCGCCCGTTGATCGCTGCGCGACGCGCGATGCCGTTCGTTCTCCGCTGTTCTTCTGCAGGAGTGCTGTCCATGGCCCGAAAACCGAGCCGCCGCGACGAAGTTGCCCCTCCCGATATCGCGTCCGCCAACGTCGCGGCTGTCGGCGTTGCTGCAGCCAACGTTGTTGCCGACGTTGTTGCCGACGTTGCTGCCGACGTTGCTGCTTCCCGCGCTGCGGGCGCCGGCATCGTGTCTTCCGCGCATCTGGTGTCTTCGCGCAGTCCCGAGCTGTCCGAATTCGAGTTCGGCCTGAACACTGCCTACAACGCCTATAGCCGCTGGGTGGTGCGCTGCATGGGCGCGGCCGGCGTACGTGATCTGACCTTCCTCGACGTGCTGGTGCTCCATCACGTCAATCACCGCGGCCGGGCCAAGCGGCTGGCCGACATCTGCTTCGTGCTGAACGTCGAAGACACCCATCTGGTCACCTACTCGCTGAAGAAGCTGCAGGGCATGGGCCTGGTTGCAGGCGTGCGCGTGGGCAAGGAGGCGACGTACAGCACCACCGCGGCCGGCACCGAGGCATGCGCGCGGTACCGTGAAATCCGCGAGCAATGCCTGACCAGCAATATGACCCCCGGCAGCGCCGAGAATGCCGAGATCGGCGAACTGGCCCGGCTGTTGCGCGTGCTGACCGGGCTGTACGAACAGGCGGCGCGCTCCGCGACGTCGCTGTAGCACCAGCTTCGCCCCGGTGTTCGCGGGGTCGATTTGTCGGCTTCTTTCCTTCGCTCGTTCGTCCAATCAATCGTCCGGTCCCAATCTTCCGATCAATCGTCCGATCAATCGCCCGATCAATCGTCCAATCACGAGGTATTCCGTGTCGTTCTCCAAATCGCAAGCCGTCCCCTCCGATCCGCGCTGGCAGTTCTGGATCGATCGCGGTGGCACCTTCACCGATATCGTCGGCCTGCGCCCGGACGGCACCGTGGTCACGCACAAGCTGCTGTCGGAGAACCCCGAGCAATACGCCGATGCGGCGGTCGCCGGCATCCGCCATCTGCTGGGACTCGCCGCGGGCGAGCCGATCACGCCGCGCCTGGTATCCGCGGTGAAGATGGGCACCACGGTAGCGACCAACGCACTGCTCGAGCGCAAGGGCGAGCCCACTGCGCTGTTCATCACGCGCGGCTATCGCGACGCGCTGCGGATCGCCTACCAGAACCGGCCGCGGCTGTTCGACCTGAACATCTTGCTGCCCGAACTGCTGTATCGCGAGGTGGTCGAGGTCGACGAACGGATCGGCGCGCATGGCGACGTGGTGCTGCCGCTGGACGAGGCGGCGTTGCGCGAACAGATGACGCGCGTGCTGGCCGACGGCATTCGCGCGGTGGCGATCGTGCTGATGCACGGCTACCGCTATTCGGATCACGAGGCACGCGCGGCCCGCATCGCGCGGGAGCTCGGCTTCGCGCAGGTGTCGGTGTCGCACGAGGTGTCGCCGCTGATGAAGCTGGTGCCGCGCGGCGACACCACGGTGGTCGACGCCTATCTGTCGCCGATCCTGCGCCGCTATGTCGAGCAGATCGAGCGCGAGATGCCCGGCGTGAACCTGCAGTTCATGCAGAGCAGCGGCGGCCTGACCGACGCGCATCGCTTCCAGGGCAAGGACGCGATCCTGTCCGGCCCGGCCGGCGGCATCGTCGGCATGGTGCGCGCCTCGCAGCGCGCCGGCTTCGATCGCATCATCGGCTTCGACATGGGCGGCACGTCGACCGACGTGTCGCATTTCAGCGGCAAGCACCCGAACGACTTCGAGCGCGTGTTCGAGACCAGCGTCGCCGGCGTGCGCATGCGCGCGCCGATGATGAGCATCCATACGGTGGCCGCGGGCGGCGGCTCGGTGCTGCATTTCGACGGCAGCCGCTATCGCGTTGGGCCGGACTCGGCCGGCGCGAATCCGGGGCCGGCCAGCTATCGGCGCGGCGGCCCGCTGGCGGTGACCGACTGCAACGTGATGCTCGGCAAGATCCAGCCGGCGCATTTTCCGGCAGTGTTCGGTCCGCGCGCCGATGCACCGCTCGATCGCGATGCCGTGGTCGCGCGCTTCGAGGACCTGGCCGCGCAAATCGCCGAACAGACCGGGGACCGCCGCACGCCCGAGCAGGTCGCCGAGGGCTTCATCGAGATCGCGGTCGGCAACATGGCCAATGCGATCAAGCAGATTTCCGTGCAGCGCGGCCACGACGTGACCGGCTACACGCTGACCACCTTCGGCGGCGCCGGCGGCCAGCATGCCTGCCTGGTGGCCGATGCGCTTGGCATGCAGACCGTATTCGTCCATCCGCTGGCCGGCGTGCTGTCGGCGTACGGCATGGGCCTGGCCGACCGCACGGCGATGCGCGAGCTGTCGATCGAAGCGAAGCTGGACGAGGCCGCGGTGCCGATGCTGGCGCAGCGCCTCGACGCGCTCGCGCAGCAGGCGCGCGACGAGCTGCTGGAGCAGGGCGAGGATGCGGGCCGCATCGAGGTGCTGCGCCGCGTCCATCTGCGCTACGAGGGCACCGATTCCGCGCTGGTGGTGCCGTTCGACGACGCTGCCGCGATGCGCGCCGGCTTCGAGGCCGCCTACCGGCAGCGCTACGCCTTCCTGATGCCCGACAAGGGGCTGATCGTCGAAGCGGTCTCGGTGGAGGCGGTCGGCGTCGCACAGGCGCCGCAGGAGCGTCCGCCGGCCCTGGCGCCGCGCGAAGGTCCGCCGCAGCCCGCCGAGACGGTGCGCATGTTCAGCGGCGGCGCCTGGCACGACACCGGCCTGTACCGGCGCGACGCGCTGCGTCCCGGCGACCGCCTCGCCGGCCCGGCGATCATCGCCGAGCAGAACGCCACCACCGTGGTCGAACCGGGCTGGCAGGCGCTGCTGACCGAACGCGACCATCTGGTGCTGACGCGCGCGGTGCCGCGCCCGCTCCGGCGCGCGCTTGGCACCGAGGCCGATCCGGTGATGCTGGAAGTCTTCAACAACCTGTTCATGTCGATCGCCGAACAGATGGGCCTGCGGCTGCAGAACACCGCCTACTCGGTCAACATCAAGGAGCGGCTCGACTTCTCCTGCGCGATCTTCGATGCGCAGGGCAATCTGATCGCCAATGCGCCCCATATGCCGGTGCATCTGGGCTCGATGGGCGAGAGCATCAAGACCGTGATCGCGCGTAATGCCGGCCGGATGAAGGACGGCGACGTCTATGTGCTGAACGACCCGTACAACGGCGGCACCCATCTGCCCGACGTCACGGTGATCACGCCGGTGTTCGATGCCGATGGCAAGGAGGTGCTGTTCTACGTCGGCTCGCGCGGCCACCATGCCGATATCGGCGGCATCACACCGGGCTCGATGCCGCCGGACTCGACCGTGGTCGAAGAGGAGGGCGTGCTGATCGACAACTTCCTGCTGGTCGATGGCGGCGTGCTCGACGATGCCGGCATGCGCGCTCTGCTGGCCGGCGCGCGGTATCCGGCGCGCAACGTCGACCAGAACATGGCGGATCTGCGTGCCCAGGTGGCTGCCAATGCCAAAGGCGTCGAAGAATTGCGCAAGATGGTCGCGCACTTCGGCCTGCCGGTGGTGCGCGCGTACATGGGCCATGTGCAGGACAACGCCGAGGAGGCGGTGCGGCGCGTGATCACGGCGCTCAAGGATGGCAGCTACACCTATCCGCTCGACAACGGCGCGCAGATCCGCGTGCGGGTCACGGTCGATCGGGAGCGCAGGGAAGCGACCGTCGATTTCACCGGCACCTCGGATCAGTTGCCGAACAACTTCAATGCCCCGCGGGCGGTGTGCATGGCGGCCGTGCTGTACGTGTTCCGCACGCTGGTCGATCAGGACATCCCGCTGAACGCCGGCTGCCTCAAGCCGCTGCATGTGGTGATCCCCGAAGGTTCGATGCTCAATCCGCGCTATCCGGCCTCGGTGGTGTCGGGCAATGTCGAGACGTCGTCGTGCATCACCAACGCGCTGTACGGCGCGCTCGGCGTGGTCGCCGCCAGCCAGGGCACGATGAACAATTTCACCTTCGGCAACGCGCGCTACCAGTACTACGAGACGATTTCGGGCGGCAGCGGCGCCGGCAATGGCTTCGATGGCTGCGATGTGGTGCAGACCCATATGACCAACTCCCGGCTGACCGATCCCGAGGTGCTCGAATGGCGCTTCCCGGTGCGGCTGGACAGCTACGAGATCCGCCAGGGATCCGGCGGAGCGGGGCGCTGGCACGGCGGCAACGGCGGCGTGCGCAAGGTGCGTTTTCTCGAGCCGATGACGGCATCGATCCTGTCGAACAACCGGGTCCATGCACCGTTCGGCATGGCGGGCGGCGAGCCGGGCGCGACGGGCCGCAACCGCGTGATCCGCGCCGATGGCAGCGAGGAGACGCTGCCGCACGTGGCGCGGACCGAGATGGAGGTGGGGGATGTGTTCGTGATCGAGACGCCCGGGGGTGG